>CAWJJO010000012.1:417500-592424 GCA_963843285.1 uncultured bacterium
ATTCCGTTGCGAGCGGCCGCCCAAAAGTCGGGATTACTGCAAAAGTTTCTCCGTATCAAACAACTTGAATTCAGGGTGGATAAGGAATCCGGCCAGGTTGCAGCTGCGGCGAGTGTGAGAGCGAGCGCCGGTTAGAACCCGTTGGTAGTAGCGAATTCATTCGCTGGAGAGTAGCGACTGAAGTCGCTACTACAAACGATATGCCTGAACAAACCGCAGCACCCCTTCTTGTTTCCGCCATCGATGTGGGATCGAGCTCCCATTCGGATGGACATTTCCGAGATCCATCCTGACGGATCGTTCCGGACCGTGGAAGGACTCAGCAAAGGAATCTCGCTTGGCAAGGACGCTTTTACAAGCGGTCAGTTAAGTGAAGAGACCATCCAGAGCGCCTGCCAGGCTCTGATCGATTTTCAGAACATGATGAAAACCTACGGCGTGGCTAAATATCGCGCCGTTGCAACCAGTGCTGTCCGTGAAGCCCGCAACTCGGATACATTCCTGGATCGCGCTTACATGCGCTCCGGAATTGAGATTGAGGTGATTGACGGATCAGAAGAAAATCGGCTGATGTATCTGGCCATCCACGATGCGATTCGCGGAGTCCTGGATCTGCAAACTCAAGACGCCTTGATTGTGGAAATCGGCGGAGGCAGTACTGACATCTCCTACTTAAAGGCGGGGGAGCTCGTTCACTCCGGCACTTTCGCTCTGGGAGCGGTACGTCTGCGTCAATCGCTGCTTGGCGTGAAAGGAGATCTCAAGAACCGGATTCGCATTCTGGACCGTCAGATTAAGAATGTGATGGACGGCGTCGCAAACAATATTCCATTCGATCAGGTACAGGAGATCATTGCATTGGGAGGCGACATCCGATTCGCTGCCAGACAAATCCTGCAAGCGTCGGATCAGGAGAATCAATACCGAATCATCGGGAAGAAGGATTTCACGAAGTTTTGTACGGAAATCGTGAAATACGATACGGACGAGCTGGTCCGACGTTACAATATTTCGTATCCGCAGGCGGAAACTCTGGTGCCTGCGCTGCTGGCGTATCGCAATCTTGCGGAACGAAGCAAAGCAGAACGAATCCATGTGCTGAGCGCTTCCATTCGCGCCGGAATTCTGCTGGATATGGTTCGGCGCGAATTGGGCACCGGGCTGGAACCCTTCGAACGCCAAATCGTCACTTCCGCTCGCGCCCTCGCTCGAAAATATCATTCCAATGGAAATCATATCGAACAGGTGAGCATCCTCGCGCTTTCCCTGTTCGACCAGATGCAAAAAGATCATGGTCTGGATCGCCGAGATCGTCTCTTTCTCGAAGTAGCAGCCCTCCTTCATGACGTGGGAACGTTTATCAGCGACCGGGCGCATCACAAACACACGTACTACATTATTTCCTCGTCAGAATTGTTTGGACTCTCTCAACGGGAATTGAATATCATCGCAAATATTGCAAGATACCATCGCAAATCGCCACCCACTTCCTCACACATTCCGTATACATCGCTGGACCGAGATTCACGAGTCACTGTCAGCAAACTAGCCGCGATCTTGCGGATTGCAGATGCGCTGGATGTCGATTACAGCAAAAAGGTCCGCAAACTGAAACTGAGCCAGGATGACGACACCGCCCGCTTCATTCTCGAAGCGGAAGCAGAAGGGGATCTCACAATCGAAACACTTTCGATGGAACGAAAGGCCGATCTCTTCCAATCGATTTATGGCAAACCGATTCTCCTGCGCCAGGTAGACAAGATTGAATGAGGTTGAACCGCAAAGATCGCGAAGACCACAAAAAGGAGAAAATAATTACCTTTGCGCACTTTGCGGTCTTTGCGGTTAAAATCTGAATCTCATGAAAGAAAAAACTGAGAATCCGGAATTGTTTTTCAACCGCGAATTAAGCTGGTGTGAGTTCAATCATCGTGTACTGGAAGAGGCAATCGACAGTACAAATCCGTTGCTGGAACGTTTTCGATTTGCGGCGATTGTTGCTTCCAACCTCGACGAGTTTTTTATGGTGCGCATCGCCTCGCTCAAACAGGCGATCGCAGATGGAAACGAGATTCAGTGTCCGACAGGAAAACCGCCCTCTGAAATCCTTGCCGTCGTCTCGGCGCGTGTGCATCAAATGACTTCGCAGCTGTACGAAGAAATTGAACAGCATTTACTGCCTCAGGCTGCGGAACAGGGAATCATTCTGCGCGCGATTGACTCTCTTTCAGAAGAACAGCTCAACTGGCTGGAAGAACGATTTGCGGATGAAATCTTTCCCGTTCTGACTCCAATGGCCGTCGATCCCAGCCATCCGTTTCCTGTGCTTTTGAATCTCAGTCTCAATCTGGGAGTGATTCTGGAATCCGAACCGGGTACCGACAAAACGCGGTTAGCGCTTGTGCCGATCCCTTCGGTGCTTTCACGTCTCTGGCGAATTCCTGAAAGCAAGACCGAATTTGTGTTGCTGGAAGAAATCATCCGTCATTTTCTACCGGGTCTGTTTGCAGGCCAAAAGATTCTGGAAACCGGTGTCTTCCGGGTCACACGCGATGCGGAATTGGAATTGGATGATGAAGGGTCCGCGGACCTGCTCGAGGTGCTGGAAGATGAATTGCGAAAACGCCGCACCAATCCATATGTGCGGTTTGAAGTGGAGAAGTCGGTTGGCAAAGAGTTCTTAAAAACTTTTCTAGATCAGCTCGTCGTCCGGAGTGAGGATGTGTATCAGGTTCCTTCCTTTATTGATCTTCGGTTTTTTATGACGCTGGCGGACCTTCCGGATTTTGACCGTTTACGATTTAATCCATATCCGCCGCAAATCGCGGTAGAACTGGAGAAACCGGAGGACATCTGGTCCGTGATCCGAGAACGGGATATTGTGCTCCATCATCCCTACGAATCCTTTGAACCGGTCGTCCGTCTGGTCGCCGAGGCGGCAAAAGATCCCGATGTGCTTGCGATCAAACAAACGCTTTACCGGACCAGCGGAGATTCACCCATTATTGCAGCGCTCGCGCGCGCGGCCGATGCGGGAAAACAGGTGGCGGTTCTTGTAGAACTGATGGCGCGGTTCGATGAGGGACGCAACATCGAATGGGCCAAGAAATTGGAAGAAGCCGGCGCGCACGTCATCTATGGGCTGAGAGGATTGAAGACTCATGCCAAAATCCTGCTCATTGTGCGAAGAGAAAAAACAGGGATCCGCCGTTACGTCCATCTTGCAACAGGAAACTACAACGATCGCACAGCCCGGCTTTACACAGATATCGGGTTGATGACGTGCGAGGAAGACATCGGGACTGATGCTTCCGGTTTCTTCAATACAATTACGGGTTACAGCGATCCGCCTGAGTTTAAGAAACTCACGATGGCTCCGCTCGGATTGCGCGAGCGTTTTCTTCATTTGATTCACAGAGAAACACTCCGGGCACGATCCGGTCAGCCCGCGCTCATCCACGCAAAAATCAATTCACTCGTGGATTCCGAAATGATCCGGAATCTCTACGATGCATGCCAGGCGGGTGTGATCATCAAACTCGTTGTGCGTGGAATCTGCTGCTTGCGTCCCGGAGTAAAGGGAGTCAGCGAAACGATTCAGGTAACCAGCATCGTAGATCGCTTTCTAGAACACAGCCGGCTCTTTTATTTTTCCAACGGCGGCGATGAAGAGTACTATTGCGCCAGTGCAGATTGGATGCCGCGAAATCTGGACCGCAGGGTGGAACTTCTTTTCCCCGTCACTTCCGAAGAAGGAAGAAAGAAAATCCGAACAACGTTTGACCTTCTATTTACGGACAACGTAAAATCCCGTGTGCTGCAGCCGGACGGTTCCTACCGTTTTAAGAAAAGAAGGAAAAATGAAGAGCCCGTACGCGCACAGGAAGCTCTATACCAACTGGCGCTGGAAGAACGCCGGACGCCACGTCCACAGGTTTTCAAGCCAATAACGGGAGCGCCGTCATAGGTTCGTAGTGGCGAATTCGCTGCGGAGTTTGTAGTAGCGAATTCATTCGCTACGATGAAGATAGCGACTGAAGTCGCTACTACAAACCGACTACTAGACTACGTTTTCAACGCTTCCTGCAGGCACGGAGGCCCGCAACTCCACAGCCGGCTTGGGAAGTGGGAGCAGGTGTTCCCGTTTGGTCCAGCGACGGCTCCTGAAGAAAATTTCGTAAAACGAGCGGCGATTTTCCCAGAATAATTTGACCCACGATTTCCAATCCATTTGTGGAAAAAACACGCCGCGAAAACAGAGGTTGGCGACAAAAATAATCAACCGTTCAAAAAACGGACGATTCCTTGTTTTGAGCATCCGGTCATAAACCGCTTCCGGGCTATAGGCCATTCCCCACCCAGAGCGAATTTCCTGATTCAGTTCATCCCCGGTCATTTGTTTTGGCACGTACGCCGCAGAATACGGTCTGTAGTCCATCCAGTGATTTTCCCGGAGACGTCCTTCCTGGCGGAATTTTGCAAACTGTGGAGTGCCCGGCAATGGAGTCAAAGGTGAGAACACAGGAATCGCGGAAGGGGGCCAGTGACGGACCACATCCCATGTTTTTTGAGCGACCCCTTTCGCATCGGAATCCATACCATAGATAAACCCGGTGACAGGATAAATTCCTGATCCATCCAGGTATTTCAAGGTGCGCTCGTATGTGGCCGGTTTGTTGAAGGATTTGGAAACTTCTTTCAGTGAAGCTGGAAGCACGGACTCGAGCCCGATGTACACACCGATGCAACCCGAACCACGCATGAGATCGACCATCTCCTTCCCTTCGGCCGTCTCCGGATCGAGTAGATTGGATGAAATCTGCGCCGCCCAGGGGACCGTTGCTTTTGCATCAATCATCGCCTGCATCAGCCGACGGGACCGATTCTTGTACTCCGGATCCACATGTCCGAACTTGTCATAAATAGCGAAGTTATCATCTACGAAAAAAATGAACGTACGTTTGAGCTTCTTGAGAAGGAGGATCTCCTCAACAACACTCTCTACGGTCCGGATTCGCACCTTGTCTCCAAAAAAATTCGTGACAGTGCAAAAGTCACAGCCGTAGGGACATCCGCGGCCTGTTTCCATCGGCGTCAAATTAAAATCAAATTCGTTAAAGCCGCTGAGCCGGACAAGCGATTTCATTACTCCCGGGATCACGGTAAACTGCTTCAGATTGGCTTCTTCCCAGGGAATTCGTGGATAGTTTTTCAGGTCAGGCTTGGAAATAGCTCGATAACAGGGAAGAAGCCGGCCGCCTTCAAAATCCATCAACAACTGCGGCCAGATTTCATCCGCCTCACCAACGACAACACTATCGCAATGCTGCTGCGCTTCTTTAATGATTTCGTCAGGATCAGGTCTCAGGAAATTGCTGTCACTGCCGACATGAGGCCCACCCATCACAACCGGAATACCAATCTGCCGGATTGCGTCCGCGGTGTCATAGGCGGTCCGGACGGTCCTTGTCATTGCACCGATTCCAACTAGATCGATCTTTTCCTTCTTAACTAAGTCGGCGACCTCGGAGGGAGAAAGCTTGTCAGCGTTTCCATCTACGATCTTGATCTCGTGCGGTTCCGGCGTTAAGGCTTTGAGCAGCCACGGCCAAAGAACCGGCATGTAGTTCTTCGTGATCCGGTTGTCAGGAATATAAAACAACAAACGCATTCGCCCCTCTCTTCTCTGTTAGGCAGAGCCACGAGACTATTGGACTTACAAATTAGGTTGAAACTTTTGCAACAGCAGGAGCATTTTGCTGGTGACAACTGGGGTAGCAGAATGTTATCGGGTCTGTCCCACCCGTCTCTTGCTCTGACAGAATAGCACTATTCCTGCTTCAGTTCCAGCGGAGGAATAAACCGCAAAGACCGTAAAGACCGCAAAACGGATTGAAGTTGATGAGAAAATGCCTCCGGGATTGTACAGAATCCCGGAGGCATGAGGGTGTGAACTAGAATTGATACCGTAGACCAAAACGGACGATACGCGGGCTGATAACTTCCTGCGCTTCGCGGAACTGGAAGAGGTTGGCACGTCTTTCAATTCGCAACGCGGTGTTATCGTTAAACGCGTTGAAGATGTCCGCAGAAATGGAAAGCTTTCCGGCGTTGCCCATTGCGAATCCTTTGTCGATTCGAATATCCATGTACTTCAACGTCTCGAGTCTTTCCCCATCAAACGGTTGGAGCAACAGGTTGAACGCGCCATTGGTGTAGTTCTGGAAGGTTAACCGCTGAATGATGGGAACAACGTTTCCGTCAATCACCTTCAGATAACCCCCAACTGTCAAATCCCAGGGGAACTGATATGCCGTGCTGAGTTTGAAACTCCAGCGCGAACCGGTGAACACTCCGCCGGCGCCGCTACCGGTCGACTGTTCCGCCCACCAGGTATCGTTCGTAAAGCCAATGTTTGTTGGATCCTGAAAGGAGCCGCCGAACGTCAGACCATCGTCTTCGAAGTGGATCTTCTGATCTTTGAATTCGACGTTCGCGCGCAGCATCCAATCGTTGGACATTCTCTTGTTGAACACGAATTCGAATCCGCTGTAAGTGCGGTTCCGATTTTCCGTATTCAGCAAAGTAAATGCATCGATAACGCTGGGAAGGTCACACAGATTTGTCGTAAACGACTCTCCGGATATCGGGTTGGTCACAGTCGTCGGAGCGCACGTGAAATTCGCGGCTGTAATTCCCGGTCTGTAGGTATCCTGGAGGTTGTTGTACTTACGATAGACGTAGTTGCCGCCGATCGACATGCTTTCACCAATCTGACGTTCCGCGCCGATGATGAACTCCGTGGTGTTTTCGCTGTTGAAATCAGGATCGATCACCCGGGTTGCCAGGTTGTTTGCCAGAGTCTGCTCCGGACCGGCCAGGCTGAATCCGCCGATGGTGCCGTAAATTCCGTAAACGGAATCCAGCAGTTCATCGCGCGTGACTGTACCGTCGCCGTTGGCATCATAATAGAAAACGTAAAGACCGGTGTAGTCAGCTCGTAATCCAAGCGGATTAATGAAATTGGCTGGGAACGGTCCAACGCTGTCATAGAACCGCGCATAGTTGCCACGCAGAACAGTCTTACCGTCACCCTGGACGTCATAGGTGACTCCGAGTCGAGGCGAGACATTATTGAACGAAGGACCTTCCTGACCAGGGAAACTCAGTGCCGGTACCAGGTCGGGAGCAACTGCATTTGCCGGCGCAGAGGAAGCTTTCGCCTGCGTGTCCGAATGATCGAAACGCAGGCCCAGATTGAACGTCAGCTTGTTCATTCGCCAGGTGTCCCCTGCGTAGAAGCCGATAGTGTTGATATCAAACAACGCATTGACCAGATAACGAAGTTTGGCGAGCCCAAAACCGGCAGTAGAATTGTCCGGCAGACGACCATTGACGAGATCGTACAGAATCACATCGCCGCCGTACTGAGAGCTAGTTGTAACGGATGCGTTCTTGTAGGCGAACCCGAACTTGAATTCATGATCACCGCCCCATTTGTTCTGTACAAAATAGTTGGTGTCTTCCGAGATGTTGTACTGTGGTCTGAGCGTGTGGTAGAAGCCGAGACCGTTTTGGAAAAAGAAATCGTGCATTGCCCAGGCGGAGAACTGGCTGCGCGTCAGACCCGACACCCGCTACTGGATCCAGGTTGAAAGCACCATCGATGTAGGCGAATTTCACATCCAGGAAGAGATTCGCGTTTGGAATCCAGGAATGTGACGCCTTATACATCTTTGTGGGTCCATGCTGGATGAATAGGGTCTCCGCAGCCTGCTGATTCGGCGCAAAAGCAAAGCGACCATCGAAATCCTTGTTGCCATATAGGAACTGGAAACTACCTTCATTGGCGCTGTTGTAGGCAACATTTGCTTTCACGTTCACATCTTCCAGAATGATGTGCTGCGGAGCAAATCCTGCAATGGTCCCGTTGAAGGTCGGATTCCCCTGATCATGCAGGACGACTCCTGCAGTATGCGTCTGGATGTCCTGTTTGCGATATGCGCCCCAGACCCACGCACGATCTTTTACGATCGGTCCGCCGAGATCGCCACCGTATTCATAGATCTGATCCACCGCATTCGGAATCGCGAAATGCTGAGCCAGCAGTTCAGAGTCAATGTTGTTCCCTTGCAGGCTATCGTTATCAAAATAGCCTGAAGCCTGGCCGGACCAGGTATTTCCGCCGCGCTTGGTGATGAAGTTGATGACAACTCCACCAGTCGCAACGGCAGGATCCTGTCCGCCTGTAGTGACCTGAATTTCCTGGAATGAATCGAAATCATAATACGTTGGTGTCGCCCCGGCAGCTGCCGGATCGGTGATATCCACGCCATCATACGACCAGCCGTTCTGTGTAAACGAACCGCCGCGGGCAGTGTAAATCGACTGCTGCCCGGACTGGCTTCCGCCTACGTTAACACGGTCTACATCGATTCCAGGAGTCTGATCCAGAATGACCCATGGATCGCGGCCCGAGGGAACGTTCTGCAAATACTCTTGCGAGTAGTTGGAAGATGTATTGGTTTTCTTTGTATCCACAACCGGCGGCTCACCTGAGACCACCACAACTTCTTCTTTGGTCTGTCTCATGGAGACATCCAGCTGCAAATTGCTTCCGGCGCCCACCTGTACATCCTCCTGGCGGATTTCAGTGAATCCGGCCAGTGTGAATGTGACGGAATACGTTCCGGAAACGAGACCTGCAAATCGGTACGAGCCTCCGGGTCCGGTTGTTGCGGTTCGCGGCGACATTCCGCCGGCCTCCAGCGTAACCGTGACTCCGGGTAACGGGCCACCTTTATCATCTACAGCCTTGCCGAAGATGGAGCCCGTATTGAAAGTACTTTGCGCGAACACGGAACCGGCAGTAAATGCTGCTGCCAGAACCAGGATCGCAATCAGTTTTCGGTTCTTCATGCATTCTCCTCCAAAAGTGTTTGGAATCATTGTTTTTCGACCAACTTCAACAGAAGCAATCCGCGTGCCACACAGGCATGCGAGGAAGAACGGCCCTGGAGCCGGCCCTCAGAACAATTTCATGAATTACTGCATTCATTTTATTGAATTAGATTTAATATATTAGAAGACACACTCCGGCTGTTGGAACGGCGCGCCGGCCCTTACGTTCACCGCGGAAACGCGGAGCAAGGGGAATGGGGTCTGCCGGATGTATTCGGAAGACCCCGGCATGAGTTAGTGAGGAGTAGATGCTTTCTCACGAAGTCAGGTTAGATCAGGTGCCCGTCCGAAAAAACAAAATTGGAATCTGGAGCGTTTCAGCGGAATAACGCTGATTTGGCGGGAATGAATTCTCCCGTAATATGGTAGGGGCGACCCTTGTGGTCGCCCGCTAAGATGCGGGCGGGGACAAGCCCCGCCCCTACCAGCGTACATCGATCTGGAAACTTTCGGTGGACTCCGGCCGTATTACACCGTGTACCACTTTATCTACTGATTGGAGGACAAATGCCCAAACGTCTAACTGCAATTCTGGCGTTGCTGATCACGGCAACAACTCTATTCGCTGAAACGGCAACCGATCTCGAGACTCGCCGCAAAGCGCTCAACGATCTACTGAGTGAACAGTGGGAATACACACTTCAAAACGATCCGATCTTTGCTTCGATCATCGGAGATAAGCGCTGGAACGACAAGGTCTCCGATGAGTCTATTTCCGCAATCAAGAAAGACTACGAAATGTCGCGCAAGTTTCTGACGCGATTTGAGGCGATCGATACAACCGGATTTCCCGAACAGGAAGCTCTCAACAAAGAATTGATGGTTAGAAATCTCCGGAACGACATCGATGGAGAGAAATTCGAAAATTATCTGATGCCCGTAAATCAAATGAGCGGCATCCATATTCAGGCCCCCCAGATTGTCTCCTTGCTCTCTTTCAAAACCGTCAAGGATTACGATGACTACATCGCGCGTTTGAAGGCCTTGCCAACTGTGTTTGATCAGATCACTGAACGAATGCGATCGGGAATGGAAAAAGGGTTGATCCCGCCGAAGTTCTTGCTGGAAAAAGTGACGACACAAACGCGTGGAATTGCAGGCCAGCAGCCGGAGAAATCACCATTTGCCCAGCCTCTTTCGGACATGCCGAAAGATTTTTCGGAAGCCGATCGAAAGCGCCTCCAAGAATCGATGATTTCCGCAATTCGGGATCAGATCATTCCAACCTACAACAAATTTGCTGATTTTGTGGAGAAAGAATACGCGCCGAAAGGCCGCACCGAATTCGGAGTATGGTCTCTGCCAAATGGAGTGGAACGGTATGCGCGCTCCGTTCGACTCAGCACAACCACCGACCTGACACCGGAGGAGATCCATCAGCTAGGTCTTCGCGAAGTCTCCCGCATCGAAGGGGAAATGTTGAAGATCGCGCAGAAGCTCGGCTTTGTCGATATGAAAACGTTCTATGCGGCAGTCCGGGAAAATAAGGACCTGAAGGCCCACTCGCGCGAACAGATCCTGGATCTGTACCGGAAATATATTGATCAGATGGGAAAAGAATTGCCAAAACTATTCGGACGTCTGCCAAAAGCTCCATTGGTCGTAATGAAAGTCGAGGAATTCCGGGAAAAGGAAGCATCGGGCGCGCAGTATGATCCTCCGGCCCCTGATGGTTCGCGGCCCGGTCATGTCATGGTAAACACTTCGGACCCGGAAAAGCGCAGCACGATTACGATGGAATCCACTGCCTATCATGAAGGCCAACCCGGGCATCATTTGCAGATCGCAATTCAACAGGAACTTCCCGAACTCCCGCCATTTCGTCAGCAAGGCGGATATGGCGCTTTTGTGGAAGGCTGGGCTCTTTATTCCGAACGGTTGGGAAAGGAAGTCGGCTTTTATCAGGATCCGTACAATGATTACGGCCGCTTGCAGGACGAAATGTTGCGCGCCATCCGTCTCGTAGTAGACACGGGACTTCATTATAAAAAGTGGTCCCGCGATCAGGTGGTGCAATTCTTCCACGACCATTCTGCGATCGATGAAGTCGAAGTCCAGAGTGAAACCGACAGGTACATTGTGTGGCCTGCACAGGCCCTTTCCTACAAAGTGGGACAGTTGAAGATCCTGGAACTTCGCGAGCGAGCCAAAACCAAGCTCGGGGATCGTTTTGATATTCGCGAGTTCCATGACATGGTGCTTGGCGCAGGAGCTCTTCCGTTAAACGTACTGGAAAACAGAATCGATAACTGGATTGCCGCCCACTGAGATTGGAGCGCAGGCTTCCAGCCTGCATTATGGACCGCAGGCATCTTGCCTGCATCAGAAACACAGAAATTTCAGGGGCGACCACAAGGGTCGCCCCTACCAAGTTTGCCGAACGGCCGCCAGGCACCTTCGGTGTGATGAGACCTTGACAAGATATCTGACTAGACTTAGTCTAGTTTTACGGGAGGAGCAATGGTAACTACAAACATCCATGAGGCAAAGACGCATTTGTCGCGCCTGGTAGAGCGTGCCGCAGCGGGAGAAGAGATCATCATTGCAAAGTCGGGAAAACCGGTAGCGAAACTGGTCCGCTATGTGCCCAGCCCCAAGCCTCGCAAGCCCGGGATTTGGAAAGGAAAGGTAAAGATAGCTACCGATTTTGATGAACTTCCGGCAGAGATCGCGGAAGCTTTCGGAGTGAAATCGAAATGAACCTTTTGCTGGACACTCATGTGCTTCTCTGGTGGCTTGCCGATGATGCTTCACTGTCGGAACATGCCCGAAATGCAATCATTGAAAATAACAACATTGTCTTTGTCAGCACGGCTACTATCTGGGAAATCGTCATCAAGAAGGGACTCGGAAGGTTAACAATTCCCGGCGATCTGCAGGACGCGCTCAGCGAAAATTACTTTCAGTCGCTGCCCGTCACAGCTAGCCATGCATTGGCGGTGGGAAAACTTCCGCGAATTCACCAGGATCCATTCGACCGGATGCTGATCGCCCAAACAAAAGAAGAAAAACTTACCTTGATTACACGGGATCAGGACATACAAAAGTATCGCATTCCCTTTATCGCGGCATGAAGGAGCTCTCTGAGCGGCATTTGCGCCCGGGGCTTGCGTCCTCTAGAATATAGGACGTTATGACGGAAGCCGTCCTATTATCCATCAAGGAAACAAACCTACTGCGGAAACGTCTGCGGCACATGCTGGAGCTGCGTTCCCATTTTCTGCAGGACCCGGGTCCCGAGAATGTGCATGATCTGCGTGTCGCCTCTCGACGTGTACGCGAGGTGCTGGATTATTTCCAAAACTCTGTCCCGCAGGACTGGTATGCAAGACTGAGCCGGCTGGCGAAACGGATTACTAAGAACCTTGGCAGCCTTCGGGAAGTCGATGTCAACCTGGCGATGATCCAGGATCTGCGCAAGGAAAATGCGATTCATCCGTTGTCTGCGGAATTGATGATTCATCTGTTAAACGGGCAGAAAGAGCTATTGCGGATAGCGGCTTTCAAGAGCATACGGTCCAATAAGTTTGGAAAATACGAAGAGTTTCTCGCCCAGTTGAAGGGATCGCGAAACGCATCGGATTCTTCAGATGATATTCTTTGCAGAAGACGGGAAGATTTCTGGTCTTTCCCGATCGAGACTGAAATGGACGATGAGCTTTTACACGATTTGAGGATCCGGACCAAAAAGCTCAGGTACGCCGTAGAGATCTATGACCACATTCATCGCCGGAACCTGGGCCGGTTTCTAAACACGATCCGGAATCTGCAAGAGACACTCGGGAAAATTCATGATTTGTTTGTCTTTGCTTTGAAACTGGATCAGGAAGCGCAATCGTGGAGCGATCCTCAGCTCACCTTGATCCCCACTTCCCTTCAGGAATTGCTGGCCGAGCTGATCACCCGCAAAGTCAGACTCTATTCGCGAGTCCGCCCGCTATTCGAACGCGTCATTCAATCTGCGCCGGAAGAAATTCTGACAGCAGCGCCCAAAAAATCGGCACAGATCGCGACTAGTGTCGAACCGGAACCTATTTCTGTTTCCGCAACGCAACGGTGATTGACTCCCTACTTGCCGAACGAATCCAGCTTCAAAAGATAAATCGAGCCGTTGAGGGTTTCGAAACGCATCTGAGTACCACCCGATCCGATTCGTCCTTTCATATGGTGGCCGCCGATATCGCCCGAAACCTGAATCGGAAAATCAGTACGGATCTTTCCATTGAGTGTCTCAGTAGAAAAATCGGCCCCGTCAAACTCCGGCAGATATAGCTTGAAACTGCCGTTCACGCTTTCCATAGAAACGTGTGCGGTCGCGAGTAATGCGCGGAATGTCGCCTCCACGCTTCCATTGACCGTATCCGCCTCCACAGAGGAGGCCGCATCGCGGAGCTCAATCGATCCGTTTACGGTTCTCACCTTCATCATTCCCTGAACACCCGTTACCCCGATGTCTCCATTTACGTTTTCAACCCTGTCCAGAGTAACTCCCGCCGGCACCTTTAACATGTATTCGACTTTGACGTTGGTATTCCGTTTCCACTTCGGATAGACCGTTTCGATGGTGAGCCGTTCCGGTTTGGATTGAATCTCAATCTTGACTGCATCGACGTCAGTCCCGGTCTTAATCGCAACAAGATCCACCTTGTTCTCGCCCCAAACGGACAGTGTGACATCCCCGTTTACGTTGGATAAGGAAATCACTCCATCCGGATTGAAATCATAGTTCTCGTGAATCTCTTCCCTTCCCGAGGCTTTTGCAGTGCCGGGAATGCCGATGAAAATCAACAAAATGCAAATCAGGAAATAGTAACGAAAGCGCATAGAACCTCCTCTCCGATTTGACTCCCCTCTTTGCTCAAACGTTGGGGGGAGGAAGAAATGTTCCACAAAATTTACGGTCTGTTGACGGTAGGGAAACGATTCCACTCCATACTCAGACATGAAAATGGAGAAAGACTCATGACAGATATCATCAAATTCTATCTGGATCGTTACGAGCTGATCGTGGATTTGGGTAGCTACATTGTAGAAGCACACGAGCTACATACAGCACCTCCCTTTGTTCATACGATTTCGGATCTGCCGGATTGGATCTTCCAATCCCGTCTGGCGATCTGGCTGGCAGAAGAAGGGACTTCGATTTACAACCGGTCCGTGTCGGGGGAGAAGATCAGAGAAAGCTTGAAGAGCCGGCTATCTGGGAAGCAAGTAGTAAAACGGTCGTGAGGCCAGCTCCTCATCGGCGTCGGTCAGAATCTGGCCTCCCATTCCGATGTTGTCGTAGGGAAATTCCGAAATATAGATAACGGGCGTCGCAATCTCTGCAAAAACGCCGGTCAACGCCGCAACGACTCCGCGCTTGATATCATGCCGCAACCGCGGTGTGTAAAGCATAAGATTTACAAATCGAGCTTCGGTTTTTCCTTCAAATGCCTCTGCCGATCCGTATTCGGAAAAACGAATGGACAATACTTCATCCTCAAATCCTGTTGCATCGATAAACTCACGATTCAGACGCTCCGCAAGAGATTGCCTGGCGATCGAGTCCAGCTTCGGCATTGTAATTTCCAGAAATGGCATACACCCTCCTCGTTTGAGTGTATCAGCATCAGGCTTCCATTTGACGTTTTAGTATTCCCACGGTTAACTGCCGGTAAAGAATCCGATCATTTCATCTGTTCGGGACCGATCACAATGAACCCTTCTCTCTCCGCCGCATCGCCAAGCCGCTTGTCAAACGTGACAAATTCCATTTCGGACGTCTGTTCTTCGCAGGCCACCAGGGCGGCCGCAAGGTGCAACGAGTCTGCAGCACGCAATTGATGCGTTTCGAGCAACCGATAGCACCGAGTTTTTACCAAACTAAATTGAGTAATTTCTGTGTAGCTCTGCCAGAGAGTCGTGTTCCTTACTTTCGCCGTCTGGAAGTCGTCCTTGGTTAGAGATCCATCGCGATACTTTCTACAGAGCGCAGAATAAACTTCCACGGATGCCAGGCACCAAACCACAATCACCGGATCAATTCTCAGAAGATTCGTGCAGAATCGCGTCTGTTCTTCATCACACACCAGCGGGATCAGCCCGGAAGCATCCCAGAATCTCACCAGCCCTCTTCCCTCTCCTGCAGCAGAGCCTTTAGTGCGCCTGTTTTCTTGCCCGGAGGCGGGGTATTGAGGATCGATTTCAAGAGGGCCGTTTTTCCAGTTCGAACGAGCCCCTTCCGTTCCATCTGCTTGAGGCGATCTTGCTGAGAAATCCCCTTGCTGCCGGAGATCGAAGTGATCAGGGCGATCGGAAGATCGCGGTCCAGTACCTGAATCGTTTCTCCCTCGCGGACCAGATCCAAATATCGGCTTAAATTGTTTTTCAGATCAGATATCTTAGCCTGCTTCATAAGGCTATTATAGCTAGATCAGATCGAAAAGCAAAGTCCGCTATGGTAAGGTTGCCAGAAAGGAATCGATTCGCGCAACCAGCTCACCGCGAACATTGCGAAACGATTCCAGATCTTCGGGATCAGGAGTGCTCCAGTGTAATGTATGGGCTCCTGGAAAAACGGGACAGCTCTCCTTTGCGCGATCGCAAACGGTAATCACCCAATCAAATTTCTGATTCACAAATATCGAAACATCTTTGGATTGGTGCGCGGAAATATCGATTCCGATTTCTTTCATCACCTGAACCGACAGCGGATTCACTCCTTTTGGATTTGTGCCCGCGCTCTCTACCTCCAGTTGCCCGCCGCCTCGCTCCCGCAGCAAACCTTCCGCCATTTGACTGCGCGCAGAATTACCGGTGCAAAGTACCAGAACCCGTTTCTTTTCCATGCCGACTTGTCTCCCTGGACTTGGAGTCGCGGGCCTCCAGAGACGTTACAATACATTAATATAATGGCCGCCGAATCAACACAACAGTCGCATCGTCTTGAAGCGGCTCTTTGTCACCAAACTCGTCCAGGCGAACGAACAGATCGTTGATCGCTTCTTCAGATCCGCAATTTCTGGTTTCCACAAGCCAATGTTTCAATCGTTCGATTCCAAACTCCGACTCATCTGCATCAGTCCGCTCGATCACCCCATCCGTATACAAAACCAACGAGGCTTCCGGTTCCAGGCGGATACTCCCCGCCTGATAAGGAAGCTCCGGACGCGGTCCAAGGATCATACCTCCAGCATGCAGTTCTTGAATGCCTGATCTGCAGGCAAGCAACGGACGTGGATGTCCCGCGTTTACGTAACGGAAATTTCCGGAAGAATCCAGCTGACAAAATATCATCGATACAAAACGGGACGCGAGACCGCTCCGATGAATGACACGATTCAGTGTCTCCACCGTTTTTGTGATTTCCCATCCAGCTTCCCCGCTCATCCGAATTCCAGTGATGACGTCTCGAGCTTGCAGTGCGGCTGCAAGCCCATGACCTGCGGCATCGGCAATCGTGATGGCGAGTGTATCCTCACCCGAAGGTTGAAAATCATACAGATCCCCGCCGACCTGCTCTGCAGGGATGCTTTTCGCAGCAATATCAAATATTCCAAAATCCGGATTTTGTGCCGGTAGAAGGCTCATCTGAATTGCGCGCGCTTGTTCGACACTATCCAGAAGCTCCACATGACGTAGATGTTGAAGCAACATGTAATGCAGGGATGAAAAAGCGAACTGGAAGAAAGAAACATCCTCTTGTGTCAACGCATTCTTTCCGGCGAAAAAAGCCATCAGCAGCGTTTCATTTTCACCCACAGGCAGCACTGCTGCATTTTGTCCGGAGAAACTGCCGATCCAGGGAAAATCGATCCTTTGCTGAAACATCGTTCCGATTTCCTGGATTGCCGCAAATGGAATGGACCCGAAGCTTGAAAGAAGACGCAGGTTCTCAGAAAGCCTGACATATAGCTGAATGGATTGAAGGTGTAAAGTCTCGGACATCTCTTCGAAGAACCTCGAAATAAACGCTCTGGCAAACCATTCGGAGGGTCCAAGCGTTTCCAACTCTGAGAAGATTTTTTCGAGTCGCCGGTAAAACCGCTTGGGCTCCAGCGACCAGCCCCTTTCTATATTTTTTTCTAAAGTTTCTATCATGATTTTTTTCTCCACAACCAGATTAAGGTTGCGGAATCAGAATGAAATGAACGGAAGATCAATGGAAGGTTAAAACAAACTAACGTCGAATTATCGCGACCGCAATACAGTAGAAATTAAGAAAGCAGATCATTGGAAGCTAGTCTCTTACGATTACCCCCACCATGGGCAACTGGAGGCGTCTTCTGGGCCCCCCCTGAGACGCCTCTTTCTTTTGCTTCTATCGCGTCGTTGTGGCGAGTAGCTGTTTGACGCTGCCGGCGATCCCGAGTTTGGAAGTATCGATCACAAAATCAGCGCGAGAATAAAGCGGCTCGCGCAGGCGCAAAATCGATTGCAACTGGTCCATGGCGTTTGGATCGTTCGCCATCGGCCGCGGATCCTGACGAAGAACGCGATTCCAATGATCTTCCGGATCTGCCTTCAACCATACGACTTGAAAATGACGCTGGAGCAGATCGTAGGTTTCCTCACGGGTAACAATGCCGCCCCCTGCCGCCAGCACGGACGGTTTGCTCTGCGCCAGGTAGTCCTGCAAAACTTCATATTCGAGACGGCGATAATACTCTTCACCGTGGACCTCAAAAATATTCTGCAGCGTCAAGCCCGCCGCTTTTTCTATCCGCTCGTCCAATTCCACAAATGGAATTCGAAGGCGCGCAGCAATCTTTTTACCGATGGTAGTCTTTCCAGCGCCACGCAATCCGATCAAAGCGATCATTCGGCTGCTCTTTGCATGCGAAAGGCTTGCAATCAGACTGGCCATCGGAATTTCCAGGGCGTCGCAGAGCCGGGACAGACGCAACAAGGAAATGTTCCCGCGCCCTCCTTCCACCTCCGCAAGAAATCGCGCACTCAGTCCGGCTCTCTGCGCCAGGACCGCACGCGAGATCCCCTTCTTCCGCCTCAGCAAGGAAACAGAGGACCCAAGCTCCATCAGTAAATGCATATATGCATTATAATTCACCAGATGTGGCTTTGACAACCACTAAATCATGCACTAAACTTCATAAAAAGGTGTGGGTGAATATGATTTCCTTTGAAACCTCTCCCGAACAATACCGGCATTGGAAGCTGGAGATCAACGGTGATCTGGCTTTTCTAACTCTGGATGTTCAGGAAGATGCGCCTCTCAAACCGGAATACAAACTGAAACTGAATTCATACGATCTTGGAGTGGATATCGAGCTGGCGGATGCCGTACAACGATTGCGTTTTGAGCATCCCGAGGTAAAAGTTGTGGTCTTGCGTAGCGGGAAAGCGAATATTTTTTGTGCCGGTGCCAACATTTTTATGCTGGGAACCAGCGGTCATCCGTTCAAAGTGAATTTTTGTAAATACACAAATGAGACACGTCTTGCCATGGAAGACGCTTCGGAATTCAGCGGACAGCATTACATCGCAGCATGCAACGGAACCACTGCCGGCGGCGGTTATGAATTGGCGCTGGCGTGCGAGCAAATCATTCTGGTAGACGACGGAAACAGCGCGGTGAGTTTGCCGGAAACGCCGCTGCTTGCAGTTTTGCCCGGCACGGGCGGGTTGACGCGTTTGGTGGATAAACGCAAAGTGCGCCGCGACCGCGCGGATGTGTTTTGCACGCTGGCCGAGGGAATCAAAGGACAGCGGGCGGTCGAATGGGGTTTGGTGGATCTGGTAGTTCCACGCAGCAAATTCGAGGAAACGATCCAGCAGGAAGCGCGGAATCGCGCCGCAGGGGAGACAAAAGCCAAAGGACCCGGCATCATCCTGACACCTTTATCTCCGGAGATTTCTGAGAACGAAGTCAGTTATCGCCACACGAAACTCTCGATCGACCGTTCTCAGCGTGTCGCAACCCTTCTCGTACGGGGACCTGAAGGCAAGCAGCCGAATACCATGGAAGCAATCCACGCAGCAGGTTCCGATTTCTGGCCGCTTCGCGTATTTCGTGAAATCGATCATGCCCTCTTGCACCTGCGATTCCACGAACCCGAAACTGGCATAGTCCTTCTCAAAACGCAAGGGAACCTGGAAGATGTGCGACGCTTGGATGAAACACTGTTCAGGCACTGCAATGATTGGTTGGTAAATGAAATCTTGCTTTTCATGAAGCGAACCCTGAAACGTCTGGATCTTACCGCGCGCACTCTTTTTGCTCTGATCGAGCCGGGATCTTGTTTTGCGGGGAGCTTACTGGAATTGGCACTGGCAGCCGATCGTTCGTACATGCTGGATCTCCCGAATGTGCAGGTGGCACTCACATCTTTGAATCAAAAATGGTTGCCGATGAGCAATGGCCTGACAAGGATCGAAGCCCGTTTTCTTGCAGAACCGGAGAGGGCATTCCAGATTTTTTCACGTACGGCGCCGATCAACGCGCGTGAATCGGAAATCGCAGGTCTTGTCACCTTTGCGCTGGACGAACTGGATTATGAAGATGATGTGCGTGTGGCGATTGAGGAACGCGCGAGTCTTTCTCCCGACGCCCTGACCGGCATGGAAGCAAGCTTGCGATTTGCGGGTCCAGAAACAATGGAAACAAAAATCTTCGGGCGGCTCTCCGCCTGGCAAAACTGGATCTTTACAAGACCAAACGCGGTTGGCGAAAAAGGCGCGCTCAGTTTGTACGGCAAACCACAGCGTCCTTCCTTCGATTGGAAAAGAACGTAGGAATTCAACGCAGAGGTCGCGAGAGCGCGGAGCTTTTGAAACTTTTTTCTCCGCGACTTCCGCGATCTCCGGCGTTGAAATAAGGAGTTTTTTATGAGTACGGTGGATCGGTTCGAGAAGATACCAAACAACGTGAATTTGAGCGACGACCGCCGGTTGCAGCGCGCTCTGGAGACGTGGCAGCCGGATTACCTGAATTGGTGGATGGAAATGGGTCCCACGGATTTTCAGAAAGACTGGATTTATTTGCGCACCGCCATCTCTGTAGAACCGAGCGGCTGGGCACACTTCGACTATGTAAAAATGCCTGAATATCGCTGGGGGATTTTTCTCACGCCTCCGGTTCATGACGGGGCAATCAAGTTCGGTGACTTTGCCGGACAACCTGTTTGGAATGAAGTGCCTGGTGAGTTTCGTAACTGGTTGCGCCGGATCATCGTAACGCAGGGGGATACGGAACCCGCCAGCGTCGAACAACAGCGGTTGCTGGGTCACACGGCGCCGAGTCTATACGATTTGCGAAATCTGTTCCAGGTCAATGTGGAAGAGGGACGCCATCTCTGGGCGATGGTGTATCTGCTGCACGGTTTTTTCGGCCGTGACGGACGCGAAGAGGCCGAAGAGTTGCTGCAACGTCGGAGTGGAAATCCCGATAAACCGCGAATCCTTGGCGCCTTCAATCAACCTGTTGAAAACTGGCTCGATTTTTACATGTTTACCATGTTCACCGATCGCGACGGCAAGTATCAGCTGTTGGCGCTCAGCGAAAGCGGATTCGATCCGCTGGCCCGCACCACAAAGTTCATGCTCACCGAAGAAGCACATCACATGTTTGTCGGCGAAACAGGAATTTACCGAGTTGTTCAACGCGCCTGTGAAATGATGAAACAGGATCCAAATCAGGACGTGCGAAGTCTGGGTGGAATTGATCTGCCCACAATCCAGAGATACATCAATCTTTGGTACAGTCTGAGTGCCGATCTTTTCGGTGGTGAAATTTCAAGCAACGCTTCCAACTATTTTGGCGGTAGTTTAAAGGGACGATGTCAGGAAGAAAGCTACACAGATCATCAATTAAAAGGTGAGTACTACAACATGTCGGTTATGGAAAACGGCAAACTGGTACAACAAGAAGTGCCCATGCGAAATGCGATGAATGAAGTGCTTCGCGATTCCTACATCGAAGACTGCCAGCGCGGCTGTAGCCGGTGGAACAAAGTCATTCAGGACGCGGGAATCGACTTCCAGCTGAAGATTCCAAGCCGTCGCTTCCACCGTCACATTGGAATTTATTCCGGGTTCTATTTCACTCCGGAAGGGGAACAACTTACGCGAGACGAGTGGGAACGCAATAAGGATCTGTGGATACCGAGCGAATCAGACCGCGCGTATGTGCAAAGTCTGATGAAGCCGGTGTATGAAATCGGCAAGATCGCCAACTGGATCGCTCCACCCGTACGCGGGGTGAACACAAACCCGTTCGAGTTTGAGTACGTTCGATTCGATCACGTCCGGTAGGACAAATTCCTTTGGAGTGGCGGGCGTCTCTGGCCGCCAGTTTCGGCGGCCACGGAGGGCCTGCCCTACAAAATAACATTGTTTTGCAGCTATAATAGAGCCATCAACCAGGAGGCCTTTATGCCATTAGGAATGATTGAAGAACTGTTGGGAAAGGAGTTGGACTCACTTCTCGGCCATGAATGCAAAGGGATCACGAAGGATCAGCTTCATTTGCCGGGTCCGGATTTTGTGGATCGCATTGTCAAAGAAACGGATCGCACGCCTCAGGTTCTGCGCAATTTTCAATCCATCTTGAAGCATGGACGATTGAGTGGGACCGGCTTTGTTTCCATTCTTCCGGTCGACCAGGGGATTGAGCATTCCGCAGGCGCGTCATTCGCGCCGAATCCGATTTATTTCGATCCGGAAAGCATCGTGAAGCTGGCAATCGAAGGGGGGTGCAATGCTGTTGCATCCACTCTGGGAGTGCTGGGATCAATAGCAAGAAAGTATGCGCACAAGATCCCATTTATTGTGAAGATCAATCACAACGAATTTCTGAGTTACCCCAATCGATTTGATCAGATCCTGTTTGCAAGCGTGAAACAGTCCTGGGACATGGGAGCCGTCGCCGTCGGAGCCACGATCTACTTCGGTTCCGAAGAATCCACACGGCAGATCCAGGAAGTGTCGCGGACATTTCAGCAGGCACATGAGCTGGGGATGGTAACCATTCTGTGGTGCTACATGCGCAACGCTGCATTCAAGACGGCGGAAAAGGATTATCATGTCGCCGCCGATTTGACCGGACAGGCCAATCATCTTGGAGTCACGATCGAAGCCGATATCATCAAACAGAAGCTGCCGGAGAATAACGGCGGATACAATGCCTTGAAATTCGGGAAGACGCACAAGAAAGTCTATGAACAACTGACTACGGATCATCCGATCGATCTGACCCGGTATCAGGTAGCGAACTGTTATATGGGACGCGCTCCGTTGATCAATTCGGGAGGCGCATCCGGCGCCAACGATCTCGCGGAAGCGGTCCGCACCGCAGTGATCAACAAACGTGCCGGCGGAATGGGCCTGATCTCCGGAAGAAAAGCCTTCCAGCGTCCGATGACCGAAGGCGTCAAAATCCTGAACTCGATTCAGGATGTCTACTTGAACAAGGAGATTACCGTCGCGTAAGCTCGATATGTAACCGAATGGTTACATATTCAAGCTCTTGCATTACCGGTGCTTTTTCCCTATACTTTGGCGTTCTCGCAAAAGCTCGCCTAATATCATTCCAGGAGATTTTTTATGGCAAAGGTATGTGATGTCTGCGGCAAGGGGCCACAAACCGGGCACAACGTTAGTCACGCTCACAATGTGACCAACCGTAGATGGTTGCCGAATCTTCACAAGGCAAAAGTGAAGATCGGAAATGCAGTCAAGACATTGAAGATCTGCACGCGCTGTCTGCGCTCGGATCGCGTCCAGAAAGTCGTTTAGGATTCACCGCAGAGACGCAAAGAACGCAGAGGCAGGAAAATGAATTATTTATCTTTGCCGCCTAATATTTTCTTTTCTTCCTAACTCTGCGTGCTCGGCGTCTCTGCGGTGAATTCCTACTGTTGCATTTGCTGGCGCAGAGCTTCCAATTCTTCTTCTAGTTTCTTCCGGACAGTTTGCTCGCGTTTTAACTGCTGTTTTGCCTCGGCTAATTCCTGAACCATCCGGTCTGCGGCGGCCTGATCTCCTTCGGCAATCTTATCCAGTTTTGCCTTGAGTACCGTATAACTTTTTGCATTCCGGTCCGCATCCGCGCGAGCACGCTGTAAATCAATCTGCGTTTTGGCAAATTGCTCCTGCGCTTTTTTCAGATCCAAATTCTTCTGATCCGTCTCTTTCTTCGCCTGCTGCAGCTGAACTTGCAGCGCTTCTCCTTGTTTTTTTGTGTCCGCAAGCTGACTGCTTGCGGTGCGGCTTTCCGAATCCTTTTCCCGCTTCAGGCCGGATAATTGTGATTCCTTTAGCTGTAATTGCTTCTTCAATTTTTCCGATGCTACGCGCGATCCTAGTTGTAGATCGTCCAGTTCTTTCTTCCATTGCGCAGCTTCCGTTCTGGACTGCTCCAGTTCCTGAAGCGTCGCAGCGTGTTGCTGTTTGGTCGACTGAAACGAACGATACCCCAAAACACCCGCGACAATGCCGGCAATTACCAGGGCGCCGATGATCCCGAAACGGATGGGACTGAATCCCTCACGTTCATAGTCTTCTCGCATGTTCACCTCAAAAAATCCGCAAAACTTATCTTCAATGATAGTCCAAAGAAGTTGAACGGTTCAAGGGTGGAATCGCTGTTCTTGATTTTCGCTTTTATTTCGCCTATGCTAAAAGGAGGGCAGGGCAGCCCGAGGTTGGCCGCCCTACCGGGAGGAGCAATTTTGTACCTGACTAAGATACAGAAAGAAATTTTTGATTACGTGGAAGGTTTTATCAAAGCGAAAGGATATGCGCCCAGTATTGAGGAGATTGCGCGCCGGTTTCGTTATCACTCTGTTGCTACCGTTCATAAACATTTGACTCATCTCCAGCAGAAAAAGTTGATCCGCCGAAAAAAACATGCGAGCCGCTCGATCGAGCTGATCCGGATCGATTCAGATCAGCAAGGGTGGGAGATCCCATTGCTCGGATATGTCGCCGCAGGTCAACCGATTGAAGCGATCGCTATGAACGAAGTCATTTCAGTGCCGCCTGACATGGTGGCTCACAAAGGCAAGACATATGTACTGCAGGTGCGCGGTGAATCGATGATTGAAGAACAAATCCGCGACGGGGATTACGTGATCGTCGAAGACCGCAAGACGGCAGAAAACGGAGAAATGGTGATTGCGCTGATCGACGGCGAAGAAGCGACGTTGAAAAAATTTTACAGGGAACGAAACGGGATCATCCGGTTGCAACCGGCAAATCCTCAGATGAAGGCGATGCAGTTTCCGGCCGACCGTATCGTCATCCAGGGCATCGTCATCGGCATCCTGAGAAAGTATTAACCACAGAGACACGGAGGGATTAAGCACGGAAACACTGAAACACGGAATTTAAGAATTTTTCTTCATGATTTCCGTGTATTCCGTGTTTCCGTGCTTAAGAATTCTCCGTGGTTTAACCCGATCATGATCGCGCATGTGGATATGGATGCCTTTTTCGTGGCGGTGGAGGAAGTGTTGAATCCGGCGCTGCGGGGAAAAGCGATTGCTGTGGGCGGCTCGCCGCAAGGACGAGGTGTGGTCGCCTCCGCTTCGTATCAGGCGCGCAAATTTGGCGTGCATTCGGCCATGCCGAGTTATCAGGCAAAAAAATTGTGTCCGGAGCTGATCTTTGTGTCCGGTCATTATGATGCTTATGCCGATTATTCTGATGCAGTAGCAGAAATTCTCGCGCGCTATTCACCGGAAATCGAATGGGTTTCAATCGATGAAGCCTACATCAATCTGTACGGATTTGAGCGTCTGTATGGATCCCCGATCAAAGTGGCGGAAAGGATCCGGACTGCCATTCAAAACGAAGTGCATTTAAGTGCTTCGATCGGAGTAGCGCGGAATCGCCTGATGGCCAAAGTGGCCTCCGATTGTGCCAAACCGTGCGGGTTGTTGTTCATCCTTCCCGGTTACGAAGAACATTTTCTGAAAACTCTACCGGTCCGCTCTCTTCCCGGAATCGGAGAAAAGATGGAACCCCAGCTACAGGACATGGGCATTCATACGATCGGAGAACTGGCCGCCTTGCCTGTAGATCTCTTGCAAGGCGCATTTGGCATCTATGGACTTCAACTCTGGGAACGGGCACATGGCATCGATCATCATGGAATTGCTGTGGAACCGGAAGAGTCCAAATCCATCAGCCGCGAAGTAACGCTGGAAGAAGATACGGTGGACGAAGAACATCTCTCTGCCGTGCTTCATTATCTTGTAGAAAAGGCGTCGCGCGAGCTGCGTAAAACCCGCAGGAAAGCGAAAACAGTCACACTCAAGCTTCGTTACACGGATTTCAAACGTGTTTCCCGCGCCGCGACTCTGGAACGATCCACCAACCTGGATGAAGTGGTCTACCGGACGGCAATGGAATTGTTGCATCAAAACTGGCAGCGCCGCGTTCGGATTCGCCTGATCGGCATCCATCTTTCTCACTTTGAACCGGAGACCGGGCAACTGGAATTGTTTCCGGATCTCCGCGAATGCAAGGCGCGGGATCTATATGAAAAGGTGGATTCGGTGCGCGACCGATTTGGATTTGATGCTCTTCAGACAGGCAAAAGCATCGCGCTCCTACATCCCCGTATCTCCTAGTAATCAACCCTTCCGCTGTCGTATAATCAAAACCAGTCAAGAGTCGCGCTGCGCCATGTCGTTCGAAGAAAAAGATCTGCCACCGGGGTTTCGCGTTCGGGAGTATGAGCTCATGGAGCTGATCGGACGCGGGGGGATGGGTTCCGTCTACCGGGCTCGCCATGTTTTCCTGGAAGAGGAGCGCGCGATCAAGCTGATTTCGGGACGCCTCGCCGGTGATAAAGACTTTATCGATCGCTTTATTCGGGAAGCGAAAATCCTTACCAAACTGCGTCATCCGAATCTTGTCGAATTTTATGAATTCGGAACACTTGAAGAAGATACGTTCTTTATGGTCCTGGAATTTATTAAAGGTCAAAGCGTTCTCAGCCGGATCCGGGCTCTTGGGAAAATACCGCTGGATGAATCCATCAGGATTATTCGTGAGGCTGCGCTCGGACTTTACAGCGCGCATCAGAAGGCAATTGTTCACCGAGACATTTCGCCCGACAACCTGATGCTGGTAAAAGGTGATCGTGGAAAGGAAATCACCAAGGTTTTAGATTTCGGAATCGCGAAACCATTGTTTGAATTGTCTCATCATACGATGACGACCATGTTTATCGGGAAACCGGAATACTGCAGTCCGGAGCAATGCGGCACTCTCGAAGACGGCGAGGTAATTGACGCAAGATCGGATATCTATTCGCTGGCAATCACACTTTACTTCATGATTGCGGGACAACTCCCATTCCACTCAAACAACCCTACCGCATACCTCTGGAAGCATGTCCACGAATCCCCAAAACCGCTTTCCTCTCATCTTCGTCCGGGGAAAATTCCTGAAGCCCTGGACCGCCTTGTTTCGAAAGCTCTTTCAAAGAAGCGTGAAGATCGTCAGGTATCCATGGCCGAGTTCGTTTCGGAATTAGATTCGTTAGAAACACCAACCGTCTTTTCTCCCACCAGACTACCAGCCTCTGAGATTCCAGATCTCGTTGACTGGCAACCAGGTCAGATGTTTACGCAACGATACGTGATCGAAAAACAGATCGGAGAAGGCGGAATGGGCAGAGTGTACAAAGCCCTGGACAAGATTCTCGAAATTCCCGTTGCGTTGAAAATCGTCAGCACCGCTGGAAGAGATGTCAAAATGATCGAGCGGTTTAAGAGGGAAGTCATTGTTGCCCGAAAAGTTGCGCATCCAAACGCATGCAGAATATACGACATCGGAGAAAGCGCGGGGATTCACTACGTATCCATGGAGTTTATCGAGGGGGAAACTCTGAGCGAACTGTTAAACAAACAGGGGCGGCTGACCCCTGAAATTGGTATTCCTCTGATCATACAAGTGCTGCACGCGCTTCAAGAGGCGCACCGTGTTGGGGTCATTCATCGGGATCTGAAACCTGAAAACATCATGATTGACCCTTCCTTTCATGCGCACATCATGGACTTTGGCATCTCCCTCTCACTTGATTTAGGACGTGTTACGCAGACCGGAGTCTTTATGGGAACACCTCACTATATGGCTCCAGAACAATTTGAGGGAAAGAACATCGATCATCGTGCCGATATTTACTCCATGGGCGTAATCATGTTCAAGCTGTTTACGGGAAGAGTTCCTTTTCTTGCCGAGAATCCTCTGGGTGTTGTCTATGGCCATCTCAAGTCCGAACCGCCGGCGCCCTCCTCTCTTCTTCCGGGATTTTCACAAGAATTGGAAAAAATCATACTGAAGGCATTGCGGAAGGAGCCGGCTGAGCGATACCAGAACGTTCGGGAACTGGAACAGGCTCTGCAGCCTCTGGTTCCGCCGTCGACGGACATGAAGGGCGTCAACACGGAATTGGAAGTAACAAAGCTTCTGGCTGAACACAGCTATTCGAAAGCAATCAAGCTGCTGAGTACTCTGGTAAGGCGCCAGCCGGAAAATCACGAGTTCCAGAAACTGCTTCGGATTGCTACCACCGAAAAAATTCGTAAAGAGGTCACTCGAATCCGGCGACTGATTCATAAGAAGAATGTGATTCAGGCGCAACTGCTCCTGGAAAAACTGGATCGGCTGCACCCGGAAGAGACAAAGATGATCAGCCAGGTTCGCAAGCTGCACACTGTTCTGGGGCAAGAGCGAGATCAGATCGTACGCGAATACGTGGACGAAGCAAAAGGACTCATGCAATCTCACGATTGGGACGCAGCCGCAGCCAGGTTGGAATCCGCGTGGAATCTCAGACCGAATGATCCCGCTATTTCGGAGCTAATTCAAAAGATACAGAATCAACAGGATTTGCAATCAACACGGTCTTTGGAACCCGAGATCGACCAGATCAAAACCCTGTTGGTAGATGGAAACGAACGGGAAGCGTCCACTCGTCTTCAAACGATCCTGGAACAGAATCCTTCATTCGAACCAGCTATGGAGCTGCGAAGAGAAATCGAGAGGCGCGCGCGGGAAAAGGAACAACACGAAGCGGCACAGCGCGATCGGCGTTACCAGGAAGCGTTTGAACAAGGCAAACAGCTTTACGATCAACGCAACTGGGAAAAAGCGATTCAGCACTGGAGAGTTGCGCTGCACGTCCGGCCCGGGGATCCATCCACCCAGAAATGGATCCAGCAAGCGGAAGATTGTCAGCGGGGTGAAGAAAAGCGAAAGGCACAGCTGAACTCGCAGTTGCAGGAATGGGAAAGGTTGCTACGGGAAAGGAGGATTGAAGAGGCAAAGAGAATATCCGAGTCCGTTCAAAGCTCATTCACGATGGATGCTTCGCTTACGGAATTATCCGGAAAGGTTCACCTGCTGAAACAGCGCCTGCAAGCGGAGATTGAAGAGAATTTACGGCAAGAGAATCTCCGCAAAAATGAAATTCAGGAAAAACTTCATTCGACTTTCAATATAGGGAAGACGTTCTACGAGGCAGGTCAATGGGAAAAAGCAATCCAGTGTTGGGAGCATGCGCTTGAGATCAGCGACGAACCCAACATCAGAAAGTGGATCGTCGCGGCCCAACAGAACTTAAAGCAGGAAGTGAGTCTCAGAACCAGCAAAGAAAAGGAAGCTCAAACCGTGTTGAAGCAGAAGTCGGAAGAGGCAGCGAAAGCGCAGCAATTTAGGCGGGCAGATGAACCATCGATCACGAAAACGCGCGAAATCATAAAGGATCAAGCGATCCCAAAAACATTGATTCCACAACGAGAGGAGCCGGAGAAAACGGCCTCCGGTTTGATGAAGGGATTGCTGGGAGCAGGCGCAGCCGCTTTGCTGGCCGTGATCTTTTTTACTGCGTGGCATTTTCTTTCCAAACCGGCGCCTGCAACAGAAGACAGCAGCGAAACTGCCGCGGCGACTCTACCACCCGTCTCAAAGATAGAATCTCCAACCTCCAATGTCAGCCCTGCCGAAAGCGAACCTGAACAGAAAGCAAGCGCAGTACTGAAGCAGGAAGCAATGCCTCCACCGCAGGAACGGTCAACTCCGGATCAGCAACCAACGGAGAAACTCATTGCAGAAAAGGTCGAGACGGCCAGTGAGTTTTTGGAATCAGAACGCGTCGCCCCCAAAGAAGAGCCCTCTGCTCCCGTTGCTCCGACAAGTGATAAAACGGTGGACCTCTTTGCGGGGTCCGATGAAGGCAAACAAAACGAAGTGAAGATTCCCGAGCCGGATCGGCCCCAAGTGAAACGGGTCGAAAACGGCACATTGTTAATCACCGCAAATGTGGATAGTAGGGTGAACGTAGACGGCAAAGATTTCGGCAATTTCTCCGCCAATGAAGTGAGAACGATTTCAATCATCGCGGGAGAACATTTGATCCTTGCCACAGGAACGCAGGGAGAAGTCTGGAAGAAAGGAGTCAATGTCGAAGGCGGCAAACAAAGTATCGTAACGATCGAGCTGCCGAAGATCGTCGAGCCGCCAAAACCAGAGCCGGCAAAGATCCAGGAATTGGTATCTCCTCCCAAAACGGAGCAACCAGCTCCCGTTCCGAAAGAAGAAGCCGCGAATACTCTGGGCACAATCTACATCTATCGCACAGGCGACACCTTTCAGGGAAGCCCGTCGGTTTACCTGGATAAAACCGAACTGGCACGACTGGTCAAGGGCCGGTACTTTATTGTGAATCTCGAGCCAGGATCACATACCGTTTCGTATACCGGCCTCGGGTATATATCACCGGGAAACGGCATCGCCACACCTTTTTCCGGAAAACTCTTTGTAACCATTCGGCCGGGAAAGGCGTACTACTTCCGTCTGTTGTTCGAAAAGAATACTTTTGATTCGGTTCCAGAGACGAAAGGAAAAGCTGAAGTCGGAAGCTTGAAGCCCACCGATAGCAAGGACATCCGGGATCACAAGCACGTGACAGTTCCTTAATCCGGCAACATGCTTTGCGGTTTGTAACGCCGGCGTCTCGCCGGCAGAGCCCGACAACGATCAAAGATTTTGCCGGCGGGGACGCCGGCGTTACAAACCGTTCACTGGTCCCACGTCCTACTTGCTTTGTTCGAATAGCTTCAAAATAGCAGGAGAGATGGATTCGCGATCATAGCGAAATCCGGATTCAATTTTGCGGACCTTTGCAAAGTAATCTTGAGCCCCCAGCAAGAGTTCACTACCGTTTTCCTTCGGTCTCATCAAGGCCATCGCCGCTGTGCTGCACCCAAGGTAAAAGTAGATTCTTGCAGAAGCTTTATTCCGCGTCATGATCGTCTGCAGCGAAGATACCGATCCGCTGTAATCTCCCCGATAAAAAGCAAGGATCCCTTGTTTTTCCAGCTCAGCGGACTTCATGGCGGATTCCATTCCTTGCTGAATGCGCACGCGGTAATCGATCAGGTGAGTATCCATGGGATCGCGCGCCGCAACCGATTGGAGCAGCTTTTCTGCATTCAGCCAATCTTCGCTTTCCATCACTGAATTCAGCTCAGCCATATCGACTTCCTGCAGGAAGGCGCTCGTGCTCTTCGGATCTACTAGGAGAGCTGCCGCCGTTTGCCCGAATTTCCTGGCTACAGAATATTTTTTTGCCTTTAGCGCGTCTTTGCCTGCTGCCAGCTGGGACAGAAATTCCTCTTTTGTCGCAGGAGCCGGGTTCTCAATTTGCTGAATCTGCCTCAGGAAGTCCTGGACCAGAGGATCATCGGGATTGAGCTTCATTGCCCGTTGCAACGTCTCTTTCGCCTGCTCTACTTTGCCCTGGTTCAGGTAAATCCTGGCATTTCGTATCAGAGCGAAAACTACATCTGTTCTTCGTTCCGTTGGAAGCGCTGTGGGAGACTCGCCGAATATCATTTGTGTCATCAGTAAGAAAACGAAAAGGATCGCCGTATTTCGAATGTTCATCGGATTGCCAGAACCTGCTCAGTGGATCGCTCCGGATCATATTGTGACGTCTTGAATAAGAATTCATTTCTCTTTTCCGGTCCAACTCGAATCGTCTGTCGAACCGGCGCCTTCAGATTCTTATCATAAAATTCAAGGACATATTCTCCTTCACTCAACTCGATCGAAAAAGGCGTTGCACGTTCTGCGATTACTTCAGCGTACTGTGTATCATTTTTCAGAGGACTGATCTTGACAATTGCCCACGGCAAGACGTTGACTACAACATCCGCACGTACCGCAGGGACAATCACCGTATTGGTTACAGTAGAGATCGTTGCGGGAATTACAGGCGGTGCGCCGGCTGATTCTTGCGCTTTCCGGTGGTTCTGAAAATACCGCCAGCCCAGCCAGGCGCCACTGGAAAGGATCAGGATTCCAAGCGAAAGAGCGACAGCCATCACCAACGGCAATCGAGAAGAAGGCGCCTCCAACGTCACAGGCGGGCGAGCCTTTTCAGCTTCCGGCCTTTGGACGCGTGCCGGAGCCGCGATATTCAATTTACTTCCTTTGACACCCGATAATTCCCGCTGCTTCGCTCCTGTAGCTCGTATGTAATTCTGCAAGTCGGGACCCGCACTATTTAATTGTGCCGCGATCAGGAAGCACTTCAATGCTTCGTGCCACCGCTCCGACTCAAAATGGGCAATTCCCTGTTTCATGAGACGGTCGTATTCGGCATCTCGTCGCTCTTTTGGAGTCGTAGACTGATGATCCGCCACCTCCCGGGATTTCCCGCTGCGAGGCATATGCGTGTCACGATGATTCGTTTGCTGATGTAAGGCTGATTGAGTAACTTCGATCCATTCCATCAGGCTTTGATCCTGAGGAAGAAGCTTGCTGGCCGCCTCAAACGAATCCAGGGCTTCTTGAAAGCGCCCCTGATCGTAGAAAATGCGGCCGGTGCCAAACAATCGTATCGCGATCTCTGACCTGTCCTGCTTTCTTGTGATTGTTTTCTCCGGCTCAAAATGGTGATCGACCTGAACGAATGGTTTATCCGGGATCTGCACGGGAACCTGATCTCCAGACCGGGAAGAGTGTTCGGCTGAGGTCGGTTCGATGACCGGGATTGGGGTCAACTCAATTTCATCGGTTTCTCGCTGCGAATTCTGCCGTTCAAGAGTTTGCTGTTTGATGTTGAGTTCCAGTTTTTCTATCTGTTCCAGCGTTCTGGTATCATCCGGATTCAAGTTGCGAATCTTCTCCAATCGCAGTTTTGCCTGCTGGTATTCGCCTTTCTTGATCAGAATTCTAACGCGTCGAAGTTCTTCTCTCGCTTTTTCGGTTGTTGCGATGCTCAAGAGTTTCTTCCATTGAAGATTTTCCGGATCCCTGTCTAACAGTGATCTCAAATACTCGATTGCTTGAAGGAAATTCCTTTCCGCCAAAAGCCTGTTCGCCAGGTACTGTTGTTCAGTGCTCTCTACGCTTTTGGGAGATGCGCTAAGCGGATCCAGCGCTTGAAGCAGATCCGCGGCACTTCGGAACCGCTTGGCAGGATCCTTCTGAAGCGCTTTCAAAATGATATTCTCAAGTCCGGATGGAATCGTCGGAACAAAGGATGATAGTTGCGGGGGGATCTTTTCCAGGTGTGCGGCAATCATCTCCACAGGTGACAAAGAACCGAATGGATGACGTCCAGCAAATACTTCATAGAGCATGATTCCCATCGAATAAATGTCCGCTCGATTGTCAATATTCTTGTCTTCGAACAACTCCGGCGCCATATAATCGGGATTCCCAACTGTTGTTCCGGCCGGAGTCAATGTGCCCGCGCCGGGCGATACCCGAATGCCGAAGTCCATGATGCAAGCGCGCAACTTGTCATCCACCATGATATTTTGCGGCTTGAGATCGCTGTGGATCAAACCAACACGATGGGCTTCCTTCAGCGCATCCAATACCTGACGAACAATAGGAATGCCAATCTCGATTTGCATTGGTCCTTGGTCCTGGATCATCCTGGCCAGAGTTTTTCCTTCCAAAAATTCCATGGAAACGTAGTGAGTTCCGGCTGCTTCCCCGATATCAAACGTGCGGCAAACATTGGGATGTGTGATTTTTCTAGCGTGGATCACTTCCCTTTTGAACCGCTCCAAACTCTTAGAATCACCACTGATCTCCAGGCTCAATACTTTCAGGGCAATCGGCACATCCAGAAATTTGTCAACCGCTTTGTAAACAGAACCGAGCCGTCCTATCCCGATCAGCTTTTCCACGCGATACCGACGCGCAAAAACGTCGCCGGGCTGGAGAGCTGTAAACGTGGGCTCCGTTTTCAACCCTACCATTGCAACAGGGACAGCGGACTGTGATGTGGAAATCAGGGCATCTGCAAATTCCTTCATGCTGGATGGCCGATCGTTTCTATTCTTGGAAAGCGACTTCATGATCAGCCTTTCCAGGCTTTCGGAAATTTCTCCAGGGCCAAAGTGAGAAGAGATGGATTTGGGTGTTTCGTTCAGATGCTTGGATAGATAACCGTGCGCTGTAGCGGAGGACAATGGCAGATTTCCGGTGACCATGTAATAGAAACAGACGGCCAGGGAATAGATATCCGACCGTCCATCGATCCTCTCTTCTTCTCCCAATATTCCACATTGCTCCGGACTGCAGAATTCCGGCTTGCCGATAAACAAGTTTGCTACCGTCAGCCTTTGCCCGCTTTCAAAACGTGGTTTGGCAATCCCGAAATCGATCACCTTTGTGATTTCTATCCCTTCATTGTTCTTTACAAGAAGCAAGTTATCCGGCGAGATATCGCGGTGAACAATGTCCTTATCATGCGCCTGCTGCAAACCAAGGGCAGCTTCGTGAATGATCTTCGTGGCTTCAGCAACCGGAATCTTCTTGAGACGTCGGATTCGAGACAGAACGCTCTCCCCTTTCAAAAATTCAAGCACCATGAAGAAAACATTGTTTTCCAGAGTGCCGAATTCGAAAAGTTCAACGAGATTCGGATGTCGAAGCCTTGTAAGTACGCGTGCTTCACGAATAAAACGATGGATGAAGTCTTCATCCTCCGCCCATTCGCTTTCTATGACCTTGATTGCTCTTTCTTCATCCAGGTAGATATGGCGAGCACGGTAGACAGCCCCCATGCCGCCTTTACCGATGACCTCCAGGATTTCGTATTCACGGATACGTTTCCCCAAAAAGGGATCATTTTTCTGGGTCACTGTAGCTTCCCCACCGACAACGGAGAGTACCCCTATTATGGCATGACTTTGAAATGAGGTTAAAAAGCGGTATCTGAGAGGATGATCAACCTCCCAGGTTCTGAATCAGACGCTCCTGCAAATCATTAAACTTCTTCATCATTTCACTGAGAGCCGTCATCAACCTTTGCGCTTGCGAAAACTGCAGTTGTATTTGCGCCAGTTCCTTCTGTCCTTCAGCGGTGCTCAAATCCAGATTCGCAGCTCGTTTCATCAGATCATCGATCCCAGAAGACAAATCCGCAAATCTGTTACTGACTGCATTCTCCCCGCTGAGTCCTGTCAGGCCGGCGGAAGGCTGGAATACGGAAAAGGCGACATTTTGAAGCACTGGAGAAGAAGCCTTCTGAACGGCAGCATCCTGAATGACAGAATCCTGAACGGCAGCATCCTGAATGGGAGCTTCTTCAACGGCGAGCTGCTGCAGCAGTTCAGGATTTTTCGTGGATAACGGCAGCGGGGCCTCCCGAATCGTTCCGAAATCAAAAACGAAATCGCTGAGAGTGGGTGTCAGATTCTCAATCTCTTTTGCGTATGGAAAAGAACTATCTTCCAGATAGCTGTTCACCGGTGTGAACGCGGAATCAAACAAACGGAAATTTCCAAAGTACTTTACCGGCTCAAAAAAACTGCCGGACGGCGCAAAACCCCCATCGGGAGGAGACTGCAAATCAATCGGAGTATCGTCGGCTGAAAATACTTCGACGCCCTCCTCTACTGCCGGCGGCGATGACTGTACGATCCCTGCTGCGGCAGTCTCAATTCCGGAATGTACCGCTTCGATTTTTGCCGGCTCCAAAGTGATACTTCGGATCGCGTTGGTTGCAATAAAATCCAGAAATCCCATTTGGAGTTATCCACGGGACGCGAGCTGCGCTTCAGCTTTCTTCTTCTCTTCCAGCAACGCGCTCATTCCTTTTTCCTGGACCAGCTTTAGCGCTTCCTGCGTCAGCGCAATCAACATGCGGGCACGATTGGCGGAAGGATTCTTTTTCTCCGGATCCAGCTCGATGGCTTTCTTCAGATCATCTGCCGATTCACGGAATTTTCCTAATCGCAAATAGATTTCACCACGATTCGTCAGTGAATTCACATCGACGGGGAACTGCGAAAGTGCCATCGAGTACCGGGCGATCGCAGCTTCCCATCGTTCCTCCTGCTGATAAATCGAACCAAGGATCCCATGGACATAGGCATTCTTCCAGTCCAGCACCGCAAGACCCTCAAAGACTTTTTTTGCGTCATCGAGTTGCCCCTGCGCGTAGTATGTATGCCCCATCAAAAGAAGCGCCGCGATTTGTTTTGCGTCCAACGCAAACAATTCAGTGAATTTCACCTTCCCCTTCTTAAACTGTTCAATTTTTTCTGCAATTTCCATGACTACCTCCTAAAAGTTGGAAATGATCCGCTGAGCTAATTCATCAAACTTCTTCAACATTTCCGAAAGAGCTTCCAGCAATCGTGAGATTTGTGAAAATTCCAATTGGATCTGTGCAAGTCTCTTCTGCCCATCTGCCGTACTCAAATCAAGATTGGCAGCTTCTTTCATCAAGTCGTCGATTCGACCGGTGAGCTCCCCGACCTTATCACTGACAACCTGCTCCCCCGAAGGGCTTGCAGGAGCAGCCTGGCCTCCGGGAAAGAGCTGGCCCACGTTCGGTGGAAAAAAACCAATGAGATCTCCGATCTCTCTGCCAAACAGGAAATTCGGATCTGCAACAAAACTGGTAATCGCGGGCGAAAAAACATTAGCCTGGTTGGGAGACACAAAGGCTGCTGCGCCGGCTACTTCACCATTGAGAGATTCCGCACCTCTTTCACCCGGAAGACCGAGCGCCTCAACACCGTCCGCCACAGCACGGTCGCTTTGAAGTCCTGTGGTTATGGTTTCTATCCCCTGACTGACAGCAGACCCAATTTCTTCGGCCCCCTTCGGCCTGAGATTTGCGATTCCATCAATGAGTCCCATAACTACCTCCTTATAGTCAGACCGTTCCGATTTTGCATTTTACCGGAACCAAATCATGATTATCAAAAAACTAGAAATTGGAAATGATTTGCTGGTTCAAATCATCAAATTTCTTCAACATTTCACTGAGCGCTGTCATCAAACGAGAGATTTGCGAGAACTCGAGTTGGATCTCCGCTAGTCTCTTCTGTCCTTCTGCCGTGCTCAAATCCAAGTTTGCGGCTTCTTTCATCAGATCGTCAATTCGCGTACTGAGCTCTGCAGTTTTTTCGCTGATCACATCCTCTCCACTCTTCGTAGTGGGGGCGGGAAGAGCTTGTGTGACCACTCCCGGTGTGAGATTTACAGCAAGATCCGTGAGCACATTCTGAAACGGAAACGAGGCATCCGTAATAAAGCTGCGCAGTGGAGAATTCAAAATTGCTGTGGATTCAAGGGGTGAAGAAAAGGAAGCAGCTTCCGAGACTCTGCTGTCAGACGGAATCGCCGCAAATTGAGTATTACTTGCCTCACTAAATGCGTCCAGCTGATCTGCAACTTGGGTACCTCCTGCCTGAGCCACCCCTGTCGTTGCAGTCGCAATCGCCTGGTCCACCGCGGTGGATGGTTCCAAAGTCCTCAGATTTGTAATCCCATCTGTAAGTGCCATAACAACCTCCTGCTGTTCTTGTTTCTAACTTGCGAGAACCCTTCCGAGGGACGGCGTATCTTGCATCTCAAGAAACGCCGGAAGATCGAAGATCGTAGCCGCACGAAAGGTATACATTTGGACAACCTCGTGAGGGAAGCCCTACCATAACATAGGGTCTTTCTCACAGTCAATTTAGTTATCGGTTATCGTTTGATTTTGTTGCATCGTTGACTACCGACAGAGCACGTATCGAGGAGACTGGGGGACTATTTCGATTCTTCTTCCAGGAGCCTTTTTACGGCGTCTTCCGGTTTGAACGCCGGCATGGAAAAATGGAAATCATTATTCCCTCCGGATTTCACAGTGATCGGTATAACCTGCGCTTCGGAAAAATCGTTTTGAAGCTCCACTTTGTATTCTGCTTCCGGAAGATACAGGCGACATGGAGTGATCCGTTCGGTATCCTGGATTTCGGGAATCGTAATTCCATTTGTTACAGGAATAATCTTGACCCTAGCCCATGGCAGCGCATTGATCGTTACTCTAACCAGCGGAGGTGGAACGGGTGTCGGATTCATCACGAAGCGCCACAAGATCACGCCCAGAACAATCGCGATAGCCGAAAGCGCAAGGACGATTGTTGTCCTGGAAATCTGTGAGACTGTTACTGTTTTTGGAAGCGCCTGCTGTGAATCCTTTCGCGCCAGGTCGTCCCGCTGTTTCTTTTCCTCTATCCTGCTTACAATTTCGCTCTGAAGTGCGATCGCGTCAGCAAGTTCCGGCGTCTGTCCCAAAACTTGATTCACTGTGTCGAGAGCTTTAACGTACTCCTCTCGTTTGAAAAATCGTGTTGTCTCTTCAAGTAGTTTGCTGATCTTCTTGCGTTTTGACTCCTCTTTCTGCAATTCCTGAAGGTAGAGCCTTTCCGCTTTGTCAACTTCGAGTTTCTGGTCCTCCAGCCTGTAATCGGATGTGATCATGAGCCGGCATTTCTGAATCAGCTCTCCCGCTTCGGTGAAATTCTTACGAGACACCAGGTCCGCACACGTTGAAAGGAGGTGTGGCACCTCCTTCTTTATTTCTTCTTCCCGGAACTTTCTTTCCCGGGCCGCCCCGATCCATTCCTGAAGGGAAGGATCACTACGCTTCCGAAGCGCACGTTCCCAACATTCAATCGCTTTTTGCCACCGTCTATCGTCGAAGAACTTTTTCCCCTCATCGAACAGTTCTCTCGATTCCCTGGCTTTTTCCTGGGTGAGGATCGCTTCCTCGATTTGGCCCTTTAGTTTAACGGCATCTCCCATTGTAGGGTCACGATCCAGAAGCCGGTTTATCTTTTCAAGAGCCTGTCCGTATGCGTCGCGCCGGTAAAGTTGCGACGCTTCTTCAAGATCTCTCCTGATCGACTCGGCGCGAACTTCCTCACTGCGAATCTGACCCTTCAGCCGACGATCTAACGCATCAATATCCGCTGAAAGAGGAGCACTGATGCTTTTGGTGGATATGTAATTCCGAAGAGCATTCAACGACTCTTCCGCTTCCTTGAGATTACCTCTTCTAAAAAAATCTTGGGTTCTGTCAATCTGCGCCTGAACTGCAGATGCAGCTTGAGCGTTCCTTTCTTCCGAGACTCTGTGCAGAGAAACGAGAACATCTTCATGATTCTTTAGTAGGTCCTGGTCCACAAGTGACCGGAATTCAGAAATGAGTTCAGGAACACGAACGTAATCGGCATTGGAGAAAGATTCTTCCATTGCAGTGCTCCATGTTTCCATGCGGCTAATTTCCACGCGAAGCGATTGCTCTCTGGTTTTAGCCAGCATCGCGCTTAGAGATTCGGTAGCCTTCGAGAATTGCAGTAGGCGTAGAAAATCAAAAGCTTCCTTAATACCCTGTTTTGCTTTCTCCCGTTCATCTCTAGCCGCCTTTGCCCTGGAGATCTCGTTGCGCAGGGAGACAGCCGGCTGAAAGCCCGAGGCTTCTTCCAGAATGCTCTCGATCCTGTTGATCGCATCCTCTTCACGACCTGCGGCCCAGATTTGTCGGATCGACTCCACCTCAGAGGCCAGCCTTTGTTGCTTTTCCCGTTCGCGTTCTTCACGAATGGTTTCTCTAAGAAAAGCGACCCTGGAATTGTTCGGCTGGAGGTTCCAGGCGGACTCAAGACTCGTTTCGGCGCTGTCCAGGTCTTTGAGCTCCAGGCACCTGGCGGCTTCAGTAAGATAGGTTTCCACAACCTGCCCACGGGTCCTGTCAAGAAGCGTGCGAAGTTTGCGAATCTGTCCGGCGGTCCTCCTAGTATCAGGATCAAAGCGCTCAATTTTTTCAATCAATACCTGTGCTTGGATCAGGTTCTTTTTGTGAATCAGGTGTTTGACACGCTGAAGGTCGCGCTTGCTCTTTTCATTCCTTGCAATCCCATAGAGGTTTTTCCACTCTTCATTGTCCGGCTGACTTTTCAACATGAGAGTCAGCAGCTTGACGGCCTTTGAATACTTTTGCTCGCGAATGAGTTCCTGAGCCTGCCGCTTTGGGTTCGACCCGGCGAATGGCTCGATTGCTTCGAGTAATTCGCCTACATTCTGGAAGCGTTTATCAGCGTCTTTTTCCAGCGCTTTCAATATGATTTTTTCGAGCTGAGAAGGTAGTTCCGCGACAATGCTGGATGGTCTGGGTGGTTCTTTTTTCAGGTGACCAAAAATGATTCCCACAGGAGATCCGGCATTAAAAGGCACGCGTCCGGTAAACATTTGAAATAGGATTACGCCAATTGCATAGATGTCGGCGCGGTGATCGATATTTCCACCCTCAAATTGTTCCGGAGCCATATAATATGGAGTGCCGATCATCGCCCCGGTCTGCGTCAGCCGCCCCGAATCGGCCGAGATCGAAATCCCAAAATCCATGATATGTGCGCGATTATGCGAGTCCACCATAATGTTTTCCGGCTTCAAGTCACGATGAACAACGCCCACACGGTGTGCCTCTTGCAGAGCCAGAAGAACCTGTTTCATGATCGGGATGCCTTGATTCACCTTGAAACGTCCGTCTTTCGATAGCCGCTCGGCCAGTGTGACGCCTTCCAGGAATTCCATGGAAACATAGTGAATCCCATTGCTTTCGCCCATGTCGTAGATGCGGCATGCGTTCGCGTGAGCGACTTTGCGCGCAACAATCACTTCACGTTTTAAACGTTCAATCGATTTGGTTTCAATGAATCCTTCAATGATCTTAAGAGCAACTGGGATTTCCAGAATCTTGTCGACGGCTTTGTATACCTTCCCCATCCCGCCTTGTCCTATTTTCTTTTCAATCAGGTAGCGATGGGCGAACATTTCTCCAGGATGCAATCCAAGAAAAGAGGCCGGCAAATCTGGTTGGATTCTATCGGTGTGAGGGATTTCGGTCTCGGTACACTGCTGCAATTCGATACTCAACTGAGCCATTGAGGATTGACGATCTTCTCTTTTCTTAGAAATTGCTTTCAGGATGACGCGATCCAGTTCCTTACTGATCACGCCCTCGGGCAGAATGGTCGATACCGGTTTCGGCATTTCGTTCAGGTGCTTCGCAAGATAACCAGGACCGGTTTTTGAGTGAAACGGCAGTTTGCCGGAAAGCATTTGATACAAAGTAATGCCGAGAGAATAGATATCCGACCGGCCGTCAATCGTTTCGTCTTCCCGGAGACTTCCGCATTGTTCGGGGCTACAGTACTCCGGTTTTCCAATAAACATGTTCGATGTAGTGAACTGCTGGGTTGATTCAAACAATGGTTTTGCAATTCCAAAATCGAGAACTTTTGTAATTTCGCCGGCTCCCTCTGAGCTGACAATCATCAAATTGTCCGGAGAGATATCGCGATGAATAATTCCCTTCTGATGAGCGCTTTCCAAACCGGCGGCAGCCTCACAAATGGTCTTGATCGCTTCCCCTACCGGAATCTTTCCCTGAATTCTGATACGCTCCAGGGCGCTTTGACCCCGAATTAATTCCATGACCATAAAAAATGTGTCTTCACCCAATGTGCCGAACTCATGGAATTGAACGAGATTCGGATGACGAAGTCTTGTGAGAATCTTCGCTTCACGAATGAACCGTTCTACGAAATCACGATCGGTGGCATGCCGGGCCGAAATAACCTTGATGGCCCTTTCCTCGTCCAAATAGACATGACGCGCTCGATAGACTGCGCCCATTCCGCCCTTTCCGATCAGTTCCAGAATCTCGTATTCCCGGATTCTGGAACCCACCAATGGATCTTTACCGGCCTCTGTCATAGACCCCTGTTGCGAAGAAAAGAATGAAGCTACCAATGATTATAGGTCAGCAATTTTCGATTACAAAATAGAACCCGAAGAGAACGCTTCGACGAGCCGCAATGGAAATGCACACAAAAGAAGTAGTAGGATAGAATTATCTTCGGAATCAAGATCGTGAAGTCTCAACATTTGAATTTGCAGGCATCAGGGCGCAAGGCTTTTACCCCTTCACTCTTCTTGTTTGTATTGATCTTTGTCATGATGAGTTCAGTCGCCGTTTCTCAATCTGATACCTGGTACAAAGCCTACGAGAAGGGAAAGAAGGCGATGGAATCTCAAAACTGGATCCTTGCTGAATCTCAATTCATCACAGCTCTCAAGCTCAGTCCGAAAACAGGCAGGTATGTTCTGACCTATGGCACCGAACGAATTGACTACATTCCCGATTACTTTCTCGGGCAGGTTTATTTCAACATGGGGCAAGACGAGAAAGCATTGTTTCACCTGAGTAGGGCTGAATCCACAGGACAGGTAACGTCCAAAAACGCCGAATTCAAAACAATGATGGCGATCAGGAATCAGATCCAGGCAAGGGGTCCAAATCCCGCGCGAGAGGCGGAATCCCTGGTGACCCAGGCAAACGGATTGTTTCGCAACGGACAACTTCAGGAATCTAAAAAGAAACTGGCCGCAGCTCTCCAAAAAGATCCTGAAAACAAGGACGCCCGGGCCCTTCAATCTGAAATACAGAAAACTGAAGAGGATTTTCGCAACCTGGTGAAGAACAGCAAAAATCCCGATCAACTGCAGAAGACGAAGGCAACGCTGGAGTCCGCGAGAAAATTGGATCCTGAAAACGATCTATACGGACAACTGATTGCCGAAGTATCTTCTCTCATGAATTCCCTGGAAGATGACGCAAAAGAAACGCAGAAGCTCGAAACGATTCGAGAAGCGGACTCGCTCGTGGCGCAGGCCGATGACCTGTTCCGTAAAGGACAATTGCAAGACTCCCGAAAGAGGCTTTCCGCCGCTCTTCAAAAAGATCCCGAGAATAAAAAGGCTTCCATCGTCTTATCTCTGATCCAAAAGACAGAAAATGACTTCCGCAACCTCGTGAAGAGTAGCAAAAATTTGGCCCAGTTGGACCAGGTAAAAGCAAAACTGGAGACTGCACAAAAAAACGACACCGGGAATGAACTGTATTCACAGCTGATCGCACAAGTTTCTTCGAAGATCAAATCGATATCGGAAAGTAGTAATTCCCTCCTTGCAGAGGCCGACGGACTCTTCCGCAAGGGACAGTTGCGGGAGGCGAAACAAAAGATTGGGGAGGCTCTCCAGAATGATCCAGCGAACGAGAAAGCGTCCCTTCTGTTGTCTCGAATCCAAAAGGCGGAGGATGATTTAACGAGGACACCCCAGCCCCCGATTGAAGACGGGCAGCAACAACGCGAAAAGGAAACGAAAGCACTGCTGGCTTTCTATTCAGGCGAATACAAACAATCGCTGGACTTACTGACGAAACTTGAGAAAGAAAACAGAAACTCCGCCCGAATCTACTTTTACCTGGGTTGTGCCCATGTTGCACTCGCCCTCACAAAAGATGATCCTGAGCGAAAACAACTTCTGGAAGCTGCCAAACATCAATTTGCAAAAGTTCGCGCAATGGATAGAGACTACAAATACGACGATAAGTTCGTCTCTCCCAGAATCCTAGACTATTACCGTAACTTATAACCAGGACAGGGTTTATCCCTGGCCATTGATGTCAACAGTTTTGATCTTTTCGTCCTGATCGTTTGAACGAATCTCCAATGGTTTTGTGACGTTACTTCCACCACAGTTGTCGGCACAAGTGATCGAAACGTCGCAGGGTAAGCCCGGACCTAGCGAACTCGGACACCCATTCGATAGATTAAACAGTAAACATTGGTCTGTATTGTTCAGTATCTGGATACTGTTTAGTTGCAGGTCCGCCTGCCCATCATTTCTAATTTCAATCGTCGCGGTATCGGTGCCGCACGTTATTGTCGTGCTCGTCAGCGGTGTGACCGTAATCTCAGGCTGTGCGCCGGTTCCAACATCGATTTTTGAAACTGGTGTGCAGGGGGCATCTTCACCAGTATCCCGGTCGGTGACCAGCAACGAAGGATGATAGGTCCTCGAGGTTTGATATACGTGAGTTACATCTTCCTGGGAAGAGTGACCACCATCATCGAAATCCCAATTCCATGAATAGTTTCCTGAACCGCCACTCACAGTACTCTTGAAGTCGACTGACAACGGTGCTGTCCCTGAGGTTTTGTTTGCGCTACAGGATACAGTCAGTGGATTAGAAGGCGCAACAGAAAAACCGACCGCAGAAAATCCATAAACAACCGGGCCCGTTTGCAAAGCAGCGCTGCTGCAACCGATGATCGTTTGTTCCTTCCCTACCGGCTTGCCCGTATCTTGATTGAACTCGCGAACACGTGCCGTCACTTTGTCACAGCTCGAATCGTCCTGTCCTGATATGACAAAGTTCTGAAAGATGAATGTTGTGCCGAGGGCAAGCTCGTTCAAGAATTTCGTTTTTTTGAAACCTTTGACCGTGATTGGACTCGAACCCGGCTGATTCGATCCATTATCGAATCTGGTTAGAAATAGGCCCGTCTTACTGGACCCGCTGAGACTACGAACGACGACAAAAAAGTGATCACCAAAGCTTGAACTCAAGCTTAAGTTGACTGCGTCACCTGAGAGCTCCAACCGCACGGGGCCGCCGTTCTTTTTGCCGGCGCCATCCATGTTTTGCAAATCGAGAAAGGTCCGTCCGGAAGCCGAGTCCACTTGAATTTGTGAAGCGACATGCCCATCCGCACTAAAGCTGCCGGTCACAAAATCCATGCCCGGTTCATCACCAAAAAGGGTATCTTGCTTCTTGGCAGGTTTTCCTGACGATCTCACTTTATGTGATGTAAAGGATTCGCTATCGTTTAGAAATCCGATCCGGTTCTTTTTGGGATTGCTGGTTCCATGAGTTCCTACGAAAGAGTTGCTGCCGAATTTCGCGCTAAATGATTTGTGATTGATCACATCGAAGTTTGCGTAGTCAAAGCGAATGTTGGCCAACTGAAGATTGCCCTGAGCATTTCGAAAGGTGTAATAGACGTTCATATTATTCTTGCTATCGGGTGTAGTTAAAGCCGTATACTCAACCGTACCAAACGCCGGGATCGTAGTCTCACGAAGCAAATTCCAATGACTTGAGCCGTCAATCTCGAATTCCATCACATGAACACTCGTACCGCTTGCAGACGACAGGATACTGCGATTTTCAGCAAATATTTGTTGCGTGAAAGCAAGGGACAGGACAAACAAAAACACGGAGAATGCCGGCAAAAGTGTTTTGCTTCGCATAGCCACCTCCTCTGAAATTTTGGAAATCTAGAATTTTAGAACAAACGACAAAGAGAACGCGTCGAAAGGATCCGAAATCACATATGCGGCGTCAATCTGGGCGCTGCCTTTGATATTTACTCCGCCTCCAAACGAATATCCAACCTCGCTGGCATCCCGCTCCTGGTTGAACTGGAAATCCGCGACTTCATCCGCGATTTGCGATAACCCCGAATTTGTAAAATTCAAATCATGAGTTGGATTGGTGAAAAAACCGCCCCGGATAAAAACGCTACTGTTTTCCGATGCGCGGAATGCCTTTTCTGCGCCCAAATGCAGTTCAACCGCGTTATCAATACTAAAACTCTCCGGCGAAATCAAAGCATTGATAATCGTCATGTTGTCGGCAAGCTGAGAATACCGGACGAATACCACATCCCCCACAAGCGTTAGAGTGCTCACAGGTCTACCGGAAACTCCCACTCCAAAGCGATCAGGAACATCAATCGTCACCAAGAAATCCTCAGAATCGGTTGTCTCGGTAAATTCGAACTTGGGATTGTATTCGTAAACAGCACCAACGCTGAAAGCTCCACCCGGATTGATCATCGCGCCGATCGAGATACCTACGCCGGAATCTGTCTCATCAATTCGATTGGTCCGTCCGGTTTCAAAAGTGCGCGTATAATCAACACTCAAACGTGAGAGTCTGATACTACCTCCGAGATGGAACTTGGGACTGACTCGATACGCGAGTGAGAAGCCATAATTCTCTCCCAAGAAATCAGCATCTCCATCCTCGGCTTGGAAGTTGCTTTGCGTGAGTTTCCGGAGTTGTAGAGAATAGGATTCCTCGTAATTCAAATATTCCTGTCGAAAAACAGCGATGCTGACTGCGCCGACAGGTTGAACGTAGCTTAAGAAAGATAGACTGTTTACCGATTCGCCGAAGGTATCGTTTCTAAAGAATTGTGGAGTCTGTGTCAGGTCCGCTTCCACTGTACGCTCCACATCGTAATCAATATTCTTGTACTCCAGGGAAACTTCAGGCTTCGTAAGAATGACCAACCCCGCCGGGTTTGTCAGCGCCGCAGTGGCGTCGTCAGCCCTGCCGATAAAAGCGCCGCCCATTGCATTGGCACGTGCTCCCGGAGTAACAAAATTAAATTGAAATTCTTCAAAAATCGGTTCATTCGTTTGAGCAAATCCCAGACTGAAACCAAGAACTAGAAACATTACTGCGAAAGCAAACTTAACCATCTCGAACCCTCCAATCTACTCCCATTCTGGGGTCTTCTCCTTCTTCAGTCAAGCTTCCTCGAGCATTCTCATGTTCAAAACAAGGCATTGTCACACTCCAGAAGACGGGAAAGAGATTCCGGAAAGAACCTTGAGTTCTAATGATTGGCTACATTTGAATTTTGTTGCTTTAATATTGACTATCACAAATCCGGGGTGTTTAATATTGAGCTTGAAGGCGTGTCTTTTTTTTACGAACATGCCGAGGTGGGAGCGGATTATGAAAGTTGTTGCCTCGTTTCTTTTTTTGATTCTTCTTGCCGGCGCGGCATTCGCGCAAACAAACGATGAAGGGTTGGCGTTTCTACAATTGAACTTTTTTAACCCGGGAGCGCGTTCGCTTGCCATGGGCGGCGCTTTTGTCGGCATGGCAGATGACGCAACCGCGGCTTTGGCGAACCCGGCCGGAATGACCGCTCTGATCAAACCGGAATTCAGTGTTGAATTTGCAGCCACCAACTACAAGAATGAGATTCCGTGGGCTTCCGGTTCACAGACAGCCGATGGAGAGTTCAACGCTTCCGGCACCAGGCTTTTTAACTTTGCAAATACTTTTTCTCCGCAAGAATTTCCAAACACAATCAGCCATCTTTCCTTTGCAAGCTTTGTGTATCCCGCAATCAAGAACAAGTTTGTTCTTTCCGGCTTCTATAATGAGCAAACAAAATTCGAAAGGGACTTCCAGACTACAGGATATGACCAGATCCTCCTTTCAGCGAATGGCGTTCCCTGCACTCCGGCGACCTGTACAAACGGATTCTTTTTTGCAACGGAGAACACGCTGGACTTCAAGATCCGTAACTTCGGCGCATCGATCGCGGTAAGCCCAACTGAGGTGATCAACCTCGGCTTGACTCTGGCATCCTCGAAACTGGAAGTCGACAGCAGCACTACCCGGTTCAACCAGAACGCCAACAACATCCCGTTGAACCGGGAATCCTTGACAGGAGATGACACACAATTCTCCTACGCGGTGGGTGCGCTAATAAAACCAAGTTCGAAGTTTTCATTTGGATTCGTGTACACGCACAGACCGGAATTCGATGTTGAGTCGAAGGCAGCTTTGCTCAATCCGGACGGATCTGTGTTGCTGGAGGTTCCTAATAATCCAACTTTGAGGATTCCTGATAACTATGCTTTCGGAGTTTCCGTGCGGCCAAGTGACCGGTTTGCAATCAACTTCGATGTAAACCGCATCCAGTACTCCCAGCTGAATGACGGCTACTACAACTCGTTCTTCCTCGCTGACAACCTCCCCTTTCCTCAAAACAGCAAGGTCGACTTCAGCAAGAACGACCTGGAGGTAGAGGATGGAACTGAGATCCGTTTTGGCGGAGAGTATGCAGTATCTCTGGGAAGCCATCCATTCTTCATTCGTGCCGGATACTGGCATGAGCCGTTCCACAGTGTTGTTTCGACCGCCGAGGATGGCGCGATACAGGCTATTTTCGATGCGAATGGGAACCGGGTGAACGAACAGGATAATGCTCCATTCTTTTCTCGCTCGCTGATAAAGGATTACAACCATGTTTCATTTGGTACAGGCATCGGCCTGGGACAGGTCACAATCGACTGGGCCTACGACTATTCGAAGAATTTCAAGCGCTTTATCCTGTCGACGAACTTCCATCTATAAACCGGTACTGTTCGTCTTTCTGTTTCTGCTGCTGTCTTCCGCAGCTTCGGCGGAAGGTTGGATCAAAGCTTACGATGATGCGATGCAGGCGATCAAGAAAGGATCGTGGAGCGAGGCGGAACAGGACTTAAAGCAAGCACTGGCCGGCGAGCCATCGGACAACTGGAACAAGAGAACAACAGGCACGTTCACCATTCACTACATCCCGAACTACTGGCTCGGAGTTGTCTACTTTAACCAGGGGAGATGGCAGGAGGCGATTGATCAGTTTGAGCGTGTCCGCCAGAGCGGAGTCATCAAAGAAAAAGCCGCAGAATTCGCATCCATGTCCTCCTATCTGGAGCAGGCAACCGCAAAAGTAAAACCTGCTGGGACGAAACCGCCGGTTCCAGAACCAAAGCCGACACCGATCGAACCGAAGCCTGCACCGGTAGAACCAAAACCTCCGGTTGAAACTCCGAATCTGAAAGCGGAAGCAGACGCAGCGTTGCGTCAAGCACAAGATTTCCTGAACCAGAGACGTCTCGAGGATGCCGATCAAGCAATTCGAACGGCAGAGAAAAAAGATCCATCCAATTCAGCAATTCCAAAACTCCGCGTTCAATTGAATGCAAAGCGCGGGGCTGCAGCCTCGATTGCGAAAGCGGAGACTCTACTGAAGGACAATCAGTTTGAAGCAGCCACGACAGCGCTAAAATCGGCGGAACAAAAAGATCCGTCCAATCCAGCAATTCAAAAGATTGCATTCAGAATCACGGAGGCCCGAAACAAGTTTATTGCCGATAACAAGAACCAGGATGCGCAGACGAAACAAGCTGAATTTGAGAATCTCATGAAACAGGCATCCCGCTCGTTGAGCGCAAAAGGATTCGATGCTGCGCGAGGCCAGGCAAGGCAGGCGCAGATTCTTGAGATAGATCAGAAGCGTGTCCAGGATTTCCTGAAACAGATTGATGCAGCGGAGTCGTCCTTCTTGCTGAACGAAGCAAATCAAGCGATCGCTTCGGGCGATTTTGAGCATGCCGAAGTGCTTGCAAAAAGGGTCACTGCGATTGGGTTGAATCGAGATCAGTCAGATCAACTACTAAAAAAGATCAAGATCGTCAAGGCTGTGGATGAGGGCCTTGCCGCCGCAAGACAAAAAGACTGGGCCGCGGCGCACCGGGCGGAGCAAACGCTTGCAAAGCTGGATCCGCAAAACCAGCAATTGAAAAAACTGCAGACGATGATTCGGGAAGGAGAAAAGGCTCCGGAAAAGCCACTGCCGGACACAGACACGGTAAAACAGAAACCGGTGGGCGGCACGGAAAAAGAAGATGAAGCTCTTCTAGCTTATCTGAATGGAGACTACAAGAAGGCCATAGAGATCCTGAAGACCCTGAGATCCAAAGAACAGTCGGCGGAAATCTACTTCTATCTCGGCTGCAGCAATGCGGCTCTCGCGCTGATGCGAGAGCCGGAAGCGGATCGCTACCTGAAAGAGGCGCGGGAGAATTTTGCGACCGTGCACCGCCTGAACGAACGCTTTCAGGCTGATCCCGAATTGATTTCACCCCGGATCATTAAGATTTATAACGAAGCGCAGTAAAGGAGTTCTCATGAACAGGGCTGCCATCATCGTTTTCTTTTTGTTTCTTTCTGCTACCGCATTTGCCGGCGATCCTCCCTGGCGCGTAAATTACGAGACCGCTCTCCACTTGATTTCTCAGGGAAAGTATGAAGAATCGCTTTCTTACTTGAAAATGGCCGTTGCGGACAAACCTGTCTCACAGGTCGTTCACGATCGATACACCACGTTTGAATATCTGCCCTATCTGCAAACCGCTATCTGCTACTTTCATCTCGGAAAACTCGAACTGGCGGCCGAACATCTGGATTTGGAAAAAAATCTACCCGCAGTCCAGCAAAGTTCCAAGGGAAAAAAACTGATGGAGGAATACTCCGCAAAACTCGCATCTCCTGCTTCTGCGGATTCATCCTCCCTGGATCTGGAGGCCATCCGGAAGTTCGAAAAGAGGCCTTACTTGCTTACCGATATAGAAGTGCAGAAGATGAAAGAAGACATTCGCAGTCAGTGTGCGCTGCCAAAAGCGGATGAACGATCCTATCCTTGGTACTACCATTACGAGCTCGGTCTCGCGCTAACAAAGAAAAACGATTGGCAACGCGCTCTCGATAGTTTTCTGGAAGCCCTCGATCACCGGGATAAGCCAAATCGTTTTAGCCGCACCTACGGTGTCTGGTTCGTAGACTATTATCCGTATTACAACATCGGCATGGCGCATTATCATCTCCAGAACTGGAAGTGCGCAGTCAGCTCATTCCGTCTTTCGCGAATGCTGGAAGACATCCCACGCGATGCGAACCAATTGAAATTGCGAGAGGAGTACGAAGAAAAAGCGGAGCAGAGCGTTCAGCAGTAGGAATTCACCGCAGAGACGCGGAGAGCGCAGAGACAGGAAAAAGAAACCACAGATGAATACCGATGAACACGGATATCAAATGAAAAATCGGTGTTTTTCTGTGTTCATCTGTGGTTCCAATCCTTCCTTTTCTTCCTAACTCTGGGTACTCTGCGACTCTGCGGTGGATTCTTATTTCGTGCGGTTCTTGCGGATTCGTTCCAGCGCTTCTTTGGAATCGAAGGAAGGCATGGTCCAGACAAAGTTGTTATTTCCACCTTGTTTCACCGTGATTGTTTTCACGAGAGGCGGGCTGCCGGTATCGCTCTGCATGGAAACGGTATAATCTCCCTCTGCAAGAACAAAGGAACAAGGGGTCACCGCTTCTTCTTCCGGAATCTGAGACGGTTGGATTCCTTCGGTAACGGGAGTTAGTTTTACCCGCGCCCAGGGTAGGGCATTTAAGGTCACCGACACCGTAGCTGGTGGAGGCGTCACCGGTTTTCTGGTCAGGAACCAGATGGCTGTTCCTGCAAGTAGAACGATCACAATAATGGCAACCCATGCCAGCGGATTCTTGAGAATAGAAGGAGCTGTATCAGTTACAGGAAGACCCTCACGTGGGATCGGGGTTGCAGGCGTCTTCACCTGCTGCTGCATTTCCTGGATTCGTTCAAGCGATGCGGAAATATATTGCTTAATCTGAGGTTGTCCGGGATACATCTGGTCAAGTTTTTGAAAAGATTCCAGGGCTTTTTCAAATCGTTGCGACTGAAACTTCGAGATCGCATCCTGAACCAGGTGCGTGTATTCAGCCTTTCGCTTTTCCTGTTCGACGAGGCGTCCCAAAAACTGTCTGATCTGACCTTCGTACATCTTTAGCAATGGAGAGCTGTGAACCAGCTTCTCCAGCCGCTTCCTGGATGCCGTCAGATCTCCTTCATCCTTTTCTTTCTGAAACTGAGACAATTCGTCTGCAAGCACGGAGGCCGCTCTCCCCTGCGACGTATCGTTTGCGGCTGATTGAAGATGACCGAGCGCCTTGACAAGGTCCTGCGAACGTTCTTCCAGTAACGCCCGAATCACATCCTGCAGTTTTCCAGTAAGATTTTCCGCAACGCGCTGCTCCTGTATGCGTTTTGCAATGTCGCTTTTGAGCTTCACTGCCCCCGGTAAGTCCGGTTCATTTTGTAAAACATGATCGACGCGCTGCAGGGCCTGGTGATACTCCTTCTGATTGTAATATTGTGTGGCTTCTTCCACTTCTTTGTTGATGGCCACGAGACGCGTTTCTTCGCGATCACGCTCCTCTTTGAGCCTCTGGGCGAGCCGGTCAATTTCCGGATGAAGATCCTGGAGGCGATATTCCGGCGTGATCGCTTTGCGGCATTCTGCAATCAAGCGATCCGCCTCTCCGTACTTTTTAGATGAGATCAGCGCTGCTCCCTGTCCCAACTGATTTGATATTTCTTTCCGAATGCTTCGTTCCGTATCGATTCGTTCCTGAGCCGCGGCAATCCATTCTTGAACTGTTGGATTCGAATAGATCCGCAAAGCTTTCTGCCAGCATTCAATCGCCTCCTGCCAGCGCATTTCGTCAAAATGCTTCTTCCCTTCATCAAATGCCGCCTGGAACTCGGCAGAAGTCTTTTGCTCCAGAATGGCCTTGTCGATCGCATTTTTCAGTTTTAGAGCGGCGTCGGAATCCGGCGCACGTTGCAAAACCGAATTGACCTTCTGCAAAGCCTGCTGATACGCTTCGCGTTGATAGAGATGGGTAGTCTCGGCAAGTTCCTGATTCAGGGCCTCCATTCCGGCACGTTCATTCACCATCGTTTCCAGATCTGAAAAAGAAGAGCGGCACGGTACCATCCAACCGTATGGATCAGTTGAGAACAAAACTTGAATTATTTCCGGAATGTTCGTGAATTTCTTTCCGGCAAACGATGTGGAAATTTCCTGCACCCCATTCCGAATTCTGGAAAGCTCCATCTGGAAAGGCCGTTCCTTCACAGTTGAAGACAGTTGATCCAGAATAAGAAAAGAGCGTTCAAAATTCAGAGTCTTGAGCGGCGCAAATACCTGCTCCAGTTCTCTCTTGATCCGCTGTCCTTCATTCTGAATACGCCGGTTTTCTTCGATTTCGGCCCGAAACGAAAGCGCTGGACGAAATTCAGGAGATTGTTGCAACAAAACATCCAGGCGTGCAGTAGCTTCCTCTCCTTTGCCTTGAAACCACATCTGCTTGATTTCATTCAGGTCCACTAGATACTTTTGATCGTCTTCCTTGTCTTTGTAGACACGGATTTTTTCCCGGAACTCTACGATCCGTTGATCATTCGGTTTGAGACTCCAGGCAGATTCGACATTTGATTCGGCTCCCGTCAGGTCTTTTCTGTCCAAGAGCCTACCGGCTTCCGTAAGATAATGACTGACGGCCTCGTCCCGGCTCTTTTCCAGCAAATTTTGCAATTTGCGGACTTGGCTGATTGTTTTGGTATTTTCCGGACGCAACCGGTTGATTTTTTCAAGCAACAACTGGGCCTGAACCAGATTCTTCTTATGAATCAGATACTTGGTTCGATGAATATCGCGTTTGATTTTCTCCGTTGTAGCAATTGTCAGGAGTTTCTTGAATTTCTGATTTTGCGGCTGCCTCTTCAGCATCGTATGAAGGAACTTTACGGCTTTGGAATAACTCTGTTCAGCTAGAAGTTTGTGGACAGCCTGTTCCGGACTTGTTGCTGATAGACCGGTAGTTGGAGCCAGCAGAGGCTCAATCTCGGCGAGGAGATCACGAACTGTCTGATAACGTTGCTCCGCATCTTTTTGGAGCGCCTTGAGAATAATCGCTTCCAGTTCAGGCGGAATGTCTTTCGCGATACTCGTTGGTTTTGGCGGCTCTGATTTCAAATGTGCGTAAATGATGGCCATCGGTGTATCAGATTGAAAGGGAAGCTTGCCGGTAAACATCTGAAACATGATCACACCGAGCGAGTAGATGTCTGCGCGATGATCGGTGTTTTTTCCTTCAAACTGCTCAGGCGCCATGTAGTAAGGAGTTCCAACGAGCGCTCCGGTCTGAGTGAGGCGACCCACATCAAACGAAATCGAGATGCCAAAATCCATAATGTGAGCGCGATGGCTCAAATCCACCATGATGTTTTCCGGCTTCAAATCGCGATGCACAACTCCGACTCTGTGCGCCTCTTGCAGGGCCTGCAAAACCTGTTTGAGCAGCGGGATGCCAACTTCGGGTGTAAAACGTCCCTCTTTGCGCAGCATTTCAGCGAGAGTTCTGCCCTCCAGAAATTCCATGGAAACATAATGAAGGCCTCCGCTCTCACCCATATCATAGATGCGACAAACATTCGGGTGCGCGACCTTGCGCGCGATCACAACTTCACGTTTGAACCTCTCGATGGCCGTCTCATCATGATGGATCAATTCCATGATCTTCAGCGCCACCGGAACTTCCAGAATCTTGTCAGTTGCCTTGTAAATCTTTCCCATCCCGCCGCGGCCAATCTCCTTTTCAATCCGGTACCTGTGTGCAAACATCTCTCCGGCATGAAGATCTGAAACAACAGTGCGTGAAACGACCACCACCGCCGGAGCGGAAAGCGCATCCAGCTCGGTCACCAGCTCGGCCATGGATGCTTGCCGGTCGGTCCGCTTTTTGGAAAGGGCTTTTAGAATCAAACGATCGAGCGCTTCGGGAATCTCACCAGGAGAGAAATGCGTGGAAACCGGCGCGGGAGCTTCGCTTAGATGCTTTACCAGATAACCTGTGGGATTCTTGGAAAAAAAAGGCGTCTTTCCGGCAATCATCTGATAAAACGTGATGATGAGAGAATAAATATCGGACCGGCGGTCAATGATCTCGCCTTCCTCGAGACTGCCGCACTGTTCCGGACTGCAATACTCAGGTTTCCCGATGAACATATTGGTCATCGTAAACTGCTGCGCATTTTCAAATAATGGCTTCGCAATTCCAAAATCCAGGACTTTGGTAACTTCCTCACCGGTGTCGTTTTTTACGAGCATCAGGTTGTCCGGTGAAATATCCCGGTGAACGATTCCCTTTTGATGAGCATTGTGCAGTCCCAGCGCCGCTTCACGGATAATCTTGATAGATTCCTGAACCGGAAGTCTTCCCCTGTTACGAATCCGTTCAAAAACACTTTGGCCGCGGATCAGCTCCAGAACCATGAAGAAGGTATCCTCTCCCAGGGTTCCGAATTCGAACAACTGAACCAGGTTGGGATGCTGCAGTTTGATCAGGATTTTTGCTTCACGGATAAACCGGTCCACGAAGTCCTTATCGCCAGCAAGACGCGCTGAGATTACTTTGATTGCGCGTTCTTCATCCAGATAGACATGACGGGCCTTGTAAACGGACCCCATACCACCCCGGCCGATGACTTCCAGGATCTCGTATTCACGTATCCGGGTACCCAGCAAAGGGTCTTTATCTTGTGCAGGCATTCTTCGACTGTCCGCGCTACAAATTCAATCCAGGATTCTTTCGATTATAACCTAGTTCGAAAGCGCAGCCAAAAGGAAGTAAAAGTATGGGAACGAGAGAAGAAAAATAAGAAAATGGCGGCGGTCTCAGAGGACCGCCGCCAAATCAGATTAGGGCTCTACTTGCAGTATCCACCACCGCAGCTCTGGGCATGCAAATACACATCCTTGGTTTCAGGATGCGGAGTAGCGTTGCCGCGGACCAGTTGAACGCGGAACGTGCCGTCCAAACGATCCCACACAGCGCAGACGCTTCCCCACCATTCTTCGGATCCTCTCCCATGGAGTCCGCCTTTCTTTAGGTCACCGCATTTATAGAAGACCTTGGCGCATGATGCGTTGCCGCCATCCGTCTTAAAGATCGCAAATGGTTTATTGTAGGAAAGAATATCAATCAAGACGTCGGGACCGTTTTGCTTGCCGGGGCCCGTACATTGAATCTCTCTGGGCTTTTCAATCTTGATATCCTTTGATTTTGTCCCGGTTTGCCCTTTGTTATCTGTAACGCGCAGGGTTACCGTAAAGTCCTTTTCTTTTGTAAACTCATGGTCCGCCACCTCTTGATGGGACTTGCTACCGTCACCGAAATCCCACAGGTGGTCCGTGACCCGGCCATCCGGATCAAAACTTGCTGAACCGTCAAAGTGGATTTTATTCTTGACAGCACCGGTTGCGGGCGCGTTGATTACAGCCACCGGCGGACTATTGGAAAGCACTTCCACGCTTTTCGAAACGGCTTGCTCCGCGCCGTCATTGTCTTTGACGGTGAGAGTCACGTCGAAGGTGGCGATTGAAGCGAACTTATGCGTCACAACTTTCCCGTTGTCTGTGTGCCCGTCGCCAAAATTCCAAGCATACTGCTTTACGGCGCCATCGTTATCTCGCGATGATGAACCATCCAGTGTAAAGGTAGTGGCGGTAGATCCAGCCGGAGGATCGATGGTAAAGCGGCAAGCAGGGCGCTGTATTGTCACCCACAGACAGTAGAGCACCGGATGAAGATGCAGTCCCGGCCGGAGTAGAAATCACAATCGTTTTGGGTCCGAGCGTGCGCATCTGCTGACCGAGAATCTCACCTGGATTTCGGTTGCGCTTGTTGCGCTAAATTCATCCACGGCGATGCCATCCCCCAGGGCCACAGAGGTCACACCGGTAAAGTTCGTTCCAGTGATGATTCCCTGTATGTTTGTCTGACCCTTGCTGACAATGTTAGGACTGAATCCCCAGAATCGTAGCTGCGTTGTTCGTTTTTCGTCATTGTTACACCCGGAGAGCAACAGATAACGAAAGCACGAAAAAAACTGGAACAAAAACTTTCATGCTCAAAGTCTCCTTAATTTTTTGGAAGAGTATAGCATAGTCGACGACCGCTAATCTATAGTGACAAGAAGGTAGCGGAAATCGTGACAAGACGCCAGGTGCCACAGCTACAGAATGGGCTATTTCTTCTCCATTAGTTGCAGTGCAACCCCGGTTGCGCGAAACAGTGAATCGTGGTCCAAGTGGACGCCTGTCGCGTTCTTAAATATTCATCTGCTTTGTGTCTTTGCGAGAAAATAGAGGGATATGAGATGAAAGAACGAAGGCAAGAAATGACGGCGGCGGCCCTTTTTGAAGCCGCCGTCAAATCAGATTAGGACACTACCGGCAAAAGCCACCACTGCAGTCCTGGGCATGCAAATACAAATCTTTTGTTGCAGGATGCGGAGTTGCGGTGCCGCGAGCCAGTTGAACGCGAAACGTGCCGTTCAGACGATCCCACATGGCACAGATGGTCCCCCACCACTCTTCGTGTTGTCCCGGATGGAGTCCGCCCAGGCGTACATCACCGCACTTGTAAAAGAGCTGGCCGCAGCTTCCTCCGCCACCATCTTTCCTGATGATCGCAAATGGGCTCGCATAGCTCAGAACATCAATAAAGACGTCGGGACCGTGTTGCTTACCGCCCGTACATTGAATCTCTCTGGCCTTTTCAATCTTGATATCCTTGGATTGTGTTCCAGTTTGGCCTTTATTGTCCGTAACGCGAAGGGTTACTGAAAAATTGTCTTCTTTTGCGAACACATGGTCCGCTTCCGCTTGGCTGATCTTCCGGCTGCCGTCACCAAAATCCCACAGGTAGTCCGTGATCCGGCCATCCGAATCAAAGCTTGATGTGCCATCAAAATGGATCTTGTTTTTCACAGCACCAGTGGCGGGCGCGTTAATTTTAGCAACCGGCGGACTATTGGAAAGCACTTCCACACTTTTAGAAGCGGTGTGCGTCGCACCGTCATTGTCTTTCACAGTCAGAGTAACATCGAACGTGGCAATTGAAGTGAACCTGTGCGTGACCACTTTACCGTTGTCTGTATGACCATCGCCAAAATTCCAGGCATACTGCTTTACGGCGCCATCGTTATCACGCGAAGATGAACCGTCCAACGTAAAGGTAGTAGACGTGGATCCAGCAGGAGGCTCGATAGAAAAATTGGCCAGAGGTGCAGCATTGTTATCCACAGAAAGTAGAGAACCGGATGAAGATGCGGTACCGGCAGGCGTGACGACCACAATCGTTCGGACCCCGGAAGCTGCGTCTCTGTTTACGGAGAATTTCACCTGGATTTCTGTAGCGCTTGTAGCGCTAAATTCTTCCACGCGATTCCATCCCCCAAGGTCACAGAAGTCACACCGGTGAAGTTTGTTCCGGTAATAATTCCATGTATACCGGTCTGACCCTTGCTGACAATGTTGGGACTGAATCCCCAGAATCGTAGCTATGTTGTTAGCGGTTTCATCATCATTGTTACCACACCCGGCAACAAAGAAAATGGAAAGCACGAAAAAAACCGAAAGAAAAACTTTCATGCTCAAAGGCTCCTTTTAATTTTTCAGGAGTATAGCATAGTCAACCTTCGCCAATCCAGAATGACAAGAAAGTAGCGGGATTAGTGACAGGTATCTCTCACGACAGGCGACCACGTACCACAGCTACGGAATGGGGCTATTTCTTTTCTAGTTGTTGCATGGCCTTTTCGGTGGCGCGAAGCAGCGAATCGGGACCGACGGGCGCCCCGGTCGCATTTTTCATCCAGATATCCGGCGCGATGCTTCCTGCTTTCGCCATCCGTTCAAACTCCGATCCTATATTCCCGGCTTTTTCCATTTGCTCTTCGATCTGAAACGCGATCAGATGTCCGATCGGATAATCGGGAAGATATAACAAGCTATCGATCATGTGAGAATAGATCGCCAGTAAAACGACATCCTTCTTTCCAAATACGGGAGCGTAATACTTGTTCCAAATGTCTTTTGCGATCCCGATCGTGGCCTCCTTTAACTGTGCGGGAGTCGCCTCGGGGTGATCGTACATCCAGTGCCAGACGGCCATGTCTACAAGAGCAACGCCGCCGATTTCGTAAGTGGCCCAAAAATCATTGATGCTTTTCATTGCCTGCGAAGATGCATCCGGCTTGGCAAGCCCTAACAGCTCCAGATCGTGACCTTGAAATACAAACGCCAGTGCTTCTGTAAATGCAGTGTTGGGTACCCCCTGCAAGAGAGTGTGGTCGATATCATTGAGCGAAAATGTTTGCTCTACATTGTGACCCATTTCATGAATCGCGATGTTGTACCCTTTGTAGTTCATCCCGCCCTTTTCCACACGCGTGCGGAGGTGCGCCTGATCGCCGCGCCGCGCGGCCCCCATGGCGTGCCCGGCCCCCCGCGAAGGATCTACTATTATATTAGAAGCCAGATAGGCGGCTCGCTCTTTTGAGAACCCGAGATGCTGCAGCAGATTGGGAATATCCGCCGCATAGGCTTCGGCTGTGGGATACCTCTTCGAGACGATCTGGTCCAGCTCGGCTTCCGTATACTTCCCACGCGGACGAAACCCGTTGTACCAGATATCAAATGGCTCGAGGTTCCGTCCCAGTCTGGATTCAATCAGTTTTGCGACCTGCGGTACCAGTGGTGAGGAAAGGACGGTTTCCAATATCTGGCGCACGCGCGCTTCGGGAATTTCGCGATTCTCATTAAACCGCCGATCGATCAGGGTGGGCGCCGTGGGAGAATACGGATCCGCCTTTTTCGCAGCCAGAAACGTATTCAAGAGCATGGCATAACGCGTGTCCGGTTCCGGCGCGTTTGTAATTTTGAGATCTGCGGAAACCGGCGTGTCCGAGTCTGATTCCACTGCTTTCTGAACTTGATTGGAATACGGGTTCCAGTCCACTTGCGGGTTATTGACCACCACTGCCGGAATGGTCTGAGTCACAATCCTCTCCATCACCTGCTGAATCATTTTCTGCTTTGCTAATCCGTTGGGATCGCTGTAATCGCCTTTCAATTCATCCCGTAAATTCCAATGGGTAATCAATCGCAGCTTGGGAGGAAACAGACGGTTTCCCTTTTCATCCAGCAGATGATGCATCCAGATGTTATATTCGGCAATATACGTATCCGCTTCCGAAGCCGCCTTGCTGATTTGAAGATTTACGTCTGCCGGAATTCTCCTGGAAAATCTCTGCGCCAACCGGGCTTCAGCCCACTGACGTCTCGACCACTTTTCCCCTTCATTCAACCTTTGTTCCAGCGTCGTTAGCGGAAAATTGAGAAGCGCAATGAAGGCGGTCTTATTTTCAAAAAAATCGTCATTGATATGAGCAGACGGATCGTAGGCGGCCAGCGTTTCGTCCAGCGGAAGCATGGCGCCCAGATCCAGATCCGTTTGTCTCCGGAACTCACGACTGATTTCGTTCATATGCCCATCCAACTGTTCCAACACGAACTCAAACCGGCGGAACAGCTCATCCAGACTTTCCTGATCACCGGCAAAATTTGTGCGGACAAACTCTTCGAAAGCCTTCGCATCCCCATCGGATGATCGCCAGAAACTCTGGACCTGTTGGATTCCACGATGAAGCTGCACGCGTGATCCCTCTCCATATTTCTTGGTCAGCTCTGCTTCCAGTTTGGCGGCAGAATCCGAAGGCGCGCTGTTTTCAGCCAACACGAAGGATATAAGAAAAAGAAGCAGGACAGCTAAAGCTTGTTTCCGGGCTGCTGATTTCATGGAAGCCTCCGATTCTGGAATGATCAACTGATGGACGTTGTCTGACGGTTACATGATCTTCTGCAACTTCTTGTTGAGCGTATTTCGATGCAGGCCCAACAATTGAGCAGCTTTATTCCGGTTTCCCCTGGATTTATCCAGGGCGTAATCAAACAATGATTTTTCAATTTGCGGCAGCAGCATGCGGTATAGATTTCCCGCAAGCATGTCCGGCGAATGCTGAATATAGGAGGACAATTTCGAATTCAAGAAGAATTCCAGACGTTCAAACGCTTCCGTATCTCCGGCGCCATGTCTTTTCAATGACGGTAAATGCTCCGACCGGATATAATTGCCGCGACAGTTGGATAGGGCGGTTTGGAGTGTCCCTTTTAATTCCTTCAGATTTCCGGGCCATTCGTGGGCTGCCAGGATCTCCATTGCTTCGGGAGAACATTCTTTTCTTGTAACTTTCATTTCGGCAGAAAGCAGCTCCAGAAAATGATTGGCGTACAGTGGAATATCCTCTCTCCTGTCGCGCAGAGGTGGAATGTAGAGGGGAAGAAAATTCCAATCGTAATAAAGATCCGGCGCAATACTCCCACTTTCCATCTCCTGGCGGAACGTATGGTCCGCGCAGAGAATAAAACGCAAGTTATGACTCCGAAGCTCTCCCGAATGGGAGCATTTGAATTGTTTCTTCTGATGAATCGATAGCAGCTGGTACTGGGACAGGGCCGACATGGATGTATAGTCCGTAATGTAGCAGGTCCCTTCAGGGGGATGCGGCTCCTCGATTCCTAAAAACTGCTCATCGGAACGTTCGGTGACATCGGAGCCACGAATTAAGTAGAAGGGCGATCCGGCGCGGTGGCTGAAGAAGTGAAGGGCTCGCGCCACATGACCCTTCCCACTTCCAGGTTCTCCCAACAAAAGAACCGGACAATCGAGATTGCACACTCGTCCAATCATTTTATAAAGCTGGTGCATCTGATGGGATTTCCCCGTGAGTGTCAGGGAATCGATGGTGAGTGAAACCGTCATCATCAGGAGGAGTAATTGGGATTGACGACCACGTAACTCTGTTTGCGCAGGTCTTCCAAAAATGATTTCTGATACTTATCCGCGCGTTCCTGCAACAAAAAGTTGTAGATTCTGCCACGCGCTTCCTCAAGCGAAACAACCGTTGAATCCTTCCGTTCATCCACTTTCAGCACAAGCCAGCCTTCTCCGACTTCCATAGGATCTGTGGTCGAACCGACCGCCGTCTTGTCGAGCATTTCAGCGAGTCGAGGATCGATTTCGGACTGCGCGAATTCGGCGCTTTCACTTTCCTGCAAATGAGGAAAATCTTCTTTCTTGATCTCTTTTCCATTCCGTAGCGAATTTACCAGTGATTTTGCTTCCGCGCCGAGTACGCCTTTTTCCACAGTTGAATCGGTAATCACATACCGGTGGATTTTGGTTACAGGCTCGGTCATCATCTCACTTTTGTGCTGCTCGTAATAATTCTTGATCTCGTCCTCAGTGATATTCACTTTGCCCTGGACATAATTCCAAAGGATACGTTGTTGAATGATTCTTCTGCGAAAATCTTCCCGAAGCTGTGCTGCAGAAGATCCTTCCTTTTGCAAGGCCGCTTCCAGCGCCGCATCATCTTCAATCTTATTTTCTTCGCGCAGGCGTTTGACGGCCGCATTGACTTCGTCTTCGACATTCAGGTCGAGCTCTTTCGCCCTCTGTTCCAAAAGTTTCTGGTTGACCAGATATTCCAGGATTTGGCTTTTCTGCTCGGCATACTGTTTTTCCAGCTCTTCGCCCTGCACTCTGCGGCTCAAATCGGAATACAGCCTGGCGTAAGCTTTTTCCAGATCGCTTTTCGTGATGATTTCATTTCCCACACGGGCAGCAATTTCCTCTACGGTTGCCGCTGTGACGGCAAACGCAATCAACATACAAACAAAGACAAGAAAGACACGTGTCATGGACTTACTCCAAGAAGGAATTTTTGAATTGTATCACAACTGTAAAAATCGGATTAACCACAAAGACACGAAGATACACAAAATAAATAATAGAACTTTTCTTTGGTGATTTCTTTATGCCTTCGTGTCTTCGTGGTTACCTCGATCTCATACAAGTTCGGTCAAAGTGGCGTCGATGGCATAAAACAGTTTCTCGGGAATATGAAGCTTTTCTCCCGGGACACTTAAAACTCCCCCTGGAGAAATGGCTGCTCCTTGATGTTTCCGGATGAAAGCCAGAATATTTTCCGCCTGCACCTTCCCCTGTTTGGAGAGTTGAAAGAAGAGCGAGCCGTCGGAAACATCGATCGATCGAATCATCAAGCGCTCCGCCTTCATTTTTAGTTTCCCATACTGGAGGAGAGTTTCCACGCTCTCGGGAATGGCTCCGAACCGATCGTTCATTTCATCGCGAATCGAAGCGAGCTGATCTTCTGAATGCGCCCCGGCGATCCGTTTGTAGAGATTGAGACGCTGGTTCATGTTCGCGATGTAATCTTCCGGGATGCGGATATCCAGATTCAGATTCAGATTCGTAGAAGATTCGGGCGCGGCCTCCTCTCCCTGTAGCTCCCGCACCGTTTGTTCCAGCATCCGGCAGTAAAGCTCGAAACCAAGCGCAGCAATATGTCCGTGTTGCTGGCTTCCCAGCAGATTTCCGGCGCCGCGGATTTCCAGATCGAGCGCAGCCAGACGGAACCCCGATCCGAGTTCCGTAAATTCACGGAGAGCCGCCAGGCGCTTCCGCGCGATGGGAGTTAGCTCCCGTTCTGAAGGAATCAGAAAATATGCATACGCACGGCGGTGAGATCGCCCAACCCTTCCGCGAAGCTGGTACAACTGTGACAGGCCAAAACGATCCGCGCGATTTACGATCAGTGTATTGACCAGCGGTATATCGATACCGTTTTCGATAATCGTCGTAGAAACCAGAACGTCCTGTTCGTGATCGATGAACTGAAGCATCACTTTTTCCAGGTCCGATTCCGCCATTTGACCGTGAGCAACAACCACGCGCGCGTCGGGCACAAGACGCTTCACCATCGCCGCGACCGAATGGATTGTCTCCACACGATTGTGAACAAAATAGACTTGCCCCCCACGCTTCAGCTCTGCCCGCACGGCAGCGCCAATCGTGTCTTCGTTGTACTTTACGATGTTTGTCTGGATCGCCAGACGGTCTTTGGGAGGCGTTTCGATTACGCTCATCGGACGAAATCCCATCAAGGCCATTTGCAAAGTTCGCGGAATCGGAGTCGCCGTCAAACTAATCGCGTCTACGTTCTTTTTCATCTCCTTCAGGCGTTCCTTGTGAGCAACGCCAAAGCGCTGTTCTTCATCGATAATCAAGAGTCCCAGATCCTGGAATTGAACGTCTTTGGAAAGCAGGCGGTGAGTGCCGATCAAAATATCGATTTTGCCGTCGCGGGTTTCTTCGAGGATCTTTTTGATTTCCGCGCGTGTTTTGAATCTACTGACCATCCCGATGTTTACGGGAAACATTTCGAATCTTTTCCGGAACGTATGGTCATGTTGAAACGCAAGAATCGTAGTCGGAGCAAGCAGCGCAACCTGCTTGCTGTCCCGCACTGCTTTGAAAGCCGCCCGCATGGCTACCTCGGTCTTGCCATAACCAACATCGCCGCAGATGAGACGGTCGGCCGGCTTTTCAGATTCCATATCCGCCTTCACTTCTTCTATCGCAGCAAGCTGATGTGCCGTTTCCTGGAATTCGAACGCTTCCTCGAATTCGCGCTGCAAGGCATCGTCCTCACTAAACTCATGACCCCTTACGGTCTTACGGTAGGCATACAATTGCAGCAGTTTTTCCGCCATCTCCTTCATGGATGCCTTTGCCCGCGACTTGGTCTTCTGCCAGGCGCCCGTCCCGAGTTTGTCCAGTCGTGGAACTGCATCTCCCGCACCCATGTATTTTTGAACGAGGTCCAGGCGCTCCACCGGAACATACAATTTGTCATCATCCGCAAAACGGAGGAGCAGGAACTCCTTTTGCTTGCCTTCCACATGCATGGTGGTCAAACCATGAAATTGACCGATCCCATGATCCACATGAACGATATAGTCTTCCCTCTTGAGATCACGAAGATCGGAAAGAAATTTTCCCGCCGCTGTTCTGCTTTTTGTCTGAATCACCGGACGCGATTCACCAAACAAGTCATCTTCTGTAAAAAGAGCGATTTGGAACTCCGGGTTTCGAAATCCGTGACTCAGATTCCCAATGCAAACCACTATCTTTCCGGCAAGATTTCCCGTATACACTTCTTGCGGATCGTGGAAAAACAGCACCGGTGCTTCGTATTCTTTCAGGATTTCCGAAAGCCGTTCCGCTTTTCCCGGAGTGGGAAAAACAAAGAAGGAAGTAAATCCGCTTTCCTGCAGACGCAGTGTGTCATTCACGATCTCCTGCACCTGGCCGTTGTATAGGCGCGCGGTCTGAAAAGCGTACTCGAAACGTATATCTGCAGCATCTGGTTCGGAATCCAGATCGTGAAACATCAGACACGAATGTTTGTTGACTGCAGTATGAAAATCGTCCCAGCCCTGGAAAATCTCGTCCGGCTCGAGCCCCAGCCGGTACTGTTCTCGAATCTGATCGTAACGCGCTCGATATTCTGCGAGCGTTCCCGAATGCCGTTCTTCCAGAGAATGCTTCTCGTTGAGTACGATGCATGATCCGCTTAGATAATCAAGAATCGTGGACGGGTTCGGGAAAAAACCGCGCACGAATTCTTCATACCCTTCAAAGGATCCGGTTTCCAATGCCTGCTCTGTTTTTTCCGTCATCTCCTCGTGGTAGAAATCGCCCATCCAGCGGCGCGCACAAAAATCTCCCCAGTGCTCCAGCTCCGCGCGGGAAAGCTGGATCTCCCGAAGAGCCAGAACGCTGGCGCCTTCCACTTCCTTTACCGAGCGTTGCGTCCCGGTTTCAAATGTGCGCATGGACTCAATCCGGTTTCCAAAAAACTCCAGACGAATCGGAAATTCTTCTGCCGGCGAAAAAAAATCAAGAATTCCACCTCGAAGAGAAAACTCCCCTCTGGAAGTAACCAGATCCTTGTCTTTATAACCATAGTTTTGCAGCATCGCCGTGATTTCCCTCGGACCCCTTTCTTCGCCCCATTCCAGACGCTTGTAACTGCGCTCAAAGTTTTCAGGCGGAGCGATCCATTGCGTAGCGCTTCGGACTGTAAGCACAACAATGCCGGCATTTTTTCGGACAATCCCCCAGAGAGCTTGCATCCGCAACACGCCAAGTTGCGGGTGTGGACTCACTCCTTGATACGGTTCAGTATCCTGTTCAGGAAAATAGAGGATCCCACCCGAGCCCGGAAAACAGGAATTCAAGAACGTAAGGTCGCTATGAAGTTCTTCCGCCTGAATGGCTGTTGACGTGACTACCAGCAACGGCATTTTGATGTGCCGTTGAAGGAGCAATAGATACAAGGATTTTGCGCAGCCCTTGAGACCGGAGACACGGACCTGTTTGCCGTTCGTAAAGGCTTCAAAGACAGCATCCAGATCTCCGCTCTCCCAGCCTTGCGCCAGAAGATCAAGAATCATGACTTTAAAATTTTTTCGATCATCGCGGTTGTACTGTAACCGGAAAGATAAGGAATCGACAGCACCTTTCCACCATAGCTTTCGACAAAATCTTTTCCCACGATCTGCTCTGGTTTCCAGTCTCCTCCTTTGACCAGAACAGCGGGACGGACCTTGCGGATGAGTTCTGCGGGAGTGTCTTCTTCAAACCAGGTTACATAATTTACAGCGCTCAATGCAGACAGCACTTCGGCGCGAAATTGCAATGGAATCAACGGACGCTGTTCTCCCTTGATCCTTCGGGTCGAGTCGTCTGAGTTGAGTCCAACGATCAGATCGGTCCCCAACTCTCGCGCTTTCGTCAAATAATCTACATGACCCGGATGAAGAAGGTCAAAGATTCCGTTCGTAAACACAATCAATGCTCCCTGATCCCGCAACCGATCGCAGAGAAACGAGACCTCTTCCGGTGGAACGACTTTGCTTTTTGGCATTGTACGCATTTAAAATTAGCCGGATCAAAATGAAACTTCAAGGAACATACGATCCAATGACGCCGGGAAAGCTTTTTCTAATACTTCTTTTGCTGGCGGCCGGCTGCTCTCATCCGCCATCGGGGGGGCTGATGGAGGCTGTCAAAGATGGAAAAAGGGGGGATGTGATTGCCTTGCTGAAAAAAGGGGCCGATCCGAACGCAAAGGACAAAGATGGCAACACACCGTTGCGAGCAGCGGTGCTGGGGGACTATCCTGAAATTGTAACCTTGCTGGTCGAGGCCGGAGCGCGTCCGGGCGTGTTGAATGAGAGGGACCATGAAGGAATGACGCCTTTGATGTACGTCATACCGAAAGGATCGGTTGACATGGCTCGGTTGCTGATCCGATTGGGCGCTGACGTCAATGGAACAACACAGGAAGGGGCGACGGCGTTGATGATGGGTGTTGCCGGAGGCGAGACAGGTGCTGTACGGGAGCTCCTGCGCGCCGGAGCAAATGTTCGTGCCAGAGACAATGCCGGCAGAACGCCGCTTCACTTTATCTTTCCTCAAGCCAACATGGAAATTCTGCGTTTACTCATTCAGGCAGGCGCTAACGTGAATGCACAGCCGGATGACGGGACAACGTTATTGCTGGAAGCTGTGATTCATCGAAATTACGAGATCGTTGCGGAGCTTCTACGCGCAGGCGCGAATCCGAATCTCGCTGATTCAACCGGGGTGACCCCTCTGCAAATCACGAATGAATCCCATGATCGCCACCTGATCGAGCTACTGAAACAGCCACGGTGAATTCAGGATTTCACCGCAGAGCCGCGAAGAGCGCAGAGAAATGAAGAGGAAATAAGAAATCTTAACCTCTGCGAATCTCCGCGTCTCTGCGGTGAATCCTCCCTCAAAGTTTGAGGTACATCCATTCCTTCGTAACAGGAACGCTGCTCATCAATCTGCCGCGATCTGTGCAAATCAACAATGTATCACTTGGATTGTATCCGAATCCCTTTTCGGCATCGTAAAGTCCGGGTTCCACACTGAACGTCATCCCATCCCGCAACATTGTGTAATCGCCCAGCGCGAGCCAGGGAGACTGGTGCCCTTCCATCCCTTGCCCATGTCCGGGACGGTGATAGACAAGGTGCCCAACGCCGTTCTTCACCTGATGTTGATGGACCTTGTACGCGATATTGGAACAGGTGCGACCGGCGACTCCTTCTTCCACCATGATTTGAACAGTATCGGTAACCACCTGCCAGCACTTGTCCCGCCATTCATCCGAAGGGAGAATTTGAAAATAGCGATACAGCTCACCGCCAAAACCGCCGATGGCAACTCCGCATGCAATTTGCAGCGAGTCTCCTTTCTTGATCTTGTTGTAATGAAATTGATTCGGATGCGGATACGCGCACCCGGCGCCGCTGCGAACTTCGGTCCACACCTGGATCCCCACAGCGGAATGCGGACGTCCATCACGCTTGATATCTTTCATGATCAGATCGATCGTATAGGTGTGCATTTGCTGTGCCACATGGAAATCGACCAGATCTGTTCCGTGCTGTAACACGACATCGCGCGCAAACGCATGAGACTGGCTTGCATAATCATACGCGCGCTGCCAAAGCTGCAATTCCTCCGGGGTTTTGACGATCCGAAAATCCATACAAACATCGTCGATTGTTTTCCAACGCGCTCCCGAAATCACATTTTGGATCTTCCCCATCGCAGACGGGGTCCACTCGTTGTCTACACCGATCACCTGAGCACCGAAGCCGCGTTTCTTGATGCCCTTGAGCTGCCATTCAAATAGATCCACGGTAGGGCCCTGGGTCACCTGTCTCTTATCCGGAAATCCACCCTCGGCGTGTAGAAAATCGAAGTAATATTCGGCGTCCGATTTCCACCAGGAATTTACCAGATCCCGATCCAGCCCCGGATGAAACCAGAACAAAGCATCTTCATTGACCGGAAGAAGCACGCTGAACGGGCGTTCCGTTGTAGTAAAAAACAGACCCGTGAAATAAACGATGTTGAGCGGGTCGCGAAGCCAGATTGCATCCACTTCCCTCTCTTTCATCTTTTGCTTGAGCCTGGCAATCCGGCTCTTGTACCAGCTCAATGGCAAACGATCAAACGCTGCCGGTTCCGGCAAGCCTGTGTCCTTCTTGAGAAGCGCGGCCGAACCGCCGGCCGCCTGTGCTACTATCATATTAGTAGATCCAAGAAGAGTGGCGCCGGCAGCACCGGCAATCGTGGTCTTCAAGAAATTACGGCGAGTCGTCTTCATGCTTCCCTCCTGACTTTGGCCAAATAGTATCACAGTAGGGGCTATGCATTTGCCGAGTGAAACAGCAAGATCATAAAGATAATTTTTCTTGAAAAGCAATTTAGGATCATTCAAGGGCACGCAAATGCATAGCCCGATTCACTGCAGCCATGGCTACGATTTTCCGTAACGGGCTGAGCATTTTCCTCACGAAATTGAATGGTTTCACAAAACGACACAATCGAAGTTAAATAACGGAAAAGCACTGCGATGGAAAATGCTCAGCCCCTACGAGGTTTTATCTCAGGACAGGAGATTCCATCAGCAAAGGGAATTCATTGATGATGGCGTTTTTCAGCTCCGACAGTTTTCCGTCAAATAGATGGACGGCATCTTCGATCACTGCCAGGCGTTTTGGCTCACGAAGACGATCGAACCACTCCTGAACGGAGTCTTCGCTTCCGTATTGGTCCTTGCTTCCCTGAACGATCAACTTTGGCTTTTCTGAGTCCATCAGAAAACCGAAGTCGGCAACATCGACAGTGACACCAACCCCGATCAGGCCTGAAATTCGTTCATCGCGCGAAGCGGCGAGCAATCCCACTTTTGCGCCAAATGAAAAGCCGCCGACAACTTTGACAGCATCGGGATGCAGCCGGTCGAAGTGATCGATCACCGCTTCCACGTCCCGTTGTTCTCCAATCCCATAGTTGAACGATCCCTGAGACCGACCGACACCGCGAAAGTTAAACCGGACGGTAGCATAGCCGGCCTGGCTGAGAGCCATGGCTACCGTATAGATTACTTTGTTGTGCATGGTGCCGCCGTAGAGAGGATGTGGATGGCAAAGAATTGCGAGATGGGAGACATTCCTAGTCACATAGGAATAGATGCCTTCCAGTTCCCCTTCGGGTCCAGGAATGAACACCATTTCGCTGCGTTTTGCCATACTCGAATTCATATGACGCTAATGATACCTGCCTTCTCCGTTGCGTGCAAACAAGCAGTGCTGAGTTGTGCCGCTACGGTTACGATCACGAATCTGATAAAATACGCACTTCTCTAAAATGTAATCGTAGGAGGATTTTGTGAGTACTCGGATCTTGATTATGGGAGCAGCCGGGCGCGATTTTCACAATTTTAACGTGCTGTTCCGGAAAGATGTTTCCTCGGAAGTTGTTGCTTTTACTGCAACCCAGATTCCAAATATCGCCGGTAGAAAATATCCACCCGAGCTGGCGGGAGAACTCTATCCGGATGGAATTCCCATTTATGAAGAGAAGATGTTGACTTCTCTCATTGAGAAACACAAAATTCAGCAAGTTATTTTTTCATACAGCGATGTTTCACACGAATATCTCATGCACCGCGCATCGGAAGTGCTGGCGGCAGGAGCGGATTTTCGACTGATCAATCCGGTATCCACAATGCTTCCCTCCACAAAACCTGTGATTTCAGTTTGCGCTGTTAGAACCGGAAGCGGAAAGAGCCAGACAACACGAAAAGTGACTCAGATCCTGAAAGACGCTGGAAAGAAAGTTTGCGCGGTTCGGCATCCGATGCCATATGGAGATCTCGTAAAGCAGCGTGTCCAGCGGTTTGCCGCCATGGAGGATCTAGACCGGCACAACTGCACGATTGAAGAACGGGAAGAATATGAACCGCACATTAACCGGGGCATCACTGTATACGCCGGAGTTGATTATCAGGCAATCCTGACGGAAGTGGAAAAAGAGGCCGAGATCATTGTCTGGGATGGCGGAAACAACGATACGCCGTTTTACAAATCGGATCTGGAAATCGTAGTTGCAGATCCGCATCGCCCGGGCCATGAAACGAGTTATTATCCGGGGGAGGTGAACTTCAGACGTGCACAGGTGATTGTAATCAACAAGATAGACACCGCTTCTTTTGAAGGGATCACCAAAGTCCGGCAGAGTATCCGGAAAAACAATCCGAAAGCGGTGGTTGTGGATGCGGCATCACCGATTTTTGTGGATGATCCTTCGCTCATTATGAACAAACGAGTGCTTGTAATTGAAGACGGGCCAACGCTGACTCACGGGGAAATGAAATACGGCGCCGGCATCATGGCGGCTCAAAAATTTGCGGCGAGCGAGATCGTGGACCCGAGACCGTACGCCGTGGATACAATTGCTGAAACATTTCGCATCTATCCCGGAATCGGGACATTGCTACCGGCAATGGGGTACGGCGCAAAACAGATGAAGGATCTGGAAGAAACGATCAACCGCGCGGATTGTGATGTTGTCGTAATCGCGACTCCTATTGATTTGCGCCATCTTGTGAAGCTCAACAAACCGGCAGTGCATGTAACCTACGAATTACAGACGATCGGATCTCCTTCGCTGGAAGACGTGTTGAAGCCGTTTACCGCTTAGTCATGCGAAATCCACTGGCTGTCATTGCCTTTGGCGGCAATGCAATTCTCAAAGAGGACGAACGCGGAACGCAAGAAGATCAAATCCGGCATACGGATGAAGCCTGCGATCTCATGACTCAGATTGTCCAACGCGGTTATGACTTGATCATTGTTCACGGAAACGGACCTCAGGTGGGCAATATCCTGATTCAGATGGAAGAAGCGGTGAACAAAGTACCTCCTTTTTCGCTCGATGTGTGTGTCGCGATTTCAGAAGGAAGCATGGGCTACATGCTGGAACGCTCGCTTCGAAACCAGTTTCGTAAGCGGAATATTCCTAAAGAGGTGGCCTGTCTGGTAACCCAGGTGATGGTGGACCCGCGGGATCCTGCATTTGAAAATCCCAGCAAGCCGATTGGTCCATTTTTTACTGCGTATCGAGCCGCTGCGCTTCGGAAGGAAAAAAAATGGCCGATGATTGAAGACAGCGGGCGCGGTTACCGACGGGTAGTTGCTTCACCGTTACCCCAACGAATCATTAACCTGGAAGTCGTAAAGGCGCTTGTAAACGCGGGTATCTGTGTGATTGCTGCCGGCGGAGGCGGGATTCCTGCATACTATGACGGGCACGACAATATCAAAGGTGTAGAAGCGGTCATCGACAAAGATCACACAAGCAGTTTGGTTGCTGCTGAATTGAAAGCCGACCTATTTGTAATTCTAACCAATGTGGAGTGCGTTTATATACATTACGGAAAGAAGAGCCAGAAGCCGCTTGCGAGAGTCCGATTGAAGGAAATCAAAAGGTATTACGACCGCGGTCAATTTCCTTCCGGCAGCATGGGTCCAAAGATCAAAGCGGCGATCGATTTTATCGAAGCGGGAGGAAAAGAAGTTCTGATCACATCTTCCAAGGAGCTGACGCGGGCACTTCGTGGACGTTCCGGAACTCGCATTGTGAGGTAATCCAAACATGAAGCATTTTCTAAGCTTGAAGGAGGTCAATCCCGAAGAGATGAGCCGGATTTTCGAGCTGAGTGTGGATGTGAAGAAAAATCCGGGCAAATATTCCAAAGCGCTGGAAACAAGGACTCTCGGAATGATCTTTCAAAAATCTTCTACACGTACCCGCGTCTCATTTGAAGTCGGAATGTTCCAGCTGGGAGGTCATGCGCTCTTTCTCAGCTCCGCCGATATCCAGATTGGTCGCGGAGAAACGATTGCAGATACAGCGCGTGTCCTTTCGCGCATGGTGGACATGATTATGGCGCGCGTTTTCGGTCACGACATTGTGGAGGATCTTGCGCGATATGGATCTGTGCCGGTCATCAACGGACTGTCCGATTTTTCACATCCATGCCAGGCTGTGGCAGATTACTTTACGCTGTATGAAAGATGGGGGAATCTGAAAGGACGAAAGATCGCATATGTTGGAGACGGAAACAATGTGTGCCATTCGCTTCTCTATGGTGCAGCAATTCTCGGAATGCATATCGCTGTGGGCGCGCCGGACGGCTACAAACCTGACCAGAATGTCGTGCGGTTCAGTGAAGAGCTCGCCCGCAAGACCGGTGGATCGGTCACCATCGTAACGGATCCGCGAGTTGCTGTGAAAGATGCAGATTCCGTCTACACAGATGTCTGGGCTTCCATGGGACAGGAGAAAGAATATCACGAACGGAAAGCGGTTTTTGGCGCTTATCAGGTAAACAAAGATCTGTTTTCACTGGCAAAGAAAGATGCAATCTTTCTTCATTGCTTGCCTGCGCATCGCGGCGATGAAGTCACCGATGATGTGATCGATAGCCCGAATTCTGCTGTGTTCGATGAAGCGGAAAATCGGCTCCACTGCCAGAAAGCCCTCCTCCTTTTGCTGGGAAGGGCACAGAGTTAGCAAGCCACAGAGGGCACAGAGGACACAGAGAAGAGGATCACAGAGAAAATCTTTTTATGCCGTCTACCAGACGTGGCATTCCAAAGTTAATTAACAATCCACGTTTTAGTCGGGATGCCTTCAAGTAGGACAGCATTTGCGCAATCGTTGCCTCCGCCAGATTTGCCGTAGCTTTGATTTCAACAACAATCTCGTTGCTTACAACCAAGTCGATTCTCTGGCCACGAATGAAATGATCCTTATAAAATACATCGACACCAACCTGGCGTGAATGTGGAACGTCACGCAATCGAAGTTCGATACAAAGCGCTTCTTCGTAGATCAATTCCAATAAGCCTGGGCCTAGGATTCTATGAACTTCAATCGCAGCCCCGATTATCTTCTCAGATAACAAGTCACCCATTTTATTTTCCCTCTGTGTCCTTCTCTGTGCGCTCTGTGACCTCTGTGGCAAAATCTTTCTCTGTGAACTCACGGCCCCACGCGGGTTTCAACGGAGCAGATGCTGCAGGCGGCGCGGGCTTCGAAGTGAGGAGAGCGCCGAGGATGGCTCCCGCAATCAGCGGGAAAATCCAATCCGGAGGAACTGATTTAATCCGTTCCCATTTAGGGTGAGCTATTCTGGATTGGCTTGATACAGGGGTACGTTGATTTTCCCGCAGTTGACCTGTCAACCAGAGTAGGAAGCAGATTCGGTAGATAGAAATGTGATCGAGCTCAGGATCATGCAAGATTTCCCTTAAAGAACATCCCGATTTCAAATACGGTATGATCCTGCGTTCCCGAACTTCTAATGCAGCTTCCACGGGCATCCAATCGAGTACGTGATACGAAGAGGGCAGAACGTGCGCAATCCGAATCGCGGTACGTGTTTCCAGCGAACTCCGTTCACACGATAACAGCAGCGAAGAGAGTGGTGAATCGAGTCGAATAAATTCATCCTTAAAAAAGATTTCACTATCCGACCAGAACAGATGAGAGGCGGATTGAAGCAAATGAAAGGATAGCGACGACCAGTGCAAACGGAGGAGCATTGCCAGATCCTCCCGGCCGACCGTTCCAGACTGAAGCAGGGATGCGCCAAGACTCCTGGAGTGTGAAATCGCAGCTTGAGCAGCCAGCAACCCTTCAAAGGGTATCGACCGCTCTTGTAAAAGGAATTGGGTGAATGAAAATTCAGGAAGCGTGGACGAAACACAGACCACGTTCGCCTGATCCAGAACCCAACGCAAGAAATTCCTGCCGAGTTGGACAATCAGCGTGCCCGACTTTTTCTTGCAAATGATTTCCCGGATCAGGTGCCATCGCGCAAGGGAGTCTATTGCCATTGCCTGCTTCCTTCTACGATGTATACAAATGAAAGAGAAGGTAGCAATGAATATGATTCCTCTGATGATCCGAAATGAAGTTGTGATAAATCGGATGACCCATACACCGGCGCGTTCAAAATCACGCTTCCCCTGAACCACACGATCTTCTGGCCGGCGTTCAGCGCATCTAGAAGCGCTATCTTCTTCTCCTCTTCCACCAGAAACGCGGAATTCCAAACCGCAAAAAGGAACTGATCCCTTTCTGTAGTGGTAAGACCTCTTCCACCAGCTTCGATCCTCAAGCCGCCTGTATCCCCTGACCCGAATGCGATCAAACAAGCATCCAGATGGCAGGCACTCGGGATGGAGGAAAGCAGGTGAATTGCATTTTCAGAAATCACGCAAAGCGGATGGATCCAGAACGCAGATTCCAGCGGAGATAGATTGCTGTCGATCTGAATATCTCCGGAAGAAACAACGTACAACGGAGCGCGAGGTTTTGAAGAAGGGATAGGAGTGACCGGAGGCTCCGCATGCCCAATTCTCAGATCGGCATCGAACCACAGGATCAAAGAACCGTGCCTTCCAAGATCCCTTCCTTTGTACTGAACCTGCCAGAGCCCGCTGACGGCGCTGATTTGCAGCTGATCCAGATCGAGATGGTAATGATCTTCATCCCAGAACAGAGCGTCCCTGTTCGAGATTGCGATTCCGGTTTTGAGCGCGTCGTCTTTCAAAGTAGCAGCCGGGATCATCTGTTCCGGGTTTGGAAAATGCGGCGCTTGCAGCGTCCTCTTTCGCAAGGAGGCAAAATATTCGGGTTGAATCCCTGCATAAACAAATTCACGAAAGCGGGTAGATGGGCGTTGCAGTTCGATTCCGCCCCGAGCGTATACCACTCCATCAAACAGTGAAGAATTTATTAATAGCTGCGGTTGCGTGCTAAACAGGGCAAAGTTCTCCAAGCGTATCTGTCGTAACTCCAGAGTCTGAACCGCAACAAATGGTCCCTTTCGTGCGGTGAGTGTCATCCGATTCGTCCCCGTAGAAGTCCATGGCGCTTCGAATTTGCCCGAAATCGTGTGCGAGTTCCATTGGAAACTTCGCAGTTCCGTGCCGTTCCAGTTTCTGGAATCGAAGAGGTAAGGCGGCGACGTGTTGGACGCGTTGTGCTGCATGACGATCCATTGTGCGGCCGCCTCACAGGCGATCCTGGCATTTTCTTTTTCAAACAGACTCCGTGAAGAAGAATAGTGACCGGAAGCCATCAGCAATACGGAGAACCCAAACAGCGTCATGATGAGCAGGAACAAGAGTGCGGCAACAATCGCAAATCCTTTCATAACGTCGACCTGAAATGTGCTGTGATTTCTCCAATACGCCAGGAAATCGTCACTTGCGTACCGGAATAGTCGTATGAAAAGTCATCCAACGATCCGAAATACGGAGACAATGAACCGGACGGACTGACCCAGTACAGGGTCTGGTTCTTCCACAAAAAGCCGTGGATCTCCGCCTGAATCAAGGAACCCGAATCGATGTCGGCGTTGGAAACGAGAAATTTCAGTTTTAGTCTTTGTGTGGAGCCGGCCGGATCATCCAGCAGAACGCGCGCGAAGTTCCACTGGAACTTTCCTGCCGCGTCGGATCCTCCCAGAAGAAGCGTTGTTCCCGCTTTCAGCAGCGGACTCCTGGGAATGTGATACCAGAATCCTTCCCGGCGAAACCACAGGGGACCCGACAAGGGACGGACAAAGGAAAACGCATCAGTGCGCTGTTCTTTTCCGAAGTTCAAATCGGTAAAGAAGAAAGGAATATTCTGCAGGAATGCATTTCGCTTCAATTGCTGGGAAGAATCCTGCAACAGGTTCCGAAGCACCAGAAGGCGATAGTTGGATTCCTGCTCCGGTCTGGTCCAGCGACTCATCTGCGCAAGGAAGTCCTTTTCGCGATCCAGCAAGCCGTAGCCTGTGAGCAGGATCAGCAAGCATAGATGCGCGGCAATCACGAATTCTAAAAGTGAAAATCCTTTCATTATTCCGACCTGTAGAAGATGCTTTCCACAACGATGCTTGCGGCGGGTTGATACATCACCGCGCAGTACAATTGTTTCGTGCCGAAAAAAGGAGTGTGATCTCGAATTCGCCATTGCAGCTGGAAGGTTCCAGACGGTTCGGAATAATCGCCGGCCGCCAGATCCTGAATTGGAACAACGCGAAGTTCTTCGATTTTTTCCATGAGAAGCAACGTCGCTCGCTGGTTGATTTTGCCTTTTCCGATCAGCCGAAGAGAAGTCATTTGGGTTCCTCCGATCCAGAGCAGTGCGCTCAGAAACAAGAAGAAGCTCACCAGAACTTCGATATAAGAAAAACCGGTTTGCTTCATCGGAATGCAGCAGGTACAAAACCTATGCCACCGGATTTACGCCGATAGAAGAACCGATTGGTTCAGGGCCTCACGGAAAAAGATGAAGATCCGTCCGGAAGTTCAGCTTTCGCAACACTTAGGAGATGTCAAATCAAGTTGACGCGTTTCAATTGGAGCGCAGGCTTCCCGTTATGTTTTGGAGCGGCGGGCGGCCCTGCCCGCCGGAATGTTGATGTCACACTTACTGCGGGCACGGAGGCCCGCACCTCCAAAACGCCCGCCCGCTCCTCCAAATTACCGGCGGAGCAGAATCAGATAGGCGTAGGCCATCAGAATTCCAAGGATGGCATTGTACTCCTTGTTTTTAACCATCTGCTGAAAAGAAAAGTGTGTTGTAGGATAAAGCCATTTGCGAAGAGCGGGATAAAAAGCAGGGATGGCGTCCGCATACGGAGGATATTCATCAGGGAACTTCTCACCTAAAATTTTCTCTTCGTGCCGGACAACGGGATAATAGAATAGGCCGAAATATACAAAAATGACCGGCAGGATCCATCTGGAATCCATAATGAGATAGAAACCGAGAGCGATGAGAAAACTCCCCAAATACAGGGGATTTCGAATCCACCTGTAAGGACCGCCAGTTGTTAGAATTTTTTCCTTCTGAAGATGTCCGGCAGCCCAAATCCGTAATATCTCCCCGGAAACGATGAGGAAGTAGCTGCAAAAGAAATACGTTTTGTCAAAATGGGCAAGATAGAGAACCAGTAAGACGAGGGGGATCGCAGCGGTACGCCGGTGGCGCCGCACCCATTCCATATAGGAGAGTTTCAGATCTCGCTTTGGAGACAAGACAGGCCCTGCGTCAGTACTGTTTGGTTGAACCATAGATCTTACTGATTCTGGTAGAGTGAGGCTGACTGATAGTAGGTCCGTTTGACTGCATCCAGTACAGGATCCACTTCCAGTTTTTTCATGCACTGAATCCCGATCGGACATACTCGCTGATAGCAGGGGCTGCATTCATAGCGGATCGTACAGGCCGAATCATGCGGATTCCATGGACCGTTGCGATCCGGATCGGTAGGACCGTAGATTCCAACCACCGGAATACCGAGAGCCGACGCAAGATGAAGCGGACCGGAATCTCCGCTCACCATCAATCGAGATTTACGAACAAGCGCAATCAACTCGGACAGATTTGTGCTGAATGAAACGGTAGCGGGTGAAACACAATTGCGAACAATCCGGTCAGCGAGATGCTTCTCCCCCGGCCCCCATAACACCAGAGCAGGAATATTCAGATCGTTATAAATGTGATCCACCAGGGATGCAAACTTCTGGATCTCCCACAGCTTGGTGATCCAACCACCGCCCGGGTTTACAAGAACAAAACGCCGAATCTCCAGCTTCTTCAGTTCTTCTTCCACATAGCTGATCGTTTCTTCATCCGGATAGATATGAAAATCGAGCGGTTCATTTCCGGGATCAATGTCCAGACGTTCGAGTAGCGCCAGATTCTTTTCGATGATGTGGGGTTTGACTGCCGTCTGTACACTAAATTCGTTTAACAGGAAACTGCTCCAGCGCTCCTTTCGGTCAAAGCGGGACATTCCAATCCGCCGGGGCGCGCCGGAGAGACGTGCCAGCACCGCGGATTTAAACAGACCCTGAAAATCCAGGGCGATATCAAACTTCTGGGAACGGAAGTATTGCAAAAAACGATACACTTCTTTCCAGACAGCCGGCGATAATGGTCCGTTTCTCCAGCGTTTTGTATCCACAAGAAGTAATTGATCCACAGCCGGATGATGTTTGAGCAGAGGAGCCATCGCTTTTTCCGCAACCCAGGTAATCCTAGCATCCGGAAAACGGCGTCTCAACAGTTGTGCTACCGGAAGGGTATGAATTACATCCCCGATGGAGCTGAGGCGCAGAATGCAGATATTTCGCGGATCCTCAGGAATATCTTCGCCGGATCTCTTCGAATAGCCAACGGGTGGATTGAACTTTCTCTCCCCCGGTAATGGAAGTTGAACCTCCATAGCTCTTTACAGTCTCCTTTTCCGGCACGGAGTCCGGCGTATAGTCACTTCCTTTGCAATGGATGTGTGGCCTTAATTCTATCAGCAAACGATCTACCGTGCCATCTTCAAAAATAACGATATGATCAACGCACTCCAGCGCGGAAAGCAACACGGCTCGAGAGTTTTGATCCAGGATCGGACGCCCTTTGCCTTTCAGTCGTTGGACGGAAGCGTCCGAATTGAGACCGACAATGAGAACATCGCCCTGCGACCGCGCATCCTGAAGGTATCGGACGTGGCCTACATGAAGTACGTCAAAGCATCCGTTTGCAAAGATAATTTTGGAACCTGAGGCCTTTAACGCCTCCACAATCGTCTTGAGTTCCGGTAGTTCTCGAACCTTGGTATTCATACACCCTTCGCTGGTAGGGGCGGGGCTTGTCCCCGCCCGCACAGAGAGGGCGACCACAAGGGTCGCCCCTACAAACTCCTATTCGTGCATGGAGGCGACTCGAATCGCATCTGTCAATTCAGCGGGTGTCACAGTTGCGGCGCCTCGTTTCATGACGACGATTCCCGCAGCACAATTGGCCAGACGCGCGGCATCGGCAAACGAAGCGCCCGCCGCCACCGCCAGAGCAAAGGTGCTGACGACCGTATCTCCCGCGCCCGTAACATCCACAATGTCTGAAGACCCGAAAATCGGAATCATCAAAGGATCCGCGTCGCGGGTAAAGAGGACCATCCCGTTCTTGCCGCGTGTAATCAATACCGCTTTTGCATCCAGCCTTTCCAACAAATCTCTGCCGGCTTCTTGAATGGTTTCCGCATCAAGCACTTTCCCGGAAATCGCTTCCACTTCCGGTTCGTTAGGCGTCGCAGCTGTGATGCCATGGAAGAACTCAAGCTGGTGACGCGAATCGACAAATGACGGAATCCCCCTCTTCCGCAGCTCACTCATAATCGTTTCCAATCTGGATGCCTGCGCCACACCCAGACCGTAATCAGAAACGACAAACGCATCCAGACGGTCCAAAAGGGAAAGAGCCCGTTGCGCAAGCCGCACATGGCACTCCGCGTCTCTGGATAGCGGCAAACAGCGGTCCAATCTCAAGATCTGTTGTCGCACAGAATGCGGAGATCCTGCTACAATCCTCTGCTTCACGAAAGTCGGATGGTCCTCTGTGAGAATTCCGTCAGCCGGAATTCCCTTCTCCTTCAGGAGACTCAATAGCGTGCGGCCGGGCAGGTCGTTACCCACAATTCCAAAAGGATACGGGATGCCGCCCAATTCGTGAATATTGTTGACTGCATTCGCCGCACCGCCCGGCCCGATCTGAGATTGCTCGTAGTTCACGATGAAGACGGGAGCTTCGCGCGAAAAGCGGTTGATCGTGCCAAAGACATATTCATCGGCGATCAGATCGCCATAAACACCGATCTTCTTCCCTCGTAGTTTCGGAAGCAGCCCAAGCAGTTCTTTCATGTCTGTATATCGTCGGATCCGCCCTTTGATTCTAACCTGTTCCTCAGCACGCGGGCCGGGGTTCCCACCGCGATGGAATACGCTGGCAAATCCGAATTGACCACTGCGCCGGCAGCAATCACGCAGTCGCGTGCGATATGAGAACCATCCAGAATGATCACACCAGCCCCAAACCAGCAATTGTCTTCCACAAAAATTCCGCCACGGCTCAGAGACGGCTGTTGAATCACCGGAATATCGGTCCGTGAAAAATCATGATTTCCGCCGCCCACAAAATAGACGTACGATGCCACGAGAGTATTCTTTCCCAGATCGACGGCTCTTTCGGAATGTACCAATGAATTCTGCGCGATGTTGGTCCCGGCCCCCAGTTTGATATAGCCGCCTTTGCAGCTCAAAATATTATTGCGGCTTAACACGCAATCACTTCCCATTTCAATGCCGCGTGTATCGTCACCTTTTGCATCCAGCACGCAGTTTTCATCGATGATGCAGTTATCGCCGATCCGGATTTTATGCGGATGACGGATCGTGATGTTACGGCCGAAAGTAACATTGCGGCCGATCTTCCCGAAAATTGCAGGATAGAGTATCTTTCGCAACACGTAACCGATGGCGCCGGTGCGCGAGTTGCAGAGCATCATCACAAATTCGTATTTCAGCAGCGTCCACCAGGAGCGGATACCGATTTGCATGTCCATATATTTTTGCAGCGGAGTCTTGGCGGTTGTCGTAAGCTGCGATTGAAAATCGGTATATGGACGATCCACCGGAAGTGAGTTGTCCCGGGATTCAGGATTCATCCCTCTTCCCTCAGCCTTGAATCTGGTGGTACGCCTTCTGTCCGTTGTTGATGATGCGGTTGCTCGCGCCGTTCGGCTGCTTATACGAAATCATGCAGCATCCGATACAGCCGCGGAAAATTCCCGCTTTTTGCAGTTGTTGCCTGAAGGCACGGTACTTTGCACCGTTCCAGATTTCCATCAACGTATTCTTTTTGACGTTCCCCATGTTGTAGCTAAAACAGGGGAATACATCGCCATACGGTCCGATATGCATCGTCGACCAGACGACGTTGCAGGTAAAGTGTTCCAGATCTGGAGTGTTTTGATAATGATCCACAATATCATCGATCGGCGTGATCGGATTAAATCGCACCTTGGTAATTTTTGCGGCATCCGACCGGGTCTTCAGCTCGCTGCAAACTTCGCGAAGTAGTTTCGGATCGATCGGACGCACGGGTGCCGGGATTTTCATGTGTGCTTTCTGATTGCCCGTCCCTTCGATTCCGTATGAAGATTCCTGATTGTTTACGATCTGATAGGACACCAGATCCGCGCGGTTCTCTTCGGCCAGTTTATATATATCGACCAGATTGCTAATGTTCTCATCCGTAATAACAACTTTGAGATCAACAATCGGAAACTTCTTTTTCTGCTTTTGTTTCTCTTCACCCAGGACTTTGATGGTATGGACTGTTTTCTTGTATGCGCCTTTCACCTTCGCAATGTAATCGTGAAGATTCTCCGGACCTTCTATAGAGACGCCGATGGACATCAGCCCGCTTCCCAGGAGATTCGGGGCGCCCAGGCAAATCGCTTCCGCGAGCTTCTCATCATTTAAGACCGTTCCGTTTGTGACAAAGTGTCCTTTATGCTTCGTAGAGATGTACCGGATGATGTCCATGAAATCGTAACGGACGGTCGGCTCTCCGCCGGTAATTGTCACGAGAGAATAACGGGGTAGCTGATCGACAATCGATTTGATTTGATCGAGAGTCAGGACATTCGGCTGCATGACCCGTGCTCGTTCCAGGTTTTCGGGACTCACCACCATGCAAAATTCGCAGCGAAGATTACAATAGTGGGTAATTACAATTGCAACCCGCAACGGAGGCAAAGCCCGCCCCTTCTTATCGAATTTCTTCGGGATGGCAGTATATGCCTGCGTCAAATCCCGGTAGAAGTTGCCAAAATGCAAGAATTCACCCCTTTTGTGAGCGAATATTATAACACATCCACGGGAGCGTATGGAGCGCAGGCTTCCAGCCTGCATTATGGGTCGCAGGCGTCCCGCCTGCATTGAACCCGCTCCTGGGTGGACTTTGTCATGCTGCCCTTTTATTCTTAAAGTACGGGAGGGAGGGATGATCCGCAAATTCATATTCGCCTTCTTGTTTGTATTTGTATTTTGCATTTCCATCACATACGCTCAGATCAAGCTGGTAAAAGTGGCCGGGAATCTCGTACGTCCGGTGGACATTTCTGTTCCCGGTGATGGATCCGGTCGCCTCTTCTTCGTCCTTCAAAACGGAAAGATCGTAATTTATAACGGGACCAGCGTTCTGTCCACTCCTTTCCTGAATGTTACATCTTCCGTATCCTGCTGCGGGGAGCGAGGTCTGCTCAGTCTGGCCTTTCATCCGAATTACAAGACGAACGGATTCTTCTACATTTATTACACGGCTACAAACGGAGATGTCGTCGTGGCGCGGTACACTGTTTCCACCAACAGCCCAAATCTCGCCAATGCGAACTCAAAATTAGTTTTACTTACAGTTGCACACTCCCAGTTCAGCAATCACAATGGCGGCAAGTTGGCGTTTGGTCCCGATGGCTTTTTGTACATTTCTATCGGTGATGGAGGTTCCGGGGGCGATCCGAACAACAACGCACAGAACCTTGGGAGATTACTGGGTAAGATCCTTCGGATCAACGTCAACAGCGGCACACGCTATTCCATTCCTTCCGGAAATCCATTCGTTGGGACCGCGGGCGCGAAAAAGGAAATCTGGGCCCTTGGAGTGCGGAATCCGTGGCGTTACAGCTTTGACCGGCAGAATGGAGACCTGTACATAGCGGATGTAGGCCAGAACAGCTTTGAAGAAATCAACTTCCAGCGCCGATCGAGCCTGGGCGGTGAAAACTACGGATGGCGCAGAATGGAAGGAAAACATTGCTACAATCCCACCACCGGCTGCAACACGGGAACACTGAAAATGCCTGTGCTGGAATACGACCATAACGCCGGGTGCTCCATCACCGGAGGCTACGTTTATCGCGGAACAAAGATTCCCGCGATCGCGGGAATGTACCTCTATTCGGACTATTGCAATGGATCTATCCGCGGCGCCAAGAGAGTCAACGGCGTTTGGACTACTACACTACTGCTGTCCACTCCACACAATATCAGCACTTTCGGTCAGAATGAAGCCGGAGAGCTCTACATTGCGGATCATGATTCTACAGCCGGCGCGGTGTACCGCATTGCAAAACAGTAAGGAGACGGTTTGTACCGCCCGCGTCTCGCGGGCTCTTGAGCTCAGTTCTGCCGGGGTGACGCCGGCGTCACAAACAGCGATACTGTTGGTCCGCGGATTGGAGTAGTGGCGCTCGCCACATTTGAATATGCCGAGTTCGTGGTTCCGTTGTAAGCCCGGACGCGATACCAATACTTCTTGTTCTTGCTCAATCCTGTGTTGGTGTACGTCTTCACATTTACCGTGACTGTTGCAATCTGTGAGAAGTTCACTCCGTCCGTGGAACGCTCGATCTTAAAGCCTTGTTCGTTGTTTGAATTGTCCGTCCAGGCGAGTTTGATCTTTGTTTTCGATGCCGCAGTCGCAATCAGATTTGTCGGAGCAGCAACAGTGATCGTTCCCTGCGTCGTTGCGTTCGCAGTATTGGAGAAGTTCGAATCCCCTGCTGCGTTATTCGCTCGAACACGGTAGTAAAAGAGAGTGGAAGCGGTAAGTCCCGTATTGGAATAGCTGGTAACATTCGAGCCGACCGTTGCGATCTGGCCAAAATTGGTTCCGTCCGTCGAGCGTTCAATCTTAAATCCAGTTTCATTGCTCGAATTGTCCGTCCAGGCAAGATTGATCTGGCTTGAAGAAACCGCGGTTGCAGTTAAGTTGCTCGGGGGCCCGGGAAGGGTCGTGCCTTTCACGACTGTAAAATAATCCTGAATGGCGCCTGTGTTGGTCAGGAACTTTGCATCCAATCTGTTCCCGTTGATATCGATCACCATCGAGCCAAGCGCATTTAGCGAAATGAACATGGCGGGATGATTGAGAGTACCTCCTGAGGTTTGACCAGAGCTTCCGGCAACAGCATAGACCGCCCCTTCATGAGGAGCCTTTCCATCTGTTGGCTTCTTGTAAGAACCGGTACCATCCTCGCGGCCGCTTCCGCCGTCTTTTTTCATGCTGGACGTAAAAGTTGTGGAAGAGCCGTAATGGCCGTCAATCAAATAAGACCGTTCATACGAATGACTATGACCGGTAAGCACGAGATCCACACCCGCCTGTTCCAAAATCGGCAAGGCATTTTGACGCATTTCGATCAATTCGATTTCGGTATCGGAATTGTGCGAACCCTTTGTGTAAGGTGGATGATGCCAGAAAGCGATCACCCATTCTTTGTTTGTAGAATTGACGTCGTTTTGAAGCCACGTCATCATCGGGCCGTTTGAGGCGCGGTTGGTTTCAAACGATTCCAAACAAATGAAGTGAATATTTCCGTAATCGAAAGAATAATATGCTTCAGTTCCCGAGGCGAGTCCACCCGCTTCCGCGCTTTTTGGAAATGTAAAGATATTGTAATAGGGTCCGGTTTGGGTTGCGGAATCGGCGGAAGTCCCATCGTGATTTCCAAGTGTCGCCCATAGCGGCGTCTGTCGCAAAATCGTCGGGTACATGTTAAAGACAGCGGCTTGAAATTCAGGGTCGGTACCTGAGTTATAGGCGTTGTCACCCAGCATCAGCAAAAGGTCGGTGTAGTTGCTACCAGTGTAGTTCAAATACGCATTGCGAACAGCCTCAGCACTGGCATCGGCAGTTCCTGAATCGCCAAGAATCCAGATATGGGTTGGCGTCGCAACTCCGCTCTGTGGGGAGGTTATGAAGAAATAATTTGAATTACCGGCCAGTGTAGTGGTTGTTGTGCCGACCGAGTAGTAAAACTTCGTATCAGGCAGCAATCCGGTTAGCCGGATCTCGTGCTCGGTCGTAGCCGTCAGATTATCCGTAAACGAGCTCAGAGCAAGCGGATCGAGTCCATAGCGAACGCGGCTGTCCGTAGCAACGTCCGTGCGCCAGCGTACCGTCATCCCTGTTGCCGTACCAATCTGCAGATACGGTCCGCGAGTAACTGTGGCGGCTTCGCTTATGTTCGCGCCAAATAGTTGCAAGAGCGCGATGAATACTAAGAGCGTAGTTGGAATAGCTTTCTTCATTTGACCGTCCCCTTTCTTGACTTCCCTATTAAACATCAAGCGACTGCTCGAGACAAGTCTCATGCATGAGACAAGTTTGAATGAATATTGAGACTACTCCTTCTTCCTGGCTTCAATCATTAATGCGTAGCCCTGCCAGGGGATGAGTTTATCGAGTCGAGTAAATGCAAAAATGAAGGGATAAGCGATCGAATACAGTTTCATCGATCCCTGATGTTTCGCAAAACTCTCCTTCGAGCCGATTGTGATGTTGCCATCCCGTTTTGCAGAATCTCCCTCTGTGCTTTTTCCAAGAATTTTCACAAAGGCGAAGTTGATTCCCATTTCGATCAGCTCCGTAAAGAACCGCGAATATGTGCAGGAAGATACAATTTCGTAACCCTGGTCCATTAAACGGTGATTCAAATCGGAAAGATCGTAACCTTCCCGCACGTGTCCGTATTTGTCCAGCGTCAGACCGATGATTGGTTTGATCTTGTTCAGAAGGAACGTGGATCCGGTAGTAGGAGTGGAAATCAAGAGTTGCCCCCCAGGCTTCAACACACGCCGCAGCTCATTCAGGGCTGCCTGATCGTCGTGAACGTGCTCTAGATAATCCAGCGATACGATTACATCAAAACTGGCATCGGGGAATGGTAATACATTTGGCGGAATCTGTATTACATCTGATTTCAACAGCGCGATTGCCGCAGCCACGTTCCCATGATCCGTATCCGCATGAAGCCAGGAGCCGCCTTTGGTTCGCAGAAAATGGGAGACAGTCCCTCGCGCGCAACCAACTTCCAAACAACGTTTGCCGCTCAAATCAGGAAGCGATTGAAGAAGCAGGTCAATCTTTTCCTTCTTCTTCAGCGACTTTTTATAGATCTGTAACTGCCATTCTTCCATGGGACCGAATTCACCACGGAGGGCACGGAGCCCACGGAGGAATTAAAAAGAATTTCTCTCCGTGCTCTCCGTGTTCTCCGTGGTTAATCCTCCTCATAGCGGGTGCGGAAAAAGCGGTTCAGGAAGTTGTAACCGATCAAGTTGTCGCTGACAAACGAACGTAGATTGATCTTTGGAACGCCGGCCACCTGCTTTCTCCACAATCGATCACAGGTGTTGCAGGGACGAATCTTTTGCCATTCTTGCCGGGCAAGGGATGCGCGTAATCCGACCAGCGGTTTTCCATCCCACACTTCGCGCAGCGTCTGCGTGCGCAGGTCGCCCAGCACAAACTCCTGAAAGAAATCCTGCGGACACGGAGTTACGTGGCCATCCCACAGGACTGTTAACGAATACCACAAAAAAGAGCAATGTGAATAAGACTCCCGATGACAGTATTGATCGATCACAGGATTGCCGTTGATGATGCCGCCCCAGTTGTGCGGTTTCTTGATATAAAGCTGATCCAGCGGAAGATCATCAAATTGACGGACAAATTCTTCCTTCCCTTCCGTATTTCCATCCAGGTCGATGACCTGAAAAACAGTGTATGGTTTCGCGCTTCCCGACTCTTTTTTCATTTGCAGAAAACGAATGATATTTGCGAGTGTCTTTTCGAAGTTCGCTCCGATTCGAATCTTCTCGTACGGTTCCTTGCGAAATCCATCAAAAGAGAAACTCAGAAAATCAAGACCGGAATCCAGAAGCTCGCGGGACATCTTTTCGCTCAGGATCGTTGCATTTGTATGCAAACGTGTTTTGATCCCTTTCTGAACAGCGTAGCGAATCATCTCCGGAAGCGACTTGTGAAATGTCGATTCCCCCCGGTGCGCCAGATTGATGTCATAAACATGATCCGAGGCTTCATCAATAATTCTCTTGTACAGATCGAGATCCATGTACGTCTTGCCTTTGACTACTTCAGAAATCTTCGGATCGCTTTGCGGACACATCGGGCATTCGAGATTACAAAATGGAGTGGGCTCGATCCAGAGTCGGACGGGCGGAGGAATCCCGGCGGTCTGTTTCCGGCGATACGCCAGAAAGATCCTGCCCAGACTGTAGAGATGCTTCGCCTTATTCATAAAAATCTAACGATTCTACCTGAAATGGAATGAAAATGGTGAGAGGAGCTTATTGGTCCCGATCCTCAACCCAGCCTGGAGGTACTCCTTCCTTGCGAGCTTCTTCCTGCAGTTCCTCTTCGGCTTTCTTTGCTTCTTCCAGTTCCTTCTTTGCGGTTTCCAGATCGGTCATCCGCTCGGATCTTTCCCCAACAGCCTTCTGCTGTTGCTGTCCGTCATCCACGGCAGTTTGATAGCGCCAAAGCGCGTCGATATCGTCTTGCGTCTTATTTACCTTTTCCTCTGCCGCTTTGATTTTTTCCTGGGCCGCTGCTGCCTTTTCTTTCCAGATGGCTTCATCGTCGTTTTGTTCTCCGGCAGCTGTAGCATCTGGAGCGGGCTGTTCCCCTTCAACGCCCGGCTCTTCGGAGGTGGATTCGGCAGTCGGATTCTTTGCTTTGAATTCTTCAATATCCTGATTTGTAAAGCTCTTCGTTTCCGCCTTCTCCGCGGCGATCTTGGCGCGTCTTTCCTTTTCTCTCTTGGCTGCCGCTACCAGCGGAGAATCTTCCGCAATACAAACTGAAACCAGAAAAACCAGAAGCACACCGACCTGAATCACTAGCTTTTTCATAAAGAACTCCTCTTATCCATAGTTTACAAGTCTTTGCGAAACAATGCAAAATAAGGTATGTCTGGAGCGCAGGCGTCCCGCCTGCATTATGGGCCGCAGGCATCTTGCCTGCTCGAGGTTGGTCATGAGTTCCAGTGGCGACGCAAGTATTGTCCTCCTCACGTATAACGGGGCGCGCTATCTGCCGCAGGTGCTGGAGATGATCGGGCGTCAAAAGCCGGCGCAAATCCGCGAAATCATTGTAATCGATTCAGGCTCGACCGACGGAACGCTGGAAATCTTGCGGGACGCGCCCGTAGAGCTGCACCAGATTGCGCAGCGGGAATTCAGCCATTCCAAGACCCGGAATCTGGGCGCCCGGCTCAGCAAAGGGAAATTCATCGTCTTTTTGACTCAGGATGCGACGCCTGCCGATTCTTGCTGGCTGGAGCGCTTGCTTCATCCGTTCGGGGAACTGCCGGGAGTGGCCGGGGTGTTCAGCCGTCAGATTCCCCGCCCAGGTAGCGATTTGCTCGAAGCAAACGATCTGCGGATGTACTTTCCAAACAGGCGGCAGGTAAAATCATTTCCGGGCGATTCGAAATCCTTCCGAGAAAAAATCTGGAACTATATCCAGTTTTCCAACGCGAGCGGCGCGTATGATCGCGATCTGTTGTTACAAAATCCATTCGACGAATCACTTTCTATGGCTGAAGATCAGGAATGGGCAAAACGGATGCTGGAAAAAGGTTACACCATCGTTTACGAGCCGGAATCGATCGTTTTGCATTCGCACGAGCTATCGTGCAAGGGCAAATACGATCGCAACTATCAGATGGGCGCTTCTTTCTCACGATTTCTTTCTCCGCTGCTGGGCCGCCGATGGTTCCCAATCGGCCCGATTCTTTATAATCTGGCTGCAGATCTTGTGTATCTGGCAAAATCGGATTCTCCAATTGCCGTAAAGGTGAAGTGGCTCAGTTTATCGCCGTTTCATCGTGCCGCGATGCATTATGCGTATTACAAAGGCTGGAATTCTGTCTAGCGCGCTCCTACCGGCGCTTCTGTTTTCATCCCCCGTTTCCGCGGCTGGCATTCCGTTATCTGTGCGATATGAAAAGATCCGTGCCGCATCGGCAGATTACGGAAAAGATGGAATGGAAGTGCTCCGCATTGCATACGATGCAATTCGAAATGGCAATTACCGGAATGTTGGAATCGAGGATCTGTGGACAACGGCGTTACAGGAAGGGAAAAGTCTTTTTGGAACTGGGAAATTATGGTCCGTGACCGGTCCCGCGAAAACCGGAGACATGCTGGGTCAAACCACGATCGGGCCATGGCAAATCACCCTTCAAAAGATTGCGGGAAGCGGGCCTCCATACCCACCGCAACTGCAAGCGCGAATCGCTGCAGACCTGATCGAAGAATCGTACAGACGATTGGGAAAACGCGCTCCGCTCGCCATTCAGCGCTACTTCTGGCTGGAAGCCTTTGAGCAAAAGAAGATCGGACAGGGTTTCTGGTACAGCAGCGTTCTTGCAAAGAATCCTGCAGAAATGAAGAACACCGGATTCTATGCGAAGCAGATCGTTCTTGGCTCGCGCTTCAATTCCCGCGGACTGCTTTACTGGCTATACGTGACAGGCGACGAAAATGCGATCCGCTATGTCCTTCGCACATGGTCGCAGAGTGCATATCCGATCCAGCCGGAGGATTTGCAATACTGCGCGTGCGATGGTGAATTCCGCCGCTATCTGTCGAGAATCTTGAATGTAGAATAGAAAGAATGTTAGAGAGGCAAAAAGAATTCTGGGAGCAAAACGGATATCTCCACTTTAAAGGATTTTACAGCAGCGATGAGATCGCCCGATCAATCAACTCTATGAAGAGGCATGGCGGATCAAATCAAGTTTTGTTGTGGTGGACAATCTGGAGACCGGACAAAGATGCTTATCGAGCTCGGTTAGAATGAACGAACGAAAACAGCATCATTTCAAGGTAAACGATTTGTATTTAGTTTTTCATGGGGTGCGAAACTTTGTTTTGAACAATGCTGTTGTAGAAATTCTTTGCGATCTGCTTGGCGATCAGCCTGTCTTATGCAATACGCTGAATTTGGAATACGGATCGCAGCAAGCCGACCATATGGACTCTTTATACATGACACCGCGGACTATGGGGAAGGTAGCGGCAACGTGGGTAGCCTTAGAGCAAGTCCATTCCGATTCAGGCCCGCTTCGTTACTATCCTGGAAGTCATCAGATTCCTCCATACGTATTTTCTACGGGGAGCGTCCATTTTGTCGAAGCGGAGATGCCCCGATGGCAACGATATATGGAAGAGGAAATTGTTCGCCTGAACCTCCATCCTCAGTTGCTACTTGCAGAACCCGGAGACCTATTTCTGTGGCAGGCAAGTCTGCTGCATGGAGGCTCTGCGATCCGGAATCCGGAGAAAACGCGAAGGAGCCTGGTCAGTCACTACTGGACGGTTACCGATTGCCGCGCGCTGAATCTGCAATGTATCCCGCATGGAAGAGGTTTCTGGTACCAGCGTCCACCTCAGCCTGTACCGGGCGGCAAAACTCCAGTCATTCCACCTTCATCGCTCGATTCACGCTGGCCTCACTGGCTCCGATTCCCGCAACGATAATATTCAACTGTTTGGTTAAATATCGCATGTGTTCCGCGCCGGAGTTATAATATTGCGAACCGACTCTGACTCAGTATCAGGTCTGCAATTCCAAACCTATGAATCGCCCGGAGAATCCAGAAGAACTTCTTGATCGCTACCATTTACTCAAGGAAGAGTTGTTGCGCAAAGAAGAAGAATTGTGCGACCGGGATTCACAAATTGGGGAATATGCTGCGAGAGTCCGAAGTCTGGAAGAATACCTCAACCTTTTTCTTCAGCACCCGGCTTACCGGGTTTACAAGTTCCTCAAACGATTTCTGAGAATTGGTCCACTGCAAAATCATCACCTTGGAAAAGGCCCAAGTTATGAAAGTTACCAGAGGCTTTTTGAACCAACAGCTGATCACCTGAAACAACAAATAATGGAGTGCACCAAGTGGACAGAAGAACCATCTCTTTGTATTGTGACGGCTGTTTACAATCCGCCGATGACGATTCTTCGTGAGACAGTGCAGTCGGTGTTGACGCAGACCTTTGGCGGGTGGGTGTGGCGTCTGGTAGATGCTGGAACGGATGAAGCAGTCTGGGCATACCTTCAGGATCTGTCTGCGCGTGATTCCCGAATTCGCACAACTCGCCTGGAAAGAAATCTCGGAATATCGGCGAACATGAATACAGCTTTTCGGCAAGCGACGGAAGATTTTATCGCTATTCTTGATCATGATGACACGCTGGCGCCATTCGCCCTGTACGAGGTCGCGAATGTGATTCGCAGAAATCCCGGCACAGATTTCGTATACTCGGACGCCGATAAGCTGGATCTGAGCGGACGACGCTGCGAACCCCTCCTGAAGCCCGATTGGTCTCCTGAAATGTTACTTTGCTGCAATTTATTGAATCAGTTCAGCGTGTTTCGTCGATCCTGGTTGGAGAAGATTGGATTCTTAAATCCCGATTTGGACGGCGCCCAGGATTGGGACCTGTATTTGCGAATCACGGAGCACACGGATCAAGTGTTTCATATTCCACAGATTCTGTATCACTGGCGAAAGACCCCGCTATCTACGGCTCAGGCAACAACGAACAAACCTTACGTCAAAAAAGCTCAGGTGGCCGCGATTACAGATCATTTGAAACGACTCGGTTTGGAGAATCCACTCACTGAATTTGATTATGAGCATCGAATTCATGGCACTCACCCTCTCGTTAGCTGGAGACCTTCCAGGATCCGGAATGTTTCGATTATCATCCCGTCAAAGGATCATTCGGAAGAACTCCGACGTTGTCTGAAGAGTCTGTTTACCCTTACCAGCTATCCTGATATGGAAGTTGTGATCGTCGATACGGGGAGCGTAGAGTCTGCGACCTGGGAACTTTACAAGCAATATGAGGGCCGCATCCGCATCGTGAACTTTGACGGGGATTTCAATTTCGGCAAAGCCTGCAATCTGGGCGCGCGATCCACCCGGGGCGAATTGCTCTTATTCCTTAACAATGACACCGAGATTCTGCATGCTGATTGGATAGAAAGGTTGGTTCAATGGTTGGATTTCAAGAAAGTGGGAATTGTCGGCTGCAAACTTCTTTATCCTGGAGGTGATATTCAGCATGCCGGTGTGATCCTGAGTATGGGGGGCCTTTCCGCACACCTGTTTCGGGAAATGCCGGAGAACAGCGCAACCATGTTTGGAAGCGATGGTTGGTACCGGAACGTCTCAGCGATTACCGGCGCGTGCTTACTAATTCCTTGCGAGCTTTTTGATTCCGTCCATGGATTCGACGAAGGATACAGCCTCAACTATAGCGATCTGGATCTTTGTCTTAGAGTGCGAGAAGCGGGCTATCGAATTGTCTACACACCTCACGTGCGTTTGATCCACCATGAAGGGGCAAGTCATAATCGCCAGGTTCCACGCTCAGATTTCGAGCGGGCGGCCGCAAAATGGGGCGAGTTGCTGAAACAAGGGGACCCGTACTTTAATCCCAATCTAAGCTACGGAACCGCTATTCCGCAGTTCAAGCGTAATCAGGGAGAGACTGCCGAACACGTTTTCCAAAATGTAATTCAGAACCTCCCCGCCAAAAAGATCCTTCAATGGCCGGAGGATTTCCGGTAAGGCTGGCCTGTCAACATGCAATAATCACAAATCATGAAAAACGGTCGCCGCTTTCCAATCTTTTCGGTGCTATAGCTGTGTTAAGTATCGAAGCTCAGATCGCGGATGGACGTCTCGTTTGTCCGTTCACGTATCAACGGCTCGTTCAGAGAAATCAGCAGCTGGTTTCGACGGATGGCCGCCTGGCTTATTCATTGCAGAACGGTGTTCCGATTTTTCTAGATCAAGAAAAACAGCGAGCCTACGTATCTGACCTGGACGGCGCGATGGCTCAGCAATACATGCACCCCGATACTCGCCCCGCGTTGATTCGTTACTTCGAACGTATGAGCATGGCAGGGGGTGATTATCGTACTGAGGAGTCGCTGAGGGCGTTTCACCAGACGGTAGTTGAGCAACCTGAAACAGCTCTTTGTATTTCGGTGGGAGGGGGCCCTATGCGTCAGCATCCGAATCTCGTGAACGTTAACATTGACCTTTTCCCTAACGTGGACGTCGTAGCAGACGCTTACCGTCTACCCTATGCAAACGACTCGGTCGACTCCTTCTTCTGCGAAGCGGTCCTGGAACACCTCGAATTTCCCGATGAAGCAGTACGTGAAATGTTTAGATCCCTGACAGTCGGAGGACTTGTTTTTGCCGTGACCCCCTTCTTGCAGATGTTTCATGGATATCCTAACCACTACCAGAACTACACACTGGTTGGACACAGGAGACTTTTTGAACGAGCCGGCTTTAGAATCATTTCAGCGGACGTTTGCGTGGGCCCCACTTTCGCGATGCTCGATCTCTTAACGAATTATTGCATGTTTCTACCCGGAGCTTTTCTGAGCCGTTGGGCTTATCGCGCGATGCGAATGTTAAGCGCGGCATTGCGACCAGTGGACCGCCGATTCAATCGCCACCTCGCAGCAAGCGTACTTGCTTCTACGACATACGTACACGCAATCAAACCGTAAATCTGACTATTTGTAAAAGAGAGGTTTTTCAGTAGCCGCACAATTCGGTGTTAGGTTCACTCCTCCTAATTCTTCTTAAGCAGGACTGTGTCCCTCACCTAGTACAGTTGCTGTCAGCAGTGAGGCGGCTGGGCAAAATCGATATGAAGAAAATGCGAGACGTCAAGTCGGTAAACTCGCAATGCCCGACTTGTTCGGCCAAACAAGGAGCTAAACTCAGCAGATATTCAAAAGCTGAAAAGACAAAACGGAATCTACCATAATGAAATCCCTAATTGATCAGCAACGAAACATTTGTAGGAAGTACGACGCCCAATGGTTCGAATCGCCAGATGATCTCAAAGTTGGAATCGCGACCAATGTGAAATCCGGATTGCAGCCAATAAACGGATTGCGACATCCACCACAAGCGGATACAACAGGTTGGTATATATGGGCTGGCGAGGAACTTTCGAATGATCCCAACTTTTTTGTCCCACTGCATGTAAAACATTTGAAGGACTGGTGTCCTGCCGCTCTAAAGTTTCTCGGCCTTCCGCCTGGCTGGCGCTTCATGGTGGCTGACAATCATGAAGACGTTTGGGAAGACCCCGCTTTGTTAGATATTTGACGCGGGGCGCGCTTTCAAATCGGCAAAGAAGCTTACGTTAAATTAAAGGATAGGGATGATCCGTTTACAATCCTTTTGAAAAACGAGAACCTATGCAAAGTCGGGCGATGAATTAACTGAACACACTGTGAGAAACCAGTTTATTTAGTCGAAAGAATGTTCGCCAAACGGACTTCAAATGATTCAGGGGAACACTCGGCTACGATCCTTGTTAATGCGTTCTTTCTAATCAACTGCCAGAGTTATGAATCATGGTACAGGCGAACACACTGTACGGCGAAGGCTTCCGAATCATCAGCGGTAGTCAGATCGGCGCCTGCGGTCCAGCCAAGTTGTCCGGCAAGCAACGGAGTGGCAACGACGGGACACCATGCGCGGCGGCTTCATACACTTTGAAGGGCAGGCGGGCTTCTTGAAGCGTTCCATCAGGAAAGATCAATTTCCCCCCAACCGCTCCGATGTCATCCGAACTGCCCATCGTGTCCAGTGCAGAAGAAATACTCCGGGTGATCTTGCCGGACAACCGCTCATTCCTTTGCCACCAGAGTTGTTCCAAAATCTGAATCAGCTCTTCTTGCTTACGGGCCAACTCTGAAAGAAACGACAAGAACCCTCTCCGGTTACAACGTTAGCTTGAATCCAGGAAGGTTACAAACATTCTCTGATGATAAAATAGCCGGACATGTCGCAGTCATCTGTCACGGTGGAGAATCTCGGGAAATGCTTTCGCTACTACGATAGCCGGTGGCGAAGACTGCTTGGACTTCTCACTGGCGCCGCCGATCATGCACAGGAAATCTGGGCATTGCGTAATCTGAACTTCCATCTGCCGCGGGGCGTTACGCTGGGCATCATCGGAGCGAACGGATCGGGCAAAACAACTCTGCTCCAGCTCATGGCCGGTCTCATGAAACCGACCGAAGGATCTGTGCATGTCGAAGGAAGGCTGGCTACGCTCTTGGAGCTCGGAAGTGTTTTCCAACACGAGTTGACAGGACGCGAAAATATTTTTGCAAGCGCCGGACTGCGCGGTTTCTCCCGAAACGAAATCAACCAGAAACTGGATGAAATCATCCGCTTCTCCGAGCTGGAAGAATTTATCGATCACCCCGTCAAACACTATTCATCCGGCATGACGATGCGGCTTGCCTTTGCCACTGCGATCAACGTTGAGCCAGAAGTCTTGTTGATTGACGAAGTGTTTTCCGTCGGTGACATGGCGTTTACGCACAAATGCGTGCGCAGATTTCGACAACTTCAATCCAAAGGTGTCACCATCATATTAGTGACGCACGATATGATGGCAGTCAAGAGCTTTTGCAATCATGCCCTCCTGTTGGATCACGGCAAACAGATCTTGTTTGGAAATCCGGAAGAGGTGACCAACCGCTACTTGAGTCTCGTTGCCGAAAAAATTGCAAAAGAAGAGGCTTCGCAGTCCACCCAAGAAGAACCATCACTGAATGAAGCGCACGACGTTGAGTTTCCGGTCGCACTACAGGAAACGCCCAAAATGCACAGACACGGTAGCGGCGAAGGACGGATCCGAGGGATTCAAATCCTGAACTCTCAAATGCATCCCGTACAGCGAGTCGCATTCGGAGAGGAAGTAACATTTCGGTTCTTTCTTGAATACTGCGTCGATGTCCCGTTCAGCGGATTAGGATTCTACGTTCGCGACTCTTATGGAAACGACATTGTAGGAATTAACACATTTGAAGAGCAGAAGTCTCTTGGAAAACGGAAGAAGGGAGATCGGCTGATCGTGGATTTCAGACTCCCGCTTTATTTCCAGTCAGGCAGTTACAGCGTTTCTCCCGGGCTCTCCTATCACCCGTCCGAGCCGCGCTATCTGGAATGGATCGACAATGCTGCGTTTTTTGAAATCGAAAAACCCCTCTCGGGCAAGCAAATTTTTGGCTTTACTTACGTTCCAAACAAGGTTATGGTTCATATTGTAAATAGCGACACCTGCTAATTACTTCGTGGGTAGGGGGAGGCAAGTTTCTGTTTCGCAGAATTCGCAAGTGTCTGGAAATCGGAACTTCTCTTTTCCTTTTCTGGTTTGTCCTTCTACCCTTCCAGAATTATGAACAATTGATCCGCCTTCTGATCGGCGGAATTTCAATCTGGATCCTGACTTTCCTTGTTCGTAGAACAAGAAGCCTGATATCCACGAGTGTGCTGTTTCATTTCAGCGTGCTGGTTACTTTCTATCTTCGAGCCACACTAGAAACGGGATACCTTTATCAGTGGTTTTTGTGGATCGCACTATTCCAGTGGGCCGGTGTCCTCTGGTTTACCGCGATGCGACCGGATGACGAAGCCGAACCATCTCTGTTTCTGATTCCATGTTTGATCTCACCGCTGGCTTTTTTCATCCTGGACGGCGTGGGGAATAACTTCCCGGGATTCTGGATCTGGAGTCTGCTTGTTCTAAGGGTGATATGGCTAATGACTTCCGAATACCCCTCGGGTATCCCCAAAATCCCGCGGCACATCATTGCTTTTCTCGTGGTCTGCCTGATTTCGATTCCATTTTCGGCTTATCCCTGGAAGAATGTGCAGTTTCTGCTGGTAAATTGCGTCTGCGTCGCTGCCTACCTCATCAGCTCCGGAAGGGAAGACCGGACGCCGATTCTGGTAGGCTATGTGGCCGGGGCATTAGCACTGATTGCGTTCGGATATTCCCGGGAAATCGTAGCCCTCCAATGGATCGGCCCCAACGCTTTGCGCATGCGCCTTGCGATGGTTCAGTTTCACAATGATCTTGCGCCAACCTTGATCTTACTGACCGCGATGTTGCTTTATTTTCGTAATAACTTTGAAAATCCGCGGTTGCACTGGATCCTGACACCGATTTTTCCCCTTCTGGCGATTCTCTTGCTACTGACGTATTCGAGAAACGGCTGTATTGCGTATCTTATTTTTGCAATTGTCTACAAGCTTCGGCATGGGAAAAAGGCCTTTCTTGTTCCTGTTGTGTGCGCAGTGTGTTCCATTCTGGTCCTGGGCGTCGTGCGCGAACAGATCAAAGAGCGCCTCACGAGCGTATATTCCTTCCGCGAGCGGGTTTTCAACTGGAAGGCGGGTCTCGCGACGATCGCCGAACATCCGGTATTCGGAGTGGGGTGGCACAACTATTACACTCATACCAAACTACCGGAAGGAATCTCCACATTTGAAAACCTGTATCGAACACAGAAGCTGATATCCGTCCAGACACATTCGATGTTCCTGGATCTGGCTGAAGCGGGAGGCATCGTGCTTGCGGGGATCTTCCTGTATTCGCTGATACGGCACTTGCGCATCAGCCAAAAGCCCTCGCTCACGGCGTGCATTGCCGGCCTGACGTTTCTTTGCGCTGCCGATAGCGCATGTCTGTGGCTGCCGGCCTATCCGCATTTGTGGATTCTGCTCGGCTTTGCCGCTGTGGAGACAGCGAAGCCGACTTCTCCGAACAGGCGCAGATGGTATTTTCTGATTCCAGTTTTCTTGTTTGCTTTGTTGATGCTTGCTGAAAACCGTTCCTTGCGGTTGAGCTCGTTTTACCACATGACAAACAACGACGAACAAGCTTTGACTGAAATTCGGATCGCCGGATACTTCGCACCGCTGGATACGGCTCCGCTCGAACAGCTCAAAGAAATCTACCTGACGCGCGGAGACAGCATAGGCGCGATCCGGATCCTCAACAAACTGATGTCCATGAAAAAAGACTATGCCCCCTACTACACGGAGCTTGGCCGTCTTGAGATGCTCCACGGAAATCTCAAGGAAAGCGCGATACATTTTGAAACAGCAGTGCGACTGGATCCATACTCAGGGCAAGACGGAAATCCATATTTTTACCTGACACTAATCTCGCAAAGGCTATCCAATCCTAAGGACTTTGAAACCTACAGGAATCGATCCTTTCTTCTTCGATTCAAAGGAGGATCGCTCGGGCCGGCAAAGCTGTTTTGGAATGAGGAAAACCTGAAACAGGTTCTGCAATACACGGATTCGATGGTGCAATCGACGGAAGACTGGGCCACGGCAATGGGGAACATCTATCAAAATTGCACAGCCCTGGGCAATTCGGATCTGGCCGTGCAAGTCCTGGAACACGCGCTCCAGAAGAAGCCTCCACTGCCGGACTGGATGGCAGATGACCTTGTAAAGCCCCTTGCCGATCTGTACGCGGGGAAAGGACAGCCCAAGAAAATTCCTGCTCTGATGGGCCTTTGCACAAAACCCGTAGCTCTTCTGATCAAGATACGAATGGAATTTGCTTTGAATCAGCTCCGCACGGCGTACCAAGATCTGCAGAGTTCGCTGCAATTCTTCGGTTACGATGAGATTCAACCCTTGTGGACTGCTTACTACATTGAAACCAGGCAACTTCCGGAGTTGCGAAAGCATTTCGAAATCATGGAAAAACTTCCGATTCCGTTTTCCCCGTTATGGCGGGAACTAATCGCAAAGTCCTATTTGGAAAACGAACAATACGAATCTGCTGCCAAACAATTTCATCGCCTGTCACAGTATCGCTACGATACCCCACGCCCACACTGGTGTGAAGCGAGAGTCTGGTGGCTGGCGGGGAACCCGGACCGAGCGAAGGATGCAAATGACCGGTTACAGAGACTGATCGCATCGAACTGGTTCACTGCAAACCTGTATCGCAGCGAAATGAAGAGTTTCCTTTGGGACGGTTCAGGGATCCTCAACGTTGGCTTACCCAACTCATCGGGCGGAAGGAACTGGCGTACCGCTCTCTTTGTGCATCCTGAGTTTCAAGCCGTGTTTCCGAAGGACCGCAAGTTTTCGAGAATTCGCTGCGAAGTCGCGCTAATGGGAGATGTGTGGGATCAGGATACGGACGGTGTCGTCTTTCAGATCTTGAATCCCGCCGGCAACAAATTGTTCTCCATGAGTATCGATCCGAAGAACAACCTGCAGCAGCAACGCTGGAATCCCTTTGAATGGAACTCCTCAATCGGACCACAAGCGATTACTTTGAATACACAGCCGCGAGCCAATCCCAGCTATGACTGGGCTGTTTGGGCGTTTGGACCTTAAACGCAATCTAGCAAGACAGTCAGGCTTCTCTACTGAGAATCTTGCGGAGGGTGGAGTCGAATGCTTCTGGGGAGCATTCCGAACGGATCCGTTCTAATGCGTTCGTACGGATACGATTCCATAATTCCGGGTCCGAATAGAGACGGATGCATTGTTTCGTGAACGACTCCGTGTCATCGGCAACCAGCAAGTGCGTGCCATCTTGCCAGCGCAACTGACCTGCGAGAAGCGAAGTGGCGACCACGGGAACACCGCGCGCAGCGGCGTCGCACACCTTCATTGGGAGGCCAGCGCTGAAACGGGTCGGAGCTACAAACACTCGCGCATGCTGATAAAATGGAGTCAGATCTTCTTGAATCCCAGCAAGAATGACGCCGCAATCAGCAAGCTTCGCGACTTCCTTCGAGTGGTTCAGTCCCACGACGGTAAAAGACGTGCTGGATCCAAGTTGTTGCTGCAGGGTGGGAAGAATCTCTCGCGCAAACCACAGGACTGAATCGGTGTTGGGACTGTGTTCGTCGTGAATCGCGCCGACAAATAGAAATCCGCTTCGCTCGTTAAAAGAGGCGGGAGTGGGATCTGCCCCGATCGAAAATCCCAGCACGGAGACTTGATTCAACCCGTGTTGAACAAACATATCCTTTTCACCGGGGCAAACAGAAATGATCCGGCTCGCCATGGAAGCAAGATTGATTTCCTTTGCAACTTCCTGGTCGATCAGTTCGCCCGATATGGTCTCACCACGCAAACGACGGGATCCCAGATCTCGCAACGCAAACAAAGCCTCTGCGTCATAAACAATGGATAACCCGTTCAGTAGAGTTGGATCGCGTTTTCGGATCGACTCCAACAATTTCATGTTTTGTGGCCTGCTGACGAAAATAGAATCATAGAATCCTCGGCGCTCCCGCAAGAAGCCTTCCAGGTCGCCCGTTCCGCGCAATCTCATGATTTCTATCTCGCGGGGAATATCGCGATAGATTTCCGACCAATCCTCATTTGGGTCCACCGTTGGGTACAGGGTCACAAAATAGTTCAGCCGCAACAAACTGGAAAGGATCTCATTCGCCCGGGGAAAACCGGATCCCAGATAACGATGCGGGACATGGTCATCGATCATCAATACCCTCCTGCCTGAGTCATCTCTGCTTCGCGCAGTCAGTAGGTTATTGGTAGAGAATGAGAATTGATTTTGCAGGAAATTAGAATGTTGAGCCAGGAAAGTCTGGCGATTTCTGATTTGAAGTTGAATCCCGTCTTGCCGGGACACCGAGCTTCCGAACTCATGATGGAGAACGATCGCATCCGGGTCAAACACTACGCGAAGTCCCTGCTTCCAAAGACGCACGCAGTAGTCCGCATCTTCGTAATAAGCAGGTTTATAGGCTTCGTCAAATCCTCCCAGTTCTTGAAAAATCTCACGCTGAGTCAAAAGGAATGCGCCGGAACAGAAGTCCACATCTCTAACATGCATGTATTCTGGAGCAAACGGATCTTCGCCGCGTCCGTACGCCAGACACGATCCGTCTTGCCAGATGATGCTTCCGGCTTCCTGAAGACGGCCGTCCAGTTGTATGAGTTTTCCCCCAACTGCTGCGATTCTTCCATCACCCTTGATCGTTTCCAGCGCAGACTTGATACTACCCGGTAGGAGCTGTGTATCATTATTTATGAATAGCAAATACTTGCCCTTCGCCAATGCGGCGGCTTGATTAGCTCCCCGAACAAAGTGCAGATTCTCGGCATTCCTCATGATTCTAGCGCCTACCAACCGATTGAGAAGCAGACCGGTTTGATCGGAAGATCCATTATCCACGAGGACTACTTCCAGGGAATCCATTGGTGTTTCTAAAAGCGAACGAAGACATTGAAGCGTCAGCTCAGCACGATTGTGCAAAACGATCAGAACGCTCACATCAGGTGATTGGGAGAAAGGCAACCGCAACATGGATCTGGAATTCAAAAAACTTTGCAGGGCGACCGATGCGATTGAGTCGAAAACGAGTCGCACATCTTTGCTGAAAAGAGAAGCGGCGATTTCGTGTATGGAGGAAACGGGATTCGGCGGATGCAAGTCGGAGACAGAGACGGGACCGACCTCAAGCTCGTCCGGCTGAAACAGGGTTTCGTGGACAACCCTCAAAGGCGCAGTCACACGCCAGGATTTGGATTCCAGCAATTCGGAAATTCGACCATTCAATTCCTGTTCGCGCTGATTCGTCTGTCGCTCCCTTTGCTGCCACAGATCGACCAGAATGCGAATCAGTTCTTGTTGCTTTTTACTAATGTCAGACAAAAAGGCCAAACTCCCTCCAGAAGTTACCTTATGCGTGATGATAAAACATTTGTGATGGTCCAACAATCCATGCCGGTTCAAAACATGAGGAAGGAAGTCCCGGTTTTCGCAGGGTAGCTTTCTGTAGAACTAAAAAGCTCGCTTAAAGAAACGATAGATTCTGTAAAGAGGATGCGACAAAAAGAGGTTCAAATATGCCTGCAAGTTTTCCGCACTGGCCTGAGCGTGTCGAAGCTCAGCTTCAGCAGTAGCGAGTCTTTGGTCCCTATCTTTCAGTTTTGATACCGTTCTTCGAAGTGCTTCCTCGTGTTTCGTCAATTCGGATTCCGCCACGCTGAGCCGTTTTTCAAGCGCGCGAATCGATTCCTCCAGTCGCTTCTGGTAAGTCGCAGCTTCCTGCTGGCCTTGCTTGAATGGTTTCAATGCATCCTGAAAGGCGAGAGTGAGTCCTAATGAATTCATGGAAAAGGTAGCGACATCATCGGGCTTCACGTCCTCTCCGAGTTGTTGAAGAGTTTCCCTTAAATCGGAGGCAACGCTCTTCCGGAATGCAACCAGGAATGTCCGGTAGCAAGGCCGGTGGTGACTGACAGATTCGTAATACTGGTTGAAGAAGTCGTGAAATTGTTTTCGTGCCCGGATGAACTCGGGATTCTTTTGCAAAACAAACTCTGTCATCATTAAGAGCAGCCAGGAATCGAGTCCGGCATTTTGGAATTCTAGAACCGATTCAAAGTGGGCCTCCAGTTGAATCCGTATTTCTTTTACATTCGGCAAACCGAGTTGCATGTGTTCCCGCAGAAATGGATATTCCGATCCGTCCAAACCCTTGATGAACTCGAATAAAGCCCGGTCCGCCTCCTGAACAAGTGGATCATCGTTTGGAAATCCGAGAATCAGAACTTCGGATGTAACTCTCGCAAGCTCGCTCAGGAATCGGGAACGATCCACGGAAGGAACGTGTTCCAATACATCGGTGCTAACCGTAATGTCAAAGCTCTCATTGTGAAATGGAAGACTGGATCCAGCTCCGAATAGATCAACGTTTGCGGTCACTCGATCCGGATCCAGAAATACAATGCGCCGATTGGGAAGAAGCTTGCGAAGAGGACTTGTGCCGCTTCCCACCTCAAGAATCCCGCGATCCCCATAGTGCGGCAAACTCTGCACTACACGCCGGACAAAATTGTATCTCTGGTATTGATCCAGAATTAGGAAATCGCTGTGATCACCGAACGTTACCAATTAAAAGGCCCCGTGATTTCGTGCTCTTTGTTTACATCATCCGGCATGTAATGGCACACATAGGATTTGCGCGTTCTCCCGGAATCAAGAATTGCATCCCCTCCATGAATCAGCATTCCATGCCACAACAGAACGTCTCCCTTTTTGCGAGAAACTTTTGTTTCTCGTATTTGTGACTCAAACTCCGGATATGCTCTTCATAAGCTTTTGTTGTTTCCAGGTTGCAAGTCCTAAGATTCGTTTGTGGATAATTATCAAAACCGGCAAACATTCTGTCCCGATGTGAACGGGGATAAAAAACGAGTGGTCCGCTTTCAGGATGTATATCCTCACACGCAAGCCATGCGCCGATCAGATAATTCGGAGGCCACAAATGAAAAACGGACATATCTTGATGCAGGGACTGGCCGCTTCCATACGTAAAATTAATCGTGTAACGGGGCGAAGACGTACGGTCGAATATCAAGGAAGTCCATTCGATCAGCTGCGAGTTGAAAAAAATCTGCGCTGCAGATGAAGAGAATCGATAGAATCCATGAATTCGCCAGTGGCAGTTTTGCTTTAAGCGTTCCCGGGTGTTCCGGTCCAATCCGACAAGCCTGCTGTGCTTAAAACCCCGCCCCAGAGGATCCTGCGGATTGAACTGCAAGTCCATAATTTCCAGATCGGGAATAGCTGTGTCTGTGGTCCAGAGCTGATCCATGTCACCAAGCATCCCATCAATCTGCTGCTCTGGAATCAGATTGTGCAAAACAACATAGCCCTCCACGATCCAGTGCCCAAAAGCCTCACATTGCAAGTCAGTATATCGTCCTTGCTTCCACCGTGATTCAAGAACCTCCAGGGCATCCTTACGATCAAACCAGGGATAATCCTCACCGGTGATTTTCCACTGTTTTGTAGCCTCAGCACCGCTCATAAGAAATGCGCTCCACTCCGTATATTCTACTATTTCTTGAGTTGAGGTTAGGAACGGAACTGAGTTGTGGGAGGATTTATGGCGGAGAGGGAGGGAAGCGCAAGGAACGAAGACCGAAAGATCGATTGGAATGAACAAAAACAGAGGAGGGGCCACAAGGATTTTGGATCCCTGTGGCCCCCTTAAGACTCGTGTGTTTTATTGATTGATGATCACGCAGCGCCCTGTCCCATTTTGAGCAATGCCAGGCACTGTTCCAGAAAAGTGCCATGCTGACTTGCATTGAACGGAGAAGTTTTGAATCTTGCATCCGTCATGGGCAACGTTGTTCTATCCAGGCCTGCCGCTCCACCGGGCTGTGTGAAATAACCTCTATTAAAAGCATCTTCGATGAATTGCGCCTGTTGTTCAGGATTCAGGGCTTCCCACGCAAAAATACCCGCGTCGAATTTCTGTTTCCAATCGTATCCCTCACCGAAGTTTTGCTCCCATAGCGATTCGCTCATGTAGTCGTTTCCGCCGTTCTGGTGCTGCCAGACGTGACACGCTTCATGTATCAGGGTTCCAGGATCGTTGGCGAAACTGTAATCGTCCGGAAGATAGATCACATTCCCTTCCGTGTAAGGACGGCCGCCGAGGCCTTTCAAAAAGGAATCTCCTTTCTTGATGACGATCTTGTCATAATCAATGGCGTCGCCGTAAACCGACTTCAACGTTGCGATCTCATTGTCATTCAGTTTTCTTCCTTCCGGTTCCAGACCCACGATTGTTTGCGCAGCGGCAGCGGTGCGTCCACTGGCCATGAGAATTGCGTCAGCCGGAGTTTGTACAATTGTCTTAACGATGCCAAGACCCCAGTCTTCAAACGCCTGGCCCCAGTCGCCTCTTGCCCCATTTTTGAATCCGCGGGTAAAACGGCCTACTCCTTCCGTTAAATCCAGCCAGGCGCCTTCTGTGATTTGCCATGCGCCATCAGCGAGTCCGAAAAGAGCCGAACCGCCGCGACCCCAGATGTACTCACCGACATCTTCCGCCGCTTGTCCGGTCCAATCGATGGCATCGGAACCGAAATCGACGCCAAAGTCGACTGTGTCTTCAACGAGACCGCTCGCAAAATCGTACGAATCGGACACGGCAGTGCCGGTCCAATCGATCGCATCAGAGCCGAAATCAATTCCCAAGTCGACTGTGTCGGTAACGAGACCGCGCCCAAAATCGTACGCATCGGAGACTACAACGCCGCTCCAGTCAACTACATTCACAAAAGCATTTCGGGACCAGTCTACGATGTCGCTCCCGGTGTCTACGCCGGAAGTAAACAGGTCGTATGCTGTTTCAGCTCCGCTTTCCACCTGATCCGACGCCCAGTTGTATGCATCCTCTGCGGCCTGACCGGCATCCTCCGCCGCGCCGCCCAGTGCGTCCCCAACATCGGACGCCAAGTCCTGCGCCCCACCAACAATGTCACTACCTACGCTTGCAACGTCATCAAAAAAGCCCATTTTATTTTCCTCCTGTATTCACTTTATTTATCGGCAGGAGAGAAATGATGTTGCTTGATGCCTAAATCTTCTTAACAGGCTCGAGAGATTTGCACCTTGGGGGACGGGTCTTTCTGCTCGAATGCTCGACGAGACCCTGTAGGGGCGACCCTTGTTGTCGCCCGCTCAGAACCTGTTCTCGTCGAAGCGGGCGGGGACAAGCCCCGCCTCTACCATGTTCACATAATATTTCTCAAGCGCCTTGGCCTGCGGGGCCACGTTTTTTGAGGCTCTTTCGACGCCGGTTTTACCACAGATCGCCCAGGAAGTCTCCGACGGATTCCGCAGCATCTCCCACAGTATCAACTGCATCTCCCACTGCTTCCCCGGTCCAGTCTGCTGCATCTTCTGCGGCGCCGCCGATCCAACCGGCCGTATCTTCTATAGCGCCTGCGCCCCACTCGGCTGAATCTTTAACGGCGCCCGCGCCCCATTCCGCACTATTCACAATTGCATTCCCCAGCCAGGGTCCTGCTGCGTCCGCGATCAGACCACTTACAAACGGAATCGGAATGATGATCGACAGAATTGTTTTTCCAAAATCGTCTGCAAACGAGCCTTCGTCGTCAAGCCAGTATCCGATACCAAAAGGAAGCAAACTGGTAGCCTGAAATCCGTCGTCTTGCTCAGCAGGTGGAGGTGCGTGGGCCTCAGTACCAGTTGCGTTTTCTGTTTCTTTTGCTTCTGGTAATGATGATTCTTTGTAAGCTTCTATCGAGTCGCGATCAAACGGAGCAACCATCGCTTCTTGAGAGGGTGTCTCATTCTCCCGAACGACATTGATGTCACGGCGAAATGGCTCTACGATTTTCATGATGATAACCTCATGTTTTTTCAACTGCTATTTAGTTATCGGCCTGATCCAATTCGTTGGTACCTCATTCCAGCAATTTTCGACCTGTTGGAAGATCGCATCCGGTGGCTTTGGAATTTTTGTCTTCTCATACAGTTGATCCAGTGACAAACCCCACCATTTTGATGCTTCCTGCCGGCGAAGCCCTTCAAAAGCTTTTTGCGCTTTATCGATCGCTCCAATCGCAACGCCGTAGGTTCCCAGCCGGAGAAAATCGCCGTAGAAATTTCGGCGGGTCACCAGTTCAACCGCCTCACGATATGCTAAATCATACCTCGTTTTTGAAGCGTAAAAATCACAAAGTCGTTCCCGCAAAGGAAAGGCTTTCGGATTTTGTTTGAGACCATGCCGGGAAAGAGCGATCGCGCTCCGTTCCTGCCCTGCACGAACATACAGTTCTCCTAAAATGAGATAGGGCTGAACGTAGAACGGATTGATTCGAATACATTCTTTTAGTTCCCTGACTCCGTCTCTAATTCTACCTGTGCGAGACAGGATGAAGCTCAGATTGAAGTGAGACATGAAATCGTTGGGTTTCAGAGCAATTGCCTTCCTTGCTGCTTCTTCAGCCATGTCCAGCTTGCCTGCATCCCGATATGCGCGGGCAAGGCCCGAATAGATCATTTGAAGATTCGGATCAATTTGCCTGGCTCTCTCTAACTGTTCGATAGCCTGTTGAGGATCACCGTAAGTCAGCAGATAAACTCCTTTTAGAGCCACTGTTCTGGCGTCGTCAGGCTGGATTTTCAACGCCTGTTCGAGATACTTTGAGGCCTGATCATTTTGAAGGGCCATGAAAGAAATCCACGAAAGCCAGTAGAGAGCTTCAATCGATTGAGAGTCCTGTTCCAGTGATTGTTGGAAGCGACGTTCCGCTTCGGCAAAACGCATCTCGTTGATCAGTTGTTTTCCTTCCTCAATGAGCTGCTGCGAAGACATCCAATTTCCTTTTATGAAAGTACTCTATTTTAGACCGATTTGCCGATAGTATGCGTATGGCACAAAACAAAATTCGAGCGACTTTTCTCGTTGAGAAAAATGAATGGCGGAGAGGTAGGGATTCGAAGCGACAAACAAAGGAGAACTTGAATGAGTGCAACGATTAAGAGCCCGAGGAGCATTTTGTGTTTCTTTGCATGTCGTTGGTTGCTGCATTTGCGGCTTATTTGCGGCTGGTTGATGGCACAAATTTGGCACAAATCACAAATAAAGAGCGGTTCCGAAGTTCACGATGTGTTCCGCTGCGGTACTGTGTGTTTTTACCTGAAAGTCAGCAACCAGATGTCAGAACCGGTTCGTTCTTTTAGAAAATATATCGTCCGGTCGTCAGGTGACGGAACAGGAGTTGTATAGGCATATCCTGGAGAAGGAGCAAGAATGTCATGCCACTTCCCTGTGGTCGAGTCTAAAAGGACGATTTTGCCATTGCTTTCAAAAACAACTCTGCGGCCATCACTCAGCCAGCGTGGTGAAAGGCCGAAATTTAGATTTTTTTTGTACTCGCCGGATTCGAAGGAATAAGTGAAAATGCCTTGCACATCACCGTTAGTACTCACCATATGACCGATCAGACGTTTATCATCGGCTGACCAGCCACGGATATCCATAAACTTGTATTCAGTAGGTTTTGGAAGCGCCCGAATCATTCTGACGGGAATCGTTTGCGATAAATCAATGACATACAAACCATTTTCGTTGTCAACAGAAATTTTGGAACCATCGTGAGAAGGGAAAGGGCCCCAAACGCCGCTGCCGACCTGATCTGTCAATTGGGTGATTTGCCGTAAACCGCTGCCATCGGCATTGATCGACCATACTTCCATCCGTCCAGTACGGTCAGATTGAAACAGTATGCGTTTGCCATCGGGCATCCATGCGGGGTCTCGATCTTTGTATGAGTCATCTGTCAATTTGCGTGCCTCGGTGCCGTCGGAGCGCGATATGAAGAGGTCTTCCTGTGGAAAAACAGAAACGAATGCAAGGCACGCCCCATCGGGAGATGGAACCGGATTTACAAATCCCTTCGTTCCTCGTGTAACAGGTGTTTCTGAACCAGAGATTTTCTCCGTAACGGGATCAAAACCGACCCTTTGGATGTTCACCTCATTTTCTCTCGCGGTGAAGACGACTTTTCGGCCATCCTGCGAGAAACTAAAAAATCCCGTCCATTGGGAAGGAGCAGTAACCGGCTCAGGCCTCCCTAATACTTTTCCTGAATCTTCTTCAATCGCCACACGCCATAGATTTACACTCCCTCCCCGATCACTGGCAAAGTAAAGGAATTTTCCGTCCGGCGACCACGCAGGACTCCAGTCGGTAAATGTATCATCTGTGACAGGAACTGGTTTCCCTCCATGTGCTGAAACCGTTGCAATATCTCGTTGAGCAGTAGGTACCGTCCAATATGCAATCCGACTTCCATGCGGCGACCAGCTGGGTTGAATAGCATCCACAGGCTTCCGTGTAATTTGCGTTTTTTCCCCAGTAGCAACCTCGACAATCCAAAGCTCGCTCCAATCACCGCGCGAATACGGGTCACTAAAATTCTGAGTGCAAACAACCATTTGTTTGGCATCTGGTGACCAGGAAGGAAAATATCCAAAATCCGTCAGACGCCGGATCGATTCTCCCGTGGCGCCCATCAAGAAAATCCCTCCACCTTCGCGATTCGAATGAAATGCGATCTCTTTGCCATCCGGCGAAAAAGCTGGTTGGAAATCATCAGCAAGCGAATCTTTTGTCAGATTGATCGGATTCTGACCGTCGACTCTTTGCAAATAAATATCCCAGTTCCCGGATTCATCAGCAGCATAAACAATGAAACTTCCATCGGGAGAAATACTTGCCTGCTTCTCTTGCCCTGGATACGCAGTGATCTGCTGAAAAGTAGGCTGCAGAATAGTGCCTGCATCTTGATTCATGATCCTACGTTTCCAAATCAGCACTCCGGCTAAAAGAGCTACAATCAAGAGAGTTAGTGCAACGAGTGTGCGGGTGAACCTCGACGAAGAACCTGATGGAATTGCTGTAGACGACGTTGCAATGGTTGTTCGGCTTCGGCTGGACTCAACGTCACGTTTCAGGCGTTTTAAATCTGCACGTATTTCTGAGGCGCTTTGATAACGCAGATCGCGATCCTTTTCCAATGCTTTCTGAATAATCTGTTCCAACTGTTGAGGTAAGACAGGATTTAAGTGAAGCGCTGAAATCGGTTCACGATTTAGAATAGCTTCAAAAATCACGGCATTGCTACTTCCAGTAAAGGCTTGCTTGCCTGTTGCCATTTCATAAAGCACCAGCCCGTACGAAAAAAGATCTGTTCGCTCATCCAGTTCCTTTGCCATGGCTTGTTCGGGTGACATGTAGGCAACTGTGCCAACAGTCACACCTGGAGAAGTTAAGCTTTCGGGTGCCTCCGTCTGCAATTCGGACGCGCCTGATGGAGGAGCCTTTCGGTTGCTCAACTTGGCTAATCCAAAGTCCAGGATTTTTGCCTGCCCCCGTTTCGTAATAAAGATATTTGCCGGCTTGATGTCCCGATGGATGATTCCCTGGCTGTGAGCAGCATCAAGAGCATCGGTAATCTGAATGGCAAGATCTAACAGTTGGAGTGTTTCCATCGGTCCGCTGTCAGCTGCGTGCTTCAGCGTTTGACCTTCCAGAAGCTCCATTGCTATATAACAGTGCTTCTCTTCTACAGGATTAGATACAACAGCTGTATCGATGTCATGGATTGTACAAATATTCGGATGGTTTAATGCCGAAGCGGCTCTCGCCTCCCGTTGAAAACGTTCGAGAGCCAGCGGATCGTTCATTAATCCGGACGGCAAGAACTTCAGGGCAACAACGCGGCCAAGCCTCGTGTCTTCAGCACGGTACACCACTCCCATCCCTCCACCTCCGAGCCGCTCAAGAATCCGGTAATGGGAAATCGTCTTGCCGATCATAAGATCTATCTGATTCTACTACGCGAAAGAAGGTTATTCTTGACTTGGTCAGTCAACTATTTTTTGCGAACCGATCTCGTATCGCAATTTTTTGATAAAGCCGCGCCCGGAGCAAAGGCGCGGCTTTTTTTCATACAACTGATCTTTCAGCGATTAACGCACTGTTTTGTCTTAGTACTCCATGTGCATGCGGGGTTGCTATTGCACGTGTTCCGATCAACGTAGATTGAGCAGTTTGTAGGAGGCGGACCGGAGAGACACTGGTAGAGTTCTTGATAACCTGCTGCCGGGTATGAGGGAGGATACAAGCCGCCGATAATATCAGCCCAGCCCATGGCTCCCTGGTCTTCATGATCCAGAATATGACAGTGCATCGTCGTTGCGCCGTCATAGACACTCGAAGTTGCGGGGTTCAGATCAAAGCGAGTCAAGCATGGACTGGCTGTCAAGGTGTCATAATATTCACCGTTTTCAAACGCGCCGCAGGCGCCCTTCATCTGAAAGTGATACACGTGTTGGTGGTAGGGATGAGCAGCGGCTCCCTTGATGGTCCACTCCTGAACCTTGCCTGCCTGGATCGTGAACGTCGGCGTATTCATATCGAATTTACTGCCATTAATCGTACGCGCCCCCATGTTGACAGTGCGTGCCTCAACAGACGCCACCCCCCGGAGGTCCCGCAGGTAGGCTGGGCGCAACGCAGACCAAGAGCTGCCCGTAGCGCCATTTGAATAAGGCCCCACCGTCGTGTCTGCCAATATGGTTTGGTCAGCAAATACATTTGCAACGACTGTTCCCTGAACAGAAATGTTCGAGTCGCCGCTGCATCTAACAGCTAAGTCGGCTCGGGAAGCGCCTGACAGGTCTATGGAGTTGGTAGGCAGCTGTTTCGGAGCCACGGTCCTCCAGACACCGTCGCGTGCAAGGAGAGCCACCTCGCAATTCGATCCCACCGACAGGGTCCTTGGCATGGCGTCGCTGTCAGCGAGAAGCACTCGCCAGTGCTGCCATTCATTCGCTGGAGCGCAGAGATTTCCCTTGACCTTTCCGTTTACGACCCATGTTGACGGAAGCGTTCCAGAAATCAGGGTATCACCGCCTGTTCCTGCAACACTGGGATCCAAATACTGTATAACAAGCTGTCGTTCCTTCATGCCGGCAACACCTGACGGGATGCCGTCCTTGGAATCGTCCACCAACAGGAGACCTAAGGCTCCGCCAGAGACCTGCAAATAGGTCGCACCGTGGTGATGAGGATGATACCAGAGAGTACCTCCCATATGATCGAGTGGCACTTGATATACATAGTCGCCGCAATAGGATCCACTGATCAGGCGCATTACATCATCCGAAGGCGACATTGGCGAGACATGCAGGCCGTGTGTGTGAATATTTGTTATGTTGGGATCTTTGAAAGTGTTCTCCGAAGTGCTGGGTGTTGAATAGGGAAGCAGATTCTTGAGAGTCAGGACATACGTATTCCCTGGTGTCATTTTGATCGTTGGACCAGGAATACTATAGCTGCCACCTGGCTGACGGTACGCGCGCGTTGTCAGCGTGTTAGCTCCAATGCTCAGCGTCGCTGGCCCAAATTCTAGTGTCCCGCTCCAGTAACCGCTCTGGGCCGTCCATTGAAAATTTGCAGGACCCTGAATGACGTTTGAGGTTGGACAGGTACTCGCATGGATAACGCAGGAAATGCTGAAAAGTATTAAGACGATTAACAGAGTTCTCATTTTCTTACTCCTGCTGTCAGGAGATTGCAAATCATGTGCCACGGTGTCCAAATGCAATGGCCATGTAGCGGTTCTCCGCGAGTTTGCTCTGTTGCATCAACAATAAGTCAAATTTCTAGAGGGTTTTTTGATAATGCAAGCACGTCAATTTGTCGATTTCACTGACGCAATGGCTGTAAAACGCAATCGTGAATGAACTGCAAAGTCGGCGACACTCGACCCAACCTTCAATTAAAAACAGTTGACCAAGCAGCTTCCTGACAAATACAAAGAAGCGCTCTTGTTGTCGGATTTTGGAGAAATGAAACAGATCGACATTGCTGCACTGCTCGGAATTTCAGTTTCCGGAGCAAAATCTCGCGTCCAACACAATCTTCCGGAACTGGATTTCACGTTTACGCGGCTAAGTCATTGATTCTGAACAGATTGAAAACAGAGATCAAGCTTGCCTGGCTTTTTCCTGTAAAGGCTTTCTTTCCGGTTGCCATTTCGTAAAGCACGGTGCCGAAGGCAAAGATATCGGTTCGCGAATCAGTATCTTTTCCCTCCAGCTGTTCTGGTGACATGTATTGGAGGGTTCCAAGAATTGTTCCCTGCGCCGTAAGCGGTTGCTGCTCGGTTGGCAAGGCGGAGACGCCAGAAATTAATGAGTGTTGAACTGGTTCAGCGAGTTTTGCCAAACCAAAATCCAATAATTTCACTCCCGATTTGGTGAGCATGATATTTCCCGGTTTTAGATCGCGATGAATGATCCCTTGTTTATGAGCTTTATCCAATGCGTCGACAATTGCATTCCGAACCGCAGCACCTGTTCCAGACTCAGTGCTCCTTTATTTAACCGGGCGGCAAGACTCTCCCCTTCCAATCGGTTGGAAGGTTGGACTAGAAAATTTTGAAAGCGGAGAGGTAGGGATTCGAAGCGACAAACAAAGGAGAACTTGAATGAGTGCAACGATTAAGAGCCCGAGGAGCATTTTGTGTTTCTTTGCATGTCGTTGCTGTTGGTTGCTGCATTTGCGGCTTATTTGCGGCTGGTTGATGGCACAAATTTGGCACAAATCACAAATAAAGAGCGGTTCCGAAGTTCACGATGTGTTCCGCTGCGGTACTGTGTGTTTTTACCTGAAAGTCAGCAACCAGATGTCAGAACCGGTTCGTTCTTTTAGAAAATATATCGTCCGGTCGTCAGGTGACGGAACAGGAGTTGTATAGGCATATCCTGGAGAAGGAGCAAGAATGTCATGCCACTTGCCTGTGTTCGAGTCCAATAAGACCTGTGATATACCGATATTGCATATCTTTATTGATGCTCTCAACAGACTACTATCGTAAACCTTAGCTTAGAATCAGCGGGCCGCAATCAAGAAATGCTTTGAACATATCGTCAATTACCTTCGGTCCCCAAAGCGATAAATCTGTGCGAATCTGGAATTTGGTTTCCGGTGAGGTGAAAACAGTCGGGCCTCTTCTTGGGCCGGAGACGGTTTGTACGGCGGACTTTCTGGTATCCATGATGTGAGGTCACCAGAAACGCTAATTTCAAGCATCAACGCCCTGTTTGTAGGCATCATCATACCAAGAGCGTCTCGCATTGAACTGGTGCGTCCATAAAGAATAGTTAACATAGTCGACTATTTTTTTTAACCCCGTTGTTGGATTTCACTGTACACCTCGATCTTTGAGGTTGTAATACGAGCCGTCGGCGAGAACGTGGTATTCTGTTAGGGAAAGTACGATGACCCCCGGATCCCGTGATCGCAGACCCGCACGATATCCGAGCTGTCTTCAAAGCAGGAGCGGATGGGCGGAGTATCTGGAATTGCTAAGAACGCCAGAACCACACCTTCATCAGATCGAACCCACCAATCACTGCCCTTACTCCTGCATCATGTGCCCGCGACCAACGGAGATGAACCGCTCGCTCGGGTTCATGGAGTTGGACCTTTTCCGGAAAGTCATCGATGAAGTGGCCGGTTACTCGGAACCGGTTCGGTCAAAGGAGATTGAGCTCTTCCATTTTGGCGAGTCTCTGCTTCACAAGAAATTGGACCAGATGATCCGGTATTCCTCAGAACGAAACCTTCGCGTGACACTGTCTGTGAACGGCCCGCAACTTACGCCTGAAATGGCTGGGCGCGTTCTTGGAGCACGGCCCTTCCGGTTGATCGTGTCACTGGACGGCGATGATGCGGAGAGTTACAGGGCGATTCGCGGCAAAAACGCAGATTTCGAAAAAGCGCTGAGAAACATTGAAGGCCTGGTGAAAGTCCATTCGGATATCAAATCCAAAACAAGAATCTCCATACGCATGATTCGTATGCGCAGAAACGAAGGCCAGATTGAAGCATATCGTGCCCGGTGGAAGCAGCAAAACATGGAAGTAGAAATTCGCGATTTCTTCCCGTGGGGAGAGACCAAAATGGCCTCTCTGGGAGAGTATGAACAGTACCCGCCGTATATGCCGTGCCCTTTCCCCTGGCAATACGTTGTAGTGCAGTGGAATGGTGATGTGGTTCCGTGTTGTAGAGACTACAACGCCGTCTTAAAGATCGGCAATGTTAAGAACTCCACATTGAAACAAATCTGGAACGGACGGGAGTATCGCGAGTTTCGTTCACAAATGGCCAGCGTAGTATTCCGAAACAATCCAGTGTGTAAACAGTGCCTCAGCCTTTATCATCAGTCCACTCCCATCTAAAAGCTTGCACGCCTCCATTGATTGAAACAGACATTCAGTAGCTAAACCGTAGCCCGAACCGTTCGCCGGGACGGGATCGTTTGTTCCTGCGGGGCTGATTGCTGAAAATATTTTGCGCGAACTCTTTGAAGCTCATGTCCATAAGCTTCTCGTTTCGAGAGATCTCATCAGTGCCGATCTGATCGCCAAGGATGCGCAGGTGTGGGTCTTGATTTTACCAGAGGTACAAGAGTTTAAGGCGAACGCTGCGATCGCCGTATCCTGATTTATCAGGCAATGCGAGAAAATAAAACCGCCGAAAACCAGGACCTGAATTCAGGCGGTTTTGATATTTAGCCCTTTAGAAGGATTATTGAAGCCAAGTATCCTGACTAACATTCTGAGTACAACTAGAATCCGTCCACACCGTGAGAGTGCACTTAACGTCGGTATCTCCTGTGGTGGGGAAAAAGAAGAATTCGTAGTTGGGATCACTGTCTCCACAGGAACTTGGGGAAACCTGTAAACAGGAGGTCGTATTACTAGTTTGTCCTTTTTTACAAGTGATCGTGTAATACGGCGTGTCCGTCGCTACGTTATTCAACCACAATTTCGCTGAACCAAAAGCGAACAGCTGATTAGTTTCTTTGGTAGGATCTCCGCAGGATACGCTGGTGTCGCTCACCTTAATTCCGCCGGCCTTGGCAAAAGCCAGGCTTGCCACAAACCCGATTGCGCACACAACCAAAAATAACAAGAACTTAGACCTAAATTTCATTTTTCCTCCCAGTTTCTTTAAAGAGCATTTTGAGTTCAAGCTTCGATTTTTACCACACTTTCGACTATAATCCACTCCATCTCACATGTCAATAAAACCTGTCACACCATTGTGACATTTCGCTGCTTCCAGTATTTCGGATCGAAGGATAGACTGAATTTTTCTATATTTTCTATCCATTCAAGCGCCGTTGCGAGACACCGATGACCGGCTTTATCCGTCTTTGCTTCCGTGATCCATTCGACGTACTCACGTTCGTGACTGGGGTGAAAAACCTTTGAATACATCAAGCGCCGCGCCTGATATAATCTTCGCTTGAGACAAGGAATTCTTCAAAATCTCTGCTGTCCAGCTTGCCGCAGATCGTTTCGGATCACGACACTGAAGGCATCCTCCAAGTTTATCGAGACCGCGTCTTTAACTTGCCCTTCCTGCTGTGTGACCGTTCCGGTAATCAATGGTTTTCCAATTTTTGACGAGCAGTACGTCACGGAAAATTGGAAAATCGAAAAGGAAACAGAAAGGCTATTTGGTGAGGAAAAGGATTACGATGCTTTTCTTGAGCAGAAACGGAATAAACTGGTCTACGATTTGTATGCCGCATTTCAACCGTTTAACGAGTCGACGCAATGCATCTTTCCACTCATTCCGCTGCTGCGAGAATTGCTTCGGCCAGGGGATTTGGTCCCCGTCGATTGCCAGGCAATCATCGTGAATGAAAACGGAGAAGTCGTGAAATCGGGTGAAACAGGAGAACTTTTGCTGAGAGGTGCAAGTATCACCTCCGGCTATCTGGGGGAATCAATCACCACCCGATCTGTTCAGGGCGCAGAGTGGTTTGCAACCGGCGATCTGGCCTATTGCGATGATGAGAGTGTTTTCTGGCTGGTGGGACGCAAGAAAAACATCATCATTGTTGGCGGAAGAAATGTTTATCCGGATGAAGTCAATAACGTTCTCATTTCGCATTCCTCCGTAATGGAAGCGGCAACAATCGGGATGCCTGATGATTTATGGGGGGAACGCGTTGTCGGCTGCGTCATTTCCAACGGGAATGTTACGTCCGCTGAATTGATCGAATATGCATCGAAACAGCTTGCGGACTATAAGGTGCCGCGTGAAATCCACCTTTTTAAAGAATTTCCAAAAGGACGCTCCGGGAAAATCCTTGTGAATCAGCTTCTAAAAGTGGTGCAGGAAGGAAAGGGTATCGGAGCGGAAGCGAGCCAGACCGGAATCGAAGAGCAAATCGTTCAGCTTGCATCACAAAGTTTTCGGACTCCGGCTTCCGAGTTGAGTATGAAAACGGCGCCTGCCAATTGCAGCAATGAGACTCTGTTGCACACATGGATTTAGTCACCAATCTGGAAACCAATTTTAAGATAGAGCTTCTGCCGCGTGAAATCATTCAAATCACGAACCTGGAAGCTGCTGCGCGCATCATTCGGGACAAGATCGCGACATTGAATCGATAAAGAAATGCTATCCAAATCTCCTTCTCCTCTTTTTGTCTGGAAACTACTACTGATCATTGTTACGGCGGCAGGTCTCTTCTTTCATTACAAAGATCCGATGGAGATCGTTCTTAAAGAGAGAGACAACAAGCTGGCGCAGCGAATTTTACGAATCCAGATCAAAGAAGGCCAGATCGGGATTATTTTTTTCGGAGACTCACTCATTGGGAACGCATTGCCCCCAGGGGAAAAGTACCTGAATATCCCGATTGCACGGCGATTGAAACAAGCAGGAATTTCGAAACCAGTTGTTGCGTTACCAGTGACAGGTGGTGGCGTGTCCTTTTCGAACTTGCGTGCGCTTGCGGATGATTTAATCGCGCTGAAGCCTTCAGTGATCGTGATTCAAAGTGAGATGCTCGTTCCGCGATTCATCAAGCAGCCGCCGAAGCAGAACATGAAGGAACGAATCGGGACCTGGTCGGGCCTGCTTTCGTTGGAGCTTTTGGGGAACACACCTCAAAACTATGAAGAAAAACCGAAGGAATGGTTGAATCAAAATCAATTTATTTTCGGTCAGCGAAAAGTCAAAGCCGCAATCGAACGAAGGCAGAGCGACCCACAGGGTATTGCGAAGGCAGTCTGGAGCGGACAAATCGTTTCGACAAAAAATCCGGAATTTATCGCTGGCCGGGAGCTGATCCGCAGCCTTGTGAGGCATGGAATCAAGGTGATCATACTCGAGCTACCAGTAAGCCAGACAGCGGTGAAGTTTGCCGGCGGAAACTATTTTAAAAAAAGAACGGCTGCGCTTGATTCAATCATCCAGCCAGGTGTTTCCCGTCTAATTTACCCGAAGGTGCTGCCGGATGCTCATTTTTATGATTATAGTCATATGAGCGAGGCAGGGCGAAGAATATTCATCAAGTGGTTCGTTCGAGCCCTCTCTAAAGAGCTTGTGAATTATGAAAAAGCTTCTTGAAAGTGTAACGCAGTTTTCAACTGGGCTTTTCCGATCGCCCTGGGTTCGAGTGTGCTTTCGCTTCATCTGGTATTTGCTGCTTCTTTTTTTGATTTTCCTGCTCTATGACACACCGCAACGTGATTTTCGGTATTGGGGATTATGAGGGTTGACAGGTCGCGATCATTAAATTCTTGTATTCAGCCCAAGTAGCTGCCTGAAGTTCTGTACGATTTCCTGGAATGATTCACTCCGCGGAATCGTGAAACCAACCATGACAAATAAGAATGTCAGAATCACACTGAGGCAAAGTCCAGCCATTTTGAAGGTCTTGTTTTGTATTTCAGGCATCCTTGCACCAATCGACTTTTGATACCAACGCCAGATCAGTAACCCGGAACCATGGAAGATTCCCCAGAACAAAAACCGCAGCGAGAACTCGTGCCATAAAGCAATGGCCAGCATCGCCCCAATCAGTCCGATTGCGAGATTCCTTGTTTTTGCATAAAGCGGAAGGAAAACGTACTGGCGGCACCATCCGGATAGGCTCATGTGCCATGATTGCCAGAATTCTCCGATATTTCGCTTTAAGAATGGATAATGGAAATTCTCACAAATCGTATATCCGAATAACAGAGACAGCCCTATCGCTATATCCGAATAGCCTGCAAAGGCGAAATACAGATAGAAACCGTAAACCATTGAATCTGCAAGTACAGCCAGTGAACCGTTGGGTTGAAGTCTGGAAGCAAAAGCATCGAATTGAATGGCGACCAACCAGTTCGCCAGGACGATTACTTTTACATAACCGTAGAGGATTCGCTCCAGACCGCTCGCAAAATTTGCGTCATCCCACCGAATCCGTCTTTCGGATTTGAGAAAATCTTCAAAGCGATGAATGGGACCAATTGTAATGGTGGGAAAAAAGAGCATGTATCCATAGAAATCCAGAAAATTATGCGATCGAAATGAACCGGTTCTGGATTCTACACAGTAATGAATCAGCTTGAGAGCATAAAATCCAAATCCAATGAGGACGATGTACGGTACGCCGAAATGCGTTCTTCGAGCGAGTTGAATGAAGCGGATTAAACAAAACAGCAGCGAAACGATGGCCAGACAAAAGCCGTAAAGGAAGCTGCGTTCGGGATGACGGCCGTAGTAAAAAACCAGCCCGCTTAGTGCGACCAGAACCGCCAGTGAAACCGGATCAAGGTAACCAAGAAAAACCATGCTGCTGATTGACAGGAAGAGGGTTCGCCAGCGGCCTGGAATGACCCAGTAAATCGCAACAACGATTGCCGAAAATGTTAGAAAAGGTAAAGTAAGCTGTGGCATTCTTCAGTCGATTAGTGTAAATCATTGTGTGTCGCTTTGCACAACGTGGCGTAGGCAAGTGCCTCCAGTTAACGTTCTGCTTCCGGTCCAAACTGTCTGAGTTATGCATTGCAGCTCGCTCGCGGTCTATCCGCGGCTCACGATAAAGGAATCGTTCATCGCCCAACTACTCCGGGCACACAGCCGGGTTTGGTTCTGGGAACGGTCGGATATATGTCGCCGGAACAAGTCCGCGGAAAAATCGCCGATCATCGCTCCGATATTTTTACTTTTGGTTCCATCCGGGTGTTCAACGGATTCAGCTTCGAGTGCAGAGCCACTGCTCCTAATCTAAAGATGTTGCCACGGGAACCTACTCCTTGCCCAAAGGCGTGTTCGGGTATCCAGATTTAACTTTATGGTGACGGGCCCTAAAAAAGGAATTGAGTATTTCAAACAAGCGATTGAAAAGGATCCAACTTATGCCCCAGGCTTACGCCGGTATGGCTTACAGCCACGCATTTCTCGCCATGACAGCAAATGCCCCGCCGGCAGTTCTTGCTTCACGACGTCTCCTTTTTTTACTCGTAAGCTCCCGTGCTTCAAATGCGGCGAACTTCCTTAACGTACCCTATTGTTTACATTGACAGTGACTCCTGCAGAGGTGGCAACGTTATCAGATGTATCGGTCGCCTTGCTGGTTAGCGTATGTGTACCGTTTGCAACATTTCTGGTGTTCCACTTAACCTGATAAGGGGCAGAAGTATCACTTCCGAGCAAGATTGTCCCATCCAAATAGAAATCAACTTTTTTGATTCCAACATTGTCACTTGCAGTTGCCTTTACCTGGACCGTCCCGCTCACATTTGATCCTGCAGCTGGGGCGATAATTGACGTTGTTGGAGGCGTAGTGTCGCCATTATTCACAGTCACATTTACTTGAGCAGAGGTGCCGGTATTATTGGCAGCATCATAAGCCTTGGACGTCAGATTATGACCGCCGTTAGTAGCCGTGGTTGTATTCCAATTCACACTGTAAGGCGAATCCGTATCGGTTGCTATGAGCGTCGTTCCATCCAAATAGAATTCAACTTTCGTAACTCCGATGTTGTCGCTCGCGTCTGCATTGACTTGTATCGTTCCGCTCACATTTGATCCTTCAGTTGGAGCTGTGATTGATGTGCTTGGAGGCGTGATGTCGCCATTATTCACAGTCACATTTACTTGAGCAGACGTGCCGGTATTGTTGGCAGCATCATAAACCTTGGACATCAGATTATGACCGCCATTAGTTGTCGTGGTGGTATCCCAGTTCACGCCGTAAGGCGAATTCAAATCGGTTCCAAGTAATGTAGTACCATCCAGATAGAATTCGACTTTGGTAACGGCGACGTTGTCATTTGCGTCTGCGTTGACCGGAATCGTTCCATTAATATTTGCGCCGGCCGTCGGAGATGTGATGCTTGTGGTAGGTGGAGTTGTATCTGCTCCGGAATCAGAGAAGGTGATCGCTGCAAATCCGATGTTTTCTTTCTGCAGGTTACTCGGGTTATTTGGAAAAAATTGTCTGGTATCGGTCCATGACATGTACGCTGTGTTTGCATGGACGTCCAATCCCAAATATTCGCCATACTGGTTCGGATTGCGTCCTGGATTGTCACTTGTGTTTTCGTCAGAATAAGAGATGGTGCTGTTGCTGAATTCCGAACTTGGCTGAGTAACTTTTGTATTTGCTTCCCAGGTCAGACCGCCGTCAGTGGATCTGCTCAAGTAATAATCGACCTTGCGATTGTTCGCCAAATCATTTCGAGAGTCGTGCCAGCCGACCACTACCGACCCATTTGTTTGATCCACCACCAAGAATGGATGAAATTGCGCGGTGTTTGTTGCATCATCGTTAACCTTTACGTGTGTCCAGTTAATGCCGTCATTGGAACGAGCCACATAAATGTCTGAAGTCGACATCGAAGCGCCGCTATTTACATCGGAGTAGACGACATAGAGACGACCGTTAAACGGACCGCTTGAATTATCAACATCAATAGCACCGAACGGAAAAATTCCCCGGTTATCTTGAGGCGGGATGTTGGCGCTGCTGTTAAATCCAAAAATGTTGTGTTGCTTCACGAGCAGAGGGGAAGACCACGTTTGTCCACCGTTGGTGGATTTTGTGTAGAAAGTCTTTTCTTCGCTGCACGTCGACGTTCCACATGTTAGCCCATCAAAAATCAGATGGACAATGCCGTTCGCTTGAATCGCCATATCGCAGCCGATATCAAATAATCCGGGACCACCCGGTGGAAGATCCACAATCGTCCAGGATCCTGTGGTTCCCGTATTCGACCACGCTGCTTTTTCATCATTTTCAATATCCCAGCACTCATAATGCCTTCCAAAGAATGGACTCGAAGCACGATTGTCAATCGCGTAGAATTCTTTATCATCAAGCCCACAAAGGTCGCACAAACGGTTGGATACAATCCCATGGGCCGCCCAGGTCGCTCCTCCGTTATCAGATCTTGCCACAGCTAATGCGCTCGATGGAGGCCCGAATCCTATCTGGCAGAAGAAGTCGCAACATAGCAACATGTAATTTACAAATACTTTATTGTTGCTGTCCCAAACGACAGCCGGATCGCTGCCGAATCGAATATCATCAAAATTGGGGCATGAGACACCATAAGCTCCAACACTGGGGGCGCAGGTATAGTTCCAGCTCACACCATCATTACCGCTGCTGAATATCGCCTGCGTTTGATCACACCCGGTCGGCGTATCCCAGGTATTTGCTGCGGCAACGATTTGATTCGGATTGTTTTTGTTTACCGAAACCTGAATTTCGCCTTGATAGTCGAGAGGTGCCGGGCTGGTGGTCGATGCCATGTTTCGGTTCGTCCCAACAGCTGCCATCAAGATGTTTGCGCCAGGACTGGTTGACATCAGTGCAGTTAACATCTGAATGGCTGTGTCAAGCTGGGGGCGAAGTGTGGCCCAGCGTTCATGCCATTGCACGACTTCCCGCGGAACAACATATTCACTAAAATTCGTTTTCATTCGAATCTGGAATAAGTCCAGTGGAGACAATGGAAGTTGCATCAGCAAAGCATCTATCTTTGCGTGATTTTTCGGATCCTTCCGAACGGCCTCTACAAATGTTTGAATCACGGGATCACTCATGATCCGTAAATAAAGCTCAGTTTTTGGATCGTGATTATTGTTCGCGCCGGAAGCGACTGTTGTAATGAAAAGTGAACAGAGAACGATCGTGGCGATGTGTTTTGTTTTCATCCCTTTCTCCTTGATAGAGCATAGGCGGAAGGCTCAGATGAAGAGAATTTTATCAGGAATTGTTGACAATAGGAAACGCCGCAGCCTGGTTTTGCAATAGCGGCCCCAGAATCTCCATAGTTCGCAGGCGTTATTAGCCTGTAATTCTCCTTGCGGAAAGATCAAAATTCGCGAAGTAGAGTTTCTGTTCATTTACGTAGAGCAAATAACCGGGAAAACCATATTTTGCGTTGACCGAGTCATCCAGCAGAATCTATGCGGGACCCGAGGCAACGCCATTCTTAAGAGTCAGCAAGGCAGTTGAATAACGATCCGCCGTTTCAACGGTCAATAGAATCGCTGTTCCGCCAGGCAGAATTTGCGGGAATATGTAAGACGTCTTAGTTTGTGACGCATCAGGTTGAGAAAGAACCTTGCGGCTGCCGCCTTTAGCAGAAACGGGGATGCGACAGACTCGAAATTGTACGCGCTTCGCGTTTGAACCGCTGTTTCAAATCGCCACTACTGGAAAGGTGTAGGGGAAGAATCTTGATGGCCACACTGCGCTCAAGCCGTGAATCTCTGGCGCGATACACTTCACCCATGCCGCCTGCGCCTAGTGGCGCAAGAATTTCATACGGACCGAGCCGGGTTCCAGGAGGAAGATCCATAGAACTAGTCAATACGACCTTTATGAAAAAGCCGCCGATGGATCGGGAACCGATAAACCTTTACTCGTATCTCAAGCCACCAAGTTTCCCGATGATTGGTCTCCGGATGGCAAATATATTCTGTACAACAACAGCGATCCGAAAACGAAATCGGATCTGTGGGTTTTGCCTTTAACGGGGAATCGAAAGCCCTTTCCTTATTTACAAACGCCTGCAGCAGAGATTTATGGACACTTCCATCCTGACGGGAGATGGATTGCCTATGTTTCTGATGAATCTGGTGAACGGGAGATTTACGTACAAAGTTTTCCAATTTCAAAAGGGGGAAAGTGGCAGATTTCGATAAACGGAGGGGACACGCCGATGTGGCGTCACGACGGAAAGAGTTATTTTATGTTGCACCCGGTGGAACGATCATGTCTGTGGATGTAAAGTCTAGCGATTCTAGTTTTGCGGCCGACACACCAAAAATGCTCTTCAAAATGCCTGGTCAAATTTCGCTTGGTAGTAGCCGAAACGATTACCTGGTTTCGGGAGCGGTCAAAGATTCCTGATTGCGGTTCCGCTGGAGAATCCCGTTTCACTGCCAATCACTGTGGTGTAGAACTGGACAAATCTGATCCGGCAGCAGTAGCTTGGTTAATCAACGGTTACCGTCCGCCACCAAATCAATCAGAGCCCCAAGAAAAGCGAACCGTTCGGGAATTCAAGAACCGTCGGTACCACAATGATCGACTGACACAGCGACATGAATACGAAACCGAGGAGAATGCGTGACACAAATTTGGCACAAAAAATTTCTGGGTCGTAATTCGTCGTCGGCAAATTAGGGAATACGGAGAGGGAGGGATTCGAACCCTCGATCCGAGTTTAAAGCCCGGATAACTGCTTAGCAGGCAGCCCTGTTCGGCCACTCCAGCACCTCTCCGGAAAAAAGATGACATCGTTGGCAATGGGCAGGAGAATTATATGGCTTCAAGCAGACTTCAGTCAAACTTTAATAGATTCTCTATTGTGGCTTTGAGCGGGGAGAAAGATTGGAAATTTGAAGATCGGTTACCCGGACACCAATCTCAGCGGCTTTGGCGTTCAGTTGATTGCGAACCGAAGAGATCCAGCCGGGAAAGACGGTATCCAGATTATCAAAATCAAGTTCCTCGAATCGATCCTTCATGATTTCCTGCAATTTTGACATCAAGTGAATCCGCCAGTCCTTGACGACTGCAGCTTTTGCAGGATCTGCCACAGATGCATCCAGAGAAGCCTGCAATTGAACAGGAATCTCATCTTTAGTAATCGCCGATTGCGGGGGTAGGGAAACAGAAAATGGCCCGGCAGGAACACGCTGCAAACGATCTACAAAAGGCGCCATCATCACAAACGCTGGTCCGCGCACATGTCTCACCGGGCTTCCGAATCGAATCACTACGCCCAGCTCTTCCGGTAAAATCTTGCGCACACCCAGCAGAACCAGAACGATTGCTGCCAGAAGCCAAATGACCAACTGCATTTCGTAATCTTATAACACCCGTGCACTTTGGATTACAATCAACCCAATGCTTGCTGCATTCGAAGTGCTGAGCGGCTTCTTTCTGCTCTGGTATTCCTTTCTTCCCTCGCAAAATTTGGAATTGATGGCCAGGTTGTCCGGCATGTTCGCGGCGATGTGGCTTCTCTTTTTCTTCATCCGGCGTTCCGGATCGATGATTTCTATGACTGTCTTCTTTTCTCCTGTCTGATCCTTGCGTTCCATCTTCGCGTATGTCAGCCCGCGGGTTGGCTATTCAACCGGTATACGCTGCTCGCACTCACGCAATGGACCGTTGTGATCTGGCTTCACCACAAGAATGACCACCAGCACCGGCGCCAAAAGGAAGAACAGAAGAAAGCGTTTCATGGATATATAAGATACTCTAGAGAGGGACACTCAAGAAATAGATTCGGAAGTGCCGATCAACTCTTTCTGAACGAGCGGGAATCTGAAACGCATCGAACAAAAGACTGCAGTCGATGAGCAAAATCAAAGTCGCGCAAGTTAACGAAGGTTCGGCGGGAGGAATCCGAAAACACATCCTGAACATTGCAAAACGCCTCGATTCGCAGCGCTTTGACGTCACGGTCATTCTGGCAAAACGCCGCGGGTACGAATCGGAAGGCGATCCAGTGGTAGAGCTCAAGCAGGATGGAATCCCATTTATGACAGTTCCTATGGTCCGCGAACTCTCTCCCTATTCGGATTTTCAAAGCTGGCGCAAGCTTCGAAGAGTATTGCAGAACTTCGACGTTGTCCATGCTCATTCTGCAAAAGCCGGATTCCTCGCAAGAGCAATCTGTAAGCGTCATCACATCCCGTGTTTCTATTCGCCGCACGTTTTTCCGTTTCAACGAACAACGCCTATCAAAGCAAGAATATATCTGGCATTGGAGCGCCACGCTGCGCCATGGACAACGGCCTTCATCGTGAATTCGGAAAAAGAGCGGGAAACTGCAATTGAAAAAGTTCTCGCGACTCCGGAACAGATTCATCTCGTTCCAAATGCGATTGAGTTTCCACCGATACCAGCACCCATTGTTCGCGGAGAGATCCGCACTCGAATCGGAACGCCAGTGAACAGGACTGTATTCACGACCATCGGCAGACTCGTCAACTACAAAGGACAAGAATTATTGATCCGGGTATTTTCGCTGTTAGGACGAAACGATATAGAACTCTGGATTGTAGGCGAGGGAGAAGACGCTCCGAAACTGACAGCTTTGACTTCAAAGCTGGGGCTTTCCGACCAGATTCGCTTTCTCGGTTACCGGAAGGATATCTTCCCAATTCTTTCCGCTTCGGATTGTTTCGTCCTTGCATCGCGAAACGAAGGATGTCCCTATACGGTGATTGAGGCTCTGGTAATGCAAAAGCCGATCATCGCCACAGCCGTTCAGGGAATCGTAGATCTCTTGAAGAATCCCGCATATTGCCGCTTCGTTCCCTGGAATGACGAAGCGGCGCTTGCAGCGGCAATTCAGAATTTTCTGACAACTCCGTTTCCGGGAGCGCCACTCGATTCACTATCAAAGGACTTGTTTGATCTGGCCGGACAGATCCGGCAGCTGGAAGCCATTTATGAGCAAGCAGCGCTATAATTGCGAGTAATGCGCAGGACCGGTCTGCTCTGCGGAATCAGCGATTTCTTATCCCTATTAATGTCTGTGTGCCTGGCCTACTATGTGCGCTTCCAGAGCGGCTTGATCCCTATCATAGAAATGCAGTCATTTTTTTTCTATCTGAAGTCGGTCCTTCTGGTTTCTCCCCTTTACCTCTTTGTCATGTATACGATGGGGAATTACCAGGAACGCCACGGGAAGCTGACGCAGTATGAAATCCAGAATCTCGTCCGTTCGATCGCTCTTTTTTACATCCTCTGTATCGTCGCAACATTTCTAATTCACAGCCAGGAACATTCCCGAATGGCGATCGGACTGTCGCTTCTGTTCAATGTCCTGTTCTGCCTGCTGTTCCGAAAGATCTTTTCCGCATGGCAGAGCCATCGCTGGAGCAAGGGAATCGATGTAGAATGCCTGTTGCTCATCGGCAAAGATAATGAAATGCTTACGCGTTTTGCACACGAATTTTCACAAGATCCGACAGAAGGATACCGCATCGTTTGCAGTCATTTGCGCCAGCATCGTGAGGCGATCGAGACGGAAGATTTCGATCGCGTCATTCTTGTGGGAGACTTTACATTCAGTGAAATCGCCGACATCCTGGTCGAAATAACGGAAAAGGTTCCGGTGGATTTCATCCCAACCTACTACGCGTTTTTACGCACTCTCCCTTTCCGCGAACAGGTTGGATCCTTCCCCGTGCTTCCCTTAAACAGGAAGATTTTGTCCGATTGGAGTTCGGTAACAAAAAGAATTATGGATATCGCCATATCATCCATCATATTGATACTCACGTCTCCGTTGATCCTTTTGATCGCGTTGTTGATTCGTCTCACTTACGGAAAGCCTGTGATTTATCGCCAGGTGCGTGTGGGACAAAACGGGAGTCCCTTCCAGCTTTACAAATTTCGAACGATGAAGCCGGACTCGGACAAGGAGGTTTCACCTCTAATTGCATCTGAGAAACAGACGCTATTCAAGCTGAAAGACGATCCCCGTGTGGAGAATGGATTCGCCAGATTTCTTCGGAGAACAGGGCTGGACGAGCTTCCTCAATTGTGGAATGTCTTTGAAGGGACTATGAGTCTGGTGGGGCCTCGTCCGGCTACTACGGAATTAGTAAGGAATTACTCCGCTCAACATAAGCTACGTCTGGCTATTCCGCCGGGGATTACAGGACTCCAGCAGGTGCACTGCCGAGGGAGCAACTCGATGGATGAAGTGTTGAAATACGATCTGCAATACATTTCAGAACAAAGTCTCTGGTTGGATCTCTATATCCTGACCAGGACTGTATCCACTCTGCTGCTCGGGAAAGGGACCTCCTGAGTTGTATTCCTCCCGGCATCATGTTGCCGCATCGTCCAGAAAGCTCACCCTGTTGGGATTGCTCTCTGATGCGACTTAGTTTTACGATGGAATTTCATTGAATTCATGACGGCAAGCGTTTCAGTAGCAGTTTGCACGAAAGATCGCGCGAAGGAATTGCAGCGTTGCCTCCTTTCCTTGTCCAAACTGAATCCCCCGCCGGCTGAGATTCTTGTAGTAGATAATAATTCGCGGACCGGGGAAACCCGTTCTATAACCGAAAAGTTTGGCCTGAAATATTTCAAGGAAACGGTTGCCGGGCTTTGTGCGGCAAGAAACTGCGCCATTCAAAATTCAACCGGAGAAATGATTGCTTTTATTGATGACGATTGCGAAGCGGATCGTAACTGGATCGACGAAATTTTGAAAGGTTTTGATGACCCGGAGGTCGGATGTGTTACAGGAAAGGCCATTTCCCCGGATCAAAAGAATCGCTGGCAACGCGAATTTGAGCAGCATTCCCGCCGATTTTACAGCAATTCACCTTTTCAACTCACTCTGCAAGATTTGAAAAGAGTTTATTCGGTGCGCGCGTTTGGTGTGGGAGCAAATATGGCATTCCGCCGCAATCTTCTCCTCAAACTCAGTTGCTTTCCCCATAAGCCATGGGACAACGGCGATGACGATTATATTTTCTACAAGGTGACTCAGGCGGGGTATAAAATCCAATTTGTACCAGGGAGTATTGTGTATCAGCATCATCGGGAAACTTTTTCCGCTTTGATCCGGCGGTTTTACGACTATGGTCTAGGAGCCATGAGGATTCTCTCCTATTTATCCGGGGAGAAGAAAACCCCGTCTTTCTTTTTCGAAAACGCCTTATTTGTTATTTTCTTGAATCTGAAGGGGATGGCTGCTTCTATTTGGAAGGGTCTCCCTGCGCGCGCTTTATTTGATGCCGCTCAGTTGGCAGGCAATACCACAGGCATACTACTCTTGAGCTTGCCTTCACTTCGAGACATAGGAAGCGATGCGAAAAGGACATAAGGATCTATTCCTGCCGGTATTGCTCTATCACCATGTAGGGCCATTCAAAGCAGGAACATATCCTTCTCTAACAATTTCACCACAAAGGTTCAAAGAACAAATAGAGTGGCTGGTGAGGCACGAATACACTTGCTTGGGGCTGAATGAGCTGAGCGATGCATTTCATTCCGGTGTACTGCCGAGAAATGCGGTCCTGTTGACGTTTGACGATGCATACCGTGATCTTGTCCAATACGCTTTGCCGCAACTCAGAGATCTTCAGTTACGTGCTACAGTATTCGTAGTCACATCCATGATTGGTGAAACGAACAAATGGGATGAAGTACGGGGCTCCCATACCCATTTTCTCATGGAGCCGAAAGACATTCTTCATTGGTCGGAGCAGGGAATTGACTTTGGCGCACACAGCCGCAACCACTGCGATTTAAGAGAACTGTCAGAGATGGAATTGGAACATGAAATTGCCGGAAGTCGAAACGATCTGGAGAATCTCCTGCAAAAGGCCATTCTTGCATTCTCCTACCCGTATGGTTATTACAATGATCGCGTGCGAAACTCAGTATCCAGATCGTTCCAGTTTGCGTTTACGATGAGGCCCGGCGCAAACCGCATCAGAACTGATCGATATCTATTGCACAGAACGATGGTTCAACCCACAGACCGATCCTGGGACTATTCAGTTCGAGTACGCCTAGGCTGGCATCCTCCCGAGAGTTTCCTGACGCGACTATCACGAATCAAACACGGGCTTTTTGACAAAAGCAAATGAGTCCGTATCGGATTCTGCATCTACTGGGCACCGCGCAGGTTGAAAATGCGGCTACGGCCCGCATAGTGACGGCGCTCGCCAGGCGGCTAGATCCGGAATATTTTGAAATCCACGTCTTATTCCTCGGGAAAGACGGCCCTTTATCGGCGGAAGCACACGCGGCCGGAGCTAAAGTTCGTGTCCTTGACTGGCGGAACTTTCGCATTGCCGAAGTTTTGCGTTCCTTGAACAGCATAGGCTCAAATACATTTGACTTAGTGCATCAGCACTTTGGCGGCAGGGCCATACGGTTGATTCGCCATATCAAATCTCCTGTTCCCGTAATTGCTCACCTGCATAGCAGAGTCAGTGAGTCCGGAGGCCTGAATCCCGGTAAATTAGCTGATTCTCGCTACGCAGCGGTAATCGCAACGTCCCGGGCAGTAGCGGAAACAATCGATCGTGAGCAAGTTGCTGTGGTTTATCCCGGAGTCAACGTAAACGACTTTATTTTCGAACAAACTCAGAGCAATACGAATATTCTTGGAACGGCAGGAAGACTCGTCCGCTTGAAAGGATTTAGTTACCTCTTGCAGGCTTTTGCTATTCTTCGAAGGTCCCGAACCGATATTAAGTTGGAGATCGCAGGTTGCGGGCCTGAACTGGAGAAGCTGAAGTTAGAAGCCAAAGACCTAGGTTTGGACAATTCTGTTCACTTTCTCGGCTGGCAGGACGATTTGAAACCGGCGCTATCCCGATGGTTTGCGTTTGCCCTCCCGTCAGTTGAGGAAGGCTTCGGGATCGCAGTATTGGAAGCAATGGCAGCTGGTCTTCCCGTCGTTGCCAGTGCCGTAGGGGGATTGCCTGAATTAGTGATCCACGGAAAGACCGGACTACTCGTACCGCCGGCACAGCCTGCGGCACTGGCTAAAGCAATATCTGATTTGCTGGCAAATCATGAAACTGCCTTAGCAATGGGCATCGCGGGCAGAGTTCGAGCACAACAAGAATTTTCGGAAGAGGCGATGGTGAGCACAATCAGCGATCTTTATGTGAGGCTTCTAATACCTTAGATGCGAATTGCACATTTGATCACGTCTTTATCCTGCGGAGGAGCGGAAAAACAACTTTTGGCTCTCTGCACAAAATTGCAAGATGAGCATTCAGTCCAGGTAGGCGTGCTGAAAGACGGCGGAGAGCTCTTCAATCATTTCCAGGAGGGTGGAATTCAGGTTCATGAATTTCACCATAGAGACGCATGGGATATCACTGTCATTCTTGCCATTCGCAAATGGCTCCGGTCTTTCCGGCCTGACATCATCCATACACATCTATTCAAAGCCGATGTCTATGGTGGATTCGCAGCCGCGTCCCTTAAAGTCCCACAACTTTGCACGAAATGGAATGAGGACCAGTATTTGAAAAATCCTTTTGTGGCTCTTTTGGGCCGAATGGCTTCCAAACACACCTTCAGAATTATTGCTGTAAGCGAAGCAGTGCGTTCGTTTCTTGTCAAAGAAGCGGGCTTCAACACAGGGGATATCACCGTAATCTATCCGGGAATTGAACAGAATGTTTCGGCAAAGAGAGCAACTTCTCAATTTCTCAGGTTTGGCATTGTAGCTCGACTTGCTCCTCAGAAAGGTCATACGATTCTCTTGAAAGCCTTTGCTCAAGCCTTGAAAGAAAACCCGGGCATGAGACTGCTTATATTTGGAAGCGGTCCCTTGGAAGAAGATCTCCGGATTCAGGCGCGCGATCTGAACTTATGTGATGCTACGACATTTTTCGGATCGGTATTGAACACGGACGAAATTTATTCACAGATTGATGTACTTCTCCTTCCCTCTTTATGGGAAGGAGCTCCCATCGTGCTTCTGGAATCGATGATTCGGGGAATACCCCCTATCGCAACTACCGTAGGCGGTGTTCCCGAGATTGTCACATCAGACTGTGGCATACTGATCCCTCCCAACAATGCAGAGGCCCTGACCAACTCCATTTTGCAGATCGCAGGAAACAGATACCGGCTAGAGGAATTCTCCAATCACTGCCTAAAACGTGTAAGTCAGTTTTCACTGAATTCAACGGTTGAGTCTCACATCGAGCTGTATCAAAAAGCCCTTCATGAGAAGAGATAGACATTTTTTTATACGGAATTCCGCATGGGTATACGGCGCGTATTTAATCGATCTTTGCCTGAAACTGATCGTCATTCGAGTCATGTTGCAGAGGCTTGGCCCGGAGCTTGTGGGAGTCTGGGGAATACTTAAGACCATCATTACATTTCCCCTGTTTATACAAGAGGCACTGTTGATCACGATTTTAATTCGCGCATCCAATAAAGATGAGCCACATCTGAGTGAAGCCCTGGTATGTTCGGCGGGACTGGGTACTCTCGCTGCACTTCTGATCAGTGGATTCGCTTCCGCCCTGATTCGTTTCTTCAACATCCCCGGCCAATTCCATCAGCTTCTCATCAGCGCATTTTATCTGACTGCAATGATTTTTTTTGCCACCTGTATCTCAGAAATGTTTCTCTACACACTCCGCGGAGTTGGAAGATTTGATCTGGCCGCCCAATTACCGATACTTACCTCGTTACTGAATTCGGTCGTCGCAATCGTTTTGATTCAACGAGGCTTCGGTCTTCTTTCATTACTCGTTTTAGATCTCGTTGCTGTTATAACAATCATTCCTGTCTCCAGCTTTGTCTGCCGTAGAGCGTTTGGCAGTCGTCCATTGTTTGATTCATTCCGCGCGGGTAACCTTGTTTCACTCTTACGTGAGGCCGGAGTACAGCTGATGCTAAGAGCATCAGCAAAACTTCTGTGGGAACTCGATGCGCTTCTAATTCCTAGATTTTTCGGAATTGGATCGATGACTGTGTATTGGATCGCAAGACGTCTTCCGTATATGTGGAAGGATCTAATGTGGTTGGGCGCGCAACCCTCGATTCCTGAAGTAGAAGATAACAAAACGTCTATAAGTTATTTGAAAAGTATTCACTGGCTTCAAGTAATACTCGTTGTTCCGGGAGCCATTTTTCTGTTTGTCTATTCAAAACAAATCCTCACAATATGGACCGGCTATTCGCTTGTACAGTCCACCATCTTTATGCAAATTCTCACCATTGCTGTTGCGGTCGATTTTTTGCCCGCAACTATTTTCTACGCCTTTCTTGCACGAGGAAAATCAGCAGAGGTCGCGCGTTTTCCATTGTGGGCAGCAGTTGTAAAAATAGCATTTGCGATTTTATTTTGTGTTCTTGGTTCGACTGAGGGATTATTGATTTCCACAGCGATTGGCGCTGCTTCCTTTTCGCTGCCTCTCTGTTATCAGGGATCGAAAGAATTAGGATATTCTTTCTTAAATCTCTTCAAACCCGTAATCCCTGCGATCGTTACATCTCTACTGGCAGCTCTTTTGATTTTTCAGTTCTGGACAGCAACATCGATTGCTCAGCTTCTCCTTCTTGTGTCAGGCTACGCGCTTATGTTTTCCGCTGTGCTGCTTCTTATGCTTCGCATATTCCAACCGGATGTGTATCATGCGATGAAGATTCTGGTGAAGCAGCCGACACGGCTTTAGAAATAGGCGCCGCTTCGGGGCTGAAAGAAAAGCAGATGCGCATCCCCATTTTGAATTTCTTCAACGAGAGTTCCATGTGAACGAAGCCAGTCTTCTTCCGGCGCAACCTGATCCACCGTATGGATCTCGAGCAAAGTCACCTTTTTTCGACCGCTGATCAGCCTGACAATGTCTTCAGGAACTTTCCTTTGACCCAATTGTCCAACCCAGCTCGCCACGGGTGTATCGTCTTTCAGATATCGAGAAATGCCAATGACCCCGGAAGGAATGGAATGCACGATCAGCAAATCGTCCGATTTTATCCGGATAGAAAGCACTTCACCTAACTCGCGAAACGGTTGTCCCTGCCGCGTTGAAGCATTGTAGGCGGAATAAAGACCAGCTATATTGCCGACCAGAAAAATGACCATACCAAATACCATCCAGCGTTTATGCAGTGCAGCCAGACATAAAGCAAGGAGCAGGCACGCCGCGGGAAAACCCGGAAGCGCGTAACGGGTCACGGCGGCAGCATGAGTATGAAAAAGGCTGTCGGTAACAGTCGGTGTGAGGCAAGAAATTAGAAACCAGCTACCTAGCCAAAAACGATCGAGCACACCATGCCAATGTAATCGCCACAAATAACCAACAAAAGCAGCCACGAAACCAAATCTAAGTAACCACCCTGCCCATGCAGGCCCGCCCCAATATCCGCGGGGCGAGAACAGACTCCAACAAAGACGTACAGGCGCTTCCAGCCTTTCAACCCAGGGCATCGGACCCACGAGCCATGAGCTCGTAATCCTCCATTGCCCCCAACTCCACGGCAAATGCTGGTACCACGGCGCTACTACACAAATAGTAAGCAAAATGCAAGATCCCCAGGCTATTCGCGTATTTTCGCCCGGCATGGCAACTAACCAGCAGACCAGCGCCACCCAGATGGGCAGAAAGTAGTAATGCGTAAGAATTGCCGAGCCTCCCAAAATGATCCAGCACACTGCTGGGCCCGCGCGCAATCCGTACTGTTTCAAATACAAAGAGCAATAGACGAACGCTAAAGCTTCAAACCATAAAAATGAATACATCCTTCCTTCCGTGGAGTAATAGCCAGATAATGTCGAAAATGAAAAAATGATTAAAGCGAGAATTGCGATTCTGCGGTCCATGAGCTGCAAGCCAAGAAGCCAGAGAAAAGGCATTGACGCTATTGCAAATACCAGGGAGAAGAGCCGCAAGGCCGTATCCGAAGTCCCCGCAAATCCTAGCCAGCAGTTCAACAGGAGATAGTACAGAGGTGGACTTGTATCTGACAGCATAACCGCCCTCCAAACACGCGATAACGGGGACGGAAGTCCGTCGTTCATCGAATACTTTCTGAAGAAAGAAGCAGGAACTGCCTCGATGGGTTCGTGAAAGTCTCCCAGTGCCGGATCGGATTTCCACGCAGGTTGCTCCAGACTGTGTCCTGTCGCGATAGCCAGAGAGAAAATTTCATCCGCCCAGAGTCCTTGACGTGAAATGAGCGGTAGTCGAACAAGAAATGCCAGCAGCATGAAACAAAATACAACGAACCATTCAACCCGCTGGCGCATATCTAAGAGAATATCAGATGCCTGAATCATCCGGAGGATCGACGGGCGTGTCAAACAAAGAATATTGAAGAAATTCTGAAAATGTATTAGTGGTTGAGATTCAGATATTGCTGCAGACACCGCGCAAACAGTTTGTGACCTGATGTATTCCAGTGCCCATCCGGCAAATAGAGATTTTGAATCTGGAAGCTTTCCTGGAACGCGGGATTACAGTCGATGACATTTGTCGAGACAGCACCCAGCCGATGAATGAAGGAACTGTTTTTATGAATCGGCTGTTGGTGCAACAGCAGGCCGATTTCTTCACGAGACAGGATGGGAGCAATGTAGACGTTATTATATTTGCTCAACGATTCAACAATTCGCAGAATATGCTTTGCAGATTTCTGGTTGCTTACGCTGGAATCAAATGCGGTGACATCGTGATGTTTGATAAAGAAGACTTCCTGGGAAATCTGATGCGGGAGACGAATTTGCTGTTCGGAGAAAGGGTACAAAAATCCAGCGGCTTACGAATTCAAGAAAAATTAAAGTAATCAGAAGAGAAACTATGAGTTTCGTTATCCTCCCCATCCTCGCGTCCCTTATCCGGCTAATCCGGACCCCTTAACCCTTCATCGAGATCATAACGTAGAAGAAAACAAAATCAATAGTCCGTCGACTGTGCGTTAATCCTCAATTTTCCATCGCGGACCCGCCTTCTACAGATTTCGACCAGTGAAGTATACTGTTTCTCTTTGTTGGAGGAGAAATGTACCGGTGGGCCGTCTTGTTTGCAATTTCGATTTTACTTTTCAGTTGTTCGCCAAAGAAGGGAGCGCCTGTGCAAAGCAGCAAATATGATGTGATCATCCGCAACGGAAACATCTACGATGGAAACGGCGGCGCTCCGATCCAGGGGGACGTCGCGATTCAAGGCGACAGGATTGCCGCTGTCGGGAATCTATCAGGGACCACTGCTACAACCGAAGTAGACGCATCCGGAATGGCCGTAGCGCCGGGGTTTATCAACATGCTGAGCTGGGCCACGGATACATTGATCGCCGATGGGCATTCGGAGAGCGACATCCGTCAGGGAGTCACGCTGGAAATCTTCGGCGAGGGTTGGTCCATGGGACCACTCAACGAACAAATGAAAGTGGACACCGTGAAGCAGCAGGGGGACATCAAATATCCGATCACGTGGACCACCTTGCGGGAATATTTGGAATTTCTGGAAAAGAAGGGAATCTCCACCAACATCGCATCATTTGTCGGAGCCACAACCGTGCGCATTCATGAAGTCGGCTATGAGGACCGGCCTCCTACACCCGCCGAGCTGGAACGTATGTGCGAATTGGTGCGCAAGGAAATGAAAGGCGGCGCGCTCGGAGTCGGTTCCTCCTTGATCTATGCGCCGGCGTTTTACGCAAAAACGGACGAACTGGTTGCGCTTTCAAAAGTCGCGTCTGAATACGGCGGAATGTATATCTCGCATATGCGAAGCGAAGGAAACCATCTACTGGAGGCGGTGGATGAGCTGATCCGCATCGCGCGGGAAGCAAACATACCCGCGGAGATTTACCATCTCAAAGCGGCCGGAGAAGCAAACTGGCCGAAGATGGATCAATTGATTGCAAGAGTCGAAGCAGCACAAAAGGAAGGATTGAAGATTACAGGGGACATGTATATGTATCCCGCCGGCGCAACGGGTCTGGATGCATCGATGCCACCGTGGGTGCAAGAAGGCGGATTGGAAGAATGGATCAAGCGGCTGAAAGATCCGGCAATTCGCGAAAAAGTAATACAGGAAATGTCTTCCCCTACGGACACCTGGGAAAACCTTTACAATCTTGCAGGATCCCCCGAGCGGATCCTTTTGGTCGCATTCAAGAACGACAAACTGAAACCGCTGACCGGAAAGTCGCTTGCTGAAGTTGCGCGAATGCGCGGCAAATCGCCGCAGGAGACGGCAATGGATCTGGTGATTGAAGACGACACTCGCGTGGGCACAGTGTACTTTCTGATGTCCGAAGATAACATCAAAAAACAGGCAGGGCTTCCCTGGGTGAGTTTTGGATCGGATGAAGGATCGTTGAAGCCGGAAGGTGTCTTCCTGTTGTCCAATCCACACCCGCGCGCATATGGAAATGTTGCCCGATTGCTTGGCAAGTATGTACGGGAGGAAAAAGCGGCGACACTTCAGGACGTGATCCGCAGACTGACCTCCTTTCCCGCGTCAAATTTGAAGATCAAAGAGCGCGGATCGCTGAAAGAAGGCTACTTCGCGGATGTGGTGGTCTTTGATCCATCGATTGTCAGCGATCACGCGACGTTTGAGAAGCCGCATCAATTTTCAACGGGCATGGTGCACGTGTTTGTCAACGGCAAACAGGTGTTGAAGAATGGGAATCATACGGGCGCTACGCCCGGCCGCGCGCTAAAGAGAGAGCCTTGATTTGGAGAAACGGCCCTCCATGGCCGCCATGGCGGGCAGGGACGCCCGCCTCTCCAAACTAGACATTCTGGCCTACCACGACCGCGTACCAGGCGTGTTCCATACGGCCATTCTTCACGCGTCGCAGGATTCCGTTACCCAATCGGGTTTTGCGATCAGTGCCTTCCCACAGAACGTGAATATTGCGAAATCCGGCTTCCTCAAACAATTCCTGCAATTCCGGCAACGTCCACAACCGCCAATCATAAACAAACGCATCCTGTAATCGAGACCCATCGCGAAACAGAAAATGGATCTTGCAAAGAATGTGATGCGTGACCGGATCGAACCTCTTCACTTCCCACACGTATTTGAAATTTTCCACATTCCAGGTTTCACGACCTTCCACCGGAACATCGATTCCGCCCTGAACGTCCAGCATCATGACGCCGTCCGGAGCCAGAGATCTGCGGGCATTTTTGAGATATCGAAGCATCTCCGCTCTGGTCTTAAAAACAAAATAGCTGAAATTGAGGGCGGTGATCAGGTCCACTTTGGGCGCTCGAACTCCCCTCACATCTTTGTTCATCAGTTGGATCCGGCTGCGCTGCTGTTCCGTAAGCTGCGGCAGTCTGACAGAATTGCACCACTGCAGCGGCGCCCGATCCAGATCAATTCCGACTCCCCTGTTCAACCGGTGGAGTTTGACGAATTCACACAGGATGTTGGCGGTCCCACAAAAATCTTCACGCAAAAGGCGAAGAGGACGTCCCGTCATCGAGCGAAAACGTCGCGCAAGAAACCGCGCATCCGCTTCGGCGGTCTGCACGCTTCTCTCATATAGATCAAATTTGTCCGCCGTCCGGGCCGTCGGCCGCTTCTTTTGCCCCTTCACTGTATCAGCGTACCACAGCCAACATAGACGAGAAATCAGACAATGGCAATCGTAGAAATCAAAGGGCTTGACTAAAATGCGGATCTGTCTAAAATTAAATCCAAGTCGCCTGAGGGAGGGATGGACAACGAACAGAGCGTTCAGGAAGTTGTTGTTATTCCAATCGATGAGCACGGTCGAGTTGTGCTTTTCTCTGAAATCAAGATTGAAAAAATAGATCTCCACTTCCGCTCCGTTCGCGATGCGCAGGGAATTGCGTACCACCTGTCTCCCGGAGAGTATCGCGTCAAAGTTTTGCTTCCGAGTTTGCAGATGAAAATCGCGACTCTGAAAGTCAAGCAGGACATTCACTTCTACAAGATTAGAATCGAATACGACACCCGGTTTCAAACCCGTCCGGGACCCGAACCCGTGGTCCCGCCTGAGCCCGTTCGTCATGCTGAGCCCGTTGATCCACCGGAGCCCGCGCATGCTTTCGCGGAAAAATCCCAACCTGTTGCTGTGGACAACACGGCCCCGGAATCCCAGGATTCAGCAAAGGGCCGCGTAGAAACACGATTTGATTCTTCGTTTCCAGTTTCTTACAGGACAGATGGCGGTAAATGGATTTCCACAAAAGCCGTAAACGTCAGTACCACCGGATTGTGTCTAGCCAACACGCACGGCAAGATTTCAGGTGAAACTGTGTACGTGCGGTTGTTTGTTCCGATCTCTTCAATCCCGCTGGAATGCCCCGCCAGAGTCTGCTGGTCTAAAGATCCGGAAACCGGACTGCAATTGTTTCTAACGACCAACATGAAGTCTTCGCTTAGCAATTGGCTCGCGCACCTCAACCGGCGATAAGACAGAGTTCACCACAAAGGCACGAAGACACTAAGAATCGATCGATGTCCAGATCCTTCAACTGATCCAGAATCGCGTCATCATTCTGTTGCATCATTTTTCGGGCAGTCTCCAGCGGGTCCATACCGGCGGGAATCTGAAGAAACTGCAGACTATACATGCATTCATCTTACACGGTCCGGCGAATGAAATAGTTGCCGGAATCAAGGCGATACTTTGATGCGCACATCCGCAATCAAGCAGCCCTGCCCAGGAGGCATCGCGAAAATCGGATTCAGATCGAGCTCCGTAATCTCAGGCACTTCTTCCACAAGCCGGGAGATTCTCAAAAGTACATCTTCCATCGCCTTGATATCCGCCGGAGGATGACCGCGATATCCTTCAAATAGACGATAACCATGAATCTGCCTTACCATTTTGCTCGCGTCTTTATCTGTCAGCGGACTGATTCGGAAGGCGATGTCATTTAGTATCTCTATATGGATGCCGCCAAGTCCGAACGCGATCAGCGGTCCGAATAATGGATCCTCAGTCGCTCCCACCATCACCTCAATGCCGCCGGAAATCATCTGTTGGACCAACACGCCTTCCATGGCTTCATTTTTCCCCAAGTCCACGAGCCGTTTTCTAATCTTTTGAAATGCTTTTTTCACCTCCTGACTGTTTTGAAGGTTGAGGTGCACTCCGCCGATCTCTGTTTTGTGGATTAGTTCGCGTGAGGCCAGTTTGATGGCGACAGGGAAACCGATCTTTTCGGCGATTTCGGCAGCTTCGTCCGGATCTTTTGCCACTCCACTTTGTGGCAATGGAAGGCGCATCGCGTTCAAAACCTGTCTGCTTTCTTGAGCGGATAGCCAACTCCCGCCCCGTTCTTCAATTACGTTCAGACAAACTTGTCGTGCTGCCTTGGGATCCGTGTCCTCAAAATCAGGAATCACACCGGGAGGTTCTTTTTTCCATCGCGAATAGCGCTCCGCTTTACTCAGTACGTGAGCGGCCGATTCCGGAAAGGGAAAAGCAGGTATTTTTTCTCCGTTCAGCAGCAGGCTCTGGCTTCCCTCTTGATGAGTCATCAAGCAGGCAAGCACCGGTTTGCCTGCCCCTCCCTTCTTGCGACCGGCTGCAATCCCTTGCCCAATTGCAGCGGTTATGAGCGGCAAATCTACAGGCAAAACAGGAATGTAAATTACAATCAGGGCATCGATTTCTTTCGCGCTCAAGACATTCTCGATCGTCTTCCGGTAATGCTCCGGGGGAGCTGAGGCGATCATATCCACAGGATTCACAACGCTGGCAGCGGGCGGTAGGTATTTGGCAATGCGCAAGCGTCTGGCTTTTGACAGCTCAGGAACGACAAGCCCATTCGCTTCGCAGGCGTCGGCGCACAGGATGCCGGGACCACCTGCGTTTGTTACAATTCCTACCCGATTTCCTTTTGGCAGAGGCTGACTGCCAAGCAAGGAAGCGAGATCGAACATTTCCTCCAGAGTCTGCGCGCGAATGACTCCTGTCTGTCCGAAGAGAGCTTCTACGGCAATATCGCTCGCAGCAAGAGCTGCAGTGTGTGAACCAGCAGCCCGTTTCCCTGAAAGTGTTCTACCGCTTTTCACCGCGACGATCGGTTTTCTGCGGCTCACCCTACGAGCCAGACGCGCAAAACGACGCGGATTGCCAAACGATTCCAGATAAAGCAGGATGACGTCTGTTCTCGGATCTTCCTCCCAATATTGCAGAAGATCATTTCCAGAAACATCGGCTTTATTTCCAACACTGATGAACGTGGAAAGACCGAGGCCGCGCTGTTGAGCAAAATCGAGAATCGCCATCCCGAGAGCTCCGCTTTGGGAGGACATCGCAACCTTGCCTTCGGGAGGAAAAACAGAAGAGAAGGAAGCGTTCATCCGGATATTCGGATCGGTATTTAGAACGCCCATGCAGTTCGGACCCACCATGCGCATTCCGGAACTGCGGGATTTCTCCAGCAACTGATTCTGTAAATCACGTCCGTTCGCGCCCACTTCAGCAAAACCTGCAGTAATCACGATCAAAGCGCGCACTCCAAATGCGGCGCATTCGTCGACCACTTCCAGAACGGCGGACGACGGAACAGTAATCACCGCCAGATCCACACGATCCGGCAAATCCCGGATCGAGGCATACGCGCGAATGGATCCGATGACTTTTGCCCGGGGATTAACAGGATAAACCGGTCCTTCGAAACGATTCATCACAAGTTCCTGAAGAATCCTGTAGCCGATGCTGGAAGAATCGCGTGACGCGCCTACCACTGCAATCGATTTCGGCTGAAAGATGGGAAGAAGCGAAGCAGTTGTGAACACCCGGTCCAGAGTTTCCGACCGGTTTACACTTTCCTGCGTTGGAGAAACCGAAAAGTCGAGCTGCATGTAGCCGTCTTTTCTTTCGATATGAAGCGGAAATCCAGATCTTCGAAAGACTTCCAGCATCGCCTGATTGTTCGCGTGAGTTGTTGCCCAGAATCGTGTAAAACCATTTCGCGCCGCCAGGAGCGCAAGACGCTCCAAAAGCAGAGTCCCGATTCCTTTTCCTTGAAAAGCATCTTCAACCGAAAACGCAACTTCCGCGGTTTTCTCATCCTGCCCCCAGTAGGATCCGGCTGCAATCATATGAAGCTCTTGATTCACAATACGTGTGACCACCAGCGTGATTTGAGAATGCGAGTCGGGAGGATTGCAGAGCGAGTGAATCATTTGCTCGCTTGGTCTTGCAACGGAAAAAAACCGATACCAGCGCGATTCGGGAGAAAGGCGATCAAAAAATTCCTGTACCGCTTGCTGGTCAGACGATTGGATTCTCCGGATCGTTGCCGTCGTTCCGTCTCGCAAAATCATGCGGCCTTCTTCCACAGAATCCTGGTAGGAAGGAGGTAGATATAAAGGGTGAATCTTATTCATGAAATTCCTATGCACAATCATAACAAATCCGGCGGACTCGCAGTCCGCCTGGCAGGCTGGAAGCCGAGGCTGTTGAAAAATGCAGGAAAGTCTTGTTTGCAATCTGTAACGCCCGCCTCTGGCGGGCTCTTGAGCTCGAGCTCAGCCCACGGGACGTGGGGCGTTACAAACCGCAAACGGGGATCTCTTTGCATTTTTCAACAGCCTCAGCCTGCGGCCCATAATGCAGGCGGGACGCCTGCGCTCCAAATGCTGGCCTGGAAATTGCTTCACATCTAATCAAAGGAGGAATGACCATGCTAATGAAAGATGAAATCGCGAGAGTAGCACATGATTTTTACCTCATGAGCGGTCGCAAAAACGGCCACGATCTGGATCATTGGCTCGCAGCCGAGGAGCTTGTATCGAAATGGTTTGAACCATTTGAAGAACGGGAAATGCACGTCGGCGCTGTGATCCCTGATGAGCACAAGGTTGACCCTACACACGATACCGTGGAGAGTTAAGGGCCTCCGATCATTGGATTCTGACCCGTCTCCAGTCGACATTTCGTCGCCGGCATGACGGAAAGTCGTATCTAAGATCTGATTCCTGAACAGGCGTTCTGGCATGAAGCATGCTGCTCTCAGGGCAGGAGGTGAATCATGAATTTTGGTATTTGCTACGCCTGTGATCACTTAGACCTTTGCTCTCATCCTTCCGGCAATACAATGCTGTTTCATTGCGATAATTTCAGATCCTTCCCACAACCCATCATCGAAAATCATCAGGAGCCGGTGCGAAACGGGACAGGGTTGTGCGGAGCCTGTGATGAATTTTCAGCTTGCACGTATCCACACGAAACAGATCATTGGTTCTGCGAAGAATGGAACTCCAGCGAGTGAATGCTGACTGAATTCAAATGTGATCCAGGGCCTCTCGAAGATCTTCAATGATGTCGTGCCAATCTTCGAGCCCGATGGATAGACGAATTCCCCCATGGTCCATTCCGCATCTTTGCTTTTCTTCCGCCGGCATTGCGGAGTGTGTCATTGAGAACGGACTCTCAATCAATGTTCTCAATTGCCCCAGACTGACGGCGAGCGTGATGGAATAGGAGTGATCAGCAATGTAGTCGATAAATTTTTCCGCTCGAACGCCTGCTTCATTAGTCACATCTCCATTCTGAAGAACGAAATAGATCATTGCTCCAGGTGAAAATTTATCTTCGTAGTTTGTCATCTGGCGCTTGGCCAGCTCAAATTGGGGATAAGATTCAAGCCCGGGATAACTCACGCGTTGGACCTTGGGGTGTTCTTGCAAGAAACGAGCGACCTTGTAAGCCGTTTTCTGCTGATTGATCATCCGGGTCGAAAGTGTCGGGAGTCCGTAAACCAGGAAAGACCACGCGCTTCGCGGTGAGAGCACGCCACCGAAGTCCTTCCGGTACATAAGCAAAGGACTGTAGAACTTTTGGGGACCGATGACCGCGCCACCCATGTCCGTGCCAAAGCCTCCAATATCCTTACTCAGGCTCTGTACAGAAAAATCTGCGCCCAGGGTAAGCGGGCGCTGGCAGAATGGAGTGGCAAAAGTATTGTCCACCACAATCCGGATCCTTTTCTCTTCCGGCCGATCCTGATTGATCTCGTCCAACACGCTGCGAATCCCAGTAATATCAATTAGAGTCAGATCGGGATTTACCGGCGTTTCAAAATACACGACTCTGGTGCGCGGAGTAATGGTTCTGCGGAATTCGTCGACTTTCTGCAGATTTACAAAATTCGTATGAATCCCGTACCGCGTGAGCCAATGCGTCATCAAGCTGTAAGTGCATCCGTATCCCACATGGTGTGCCACAATTTCGTGTCCGTTCTCGCAGAGCACTCCCAGTACTGCGGCGATGGCAGCCATTCCTGTTGAAAACGATACACACATCTCTCCGCGTTCTGCGTAAGCCAGGTTTGCTTCGAGCATGTTGCGCGTCGGTTCTTCCAGACGTTCATAGACATAGATTGGAACGTGTTTCGTGAAATCCATGGATTCGCTTGCAAACTCAAAAAAGCCCTGAGCGCCACGATGTACGGAGCTCAGCCTGTATGCGGTAGAGGCAGACATCGGCGGAATCACATGATGTGTGTAGTCCCACTTCTTGCTTTCATAGTTGCCATGGATCAGATGCGTGCGCATCCTGTATTCGTTCTTTGCCTTCTTTCGCTGTGCCGATTTCTCAGACATGATGATCCTCCCTTACTCCACTCGTGCAGCGATTCTTTCGCGCAAAACATCAAGTCGATGAGCAATTCTCATAACTCTTCGGTATAGGTGAAATTAGCAGCAACAGGTTGATTCTCTTTCACCTCAATGGTTTGTTCCTTTGTGCCGAAATATTCGTGCCACGATACCAACGTGTATTTTCCCGGAGGCACATCTTCCATCAGAAAAGTGCCGTCTTCGTTCACCTTCACAAAATAAGGATGCGGCGCCACAACGAAGTATGCAGTCATCCAGTAGTGACCCGCTTCGCAGATAAATTTTACGATTCCCGGACCGCCCAGCTGCTGAAAGCTCTCCTTCCGTTGTGCCACCATGGCGATATTGAACAGAGTGTGAGCGGGATAGGTGACACTATTCGGGTACAAGACGAACTTGGTACCCAGATCAAACTGGAATGCATGCACTCCATGCAGGATATTATCCCGATTCAAGATTCTGATACTGCTCATGGGTGGAACGACCTGTAGATGAGGCTGGAAGTCGCAGTGATCCTGAGTGAGCGTCGGGGGAGTCGCCGGCAATGTAAACCCTTTTCCTGTAGAGATGTCTTTGAGATAGACGACTGCATTCCGGAGAGCCCCGTCAGGACCGATGTCGACAGCCTGGATTGCGCGAGGTTCCGAGCCGCATATCTTCGCGTCCCGGTCCACTTCCAGTTTCGGCACTTCAACGGTCTTTAGAGTGTGTGTTACACGTCCTTTGATCCATCCTTTGTACGTCAACTTCGCCACCTCATATGGCTTGCCCGAAGCGCTGGAAGAAATCCAAAACGCCAGAGAAAAGATGGAGAAGAAGAAAAGAATCTTGGGTTTCATACTTTGCCTCCGATATGGATACATGTTGTTAGGCAACCCTGCTTGTGATCACCGGAATCGTCGATTGGCTCATCACCCTGTACACGGTCGAATCGAGAAACCGGGAGAGAAAGGTTGATTTTTTCGCGCCCATCAGGATGAACCGGTACAGGCCTGTTTGAGCTTCTTTTAAAATTTCCATCGCGGGATCGCCGAATTGAATGATCGAGTCGATTGCTTCGGCATGTGGAATCATTCGCCTGCCTACTTGCATCAAATGTTGTTTCTTTTCGACAGTTTCGTAGGTCGTAACAAGAAACGGATTGGCATCGAATGAAGAATCGAACATCGGATCTTTCAACTGGACCACATGTAACAAGCCCAGGGGGGCATTCAGGTCACGCACAATTTTTCTGATCCGGAGAAAGCCACGTGGCAGCGCCTCGAGTGACTCCAATGGGAGGAGCACCCGCTCGTCTTCGGATGGCTGCAGCGCGGGCGCATGCGGAGGGATCGTCAGAACCGGAATTTCAGCGCGGCGAACAACATTCTCGGTTGTGGAACCAAGCAACTTGTGTGTCGCGCCGGTAAGCCCTCTGGTACCAAGCACGATCACCGAAGCGTCGAGGTCGCTGCCAAGTGCCAGTATCTTGTAGGAAGCATCTCCTGTGCTTACGATTCTTTCATGTGGAATCTTGAGCCCGGATGTGAATTCGGCAAACTGACTCTTGATCACTTCCTGATCACTCAGATGATCCAATGGCGCGGCGCCTGTGACAGGGTATGGATCCATCACATGCAGTAGGACGACTTTGGAATCAAATTGGTGAGCGAGATATTCCGTCCATTGCAGCGCCCTTACCGAATTCTCCGAAAAGTCCACTGCGCATAAAATTTTTTCAAAAGTTCGCATGATGTACCTCCGCTTCATACAACGTACCTCATCAATCTTCATGCCAAGATATCGTAGCGGTGACCCTTGTGGTCGCCTGCCTCGAAAAATTGCGGTTCCGTGAGGGCGACTTTTTCAAGAAGCTCACGGGACGGATTTGACAAATTCCTGACAAAATGTCGGCTGTACGAACTCGTCCTACCTCATGTTTCACTGGCATGTGGCTTGCTCTATTTTAACCCAATGACCCGTATGAGGAGGAAATCGGCAAAATGAAACGCTTGAATCCTGCAGAACTTGAAATTGATCTCTTTTGTAAAGGAATTCGCATCGATCCGTCCTGCACCCTCGGTGATGATGGACGTCTTTTTTCACGCACCCGGGCAGGGCTGGGAAGCGGACTTGAACTCGTAATTCCAGGAGACTTGAAAGATATTTGGATGAACGCTCCGGTCGAGGAGGATTTCGTCCAGAAGTCCCCTTACCTTCTCATGAAGTCGAGTGACGGATATTGTGTTCACAACGAACAACTGCGCCTGGACTATCCGGTGTTGATTCCCGAAGAGCCGGCATGGTACAGGCAATCGACTTCTACAGGCACTCCGATGCACCGGATCGGAGTTTTGCAGGGAACTTACCTGGGTATTTACATCGCGAACTCCTGTTCCTACTGGTTTCATGAGACACCATTGAACTGCAAGTTCTGCACATCAGGTTACAACGTTGGCGTCAACGAAACTGCACAAAAGACAGTTCAAGAAGTTGTAGAAACAGCCGCGGCAGCGAAAAAGGAATCCGGGATCACTTTTGTTCATTTGAATAGCGGATTTCAAAATGACCGTGACCTGGACCTTGCCGGCCCCTATGTGAAAGCCATCAAAGAAAATGTGGGGTTACTGGTTGGAATCCAGATGGTACCAACGTCCAACCTCTGGAAATATGATTGGCTTATCGATCTGGGCACAAATCATTTCTCATTCTGCTACGAGTTCCACAATCCTTCCTACTTCGCGGAGTTATGTCCTGGAAAAGAAAAAACACTCGGACAAAAAGCATTCTTTAAAGCGCTCGAATATACCGTCAATAAACTTGGGAAAGGTTCCTGCTCCGGTGAAATCATTGCCGGTGTCGAGCCTCTGGAAGATACGTTTCACGCGATCGATTACATCACCGATGTGGGTGCCTTCCCGACTGTCTGCATCTTTCGTCCTGTGATCGGCTCCGATATGGAGGATTATCCTTCACCACGGTATGAAGACATGCGAGAAGTGATGCGTTATATGTATGAATCGTGCGTCCGGAAAGGAATTCCAATCGGTGTCGCTCCCAATATTGAAGTCAGCCTGATCGTCCAACCCGATGATGGGCGTTATCTTGCTCCTCGAAATCTCCGGTTTTACAAGAATGAGATTCTCTTGAAGCTGAAACGCGCTGCAGCGAATCGGATGATTTTTAAGCAGGAACTGCAACCCCATCGAATCCTCGCAGATGACAGGGACTTCAAACCGTATAAGGCAAATTGGATGGACTCGACTCGGTATAGCAGTCTGGCTCTTTCAACGCGGGCACGGAGGCCCGCAGCTCCAGATATGGACACAAACGAGTGCGAGTGCAGCCAGGAAATACATTCCTGAAGAGAGAGGTAAAATCCATGGAAGTGCAGACCTCATTGCAGACGCTGGCAAATACAGCCCCTTTCAGTAGTTTTCCTGTCCTTGCTGAATTGTTCCACGCCCTGGATACTTTGGAATTGAACACTCGCCTCTGCGAAGCAGGCATCGAGATCAGACCCCTCAATGATATATCCGGGTCGCCAAACCGCGCATATCTACGAATCTTCTTTCCTTCTGAAACGAAATGCGTTCTCTTCTTTCATAAGAAAAGTTCGATTCCCTTTAGCCACGACCGTTTTTCGTACGGAGGTCTGGTCATCGATATTCGATCCGGTTCGCGATTCAATCAAACTGATGTAAACGAATGGGTTCAATATCTGACCAGCGGTCTCCAGCCTGGATCAAAACCAGCCTCGTTAAAGAAAAGTCTTCCGTATACGATTCCAGTAGACTGAACGGTCGCCCCTACCAACTGACAAAACGTCAGGGCCAAAGATCTCCGTTCGAACATCTGTTCTGGCATCTATATTGCTCAATAGGAGAGCAAAGGAGTTAGTTATGGCCAGATATCAAATCAGGGCGCCTGAGAACGAGGTAATCGAGGACATCATCAAAACGATGGCTACCAAGTCATGGGAAATCCTGAAGGCTTGGAATGTCTTTCAAGCCGAAACTTCCAAGGAACAATTCGAACGCTTTCATCAAGCCATTTACAGTCGCATGGCTCCGTATGTGAAGACATACAAGCTCTGTGGCCTGTCAAATATCTGTCTTGATGATTGTTTGACCACACCCTGGGCCGAGAAAAATCATGAACTCGATGCTTCGCCGCGAGATCTTGTTTACCATTTGATTCCCGCCAAGGGATTAGAGGGATTCCTGAAAAGTCTGACAGAGTTTTCCGTTGAATCTATCAGCGGGCTGTTGAAACCTGAAGCACGGCATCAAACACTTTCGATCCTGGAAACTGCGTTTCGCACCATCTTGGGCGAATATCTTTACTTCAATCCGTTGTGCGGAAAGACGGAGCTGTGCATTTACTCACAATCCTCACCGCAAAAACCCTGGGGACGCCCGAAAAACTGAAATCCTGGAGATACAATGCCGAAGATTACGATCGATGGAAACGAAGCTGCCGCGCGCGTTGCGTATCAAACAAACGAAGTGATTGCAATCTATCCCATCACTCCCTCTTCAACGATGGGAGAACTTGCGGATCAGTGGTCCTCTGAACAGAGGCCGAACATCTGGGGTATCGTTCCACGCGTAGTGGAAATGCAAAGTGAAGGCGGCGCTGCAGGAGCTTTGCACGGCGCTCTGCAAAGCGGATGCATGGCCACCACGTTTACTGCTTCGCAGGGGTTGCTTTTGATGGTGCCCAATCTGTACAAGATTGCCGGTGAGCTGACACCGGTGGTGATTCATGTTGCAGCCAGATCGCTCGCGGCGCAGGCCCTTTCCATTTTTGGAGATCACAGCGATGTCATGGCCGTTCGCCAAACCGGCTTTGCGTTGCTCGCTTCCGGTTCCGTGCAAGAAGCGATGGATTTTGCGCTGATTGCGCAGTCTGCAACCCTGGAATCTCGCGTGCCTTTTCTTCATTTCTTCGATGGCTTCCGAACTTCACACGAAGTGACCAAGATCGAAGCAGTAACTCCCGATGAGATTCGAAACATGATCGATGATGACCTTGTACGCGCTCATCGCGCGCGAGCTCTGTCACCGGATCATCCGTTTATCCGCGGCACAGCTCAAAATCCGGACGTTTATTTTCAAGCGCGGGAGACAGTCAATCCGTTTTATCTTGCCTGTCCCACAATTGTGCAAAACACAATGGACCGTTTCGGCGAAATCACGGGACGCCATTATCATCTGTTTGATTACTACGGCGCTCCCGATGCAGAACGGGTGCTGGTCTTGATGGGATCCGGCTGCGAGAGCGCCCAGGAAACAGTAGATGCTTTGACGGCGCGTGGTGAGAAGGTGGGCTTGCTCAAGGTGCGGCTCTACAGACCGTTTGCAACCGAGCAATTCGTTGCCTCTCTCCCATCCACCACCCGTTGCATTGCCGTTCTCGATCGCACAAAAGAACCCGGCAGCGCAGGTGAACCCCTCTACCTGGATGCAGTTGCCGCGATCAGCGAAGCGATGGGTGGGAATACGCCTCCATTCACAGCTTATCCAAGGATCATCGGGGGAAGGTATGGCCTCTCGTCAAAGGAATTTACTCCTCCGATGATCCAGGCTGTGTTTCATGAACTCAAGAAAGAAAGACCGAAGAATCACTTTACAATCGGGATCCGGGATGATGTGACACACACGAGCCTGGAAACTGAGTCATTTTCATTTACGGAAAGCCCGAAAACCGTGCGCGCCCTCTTTTATGGGCTGGGCGCTGACGGAACCGTCGGAGCGAACAAGAATTCCATCAAGATTATCGGTGAAGATACCGATTCTCATGTGCAGGGTTACTTCGTTTATGATTCCAAGAAATCAGGATCGACCACGATTTCGCATCTTCGTTTTGGTCCCGATCCCATTCATTCATCTTATTTGATCCAGCAGGCCAGTTTTGTTGCCTGCCACCAGTTTTCTTTCGTGGATCGACTGGATGTGTTGAAGTCCGCCGAAGACGGCGCCACATTCCTGTTGAACAGTCCGTACGGTCCCGATGAAGTTTGGAATCATCTTCCGCGTTCGATGCAAGAAAAGATCATTGCCAAGAAGCTTCGTTTCTTTGTCATTGACGGCTACAAGGTAGCGCGAGAAACGGGAATGGGCGGCCGCATGAACACGATCCTGCAGACCTGTTTCTTTGCTCTGAGCGGTATTCTCCCGAAAGAAGAAGCGATCTCCGCCATCAAACGGTCGATCAAAAAGACTTACGGCGGACGGGGAGAAGTACTCGTAGAAAAAAACTTCAAAGCGGTCGATAGCGCTTTGAGTCATCTTTATGAAGTCAAAGTGCCGGAGATGGTTACCTCAGGATTTGAGATTCGTCCGCCGGTCCCGAGCCATGCTCCGGAGTTTGTGCAGAGAGTTACGGCGCAGATGATTGCATCCGATGGAGACAACCTGCCGGTGAGCGCTTTGCCCGTGGATGGAACGTATCCATCGGGGACCGCGCAATATGAAAAGCGAAACATCGCACAGGAGATCCCCGGTTGGGATGAAAGTATTTGCATCCAGTGCGGCAAATGTGTGCTGGTCTGTCCGCATTCCGTCATACGCGCCAAGCTATATGATCCGGCGGCAGTTTCCGAAATACCTTCGACGTTCAAATCGGCGCCGGCTCGATGGCGCGATTTTGACACGATGACGTACACATTGCAGGTGTCTCCCGAAGACTGTACGGGATGCAAGTTGTGTGTCGAAGTTTGTCCCGTGAAAAACAAAACGGAAGTAAAACGCAAAGCGATTAACATGACCCCGCTGGATCCCGTTCATGATCGAGAAAACGAGAATTGGAATTTCTTCCTGCAAATTCCCGAAATGGATCGGCCATTGCTGAGCATGACTCAGGTAAAGGACGTGCAATTACTGCAACCCCTGTTTGAGTTTTCCGGAGCCTGTGCGGGATGCGGCGAAACACCGTACGTGAAATTATTGAGCCAGTTGTTCGGAGATCGGGCATTGATTGCGAACGCAACAGGATGCTCTTCGATCTACGGCGGGAATCTTCCGACCACACCATGGACCCTGAATTTAGATGGACGCGGACCCGCCTGGTCCAATTCACTCTTTGAAGACAATGCTGAATTTGGGCTGGGCATGAGATTGGCGCTGGACAAACAGAAAGACTATGCATTGGATCTACTCACAAAACATGGAACACATCTGGGAGATGAACTGGTTCACGCATTGATTCAGGCCGATCAATCGGGAGACCGGGGAATTCAGGAACAACGTGATCGTGTACAACTGCTGAAGCAACGGTTGCAATCGCTGGAAAACGCAGAAGCGCGGAATCTGGTTGCTGTGGCAGACGCCCTGGTGAAAAAGAGCGTTTGGATTGTGGGTGGCGACGGTTGGGCGTACGACATCGGCTACGGCGGATTAGACCATGTGCTGGCATCCGGCCAGAATGTGAATCTACTGGTTCTCGATACGGAAGTCTATTCCAATACCGGCGGTCAGATGTCGAAAGCTACACCGCGAGGCGCAGTAGCAAAATTTGCAGCCGGCGGAAAACAGGGCCCCAAGAAAGATCTTGCCATGATGGCCATGACATATGGATCCGTTTATGTGGCACGCATTGCCATGGGTGGCAATGATACCCATACACTCAAAGCGTTTCTGGAGGCGGAAGCGTACAATGGTCCTTCATTGCTGATCGCCTACAGTCATTGCATCGCTCATGGCTTTGATTTGTCTCATGGAATGGACCAGCAAAAGGCCGCGGTTCTTTCCGGGTACTGGCCACTCTTCCGTTTTCATCCCGATCGAATCCTGGAAGGAAAGAATCCTCTGCAACTGGATTCCAAACCGCCGTCTTTGAACCTGGAAAAGTACATCTATAACGAAACCCGTTACGCGATGCTTACGCAGAGTGATCCGCAATCTGCAAAACAGTTGCTGGGTATGGCCCGGCAAGATGTCGAAGATCGCTGGCGTCAGTACGAATACATGGCTGCCATGCCCCCTCTCCGTGCAAATGGAGAAGAGACACCAACAGGAGGCTGAACATGATCGATACATCCACTATCTACATGGGATTGAAGCTGAAGAATCCGCTGGTTGTCTCTCCCTCTCCCTTATGCGAAGAGGTCGACAATATCCGGAAGATGGAGGATGCGGGCGGCGCAGCGGTGGTCTTACATTCGCTGTTTGAGGAACAAATCGAACTGGAAACTCAGGATCTGGATCACTGGCTGTCTCATGGAACTGAAAGTTATCCGGAGGCGCTTGATTATTTTCCGGAGATGGGGACATACAATTCGGGCCCGGACCTTTATCTCGAGTCTGTGCGCCGTTCCAAGGAAGCGGTGCAAATCCCAATCATCGCAAGCTTGAACGGAGTATCACCGGGCGGATGGATCAAGTATGCGAAGTGCATCCAGGAAGCCGGAGCCGACGCGCTGGAATTGAACATTTATGACATCCCGGTCAATCCGGATCTGGGGGCCGAGGAATTGGAGGAAAGATACGCCGAGCTGGTACGGATGGTGAGTTCGGTGATCCACATTCCGGTCGCCGTGAAACTGCATCCACACTTTACCGCTATGGCAAACATGGCAAGGAAGTTAAATCAGGCGGGCGCTCGCTCTCTCGTGCTGTTTAACCGGTTTTATCAGCCTGATTTTGACCTGGAGACGTTGAAAGTGGTACCCCGTTTGCAGCTGAGCACTCCGCAGGAATTGTTGCTCCGGTTGCACTGGGTGGCGATTCTTTACGGGCAGATACAGGCAGACATGGCAATTACAGGAGGGATCCATTCCGCAACAGATGTGCTGAAAGCGATGATGGCCGGGGCGAGAGTTGCCATGATGACGTCGGCGTTGTTAAAAAACGGGATCGACCACATATCGCATGTCCTTGCGGGCATACTCCATTGGATGAATGAGCACGAATATGAATCGATTCAACAGTTACAGGGAAGCATGAGCCGGATGTCCTCAGGCGAACCGGCAACGTTTGAACGCGCCAACTACATGCGAATTCTCAGCAGTTACACATTGGGACAGTAGTGCACTGCAAAAGGGGTTCAACGAATATCTCCCCCCTTATCTAGAAGATCGGAGGCTGCCATGTTTCAAAATATTCTGGTTCCTGTCGATTTCACTTCAAAAAACTTGCGAGCGCTTCAATTCGCGTTGAAGCTTGCTGCTCAGAACAAAGGAAAAATCACCTTGTTGCATGTGATTGAACCCGTTGAATACATTCCCCCAGGCGAGTTGAAGGAATTCTACAAAAAACTCGAAAGAAACGCTCAGTCGAAGATGAAGGTATTGATCAAACGGTCCCTCAAAAATGTTCCTGTCGAAAGGATCATCCTGTATGGGAAAAGGGCGGCGGAAATCGCGAAGTATGCTGCCACCCGTAAAATAGATTTGATCGTTTTGAGCTCGCACAGAATTCAGCCCGGTAGCGGCGTGGGAACAGTTAGCTACACGGCGGCAGTCCTTTCTCCAAAACCGGTTTTGCTCGTCAAGTGACAGAGTTTGTAGTCTGCGGGCCTCTGTGCCCGCAAGGATGTGATTCGCACTTCACGGCGGGCAGGGACGCCCGCCGACTCCAGGCACCTGAATATTGGACGCCCGCCGGCTCCAGGCGGAGTATGTCACTTTTGCATGGCTGCAAGGACGTCCATGCTCGAACGCGCGACCAGCACAGGACAGGATGAATCGGTTACGACTCTTCTGGCCACGCTTCCGAGAAATAATTCTTCAGCCGGAGTTCTCGAATGATGCCCCAGAACTACGAGATCCATTTGATTTTCTTCGATCGTCTTGAGGATCTCTTCATCCGGCCTTCCAGGTCTCACGTGAAATCGGACGGAACACCAATCTTCCTTGACCGGATCCACGAATCCTTTGAGTTTCATTACCGCAGTTTCCTGCTGCGCCTCCCAGTGCTCTGAATCTGCTTTTGGCACCACATTGAGAAATGTGATCTGCGATTGGTAGGTGCGAGCAATGGCCAGTGCAAGTTTTGCGATTTCACGGCTGTTACATTCAAAATCCAGCGGGCAAAGAATCTTCTTGATCTCCACACCACGCGAACCATTTTCACGAATAAAATGATGGCTCTGCCGGCAAACAACCAGGACAGGAAGCGCTGATTTGTGCAAAACTTTGTTTGTCACAGATCCCACAAAATACTGCTCATATCCGGTATGTCCATGCGTCCCCATGACAATCAGATCGGCTCCAGTTTCTCTTGCATTCTTGAGAATGGCGTCACAGGGATCTCCCCTTTCTATCGTCTTGAGAACCCGTTGATTTGGCAAAACAACATCGGCGGCAAATTGATCGAGCTTCGCCGTCGCGCTTGAAATCAATGTTTCATCCACGGTACTGACGAAACGGCCGTCGAGATAGCTCATGGCCGGCGAGAGGTCGGGAATCGAATGACACAAAGCCAGAGAAGCCTCGTTCTCCCGGGCGATCGCTGCCGCATAACGCAAGGCCAGTGTTGAATATTCGGAAAAATCCAATGGACAAAGAATCTTCTTGAAGATAGGCATCCCGACCTCCTTTCTCGTTTGGACGAGACTTCGAATCAGTCTTTTCAGATCAGCCATTTTGACGGGTTTATCCAGGAAGTTGATCACGCCCGCATTGTATGCATCTACATAGTCTCCCGAGTTACCGTAGCCCGTAACCATGATCACGTTCGTGTCCGGCAACGTCCTGGAGATTACTCTCAGTAAGCTCAAGCCGTCCATCTCAGGCATCTGATTGTCCGTCACAACAACATCAAACTGACTTCCTGAATGCAGCAGGACTTCCAGGGCTTCGCGTCCATCGGAAGCTGTGCTCGTTTCAAATTCGGGATGAATAAAGTTTTCTCCGTAAACAGCATTCATTTCCGGATCATCTTCAACAAACAGGATCTTGATTGGCGTCTTCATGTAAGGGTACATGAGCAAGGTTTGTGCCATACAAACTCAGGGTGCATGGTCTTTAGACAGATCGTTTTGAGAGGACAATCTGTCCCTGGCGCTGACAATGTTGACAATGATCCCTGAGTTCCTAAAATGGATGTGAGTGAACCGCGGAATTGACGAAGGGCACGAACAAGACCAGCGGAACAGGCTACTCTTTGTCACTCATCTGGACAATTTGTCTCAAAGCCGAGGCATCTTATTGACGAGGTTGTCTCAATTGTGCTGGCAGCAGATTTGCTTTCTGAGATCACGGAGGAAATTTATGATCACAAAATTTTTCGCGCTATTCACACTTTTACTAGTCTTCCAAGTAGGCATCTTGATCGCTGCAGAAACGGAGCCTGCAGGGAAAAAGATCTTTGTCGATTCGAAATGTCAAATCTGTCACTCGATTCAATCGCAAGGTATCGAGAAAAAGGGCGCCGCGGTAAAACCGGACGACAAGAAAGCGCCACCCGATCTTTCCACGGTTGGGGATCAAAGAACGGCCGATTGGATTGCGAAATTTGTTGCCAAGAAAGAAGCCATCAACGAGAAGAAGCATCCGAAGGGGTGGACCGGGAAAGAAGAAGACCTGAAGACAATGTCCGAGTGGCTCGCAACTTTAAAGAAAAAGTGAATGCGACATAAAGAAGTTGTCCGGAGCTGAAACCGGGATCGCGCTTGTTATTGGCTTTCCGTGTGGCACTCAGCGCAAGCCATTTCCTTCCACACGTCTCCGATGTCTACAGGATGTTGAAATTCGAGGCCTTCCGGCGCGATGGTGCTTAGCTGGTCGCCGCTTCCTTGCGCAATAATCGTATGACACGAATTGCATTCCCGCGTGATTGTTTTGCCATCGCTGCTTTTATGCATGTCGTCGTGACATCGAAAGCACCCTGGAAAGACCGTGTGACCGATGTGATTCGGATAGGTTTGCCAGTCTACATGCATTTCCGGGAAGAAATTCTGTGAATAGATTCTCTGCACTTCGGAAATTGCCTGGCGTACCTGCTTTGGATCGGCGTAGTCGCGGTATTTCTCCATCAACGAAGTATCGATCTTCTTTAGAGCATCCTCGGTGGACTGGTACTTGGCAGATAACACCTGGACGGCATTCGCCTTGATGGAAGGAAGCGAAGGATTGATATGGCCGGTGCTCATGGACAGATTGACCGCCTGCGCGGGCGGCTTGTAAATATGCGAAGGGCGGTTGTGACAGTCGATGCAATCCATCACTCGCGGTCGCGCTGCCAGCACCTTTTCAGGCGGAAGCGGGTCTTCGGTAGTCTGGTAAATTGTCACTTTGCCATCCGGAGCCGTCATGCGCACCCACGGAATGATCAGACGTTGTGGATCGGTGGCAATATATTCCACTTTATTGGCAATATTCATATGCCAGTGGATTCCACCCACCGGTCCCTGTCTCGGATCTCCTCCGCCAATCTTCATCAACAAACGGACTGTCCAGGGGCTATTTTGCTCATCGGACAGATAATGCCTGTTATAACGCTCGGCCGCCCCAAAGAATTTCTGCGGCCAGTGGCACTGTTCACAAGTCTCTTGCGCCGGCCGGAGGTTTTTCACGGGAGTGGGAATCGGAGTCGGATACTTGTTCAACAACGTAGCATAGACCTGGTAGGATCCGGACAGTTTGGAACGAACAAACCAGTCCGCGCCCGGCCCAATGTGGCATTGAGTGCACATCACTCTTGCATGAGGCGAATTCTGAAAAGCAGTAAACTCCGGCTTCATCACTGTATGGCAGGTTTGACCGCAGAACTCAACAGATTCCGTGAAATGATATGTCCGGTAAGTTCCAAACGCAGTAAGCACAAGAAAGACAAACGTAACCGACATCACTACAAGAAAAACGTTGCGGTCGCGGGGAATATTGAAATCGATTCGCAAATGACGCGGAATTTCGCCCGGCGCAAGTCTCCGCCTTCTGGAGCGTTCCCGCAGTATGCCGACCAGAATCAACAACAACCCTGTCGTCAAGAAAGCGGGCGCAATGATATAAGTCAGAATCCCGAGATATGGATGTTCGAATCCACGATACGAATCATAGGCGATCAGACTGAGTACCGCGAAGAAGCTGGAGGCAGCTATGAGAATACCGAGTAAGCTGATCCAATTCGCAATTAAGGGCGGAGTTTCAGATTCTTCAGCCATTGTGTTCGACAATCATTCCGTAGTTTCTCAACAACGGAGTATATCACTAGTGATTCGTTCATCGATGTCAATCAATCTGTACAAATCGCGGATCAGGAACGCCGACAGAAGAGTTTTTCCTTTCCTGGTTCTCTTCATTCTTTTCTTTGCTCTGGTCCCCTTTCTCCAATCGACAGAAGCGCAACCCACCGAAGAAATCGATCTATCCAACCAGGCGTGTCTCGATTGTCACAATGATCCAACTCTGACGAAGGAAGTAAATGGAAAGGAAGTCTCTGTTTTCGTGGATACGGGCAAATTTCAGAAATCGGTACATGCCGACATCGATTGCGTTTCCTGCCACGCGGATATCAGCGAAATACCCCATTCCGATTCTCTGCAGAAGGTGGACTGCGCCGGTTGCCACGCAGAAGAGACGAACATCTATTTGAAGAGCACACACGGGAAAGCCCACACGCAAAAGATTCCGGAGGCCCCGGATTGTAGGACCTGCCATGGGAATCACGACATTCTCCCGAAATCTGATCCGGCTTCCAAAACACATCCGCTGCACCAGATCGAGATTTGTACCTCTTGCCACATGAATCCGAAGATCGCGGGAAAGTACAATCTGCCTGCGTCCGACAAAATCGAAGCCTATAAGACCGGCATTCATGGCCGCGGTATGCTGAAAAGCGGTCTGCTTGTTTCCGCGAATTGTGTTACCTGTCACACCGCGCACAATGTTCGCCCGAAGACAGATCCCGAATCCACCATCTATTGGTCCAAGATTCCGGAGCTGTGCGGAACCTGTCATTTGGGAATCCTGGAAGCCTTCAAAGATAGCGAGCATGGAAAGGTCTGGAGAAAGAAGTCGCCGCTTGGCCCCGGCTGCATTACGTGCCACGGCACGCACGGGATTCTCGATCCGGTTACCTTCGAATTTCAACTACAGATACCAAATCTTTGCGGACAATGCCACAAAATGAAGGGAGGTACATACAAAGATAATTTCCATGGCCAGGTAACTGCCCTTGGCTTCATCCAGTCGGCCACGTGCGCAAATTGCCATACTCCTCATAAGAATCTGAAGAAGGAGAATCCGCTTTCCACCGTTCATCCCGCGAATCTGCAGAAGACTTGCGGCGCTTGCCATGGGCAGGTTTCAGCCGCTTACGTCACCTACGACCCACACATGAATCCGAGAGACCCGGCCGAAAACAAGGCCGTTCACTATATATGGCTTTTCTTCATTACTATGATCTATTTCGTTTTCGGATTCTTCGGACTCCATTACCTGCTGTGGTTCATTCGCTCCATGGTTGGCTTCCTGAGAGGTGAATTCAAAACGGAGTCCGCAGACGCGGACACCCGCTTTGTTCGACGCTTTGCCACTCCTCATATTTGGGTCCATATTGCGGTGGCCACCACTTTCACAGTGCTCTCCATTACCGGTTTCACGATCTATTTCCACGATTCACACTGGGCTCAGACCACTGCAAAAATACTGGGCGGTATCGGTTTCATGCGATATCTTCACCGGTTTTCCGCGATCGTCACATTCGGTTACGCTTTCTTTCATGCCGGTTACCTTGCATATCTCTGGTTCGTGAAGCGAGAACGAAACTTCCTGCTCGGACCGGGATCGATGGTTCCTACAGGAAAAGATATCGGCGATTTTTTCCGAAACATGCGCTGGTTCCTTTTTCTCGGTCCGCTGCCGAAATTTGATCGATTTACGTACTGGGAAAAGCTTGAGTATCTGGTGGAGTGGTGGGGAGTGCCGGTCATCGGAATCTCCGGATTGGCTCTCTGGTTTCCGAAATTCTTCACCTCGTTTCTGCCGGGATGGGTGCTGAATGCGGCACAGGTCGTGCACACGTATGAAGCCTTCCTTGCTGCCGGATATGTGTTCTTATTCCACTTCTTCATTGCCCACCTTCGTCCGGAATGCTTTCCGATAGATCACGTCATCTTCACCGGCCGCATTCCCCTGGAACGGTTTCGGCATGAGCGACCGCTGGAGTATGAGCGCCTGGTAGCTGGCGGGGAATTGGAAAAATATTTCGAAAGCGCGCCGACTCGAAATCAACTTCGATTCTCTTCCGCATTCGGCTTCATCATCGTTGTCGCAGGTCTCGTACTAATGATCGCTATTTTGAAAAGCATTTTCCTCGGTTAGTGAATTCGGGCTTTCGAATGTAGTGAAATTTCAGGAAAATGAGCAACAAAGCCGACCCGCCATTCGTTGCACCCGATAATGATGATTAGATTCGCGCGCGGGCGACGGTGTGTGTATCGGTGCGGTTTGCAAAGCTGACAGAAAGTCGTACTATATTATTCAGGAGAGAGATTTCCTTCATTACAAACTGTCGCTTCCGGCTGACTTCTTGGCCTGAATGGCCATTGCGCAATTCCGCGGCAATCCAATAGTCCCTGCCTGTGGGCGACAAAACCAGGAGGTTCGGCATGAAGATTGTGGTTATTGGCGGCAGCGGGCTCATCGGAAAAAAACTTGTGAATCACCTTCGCCAACACGGCCACGAAGTCGTCGCGGCGTCACTCTCTTCAGGTGTCAACATTCTCACCGGTGAGGGGCTGGCTGAAGCGCTTACAGGCGCTCAGGTCGTTGTCGACGTGACGAACTCGCCTTCGTTTGAGGACAAGGCAGTTTTGGAGTTCTTCGAGACGGCGGGGCACAAACTCCTCATCGCGGAAGCGGCCGCCGGCGTGGGACATCACGTTGCGCTGTCGGTTGTCGGCGCCGATCGCCTTCCTGCAAGTGGTTACCTCCGCGCGAAGATGGCTCAAGAAAACCTGATCAAGTCCTCCAAGATTCCTTATACGATCCTCCGCTCAACGCAGTTCTTTGAGTTTGTGAGCGGCATCGCACAATCTGCCACCGAAGGGCAAACGGTTCGTTTGCCATCTGCCCTTGTGCAGCCCATCGCGTCGAACGACGTAGCTGTCGCACTGGCCGACGTCGCTGTCCAGGAACCGTTGAACGGCACAGTCGAGCTGGCGGGTCCCGAACCGATACATCTCGACGAATTCGTCCGACGTTTCTTGAGCGCAAACCGAGACGCACGGAAGGTCACCACAGACGTCCATGCGCGCTACTTCGGCACAGAATTAAACGATCGAAGCCTCACCCCCGGCGACAATCCGCTCATCGGTCCGACGCGTTTTGAGGAATGGCTCAGCCGCTCCGTACTTCAGGCATAAGGGACCAGGCACAGGAGCTGGATGAGCAGCGAGAATCAGCCATCAGACATTAGAAGTTATACGGAAGAGCTGCGCGCCGTATTGAAGAGCCAGTATCACGCTACACTCGCGATGCTGCGTGAAACAATCGAAGGATGTCCTGATGAGTTGTGGTTCTCCAAGGAATACACGAATTCATTCTGGCAGATTGCATATCATTCATTATTCTTCGCGCATCTGTACATGCAACCGAATGAAGCCGCTTTTCGCCCCTGGGAACATCACCAATCCGACGTCCAGAATCCGGATGGCATACCAGGCCCGCCAGATCCAAATAGCGCGCTGCCGTTGATCCCCAGACCGTACACGAGGGCAGAAGTATTGGCTTATTGGAGCGTTTGCGAACAGATGGTTGATCGTGCCGTTGACGCGCTCGATCTCCGCAGTCCAGACAGTGGATTCAGCTGGTATAAGGTGTCAAAGTTAGAGCATCAAATCATCAATATTCGCCACATCGAGCACCACATGGCGCAACTGGCAGATCGGTTGCGTTCCTCTGCCGGCACAGGTGTGAAGTGGGTGGGGGCGGCCAGCGGGGCTGACTCGAACGCGGCAGAATAACAAAACGGCCTTGGGATCGCGACCCAACAAGTTACTGCACTAATACTCCCAATCGATCCGTGGCTCAACGGTGACTTCCGTTCGCACAGAATTGGAAATCAGGCAGCTATGATTCGCATCCTGAAGCACCGTCTCGGTGCGTTTGAGCGCTTCCTCATCCCGAATCACAATCAATGGCCGCACGATCACCTTCGTAAACTGATATCTATCCTCAACAAACTCAAGGACCCCTTCCGCAGTGCTCGTGTACGAGGTAACGGGAATCCTGGCACGCTCCGCAAACGTCAGGAATGTCGCCATTAAGCAGGATTCAATTGCCGCAACGTACATATCCTCCGGAGTCCAAATTCCCGGTTCGCCTTTGAATTCTGGCGGACTCGAAACGCTGAATCCGGGTTTCCCATCCGAGTGCACAATCCCTTTCTTCTTGCCAACCCAGGATAGATTTGTATGGTACAAGAACGTCTTGTGTTTCAGTTGTGTCTTTGACAGTCCTGACGGTTCCATTTTTTCCTCCATTTCTAGAGAAGCATATACAGCAAGGAACGTGCCCGCATCGCTCCTCTGCAACTGACCCTGCTTCAAGTCAGAACAGATGCCGACTTGTCAGTAAATTGACAAAATGTTTCGTCAGCACTCAGAATGTTCCCTCGAATGGACACGGCATGGTTCTTGCGGAATTATGTAGGTAGCGGCGAACCGGAAGGACGACGCGATGGTGATAACAGACTCCGGGGCAGCAACCCGGATGCGATAACACCTCTAAGCAAGTAGCCGCAAAGAGCTATAGTTAATCCGGTTCGCCGCTTCAACTTTCAAAACATCTCGAAAAAGACAATTCTTGCGGGACTCATCGCCAAGCAATCAGTTTAGCAGGAATCTCCGCAGGAGAATTAAAACGGAAAAGAAATCAATTGTAAACTTGTAGCTGCTCTTCAGACTCCCTGGACGCTTCCCGCAAACTGCTCCAGGGATCGATGGCCTTTGAATAGTGACAAATTGGGACTTTTCCGCACCAGGGATTCAACCAAAAGTAATCAGCAAAAGTGGAATTGAGGATCAGCTTTACTGCGGCTAAAACCTTTTGATCGGGAGTGAATTTCAGGATTGGTCTAATCGTTTGCAGTACGCGCAAGGCAATTTGATCCAGAAAGAAGTCCACTTTGAAAGGCAAAATCAGATGACGGATCCTATCTTCCAAATGGCCGGCATGTCCGGGGTTCAGCGGATATGCTTCATCGTTGCAGATTCCGGAGATACCGCAAGCGTCATAGGCTCTCAAGAAAGGCAAAAATGATTGGAGGATTTCATTTCTGAATTCCGGGTAGTACTCGCGATTGATTTGTTCGGAATCCAGGCGATGCTGAATCAGAAACCAGGCTCTTGATGCGGCTATTTCAATCACATCTTCCACGGACATCGTTTTGGGCATCCTGATCTGATATCGGTACATAAACCCTCCATTTTTCTCTGGCCTGCTACTGTGCAATAAAGATGCCATAAGTGAAGCTCGGACGATCTGATTTCTCCCAGAATCGACACAATTAGATTGTCATTCCTTTGCCAAAATGTCAGGGCTCGAACGACAACTATTCAGCCTCTTTTGTGGTATCGCTCAATGCCTCTTCCAGCAAACCATAGGAAATGCCCAGGAGATCATAAACGGTTACGATTCCAACAAGCCTGTCATTGTCGACCACAACAGGAAGGCAACCGATACGGTGTAGCTTCATAATGCGGCTGGCTTCCAGAGTGAGCATTTCCGGACCGATACAGATCGGGTCTTTCTTCATGATGTTTCGAACCGGAACCGCGCGTTTGTCGGGTGGCGAATGCACAAAGAAATGCAGCAAATCACGATGTGAGATGATTCCAACCAGACGCCCCTGTTCGTTTTCGACCGGAACATGGCGCACATGGCGCCAATCCATAATGCTTGCGGCCAGTTCGACCAGATCATCGGGACGAACGGTAAAGAGGTCGGTAGACATGAACTGGCCCACTTTCTTGTAATGGAAAGACCCGAGGGATTCCTCCTTTCGCGCGGGATCCCAACGGGAAACCGGCTCTCCAATGTTCTGGCGCTTCAACATCGCATCGGTGAGTATTCTGACACGGAGCTCGGGCTTTTCACCTTCCAGATCCTGGTAAGATTGCAACACCCAACGCGCGCCTGTTTTTTGTCGCTTTACGCGCTCTTCGAATATTCCGAGATAGCGATCTATGTCTTGCGAATCGATACCAAGATCCCTCAGACCTCGTTGCGCGAGCGGGATCAGTTCGGCTTGCAGAAGTTCCACCGCGGAAACGGCGCCACCATCCATCCAGTGAAATCCGGCTTGCAAGCCGTACCGTGCCGCAGCATACAAATTTGCTCTTGCTTGATCAAAGGGCATTCTGTCTCGTAGTTTTGGAAATGCTGCCGGAAATGCTTGAAGAGCGCCCAGAAAAAACGCCGCATTGGCCACCTCGTCCACAATGGTGGGACCGGACGGGAGCACACGGTTTTCAATTCTGAGGTGCGGCTGACCGTTGTGTACTCCGAAGCAAGCACGGTTCCATCGCCAAACTGTTCCCGTATGAAGTCGCAAAGCCGAGAGGTTTGGAATCTTCCCGTCTTCATAGGATTTCGTTGAACTTTCGTACTCCGGGCAAGTAAGTAAAATTCGAAACCGCATCAGGTCTTCTTTGTATATTTCCAAAACCGATTCATGAACCCATCGTTCGCCAAACGAAACTCGAGCCGGACGGAACCGAACCTGTTCTGTGGAAGTTCGTTCGTCTACAGAATGCTGAAATAATGCGATGCGTGTCTCTTGCCAGAGTCTTCGATTGAAGAGCAAAGGAGAATTGACTGCCGCTGCAAGTAAAGGAGCGGTCAATGCCTGCGCTGCGTTGTAAGAGTCAGCAAACGTTGCGGGATCCACTTGCACGTGAAACTGGAAACTGGTATTGCATGCTTCCAGCATCATGTTATCGTGCGTGATACTGATTTCATCGATCCCTTTGATGTGGGCATGGAATCTGCTGCCCCGCATTTCCGTCAAAGTGCGATTCAGCTCATGATAGCGGGCCTGATCCGTTAGATTTGCGAGGGTTAGATCCGAAAGACGTAGTGTGGGTAGAATTCCGGTGAGGAGTATGTCGCCTCCACATGTTTTTGCCGCCTTTCGCGCCGTGCCGATCAGCTCTTCCATTAGGTTTTGCAGATTTCGTAAACAAGAGGGCTCGATCTCCAGCGGCGGGACGTTGAGCTCCAGATTAAACTTCCCGAGTTCGGTGGTAAATCGAGGATCGCCCAGCAGCCGCAGGACTTCGGAAGCCAGTGGAGCGGCATCGCAACTGCGATCTACCAGAAACATTTCCTGTTCCGCGCCGATCCGTCGCACGCCCGATTCGATTCGGCCGTCATGAATCATCCGCTCCAATGCGGAAAGGTCATCCAGAATACAGCGTGTGAATGCGCGATATCTCTCTTCGTCCGATTTCGTTCCGATCTGGTGTTGTCCCACTGAATCCGCCTGCTTGCACACTTTGAACGCAAGCTCGATGCCATAATACGGTCGTCAGGAACAGAGGATAGGAAGGAGACAAACTGACGCTATTGCTGACGCCGAGTCAGGACCGTTTAAAATCCAAATTCGGTGACGGCCGGCGTCTCTGCCCGCCAGTGCGTATCCATTCACCGTTGCGGGCACGGAGACCCGCAGATTCCATGGTCCTGATAGATTTACTGTATTTCGCCGACCGTTTTCCGGTTTCTTCTGTATAGAGTACGCGAGCTGATTCCTAGTAACCTGGCTGCGCGTTCCACGTTTCCGCCAACCGTGTTCAAAACCTTGTCGATATAAATTCGCTCCACTTCTTTCAGCGGCAGAAGCGTATCTCCGAATTCGAGTTTCCCCGCTTTGGATTTCCGGACGGGAAGCAAGTCGCCGGCCGTAATCACCGTAGAGTTACTGAGCACAACAGCCCTTTCGATGGTATTTTCGAGTTCCCGGACATTTCCTTTCCAGGAAGCGTTCATCAGATAAGACATTGCGGAGGAATCAAATCCCGTGATCTTCTTATTGTTCAAACCCGCATAGCGATTCAAGAAATGCTGCGCAAGTAGAGGAATATCTTCTCTTCTCTTTCTGAGCGGCGGCAACACAAGCGTAATCACGTTCAGGCGATAATAAAGATCATCACGAAATATCCCTTCCTCGATCGCTGTTTCCAGATCTTTGTTTGTTGCGCTGATGATGCGCACGTCCACTTTGCGGCTGGTAGTTCCTCCGACCGCCCGGAGTTCGCCATCCTGCAACACGCGAAGCAGCTTTGCTTGCAATCCTACCGACATACTGGGAATTTCATCCAGGAGCAATGTTCCACCATCCGCTACTTCGAACAATCCCTTCTTTGTCGCTTTCGCATCTGTGAACGCTCCCTTCACGTAACCGAACAATTCGCTTTCCAGAAGCGTTTCCGGAAGCGCGGAGCAATTGATGGCGACAAATGGAAATTGGGAACGCGGACTATTGAAATGGATCGCGCGCGCAACCAGCTCCTTCCCGGTGCCGCTTTCTCCTTCAATCAAGACATTGGTGTGACTCCCCGCAACCCGCTGAATCATTCCATACAGTTCCTGCATGGCCTTGCTCTTGCCGATGATGTTGTGAAAAGAATACTTCTCTTCCAACTTCTCTTTTAGAAAGCGATTCTCTTCGAACATCCATTTTTGTTCGATCGCTCTGTCAATTACGGCTTTCAGCGTTTGCATTTTGAAAGGCTTTGGAACAAAGTTCGATGCGCCTTCCTTCATCGCTTCCACTGCAGTCTCGATGGATCCGAATGCTGTAATCAGTATGACCGGAAGAGACGGATCTTTTGCGCGGATCTCCTTCAGCAGGACCATACCGTCCATATCGGGCATTCGAAGATCCGTGACAACCACGTCAAAATCAAACTCGGAAATCTGTTTCAAGGCATCTGGCCCACTTTCGGCAACCGAAGTTGAATAACCTTCGGATACAAAGAAATCACTTACCAGTTGACGCATCTCGCGATCATCATCAATAAACAGAATTCTCTTTTCCTTCATTTCATTCTCTCATTGGCGGCAGAGGTAAAAAGGGCGCTTTTCATCTGTCTTTACATGGTCAAATGCGCATTGTTTTTTTGGACCTGACAGCACACCGAACTATTGTCGCAAATGAAGCTGAGATGCGGGTTCCGTCTGGCCTTCCGTTTCGTCTCTCAAAATGTCCCGGGTCTCCACCAGGCTGACAAACTGCTCCTCAAGAGCCGGTTGTAATTCCAGTAGCATTTTCTTGTCAAAGATATCTTGATAAACCTTTAATGCGTACTCTTCTCCGCGCTGACATTCCAGCAAAACGACTTTGTCTTCATGAGGATTCAGGGAATGCCGAAGATTCATCCAGCCTCGATGAAGTTTCCCGGACAAAGTTCCATCTTTTTTCACTTCCGCACCAAAATCACTAACCCATTCCTCAAGATCTGCAAGAAAAGCCATTCTCTGAAATGCTCGTGCGCGCAATAGTTGCTTGTGGGATTCGTTCTCAACTTCTCCGGCAGCCTGCCACAAACCACGATATCCATCCTTGCAGATTTGGACCAATTTACTGAGTTTTTCAATGCTCTCTTTTCTCGCGTCCATAATATGACCTCCTCATGCCCAACAATTAGAAAGCAAATCTGCCGCCACTCCGGTACAGTCACCTCGTCCTGCTCGAGATTCGTAGCGGAATGACTCTCAAAGCACCGCGGGTTGCTAGCGACAAAAAGTCAGCTTCTAGACCAGCATATGACAAATTGTCAGATGCTGTTTTTGGTTCCAGAGCACCGTGAATGGCAAGCCACTTGCACGATTCAAGTGTGAGGCAAAGAACATGAAAACGATCATCACAGCTACTGATTTTTCGAAGGGTTCGGGAGCAACTCTACGGGCAGCTATCAGACTGGCGGAGTCCATCCATGCGGGGATCCTTCTCGTTTTCGTCCAGAATACAACCGATCTTCGCTTCGCGCTGGGCGAAAACATTTCGATCGATTTCGATAGTTCGAAAGCGCTGCACAAAGCATTGGCGAAATACATCGGAAAAAAATTTCGACGAGTCATTCGCAACGCAGGAGTAACGCGTTGCAAAATTGAACCAATTATTTTGCGAGGTGTACCCTGGAGAGAAATCACAAAGTTGGCGCGCAGAGCAGATGCTGATTTGATTGTGGCCGGATCCCGAGGCTTATCTCCGTTAAAGAGTTTTTTCGTGGGCAGCACAACACAAAACCTGATCCGGACATCTCCTTGCCCCGTTGTGGTGATACACAAGCGCAATCGAATCCTCCGGAAACGGGGGACTCCAGGAAAACACTTGAGTGTGCCGGTATTCTAGAAAGACAAGTGGACCCTAGCAGGTCCAAGGCGGTGGGCTATGTTCAATAAAATTTTGGTTGCAACCGACTTCTCCCTGCCCTCAAAGGCAGCGCTCTACGCGGGACTGGAGATGGCGAAGAGGTTACTTGTTCCGCTCCATGTCGTATACGTGATCACGCTTACGGAAGACATTTTTAGCTCGGAACGTTTTGTTGTTCCGACTTCTGAGTGGCAAGGAAAGATTGCGAAACAACTCGATGAATTTTTCCCGGGAGAAATGTATCCGAATAGCCGGCGAAAGATCCTTGTGGGCTCGTCCGTAGCAGGAGAGATTCTAAAGTATGCGCGGGCCGAACAATGTGGCTTGATTGTTGTAGGAAGTCATGGCCGCGGGATGATCGGCCGGGCCTTGCTGGGCAGCGTTACTCAAAAGATCGCGCGCGCCTCGGAGATTCCTGTGATGACTGTTCGCAGCGTGGAACAGTCGGCTCAACGCTACGAACGCTATGAGAGGATTCTTGTTCCGACAGATTTTTCAGACACAAGCATGAAAGCGCTGGATCTTGGTATGCGGTTTAGCGGTGTTTTAAAGTCGGAACTTCACCTGATCCACGTCGCGGACTTGCCCGCTATGCAGGCTTTCGTCGGGGAATATCCTTACATCGGTTTGACCTTACCGCAGCCGGAACAGATCAATGTCGATCCAACGCTGAAAAAAATGATCGAAAGCAAAGAGTTCATCGGTAGATGGAAAGTCTCTTCGCTTGTCGGCGACCCGGTTCGAGAAATTCTAGCTTATGCGGAAGAACAGAAAATCGACTTCATCGTGATGGGAACGCATGGACGAAAAGGTCTCGAGAGGCTTCTACTTGGAAGCGTGACGGCAACAGTCCTGTCGAAGAGTCGCGTACCGGTCTTGACGATTTCAACACCCGAACAAGAATCCGTCACAATCGAATGAATGGATAGGAATTCACCGCAGAGACGCCGAGTACGCAGAGATAGGAAGAACCCAAAAAACTCTTTCTTGCCTCTGCGCTCTTTGCGCCTCTGCGGTAAATCCTATAGCGGACGGTGAAATCTCCCTACGATTGGCGAAATGCAGGGAGCAGAATCCGGAACGTAGAACCTTCGCTGGAAGTGTTTTCAACGGATATCTCGCCATAGTGGCGCTTGATAATATCTCTTACAACAGCCAGACCAACACCGGTACCCCCTTTTTTCTTTTTTGTCGAGAAAAACGGATCGAAGATCTTGCCCAGGCTCTCCGGATCGATGCCCCGGCCGGTATCGCGAACCAGCACCTGCACAAACGAATCGTCTCCTACGGCTTGTAAGGATCCATGAATCTGAATGGATCCAACTCCATCGATCGCCTCGATGCCGTTCATAAGAATATTTAAGAAAACCTGCTGTAACTGATCCTCATCGCCATAAACGAACAAGTTCTCATCGAGATGCAAGAACAGTTTCACATCGGATTTTTTCAGATGAAATCTCAAGAATTCCGCTAATCCGCGAATCAACTGATGGAGATCAACTTTTTCCGGATGACCCTTTGTTCGGCGCGTTACATCGAGCTGATGCCGTATGATCTTGGCGATGCGCTCAATTTGCTGATTGACAACATTGATGTCTTTGGAGATCCTCTCGTTCGATTTTTCCCGCTCAGCCATCAATTCAATCCGGCCCGAAATAATATTTAACGGAGTTCCAATTTCATGTGCGATTTCCGAAGCCAGCATTCCGATGGCCATCAACTTTTCTCCCTCTCGTAATTGCTCTTCGAACAACTGGAGTTGTCGCGACCGTTCGTTGAGAGCTTCCGACATCCGTTCTCGCGCGACAAGTTCACCCAGCTGATTGCCGATCGACACAAAGCTATCCACCAATTCGGAGTCCTGGTTGAGAACTTCTTTGCTGCACAGCTCAAACACTCCCGCTACTTCTTCACCGACCTTAACAGGGAAAGCTCCTACGCTTCGTAGTACTTCCCTTCTTTCGGCCGGGACAGCGAGTGAAGCTTCATTCAGATCCGGAGTACAAATGGATCCGCCCGTGTTAAACACTCTTCCCGGCAACCCCTGGCCGGCGCCCAGCGCCAGTCCGGCCGTCTGAGTTGTAAATTCGGAATCAGAACATTCGGTGGAGATCCATACCTCCTTGCACTGCAAGACTTGCTGAGTGGTCTCCCACCAGAACAGAACTGCATAGTCGCATAGTAGATTTTCACAAAAGGCCTGCAGAATTCGCGGAACGGCGGAATCAAAACGATCAGCCATTGAAAGAATTCGGTTGATATCGTGCTCCAACGCCAGACGCTGTTCCGCAAACTTGCGCTTTGTGATATCGGAACGGATCGCAACATACTGATAGGGTTTCCCGTTCTTTCTGGTAAAGGGAACAATCGTTGTGTCCACCCAGTACAGAGTTCCATCTTTTGCTCTGTTCCTTAACTCTCCCTTCCAGACTTTTCCCGATGCAATGGTTTTCCATAGATCGCGGATGTATTCCTTCGAATGGTACTTTGAATTGATAATCCTGTGATCCTGGCCGAGCAGTTCTCTCCTGGAATATTTTGAAATCTCACAGAATTTATCGTTGGCATAATGGATGATCCCTGTTTGGTCCGTGATAGCTACAATGGCAGCTTGATCCAAAGCAAACTTGATATCCTTCAGCTCTTTCAGAGCATCCGTTACCCGCTCCTCCTTTTGGTTTGGCATATGCAACACTCTATTCTAAATGTTCCAACAACAACTAACTACCCGGCCATCAAAAATCAATCTTCCATTCTATTTTTGGAGACGCGCGCCTCCGTGCGCGCAGGAATGGGATCGTCACCCGCTCGGCGGGCACAGCGGCCCGCGAACTCCAACTCAGTAGTGATTTGATCAGGACATGTTGAGTTTCAGGATCGCTCTGTGAGACCATCATCGGCAGGGGACAAGGTGGAGCGGACTGAACCTTCCAAGGCCACGACTGCACAAAAACGGTACGGCTTTCTGGATCATTATCGCGGCTGGGCCGTTCTGGTCATGATCGAAACTCATGCGATGGGCGCCTGGCTGATGGATTCCGTGCGCACGAATCGCTGGTACGAGATCCTGAAAACGCTTCATGGATTTGTTGCCCCGTCCTTTCTATTTATTGCGGGTGTTTCCTTTGCGATCGTTGTTCAAAAGAAATTTGACCGGCTTCATACGTGGACTCCGGATTTCTGGCGGCAGTTCCGCAAAATCGGATGGATTTGGATTCTCGGTTATCTCTTTCATTTTCCACCCATTCAATTTCACGGATGGCTTCCCACGATCTGGTGGCCTGGTTTAACCGGATTTTATCGGGTAGACATTCTGCAGACGATTGCAGCGAGCCTGATGATTCTATTGTTTCTCTGCCCGATCTGTCGCACGCGCAAACAATTTGGAATCGCCGTACTCGGCCTTGCAGCAGCGGCGCTGTGGATAACTCCAATTCTGTGGCGCGCGGATTTTTCCGGTTTGCATCCGGCATTTTCCAACTACCTGAACGGACAGCGCAATTTTCTGTTTCCTCTTTTTCCCTGGTGTATCTTTTTGTGGGGTGGCACAATTACGGGCTGCTATTTCTTTGCTGCTTCTGCCCGCGGAGAAGATGGCAAGGCCATCACAAGGATTCTTGCCTGTGCGGTCATTCTGTTTGCCGCCGGTTATTTCGCGCGATCTTCACAAATCATTCCTTATCACAGCTTTTGGACGGACAGCCCGCAGTGGGTTCTGATGAGATTCGGAATTGTGCTTGGAATTCTCTTTCTGTTCTGGTTTCTGGAAACTCTGAGAGTAAAAGGACTGCCCTTCATACTTCTACTGGGAACCGAATCGCTGTTTGTCTATATTGTCCACTTGATGTTGATCTGGGAATTCACAGGTCCGCATTCGCGATTCCCGTTGCTTGGATACCGCGCCTACGGATTCAGAATGACTTACTTGATGTACGCGATTCTGCTGGCGGCCGTTTACTTCCTGACCCTGCTCTGGAAACGATTGGATTCCTGGTGGCGAAAACGCTCAGTCCCGCCGGCGGCCAATCCTGCGCGCCTCAACACTTAACCATCTGGTTGAATATTCTGAAGGACAAGCTTTGCGGTTTGTAGCGCCGGCCTCTGGCCGGCTCCTGAATTTTCCGTCGTCGGTAAGGGCCCGTGGCGATTGCAGCTTCAATTGAAGGCCAAGACCGTGGTTTTTCGAATCCTGCCAGCGAGGACGCTGGCGTTACAAACGGCTAAGAATGATCCTTCCCAGCCCCGGAATCGTTGCTTCTTGCCATTTGATGCAAGCTGTTAGAATAGCGGGATGTCACTTCCTCCCGGAAAACAACTGGGGCCATACACCGTAATCGCAGCAATCGGCGCCGGCGGAATGGGAGAAGTATACCGGGCGATCGACACACGGCTGGATCGAACGGTCGCGATCAAGATCTTGCGCGATTCTTTCGTCCAGTCGGAAATGCGACAGCGTTTTGAACGCGAAGCTCGCACGATCTCCAAAATCAATCATCCGAACATTTGTATCCTTTATGATATCGGGCAGGAAGATGGAGTTGATTATCTGGTGATGGAATATCTGGAAGGAGAAACACTCTCCGATCGCCTCCAGAAAGGAGCGCTTCCGCTCGACCAGATCTTCCGCTACGGCACAGAGATTTGCAAGGCTCTCTTTATCGCGCACAAAAACGGAATTGTGCATCGAGATTTGAAGCCGGGCAATATCATGATCACAAAATCCGGCGTGAAGCTGCTGGATTTTGGTCTGGCTAAAATTCGAGAACCGGAAAGCGGCGCCAGCAATGTTTTTACCAAAACCAATCTTACGGAAGAAGGCGCAGTTCCCGGAACTCCCGCTTACATGGCGCCGGAACAACTCGAAGGACAGCGGGCAGATGCAAGGAGCGATATCTTTGCGCTCGGCACAGTTCTATTCGAAATGTCTACCGGCAAAAGACCATTTGAAAATGCAGGCCTTGGATCTTTGATTTCCGCAATTTTGAAAGAGGATCCGCCACCCCCTTCTTCGCTGAACTCATCACTTTCTCCAGGCTTTGATCGGCTTATCGCCCTCTGCCTTTCCAAGGACCCCGATGAACGATGGCAAAGTCCATATGATATGGCGCTGGAAATGAAAAGGATTTCCGGAGCCCAGAGTGGCGATCGCCCAAAATCCGATTCATCCGGCGCGCAAAAATGGAAATGGATTTCATGGGCGCTTGCAAGCGTCCTGCTTTTGTTGTCGCTTCTCCTGTTCCGCGCGCAATTCTGGCAGAAACCTCTTGCGGATGCGCAAGTCACACGTTTCACCATCCCGCCACCAGCCAATAATCGATTCGAAGGTTCGATCGCGGTCTCTCCCGATGGAAAACAGATTGCGTTTGCAGCCATCGATGCAGACGGAAATCAGATGCTTTGGATCCGGCCGCTAGACGCCGAAAAAGCCACCACACTTCCCGGCTCTGAAGAAGCGATCTATCCATTCTGGTCTCCCGATAGCCGGTCCGTTGGTTTTTTCACAAACAGAAGTTTGAAAACGATGGAATTGGCTACAGGATCCGCGCAAACTCTCTGCGCTGTCGCAGATTCTCGCGGCGGCACATGGAATCAAAGGGGAATGATTCTGTTTGCGGCGGAAGCGGGCGGAACACTCTACCGTATCTCCTCCCGCGGAGGGTCACCTGCAGTAGTTGCAACCATTCGTCCTTCGCAGACGAGCATTCGGTTTCCATACTTTTTGCCGGATGGAGACCATTTTCTGTTTTACATGCTGAAGGCAGACGCGCGCAGTGGAGTTTCCGCCGGTTCATTGAGGACAGTGGCAGATACTCTACTGGTCAGCGGAGAATCGGGCGGAATATATTCGGAAACAGGTCATCTGGTTTTTCAGCACGACACTTCACTTTATGCGCAGACTCTGGATGAAAAGAGATTATTGTTATCCGGAGAGCCGCTGATGCTTTCTGAGAAATCCTGGATTTCAGGTTGGATTCCGGGCGTGACCGCTTTTTCTGCCTCCCGAAACGGAGTGCTGGCCTATCGGACCGGTGGGCTTCAAAAATATCAATTTGCGCTTTTCGACCGCAGCGGCAAACTGCTAAAACCGATCGGACCCGAAGGCGTTCTTGCGGAGCCGTCTTTGTCACCAGATGAGAAAAGAGTCTCCCTATCCTATGTTTCCTCCGCAAACGGATTTCAAGCTGATGTCTGGATCTTGGAACTCTTACGCGGCAACTTTATTCGTCTGACTACCGGCCCAGCAATGAGTGTGAACTCGCTGTGGTCACCTGACGGAAACAGCATCGTGTATACTTCGTATCCGGGAGGAGGTCTGTATCAAAGATCGCTCGAACAAAATTCCTCCGTTACTCTATGGAAAACGGAAAGCTTTGCCGGGCCTGAAGACTGGTCGAAAGATGGCCGGTGGCTTGTATTTTCAACAATCGATTTCACAACGAACAAAAGCGATTTGTGGCTGCTTCCAATGACCGGGAATGACCGAAAGGCAACTCCGTGGCTGCAAACAAGATTCAATGAGGCCAGCGGACAAATCTCACCGGACTCAAAGTGGATCCTCTATGCATCTGACGAGTCTGGAAAATTTGAAATCTATCTCAACAGCTTTCCGGTTTCCGGTCAAAAGATACAGATCTCGAATGCCGGTGGAGAGCAACCCAGATGGCGCGGCGATGGAAAGGAAGTGTTTTACATATCGCCGGACAAGAAAGTTGTTTCGGTCGAACTCAATTTCGGGGAAACTCTAGAGCCGGGAACGCCCAGGATACTTTTCCAAACCCAGATTGTCCCGATGATTGAAGCCAGAAATCATTGGGACGTGACTGCGGATGGACAGACCTTTTTGATCAATACAACGTCGCCTTCCACCGCAGAAGCGCCCATCGAAGTCATTACAAACTGGACTTCTCTTCTGAAGTAGCGATGCATCTGCTCCGAGTTAAGATTTGCGACCTACGCAGTGATCTTGCGGACTTTGGCGTCGAGTGAGAAGGCTCCCGGATGCATCACTACGAAGGCGAGCGCGATAACGCCATACATTGCAGCCAGCTCAAACCTGAAATCGGAAGTCAGATGCCTATAAATCGCCACACTCATATTGATCAGTAGCAAGAGAGCAGCATAACGCGTAAACAAACCAAGCGCCAGAAGAATGCTGCCGGCGGTTTCTGCAAGAACTGCACAACACGCAAAAAAGATCGGTATCGGAAAACCAAGGCCGGTCACGCCCTTGAGAAGACCCCATTCCTGCCCATTCACAAAATAGGCAAATGCAGAAACCAGCTTTCCCCAGCCATGAAATGAAATCAGCATCGTACCAGGAACAGCGCGAAGCAGGAAAAGCGCAAAATCTTTTGTTTTCATAATCCAGCTGTACCTCGTTTCACAAATAGTCCAGGAATTCGCATTTTGCAATGCCTGTCTATGATACAGACGTGGCGCTTTACAGAACTCGCCCAAAGGGCTAAATTATTCTTCGCGATAGACGCGATGACACAATAGACGCGAGAGACGCACATCGGAGGGATGGCCGAGTGGTTGAAGGCGGCGGTCTTGAAAGACTTTGAGGTCCTCCCGTAAATCATTGCAATCCCTTGCTCTTCAGTAACTTACCTTTCTTTGTGAGTTGCCTGGAGTTGGCTGAAATTGCCTGATTTTCTGTTGTCGCGGGCACAATTTTGGGCACAGTCGAAGCCACTTTTGGTCTGTGAAGAAATCTGGCAAAATCTTCCTGATTCACAATGTGACTTATCACTTTTCAGAAAGTTAGCGTTTCAATTCTAAGTTCCAGTTCAATACAATTGTGATCGGGTGAGCCTTTTTCTCCTCCAAAGCCCTAGGCAGAAGAAAACGCTGCCCATCTGCGTTGACGTCGTACTGAACATCGGGGGAGCCAGATAAGATCCCTGAATCAAACAGTTTTTGTGGGGGCGAAATTTCTATGGAAGTGTCTTGTTTCACTTGAACCGATGTTACACTCCTGTCATTACCGATGTAGAATAGTTCCCGCCCATCGCGCCGCCATCTGACCATACTCCCTCCTTCGACAGAAACCTGGATGACTGGACCTGGACCCGGAAACGGCCGAAGATAGACTTGTTTTGTGCCTGACTCATTCGTAACATAAGCGATCCAATGCCCATCAGGAGAGAATTGACCACCCCATTCATCCGAAGACGTCGCAAGGAAACGATACGGCTTTCGATTTCCATCCAGGGGCAAGATCCATAAGTCGAACTTGCTGACCGGATCGAGCACGTAGATACAGAATGAATCGACCATCGGGGGACCAGTCATTCGGTAAGTTGTATAAATTGGATTGCAGTAATCGCTGATCGCCTCCTGTCAAATCCGCGTTTTTAAAATAAAGGTTTGCAATTCCGCTTCTATCAGAAGCGAAAACGATTTGTTTACCATTGGGAGACCAAATGGGTTGAAAATCATCTGCAGGGTCGAAACTAAATGGTGAGGGCAGCCACGTGCAAGATCGAAGAGCCAGATTTCACCATTATGGATTTGGAGATCCTGCTGATTCACAACTACCCGTTTCCCGTCAGGAGAAATTTCCGGGCTCAGGTAATAGGCTGGAGATCCGATCGTTTGTATCGCCGCCCGGTACGGTCCACCCAGCTCAAAGTTCTCAGCGCATTGGCTTCCGTCCGATATGCAAGGATGCCTTTTTCGGAAATGGAGAACGCGGCGAGCTGCGATATCGGGGTGCACTGCCAGCTGGTCCGTGATGGAAACAGTTTCGCCTCGCAATTCCAGTTTTTTTGCATCAAACCTCTGTGCCATCAAAGTCTGTTCCCGGACAAAAAGGAGAAGATCCGGAGGTGCAAATGCGGCCATCGAATTGAAATTCAACAACACTCTGGATGATTCTTTTCCATCCAGTGTCCCCACAGCAATTGAGCCGGATCC
>CAWJJO010000013.1:0-539737 GCA_963843285.1 uncultured bacterium
CGGTTAAATGTCGAATAGTTGCAATTGTTTACAGTTTAGATCCTGTTGAATCGTATAGTTTGGTTGTGAAAGTGCTTGGAAAATGGGCATTTTTTCGAAAAGGCTGAGACTCAAAATCTGTAGAATTGTGTAAAGGCTTTGATCCAGTTGGAGTTGTTTCTTTATCACCGACACCAGAACATAAACCGAGATGGAAATCCAAATTTGAGTCTTCACAGCGTTTGGTGAGGTTCCATAAAATGCTTTGATTCGCAAATGCTGTTTGATCCATTTGAAGAAAAGTTCGATCTGCCAACGGCATTTGTACAGCTGGCCGATGACCACGGCAGGCAGATGGGAAATTGTTGGTTAAGAATGTAAATCGCTTGTTTGTTTCGGTATCGTAGTATCGAATGCGGCGTAGTTTGTCGGGGTAATCTAGTTTGGTTTTGATGCCATTTAGCAAGATAGTTTGATCGCATCGAAGTCCTGTGGATCGCTCCACAGGATAGGAGTATAGACGATGGTAGTCGAAGTTGCTTTTGGCTCTCGTGATGAAGAAGGCCATGGTTTGATCGATCTTGTAGAGTCGAGCAAAATCGACGTAACCGCGATCCATGATGTAGATGGCAGCGGGCTCGAATGTCAGTTGGTCCAGGATGTTGATATCGTGCACTTTTCCTGTCGTGACAATAACCGTCGTCGGAAGATTGCCGCGCAAATCCAGCAGCGTGTGAAGTTTTATCGCGCCTTTGTGCTTGCGAAACCTCGCCCACGGAAACAACTCCAGACAAAGATCGATTGTAGTGGAGTCCAAAGCGTAGACCGTCTGATCCAAATCCAAAGCGAAAGGCCCGTCTGCGTACAGTTGTCGAGCAATGCCAATGAGCACCTGCGCAAAATCGGCGTAAATCTGCCAAGATCGCTTCTCGTTGGCATCGGCCAGTGTGCTGCGGGAGATCTTGCCGCGAATGCCAGCATGATAAAGTTTGGATTCCATTACCCGCAGACACGTCTCGATATCCCGCAGACTCTCCCGATATGTAAGTTGCGCAAAGGCCATGCAAAGAAACTGATCCAAACAAGAGAAACTCCGCGTACGATGATCCCCTTGATAGCGTTCGACACATTGATTGAATTCCAGGCGGGGAAGCGAGTCCATCAATTGAGAGAAAACCGTTCGTCCTTCGTTCATAGACCACCTCTTTCCGTAACAAAGCGCGGAAAGTATGGCAGAAAGGATCAACTAATTTGAAATCGAAAACGACTATTTTGTACTCTAAGATATTCATTTAGTATAAGTTATGGGCAACTTCAAAATTTTAACCGGACAGCACTGATATCAAATATCAAATAAACAGAAATCTGTAAGCAAATAACGGCAGCACCAGGTTGTTCGCTTGATGTAGCCACATATGCCTTAGAGAAATCGCACCCCAAACGTAAACAAATCCGATTTGCGGTTCTTTACTTATTAAGTTATGTTTATTTGATTTTTGATATTTGATATCACGACGAAAGGATGTGTTTGACCCGGCGGAGCAAATCTTCCGGCTCAAAGGGCTTTGTAATGTAGTCGCAATAATCCGTGGGATGGGGCTGGTTATCGTCTTGCGGTGAAGCGCGTGCAGTGAGCAAGGCAACGGGCATCTCTTTTGTCTTCGCATCCTGTCTCAGTTGATTCAGAATTTCCCATCCGCTGAGAATCGGCATCATGATATCCAGCAAGATCAAATCAAACGATTCGGATTGCACCTTTTTCAATGCTTCGCGGCCGTCTGTCACGGAGGAGACATGATATCCTGCATCTTCCAGAATCATGCGCACCAGATTCACAATGTCTTCTTCGTCATCAACGAGCAAAATTCTTTTTCTCATATGTGTCAAACCAGATATTCCGAAGGAGTAAGCTTCGATCAGCGTCGACTTCAAGGTGGCCGCGACATCTGCCGGCTGAATTCCGGCGACAATGATCGTTACCGTGGTTCCTTCTCCCACGGTACTCGCAATTTTTCTTCCAGGTCATCACGGATAATGCTCAAGCGCCGCAAAACAAGATTGGAAAGGAGCAGGGTGGAGCCGAGAAACAAAAATGCGAGCGTACCCATCTTGTTGAAGGAAAGCGCCATCACTACACCAAACGGGATGGCTGCAAGCTCCGTCAAGAATGCCGGGATAATTGCGCGTCTCACAAGATGTGCCGTTTCCTGGCCATGAAGATAACCGCTTCCAAATAAAATCAGTCCATTCAGAACACTGAGCGCCGCAAACATCAACAAGATTCGAACGACGTTCGCCACGGTAAGATTGAATAAAAAACAGCAGGAATGCGAATACCGGGACGTTCAGTTTCGGGAAAGGGACGCGATAGACAAAATACCGGAACAGCAGAATGCCTGCGCTTCCAACGATCCAGTGGTAGCAGATTACGGGCAGCCCGTATCGCGTTCTTCCCCACTTCATGCTAATGAAAATTATAACATGGCTGGGAGTGCCGATTTTGATGGTAGACTCTGGAACAATGCGTTCCGATAGCCTGAAAACGGATCTTGCGCTTTTCCTGATCAGCGCCGTAATGCTATTTTTTGAAATTCTGCTGATCCGCTGGCTCTCGGCGGAGATCCGGATCTTCGCTTATTTTCACAATCTCGTTTTGCTTTTTTGCTTCCTCGGAATTGGACTTGGATGCATGCTCTCAAAAAGAAGAATCTACTTTCTTCTGTCTTTTGGAATCCTTACTGCGTTCACAGTTGTACTTTTGTTGCGGGATTCGATGGGTAGTCTTTCCTTGCAGAATATTTCGGAATATCTGAGTCTGGACAGCCAGTTTGTTATCTGGGGAAATACCAAATCAGCAGGATGGTCCAAGGATCTATTATGGTTCGGCCTTGGAAATCTTCAATTACTGATTTCGCTGTCGCTATTGGCGATGTTTTTCATGCCATTTGGTCAACTTTTGGCCAGGCTTTTGGAGCGGTACGAGAGTCCTTTGCGAGGTTACGGCGTCAATCTGCTGGGAAGTCTAGCAGGTGTGTGGTTATTTTATGCGGTTTCAATTTTTTCTTTGCCTCCCGCAATCTGGTTTGGAATCGGCGGGGTGCTGTGCCTCCCTTTTCTACTCCGCAAAACATATCATCTGATCGGCGTAGTAGCTCTGCTTGCGCTTTCCATGTTTACACTGTATGAACCACGTACTCCCCAGCTTTGGACTACCTGGTCCCCTTATCAAAAGTTGAGTGTGTTTCCGCTCCAATTCACCAAGAAAGATGGAATGAAAGTGGACTACGGTTATTTTGTCCACGTGAATAACGTCGGATACATGTTTCTCACGAACTACAATCCGAAATATCAAAAGCGCTACCCGGAGCTCTTTCCCCCGGGTGAAATTGAATACGATCATTACAACATCGCTTATCGATTCGTTCCGAATCCGCAGGATGTCTTGGTAGTTGGGGCGGGTGGTGGCAACGATGTTGCCGGAGCCCTTCGGAACGGCGCCCGGAAGGTCACGGCAGTGGAAATCGATCCCGCCATTATTAGAATCGGAAGACAGCTCCATCCAGAGTCTCCTTATTCTGATCCCAGGGTCGAAATCATGAATGATGATGCGCGTTCATTTTTCAAGAAGACCAATCAACGCTTTGATTTGATCATTTTCGGTCTGCTGGATTCACATACACTTTCTTCCAGTTACTCGAATGTGCGGTTGGACAATTACGTCTACACGATTGAAAGTCTTCGTGAAGCAAAAGCTCTTTTGAAACCTGCGGGCATTGTGCTTCTGATTTTTGAAGTACACGATGATTTTATTGGAGCTCGGCTTGCATTGATGCTTTCCGATGTCTTCGGATATCCTCCTGTCGTCATGGAAGTTCGCTCCGGGATTCGAGGGAATGGAGGGTATTGCTTCCTCGGAGGAAACATACGCCAGATTCAGGCCAGCATCGAGAGGGACCCTAACTTGCAGTATCTGGTTGCTAGACCGAAACAGCTGTACGCAAAATGGCTAAAAGAAGCTCCAGCGCCAACCACAGATGATTGGCCCTACCTGTATCTAAAGGCGAGAAGCATTCCGAGACTGTATTATGTGATTTTTGGCTTGCTGATTCTCGTTTCTTATGGAGGCATCAGGGCGGCACCAGGATCGTTTCGGCAACTGGATTGGAAGTTTTTCTTTCTGGGCGCAGGATTCCTGCTTCTTGAAGTCCAGAATATCAGCAGAGCTGCGTTGCTTTTTGGAGCCACATGGGTTGTCAATACGATCGTCATTTCTGGAATTCTGATCGTAATCCTGGCCTCCAATTTTGTTTCCATGAAATGGAAGAATTTGCGGATTGGGTGGATCTATGCTGCTCTGATCGTTTCTCTGATGATCAACTATCTCGTACCGATCGGTATCTTTTCCGGCCTTGAGCCAATTGCCAAAGCTGTGTCATTCGGTCTTTTCATGTCCAGTCCTATCTTCTTTGCCGGAATTATTTTCTCAACGATTTTTTCTGGAATTTCAGATCGCGCAGGGGCTCTAGCCTCCAATCTGTTTGGCGCGATGGTGGGTGGAATGTCGGAATGCCTTTCTTTCGCATTCGGGATCAAAGCACTCCTGATTGTAGCTGCTGTCTTCTACACTCTTTCGCTTCTCAGCGGCCGTCAATACTGGCTCAAGATACCGGTAGACAGAAATTGAGGACACTTTTGTCTTTATGATAAGATACACGCGTCGATTTTCATCACTAAACGAGACTGATGGCCAAAATTCTTGTCGTTGACGACGAAGACGACGTGCGCAATCTCCTGATTATGATTTTCCGTGATGCTGGTTATCAGGTGATCTCTGCAGAGAATGGTCAAATTGCAGTCGAAAAAGCAAAACGCGAACGCCCTGATCTGATCTTTCTTGATATTCTGATGCCTGTGATGGATGGCTTTCAGGCATGCTCCATTTTGAAGAAAGATCCTGTTACGAAAGACACTTTCATCGCGTTTCTAACGGCCAGAGACATGCCCCAGGATTGGGATCGCGGATTGCAGTCCGAAGCTGATGTATATATCGCCAAGCCCTTCAACACAGAACGTCTCCTGTTTGTGGCCAGGGAGCTCCTCGCCCTCCAGGAAAAGTAGGAAGAATTCACCACAAAGGCACAAAGAACACAAAGTCAGGATATTTTTTCTTCGTGACCTTTGTGTCTTTGTAGTGAAGGCCTCCTAGAGGAGGAATTTGAGTTTGGGGCCGCTGAATACAAAGCCTTCTTTTTCGTAGAAGCGGCGGGTACGCTCCCAGCGTTCTGATTCAGGAGCAGTCACATCAATTCGGGCCCACCCTTTGCGCCGGCCATAATCCTTAATCGCCTCTATCAGTCTTGAGCCCACACCTTCGGACCGGTAGTCCGGATGCACATACATCTCATTGATAATTCCATAGTTGCCGTTGGCATAGATCGCAAACGTTTCGGTCACAGTCAGGATGCCGACCATTTCATCCGCATCGTTTCTCGCGATCATAACCTGAACGCGATCTCCCGATTCTCGCCATTCCTGCAATACCTTTTCCGTGTTTAAGCTTGCCAGGTCATCTCCCTCTTCGCCGAGCTCGACAAGCAATCGCAGGACCCAGTCAAAAACTAGTGGGGCATCATCAATCGATAAAGTCTCTATCTTTAGATTCATCTTCGGGCATTATGGCCAGTTGAATTCTGCGGATATCTGCAGACGTTTGAATTTGGCGCTCTGTTCGACTAGCGTTTGACTGAGGTAGGAAGCTTGAATCGACATGGAGCTCAGCACCATAACGCCTGCGGTCAGACGATATCCTTCACCGCGGGTTGGAAACCACCAATCGTCCGTATTGTATGCCGCGAGAACCGCGTCCGATTTCACGCGATGGTGTGCATAGCCGAAACGGACGTTGCCCTGATTTTGCAATTGGCCGATAAAGAATTCAAACAGGTACCCGTAATCCCCGTTTCCAGCCATTCCCGGAGTAAAGACTTTAGCCGCGCGGTTGGTCACGAAATCAATCTGCGCAGTGACCGGAATACTAAATTGGAAACGCAATCGTGCAATGAAATCGAGCAAATTATAATCATTGAGCAATCTCGCGCCGGCCCGGGTGTTGCCGCGCAAGAGCGAAGGATCCAGCCCCTTCACATTGTAGTCGTAGTAAGAAACAGCGGCACTCCACGTTGAAATCCCGGCCGTACTCTGAACTACTCCCTGAAATGCGATCACATTGGTACGGTCGTGCAAATAATGCGTTGCATAAAAATCACCGGCGCGTCCGGTCAAAAGGATCGATCCGTTTGCCGATTCGTACGAAACGCTGACCACTCCGCCGTTTGGGCGCAGGTCATGATCCCACAACATTTCGCTGAACGAGAAAGGGTTTTCGAATTTCCCGCCCAGAATTTCTAATCGCGGAGAGGGAGCAAACTTCAAAAATGCTTTGCTCAAGACGATATCGTCGCGTTTAAAGTTGTCCCGGTCAAATACCGGAGTGTGAAACTGCGGAAAGGAAAATCCGGGCAGAGGCAGGTCTTCATCGCTTTCATCGATCCAGTTAATTTCTGCTTCGATTCCCGCATCGAACGAGGGGTGAAGCTGAAAGAACAGGCCGGGTCTCCAGCGAAGCCGGTAGCGGTCTACGTCATCGCGACTGTCCGGAAATTGCTGCCTTTCGAATCTGAAAAGGACATCAGACGTGAAGCGGATTCGATTTCCATCAGCGAAACAGCAAGACGCAATCAGCAGGAAGAATAAGAAGGAAAGTAATCGCTTCATGTCAGTGCTCATTATTTCATACCTGTTGACTTCAAAAAAGGATATCGATATATTTAACCAACTGGTTAAGTATTTCAAGGAGGACTGATGAAAAAAACCACACTGGTTCTGATGTTGTTTTGTTCCGCTTTTGCGCTTGCGCTGTTCGCGCAAATGCCACCGGCGCCACAAGCCCAAAATCCTGCATTTGATCAAATGAAATCACTGGTTGGAAATTGGGAAGGCACCACTCCCACAGGAAAAGTGAATCTATCGTTCCGGATGATCTCCAACGGAACAGCACTGATGGAAAACATGGATATGGGCCCGGAAAATATGGTGACGACCTACTACCCTGACGGCGAAAGCGTCATGCTGACGCATTACTGCGGCGCCAACAACCAGCCGCGTATGAAGGCGGAGAAATGGGACGGCAACACGATGACCTTCACTTTTGTCGATGCCACAAATCTTTCTTCCGGGGACAGCGGCCATATGCACAAACTTGCCATGACCATCAAAGACCAGGATCACATCACAGAAACCTGGACGTGGATGGAAAAGGGTCAGGAACAAGCTCACACCTTCGAGCTTGCCCGGGCGAAATGAGCTCACGGGATTAGCGTTAGAATTTGGAGTGGCGGGCGACCCTGCCCGCCATTCGGGCGATATTTAAGTTTCTGCGGGCACGGAGGCTTACGGGAGTAAGTGATACAGCGCGCCGGCCAGCTCAGGATAATGAAACACAAAGCCGTTTTCGATCAAGCGCGCGGGTTCCATCCGAAAACTGGCCAGTAATAATTGCTGGGCCATCTCTCCCAATGCAAGCTTGAGAGCGAGCGCAGGAGCAGGGAAAATGGCTGGACGCCGCAGCACCCTGGCGAGCGTCTTTGTAAACTCTTTGTTTGTAACCGGATTAGACGTCACCGTGTTGACCGGTCCTTGAATGGAATCTGTTGTTAGAGTGAACTCGATCACGCGAAGCAAATCTGCCATTGCGATCCAACTCCAGTATTGGTTCCCGGAACCGAGTCTGCCGCCTGCGCCAAATCTAAACGGAAGAAGCATCCTTCCAAGCGCTCCTCCTTTTGGAGTAAGCAATATGCCGATCCGTGTATTTACAACGCGGATTCCTTTTTGACGCGCAGGTTCTGCGGCGGCCTCCCATTCTTTGCAAACCTCTGCAAGAAATCCGGTGCCCGGGCTGCTGTCTTCACGCAGAATCTCTGCCCCGCGATCTCCGTAGTAGCCCGATGCGGACGCGCAAATCATTACCTTGGGGAGAGTTGTGAGGGAGGCAAGCGACTCCGCAATCAGTCTGGTTCCTTTCACGCGGCTTTCCAGAATCTGTTTTTTTCTGATTTCGTTCCACCTGCCTGCTGCAATGTTTTCCCCTGCAAGATGGATCACCGCGTCGATGTTGGTTAGCTTTTCCCGCTCGATCGTTCCACGGTCCGGGTCCCAACGTACATCGCCCGTGGCACTCCCGCGAACCAGACGTTGAATCGCATGCCCGCGTTGTGATAGATATGGGATCAGTTCCGATCCGATCAGACCGGTAGCGCCGCTGATTAAGATTCTCATGGTTCAGTTCTTCGAAATTTTGGAATATGCAAAGATTTTGACAAGTGATGCTCCTATTCACCCCTCTGGATACATAATTCGCCACAAATTGGGATGATTCGGATTGCTATCCCGCTTTTGGATGATTAGAATAACACATCTGAATCAGGGTTCAGAGAATCGATAGGAAGATGTCATGAGCGAGTTGGAAAAGCTGCGGATCAGCCGTGAAGAAGAAGAAACAACCAACAGACCTTCGGGCTGGGGAAAGAAAATTGCGCTGCTCCTATTTGTTGTTGCGGTGATGATTGGCGGCTACTTCATCTTTGCGGGTCCCTTGAAACCTGCTAAAGAAGTGCAGGCTACTACGGCGACTGCAGTCTATCCCTCGCAGGCAAATTCAGTGCTAAATGCGAGCGGATATGTTGTTGCGCAGCGGAAAGCGGAAGTTGCTTCGAAGGCCACTGGAAAGCTGGAATCTCTTTCTGTTGAAGAGGGAACCCGAGTCAAGAAAGGACAGATTATCGGACGGCTCGACAGTCAGGATGTCGCAGCATCGCTGGAGCAGGCAAAAGCGGATTTGCAGGTCACAAAAGCGTCGCTTGTGGAAGCATCCGCAAATTTTGACCGTCAAAAGTCATTGTGGGATGCGAAAATCGGTTCCCGGAGCGAACACGATCTTGCGGAGGCTTCGTACAAAAGGGCGGCTGCATCCGTCAGAGCTGCAGAGGCACGCATCCGAGCGGCAGAAGTACAGATGGAATATACATACATCCGCGCTCCATTTGATGGGACGGTTCTGACCAAGAATGCGGATGTTGGTGAAATCGTAGCGCCGTTTGGTTCCGCCGGAAATTCCAAAGGCGCCGTAGTTTCGATGGCGGACATGGACTCGTTGCAGGTGGAAGCCGATGTTTCCGAATCCAATATTGAACGTGTGCGCGTAGGGCAGCCGTGCGAAATCACGCTCGATGCATTTCCAGAAAAACGATACCGCGGTGAGATTCACATGATCGTGCCAACGGCGGACCGTGCGAAGGCGACCGTACTGACAAAAGTCCGTTTTCTGGATCAAGACGAGCGCGTTCTTCCCGAAATGAGCGCAAAGGTTGCGTTTCTCTCCAAAGAACTGGAAAAATCGCAGGTAGATGCAAAGCCGAAAATTACCATTGATCCGGCTGCGGTGCTGGATCGTGGAACGGCAAAGATTGTATTTTTAATTCAGAAAGAACAGATTACAGAAAGAACCGTAAAACTGGGCGGGATGGTCGGTTCGGCGGTGGAGGTTCTGGAGGGCATTTCTGCGGGAGATCAGGTAGTATTAAATCCATCTGCCGATTTGAAAACTGGAACAAAGATTAAGATTGCTGCGTAATATCGCAAAACCGGCTGTGTGGCCGGTTTCATGGGAGTTAGGATGTCAGCCATTGTTGAAGTAAAAAACTTGTATAAAGCATATCAGCGGGACAGCTTGAAAATTCCAGTGCTGGACGATATTTCCCTGACTGTTCCGGAAGGAGAATTTCTGGCGCTTATGGGACCTTCCGGTTCCGGCAAGACAACCTTGTTGAATTTGATTGCAGGGATCGATCGACCCAGCAGCGGTACGATCACGGTAGCCGGGGAAAATCTGAACAGCCTGAGTGAAACGCAGCTTGCAAAATGGCGTGCACGGCATGTCGGAATGGTATTTCAGTTTTATAACTTGATTCCGGTGCTGACTGCTTTTGAGAATGTAGAATTGCCGCTCTTGTTGACAAATCTTTCCAAGAAAGCGCGCAAAGAGCACGTAGATACCGCCCTCGGAATTGTAGGTCTCGCAGATCGTAAAGATCACTACCCCAGACAGCTTTCGGGCGGTCAGCAGCAGAGAGTTGCGATCGCGCGCGCCATCATCGGGGACCCTACGATTCTGGTGGCAGATGAGCCTACCGGTGATCTCGACCGAAAATCAGCGGAGGAAGTTTTGACGTTGATGGACCGGTTGAATCAGGAATTCAAGAAGACGATCATTATCGTAACTCATGATCCACATGCCGCCGAGCGGGCGCATGTTACGCTTCATCTGGATAAAGGTGAGCTGCAGTGAAATTCATTAAGCTGATCGTCCGCAACGCGTTGCGCCACAAACTGCGCAGCATGCTGACTGTGGTCGGAATTGCCATCGCAGTACTTGCGTTTGTGCTGATTCGCACCGTGATCGGCGCCTGGTATTCCGGTATCGATGCCGCCTCTGCAGACAGACTGATTACGCGTCACGCCGTTTCCTTCGTTTTTTCGCTTCCGATCTCTTACGCAGACAAAATTCGGCAGGTGCCGGGAGTAGCCAATCTCAGCCATGCGATCTGGTTTCAGGGAATCTATAAGGACGCCCGAGAGTTCAAGAATTTCTTTCCGCGAATCGCCATTGATACGGAACACTATTTTGAAGTCTATCCTGAATTTATTGTTCCCAAGGATCAAATGGAAGCGTTCAAGAAGGAACGAAACGCTTGCATCATTGGAATCAAGACCGCTAAACAGCATAATTTCAAAATCGGCGACGTGATTCCCATTACCGGGGATATCTATGCGGGCAAATATGAATTTGTGATCCGTGGAATTTACACCGGTAAGGATCGTTTGACGGATGAAACCCAAATGTTTTTCGACTGGCAGTATTTGAATGAAAGACAGAAAGAGAATAACGGACTTCGCGCTGACCGGATCGGCTGGTTTGTTGTAAAGGTAGCCGATCTTAGTAAGAGCGCGGCAATTTCGCAGGCGATTGACAATCTATTCAAGAACTCTGCAGCCGAAACAAAAACGGAAACGGAAAAAGCTTTCAACCAGAGTTTTATTTCCATGTACAGCGCGATCATCACAGCCATGAATTTCATTTCGTTTGTGATTGTGGGGATCATTCTGCTTGTTCTGGGAAATACGATGGCAATGACGGCCCGCGAGCGCACTACGGAATATGCTGTTCTCAAGACACTCGGGTTTACATCTAAACACCTGCTGGGAATGGTCTCCGGAGAATCGCTTACGATCTCGTTGATCGGTGGCGCGATCGGAATCTTTGTTGCGTTCCCGATTATCAAGGGCTTTCAAATTGCATTTCCAAACATGTTTCCCATTCTCCCCGATCCAAAGATCACCATTCTTATTGGAGGGTTGGCGGCGATTACCGTTGGGATTGTGGCTTCCATCATTCCCGTGATACGGGTAATGCAAATGCGGATTGTGGACGGATTGAGACATATTGACTGAGTTGTATGAAGATACCGGTTAGTTACAGTTACCGAAATCTCTGGACGCGAAAATTGACCACCGTCATGACGATGATGGGAGTTGCGCTCGTTGTTTTTGTGTTTGCTGCCGTGTTGATGTTGGCCGCGGGCCTGCGCAAGACGCTGGTATCAACGGGTTCCGATGATAACTTCGTGATTTTGCGAAAAGGCGCAACGTCCGAGCTTCTGAGCGTTGTGGATCGTGATTCAGGGCGTCTCATCGAATCGTTTCCAGAGGTGGTTGTGTCTCCTGATGGAAAGCCAGTCCGATCTACAGAGTTCGTAGTCATCATTAATCTTCTAAAATACGGAAGCAACGATATGGGAAATGTGATTGTCCGCGGTGTATCTCCCCCGGCGTTTGAGCTCCGTCCTAAAGTGAAGCTCATAGAGGGGCGAACCTTCCGGACAGGAACTTCGGAGATCATTGTTGGCAATTCGATTGCAAAGCGTTTTCAGGGTTGTCGGGTAGGACAATCCTTGAAATTCGGATCGCGCAGCTGGCACATCGTCGGCATATTTGAAGCGGCAAAGAGCGGATTTGAATCAGAGATCTGGGCGGATGTAGAGCAAATGCTGGCTGCTTTCAATCGTCCGGTGTACTCGGTCGTTACGGTTCGTTTGAAGAGTCCAAACATGATGAGCGCATTTCAAAATCGCCTGCAGAGTGAGCCACGTTTGAATTCGTTTGAAATCAAAAACGAGAAAAAGTATTTTGAAGAACAATCACAGGCTCTCGGTGGTTTCCTGAAGGCTCTTGGCCTTGTCATCACGGTAATCTTCAGTTTTGGCGCCATGATTGGAGCTATGATTACGATGTACGCATCTGTAGCGAATCGCACTGTGGAAATCGGCACCCTCCGTTCGCTGGGATTTCAACGCAGAAGTGTACTTACTGCCTTCTTGATCGAAGCTTTGCTTCTGGCTTTACTCGGTGGCGGAATCGGTCTGCTTCTTGCGTCATTTTTGCAAACGATCACGATCTCCACTCTCAACTTTGCAACATTTTCCGAGCTCGCGTTCGGGTTTACATTGACGCCAGGGATCGTGATCGGCTCGCTGGGATTTGCCGCTCTGATGGGAATATTGGGTGGCTTCCTGCCTGCGGTACAGGCCGCGCGTCTGCAAATCGTCAATGCTCTCCGCTCCGCGTAGGATTCGGAATCACCACAAAGGCACAAAGTTCACAAAGGAATTAAGAATTCATTTTCATAACCTTCGTGTCTTTGTGCCTTTGGGGTGCATCCTTTCTCGTTGACATTTTGGCGAGAGGGAGTTAGAGTTTTTTCGGTTTTCAAATGACGAGCAATTCCTCCGGCAATACAGCAGAAACTTCGGGCTGGTTTGGTCATCCACGCGGGCTTTCCACACTTTTCTTTACAGAAATGTGGGAACGTTTCAGCTACTATGGAATGCGCGCGTTTCTCATTCTGTACATGACAGCCCCGGTTGCAGCCGGAGGACTCGGGTTTGATGGAAAGAAGGCCGGTGGTATCTATGGACTGTATACCGGTAGTGTTTGGATGGCCTCGATCGGAGGTGGTCTTCTCGCTGATTGGATGTTGGGGCAGTACCGCAGCGTGCTCATTGGTGGAATTCTGATTACGCTGGGACACTTTACTCTTGCATTTCCTCCACTTCCTTTTTTCTACACGGGTCTGATCCTGATCGTGGTGGGAACCGGTTTGCTCAAGCCGAACGTGAGCACAATGGTTGGTTCGCTTTATGATTCCCAGGACACACGTAGGGATGCGGGTTTTTCGGTCTTTTACATGGGTATCAATCTTGGCGCCGCCATCGGTCCGCTCATTGCCGGCTATCTCGCGCAACGTGTGGACTGGCATGCCGGATTTGCCGCTGCCGGCGTCGGGATGACCTTCGGGCTGATCCAATACGTGCGTGGAAAGAAACGGCTTCAGCCGGCGCTTACGCGCCTGACATCGCAATCTAAGGCGACAGCGACAACAGGGTTGGAACCGTCGGCGATTCGCTTCACGACCGCGGAATGGAAGCGGCTGATCGCAGTTGTGGTTTTTTTCGCATTTGCAAGTGTCTTCTGGGGCGCTTACGAGCAAGCCGGATCTACGTTGAATCTCTTCGCGGACCGGTACACGCGTCTTTCGGTGCTTGGATTTAGTTTTCCTTCCAGCTGGTTTCAAGCTGTCCCCGCCATTTTCGTAATCATTCTCGCGCCTGTGTTCGCGTGGTTATGGGTTCGCCTCGGTTCAAAAGAGCCATCCAGCCCGACAAAATTTGCGATCGGTTTGTTCTTTACCGGAGCCGCCTTCCTGCTGCTCGTGCCGGCAGCTTGGTTTGCCCAGAGCGCTGCGGGGATTCGTGTAAGCCCGCTGTGGCTGGTTGGCGTGTACTTGATTCTCGAGTTTGGCGAATTGTGTGTGAGTCCGGTAGGACTCAGCCTTGTGACAAAGCTCGCACCGCAGCGCGTGGTGGGTCTGATGATGGGTGTCTGGTTTCTGTCCATTTCGATGGGCAGCGTCATTGCCGGACAACTTGCCGGATTCTTCCAGACGTATCCGCTGCCGAAGCTTTTTGGCTCTGTTGCAGTTGCTGCGATGGTAGCCGCATTTGTGTTGTTCCTGTTGATCAAACCGATCCGCAAGTTGATGGGCGGTGTGCACTAGGGAAAGGATGAAGGCGGAAGGATGAATGATGAATATTAGAATAGGTCTCGCAGGATGTCCTGGAGCGTCAAACGAAATCCCTGCCACCAGTAATCCTGAATTCTTCGTGCTAACCGCTCTGAAGTAAACCACTCTCTTCCGTACAATTCGCGAAATCGTTCTGCTGCGAGGATTGCCTTGCGTTGTGCAACTACCCTGTAGAATGCATCGGAAGCGCGATCGAGATCCAATAGGTGAAGAGAATGCGGAGCCTCGAACGAAAACGCGGTTTCAAAGGAGTCGACATAAAGATCCTGCGCGCCCTTCAATTCCGTATCTACATTTTCCCGATAGATTGCGAGGGCTGCATCATATCGATCCCGAAACTTTGATGCAAAATCCAGAGTTCTTGAAAGATCCTCCGCTCTATGCCCGATGAGCCGTTGAATCCCTGATCGATCGGTTAGCAGTCCGGAAAAAATGTAGCCCCAGAACAATGGAACGGCGGGATCGCCGCAAATTCTTGATTCGATCTCCAGTTCCGGGTCCATTCCTTTATAGAAAAGGCTTTGTCCCAGCTCAAACAAGAATCGCATTGTATCGACAGGTCCCGCTGCTTCTCCATACTCGACTCTAACCAGCTTCGGCGGTTGAATGGGCGCCGTATATTGAACTGCGGCGTTCCACTCGCTCTTCCGAAGTCTCGGTTTGCGCCGGATCCGGCAAGTTTGGATGACATTCTTTGCAAATGCAGGCAGGTCGCGCCAATCCGCCAGTTGATCACAGCTCGAAAGCCGTAAAAACCGCAGAATCTCCAGAACCGATTTCGCGCTCGTCTCCCGTTTTCGCTCCCATTCGAATATTTCTCTGGACGATTTTAAATCGTTGCGGATCTCGACAATCTCTGCAGCTCGATCCCAATGCGCGCTCGAAAGTTTTTCGAATGATCGCTCCAGATAGATTGCGCCGCAAAGCCAGTCCTGCAGCGCGGAGCGCCATTGCACCGTCCATTGGAATAGGTTCTGCCACACTTCATGCGCCTGTTCTTCGTTCAGAGCGCGCAAATAGTAGTAGGTGAAAGGCGGGAGAACACTCTTTTCTAGAAGGGCGTGACCGTATGCTCTTTTGTATTCTTTAAAGAGATCGGGATACTGCACTTCAGGCAACAGCTTCGCAAGATATGCGGCAACAGCTAGAAGTTCAATTTTCCCCGCCTTCTCATATTCCGACTGAAACTCTCGTACGCGTTCTGTTGTGATCCAGTCTCTCAATTCCCCGAACGGATCGTGATACTTTTGTGGAAACCACCGTTTGGCGTGATAGTCTTCCAGCAACAAGCGCAGTTTGTGCGTAATCATGGAAATATCAAATATCAAATAAACATAATTCAATAAGCAAAGAATCTAACTCTCGCTACCGTACCACACCGGTGTTGAATCGCTTTTGGCATGTCCCGACCCAAGGAACAGGTTATTTGCTGATTTGGTTATGTTTATTTGATTTTTGATATTTGATATTTGATTTTGTATTCTTTCACTCATGAATAGTTATATCACTCATCTGGAATGCGCACGTTGCGGAACTCGCTACTCTTCGGATCAGATCCAAAACCTTTGTTCTTGCGGCTCTCCACTTTTTGCACGGTACGATCTGGGCGGAGTCTCGAGCGTGATCTCTCCAGACGATTTTGGATTCCGTGTGCATAGTCTATGGCGTTTTAAGGAATTCTTGCCGGTCAAACAACCTGAGAACATGATCAGCCTTTACGAAGGATTTACGCCCTTAATCAGGAGTCAGCGAATCGGGCAGGATATAGGACTGGATTCTCTTCACTTTAAAGATGAATCGAATAATCCAACCGGTTCGTTCAAAGCCCGGGGGCTTTGTGTTGCTGTAAGTAAGGCCAGAGAACTCGGGGTAAAAGAGATTTGCCTTCCAACCGCCGGGAATGCTGGAGGGGCTGCGGCCGCCTACGCTGCGCGTGCCGGCATGAAATGCCACGTTTTCATGCCTTCCGATACCCCAGCTGTTTTTTCGGAGGAATGCCGGGCACTCGGAGCGGATGTCCGGATGGTGGAAGGATTGATTACCGATGCGGGCCGCCAGATGCAAGCTCCGATGCGAGAACATGGCTGGTTTGATGTCTCCACTCTAAAAGAGCCGTATCGCGTTGAGGGGAAGAAGACGATTCTTCTTGAGATAGCGCAGCAAATGAACTGGCATCTCCCGGATGTGATCCTGTTTCCAACGGGTGGCGGCACAGGTATTGTTGGCGCGTGGAAGGCGTGTCAGGAGCTCAGGCAAACGGGTTGGATCAAGCGTTTCAAGATGCCCCGCCTGATTGCCGTTCAAGCGGCGGGCTGTGCCCCAATTGTTCGCGCATACGAACAGGGAATGGATACAGCAGCGGAATGGGAGAATCCACAGACCGCTTCGTGGGGACTGCGTGTGCCGAAAGCGATAGCTGACTTCCTGATTCTGCGAGCGATCCGAGAATCCGATGGTTCAGCCGTTGCCGTAGACGAAGAATCGATCGCTCAAGCCAGATCGGAAGCGGCCAGAAAAGAAGGGATGTGGATCGCTCCGGAAGCTGCGGCTGCAATCGCCGGGCTTCGAGATCTGGTGAGTCGAGGGATTGTGAAACAGCGCGAAAGTGTTGTACTCTTAGTGACTGGTTCAGGTCTAAAATACGTCTGAAATTTGTATGTGGATGGGCGGTTAGCTCAGCTGGGAGAGCGCCTCGTTCGCAACGAGGAGGTCGCCAGTTCGATCCTGGTACCGTCCATACTTTTTGGGGATTTATGGCTTACCTTGGAGGGAGTGCCTACGCGATGGCAAGAGATGTCGGTGAAGGTTACATCCTGCTCAACGCAAATCTACTGAGGAGAATGAGCGGAGACGAACTCCGTCAACTGCGCTTTGAAGTCGAACGAATATTGACTGGAATTCGAGGTGGACAGCTTTCGCTGGACGATACCCTGGCAATCCAGTCCAAAAACAGAAGAATCTCCCGCTTGAATTCAGCGGTGATGATGATTAACAACCAGATACAATCGATTCGTTAGATTTCAATTTGCTAAACGCCGGTAATTGCCGGTGGTATCATCGTTGATATGAGTCTCTCCGGAAACCTCAGGACCATGCCGTTTGCTGACCTTCTTCAATTCGTCAGCTCCAATCAAAGCACCGGAACGCTGCAGGTCCGCAACCAGCAGGTTGTAAAACGGATCCTCTTCGAGAAAGGAAAAATCATCTCTTCTTCCTCCTCCGATCCGAGAGATTATCTCGGTCATTTTCTGGTGAGTCAGGGACTCATTAAAGAGGAGGATCTCCGAATTGCAATGGAAGTGCAACGTTCCAGCAAGATGCTTCTGGGAAAGATCCTGGTCATGAGCGGCAAGGTCCCCGAGCAAGAGATGGTCCGTCTTTTGAAGCTAAAAACAGAAGAGACTATCTACTCATTATTTCTCTGGACCGAAGGGGAGTTCACGTTCTATCACGATGAATTTATCAATCGTTTGTTCGTCCGGATTGCCCTGGATCCCCAGGCTCTGATTTTCGAAGGCGTGATGCGGCACGATGAATGGGAACGAATTCGGCAAGTATTTCCAACGAACAATGTTGTCCTGAAAAGGACGGCGGGAGCTCCCAAAACGCTTGAATTGGAGAACCTCCAGGCGAAGTTGATCTACGAACTGGTCGACGAAAGGCGGACGATTGAGGATATTGCGCTTGAAGCGCATTGTTTGGAATATCCTGCCTATCGTATTTTGTTTCAGCTCTACGATGCCGGCTATCTGATTGTTTCACAAATCTTGAGTTCTCCTCGTCGACGTAGTATCGCCGGCGGAGATCACTCGACGACGCAAATGCTGAATCTCGGCAGAGAACTCATTCAGAAAAAACAATTCGAGGAAGCTCTGGATATTCTTCGCGAGATCAAGCCTTCCACGGATAACTACCAGACCGATGTTATTCCACTGATTGAAATGGCCGAGAAAGAAACAGTTCGGGAAATTTATTTGAGGTGCGTGCGACCGGATCAGGTTCTGCGGCTTCAAGTAACACTGGACCGTGTTTCCACGATGGAATTGACTCCCCAAGAAGGATTTGTACTAAGCAGAATGGAGGGCTCCTGGGATGTAAGCTCGATCCTTTCCATCACGCCGATGAAAGAAGTGGATGTGTTGCGGGTGATCAAGAAGCTCATGAACCGCGGGATCATCGGCAACAAGTAAAGCTCAGGATTCACCGCAGAGACGCGGAGAACGCAGAGTTAGGAAAAGCGCAAAGCCGCAAGGGCGCAAAGTTTGGCAGCCACTCAGTATTATATCTGTGTTTATCAGTGTTCATCTGTGGTTTCCTTTCCCTTCCTCTGAGTCTCTGCGGTGAAATCGGAACGTTGCCAACCGATGATCGTTTTGTGTCAAAATAGCAGGCAGCATGCTGATTGTTCCGATCGCTCACGAACGGCAGAGTGTCCAGCGATTGCCATGGGTCACCTTCGGAATCATCGCTATCAATGTTCTCGTCTTTCTCTTTACCAACTTTAGCGGTTCCAGCGAAAGCGAGCAAAATGACGCCCTGATGAACTTCGAGCAGTACTACTGGTCTCATCCATATCTGACAATCCCGGAAGAGACAAAGCAATTCTTCTCTGCCAGGGATCTGGAACAAATCTCCCTGCTGAAGGAAGGAACAGATCTGACGCAAATTCCTGAGGATGTTCTAGCGTCGGAACAGGCGGAATTGGACGGACTTGCAAAGAAGGCGCTCAATCTTGTGAATGAGCACCCTTTTCAAAAGTATGGGTACATCCCCGGCAAGAGCAGCATATTCAACCTGATTACGTGCATGTTCGTTCATTCCGGATGGCTTCATCTGATTGGGAACATGCTCTTCCTGTACCTTGCAGGTTGCAGTATAGAAGATCTCTGGGGACGTCCTTTGTACATCGGCTTTTATTTGACCTCGGGAATTGCCGCGACACTGGTGCATGTTCTCAAGTTCTCAGATAGCGTTGAACCGCTGGTGGGGGCTTCTGGAGCAATTGCCGGTTTGATGGGCGCCTTTCTTTTCAGATTGTACAAGACAAAGATCCGGTTCTTCTACATCTTGATCATCTTTCTTCGCCCCAAATGGGGCACATTTGAAGCGCCTGCGTACGTCATGCTTCCTTTGTGGCTGGTGCAGCAAGTATTTTTTGCGGCGATCTCTGATGAGAGCGCTGGCGTCGCGTTCTGGGCGCATATCGGCGGCTTTCTCTTCGGGTTTATTGTCGCATTTGCCATGAAGATGGCCCGAATCGAGGAAAAATTTATCGCGCCTGCGATCGAAAAGAGGGTGAGCCTGGCTCAAAATCCTGATTTTCTGCGCGCGATGGAGTTATCCGAGAAAGGCGATTATCCGGACGCATTGATTCTTCTTGAGAAGGTCGTTCGCAAAGAGCCCAATCACATAGACGCCTATATGGAAATGAGAAGAATCGCGGAAATCAAACGGGATTCTTCGCTCTATTCAAAATATAGCGCGTCGGTCTTCGAGATTCTATATCGCAATCGGGATTGGGATCTGTTGCAGGATCTGTACAGCCAGTATCAGAGTGACCGCAGAGATGAAATTTTGCCTGCCAAGACGTTCTTCAGTCTTGCATCATTTTTTGAAGAGACTCAAGATTTTGCTGCTGCTGAGAAGCACTACATCGATTTGATTCAAAACTATCCGGATGATGCCTTTGCCATGAAAGGTGCAAGCAAATTATCGCGGCTGTATTTCGATAAACTGCAGGATCGAGAGAAGGGAATCGCGGAGTTCTGGAGGTCTTATCATCATCCGCTTTCCTCCGATCAATGGCGAAGTGCGCTTCAAACAGATATGAAGCGATATGACATTCCGGATAGTAGAGGGAAAGCGCCCGTTCTGCCAATCGTGCCCAGGACCACTCCGCCGAAGCCGGTGGAAACCCCGGTATTTGAGAATGCTGTTCCGTTTGTATCCGCCGCAGCCCAAATGTCATTTGCTCCCGAACAACAGCCAGTGCAGTCCACGCCCCCCGCCGCCCCTGCCAGGCACTCCGTTCCCGTATCCGAAGGAGACGCGATTGTGCTTCCCAGTTGGGAATTTGATGGCCAGTCAGGAGGCAACTGGACGCTGGTTCGTTGCCGGATGGAAAGAATTCAAATGAAAGGATTGCTCTTGCGCAACCACGAGAAAGCTGTAGGTCAGCTGGGATGGAAAAAGATTCAAAAGGTTTCTGTGGGGCGGATTCGTAAAAAGGATCCCGCCGATTCACGTAACGATAAGGATTATTTGCTTGTAGATCTGGTCACTGCAGATCCTGAAAACGGACGTGTGATCGCGTATCGTCTCGATAGTAGCGAAGTGCCGTTTGAAAAGATCTTTCCAGGAGTGGAGCAAACATTCGCCGAAGCATTCCAGAATTTTATCGGGATCATCATCAACAACAGTAGTGCGCAATGCTATCCCAATCGTGATTCCTGCACTGGTCCGCTTTTTGCGACCTTCCCGGACGAAGAACGCTACGAAACCCGTGCGCGGAATAAGCTTCTGGCCCTTCTGTGAATCTGGGAATTTTCTCGCAAAGACGCCAAAGCCATCTTTCCTCGGACTCGGCTTATAATTGTTCCCAGCATGTTCACTTTATCTCCGGGGGTCGTGCTTTCGCATTATCGGATCATTTCGCAATTGGAGCGGGCGGAAGGGAAGTCTACGGGCGGAGGATATAAAACTCGAACGCCTTGTAGCGTTAAAAATACTTCGCAGCACTTGCCTCCGATTCGGCCGGGAATCATCAAAACGTAGCCCACATCTATGAAATCGGAGAAGCGGATGGTGTTCACTTCATCGCGATGGAGTTGGTTGAAGGCGTTACCCTGGATGCGAAGATCAAAGAGCCATCACCGAAAATTTCGGATGTTCTTGAAATTGCGATTCAGACTGCGGATGCGTTGCAGGCCGCTCATTCGTCCGGCATCGTTCATCGGGATCTCAAGCCCGGCAACATCATGCTGACCTCAGCAACAAGTGAAAGTGCTCGATTTCGGCCTGGCTAGAATGACGAAGTCCGAAGCGGCTAGTCGCGGGACACAGTTGGAAACGGTCTCACATACGGAACCGGGCTTGGTGCTTGGCACCGTTCCGTATATGAGTCCGGAACAAGCACCGGGAAAACCGGTGGACGCGCGCTCAGATATCTTCAGCCTGGGTAGCGTTCTTTATGAATTATCCTGTGGTCGGCGACCGTTTTCAGGAAAAACATCTGCCGAGCTGATCGACCAGATCACACATTCCCAGCCTGCCGCTCTAGCCCGTTTTAATTACGATATCCCAGTAGAATTTGAGCGGATTGTTCGGAAGTGTCTGGAAAAAGATCCTGACGAACGCTACCAATCGGCAAAAGATCTCTTGATCGATCTCCGTACCTTGCGTCGCGATACAATCTCGGGAACACGCTCTGGAGAGACTCAAAATCAAAAGCCTCGAGCATTGTCAATCAAAGCCGTACCTGCAATCATTGCGATTGCTCTGTTCGCGTTAGCCGGCGTTTTGTTTTACCTCAAATCATCTTCACGTCCTGCAATCCGTTCGATTGCCGTATTGCCTTTCGTGAATAGAACCGGTGACGAAAAGGCGGAGTATCTGAGTGACGGCATTTCTGAAAGTACGATAAACAATCTTTCGCAGCTGAGTGAGCTTCGAGTGATCGCTCGTTCCACGGTTTTCAGTTACAAAGGAAAACAGCTGGATCCCAGAAAGATTGGTCAGGAACTCGATGTCGATGGCGTTGTGACGGGAACGGTATCCCAGCAGGGAGATAACCTCATAGTTCAAGCTGATTTGATGAATGTGAGAGAAGGGAGCCAGGTTTGGGGTCAGCAGTTCAATCGAAAGATCTCGGATATTCTAGCTTTGCAATCAGACATCTCCAGTCAGATTTCTCAAAATCTCCAGTTGCGATTGACGGGAAAGGAGCGGCAACGGGTTATAAAGCAGTACACAGACAACAGCGAGGCCTATCGTCTCTACCTGCAAGGCATCTACCTGTGGAATAAGGCTAGTGACGAGTCGGCCAGAAAATCAATTCAGTATTTTCAAATGGCGATTGATGAAGATCCGCTCTATGCACGCGCCTACGCGGGCCTGAGCGATGCCTATGGAATACTCGCCATGCTGGGCTATATGCCCTCGCAGGAAGCATGGTCAAAATCAAAGGCTGCGGCCTTAAAGGCACTGGAGATCGATTCTGAACTTGCGCAGGCGCATGTTTCGCTGGGCACCAATTACATGTTTTACGCTCAAGAGTGGAAAAACGCAGAAACAGAGCTCCTGCGTGCCGCAGCAAGTCCGAATTTCGCAGAGGCACACCATATTCTCTACATTTATTATGGCGCGACTGGTAACACTCAGGAGGCAGTCAAACAAATTTTGCTGGCAAGAAAGCTGGATCCTCTATCCATCCTGATTGCTGATGATACCGGTTGGGCGTATTACATAAATCGCGATTACCCGAGAGCTCTTCTGGAAACAAGAAAGGTCCTTGAAATGGATCCAAACTACGAAAGCGCATTATTTCAGCTTGCATACATCTATCTTGCGATGAAGGACTACCCGAAGGCGATCGAGGCAGCGGAAAAAGGGGTTGCTGTTTCCAACCGGGGGCCATTCCTTCTAGGCACGCTGGGTTATGCATTGGGCCGCGCCGGGAAAACAAGTCAGGCGCAGGAGATACTCGCGGAATTGAAAAAGCGTTCTGGAACGAGTTTCATTTCTCCTTATCATTTCGGGCTAGTTCATGTTGGGCTGGGTCAGAAAGACGAGGCTTTCCGCTTGATCCACCAGGCATGTGAGCTGCATACAGGAGATTGGGGACTGCTTTTCATCAAGAGCGATCCTGCAATGGACATACTTCGCTCGGATCCGCGCTTTGCCGATCTTCTCGCGTGCATGAATCTTCCCCAGTAGCCCTTCTGAATCTTGCTTTACTTGTTCCACTCTACCTGAGCAATGACGCGACCCATTCCTTCCGGGAACATGGACACGGAATGATAGTGGATATCCAGATAGCTGCGAATTTCTTGCAGTGTTTCAAATGAAACTTCATCCACGTAGCAGATCAATCGATAGGTCTCTCCGTGATCTTCCAATTCCCATTCTTCCGCATTCAATGCATAGGTCAGGATCTGGAGGCGGGTGAAAAGGGGAGAGGCTTCGACATCGATAACTTTACGAAGAATATCGTAATTCAGCCAGAAGCTTCGATTCGGCACTTCAAACCAGACATGAATGTGCTGAGGTTTCGTTCCCATCACGATCCCATACAATCCGGTAATGCCGAGCTGTTCCGAATAATATTTGGAAATGCAGCGAACTAGATCTCCGCAGCGAAAGGAGTGATCGGTCATTCGTTCTTTGATGATGCCGGTGGACGAATCGAAACGCCGATTTCTTTCTTCCCGGGCCAGGCGGCCGTGCCGTCGTAAACGTTGACAAGATTTGTAAAACCGCTCTGGCTCAGAACCTCACACGCCGCAGCGCTTCGAGTTCCGCCCTGGCACACCACAAACAGAGTTTGGACGTTGCGCGGGACTTCGTTCATCCGGACTTCAATTTCATCCAGCGGAACCAATTTTGCTCCCGGAATATGGCCGGCCATGTATTCACTGGGTGTCCGAACGTCGAGAACAATCGCATTCGGGGTAGGATCTTGATTCAGGAATTTCTCAGTCTCGGCGGCGGACATGTCCGCGAACGGTTTCCCTTGATCAATCATGTCGGGGGTTACACGCCCCCCCGCCGCAAGCACTTTCATCACCGAACGAATCGAGCCCATGTCATTTCGCAGATCTTCTTTCGACCACGATAGTGTGCTCTCCAGGGATTCCTTCACCTGAGTGATCTGTTTCCTCAGAGATCGAATCGCAACCAGGAGATACAGTGCAAAAAGGACCAATACAAATAAGATGACTTGACCGAATATTCCCATAGGACACCTCCGAAACGCATTATCTTATCCTACTCTGAGGTCTTTCGCAGCGGCAGTTTGCCCGGCGCTCTTCGTTCACCGAGAATCGCCTTCAACGCAGCTTCGAGACCTGCCGCAAAAGTCCAGTAGGAGGCTGCCGCAATCCGGACATTCGCAGGCAGCAGATCGCGCGGAAACGAGCCGCTGATTACAATCAATTGTTTTCCCTGCCTTGAGAGCTCCTCCATCAACGCCGCCTGCCCCCGATTCTGCCTGCTGTTCGCCGTCACAACAATCTGAAACTCGGTGCTGGATTGGCTTGCGAGCAATCGTCCTTCCGGCTCGCTCAACGTGAGCTGGTAGAAATGAGTGGTCACCTGACAGCCTCGTTTCGCAAGGTATGATTGCAGGACCGTAGAATCTTCCTTCAACCATTTTGTGAGGGGCAGGAATAAGGTACATTCGTATGGAGTCTTTCCGATCGGTTCTCCCTGAATTCGAGTGATCGCCTTGTACGAAATTTCATCGCCTTGTTTCCGCAGTGACCTGATTTCGGCTTTGATGTTGAACTCGAGTTTCTCCCCGATTTGCGAGTGGATCTTAAACGAAAGGATGCGGCTGCTTGCGCGGAATACTGCCGCGGCAAGTTCCGGGCTCCTCATTGCGCGTGATAAAAGCCTTTGGAATGTTTTGAGAACACCTTCCGGCTTGCAAATCAGAAAAAGGTGGTTGCCGGCAACCAGAGCGCGTTCGGCTGCCTCAGTCAAGTTATACAGATTTGAAACCGCGCCCATAATCAAATCGTCAGAGATAGCAAGTCCGGGATAATTCCACTTCTGAATCAAGAATTCATCCACGATTTCGCTGGACAGCGAAGCAGGCAATTTCTTGTTTTTTTCCGGATAGAGGGCATGGTTGATCATGATAAAGGGAAGGTGTTCCAGCAGCTTCCTGTACGGCAGCAGATCTTCGCGTTGTACCTGTTTCCATCGTCTCGAGACAGTCGGGAGAAAAACGTGTGAGTCGCGATCCGTATCCCCCAACCCGGGAAAATGTTTTCCACAGGTCAGAACACCTGCTTTTGAATGAGCGCGAATCACTTCCTTGGCGCATCGAACTACGGTGCGTGGATCATCACTGAAGCAGCGTGTCCCGAGTCCATTGTCCTGTCCGCTCAGAGCAAGATCCAGTACGGGAGTGAAGTTTACATTGAACCCCAGCGACCGCAAGATGCGCGCATGCGCGGTATGGAGACGGCGGATCAAACGGCTGCTTCGGGCAGCAGCCAGGGCCATCGCAGGGGGGATGGTACCGATGAGTGGATGCAGCCGCTCCACTGTTCCCCCTTCCTGATCGATAGCGAGAAAGAGTGGAATGCTGCTGTTTTTCTGCAAATCCGCAGTTAGCTTCTGGATCAGTGGAATCGATTCCACGTTGCGTTGAAACAGAATGACTCCACCCGGTTGAAACCGTTTGAAGATTTCTTTGGTTGCGGGATCGTCGGCCGTAGTGCCGTTCAATCCGATCCAAAAGCACTGCCCCAAAGCAGTTTTCAAATCTAGCGGTGTTTTCCTAAACAAGTTCACCCCTTCGTGTCTTTGTGCCTTTGTGGTTTCCTCAGTTCAACTTGGTTTTCAGTTCGGCGAGAAGATTCAATGCCTGCAACGGAGTCAAATCTTCCAGGCTCAAATGCTTCAACGTTTCAATTACTTCCAAACGGTTGTCTTCTTTGAACAGGTCGAGCTGGACAATGCCGGACTCATCCGATTTGCCGGCAAGGATTGGTTTTCCTCGTAGATCAAAGGAATTGTTTTCCAGCGTATTCAGGATTTCCTTTGCCCTCTGGATGACCTCGGAGGGCAGTCCGGCAAGTCTCGCGACCTGGATTCCATAGCTCTTATCTGCCGCGCCTTCCTGAACTTTCCGCAGGAAGATGATTTCATCATTCCATTCTTTAATTGCAATATTGTAGTTTTTAACACTGGAGCATGTGATTGCCAGCTCTGTGAGCTCATGAAAATGAGTGGCAAAGAGAGTCTTGGCGCGCACGCGGGCGTTGTTATGCAGAAATTCGGCAACAGCCCAGGCGATCGCGACGCCGTCAAACGTGCTTGTGCCGCGTCCGATTTCATCCAGAATGATCAGGCTCCTGGGTGTCGCATGATGAAGGATGTACGCAGTTTCGATCATTTCCACCATGAAGGTCGATTGTCCCTGAACCAGATTGTCAGAGGCTCCGATGCGCGTGAAAATCCTGTCAATCAAAGGAAGCTGCGCTTCCTTTGCGGGAACAAATGAGCCGATTTGTCCGAGAAGTGCAATCAATGCTGTCTGCCGCAAATAGGTGGATTTTCCACCCATGTTCGGTCCGGTGACAATCAGAATCTGATTTTTCTCGTTATCCAGATACGCATCGTTTGGAATGAAGCGCTCGGATGGATGCAGGAGTTCAACGCAGGGATGGCGGCCTTCGACGATTTTGATACTGTTGCCATCATGAAAGACGGGGCGGTGATAGTTGTAGGTTGCGGCAACTTCAGCCAGCGCCGTGAGCGCGTCGGCGAGAGACAGCAAAGAGGCAGTTTTCTGAATCCGGAGTGTGTGGGCAGCGATTTTTCTGCACAGTTCCTGGTACAGATGCTCTTCGCGTTCCGCGATCTTTTCTTCGGCGGTCAGAATCTTATATTCATATTCCTTCAATTCCGGCGTGACAAACCTTTCCGCATTCACCAGTGTTTGTTTTCGTTCATAACCGGAAGGCGCTTTGGCGGCCTGGACGCGCGAGATTTCAATATAGTAGCCGAACACTTTGTTGTAGCCGACTTTCAGATTGTTGATGCCAGTCCGTCTTCGCTCGGCTTCCTCGATTGCGGCGATGGCAGTCTTTCCACTTCGGGTCAAAGAGCGGAGCTCATCGAGTTCCGGATCAAAACCCTGTTTGATGACATTTCCATCTCGCGCTAGAAGCGGCGGCTGGTCCGATACTCCTTCATCGATCCACCCGGCGATATCTTCTAGTGTGTCGAGCTCGTTTGCAATTCTGTGAAGGGTACCGGCCTGGAATTTTCCAAACAAGAATTTGATCTTTGGCAAGGCCCACGCCGACAATTTCAGGCTGAGCAAATGCCGTGGCTGGACCAGCTCCAGAGTCACTCTGCTGGCAATTCGCTCTAGATCCTGGACCTGCTGCAATTCCTCGCGCAGAATACCGCGTTCGATGACACGGGTGGTCAGCTCTTCCACCGCATCCTGCCGCCCCTGAATCTCAGGAATCTGGAGCAACGGCTTGAGAAGCCATTCGCGCAAAAGTCTTCCGCCCGCTGCCGTCACAGTCCGGTCCATCACCTCCAGCAGCGATCCGCCGCGCTGTTGCGATTGGAGATTGGACAATAATTCCAGATTTCGGACGGTCTGCGCATCCAGCTGCATATAATTACTACGCTCATAGTACGATAGTCTGCTTAGATGTTTCAACGCCGACTTTTGAGTCTGATACAGATAGTGAAGCACGGCTCCGGCTGCTCCGATGGCCAGCTTGCGGCCTGCGCAACCATAGGCCTCCAGGCTGTCGACTCCAAAATGCTCGCGTAAAAGCTTTTCCGTGTAGGCCTCTTCGAAAATCCAATCTTCCAACGGCGTCTTTACCGTTGTAGAAAGGCTGCCTGCCGGCATTCCCACCGGTTGGAAGCCCATCGGAAAGAGAATCTCGGAAGGGGAATTGATTTCCACTTCTTCCCATAGATTCGCCTGTCCGGCCTCGAGCGCAATCTGGGTGAGGCGAAAATCTCCGGTCGTGAGATCGACGAAAGCAAGACCCGCCTCCTTTCCCGATACATGGACACCGCATAGATACTGATGTTCCTTGGGATTGAGCTGAGACGGTTCGGAATAGGTTCCCGGAGTAATGACCCGGATTACCTTGCGCTGGACGATTCCTTTTGCCAGTCTGGGATCTTCAATTTGCTCACAAATCGCAACTTTATGGCCGGCTTTAATCAGTTTCGCGATATAGAAATCAGCGGAATGCCAGGGGACACCGCACATGGGGACGGCTGTGTCCTTGTTCCTGTCCCGGCTTGTCAGAGCAATATCAAGCACCTTGGAAGCAATGAACGCATCCTCATAAAACATCTCGTAGAAATCACCCATCCGGAAAAAAAGGATCGCTTCCGTATGTTCCTGTTTGATGCTGCGATATTGCTGCAGCATGGGCGTAATCACAGACATGTGTATTATTCTACCGCATGGTAGGGGCGGGGCTTGTCCCCGCCCGCACGGAAGTGGGCGACCACAAGGGGTCGCCCCTACCAAATCACGGTGCTAATATATTTAACGAATAAGATGAAATTACTTGCGATTGATACCTCCACCAACATTTGCAGTGTATGTATTCTCGTGGATGGATCTGTCGCCGGGGAGTATTTCTCCGGAAGCACAATCACCCATACAGAGCGACTGATGCCTGCGGTGCAATCATTGTTTCGTGAATTGGATTGGAAAATCGGGGATCTGGATGGAATTGCAGTGGTGAATGGTCCGGGTTCCTTTACCGGATTGCGAATCGGGTTGAGTGTGACGAAGGGGCTCTCGTATGGACTCGGAATTCCTGTAGTGGCCGCGAACGCTCTGGAAGTGGCTGCACATCAGGTCTCAGGGGATGGGTGGATTTGCCCGGCCATGGATGCAAGACGTGGCGAAATCTTTACCTCCCTTTTTTTCAGAAAGGGAGATGCGCTTGTCCAGAAGACGGAACCTCGTTCGATTTCGCCCATTGCCTGGCGTTTAGAGTTGCCCGTGGAACCTGTCCAGTTTTGCGGACCGGGCGCGAAACTCCACTTTGAATCTCTAAAGAACCATCCCGATTCGTGTATTGTTTTTCAGGATTTTGTGCTTTCCCGAACACTCGCCCTTCTTGCACAGGCAAAATTTCAGCGAGGAGAGGTCTTGCAAGGAAATGATCTCAAGGCCGCTTATCTGCGGCCCTCTGATGCGGAAGTAAAGTCGCACACACAGCGGTAAGACAGACCACGATATGTTTTCAGTGCTGAGAATAACTGTTATAATAATCATAGATGATTGCACATCCCACCTTTGTCTTGGATTTGATGAAATCAGGAGGAAATTGTATGGAGACAAGAGATATTTCTCAGATTTTGCTGGAAAAAAATGCAGAATACCGGTCCTTATACGAACAGCACCGTTCTCTTGAAAGTCGTTTAGTAGAGCTCTCCTCTCGTTTATATCTTTCCGATTCTGAAAAAGTGGAGGAGGTCACGCTGAAGAAGAAGAAACTCGCGCTTAAAGATAAGATGCAGGCTCTACTCAATCAACACCACGGATAATTCCGTCGGTCACTGGGAAGATTTTCTTATGTCCATTGCAAAAGAAGGCCACTTGTATATTCTCGCGGTAGCTGGATTGGGTTTGATAGCATTTCTTCTTGGTTTCATTTTGGTTGGCGCCGCATTCCTGGTGCTTGCCGGCTTTATAGCCTTCTTTTTCCGTGATCCGGAACGAAACTTTGTTGGAAAGGGAGGCGAGATTCTTTCGCCTGCCGATGGCAAGATTGTTTCAATCCGAAAGGACAATGGACAGGATGCAATCAGCATCTTCTTATCCGTGTTTAACGTGCATATCAATCGGGCCCCGGTCAGTGGAAAGATTACGCAGATTCAATACAACAAAGGAAAGTTTCTGGCGGCCTTTGATGAGCGGGCGTCCACGGAGAACGAACGAAACTCGATTACGATTGAACATGGGGGAGTCACAGTCCGATTTGTTCAGATCGCCGGTTGGATTGCGCGGCGGATCGTATGCTGGAAGCGTGAAGGCGAAGTGCTGGCGCCGGGTGAGCGCATCGGTTTGATTAAATTTGGATCCCGCGTCGATGTTTTTTTCCCCCCGGGCGTGACACTGCGTGTAAAGATGGGAGATAAGGTGAAGGCCGGCGAGACCGTGTTGGGAGAAATGTCGTGAAGAGGCGACGATGGATACGTGGGCGAAAACCATGGTCCAAAGAACAATACAGACGTGGAATTTTTATTCTTCCCAGTTCGTTTACGGTTTCCAACATATTTTGTGGCTTCTATTCCGTTAGTTGTGCAATCAAGGGAAACATGGAGCTGGCCGGTATTTTGATCGGGATCGCAATGATTCTGGATACTCTGGATGGGCGTATTGCGCGAATGACGAACACAACTTCGGATTTTGGGGTGCAATTCGATTCGCTGGCAGATGTGATTACTTTTGGAATGGCTCCGGCAGTTCTTTGCTACCTCTGGGCGTTTTATCATTATGATGGGAATCTTTCAATTGCGCGTGCCGGATGGCTTGTGTCTTTTGTGTTTTTGATTTGCGCTGCAAGCCGACTTGCACGGTTTAACGTCCAGAGTACGGCGGCGCCGGACAAACGCTATTTTGTGGGAATGCCGACTCCGGCCGCCGCGGCGGTTGTTGCCTCCACGGTCTATTGCTTTCCCGATCGGTTGGATGGTGATTCGCGAGCGATCGCCGTACTGATTGCGATGGCTTTGCTTGCATTTCTAATGGTATCGCGTATCAAATATCGCAGTTTTAAGGATTTGAATCTAAGACAGCCGCGTTCTTATCGAGCGGTGGTCCTGATTGCTCTGATTATTGTTGGCATCTTTTTCGATCCAAAACACATGCTGATTACTCTGGCAACTGTGTATGCGCTTTCAGGTATGATCGGTTACATGCTGGCAAAACGGAGATCGGCGCCGGTCCCCGTAGTGGAAGAAACGCCTGAAGCTGCAAAATAGAATCCCATGGAAAAGAAATTTCATATTGAAACGTACGGCTGTCAGATGAATGTCCATGACAGCGAAAAAATGTCCGGCATACTGTCGCGTCTCGGTTATTCCTCTACGCCCGATGAATCGCTGGCTGATCTGATCCTGATCAATACCTGCAGCGTTCGGGAGAAGGCTGCTCAGAAGGTATTTACCCGCCTCGGACAATTGAAGCGTTACAAGAAGGGAAAACCGGGTCTTGTGATCGGCGTTTGCGGTTGTCTTGCGCAACAAGAACAGGACTTGTTTTTTAAGGGACGTCCTTACGTGGATCTGGTATTTGGTCCGAAAAACATTGGGGAGCTTCCTTCTCTGCTGGAAACGTTGCAATCGGGCAGGCATCAGTTGCTGGCTCATTCCGGACCCCGGCAAGAGCCCACGTTTGAAGTGGAGACGGTGCTTCGCGATTCGCCGGTGAAAGCCTATCTCACCATTATGGAGGGATGCGACAAATTCTGCACATTTTGTGTGGTTCCGTTTTTGCGCGGACGGGAAATCAGCCGTAATCCTCACGCGATTCTGGAAGAGGGGAGGCGTCTGGCCGATCTCGGTTATGTGGAGATTTGCCTTCTTGGCCAGAACGTGAATTCCTACTCTTACGACAATTTTGATTTTGCAGATCTGCTTTCCTCTTTGAATGAGATTCCTGGAATCCGTAGGCTCCGGTTCACAAGCCCTCATCCTTCGGATATTACCGAGAAAGTAATGAATTTATATGGCACATTGCCGAAGCTTTGCACAAACCTTCATTTGCCGTTACAGGCGGGTTCGAATGATGTGCTGCGCCGCATGAAACGTGATTACGATCGCGAAACGTATCAGTCAAAAGTTGAATATCTCCGCAAACGGTGTCCGGAAATCGCGATCAGTTCCGACATCATTGTCGGATTCCCTGGAGAAACCGCGGGTGATTTCGAACAAACGATGGATATGGTTCGGCAGGTCAAGTATGCGAATGTCTATTCCTTCAAGTATTCGCCAAGGCCTCACACCGCGGCTTTGAAACTTGCGGATGATGTGCCGGAAGAAGAAAAATCGGAACGTCTTCGTGCTCTTCAAGATCTTCAGAAAGAGATTCAACATCATTTAAACCTTTCGCTGATCGGGACGACGCAAGAAGTCCTTATCGAATCTCATTCCAAAAAAGGAGAAGATCTGGTGAGCGGACGCACCTTCTGCAACCGGATCGTCAATTTTCCGGATTCAGACGCAAAAATCGGGCAGTTTGTCAGTCTGAAGATCGAAAACGCATCACCAAATTCTCTATTTGGATTGCGACTCCAGTAGGACTGCTTCGCCACGGAAAGCGGGCTTCGATCCCGTAATGGCGTAGTCGGGAGCAGGCTGCGGCCCTGTGCCATTTCGAACGAACTTCATGAAACCGGATTCGGCCAGACGCGATGGATGCACCTCAACGCCAATACCGAAAAATCGGCAGAAGCTCATGATGAGCGGACGCCACTTACCGGCATCAATATGCGGGCGCGGTCCGTCTCCCACAAGTAGCGACTCCTCTACATGCAATTTCACGATATGCACTTCGATGGCGTTGGCATTTACGTTCTTGCCAAACGGGCGGACATCGTGCACCACGCCCTCCATCTGTACCGGACATTCTTTGATCCGCGGCGGTGCCACTGTCAGCGAGCTTTGCGGCGTGAAGATGGCTGTGCCGAATTTGTCCGGCTCATAACGATAGCCCCAACCTCGCTTTTTCTCAGGTACTGGATTTTTCCCGGTGGTCAACGCCAGCCGGTCCACGTGCCCGACCTGGTCCTGTGAGGGAAGATTGATGACGCACTCGCGCGTCCGGATCAAATTTTCCGATGTTTTCCCCATGGCCCCAAGGCCCAACATGCAACTCCATCCCAGCCACCACACCGAGGACATAGGAGCGAGATTAGGGGAACCGTCTTCGTTCAGAGTCGAGATGATGGCTACCGGCGTTCCGAAATACAGGATCGTTGGTTCAATTGTTTTATGCATATGGGGAAATCTATCAGCAGGCGAGTCCCCAGGATATCCGAATCTTGCCGTCAAAGTATGCAAATTTCTAATCACACTTAGAAACTTCACGCCTAAGATAGGTGATTGCTGCTATGTCTTTCCCGGTGCTCAGCTGCCGCCTCCATTTACCACTGGTATGGGAATCGAGGTACTAATCGTTGCAACTGCCGGAATCCGCGCAGCAAACGGCGATCCCCACACCGCTCTCTCAGATACGACTAGCCATTCATAGGAATTTAGCAGTATCATTGCTATAGGCTGCATCACGCTAGGATTAGACGATGCGAAAATGTACTTGTTTGGTTCTTTTTCTCTTTACATTTGCTATCCGGGTTCACGCACAAGGTGTCCAGCCTGCGCCGCCACTTCATCTGCTAAATTCAGGATACGGGGCAGCTGCGCTTGGAATCGGCGGAGCGTTCGTTGCCGTCGCAGATGATCTGAGTGCGATTTACTGGAATCCTGCAGGGCTCACGCAACTGTCTAGCATTCGCGTTTCAGTTGATTACCGTGTTGCTTCTGGAAGTGAAGAAAATATCGGTGCCCGCATCGCCGCGGGACCGTTGGATATATCGAATCAACCTTTCTCCCTATCGGGAAATCAATTTCAGGCCGTGGCTGTTTCATATGCCATCCGCACGCCAGGCTTCACGATTGTGCCCGCTTTCGCATTCCAGCGGCTTTCAATGATCCCTCCTAACAGGGAACTGCAAGGGACCGCTACGGCTGATTTTGCTGGTTTTATTTCATCTACTGGATCCTTTCGCCAGGATTTTAGCAAAGGAGACGATGAATACACATTGGGAGTAGGAGCAAGTCTTACTAAGAAAGTTTCTATCGGCGGCAGCTGGAGTTTCGTCGACAGCGGTCCGGAAGAGACGCGAAGCGGAACTTTCAGAGACATCGACACGGCGCCTGACGTTATTCTTATTGATGACCTGGATTTGAGCGAAACGATCGAGCAGGACCGCCACGGGAATTATTTCCGGTTAGCAATTCTGGCTGCACCTTCAAAGTCTTTCAGTATCGGGGGTACTGTTCGCTTTCCCCACACGGAAACACTTTCGAATATCTTTGACGGCTTTTCAGCTACCTCTACATTTACAACGCAGCGCCTTGATCAAAGCGGGAACGTCATCAGCACCACCACGGAGACCAACACTGTCACGGATGACGGTGTGCCGACCGTTCATGAGGCTCAACTAGATGTCCCGATGGAATGGAGCACCGGTGTTTCTTTTCGTCCGAACAGCAGCGTGCTTGTCGCCGGATCCATAACGTATGCTGATTGGAGTGACGCTGCGGAAAATTTTCCGCAATCACCCGGTAGCCAAATACCTTATCCAACATTGATTGGAGATGTCGGGAATCAACCGTCCCTTTTACAATGGAGGGGAGGGTTACAGTATTCGTTGGGTCAACCCGGCAATCGGATGGCCTTGCGAACCGGATACTTCCGAGACGGCCAGCCAATTGGAACTGCGGGTGAACGTCCTTACTTCAACGGTTTTAGCCTGGGATTCGGATATGAATCGCGGATAGTGAATGCCGATGTGGCGTTTGTAAAAGAGAATGGCGACGTGCTGTTAACTTCCGATAGCATTGAGTCTTCCCATCTGAGCCACCAGCGATGGGTATTCAGCATCGCCTTCTCCGGACAATAATGCTCTCGGGTTACCCATTGAAATAACCCTGGACGGAGTCGAAACCACCGACCACACTTTTTAGGAAAACGTGACGAGAATTACATGCGATCGGCGGCTCGAACTGCGACCAGGCATCCTCATGTGATACAAGCGAGCACGTGTCCTTCCCGGGCAGAGAGTCTGTTTTACGGAATCTGTCAAAGAGACAGTCTTGGTCAACTGAAGTCCCAGACAGCCTTTCAGGAAAGCAACGCGTTCTTGTTAAATCGTTTGCTGATGGCCTGGCGGGAAATCTGAACGGACACATATGCACAAATACTTTCCAGGGAAGGGGCGGCCGATGCTACCAAGCCGAAGATCAAAGCCAGCAGAAAATCTAGTCCTGAGACTTTCCTTCTACGCCGAATGAATCTGGTTTCGAGGGCAATATTCTCAATCGTTTTTTTAGGACAGATAGCAATTTAGCTGCATCAAGAGAAGCTTTTGAAGCATTCTTTCTCAAAGTCACCTCACTGTATAAATATTACACAGTAATATACTGTATATATCCTATATTACAATAGGAACATTCACTTTCGGGAGAAATATTTTGAAGAAAGAAGCCCGTTTAGAGCTTTACAAAAACAAATACCATCAACTTGCTCGAACCCTGGCCGAATTGGGGTTCATCTGGCACGGAAACCTTCAGAGAAGAATGCTTCCTTGCAGAAACCCTAAATGTGCCTGCCTGATCACAGGAAAACCACAGCACGGACCCTATCCCTACTGGACCACCAAAGTGAAACAGAAAACTGTTACGAAACTCCTGACAGCTGAAGAGGCGGATCTTTACGAACAGTGGATCCAGAATCGGCGAAAACTCGAGTCCATACTCAAACAAATGAATGAAGTCTCAAAAAAGGCCGCTAAGTTGATGCTAACTAACAGAAAACATCTCTTTTAGTTCCCCTTAAGTTGACAAGAATGGGCTTCCAGCCTGCATTATGTGCCGCAGGCATCTTGCGTGCACCAGAAAATGTACAAACTCCCAGGGCCGGCGGGGGCGCAGGCGACGCAATCCGGTAGCTTGACTTTCGGGTGATCCCCCCGTATCATTCACTTTTTGCAATTGCATTGCGATTGCAATAAGGATCGTGAATGACTGAAAGTGTAGATCACCGTTTTGAAGAGTTTGTCCGCCGTCACAAGGGACGTCTGACACCTCAACGGCAGTTTATCGTGAAGGAGTTTCTTGCGCTACACGGTCATTACGGGATTGATGAGCTTCACGAACGCCTCCGCAAAAAAGGGCAGCGGATTAACCCTTCCACAATCTACAGGACGCTGAAACTGTTGGTGCAAGCGGGCATCGCAGTGGAACGACAGTTTGCAAACGGCAATACCAAATACGATGTCAATGTCGCTCATCACGATCATTTGATCTGTCTGAAATGCAACAAGATCCTCGAGTTTGACAGCCCAAAGCTGGAAGGATTGCAGGCGAGGATCGTTCGCAGTCTCGGATTCGAGATGTCCTTCCATAAGCATGAAATTTACGGCTACTGTGCAGCGTGCCGCAGACAAAAATCGAGGAAGGTGACAAAACATGTGGAGTAATCTTCTTTCGTCTCTGGTGATTACTCTACGGGAAGGAATCGAAGGCGCTCTTGCCGTCGCGATAGTTCTTCTATACCTCCGGAAAACCGGGAGGCAATCGATGACTTCCGCCGTCTGGTGGGGATTGGGAAGTGCGCTGCTGGGAAGCATCGCCGGCGCGATTCTCCTTCAACGCCTCTCGCTCAACGGCGAGATCGTGGAAGGCGTTCTGATGTTTGTTGCTGCGTTCTTTGTAACCACAATGATCGTATGGATGTGGCGTTCCGCCAGGGGGTTAAAAAAAGAGATCGAAGCGAAAATCGAAGAGCTTGCTCAGACAGAGCAATCAGGCCAGGGATGGTTTGCTCTTTTTGCTTTTACGTTTCTAATGATTTTTCGGGAAGGAATCGAGACCGTGGTTTTCCTGAGCGCGGTAAATCTTACAACGGATGCGCTGGTCAGTTTTCTCGGTGGAATGATCGGACTGATTCTTGCTGTGCTCTTCGGAGTCTTTTTTGTGCGTGGTTCCATCCGGATCGACCTGGGCCGCTTTTTCAAGATCACAGGGATCGTGCTTCTCTTGTTTGTCATCCAGCTGGTAATTGGAGGATTTCATGAACTGGGAGAAGGTGGGCTGATCAACATTGGTCCCCGGGAGATGGCGATTGTCGGCCCATTTGTGAAAAACAATGCATTGTTCTTGATTGGAGTTCTGCTCATCCCTTTCTTGATGTTGATGATTCCTGCGCGCCAGAAACCGGTGGAGTTGCCCGAAAGCGTGGCCCAGCGGAGACTTGTGCTTGCGCAGCAGAACAGACAGAGAATTTGGCGAAGGTCCGCTGCATTTCTGTCCCTGGTGATCGTTCTGTTTATCGGATACGACTTTGTATACGGACAAAGTAGAAAGACTTTTTCGTCACCGGAACCGCTCACTGCATCTGGCGGGGAAGTCCGGATCCCGGTATCTGCTGTTTCAGATGGTGATCTGCACCGATACGTATTGAACGGATCCAAAGTGCGAATGATCGTGTTGAAAACGGGAGAGGGTCTTGTAGTAGCGTTCGATGCTTGCGAAATCTGTGGAAGCCAGGGTTATGTGCAGGAAGCGGGCTCAGTCATTTGCCTGAACTGTTCCGCCGATATCAACCCTGCCACCATCGGACGCGGCGGCGGATGTAATCCGATTCCGCTTGCGTTTCACGAAGAAGGCGGATTCCTGGTTGTCCATGTTGACGATTTGATGAAGCAGACAAAGAAATTTTAGGAGATGGGGGATAAAAAAGGGATAGGGGGATATTGGTAGGCGCGGATATAAGAATATGTGGTGGAATTTGATTTTTAATTCGTTCCGGCGCGATCCGAGAAAGAAGGCGATCGCAATCTCAGCGGTCGCGCTGGCAACCTGTCTTGCCACATTCCTTCTAAACTGGTCGCTGAATTTGGGGGATAAGATTCAGCGGGATCTCCGCGCATATGGCGCCAATATCGTGATTACTCCGCAGGGAGACTCTCTTCCTTTGGTAGTAGGGAATACGGAAGCTGGATTTGCCGCAAGCGATCGTTTTTTGAACACATCGGACATCGTCAAAACCCGCAAGATTTTCTGGACAAACCAGATTGTGGCATTCGCACCGATGCTTCCGTGGAGAATCAATGTTTGGGAGCACCCGGTAACGATTGTGGGGACCGAGTTTGGGGAACGATCATCGCAGTCATCGTTTCCTAAGACAGCGCCCTATCTGTCATTGACAGGGAGATGGCCCGCGTCATCCGAAGAGGTGGTCGTGGGACGCGCCCTGGCAGAAAGATTCAAGGTTCGTGCCGGCAATACGATCCAGGCAAACCAAAGGCCTTATCGTGTTGTTGGTGTGGTGCAGTCCGGCGGACAGGAGGATCAGCAGATCTTTGCCCGGCTGGATACAGTGCAGAATCTGTCCGGGCACGAAGGCCAGTTTAAACAATTGCTTGTAAGCGCGATGGTAACATCGGAAAATCCATTGTACTGGAAGTATCAACACAACCCGGGTGCGCTATCTCCGAAGGAACAGGAGCGCTATTACTGCACGCCTTATATCACGTCGATCGCGGAGGACATAAGCAAAGCATTTTCCGGATCGGAGGCAAGAATCTTGAGACAGATCAGCAGGGGTGAGGAAAAGATTTCCAGTAAAGTGAACTGGCTCATGCTTCTGGTGACCCTCGCCGCCCTGGTCGCTTCTTCATTGACAATGACCAGCACAACTACCGCGATGATTCTGGAACGGAGAAAAGAACTTTCTCTGATGAAGGCTCTTGGTTCGCGAAATTCTTTTATTGTTGGCTATCTATTTACCGAAATCCTTCTTCTTGGCATAGTCGGGAGCATCGCGGGATATGGGCTCGGCAGCTTTTTGTCCGTTGCCCTGAGCCAGTCTATTTTCCAAGATCATTTGCAGCTCAAAGGAATTGTTTTTCCGATTGTTGGTTGTGTCGGCATTTTGATCATCTGTTGCGGCAGTGTGTGGCCCTTGCGCCGCGCCATTGCGCTCGATCCGGCAGTAGCGTTGAAAGACTTATGAGCCGGAATGGGTTCCGATGGAGATTGCTCAAACAGGCGATCCTGCAAAAGAAAGCAAAGGCCCTGCTGGTGATTCTGGCAGTCGCGGTGGGGGCGTCGGTTCTTGCTGCGTTGTTGAATTTGAAAGGAGATCTACGCTACAGGATGAATCGTGAGCTGCGCGATTACGGTCCGAATGTGATCCTGACTCCCAATCCCGCAGAAAACGATGTGTATCTTACAGACGATCTTCTGCCTTCGATCCAGCAATTTGCTGGGGCTCATTCGGTGATGGTGTTCACACCCCAGATCTACGTGCCTGTGAAAATCAATGGTCATCTTGCGGTGATGAACGGAGCTTCGCTCGCGTCTCTCCGCAAACTCTATCCCGGGTGGAAATGGGACAGCGGCTCCGTGGAAGGCGTAATTCTCGGGGCGCGTCTTGCTAGGAAGCTCGGTGTAAAATCCGGGAACAGCACAGAAATTGAATATGGCGAGAAGAAACAAACCTTATCCGTGACAGGACTTGTAGAAGGTGGTGAATCGGAAGATGATCAGATCTTTGTGGATTTGCCTCTTGCGCAAAGGATCAGCTCGAATGAGCATCGCTTCCATGCCGTGGCCCTGAGTGTGGTGGGTGAAATACCGGATGTGGAGCGGAACCTGGATGCATATACAAAATCAGAAAAACGCATTACATATCATGTCCTTCGAAGGATCTCGGTTGCGGAAACACAAATCCTGGACAAGATTTCCAACCTGATGACTCTGGTGATCACGATTATTTTTCTCACATTGTTTTTCTGTATCCAGACAACCGTTTCCGCCATTTTACTTTCCAGGCAATCGGAGATCGCCCTGTTCCGCGTACTCGGAGCCAGAAGAAAACAAATCACAGCCGAGCTGATCCTGGAGCTTCTCACCCTTGCTTTGGCCGGTGGATTGCTCGGTTTTGCCACTGGAATCCTGATGGCGCAAGTGTTGGGGAAGGTTCTGTTCCAAACATGGGTCATTCCGCGATTCAGTACATTCCTGATCACCATCCTGTGTTCGCTGGCCATGGTGATCGTGGCATCATTCTGGCCGATTCGCCGCGCAATCAACAGGCAAGCGGCTCTGGTGTTGAAAGAAGCATGAGTCTGATTGAGTTAAAGCAAGTGACAAAAGTGTATGCGGATGGTCTGAAGGCTCTGGATCATCTCGACCTGGAAATCCCTGAAGGCGAGTGGGTTTCCGTTATGGGTCCGTCCGGTTCCGGGAAAACCACACTCTTGAATATGATCGGATTGCTCGACCGTTCCACATCCGGATCTGTGCTGATTGACGGCAAAGATACAAGCCGATTTACGGAAAAGGAGATGACAATTTTCCGGAGACAGAAGGTCGGCATGATCTTTCAGCAATTTCATCTCGTGCCGCATTTGACCGCTCTGGAAAACGTGTTGCTTGCACAATATTTTCATAGCATGGTGGACGAAGCGCAGGCCGTAGAATTGATGGCGCAGATCGGATTGGGCGAGCGTTTGCGTCATCTTCCTGCGCAACTTTCCGGCGGGGAACAGCAGCGAGTCTGTATTGCGCGCGCGTTGATCAACGAACCGAAAGTATTACTGGCAGACGAGCCTACCGGGAATCTGGATGAGGCAAACGAAAAGGAAATCATCCGCTTGCTGATGAAACTTCATGAAAGGGAAGGTCTCACGATCGTGATGGTGACTCATGACGCGGTTGTAGGCAGGATGGCGGACCGTCAAATTGAGCTGAATCACGGACGGCTGATCTCCGCAACTTATCTGGTCAAGCAGATGGAAGATGATATTGATGATGCATTGGAGCAGCTCTGGCTTTTGAAAGAGGAAGATCATATGGATGCGGATCATGTGCAGAATGCATCGATCCTGAAGGAAGATACGCTGGCACATTTGCGGGCCATCCGCTTGATTCAAATGGATAACGGGTCGTTTGTGTTTACGCCGGCCGGAGAGTCGCGTGCGCGCGATATCATCCGTCGCCACCGGCTGGGTGAATGTTTGTTCGCTCAAACCTTCGGCCTTTCTACGCGGGAAGCTTCGAACGAAGCCTGTCAGCTCGAACACATCATCAGTCCCGAGGTTGCGGAGCGGATTTGCTCGTTCCTGGGTCATCCTCAAACCTGTCCGCACGGACACGGCATTCCAGCCGGCAAATGTTGCCAGACTGCCCGTCCCGCGAACGATGAAAAGACCGGTTAAGACAACGGTTTGTAACGCCGGCGTCTCGCCGGCAGAGCTCGCCGATGCACATCCCGATTGGCCGGCGGGGACGCCAGCGCTACAAACCGGCTACTGGTCTTTACCATGTCGGAAGATATAGACATTGTGGTGGTAGGTGCGGGCGCGGCCGGCTTGATGGCGGCGATTACGGGCCGCCGGACGAATCCGGATTGCCGGTTGCTCATGCTCGACAGCGCAAAACGCGTCGGAGCGAAAATCCTGATCTCAGGCGGCGGCCGATGCAACGTGACGCATCACGAGGTAGATGAACGCGGCTTTGCAGGTTCATCGCCGGCAGCAATTCGTAAGATCCTGCGTCGCTTTGATGTATCCGACACAATCAAATTTTTTGCCGGGATGGGTGTGGAGCTCAAAAGGGAAGAAACGGGCAAGCTATTTCCAGTTACGGATCGCGCGCAGACAATTATCGATGCTCTGTTGTCTGCAGCACACACTGCAGGAGTGGAGGTCCTGACAACCCGACGCGTCGAATCTGTTGAAAAAATCGGAACCGCGTTTCGCATCTCCGGCGATTGGGGGAGCGTGGATACACGTCGAGTGATCCTGGCAACAGGCGGGATGAGCGTGCCGAAAACGGGATCGGACGGACACGGGTACTCGATCGTCTGTTCTCTTGGACATACAGTGACTTCTCAAATTTTCCCGGCGCTTGTGCCCTTACTTCTGCCGCCTGAACACTGTTTGTGCCGGCTCTCAGGAATCTCTGCCGATGTCGAACTTCAATTGAGATCAGGAACGGGACGATTGATTCGTTCGTTTTGCGGCTCTTTGCTTTGTACACATTTCGGACTTTCTGGTCCGGTTGTACTGGATATGAGCCGTTACTATCTGGATGCATTGATCTCAGGTGCAGACGCTGCCTTGTTTGTAAACTGGTTCCCAAAGAAATCTCAGGAGCAAATTGAAACTGAATTAAGACATCACGATCGCCGAAATCTTCGAGCACGGTTGCAAGAAGAGTTGCCTGAACGTCTTGTGCTCGCTCTCTGCGATGAGGCGCAGGTAGATCCTATGACTGCGCCCCATCGTTTGACGCGGGAGGAGCGCAGGCGGATGGTGCGCGTGCTTTCGCGGATGCAACTGCCTGTTACAGGCAACCGTGGTTTTCGTTACGCGGAAGTGACTGCAGGTGGTACGCCACTAAGAGAACTGAACCTGAACACTCTAGAATCGCGAGGTTGTCCGGGGTTATTTCTGTGCGGTGAGATTTGCGACGTGGATGGACGAATCGGCGGATTCAATTTTCAGTGGGCCTGGGCCAGCGGCTATGTGGCGGGACTCTCTGCGGCAAAATCACTATCCGGGGTTGGTAGGGGCTGAGCATTTTGCACCGTTGTTCGTTCCGGTTGCCGATGGTCCTTCTTTATTTAGAATCTTATTCGCAGTTGAAAATGCTCAGCCCGTCATGCGAAATGCCAAATCATGACACCGCCAGGCCGGGCTGTGCATTTGCGTGCACTTGAACGATCCAAAATTGCTTTCCTGGAAACATGACTTTGATGATAGGCCTTGTTTCACATGGCAAATGCATAGCCCCTACATGTCAATGAGGGAGATCAGGAAACGCGCGAAGCACAACCTGAAGCTCGAGACTCGTGTTAGACAGATTTCGCCCGCGGTCCATTCAGTCTAGTTGAGACACTCCCCCCTCAAGGTTGTTTTCCCCCAAACGCATCTATACCATCTGTAAACTCTGCAAACAACATACCAGCTGTGGCTCGAGGAAGATTCGGTTCTCAAAGGCAATCTTTTGCGCGTTGAACTGACAAAATCTGACTCATTGCAAGCCGCCGGGCATCGACTACAATAGGGATACATGACCGATATCGAGTTAATCTCAAGCATCGTCAAACGGAATCGTCAGGCTTTCGACCTGTTCTACGACAGGTACGCTCAAATCATTTTTAACCTCTGTGTTCGTATATTAAGGGAGGAGGCAGAAGCCGAAGACGTGTTGCAGGAGATATTTGTCCAGATATGGCGCGAGGCAGAGCGGTTTGATCCCTCGCGAGCATCCGTCAAGACATGGTTGTTCACAATCGCCAGAAGCAGGTCGCTGGATCGTTATCGGAGCCGTAAAACTGCAAAACAGCGTCTGGACGACGGTGCTGAAGATGGTTTAGAGCAGATTGCCAGTAATGAAGATTTGCAGACTACGACCGTTATGCAGCGTTACGTGAGCAATGCTCTTGATCAGCTGACAAAGGACCAAAGAGTTGTCCTGGAGCTTTCCTACTATCAGGGAATGACCCAGGAAGAAATTGCGGATCGACTCGGTGAACCTCTGGGGACAATCAAAAGCCGGATTCGATCCGCCTTGGCTAAGCTTCGCTCGCTGTTTTCCGGAAATCAACCTAATGTTTGAACATGAGTTTCTCGAATCAATTCCGTTATACGCCGCTGGTGCGCTCACTGGTTCGGCAAAGGAGAAATTAGAGCGACATCTGGAAGAAGGATGCGAAATCTGCGAACCGGAATTGATGATCTTCCGCGAGACTGTTGATCGTTTGCCTTATGCCCTTCCGCAACGCAGACTGCGTCCTGAGCTGAAGGAGACAATTCGAAAACGATTGGAACGGGAACAAACCACACCGCCGGTACTGAACTGGAAGCCGGTTCTGCTTGCCGCTGCGTCGGTTGTTTTCGTGCTGCTCGCGGCCGCTTTGTTCTCGAAACAAAATCGGGAATTGCTACAGAAGGAAAGCGAGATCGTGCAGATCCAGCAGGTTCTCAGACAGCAAAAGATGGAAATTGAATGGCTGCGCGATCCATCGGTCCAGCTTGCGCTGCTTACCGGTTTACAACCCACGCCCGCCGCGAAAGCGAAAATGCTCTGGAGTCCGAATGCCTCGAAAGGAATTTTTTATTGCGATTGGCTTCCCCCTTTGCCGGCAGGGAAGTCCTACCAGCTCTGGGTAATCGGGGCCAAGGGACCTGTGAGCGCCGGTGTGTTTGATCCCGATCCGCGCGGATCCGCTGTTGTGACCGTATCCAAAGTTTCTTATCAGGGCGGAGCGCTTCAGTTTGCTGTAACGATCGAGCCGCGTGGTGGTGTTCCGCAGCCCACCGGGTCCATGGTTCTTGTCGGCAAGCCGCTGTAGAAGCACCATTTCAACCCGTAGGGGCTGAGCATTTTCCCCTGAAGTTTTGTTCCGGCCGCAATCGTGGGTGGACTCCTTTGTGGCTTAATTGTTGTTGGCAGCAGAAAATGCTCAGTCCGTCACAGGAAGTGGGAGTTTTTTTCTACTCGGAAACGGGCTGTGCATTTTGCGTGCACTTGGATGAACCAAAAATTGCTTTTCGGCAACCACAACCTTATTGTTCGGTTGCTTGCGGTTGGCAAATGCACGGCCCATACAAGACTGCAACTGCGCAGACTCCACATTTGACAACGCCAGAATTTCGCGTTATAATCATTTGTAACTTATATATAACTTATATAAATATGAAATTGATAAAACGAAAAGTAAGGACCTACTCCGCCACGGACCGTGAGGTCCAGATGCTGGATGCGATCGCGGGGTATCACGGTTGGAATAAGAGCAGGATGATCACCGGCCTGATCCGAAAGGAGTTCTGGCGGATTTTTCCGGCAGGTACCGACCAGATTCGTCCGCTCAAGGGCGCTAGGGTAGAGGAAAAGTAACATGCTGACAAAAGATAGAATTGAAACAATTCCTACGTTACAGCAGGAGATTCGCCGTCTTGCAAAAGAAAAGAACGCGATCCTTCTGGCTCACAACTATCAGCTTCCCGAAGTGCAGGATGTCGGCGATTTTGTAGGAGATTCCCTTGGCCTATCGCTGGAAGCATCCCAAACCGATGCAGACATCATCGTCTTTTGTGGCGTCCATTTCATGGCCGAATCTGCAAAAATTCTAAATCCCAAGAAGAAAGTTTTACTACCCAATCTCTCCGCGGGTTGCTCTCTTGCTGATTCCATCACGCCCGAATCGCTTCTCGAGTGGAAGCAGCGTTATCCGGATCACACGGTGGTGACCTATATCAATTCCAGCGCAGAGGTGAAGGCGCTATCGGACTATTGCTGTACATCGGCAAATGCTGTTTCCGTTGTACGGAAAATTGCCAACTCAAAGATCCTGTTTACTCCGGACCGCAATCTCGGAAACTGGGTCGCGCGACAGGTTCCGGAAAAGCAGATTGCCATATATGACGGCGCTTGTTCGGTACATGACGTTCTGCGCGGAGCGAACGTGAAAAAGACCCTTGAACTGAACCCTGAGGCGATCGTGATTGCGCATCCTGAATGCCGGGAAGACATTCTTGCGATCGCGGATGAAATCTGTTCCACTTCCGGGATGCTCCGGATTCCCGAAAAATATCCCAATACAAAGACTTTTTTGATTGCAACAGAGTGGGGCATCATCCATCAGCTGAAGCAACGGTATCCTGGACGTGAATTCATTCCTGCCGACGGATGTATCGGCTGCCGTCTGAATTGTCCCTATATGAAGATGATCGATCTGCCCGCGATTTTGCGGTCGTTGGAAGAGGAAGTGTTTGAAATCAAAGTTGATCCCGATGTTCGCGAAGCTGCATATCTTGCGCTTCAGCGGATGATGAAGATTCCGCGGGACAATTAAGGGATGAAGGCGGAAGGATGAAGGATGAAGGATGAATGGAGATTGCAACTTCTTCAGACAGGCAAAAGTTTATCTCTCCATACTCATTCTGATTCTTGGAGTAGCATGCAGGAAGAATCGCGCAACCGAACCTACTCGTAATATTCTGCTGATCACAATCGATACGCTTCGCGCTGACCATCTTGGCTGTTACGGCTACCCGCGGGCAGCCACTCCCAACATCGATCACTGGGCCGAAAAAGGCTCCCTATTTACAAACGCAACAGCAGCCATTCCTCTGACTCTTCCTTCTCACAGCACAATCATGACCGGACAATATCCGTTTACGCACGGCGTACGGGACAATGGCGGATTCTACCTGGAAGAGAAGTGGCAAACCCTGGCAGAAACGCTCCATAGCGCCGGGTTTCGTACCGGGGGATTTGTCAGCGCTTTTGTTCTGGACCGCCGATGGGGTATCGCGCAGGGCTTTGAGGAATACTTTGATCACTTTGAGTTGTCTAAATTCAAAATGGTGAGCCTCGATTCTGTGCAGCGAAGAGGCGATGAGACATTAACTCAGGCCTTATCCTGGGTCGACAAAAACAAAGCCTCACGTTTTTTTGCCTGGATCCATTTTTACGATCCCCATACTCCGTACGATCCGCCGGAACCCTTCCGGACGGAATTTAAGGGCCAGGGAGCGATGGGTCTCTACGACGGGGAAATTGCATTCACCGACAATCTCATTGGACGGGTCCACAAGTATCTGGAGGACAACAATCTTCTAAGTACGACCCTTGTAGTACTAACATCGGATCATGGCGAATCTCTCGGCGAACATCAGGAGAGCGCACACGGTTTTTTTATCTATGATGCCACAATGCATGTTCCTCTCCTGATCTGGAAGCCCGGAGAGGAGCCGCGAAAAATCAGCGAACAGGTGCGGAGCGTCGATCTATTTCCGACGATCTGTGAAGCCGCCGGAGTGCAGGCAGCGCCCAGCGGATCGGGTGTCAGTCTCCTTCCACTTGTTCGTGGAGACAAGCTTCCCAAAACATTGACCGCTTACAGTGAGTCGTATTACCCGAAATTCCATTATGGATGGAGCGAACTGAAATCGCTTCGCACTTCCGAATACAAATACATTGAAGCACCGCGCCGCGAGTTTTATCGCGTGTCGCAGGATTCGGGAGAAAAAGAGAACATTTACGAGGCGAACCGGCAGCGTGTCGCCAACTTTGAATCCGAGCTCTCACGGCTCATTGCATCAGAAGTCCCTGCAATTCCACAAGCCATGGATAACGATTCACTCGAAAAACTGCAGGCCCTCGGATATATCGGATCACACACATTCTCTTCGGAACCGTCGGGGCCTTTGCCGGATCCAAAGGACAAAATCCGCCTTTACAACCTGATCAAGCAAGCTCAGGGCTTATCGGCCGAAAACGAGCTCAAGGAAGCGTTTTCAAAAATTCGGGATGTGATCCGGCAGGATCCGAAAATTCTCGAGGCGTATCTGGTTCTCGGCAACCTGTATACGAAAGAGAAGGATTTTGCTACAGCACGAACGACCTTCCAGACGGCAGTTCAATTGTCTCCCGACTCAGCATCCGCAATTTTTGGACTCGCGAAAGCGTATAAGGACGAGGGGAACCTGGAAGCCGCAAAGACCGGATTTGAACGGCTAAGGCAGATCGATCCAAAGGACACGAAGTCTTATTTCCAGCTGGGAGATATTGCTCTGATTCAGAAACAGTTTGATCAGGCGTTGATTCACTACCGAAAAATTGTAGAACTGGACCCTGATCAGGCGGTCTCACACAGCCGTCTCGGCGCTTGTTACGTCGAAGCAGAAAATTATGATGAAGGAAGTCAGGAGTTACGGAAAGCGCTGGAATTGAATCCGCGTATTCCCAATGCCCACTTCAATCTTGCATTGATTCACGAAGCACGAGGTGAGTGGGACAGCGCCATTGCCGAATATGAGGCTGAGCTATCCGTTTTTCCGGAAACATACCCGGCGCGCTTCAATCTTGCCCGGATCTACCGGTTAAAACAAAATCGAGATGAGGAACGCCGACAATTGGAAGCCTGCATTCAGGACAAGCCGGAATATGGGGTAGCTTACCTGTATCTCGCCAAAAACATCATGGATTCGAGTGGAGATCTCGCCCACGCAAAGGACCTGACGGAAAAAGGAATCCATCTGGCTCAAGAAAAGGATCAGATGGCCTTCGGACACTATCTGCTTGCAGACATCTTCAACCGGATGGGTCTTTCCAGTCAGGCGCTTGAGCAAATACGACAGGCGCGCAAACTCTCCCCAAAGTCATAAGGTAGGGGCGACCCTTGTGGTCGCCCTCTGAATTAGCGGGCGGGGACAAGCCCCGCCCCTACGCTATTTCTTCTTGCCGCCGCGGGCCATCTTCGTGCGGGCTACGTCTCCATCTTTGTCGATGAAGTACATATAACCGCCTTCTTTCTTCACGCCCGTTTTGGCAACTTTTTCATTCTTGCCCTTCGGTCCTTTGCTGTGACCGCGGACCATGGCTGCGCGACTTACGTCGCCATCGCCATCCAGAAAATAAAGATAGCCTGACTCTCTCTTAACTCCTGCTTTTGCAACTTTTTCTTGTGCCATTCTGTTTACTCCTTATCAATTGCGATTTTCTGTCTCCCGTTCTGGAGGCAATCTACATATTAACAACAATCTTTGTCCTCGAGTCAAGCAGCATTTTATTACAGTTCTTGCGCCGCCGGATGGAAACGGAATAAAATTGCAAACCACACGGTCATAGAAACAAGGAGGACAGGTTGTGAAACACTCTGAAGTAATGATGCAGGAATTTGCCGCGAGGACTCAAAAATCGAAAGCGGCCCTGGAGAACGGGAAGAAGTATTTCCCGTTGGGAGTTACGAGCAACTTCCGTTACTATCCGCCGCATCCCGTATATGTGGATTACGCAAAGGGTGGCCGTATCTGGGATCTCGATGGGAACGAGTACATTGATCACAACCTTTGTTTCGGTGTTTTGATTGGCGGGCACAGCAATCCTGCAGTGATTGAAGCGGTTTCACGTCAGTTCGAAAAGGGAACAATGTATGGAATGCCCTACGAGCTGGAGCAAAAATTTGCTGCAGAGCTTATTTCACGATTTCCAATCGACCGCGTTCGATTCGCAAATTCGGGGACGGAAGCAACTATGCATGCGATCCGCGTCGCGCGCGGTTTCACCGGTCGCGATAAGATCATCAAAATGGAGGGGTGCTATCACGGCGTGCATGATACGGTGTTGATCAGTTTCAAGCCTCCTATCGAGAAAGCGGGTGATGCGAAAATGCCCCTGCGCGTAAAGGCCTCGCAGGGGATTCCGGACGGAACGGCAGAGAACACAGTGCCATGCACTTTCAACGACATGGAAGCGCTGGAAAATTGTTTTCGCGCAAATCGTGGTCAGGTTGCCGCGGTGATCCTGGAGCCAATCATGTTTAACATTGGTGTGGCCATGCCCGATCCCGGTTACTTGCAGGCAGTGCATGATCTCTGCAAACAGAATGGCGCATTGTTTATCATGGATGAAGTAAAAACCGGAGTGAAACTGGCCAGCGGGGGCGCCTGTGAGTACTTCAATCTCAAGCCTGATCTCGTCTGCCTGGCGAAAGCGATTGGTGGCGGATTTCCTTTAGCTGCATTCGGCGGACGTCTCGAAGTGATGGAAGTACTGGACAAAGGAATTGTATTTCATGCCGGAACCTACAATTCCAACACAGTAGGTATCGCAGCAGGGTACGCAATGCTGACGAAGGTGCTCACCAAAGATGTGTATCCTCGCCTTAGCAAACTGAATCAAATATTGATCGACGGTTATAACGATATCCTCCAGAAGAACGGGTTGAAAGGCTATGCCATCGGAGCCGGTTGCAACGGCACCGTGCAGTTTGCGGATCGTGTAGTTAAGAATTATCGCGATTGGCTTCATGTGGATGAAGAAATGTGGAAAGTGTGGTGGTACGGTTTGCTCAATCGCGGGATCATCGCACAGGCGTACGCGTGGGATGAACAATGGACGATCTCTGTTGTACATAATGAGAAAGACATGGAGGTGCATCTGGACAAGTTCCGTGAACTCGTTCCATTTCTGCAAAAGGCTCAGGGATGACAACGCCCCATCTCCGCCGCGAGCTGGGCCTTTTTGATCTAACACTCCTGCTGGTCATTGCCGTCGTCAACGTCAATATTCTTCCTAGAATTGCAGGCGGCGGGTGGCAGTCGATCACCTTGTGGCTGCTTTCGTTTGTCTTGTTTCTGCTCCCTTGTGCGCTGGCTGTGGCGGAATTTGGGAAACGTTTTCCCGGGGAGGGCGGAATCTATGTCTGGACGCGTGAAATGTTCGGCGATTTTCACGCGTTTATTTCCGGTTGGTGCTATTGGACGAATAATCTGTTCTACTATCCATCCATTCTCTTTACGCTGGTAGGCGTAATGGTGTACACAGCGGGCCCCGGCGCGGCAAGCAGGGGAGAGAGCCCGACATTTGTCGCGCTTGCTTCACTGGCTCTTCTCTGGTTCGTAACGCTGTTACATGTCCGCGGTCTGAGCTTCGGCAAATGGCTAAACAATATCGGGGCCTTCGGCACGTGGCTGACTTTTTCCATCCTGTTGATTGTCGGAATCATCCAGCTCACTTCTGCTCATGCTGCCACTCCATTTCGGTTGAGCGATTGCATTCCCTCTTTTGGCGATTATTCCAGCTTTTCGGCGTTCGGCATTGTTCTGTATTCTCTGGTTGGTTTGGAGCTGGGTTCTGTAATGGGTGATGAAATCAAAGATACATCCCGGATTATAAGACGCGCTGCTTTCCTCGGCGGCGCGGTCAGCATTTTGCTGTACATTGTGGGAACCGCTTCTTTACTGATTGCTGTGCCTGCAAGCGACCTGGGGGCGGTGCAAGGATTGATGCAGGCAGTCACCAGCGTATCCACACGTATCAACGCAGCCGGAGTGATCCCGTTTGTCGCATTGCTGATCTCGTTGTCCGTTCTGGGGACCTGTTCCGCCTGGATGTCAGGAGCCGCGCGAGTTCCGTTTGTCATGGGAATTGATGTCTATTTGCCGAAAGCGCTTGGCAAGACACATCCGGTGTGGGGTACGCCGCACATTGCGTTGATCGTCCAGGCTGTGCTCTCCAGTTTCTTGATTCTGATTTCGTTCATGGGAACAACCGTGGTTGAAGCCTTCGAAATTTTGCTCAAAAGCTCCGTTGTCATTCAGCTCATCCCGTTCGTATATCTGTTTCTCGGCCTATGGAAGCTGAGGAAGCATCGGGTGATCGCATTGCTGGGAGCAATTGCCACTACGTTTGGAATCTTGCTGACATTTGTACCTTCTCAAGATGTAACGAATGTTCTGCAGTTTGAGTTGGAAGTCATGGGAAGTTTTGTGCTGATGATGGGTCTGGCAATCGCGTTTTACCGGGCAGGGAGGAACAAAGTAAGGGTGTGATTTGATGGAGACTCTGCGGCGTGAGCTCGATCTGTATGATTCGACTCTTCTATTCCAACCCCTCTCTAACTCCCCCCCTTCATAAGGGAGGAGAACGTCGCTATCGATCCATGTGTTACAGTCCACTAGTTATGGTGCTCACGCTTCAAGGTATGTGGATGTCAAAGCCGGCAAGATAGTCTAGTAAATCAACAAACGTCCCCCCCCGTGGGGTAGCATACAGCCGTTATGCATCGATAGGATACGCAACCCAAGGTTCCTGGATTACAATCGGCGCAGGTGACCTGTCTCGTTCCTCAAATTGGCCTCACGCGGCGCGCGATTTTGTCCAAATTGTATCCCTATTTCCGGCCATACGGCAAGAAATTAGGACCGCAGCATCATCTGACCGAACAGTTTGACCTCGGCAAGGTGTGGCAGGTATGCTATCAGTTGCAATCATAAAGGGCGCATGAATGCGCACCTACAAAATCCTAGAAGGAGCGAATCATGTCAGTAAAACATTACAAGCTGTTCATCGATGGAAGCTTCGTAGATTCACATTCGAAGAAGACATTTGAAGCATTGAATCCTGCCAACAAGGAAGTGCTTGGAATCTTTCCGGATGCGGATGAGGTGGATGTTGATCGCGCCGTTCAGGCCGCAAGAAAGTGTTTTGATTCGGGAGCGTGGCCGGGAAAGACGCACGCGGAGCGCGGACGCGTCCTACTGCGCCTGGCGGAAAAAATCAGAAGCCGCAGCGAAGAATTGGCGCGGCTGGAATGTTTCAATAGCGGAAAACCGATCGTCGAAGCGGAAGGGGACATTGCAGATGTCGCCAACTGTTTTGAATACTACGGAGGGCTTGCGAATAAGATTCACGGGGAAGTGTTACCGGTGCCTGATAATGCACTGAGTCTGGCGCTGCGTGAACCGATGGGTGTGGCAGGTCAGATCATTCCATGGAATTATCCGATGTTGATGGCTGCCTGGAAGCTGGCTCCGGCTCTTGCCGCGGGCTGCACCTGTGTCTTGAAACCCGCGGAACAAACGCCCATTTCCGTACTGGAACTTGCCACCAGTTTTGAAGAAGTTGGTTTGGCTCCCGGCGCTGTAAACATTGTCACGGGGTTTGGAGAAACGGGTCATGCCATCGTTGTGCATCCTGACGTGGATAAGATTGCGTTTACCGGAAGCGTGGCTGTCGGGAAGGCCATCATGAGAAACGCGACAGACACGTTGAAGCGTGTTTCGTTGGAACTCGGCGGCAAATCGCCCAACATTTTCTTTGCGGATGCGGACTTTGAGGCAGCGGTGGATGGCGCTCTCTTTGGCGTGTTCATCAATCAGGGTGAGGTCTGTTCTGCCGGGAGCCGGATCCTTGTCCAGCAGTCCATCTATGATCGCTTTCTGGAAAGAATGACGGAGAAGGCGAAGAACATCAAGCTTGGTCCGGGCATCAATCGGGATACAAAGATGGGGCCACTGATCAACAAGGAGCAGTTGGATCGCGTTCAGCATTATTTTGACGTCGCGCGAAAAGAAAAATTGAAGATCGCATTTGGTGGAGGCGTGGCCAGCGAAGGAGAACTGTCGAAAGGCTTCTTTGTCCAACCGACTGTCTTTTACGATGTGGATAACAGTTCGACACTTGCTACGGAAGAAGTTTTCGGGCCAGTGGCTGCAGTGATTCCATTTAAAGATGAATCCGATGCGATCCGGATTGCAAACGATTCTAAATTCGGGTTGGCTGCCGCTGTGTGGACGCGAGATATCTACAAAGCGATCCGCGCTGTCAAAGCGCTTCGCGCCGGCATTGTCTGGGTGAACCATATGCAGCCCACTTATGTGGAAGCTCCCTGGGGCGGTTACAAACAATCGGGATTTGGCCGTGAACTCGGAAAATGGGGAATCGAAGAGTATCTGGAAACCAAACAGGTATACATCAATCTCAACGAACAACCGATCGGTTGGTACTAATCCAATCGCCTTTGGAGCGGCGGGCGTCCCTGCCCGCCGTTTTGAAGGACGTTCGCTCTTTTTGCGGGCACGGAGGCCCGCGACTCCATGTATCATGTATCCATGTTGCGGATGTATTGCACCTGTGGCAAAATCTAACAAGATTGGAGGCCGCATGAGATTGAAACGAAGTGTTTTAGTTCTCCTCTCCTTCCTGTTCCTGGTCAGTACGGTTCATGCACAACGTCTTACAGGTGCGATTAATGGCACCGTCAATGATGACACCAACGCGCCACTGCCGGGAGTTACCGTTACGTTAACCAGTGACGCTCTCATAGGCGGACCGCAAATTTCAACGACGGGCGCGACCGGGGATTATCGCTTTCCAGCGTTGCCCCCAGGATTGTACAAGCTGTCGTTTTCACTCGAAGGTTTCCAGACTGTCGTCTACGATGAAGTTCGAGTCGTTCTGGGCACAACCATTGAACAAAACGTTGCGATGGGTCTTGCCAAAGTGGCTGAACAAATGGTGATCACAGGCGAGACTCCTCTGATCGATTCCACCAAGCCCGGATTCTCAACGAACTTTACACAGGAAGCTATGGAGAATACGCCGATTGCGCGGTTTACTTTCTTTGATTTTGTGCAAATGGCTCCCGGCTCTTCTCCCATGCGGTTTGATAACACTGCCTTCGCTCACTCCATTCTTGGTTCCAATACAAATGAAAACATGTATCAGATGGATGGAACCGATTTGACCTCTTCGCTTACCGGCGCCGCGTGGCCGTGGCCCAACACGGACATTATTGAAGAAATTGAAATTCTTGATATCGGAGCTCCCGCTGAATACGGGAACTACCAGGGCGCCGTAGTGAATGTCGTCACCAAATCTGGTGGCAACGAATATCATGGAGATGGCAACTTCTACTGGCAGACACAGGGACTAACCGACCAGAATGTTGAAATTGATGGAATCCCATTTCACCGTGACAAATACACCGATTTCACGTTTCAGATGGGAGGCCCTATTCTGAAAGATAAGTTGTGGTTTTTTGGGGGCGTGCAGACAAGGCAAGAGCATTTTTCACAACCTGGAACACCACCGGAATTTCCGGTCGAGGAGAATGACAACCGCTATTTCTTCAAGTTTACTTATGATGTCACCCAGAAAAACAAACTCACCTTCAGCTTGCATAATGATTACTATGAAATTCCCGAGCAAGTGAGCATTACAAAACCGTTTGAATCCGCCATCACTGAAACGGGAAGCAACCCGACACCCAATGTAATGTGGACTTCAGTTCTTAATGACAAAGCAATTCTGGAAGTCCGTTATGCAGGATTCTACGGTCACGATGTAGGCGAGCCGCAAAGCGGCGTGTTCGAATCGGGTCACTTCGATGGCTATACTGGCTACTACTCGGGCGGGATCATCAGCTTCTACGATGGTGATATTTGGAAGAGTCAGGTCAGCGGGAAACTGTCTTACTTTGCTGACGATTTTCTGCATGGGGATCATGATTTTCGTTTTGGGGTGCAGTATACGAATGCGGGAAATGATTACATCGCCGGCCTCACAAATGGTGTGTATTTTTATGATTACAACAACTACCCATACGTCGCGTATTATCAGTTGCCGTATCATTATGGCGCTGATGTAACAAGCATCGGCGCTTTTGTAGATGATACCTGGAGCGTGAATGACAATCTGACTCTGAATCTGGGTGTTCGATTTGACAAAAGCACCGGTTCGATTCCGGATTTTCCTCAATTGAATGCAGCAGGAGCTGAGACCGGCACCAACGTCCGGGGTTTGGGTGACGTGGCGCACTGGAATGTTGTCTCTCCGCGGTTAGGTTTTACCTACAGGTTGAATACGAAGAAGGCGACGCAATTCCGGGGGCATTACGGGCGCTATTATCAGGCGCTGCTGACAAACTATGTGCACTTTGCAGGTCCATCACGATCTACGATTACAGGAGCTTTCTTCAATCCGGATACCGGTCAGTTTGATGATGTTTTTTCTGTGGTGGATCCCGCAACGCAAATCCAGATTGATCCGGATTTGAAGGATCCATATACGGACCAGTTTGCGATTGGATTCGATCGGGAGCTAACACCCACCATTGCCTTTGGCGCTAACTACATCTACAAACGGTCCAGGGATTTTGTTGGAACGATCAACACCGGCGGGACGTATGTGCTGGTTCCTTTTGTGAATCCGCTTACGGGAGAGACAATTCAGGTCTTTAACCAGACGAATGATCCAACAACGGACAATTTGTTTCTGATCACCAATCCCGACTTCTTCCATCAAGAGTACAAAGGCTTCCTGATTTCTGTTACGAAACGCATGGATCATAATTGGAGTTTGAGCGGCTCGTTCACGATTTCCAAGTCAGAGGGCTTGCATGCGGGTAGCGGTCTTGGACCGTCGGACGATCAGGATTCTTCCTTCTTCCCATTGGACAATGCCAAATATGGACAGGATCCCAACGACTATCTCTTTGCAGATGGTGTTCTGAACGGAGACCGCACTTACATTTTCAAGTTGCAGGGGAGTTACCAGTTACCGTGGGACGTGTTGTTTAGTTTGAACACTCAGTATTTGACCGGACGTCCGTTTGCCGCGCACGTTCATGTGCCCGATCTAAATCAAGGCCCAAGGGACATCTTTGCCGAAGTACGCGACGGCAATCGGCGCACATCCAACGTCAGCATTACCGACATCCGGGTGGAAAAGAATTTTGCGCTTGGCGGATCCTTCAATATTGCGGTGACTGCGGATATCTTTAATCTCTTCAACTCCGACGCATTTACAGATGTTGCAACCACGTTGTTCAGTTCGGAAACGCAGAACATATTCGGGCAGGGGGCGGTGTTCGTACCCCCAAGACGTTTAATGCTCGGCGCAAAATTCAAGTTCTAATTCTGTCGTACGGAGCGCAGGCTTCCAGCCTGCATTGTGGCCCGCATGCCTCTGGCCTGCTCAGGTTAAAGAAACTCTTTCAGGCGCTTCAGATCGATATTTCCGCCGCTCAGCACGACGCCAACTCGTTTCCCGGCAAAATCTGTTTTCCGAAATCGAACCGCCGCTGCCGCAGCAATTCCTGAAAGTTCGACAAGAAGCTTCATTCGTTCCAAGACAAACAGAAGACTTTGGACCAGCTCGTTGTCGCTGACCAACAAGACGCCTGATACCAGGCGCTTCACAATCGGAAACGTCAGAGCTCCCGGAGATGATGCTTGCAGTCCATCGGCGATCGTCTTGGGAACATCGATTGTGACACGTTCTCCTTTTTGAAAAGATAGAAACGTATCATTCCCAGCTTCAGGTTCCACACCGAAGACTTTGATCGGTGGACACATCTGATGCGCAGCCGTCGCGCATCCGGCGAGCAAACCGTTTCCGCTTGCGGGAACGACAAGGAAGTCTAAATCTGGCACTTCTTCAATCATCTCAACAGCAACTGTTGCCTGTCCAGCCATAATGAGGTAGTCATCATAGGGCGGCACGAGTAGTGCATTTCGTTCGCCTGCGATTCGTGTTCCGATTTCTTCACGGTTTTCGGTGTAGCGGTTATAAGTGATTACCTCTGCGCCATATCTTCGCGTTGCTTCCGTCTTTGCCAGCGGCGCATCCTGAGGCATGACGATCGTCGCGCGCAACCCCAGCAAACTCGCCGTGAGTGCCACTGCCTGCGCGTGGTTTCCGGAAGAATAGGCAACTACATCCGTGATCTTGCCGTGCTCCATTTCAGCGCAGATTTTGTTGTAGGCTCCACGAAACTTGAAAGATCCGCCCCGCTGTAGATTCTCTGCCTTGAAGAAAACATTACACCCGGCAGAATCGTCAAATTGCCGTGAACGGACTACGGGAGTTCTGTGCGCGATTCCGGATACCCTTTTCTGCGCTTTTTGAATCTCGACCCAGTCAAGCGGCACGGAAGAAACGGGCCTGCTACTTGGGTGGTGCAACCGGCGTCTTAGGCGCTTGCTGCTGTTGTTGCGGTGAAACGCCTTGCATGATCGAATTCTGGTGGGTTTTCATCAGGGACAGGCCCAGAGATGTCACCATGAACAGGACTGCGGCAACCGTCGTAATCCGCGACAGCACAGTCGCGGCCCCGCGAGCGCCGAAGGCAGCCATAGAACCGCCGCCGCCAAAAACATCAGCGATGCTGCCCGCTTTTCCGGTTTGAAGAAGAACAACCGCAATCAGAAAGATTCCGACCACTACATGAAAGGAAACAAGTACTAAGTACACTGAGAATCACCTCGTATAAGGAGTTTTATTATAGCAATTTACCCGTGACCTGCAAGTTCTTGCTGGAGGCCAGAGGCCTGCGCTCCAGAATGCAGGCTTGGAGGCCTGCGCTTCCTCTTACTCAAAAACCATAATCTGGCCGTGTTCGATCGCCTTTCTCGACATGAAATACAGAACTATCCATGTCCATTTTTCATCGCCCCACTCATCTCCATGGATTCCGTCTGCGTAGGTCTCTGATGGCGCTTCGTCTCGTACAGGGACGTTCAAATGCTTGTTGATCTCAAGCAGTTCTTGTTTCAATCGAATCGCTGAACCGAAGGAAACCGGTGTGGTTGGAGTTTTTGATCCGCCAAAAACCTTCTTAAAGAAGCCGGAGGATTCGGGTTCCGGCGCTATGTTAAACGGCTCCGGAAAATCGATCGGATAGTAGTAGCCGTTTTCTTCTGAGTGGCGCAACAGGTGATCAAAACGTGTGTGGGGTTTGGCTATTGCTTGCGTGTAAGCAGGATCGTCCAGCGGATGCGTCCCGGGCTCAGCAGGCGGTTTGCCGTTTACCTCCAGATTGGCGGCGTATCGCCATAGGTGGTGAAAGACGGCGTACGGGCCAATTTGCTCAGAATAGCCGAGGTTTTGCTCATCACCGGGAGGAAGGGTGAACCCGGTCTTTTTTAGAAACGCCCGATGTTCTGCCGCACGGGCTTCGTCGCTCAGGAGTTTTGTTAAAGGCATTAAAGTAACATCTAAACCCATAATTGCTCTCTTTATTTTGTCAATGGAAGCGATTCCCCACAATTGGGGCATCGAAGATCTTTCGAATCTTTTGTTGCCGGGAAAAAGTGCCCACAGGCCGGGCAGGTTGCAATGAATTCCATTTGTTCTTTTGGCAAATCACTCAGTTGAACCGGTTTAGGTGGGACCGGTGGAAGTCCATCCGTCTTTACATACTTGCTTCGCCTGGCAGATTCATGAATATCCGGAGGCGGAAGTGACTCGAGGTGCGCGTTCCAGGCAAGGCTGTCGAAGTATCGTTTGATTACGTAACCTGGAAATACGACGATAGCGAACGTAATTAGAAAACTAATTTGCCTCAATTCGGTGTCCAGAAGTCTTTGACTGGTGCGCATCAGCAGACCTGCCAGTCCGGTTTGATTGAAACACCACTGTCCGGCGATCAGGAGGGACAAAACGAGGAATCCCCACCCAATCAGACGGTAATGTTGCTCTTTCATGGCCGGTAACTCCCATACCTTACGATAGTTGCGGAGAACTTTCAAGACAAGGATTCACCACAAAGACACAAAGAGCACAAAGGTTTTTTTGGCTCGGTTCCTAAATTTCCTGCTTCGTGTTCTTTGTGCCTTTGCGGTGAATCCTCCTCGAGAGATTGTATTCCAGCGCGCTGTAATGCTATACTTACATCTTCATTGTGGGAGCCACATGAGCACTGCAGACAATCAACAAAGCATCGACCGGAAGTTCGCTCAGCCGTATCGTTATCCGCTGGCCCGTGAATTTCGTGAACCTGATTGGCAGCGTCTGCCCGACTATAAGCACGTCACTCACGAGGAATGGCGGAGCGCCGTCTGGCAAAGAAAACATACGGTCAAGAATCTTCGTGAGCTGAAGATCGCTCTTGGTGATTTTGTCCCCGATTCGCTGATCAAAGCGATTGAACGAGATCAGCGTGAACGCGCGACGATGTCACTGCTCGTTCCCCCTCAGATGCTCAATACGATGAATGAAAAGGATCTCTGGAACGATCCTGTTCGACGCTATATGCTCCCCGCTTTTGATGATCGCCGCACGGATTGGCCGAGCCACCCCAGAGCTACACGCGATTCTTTGCATGAAAGCGATATGTGGGTAGTGGAAGGTCTTACACATCGCTATCCTACAAAGGTTTTGGCTGAGCTTCTCAGTACCTGCCCTCAGTATTGCGGTCATTGTACTCGCATGGATTTGGTGGGAAACAGCGTTCCGCAGGTGGAAAAGCACAAGTTCAGTTTGTCACAGAAAGACCGCTACGATGCAATGCTGAATTACTTGCGGGCCACTCCGTCAGTTCGGGATGTCGTTGTTTCAGGCGGTGATATTGCGAACGTCCCGATTGCTGTTCTGGAAAAATTTGTCAGCTCCTTGCTGGACATTCCCAATATCAAAGATATCCGGCTGGCTACGAAAGGGCTCATGGGACTTCCGCAGCACTTTTTGCAGGATGATGTACTTTTCGCCTTCGATCGGATGGCTAAGAAGGCGTGGGAACGCGGCGTTGATATCGCGGTGCACACACACGTGAATCATCCGAATTCTTTGACGCCGCTCGTTGCGGAAGCGGCTCGTAAACTTCTGGAGATGGGATTCCGGGATGTGCGGAATCAGGGCGTTTTGCTTCGTGGTGTGAACAATTCAGCCGAGACTCTGCTGGATCTCTGCTTTTCTTTGCTGGACTACGCCCACATTATGCCTTACTACTTCTACATGTGCGATATGATTCCGTATTCCGAACACTGGAGAATTCCACTTCACGAAGCCCAGCATCTTCAGCTTGAGATCATGGGATATCTTCCCGGTTTTGCTACACCGCGAATCGTATGTGATGTTCCATTCGTTGGAAAGCGGTGGGTGCAGCAAACGAAGAAATACAATCGTGAGCTGGGGATCAGTTACTGGACGAAGAACTACCGGACTGTAGTGGATCGCGACGATCCGGAAGCGCTTTCTCATATGTATGAATACTATGATCCGGTTGACACGCTGCCTGAAGCCGGGAAGCAATACTGGCGTGAACAGATCGATAAAAAAAGATCGGACGTGACGGTTTAGGCGTTTTCTTCTGCTTGGGAGGGCCGGCCCTCCGATAAATAAAGACCTCGGAAAGATCATTCATTTCTTATGGCGAAACGCGCTTCAGTAAAAACCTCACCGACCAAGCTCAAAATCAGCAATCCGCAGCAGGCGGCTTCATTCAGAAAGATATTGGAAGAGATCAGCAGTGAACAGTCTTTCGAAGGAGCGTTGCAGGCGGTAACCGAAGAGATATATTCCGCGACAAAGTTCTCAGGTGTTGCCGTTGAACTACATGACGAATCCAGTGATGCGATCACTGTCAAATCATTCAGCGGAATTGAAAGAATCTCAGGCGATCCCATTTTCCGGGTGCCTGCTTCAGAAGCGATTTCATTCGAAGCCATTCGTTCGGGAGCTCGGACCACAGAAGAGAATTTATCTATGCGCACGGGGGCATATGCAGAATTCTGGAAGGCCCGCCGATTTGGATGGCTGTCTTGCTTTCCCCTTGCATCCGGTAACACCAGGTTCCAAGGTACTCTGACGCTTCTCCATTGCGCCGCCGTTCACCCCGATGACGTCCTGGTGCAATGGCTTCGCAGTGTGGCGCTGCTTCTGGGAACTTTCTGCGACGCTCACTTTGCGAGCGAATCGGAAAAGAGATACAGGTCTCTGGAAATCAAGTTTCAAGATGTGGAGTCGAAGGCCGGAGTGATCGTCCGGGAGGCAGAGGAGAGGGCGCTCTCAAAGATCAAGGAAATGGAGATTGCAACTGCTTTACAGATCCGTGAAGCAAACGCCAGAGCGAGGGTCACCGAGCAGAAGGCGGCGCATCAAGTTCAGGAAATTCAGGAAAAGCGATCCCGGGAATTGGATGAGGTCCGAAGGAAAGCAAAGGAGGACATGGAAGCGCTGATAGAGAGTCATTCGGCCGCTCCCAAACCGGAATCACTGTGGGATGATGCAACCGGACTTCCCAACAAGACTCTATTTTCATATCTGTTGTCTCGCGATCTGGCTCAGGCGCGCAGGAGAAAGGAGCTTGTCGCGGTAATGTTTTTTGAAATCAACCGTTTTCGTGAACGCGAAATAGCTGAAGTTGCCGATATACTGACGAGGCAAGTCATCCAACGATTGCTTCCGATCATGCGCGAGGGGGATGCGGTGATCCGGCTTGGAGGGGGGCGTTTCTTATGGTCCGTTTCCGGTTTACACGAACCCGAAGACATAACAATGATCGCTCAAAAAATGTTAACGAGTGTAAGTGTGCCCTTTGATTTGGAAGGGAAGCATCTGGCAATCACCGGGAATATTGGAGTGAGCGTTTTTCCTACCGACGGACTGGACGCAGAAACATTGATTGCAAAAGCCGAAACCGCGCTGCGCCAGCCCGGATCGATGACCGCCAGTTCCTACAGATTCAGTTCGGCCGAGTTGAATGAACGAATCCGCGCCCAATTTCTCTTCAAGAGACAGCTTCAAGAAGCAGCATCCAAACAGGAAATTTGCTTGCATTATCAGCCCATCGTTGGAATGGACGCCGGTGAGTTGAAGGGGATTGAAGCGCTGATCCGCTGGAAAAAACCGGACGGTCGTTTGGCCCTGCCCCAGGAGTTTCTCGGACTTGCGGAAAACACCGGGATGTCGGCCCGTCTGGATGAGTGGGTTTTGCGTTCGGCATGCATAGAAAAGAACTTATGGCAGAAGGAAGGATTTGGTTCGCTTCGTATCTCTGTAAATTTGTCCTCCCAATCATTCTGGCAAATGGACAAGGACCGGTTATCAGAAATTCTTCGGGAACTGGGAACACGGCCGGATTCTCTTGAATTTGAAATCAGTGAATCCATCATTCTGAGAGATATCGAAAAATCAATCTCATTGATGGAACAAATTCGCGGATTGGGAGTTCGGCTGACCGTCGATGATTTTGGCACAGGCGGCGGTTCGCTGACTTCGTTGAAACAATATCCGGTTCATACTTTGAAGATCGATCCGTCATTATTAAGAGGAATCTCTCCCGCATCAAGCAATGCGCCTGTCGTAACGGCCATTATTTCGTTTGCCCATAGTCTGAACATTCAGGTTGTGGCAGAGGCCGTTGAAACGCCGGACGAGGTTGAGTTCTTACGTTCGCTCCAATGTGACGGCTTTCAAGGCAAACGTCATAGTCCACCATTAGCGCGAGAGCACTTTCGGGAATATCTTAGAAAGCGGCAGACAAAGCCCGCGATCGCCGCCGGCGCTCAAGAGAGGGTGGACCCGCAAGACCCATCGGTGAATAGCGAGCTGCCAAAAAGAAGGGTATCTGAAATCACGCAAAAGATTCCGGAGGAATACAGCGCTGTGGAAGCAAATCAAGTTCCGCCTTATATGATCCAGTGTTCCAATTGCCAAAGTACCTACGATGCTATCAAAGTGCCCTGGTGTTCCTGCCTCACATCCGATCCGACACTTGTATGTCCGAACTGTGCGAAGTGCTTTTGTAAAGCCGCGTTAGCCTACAGGCATAAAGTCTGGGATGAAGCACCGGACGCCCTCTGGGAATACAAAAACGTGTACGGATCAACCCAAACGGCTCTTCCGGAAAATACACCTGTAGCGCTCATAAAACACCCACTGGTTCTCGTGGTGGATGATGAAACGCAGGTCCTTAGAACGGCTTCGCGACTGATTCGCGGGCTCGGGTATGCTGTCGTTGTCGCGCGCGATGGAGAAGAAGGAATCAAGCTTGCAAAGGCGTACATGCCGGAGGTGATCCTTTCTGATGCGCTCATGCCGAAACTGGATGGACGTGAAATGTGCCGTCTTCTCAAAGAAGATTCACAAACCGCAAAGATCAAATCGATTATCATGACCGCATTTACCGGGGTATCAAAATACAAATCAACAATTCTCAAAGAGATTGAATGTGATGAACAGATCCAGAAACCGGTCGAATTCGATCGATTACGCTCCATTCTACAAAAGATGATTTCTTGAAACCTTCAAAAACGATTGGTTGCTTGGAATCACGGCCAGCACCGTCTGATTGACTGAAACTCGTCAAGAATCGAGAAGAGTTTTTTGACGAAATCTGTAGTGGTAAAACTCCTCGCCCGCTCCAACCCGTGCCGTTTCAAGTTTTCCCTGAGATCGCTGTTCTGGTGAAGCTGCAGGATCACCGCAGCCAGATTCTCTTCGTTCTGGGGATCGACCAGAATCGCTGTCTCTCCAAGCTGCTCTTGGGCTCCGGGAACATTCGCTGCGATCACAGGACATTCCAGTGCAAACGCCTCAAGCGGCGGAAGATTCTCCGGGCCAAAGAGGCTAACATAAACCAGCGCAAAAGCATGCCGGTACATGGCCGCCAAATCCTCCTGTGGAACGAATCCCAAGTAGCGAACCTGTGACTCTAAGGAAAATTCCGTTACGATGCTCCGGATGTAGGCAAGATTCCCCATATCCGAGCCTACAAATACAACCGGCATCTCCAGTTGATATCTGATTCGTAAAAGTTGTACTGCTTTGAGAATCAGTACGTGGTTTTTGTGTGGCCAGAATTGCGCAGGATAGAACAGATAGCCTTCCGGTATGCCATATTTCTGTAAAACCTGTTGCTGCTCCGGCATTGGGCTCAGGGCGAACTGAGGCGTCGGATGAGGCAAGATTCGAATTCGCTCCGGTGGAACATGATAGAAACGCTCCACCTCCGCACGACCGGTATTTGTGCCAACAACAATCAAACTGGCACGCTGCAGAAACTGCCGAAGAAAGTTTTCTCGTTTTGCCCATTCTCCTCCTTTGCTTACTTCGGGAAAATAGGGCTGTAGACGGTGTTGCAGGTCCCAGACAATCGTAAGGTATGGAATTTCTGATGTTAGATAGGCAGATTGTCCCAAATAGCAGAGAAAATGTATCTCCTGAGCCTGCAACTTACGTACGATCAATTGATCAAAAAGGTCTTCACCTGAAGACGAATTCGAAAGAGCGAAATAGCGAAGCTTTTTCAAGGATTGAGTTGCCAAGGACTTAAATTGACTGGACTTCAGGGCAAGTCGCTCTGACAAGGTCAGCCGCAAAGACACATATTCAATCTGGTCTGGAGTGATTCCCGCCGACGGCCTCTCGTCAAAACCGAGCAGCACAAAGGTATGACTGCTTTCCTGTTTTAGTTTGAGGAGAGCTTGAAGAACTCCACTCTCAAATGTGTATCCGCCGCCAATTTGGGGCGTAACGTTCCCAAGATACAGGCCAACCTTCATTTATTTTGAACGGTGTTACCGGACTTCCGAGAAACGGAAATAACATGCCAGGTTTGTTCGCTGATATTTTCATCCTTATGGAAGCCGTTATACCATTTTAACGGAACAAATCCATTGGAAAGTAACCAGTAGGACATTTCCTGCACCTGGAAATACCGATTTGTTTGTATCTCATCGAAGTACGAATAAGTTCCATCAGTGTTCAGCTCATAAACATGATAATGAACATGAGCAAGTTGCCTCGCGCAATCCAGCGTTGTTTCTGAGAGGCGGAGAATCTCTTTGTTTGGAACAGACCAGCGACGCACACGTAACGGCTCGTAAGATTGGAGCATGGCGGGAGCGTGCCAGAATTCAAAGAGGAGAAGTCCCTCAGGACGAAGATGGCGGTAGATACCATCAAAGACTTGCTTCAATGCTTCATTCGTTTCGACATATCCAATGGAGTCAAACAAGCAGAAGATCGCATCGAAAGGAGGATCTTGGAGTTCCAAATTGCGCATGTCTTGCCATCGAAAATCGATTCGGCTCGAAATTTGCGCCGCCTTCTCCTTTGCAGTGGCCAACATATCCCTCGAATAGTCGGTTGCAACGATTTCGTAGCCGGATTTCTCTAAAGCGATTGCGTGGCTTCCCGTACCACAAGCCAGTTCCAGAATTCTTTTGGTTGTGTTTTTCTGAAAACGCTGAATACAAGAATTCACGAAACTTGCTTCTTGTTCGTAAGGTTTTTCGGAATAGAAAAGATCGAACAACTTGGCATGACGTCCGGAATAGGAGCTCATCCCTTTTGACCCTCTTCAAACGCGTGACGTATTTCATCAGCGATTGATTGAATCGTCGCCTCCGTTAAGGTGTAAGAGGACGGCAAGTATAGCCCGTTCTCCCACAAATTTTCTGCCACCGGGCAGGAGATGAGGCGGCTTCCTTTTTGCTTCTGCAAGAACGGCTGCAGGTTCATCGGACAAAAGAATGTCCGGGTTTCAAATCCGGCTTTTTGAAGGCGTTCCATGAGCTGGTCACGGTTCATGCCGAATTCAGGTTTCACAACCAGGGCGTACATCCAGTATATGTTGCGAGCCCATGCTGCTTCAGTCGGTAATTGTAAGCCTGGAATCTTTTCCAAATAGCGGTGATAGGTGTGGGCGACCCGGCGCTTTTCGGATATGATCTGCTCAATGCGTCGCACCTGCACGGTTCCCATGGCTGCCTGGTAACCTGTCAATCGAAAGTTATATCCGGCAACCTCATGCCGAAAACGAGGCTTCGTAAAAGCCAGATTTCTCAAAAGGCGCAACCGCTCCGACAGTGCCTTCTGGTTTGTGATGACCATTCCGCCTTCACCCGTGGTAATCACTTTGTTGGCATAGAAACTAAAGCAGCCCATGTCTCCAAAACTGCCGGTCATTCTGCCCCGGCAGCTTGCTCCATGGGACTCTGCGCAGTCCTCAATCACAACAAGACGATGTCGTTTTGCAATTTCGTACAGACGATCCATGTCCACTGGGTGGCCGTACAAGTGTACAGGAATGATCGCGCGGGTACGGGGCGTGATGCAGGGTTTCAGTCAAGTCCAGATTCAGATTCCACGTCTCTGTTTCGGAATCCACGGCAATCGCTACGGCGCCGTTATGATATGCGGCAAGCGCAGTAGCAATGTTGGTAGACGCACTGACCAGCACTTCTTCTCCAGGTTGGACTTGCGCGGCCGCGACCGCCAGCTGCAAAGCCACGGTCCCATTGCTAACTGCAATTCCATATTTACAACCACAATAATTGGCAAACTCTTTCTCAAACTCCGGAATTGCTTCGCCAAACGAGCCTGAGATTTCCCCGCGCCGCAATGCCGCAGCGACCGCCTGGATCTCTTCTTCTCCGATTACCGGATCGAAAACTGAAATCACTTCTTGACCTGAACCAGGATCTTGTCATTCTCGGGTCCCATGAATGGGCCCTGTTTCACGCTGATACATTGCATGTCTTCAATCACGCGAATCGCATGAACTCCATGAATCAAAACGATCGCATCCCCCGCACATAATGTGATTTCACGCAACAAACGCCCTTCTTCGCTATAAAGCTGAACTGCTACCGCGCCTCGTTGCACGATGAACATCTGCTGTAAATCGCGAATCTCTCTCGCGAATGGCTTGTGAAAATGGGGCGGTTCCTCGAACCCGGCCTTGTGTGCGAGTAATCCGAACTGGAAAGAAGATTCTGGAGGAGAAAAAAACGTAGTCTTTTCCACGAATGTATCTGCCCAAATGATCTCCGCATAACGGATCCCTTCATATTCCACAGATTCCACACTCATAGTTGCACCCTCGAAATCGCGCGCGGCATCCAGCCGCAATCTTCGTTCACGCAGTGTTGATCTTCCAGGATGGAAGCACGCTGGATCACAAGGTATTTTACTCCGGTTTCTCAGCGCTCCAAAGGAAAACCAAAAGTGAACTGTGAGAGTTATAGTAAAATCATTCGTCAAGGACAAGAATGCCATTAGACAAAAACGGATTGGTACTCATCACCGGTGCTACCGGCATGGTAGGGTCTGCTGTCTGCCGCCTGATGCGTGAGCATTCTTTCCAGCACGTTTTGGCGCCGGGTCGGCTGGAGCTCGATTTAGAGGATAAGTTTCAAGTGGAAACCTATTTTAAGAGGCATCAGCCACAATATGTTTTCATGATTGCGGCGAAAGTGGGAGGTATCGGTGCAAATCAGGCGGATCCAGTTGGCTTTCTCAGCAAGAATCTTCAAATGCAACTCAATCTCTTCGACGTGTGTTATCGATATAGAACACGCAAGAATCTTTTCCTGGGAAGCTCCTGCATTTATCCACGTGACTGCCCGCAGCCGATGAAGGAAGAATATTTACTGACAGGACCTCTCGAACCAACAAATGAGGGCTATGCACTCGCGAAATCGCCGGCCTAAAGCTTGCACAATACTATCAACATCAGCACGGGATGAACACAATCAATGCCATGCCTTGCAATGCATATGGAACGAATGATCACTTTGACTTGCAAAACTCTCACGTTCTTTCTTCCTTGATCCGGCGATTCGTAGATGCGGAAGATTCGAAGCAATCGTATGTCACACTCTGGGGTACGGGCATTGCCCGCCGCGAATTCATCCATGTGGACGATCTGGCGAAAGCGTTGTTGTTCTTGATGCAAGAGTACGACGGTCCAAACATTATGAATGTTGGAACGGGTGAAGACATATCCGTTGGTGATCTTGCGAATCTGATTGCCCGTATGGTGGGCTACAACGGTGAGTTGCGATGGGACCCTGCGAAACCGGATGGAATGCCACGTAAATGTTTGGATACTACCAGGCTGACTCAGTTGGGTTTTCAACCTCGTGTAACACTGCAAGAGGGAATCGGGCGTGCCATTGAGGAATACCGGCAGCGAAAGGCAGCTGGAGCTAACTTGTGAACAACGAGAGCAGCAAGAAACTTTCCGGTGTAATAGAGCTTCTACTCGAGTCATCCAGCCGTATCAATGAGGCCAAAACGCAACGTTACTGGTATCCGCTCAGCATGGCGAGTTACGGTGTGGAAGAGATTATTGAGGCAATTGATTCCCTGTGCAGTTTCCGAACCACGATGTGGGAGAAAACACAGCAATTCGAACGCGATTTTGCGGCTTATCAAAAGTGCGAACAAGCCGTGATGGTAAATAGCGGTTCTTCGGCTGACTTACTGTTATCTTTTCTTTTGACCAACCCGCAGCGGCCGATTCTAGAAAAAGGCGCTGAGATCCTCATTCCCGTGTTGACATGGCCCACCCATATTTGGTCTGCGATGATGGCCGGCTTGAAAGTCACATTGATTGATGCGGATCCCGATACGCTCAATATTGACTTCGATGATCTGGAGCGCAAGATTTCTCCGGCATCCAGAGCCATCTTCCTGGTGCATTTAATGGGGAATCCCTGCCAGATGGATCGAGTTTTGGCAATTGCGCAGGATCATGATCTCCTGATTCTGGAAGATTGCTGCGAAGCTCTCGGGGCGCAATGGAAAGGAGTCAATGTTGGCAATTTTGGTTTAGGCGCCGCCTTCTCTTTTTTCTTCTCCCATCATATGACTACGATGGAAGGAGGTATGGTTATCTGCCGGGACGTGGCCGTAGCAGACCAGCTGAGAATACTAAGGGCCCACGGCTGGCTCAGAAATGCAGATGTAAGTTCTTACACGTTGGGGGACTATGATCTCGATCCCCGGTACGCCTTTGTGAACTGGGGATTCAATCTTCGTCCTACCGAAATCCAGTCAGCATTCGGTCTGCGCCAGCTCGAAAAGCTGCCGTTATTTAATCAGCGCCGGAAAACGTTAGCCGCAAAATTCTTCGAGTTCGTTGAGCAAACGCCATTCCTGTCCCATCCAAACGTGGACGCACAAGCCAGCCCTTGCTGGTTTGCATTACCCGTACAAATCACTCCCGATGCTCCCTTTTCGCGTAAGGAGATCACGGCTTACCTGGAAAGCCAGGGAGTCGAAACGCGTCCAATTATTGTCGGCAATATTACGAAGCACCCTGTAATTGATTTGTTCGGCGAGTTGAAAGATCAGTCATTCCCAGGGGCAGATATTGTGCACAACCGTGGCTTCTATCTGGGATTATCTCCTCTTCAGAGCGATTCTTCTGTGGACCGTTTGATTCAGTGCACGAAGAAATTTCTCGAGAGGTTTTAAGATGTCACTCAACTTCCATCGTTGGCGATGGGATCGAAGCACCTGCGGCGCAATGCATTGAAAATCAGAGATCTCATTCCGCCTATCCTTCATCCAGATTTCTATAAGAAGGAGCCTCCCGTATATGCATCTTACGGGCAGGCCGCTTCAGCCTGTCGGGGTTACGGGTATGAAGAAGAGAGCTTAGTTAATGTTGTATATGAAAAAACGAGACGATATCGAGATCTGTTATCTGAGCAAAAGCCATTCCAATTGAGTCCTACAAACATTCAGGCGGGGCTCGTATTGACCCTTTCCACACAATCAGACGAGTTACGCGTGATCGATTTTGGCGCGCATGTGGCGCACACTATTTCTTTGCAAGATCATTTTTATCAAATCAGGTCATGCTCCGATGGAACGTAGTTGAAACAAGCGCAATGTCAAAAAAAGGGAAAGCTTTTGAGAACGAAGAATTAAGATTTTTTGATGATCTAAATGCCGCAAAAGTAGATATGGGCCGTTTGAACTTGATGTTCTCTTCGGGAGCCTTGCAATATGTGGAGAATCCGTATGACGTATTGGAGGGCCTGGTGAATTCCAACGCAGACCGTATTTATTTGTCGCGTTTGCCGTTGGTGGCAGGTGACGGCGAGATCATTCTCCTTCAGGAATCGAAGTTGAGCGAGAATGGACCTGGTGTGCTACCTGAAGGTATTGCCGATGGGATCGCCCGCTATCCCATCACAGTAAACGTGAAAAATCAGGTTGAAAAAATTCTGCAGAAGAGATATCAGATTCAAATGCAATTCCAGGAAGAAAACTCTTCTCTATTGCATGGCCAGTCAGTGAACCTTTACGGGTACTATTGCGAACTTCCAGGTCTCAAAGAATGAAGCATACGGCCTCAAAAACGCTGGTTTGTATATTGTGTGAGACAAGAGCGCATGAGCTCACCTGGAATCCTTTTAGAAAATATCTCCTGGAGCCTCTCCAGGCCGATCTGGCACTTTGCATTGGAATGCCTGAGAACTACCACAAATCCAACAACTTTTACCAAAACGCTAAATTCATATGGACTTCACCGGAATATGAGGACTATGGCGAAGGTTTTGAAGAAGCCAGAAAATGGTTCCACTCAAATGAAAATTGGAGGCTTCTTCTCAAAGTAAAGAACTTCTGGCTTGGCGGAATCAAAGATCCATATGATCAACAACCCGCTTCCGCAGGTATTTTGATTTATTACAGGTGGTTGCTTCTGAAACAGCTGCTTGAGCAAAACCTTCTGAAACATATGACCGGTTTGTAGTGACACGTTCTGATTACTTCTACGCTACGTATCACCCTCCTATCGAGGTCCTGAATCCCATGTACATCTGGGCGCCTGAGGGTGAAGACTACGGTGGAATTACCGATCGTCACATCGTGGTTTCAAAAAAACATGTAGTTCCTGCATTGAGCCTGATGAACGACATTATCTTGAATCCCAAAAGACTATACGACGAGATGCGGCACAAATCCGATTGGAATATTGAGCAGTACATCAGATTCCATTTTGAGAAAAACAATTTATTAGCCAAGGTCAGGCGCTTTCCACGGGTGATGTATGCTGTGCGCGGTGAAAAAGATCCAACGAGCTATTCTGAAGGAAAGTTTCATGCAACGGCGGATATGCTCGTCAAATACGACGGCGAGCTTGCAGCTACGGATCAGACCGTAGTCGTATATAAGACGCCGGACGACTGGCTCCAACACCCTCCAAAGAGTCAGATCAATCAAGAGTTTTTGCATTTGTCTGCAAGAGCCTGGTTTGAGCTCTGTTTCGTCATGTTATTAGCGGTAACTTCTTTCGCGATCCATCATCGACAGAATCGGATAGACGATTTGTTCTTCTTCTTATACGCGGTTCTTGCGTTTCAATATCTAAAACTGAAAACGGGACGTATGCCAACATCCGCAGGACTGACAGCGCTGATTTTTCTCAATCCACTGCTTGTTTCATCCAAGCAGAATTTCCTTCCGGATTTTGCATTTTCATTTTTTGGGCTTTTCAGTCTTTATTTGCTGGAGCGCATGGACCAACGACGGCGCCTGCCGGTGATTGCAGGCCTATGTATCGGTTTTACGGTATGGATTCACACGCTGGGAATCGCTTTGATCGCGGCTGTTCCTTTTACGTTGTGCTTGAAATTCTATCAAAAACGCCGGAAAGGTGACCAGGATTTTAGTATCCTCAAACAAGGTGCGATTGCGCTTTGCTCGGCCCTCCTGCTCGTACTGTTTCTTTTCCGAATGTTTCCAGCGGAAACTACAACTCCCCTCCGGAGTGAAGCAGATTCAGATGCCGCCGGCGTTTTCTATTATCTGGACCTGCTGGGTAAAATGTTCCCGTGGATTCCGCCAATGTTTACCCGGTGGGGATCACGCCTTGTGTGTGTTCTTGCAGGCGGGGGCCTGCTCGCAAACATGTTCAGAAAAGGCGATTTTTCCCAGTTTTTCCTAATTTGTTATGCGGTGCTACTTCTAACCCGGCAGACAACGAATACTTTTGCTTCCTTGCTTCCCGTACTCCCCTTACTGGCGTTTTACTCGTTTTATGCTCTACAGCGCCCGTTGTCCCAAAAGTACGTAAGAGCATTCTGCTATGTCGCCATATTGATGGTCCTCACGGCTTTCTACATTCCTCAATTGATAGCGATGGCTGTATCAAAGTGAGTTTCAGATCCTTGGAACATGTAAGATGATTCCGAAGATATCTTTTGAAGTACCGTAACATGGAAATTACAGGCGAGGGGGGGTATGCGTGAAGATCACGACCATAAAAAAATGACCACACACGATTGTCATACCACAGCGTAGAGAACTTCTCTCCTCGCGACTCCTCGATAGCATCGAGTTCCTGAATGGATGAATACGTCAGGTCACGGTACGCATCGACCCATTTGATTCTCTGGTCATACAATATCCGCCCTAATCGCTCTTCCCAAACAATCGTAAAGCCATAGGAACCATCACCTTCTACGAGATAACGCGGATGCGCCTTGAACCAATTCAAATATAATTCCGGTCGCACGATGAAGTTCCCCCCGTCCACAAAAAAACATTTCCTTTTGGCTCCGGGTAACAATTCTTTGCCGTCACCAAAGAACTCTTTTTTTCTGTTTGTGATTGGATTCAATGTACAGATACGCATGCCATACCTGGCAAAGAAAGCGCATCCGACCTGATCATCCAGGAGAAATTGAGCTTCTAGTTGATCCAAATCGAACACGGCATCCTCTGGGATCGTATCCTCCTTAACGAAATGCTCAAGGTCAAAGTAATGATCTTGAGCAAACGCGCTGTATTGCGGAATCGGGATGGTTTGATCCAGGAGGCATCGGAAATAGTCTAATTGCGCCCCGAGATTCTGTCCCCAGTTGCGGCGCCGCAGAAAATACAGATTGGCCCCCCAATTCAGTCCGTAAGAGGTCAAACCATCAGCAATCTCCACCTCCTGTTGCCATCGAGAAACTGGAGAGCAATCTAATATGACTACGCTGTCCCGAAGCTCGTCAAAACCACGAATGCGATGAAAGTTCTTTACGAAACTGGAGAGGCGATTGTAATTTGAGACAACCAAGTGAAACCGAGCCATTTTCATCACTTGTTACTTAGAGTTATATCTCAAGTCCGCGCTTTATAAATGGTTCGTTTCAGCGGCCGGAACAGAATGCCCAAGAATCTTCTGAGATAACGCTTGAACGGTTTCGCATGATAGAGAATAAACAGGTAGATTCGCAACATGCGTCGCTCCAAGGTATAGCGGAAGGAGCTTAACAACCTCTCGATGTCGTCAACCGGACGCAATGGCTCCTGGATATGCCCCGCATTCAAATCCTGCTGCAGCATCTCAATCTGCGTGGGATGTGATCCTTCGTAACGCTCTAACCACTGAAAGTGAGGACGGCCCGCTTCGCCGATAAAGAGAGGGTCCTTTAGAGTAAGATAACTATCCTTCAGCCAGCGCTCATTGTTCTGGAAAACAGCAGACCACTGCACATTCGAATAGTATCCTACCTTTTGGCGGGCCTGCTTCGGCAGAACATAAGAATAATGAAGCAGGTGGATTCCCATCCGTTGCATTTTCTTATGTGAAATCCATTTGAGATGATGCAGGTCACGTCCTTGTTCATCTAGAACTGTAGGTGGACGATGGGCAACGTACTGGTAGCCCTTTTTCCATCGAAACAATCGGTGAATACAGGGAAAGTCATACAAGAACCAGGGTCCTGTTTCCTGGTAATCAAATCCTCCCCAAAACTGCTTATAAGGAAAAGAGACTGCGGTTATGTCAGGATCCGATACTAGCATGTCTGATATCCTGCGCATGTCCTTTTGCAGATAAAATTCGTCGTAATCCACCTGCCACAACCAATCTCCCGTCGCGCGACGAGCATAAGCCTGGGACATTTCGTCCTTTTCATTCCAAAAACCATTCGGATCCCCTTCATCTTCCGCGGTTACAATCACGAGTTTGTTTTCCGGATCCTCCTCCTTTTTGAATCGTTTGAGCGTGTTACACGTACCATCTGTAGAATGACCGTCTGGGGTAGACAGAGATGCAGCTGCTAAGCAAGCACCTTCGACGACTATGATCTGGTAAGCGAATGGATACAATGCGCGTAAATTATATTTCAGAAAGGGTTCGCCATTCAGGACGATCATCCCGAATGTAATACGCGGGTAAAATTCGAATCGATTCACGACATCCGACTCATCTATAATACACAGAAATACACAGAACGGCATTGTCGGATTGGACAACTAGAAATGCCAAAATAATTTTGAGGATGAGTCTGAAACCGGAACAATCCGTCGGAACTGTGAAAGCGAAATGCTATCCGATGACTGTCCTACGACGCGCCCATTTCCTTAAAGACGCCGGTGAAATTCCAGCCGTCCCATCCCTCGACAATTTTGCCGTCATGAAAACGCAGCCATGTGAGTCCAACAAAGGACATGTGCTTATTGGTCGGCGTCAATCCAAACGCTTCGCCTGTGTGCGTGCCTTCGGATCTCCAACGGATCACAACGTTGTTTCCTTCACCCACAATATCTTGTAAAAAGAGATGCAAATCAGGAAACGCTTTCAAGAAATTCCCCCGCATGGTCAGAAACTGTTTTGGCCCGCGCACAGTTCCTATGGCAAGATGAGCAATGCAGTTCTCGGTCATTAAATCGGTTATCACCTGGTCGTTGCGTTCGTTCCAGCCGGATTCAAACCAAAGGCGCGCAGATTCCACATTCTTCGTTATCATGATACCTATATGCCGACTAGAACATTTGCGGGAAATTCGAAGTACTCGTACAATCCGACTGTAGTGCAGAGTAGAGACGCATCTCTCTGGTGTAACTCATTTCCGCTCTCGGCTTCGCCAGCAAGAAGCCCTGGCCAAGCCGGACACCGAGTTCTCGAAGCATTTGAAAATCCTCCACCGTTTCAATGCCTTCTGCGATGGTAAAAGCCAGACCTTTTGAGAGTTCCAATAATAGACTAACGACCTTCTGCTTCAAGATATTCGTAGAAATATCCTGAACAATGCGGTTGCTTATTTTCAAAAACTCCGGACGAAATTCCACGATCGAATCAAGATCGCTATACCCGCTGCCGATATCATCGAGCGCGATTCTGAACCCTAAGTCTCGTAAGTAGTTCAAATTCCTTTTCAAGGAATCCCCTTTATGTATGTTGTAACGCTCGGTCAGCTCAATCACAAAATTCCGTGGATCGATTTCTTTCAGCGATTGAAAAATGGGCAATGTCCTGAAATCCTCCGTTTCCAGCAGTATGGGTTCGAGATTAAAAAACATATAGAACCCGGGATCGGAGCATTCAAGAACATTTGTAAGTAAAGTCATCTGACACTCTCTTTCGAGTTGAAAGAGCAGGTCCCATCGGCGGGCTTCCCGGAATAACGCTTCCGGAGTTTCGTAGACGGTTTTTAAAGGACCGCGCGAAAGAGACTCAAATCCAAAGAGGTGACCCTCACTGAGTTCAACGATCGGCTGAAAATGAGTTCGCAGCTGATTCGTTTCTATGATTGACGCAAAGTCATCCTTACTCGGATAAAGTGGCACGATTCCCCCGCCTTTCGCATGATATTAGCCGATCTTCTTAAAGCACAAGTCGTGCCAGCTGTGACAGGATTCCTATAAGTTATTCGAAATAAAAAACTTAGATAGGATAGAGCCCGGCCAGAGGGGGTTCGATGAACTGTGCACGGAATTGGCAGTCCTGGAACCGGACAAACCTACGTCCTGGTCGAGAAAAGCCACTTTTGGCAGTGTGTTTAGTCGGAGACACCACTGCCAATATCGTTAACACCTGTCTCGGTAAAAGGTGTTAACCCGAATCAGCTACAAGAAGAGTTAACTTACCCTTAATATCTGATTGCGACTCATGCAGAACGCGTCTCCGGCACTCAACTGAATGCTGTAAACAGATTCGTTAAAATCCTTCAGCAAAGTCGCAGTCATTCCGTTTCTGTAGCGAATTGTTTTCTGGATGATCCCCTGAGACGAGGAAACACGAGATTCTTCGATCGACTCGATCTCCTGATCCTCAGGTAGTTCAAGAATAACCTGTGTTTTCATATTCGATCCGCAGTGATCTAGTAGAACAGGTTATTCCACAGGCTGCTGATTGTCTGCATCCACGTCGAAGTTAAGCATGCGTCGTGTTTCTGCGGAACGATTGTGTCGCCGGCAAAACTCGTCGCGGTGATCGTGAGAATCAGTAGCGCTGCTGCAATTCCTTTTTTCATCGAACCTCCAATAAGGTTTTTTCAATTGGTTTGTTGTTACTTGAAAATAAGTGAGTACTTCGCTTGCTCCTTAATTCTTCTCGAACAGAGATTTCAGGATGCAAATACGAATGGCTTCAGAATCGGCAAGAGAATGGTAAGATCGTCTCTTTGGGAGTCGTCAAGGCAGTCCCTGAATCACTTAGATGCCCTGGGGATTTCCCTGTTCGGGAGGCCATCCAATACTTTCGCATCGTTCAATAAGCTGTCCCAGCATGAGCACGCCCTACTTCCCCCGGGCTTAAGAGACCTTTTTGCTTACACCGTGCATCTTCATTTTTCCGTAAAGCCCGTTGCGAGTCAAGCCCAGGGCCTTCGCGGTTTGTAGTATGTTCCACTTATTCTTCTGAAGGGCCTCGAGGATGATTTGCTTTTCCCGCTCTTTCAGAGTCTCTGTTTTCCGCGCCGGGAATTCCTTGCCTGTTCTGATCTCCGGGTCAACTTCATCCAGGGGGATCCATTCCTTCTCCGTTAAGGCCACTACTCGTTCAACTTCGTTTTTCAGCTGGCGGGCGTTTCCCGGCCACTCATAGCGCTTGAAACACTCCACTGTTTCCGGCGTAAAGCCCAAAATCCTTTTTCTGCTTGCCAGAAGTGATGTCCTCAGGAAGTGAGTTGCCAGCAATGGAATATCCTCAGCTCGTTCTCGCAGAGGTGGAAGTTGGATTTGAACTCCTTTGATTCTGTAAAATAAATCTTCCCGGAATTGATCCTTTTTTACGAGTTGTTGAAGATTTCTGTTTGTCGCGAGTATGATTCGCGCATTCGATCGAAGTGTTTCGTGCCCGCCAACACGCCGGAACTCTCCTTCCTGGAGCACGCGTAGAAGTTTTGCCTGCATGGAATGCGGCATGTCCCCGATTTCATCCAGAAACAATGTGCCGGATTTGGCCTGTTCAAACAGACCTTTTTTCATTGAATCGGCGCCGGTGAAGGCTCCTTTCTCATGCCCGAAAAGCTCGCTTTCGAGTAAAGTCTTGGTGATAGCTGAACAATTGATGGCAATGAAGGAACCGCTTTTCCGTGATCCGCAATAGTGAAGCACGCGGGCAATCAATTCCTTTCCGGTGCCTGTCTCGCCTGTGATTAGAACGGGAATCTCCGCGTTGAGCAATTGGTGGACCGACTTCAAAACAGACATCAAAGCATCGCTGTTCCCGATAATTTCCGGAAACGAGGATAGCCCGAGAGACGACCGCAGTTGCAGGTTTTCTGCCATTGATTTCTCCAGAATCAGAGTTTTATTGAGAACGAGCGCGATCAACGAAGCAAAGATCTCCAACAATACGGACTCAGTCTTTCCAAGCGTTTCTACACCTTCGCGACTGTCCAGATACAAAACACCGATCAGCCGGTTTTGCGCGCGCAGTGGAAGACAGACAATACTCATAATCCGGCCTGCAACAATACTCGGTCGTGTATTCAGATAAGGGTCTGCAACCGCATCAAGCGCAACATAAGGCTTGTGAGATTGCGCGGCGGCCTCGACCGCGGATTTGCTGATCTCGTACATCTCCTGAACTGTTGTTTCATCGATCGTGGTGGACTTGAAGATGCGCGGAGGTTCGTCCATTACAATCAGCATCGCGCGTTCCATATCGCTAAATTCCAGGGAAACGGAGAGAATTTTTGAAATCATTACTTCCGGATCCGGTTCAACCAGTACTTCCTTGATCATCTGCAGGATTTTGTAGGGAAGCCGGTCGGCCATCCGGTTGATGAAATCTTCGGGATTGTTCACGGTGAAGCTTTCCTTTGTGAGATTTAGAATTTCTTTTCTGGCGCCGAGTCTTGAGAATATATTGAATGCCGAGCTTGAAGCAAGATGCGCTTTCTCGTAGTGATCTTTTCGCAAATGGTACTGTGCTTTGAGTTGGTAGGTTTTCGCAAGCCAGAACGCCGACGGAAGATTGCGGAAGATGCGCTCGGCCTCATGAAGAGCTTCCTTGCAGCCGTCTATCGAATCGGCAGGAGCGGTCAGCTTCCACGTTGCGATGCAATATTCATGCAGCGCTTTTTCAAAACTGTCCGGGGAATTGTCCTTGGTCCGATCCAAAAAGTCTTTTGCTTTTTGAAACAATCCCTTGCGGATCCATACCAGGGCAATCAACAATTGTGTGCGAAGGAGATTTGCATTTGTTCCTGTCTCGCCAAAGAGGCGTTCGGCAAATTTCAAGTGGATTTCAGCATTTCGAAAATGATTGGAGAGCAGATAGGTGACTCCAAGAGATTCCTGTGCCTCCGCCAATTGGACCCTCCAATTCATCTCCTTGTGGATGGTGATGGCTTCCCTCAGCGAACGGATTGCTTTTGAAAACCGGTTTTGGAAAGCGTATTGCAGTCCGGCATTTGCCTTTGCAATCGCGTAAGTCCCTTTGAATCCCGAAGCCCCGGCTGCTCTGGCGGATCTTGTGTACAGCCGGATGGCGCGATCCGTTCTTCCTTCCAGCTCGAACGTGACAGCCATGTTATTCAGTACAGCGCAGAAAATGTACTGATTCCGGTTCATGCGACTGAGATGCAGGCTCTGATGATATTGTTCTCTCGCTTCCTTTAGCCGCCCGTCTTGTTTGTAGACAAGTCCCAGGTTCAACAAAGCAATGCTGAGCCGATCTGTATCCTGTCTCCTGTTAAATATTCGAATCGCGCGAAGAAGCCAGTTCCTGGCAGCGCTGAGTTTGCCGAGCCTCATCAGGACCATCGCAAGAGTCATGTACGAATTCGGCAGAAAGGTATGCCGCGTGCGAATTGCCATCCTGAGCTCCGCGGCAGCTTCCTTGAATTCGCCTTGATAGAAATGAACGACGCCGAGATGGTTGTGCGCAAGACTCCGGATTCGGTCGCTGGCTGTTTCTGCAAGCAATTGCTTGGAGAGTTTCACCGCTTCTTCCAGTTTCAGTTGCTGGACGTGAAAAAAGGCGAGTCGTGCAACAAAGTATTCGCGCGCGTTCTTGTGTTGTTTCCGAATTGTGCGTTGAACGATTCGCGCCGCCATTCGTTCTGCAGAAGCGGGATGATTCGTACGGTGATGGAATTCAAGATAGAGATCCGCGAGACGGTACGACATGCCGAATCTTTTGCGGATTTGCCGCAACAACTTCCTGGCAGCCTGGAACTGCGCATGCCGGAGAGAGTGCATAAGGAGCGCGAACAGCCGGCGTTTGCTGAGTCTGGCGCCGCTCATGTGTCCTTTCCAGTAGTATTCCATCCCAAGGCTGATTTGCTGCTGTCGTTCCGCCTGTCTGGCCGCGCGTAGCGCATACAGCGCGGCGAGTCGATGTTTTCTCGCCAATCTTGCGACGTGGTGGAGGATCACGGCATCTCCTTGTCCGGACCATGCAGACAACAGATTTGTTGCAATATCCCGGATGCGATCCTTGCGCAAACGGCCCAGAACGGTTGCCGGCGGGACGGACAGGTGATAACGATCCTGATACTTTTGCAGAAAGCCCCCGGACTGCAGTCGTTCCATCAAAAGACTCTGCTTTTGATCCTTGAGCGGCAACGATCTTGCCAGCACATCGCTCTCTAATGAGCCACCGGCGATCGCAAGGCAGGCCAGCACACGCATTTCTTGCGTACCGACGGAATCCAACGTTACAGGTAAACGGACCGCTTTCGCAGCCGCCGGCCAGTAGGGGAATCCTTCTGCCGGTAAATCCCTTCGTAGCGCCTCTACCACTTGCTCTCCGGTTACAAACTTCCCGGACCTAAACTTTGTGAATCTGTCATCCTTCCGGGCATGAGAGGGAAGGATGTCTAGCAAAAGATTTTCCAGACTCTCGGGATTCAATACCGGAGGCTCTATTCTTGTATAGATTTCTTCGGGCAGATCGGGTGACATTTTCGCCGCGGTAATCAATACGAAGAATGAGGAGGATTGCGACAGACACGACATCGCGTAGGCAAACGATGATCTATCCGGCGGAGAAGGCACATGCGCTGCATGAAAAATCAGGAAACATCTCTCTTCCAGTTTCAGTTTCCACAGTTCTTCAATCGTCGGCAGGAAATCCGATGGAGCTTGCGACACAAAAGAGTGCAAGAGATTCACAAAGCATCCAGTCACGTCCTGGTGTTGAAGATCGAAGTGGAAGGAAGGAATTCCGTTTTTCCAGCAATGCAACAGTGCCTGATTTTCTAACTGGTGGAGGGCCGTCTCGCTGGACGATGTCACGAACAAAATTGGTTTTTCGGAAGAAAAATTGTACGGAAACGAAGAATGATCCGGTAGGGGAAAGAACAGAAACGTCCCTTTCGCGGCAGGCAGTAAGAGTCTGTCCCAGAGTTCATCCGCAGATTCAATGCGCTGATTCGGTTCGAAGGCCGTCATTTCGGACAGAAGGGATTTCCAATAACCATCCAGTTCTTCGCAGTTCTTCTGAAGTCCTTGTAAGGTGAGAATGTCAGGAGGGAAGTCCCATTCTTGCTGCGGGAAGAAGAGATGCAAAAGCAGCATTCCCAGGGCAAAAATATCTGAGCGTTGATCAAAGCGGCGCCCTACAAGCCGTTCCGGCGAAATGTACGGAAACGTACCGGAAAAGACTGAGGAAGAATGATCTGCAAAGGAAGAGCACAGCCCGAGATCGAGGACACGAATTTCGGAATCCAACACCAGAAAATGATCCGGTTTGAAATCGTTGTAAAGAAAACGGCGATGGTGCAGGAAGGAAAGGAATTCGGCAATCTGGATCACGACTCGCTGGAAATTCTCGGCGGATCTGTTGTTGCGCGCCCATTCCAGCAACGAGGGAGCTTGAATTTCAGGAAAAGCGGAATAGGGTCCTAATTCCGGATGAATCCCAAAATCAAATGGCTTCAGGATATAGGGATGATTCCATTCGAGCGCCCAGTTCGCTTCCCGCTGAATCATGTCACCGGTTTTCAAAATGCATTGTTTGCCGGTGATCCGGTCTTTCGCGCGAAGCACCCGCGCCTGGGCTCCCTCAGCAACAACCTCCCCGATCTTGTATCGGTAAATCATCGCTTTTATAATTTTAGCACGAATACATTCGCAGATTTAGCTCTGGTCTTTCGTTTCTAGAAGAATTTGCTCGGCTGAATCGACAGCATCTTGTGTTCCAACCAGTGCGAGAACATCACCATCTCGCAGAGTCTCCGAACCGCCCGGCACAACAAGCCCGCTTTCACCCCTGACAACCGCGATCACGGTCGCGCCGGTTCTGCTATGAATATTAAGCTCCGCCAGCGTTCTTCCCGCTGCTTTGTGGGATGACTCAAGCTGAACAGACGCGATCAATACGTCTGGCTCAATCAACAATGCTTCGGCCGCTTCATACGGTCCCAGCGACACGACCTCGAATGCGATCCTTTCAATCGTCTCAGCATCCATCGCGCGGTTTGCAGTCTTTTCCATTTCCTCTATGCTCATTGATTTTTTCTCCTCCTGGACGCGACTACTCCCATTCGATCGTGCCGGGGGGTTTTGTTGTGATGTCGATTGCGACACCTGAAATTTCCGGAAGCTGCAAGATGCGGTCGCGAAGATCGATCAGAACTTCGGCCGGCAGCAGGGCCGGTTTTGCAGTCATGGCGCGTTCAGAAAGCACTGGTCTGATCACCACGAACTCGCTTCCGATGTGATTGATTTCCAGGGGCACGAAAACAGTAGGGCACTGCCATATGTCGCGATAGAGACCGTGCCGCCGCAGACCCTCCATGACAATGGCGTCCGCTTCACGCAGACGATCCAGCCGCCCGCGGGTCACAGTGGCCGCAAGCGCACGCGCATGAGTCACACTCTTACCGGTCACATCTACAACACAGCGATTGATTCCAGGCACCTTTTGGAATACTTGAAGAGCGATGGATTCTGCGCGGTGGAAATCGAGTTCGCCCCACAGTAGGGCTGGATGCTCGTACGATCGCAGGTCCGCTTTCACCCCCACAGAACGCACCGGCAGCACCGCGCCGCCAAATCCGGAATCTTTCAGCAGATCGGTCAATGCCTGTTGCGAATCCTGGAGTGCGCGGCCATTCGTCACCGTACCATCAGAGCAGAGTAGTCTGATGCCGAGCCCTGGTCCGGGAAATGGATGTCGCCACACGATGTCTTCGGAAAGGCCGAGCGTCTCGCCAAGCTCGCGCACTTCAGTCTTATAAAGTTCTGCGAGTGGTTCGATGACAAGTCCCTGTTCGATCATCTTCTGAATCACAGGCACACGGTTGTGGTGGGTCTTGATCACATCCGCCCGCTTTGTGCCACCTGTTTCGATCGTATCCGGATAGATCGTGCCTTGCGCGAGGAGACAACCCGCGAGATCCAGCCTCCCGGCTTCATCGCGAAAGACATCGACAAACGTATCGCCGATGATGCGCCGTTTTTTTTCCGGCTCGGTAATTCCGGTAAGAGCATTTAGAAATCGGTCGGATGCATTCACGAAGTGAAGATTCTTAGCGAGACCTCGCCGTGTGAGTTCTTTCACAACGGCTTCACTTTCTCCTTTTCGCATCAGACCGTTATCGATGTGAAGCAGGTGAACTTTGTCAGGACCGAGCGCGCGACCCAGAAGCACAGCGCAAACGGTGCTGTCCACCCCACCCGAAGCAAGCAGGAAAACTGACCGGTCTGCGGATTGCACGCGGATGCGGCTGATGACTTCATCAACATAGCCCTCCATCGTCCAATCGGCGCTGCATCCGCAAATATCAATGCAGAAGTTCCGGAACATCTCTTCACCGTGAATCGTGTCATCGACTTCCGGGTGAAACTGAAATCCATATCGTCGTAATGAATCGCTTGCAATCGCCGCGTTTGCATGTGTAATGCCGCCGCTGACCGAGACACCGATTTCATCAAAGCCTGCAGGCCGGAATGTGACTGTATCTCCGTGACTCATCCATACGATCTCTTCGGGCCCCAAACCGGCAAAGATGGGGCTTGCGCCCTGGATTCGAAGCGCGGCAGGGCCATACTCCCGTTGAGTGTGTTCCACGCGCCCTCCATATCGTTTGGCGATTTCCTGATGACCAAAACAAAAACCGAGGATCGGAATCGGGAGATCGTACATCCTCTTGTCATAGGCGCTGTCCTCGTCGCGCGCGGAAAGGGAAGGGCTGCCCGATAGGATGATCCCTCTAAATCCCGCAAAGCGCTCAACCGGATCTTCCGGCTGCACAATCTCGGCGTATACCTTCAGCCTGCGCACCTTCGTCGCGATCAAGTGCGCGTACTGTCCGCCGAAATCAACAACTGCGATGCCATCCTGTTTCATGTTTCTTCCGAAACAGAATATCCAAACAAGCCCGATGCGCCAATACGCCCACTTCGAATATAGCCATTGACAATATAGCCAACATGAATATAGTAGAGATATGACTAAGAAAATGGATGAAGTGGAAGCATTACTTCCGTTACCTTCTGCAACTTTCTATATCTTGATGGCACTAGGCGATGAGGAGCGGCATGGTTATGCGATCATTCAGGATGTTGCGGCACGAACAGACGGCGCAGTCAGGCTTAGTGCCGGCACCTTGTACCGATCGATTCAACGGATGCAGGAACAGGGATTAATTGTTGAAAGCAGGCACCGGCCCGCTCCGGAGCTGGATGATGAGCGGCGCAGATACTACCACATTACCTCTTTCGGGTCTGCCGTAGTTCGGGCAGAGCTGCGACGGTTTTCGCAATTGATCAAGCTTGCCAGGGCAAAAGGATTTGCGCCGGAAAGGGCCTGATGCGTCTTTACAAGATTCTCCTTCATTTATATCCGTCCGCATTCCGCATAGAGTATGGCGAGGAATTGTCCCAAGTGTTCCTGGAACGTCGGCGAAAGACCGGCGGCGCCGTCTCCAGGATTGCATTCTGGGTAGAAGAATTTCTTGACATTGTTCGCAACGCTGCGTATTTGCATGCGGACATGCTGAAGCGAGATTTGCGATATACTGCCCGCGCTGTTTCGCGGTCGCCTGGTTTTGCGTTGACCGCGATTCTGGTAACTGCGCTTGGCATCGGCGCAAATACGGCAGTCTTCTCCATCGTGAATCATGCATTGTTTCGACCACTACCGTTTCAGGATTCCGACCGGCTCGTGAGGCTATGGGAGAACGTGGAGTCCTATGGACACACTGAGCTATCACCGGCGAACTACCGCGATTGGCAGCAGAGGAGCGCATCTTTCGAAAGGATGGCAGCCTTTGCGAACGTGTCGATGAATCTCGTAGGCAACGGAGCTCCGGAGAGGGTGGACGGCGCATCCGTTACCGCAGCCTTAGTGCCCATGCTTGGTGTCAGGCCGGTAATCGGTCACGTCTTTTCCGATACTGACGATCGCAGCGGAGCACCGGGAACCGTGCTGTTGAGTTACGGTTTGTGGCAGTCAAGGTTTGCTGGTAGCACAGGAGTTTTGGGGCAGAGTGTTCGCTTGAATGAGGAAACATTTACCGTGATCGGTGTAATGCCCGCGAGTTTTTGTTTTCCGAGCCGGGAAACCCGTTTATGGATTCCAATCCGGTTTGGGCCCACGGATTTCGAAGATCGTGGTGATACGTATCTGTATGGGGTCGCGAAATTGAAATCCGGTGTATCGATAGAACAGGCCCGCGCGGAGATGTCGGTTATTACTAAGAAATTGGAACTTGAGTATCCTGAGGTGAATGCCAAAACCGGCGCTACGGTGGATACGATGCGCGATGGAGTTTCCAGACAGTCGCGGTTGTTGCTTGCAGCTCTTCTTGGCGCCTCGCTTTGCGTTTTGCTGATTGCCTGTACGAATCTGGCGAATCTATTTCTCGTTCGAGCAATGGGTCGGAGAAAGGAGCTCACGGTTCGAGCCGCATTGGGAGCAGGGCGTGAGCGTTTGATTCGTCAGCTGTTCACGGAAAGTCTGGCGTTCGCTGTTGTGGGCGCCGCTCTGGGTATTCTGTTGGCGCACGCCGCTTTGCCGCTGCTTTCCAGGCTGATCCCGATGTCGCTTCCAGTTGGTGAAGCGACTGTTCTGGATGTACGTGTCCTTGCCTTCGCAATCCTGCTTCTCGGTGTGATTGGTATAGGCTTTGGAGTGATTCCTGCAATGCGAATTTGCAGAGGCATGGATGCAAGCGGATTGCACGAAGGATCGAGATCGGGGATAGGCGGCAAGAGGGAACGAGCGCGCTCCGCACTTGTGATTGCAGAAGTGACGGCTTCGGTGATCCTTTTGATTTCTGCCGGGCTGCTGATTCGAGCCCTCTGGCGAATTCAAGCGATTGATCCGGGCTTTAAGACTGAGGGAGTGCTTACTCTACAAACTTATTTACCATGGACGAAGTATGGAAGTACCGCGCGTCGAGTCGATTTCTACTCGCGTGTTTTGGAAGAAGTTCGTGTGTTGCCCGGAGTCTCGAATGCGGCCTATATCAGTTCATTACCAATGGTCGGCCGCGGCGGAATCTGGGGAGTTGAAGGAGCGGGAATAGTTCCGCCGGACCCTGGAGAATCTCAAAACGCAAGTTTACGATACATAACGCCGGGCTATTTCTCTACGCTAAGAACCCCCGTGTTGCGCGGTCGTGATGTCAACGAATCCGATACCAGCACTTCACCATTGGTAGCGATTGTTAGCGAGTCTTTCGTTCGCCGATACTGGCCCGAAGTGAAAGATCCAATCGGCCGGAGCTTTCACTTCGCCAACGATGACCGGGCTGTGGTTGGTGTGGTTGGCGACATTCGTGTCCGTGGTTTGGAAACAAAAAGCGAACCACAGGTCTACTTGCCCAGTACCCAGGTCCCTGATAATAACATTATGGGCTATGTGCCGAAATCACTGGTGATCCGCAGTTCATCAGATGTTGCGACTCTGCTGCCGGCAGTTCGCAGCATCATTCAAAAAGCGGACCCTGAGCTTCCAGTTTCCGACGTCCGCACACTGCAAGATATTTTGGATGGGGAGACGGCACCACGCGCGACTCAAATCCGTGTTCTCGGCGCGTTCGCGATCCTCTCCTTACTGCTCGCGGGAATCGGCATCCATGGTCTTCTTGCATTCGCAGTGTCTCAACGCATACCGGAAATTGGTCTCCGGATCGCGATCGGTGCAAGGTCGCGAGATATTCTTGCCATGGTGTTGAGTAAAGGACTTCAGATGGCTGCAATCGGCGGGTTGATCGGCATGATACTGGCCTATGCTGCGGGCCGAGCAATGGAAGCACTTCTTGCAGGAGTAAAACCGGCGGATCTAATCACATTCCTGACTGCCAGTGGACTCGCGTTGTTCATGACAATTTCCGGATGTCTCGTACCGGCATGGCGCGCGATTCGCGTGGATCCTGCTCGGGTTATGCGCCTCGAATAGAGCCGGCGGCGGCTCATTGATTCCTAACGCGCGAGCAGCAAAGGATCGATGCCGTGTTCCAGCGTGAAGGTTGATCCAACTGCACTTACAACACAGGTCTGCCGGTTTAGTGCAGCCAGTTGCCGGATACGATAAACAGCTTCAATCCCGGTGCAGTGACCACCCAGGAATTGCTTGAGTCCGAACTCGCGTAACTTTCCAATGGTCCAATTGAGTTTGTCATCGTCCAGTTGAAAAAGATGAAAGCCCCCGATGGCTGCATAGACCGGAGCCTGGCGTACTACCTTTCTGGCGTATTCGAGCGTATTGATGATCCCTGCGTGTCCACATCCGGAAACAACAACAAGTCCTTGATCGGTGTTAAACACCAACGACATGTCTTCTGGAATTGTATCTTCCAGAAGGCCATTCGGCGTTTGAACACGACCGGTTACACTCCAATTCCGTTCGGGATGAGTCCGTGGCACTGGGCCGGTAAGCCATGCACCTGGGAAAATTTCTCTCGGTTCATTGTGTTCGACGAAGACGCCGTCCGCCGTTTCATAAGCAGGTTTTAGAGCAATCATGAGATTGTCTTCACCGGAAGCAGAAGGACGGCTCCAGAAGATTCCGGTTCCTACATGAACGCGCGACAAGGCTGTTGGATTTTTCTTTGCAAGCTCATGGCGCAAAGTTAACAAACCGCTGATGTGGTCGAAGTGATTGTGGCTCAGAATGACATCTTGAACCGTAGATAAGTCAATGCCTAACTCCTGTGAATTCTTGAGCACTGTGTCCGGACGCGCGCCGGTATCAAAAAGGATTTGGTGGCCGTCGGCTTCGACAAGAGCGGCGTAACCCCACTCACCAATCCCACCATTGCCAGGATTTCCGGCAAGCATAGTGGAAAGCACAATGATTCGCAGTGAATGAATCGACGCTATGGATCTATGTTGATTTTTCGCTGCCTCTCCTTCCGATCGACTATATGCAAGAAGACAAATCGTAGTAATTGCTAAAACAAGAATCAGAATGTATTTCATAGGTAAGGCTTCCTTGAGAGTTGTTTGACACTGTCTTGCCAGTTCACGACGACCTGCAACGATCGCGATACATTTTCCTCCCGGACGATTGCTAAGAGTGCCGGCCGAAACGGCGCGATCATCTTCGTTCAAGTTTTGGAGGACGCTTGCCGTGACGAATCGCGCCCTGCACAGGAATGTATCGCAACTCCTGCCTGGAATCAACGCAACGCAGCATCAGGCCTCCGCGACTCATATCACCGCGTCCGACAAACTGCTCCGGAAACAACAGCCGGTGTTGAAAGATTTTCAGGAGTGGATCTACGTACTTCCCAGTACCGATGCTTCCCAGCAGCACAATCTCTGAATGCGGCGGCAGCTGATCTGACAGTCTGCATGGCCGATTCATTCAGAGGACGAAAATACCGGTTCTGAGATGCATCGATGGGCACGCCTCTAAACGATCGCAAATCTTCGGTGGTGAGTATTGTTTCGGCTGGCAGTAAACCACGATTTGATGTGATGATCAGGACGCCCGATGATTCCGCACAAGGCCGCGCAAATTGATTCGCATAATTCAGTTTTCCGCGAAAATAGAGCCCGCTCAAAAAGGAAAAAACTTCCCCTATGGGCGCTCCGCCATTTCTGATGCGGAGGGCCAGTTCAAATGTTGCGCGTTCACTCAGCAGTATATCCGCGCGCTTCCCCATGGCACTCGCCGGAGAGAGCAGAAAGATACGAAAAGTCGACATCGCGACAAATATTACCATGGAGCGCAGGCGTCCCGCCTGCATTGTGGACCGCAGGCATCTGCCTGCAGGCAGCGACTAAAGTCGCTACTACAAACAATTGCGGAACATTCGCGCTCATGCCCCGTATGTAATGACAGTGGGCAACAAAGAATTAAGAGCGGCGATTCTGTTCATCGTTCTTGCACTCGGAATGTCCGGTCTCTACTGGTGGATGCTTCAGACGTTCCCAAAGGGTTCGCTCCCTGCTTCCGTAGAGCTTGTGTCAAAAGGGATCTTACGCGATTTTGGACCTGCTCTCGCTGCTATCATTGTTTCTTTCTATGCGGGCGGGATTTCCCGCTTCAAACAACTCATGGCGAGCGTGGTGCGTTGGAGAGTCCCCTTGAGACTTTACGTGCTGGCTTTCCTAGGGCCGATGCTGATGATCGGGATCGCGATCTCAGCCGCTATTCTGTTTGGCGGCATACCGGCGGCCCCTGGCGGTACCCTTGCACTGAAACTCATCGCCGTCTTCGTTATGATGGCAATTATCGATGGACCATTAGGAGAAGAGATCGGCTGGCGAGGTTTTCTTCTGCCCGCCCTGTGGCGAAGAATCGGGCCCATTTCGGCCAGCCTGATTGTGGGCGTGATCTGGTACGTCTGGCACATCCCGCTTTATGCGGTTGATGGCAAGGGAACGCCTTTAACATTCTTGTTGTCCTGCGTCCTATACTCGCTGATTTTTTCCTGGTTCTTTCTGAAGTCAAGACAGAGCACGTTCGTGGCCATCATTCTTCACAATTGTTCGAACTACTTCGTGTACATCAGCCGGATTCTGTTTCCGCAGATGAAGAACACGATGATCGGCAGCTATGTGTTTCTAGCGCTGGTCATTGTGGCTGCTATTGCTGCGACCTTGGCAATCAGAGACAAAACATTGGACCAGGCGGAGCTTCAGCCGGTACGACTCACCTCTTAAAAAAAATCCAGCCGCGACGAGATTCACAATAATGTTACACATTCATGTTGCCATTGTATCTTTATCATTATATAAATATAGTGGCATATACATTCAGCAAGTCTAAGTTTGAATGTAGTGGATCAACAACGAAAAAACACCAAGGAGGAAGACTAATGGGAAAGAATAAATGGTTTATTCTCTTTGCAATTTGTCTGGCGGTTGGTTTTGCAGCAGCGCCGGCAATGGCAAAAGAGCAAGGAGCAGCGATCCAAGTGGATTCAGACACCAATTGCAACACGACGAATGCCGACACCGGGGGCAATTCAGCGGACAGGCAGGACAATACCACCAGCCTCAGTATCGTTGTCTGGTTTAACCTCAGCACAGCTCCTACTGGTGATTACACATGGACACTATCCGACAAAGGGAAAGAGATCTGTTCCGGCACGATTGACGATGCATCTCTTATCCAGTGTGGCGCTCCTGAGGACCAATGGTGGCATACGGGCGTCGACATCGATCTAGATGGCACCCCAACCCCCTCCACCGGTACCTGTACTCCCACCGGTAGCGTTACTTTTGCCGTATTCGAGCGAGTGGCAAGAGTGTGGGTTCCGATAGCTTTCGGGTCGAAGCACCCTAGTCAGACAGAGATTTTGAAAGTTTGGCCGCCGGGACAGTTGTCTCATGCTCAGTCCCGGCGGTTCTTACCGCTGGATCTGCCAAATCACAATCAACTCTTAGCGAAACGCTTTACACGGGCGTCATTGCGCGCGAGCGCAAAATCGACAACATTGAAATTGAATCGAGCTACCTCGCCAAGGATTTTCGACGCTTCTTGAGTATTTCCCGCTCCTTCAAGCGCCAGACCGTATTGATACTTTACGTACAGGATGGTCTGATCCGCTTTCTTGTAAAGGTCCACGGCCTTGGCGTTGTTTCCCTGGAGCAGCTCAATTGTGGCCAGCAGACCATAATATCCTTCCAGCTTCCGCGGACTGCTGTCGTTTTCCACAAGCTTGCGGTTTTCTTCCGCCTTGCTTTGAGCCGTCTTGTAGTCTTTTTTGCGCGCTGCGATTTGACCTTCGAGCAAGAGAAGGTTTGCATTTTGCTGGCGCGCAAACTCGTCGTCACTCACACGCTTGATATTTTGCGCTGTGATCGCCTTGATTTGATTCAGAATTTTCTGCGCCTCGTCCGCGGAGTTTTGATGAAGCGCAATCAGCAGTCCATTATTTAGAGTTACCAGTTTTGCGGCATCGGTCTGTTCTTTTGGCAGCCCCACGGAATCTGCGGAGTCAACGAGTTTCTGCAATTCCTGCAGCCCAGCCTTGGAATCTCCGGCATGTACGTAAGTCAATGCCTTGAAGTTTGCGTATCCTGTCTTATTCACTTTTTCCGTAGTAGCGATAGCCTTGTCGTAATCGGCTCTGGCTTCCTCGTAATGACCCAGGAAAGAATTGATATGACCTTTTTTCAGGTTTGCCACATTCAAGGCCGGATCTACTTGTAGCGCTTTCGTATAGGCGTCTCGCGCTTTTAGCAGCTCATTTCTGGCTCGGTAGACGTCTCCCATGAACTCGTAACACTTCGCTTCCTTCGGCTGCAGTTGACTGCACTGTTCCGCGTAGAGTTTCGCTTTGTCAAAATCTTTTGGTTCACTAAAAAGATAGGAAAACATTAATGCGACAGGAGTGCCGATCAATTTCGGATCAAGTTCCAGTGCCTTGCCGAAGGATTTCCGAGCCTCTTCATTTTGATTGATCGATCCCTGAGAAAACCCTAAACGAAGCCAGGCCCGCGGAGCCTGCGGATATTTTTGCACCAGCGCTTGCGCAATATGCAATCGCTTACCCGCGTCATTGTCGAGAAAAGTTCGGTTGATCTCAATCAACATATTCTCACCTTCACTTTTCCCCTCAATGTGTTCCTTCGCTTTGTCTAGACTTTCCTTGAATTCCTCAGGTGAAAGGGAGGCGAGTGAAAGGTAAAAGTAAGCGTGGGAAAAAGCGGGATCTGCTTGAACGGCCTTTAAGAACTCCGTTCTCGCCTCAATCCCTCTTGCGACATCCAGGTAGTACAGTCCCGTGTTGAATGACGCCAGAGCTTCTTTCGAATTCGTTGTTGCGGGGATTTCTTTGACCTGTTGAGCGACGCAGAATGCAGCCGCAGTGATCAAAATCAAAAACACAAGAATCCAGGATTTCATTTTGGCAGACCCTCCTTTTGAACCGGATCAGTGTAGACTTTCTTTCCGAAAACGGGCTAGCGGAAGGGGACGAAACGGGTGTTGGAAGCGCTAAACGGGGCTTTCCTCAGGATGGACGACGGCTCTTCTGAGTAGAACGTTTATGACTCTTCTTTCCAGTATGTGTTTTCGTTTTTTGTTGCTGCTGCGATACGGGAAGTATGAAAGTTTCAGCTGTTGTGTGAAGCACAATCGTGGTTTTGGTGGAAACAACTCCTTCGATTCTTGAAAGATCCTCGCGGATCAAAGTGGCCAGATCTTCCGGCCCCGATGTGCGTAACTTCACCAGCAGAGCATCTTCTCCGGTGATGTTATGGACTTCCAGTACTCCGCGCAGACGGCTGATTTGCTCACCCGCGCGATTCTCTTTTCGGAGGCTATCGGTTTTTACAAAAATGAATGCCAGTAGTTTCAGATCGAGGGATACGGGGTCGATGCGGGCATGATATGCCTGGATTACACCATGCGCTTCCAGATTTCGGACACGGCTGAGCGCCGAGGGCGCCGCAAGTCCAAGGGTTCTGGCAAGCTTGACATTGCTGAGTCTTCCGTCTTGTTGAAGTAACTCCAAAATTCTCCGGTCGGTCTTGTCCAGACCTTTATGTGCTTTCCTCAAGTCGACTCCATGATTTTTCTAAATTCCAGTCATTCTGACTCATTTGCTCACTCACGATGAAGAATTCCGGTGAGGCATCCGATGGCTCCTGCAGCTTTTCGGATCTCACTGACGTCAACGGTGGTGCATCTGACTCCTAAAGACTCCAGGAACGATTGTGTTACGGGACAGTTCGCGGGCATCACAATCTCCCGGGGCCCGAGCGTAACGAGGTTGAAGGAGCTACGGGTAGCCGGTTCCATTTCATCCGGAAGAAACGCAACTTTGTACTCCAGGGAACGCAATGCATCCACGGCAGCTTGTGCGAGGCGCCTGGGCCATGCAATCGCGAGATCGCGATCCACAATGCGGAGCATGGCCATGAGGTGCATCGTGCCGCAGGGAAGATCGACTTGGATCACCCTGACATTCATTTCCTGAAGCAGACCGGCAATCAGGCGGACGCCTTCAGCATTTGTGCGTAAGCCCCGGCCGATCAGTACGGTTCTGTTATCAAGCCACACTGCATCCGCGCCTTCAAATGTGGCGTTTCCGCGAATCGTGTACAGAATGGGAATACCCAACTCCGCCAATCGGCGAGCAACGTTCCTTTCTTCTCCGGCGCGGATTGTCGATGCCGGACGGGCCACGATCGCGCCTTCCGGAGTCATCCACATCAAATCTGCAACAAACATCTGATTGGGTGGCGGAACACCAGCAGGATCAACGTAATGAACGGCAACACCGGCTTGCCGGTACGCCTCGGCAACTGCCTCGTGCTGTGCGGTCGCCAGATCCGCATTGAGTGGCTCCAGCATCTGGACTGCATTTGGGTTTGCGAGATTTTTCAGTTCGGGCCCCGGTTTGTGAAGCAGGACTTGCTTGAGCGGGGCCCACTCGTTTGATATTCCACACGCCCGCCACACAGATCCCAGTTCATCCTGCAGGGAAGTTGTACGTGGTGACCACCCTTCGCCGCCATACGCCGACATATTTAGAAGTTCAGTTTGATCCGTCATGTTCGTTTCCCAGTATCTGCTTTGAAAATCGGGCAGGCAAGATGCCTGCGGCCCCTAATGCGGGTGGGACGCCTGCGCTCCATTGAGAGCTGCTGTAGCACGATCGATGTCCTGTCTAAATTTCTCCAGAGTTTCTGCCACAACGCCGATTTGTTGTTTTGCCAGCGCCCAGTCCTTCCGATCGATCGCAGCCCGGATGCCGGGTAGCGTGCCTGCGCCATAGACGGCATCTGCTGTCGGAGCAATCAGCTGGTGTGTGAACCAGGGCCGTCCGGGCAATCCTTCCTTCCGGGTTAACGACTGTTCCATGTGCATCAGGATCGAGTTTACATCCGTTGCGTTTGAAGGCGTGAGCAATGTTTTCATCCATTGGTCGTATGCGATCTGGTACTGTTGAGCGCTTTTCGGGAGAGCGTTCGCGGCTTGAAGCAGGGGAGCGAAGTCCAGATCGGGGATCGGGTCCTCGGGAGACGGAACAACAAATTTTGACATGGGATCGAAGTACGCTTCATAACTTTTCTCCGCGATCTTTTGATTCCGCTCTGCTATTTCTTCTCTTCGTTGATCAGTGAATTGCCGGATTCTTTTGATGAAGCGTGAAACATTATCGGCAAATCCAGTGAATTCGAAAGGAAGCACCTCCGCATTTGCCAGTCGCAGCATGCAGCGGCCTCCCGCTTTTGCCAGAGCCACTCCATATTCAAAGGATGGATCCACAAAACGTTTGTAGTGATCGAATGTGTCGTAGATCGAATGATATTGTCCGTATTCATCTTCGTTTCCAAAGCTCACATCCAGCGATGCGATTCCTGCATGCTGCAAGAATGTAGAGTAGTCTGAGCCGGATCCTGCGGGTAAGATCCGCAAATCCGCTCTTTCCCGGGCTTCGGATGGATCAGCAGCGGTTTGAATGAGATATGCGCGGGTGCGTTGTTGAACGCTGATGTGTTTTTCCGGATCTTCCACATCTGCTGCCACTTGATTGACCAGTTTCTCTAGCGTGGACGAACCTTGAAAGTAGAAGAATCCCCGGGCATTGCTGTCGGAGTTGATATAGGCAACCGCCTTCTGCTGAAGTTCTTTTATGTGAGCTTCGACCCACTCGGTCGAGCCCAGCAACCCGCCTTCCTCTCCGTCCCATGCCGCGTAGATCAAAGTGCGTTTGGGGCGCCATCCGGTTTTTGCAAGCTGCGCCACGGCATACGCTTCTTCCAGAACCGCGGCAATGCCGCTGACCGGATCGTTGGCGCCGTACACCCACGCATCATGATGATTCCCGCGTATCACCCATTGATCTGGATATTCGGATCCGCTCATTCGCGCGATCACGTTGTATACCGGAGAGATGTCCCAATTGAATTCAAGTTTGAGATGCAACTGCCACGGCCCCGGACCGATGTGATACGGAATGGGAAGATTTCCACGCCATTCTTCGGGAGCCATCGGTCCGTTGAGCGATCGAAGAATTGGAAGCGCGTCTTTGTATGAAATCGGAAGAACCGGAATCTTTGTAATTCCACCGGCTTCACTTCGTGATATTCGTTTGGCATCTTTGAAAGCGGGAACAAATGGGGTCAGCGCGTCGCCATTGTGTTCTGTATAATCGAGGACCGATCCACGCTGCGCGGAATCTTCGTTCCGCCATCCACCCTTTGGATAGACGTCACCCCAGTAGTAGCCGTCCGAGGAAGGATCGGAGTAGACAATACAACCGATCGCTCCCTGTTCGGCGGCGATTTTTGGCTTTGCACCGCGATAAGATCCGCCTTCTCGTGCAATGACAATCTTCCCGCGCACCTCGATTCCATACATTTTCAGCGTTTCATAATCGCTACGAAGTCCATGATTCACATATACGACCTCACCCGTTACATCTCCATCGGTGGAATATGCATGGTATACGGGCAACTGTTCTTCCACATATGCTGAGGAGGCGTCTCCTTTGATAGGTGGTTCCGACAGGGCGGCGCGGAAAGGGACAGGGGCAAGCATTTCCAGTACACGCAACCGTGGTGTTGGAAACAGAACGTAAAATGTCTCGATCTGCGTTTCATATCCCCAGGATCGCAGCCGTTCAGCCATCAGGTCCGCATTCATCTTTCCGTACGCGGAGCCGACATGATGCGGTCTTGCTGACAGGATTCTGATCCACTCCCAGACACGATCGGCACTTAAAAATCCATCGAATCTCTCTTCTAAGGCCCGTTGGGAGATCGCTTGATCGGGAGTATAGCCCAGCATCGGCCGGGCTGCATCGGGTGCGCTGCAGAGAGAAGGAATGATCAACAAAACGATGCACGAAAGAAGAAAACGCATGTGCACTCTCCTTTATTGAATAATATTAGTCCAATAGCAATATTATACTAATTTTAATAGGGCTATGGAAGAGGCTCCGGCGTAGGTTACAATGAACTCTCTATGGCTATCGTCACGGGTACTCACCTCGGTCCGTATAAAATCCTCTCGATGATCGGGGCGGGAGGAATGGGGGAAGTTTATCGCGCGCAGGACCCACGTCTGGGCCGCGAAGTCGCCATCAAGGTGTTGCCGCCGCAGCTTTCCGCCGATGAAGTACGTTTGCGTCGCTTTGAACAGGAAGCGCGGGCCGCGGGAGTTTTGAATCATCCAAATATCGTCAGTGTCCATGATATCGGAAAGGAAAACGAGATTGTGTACATCGTGACGGAGTTGCTCACCGGAGAGACCTTGCGTGAGGCGCTTGGCGGCTCTGCGTTGCCGATGCGGAAAACGGTGGAATACGGACTGCAGATCGCGCATGGGCTTGCAGCGGCTCATGAAAGGGGAATCGTACACCGGGATTTGAAACCAGAAAATATTTTCATTACAAACGACGGACGCGCGAAAATTCTTGATTTCGGACTGGCCAAACTCTCTGCGCCGGAGCCACCAACGGAAGAGCAATCCAAAATGCAAACAGCAGATCCCGGCACGCAACCCGGCGTGGTTCTGGGGACTGTGGGCTACATGTCTCCGGAGCAGGTGAGAGGGCACGCCGCCGATCACAGGTCCGATATTTTTACGTTTGGCCTGATTTTATATGAAATGCTGACAGGAAAGCGCGCCTTTCAAAGGGGCTCGACCGCGGATACGATGAGCGCCATTCTGAAAGAAGATCCGCCGGAGTTTGAGCAGACAAATCGCGCAGTATCTCCATCCCTGGAGCGGATCATTCGGCATTGTCTGGAAAAAAATCCGGCGGTGCGTTTCCAATCCGCCCGAGATCTCGCGTTCGATCTCGAAATGATTTCCGGAACCAGCCAGAGCAGTACAGCGCAAACGGCAATTGCGCCGTCTGCACGTAAGAGTTTGCGATACGCCGCAATGATCCTGCTGATCCTTGTAGGACTTATATCCGCTTTCTTTGCCGGAAGGCAGAGCCGGACAAATCCGGTGATACAAAAACAAGCAGCCCTTCCGGAGTCTGGTTACAAACGAATTACTTTCCGCAGAGGCTTCATTTCTGCGGCGCGATTTACTCCGGACGGGCAATCGATTGTCTATTCTGCCGCATGGGTAGGAAGCCCGGAAGAGGTCTTTGTCACGCGGCCGCAAAATCCTGTCTCGCGCTCACTGGGAATTTCAAAGGCAGCGTTGCTTTCCATTTCCAATTCCGGTGAGATGGCAATTCTGCTCAATCCCGAATACCGCAATGGTTGGGAAAGGGCGGGTACGCTCGCCCGCGCCCCGATTGATGGCGGGGCCCCGCGGGAAATGCTGGAAGAAGTCCAGGATGCGGATTGGGCGCCAAATGGGAAGGATCTGGCTGTTGCTCACAGGGTGAATGGTAGATATAGATTGGAGTTTCCGATTGGAAAAGTTCTGTACGAAACCGGTGGTTGGATCAACAACGTTCGCGTCTCGCCGGCGGCCGATCAAATCGCATTCATGGATCATACGAATGGAGGTGACGATCGTGGGACCGTCGCAATCGTGGATCTGAAAGGCGCGGTAAAGCATCCGACACAAGAGTTCGCGAGCGAATCCGGACTGCACTGGTCACGCGATGGGAAGGAAATCTGGTTTACTGCGAGCCGGGAGGGATCCAATGAGCAACCTCTTTTTGCAGTGACGCCCGAAGGTAAATTGCGTATGGTGACGGCCATGGTCGGAAATCTAATCCTGCATGATATCGATGCAAACGGTACCGTTTTGCTGACTCGCGACAGCCGGCGGCGCGAAATCATTTTGCTTCCACCTGGAGAGACGAGAGAGCGAGACATGTCGTGGTTTGATTGGTCGTTCTCCCGCTATCTCTCCGATGACGGTAAGCTCCTCGTCTTTGAGGAACAGGGTGCGGGCGGAGGGCCGAACTACTCCGTGTTTATTCGCAAAACCGATGGATCACCGGCCGTTCGGCTCGGGGACGGGTTTGCCGGAGCGATGTCACCGGACGGAGCCTGGGTCATTTCACGACTCCCAAACGACACCAGTCGCTATACGCTCCTTCCGACGGGCGCTGGCCAAAACCGAGTCCTTATCTGCAAACCGCTACTTCTTGATGCAACCGTGACGAGATGGTTTGCCGATGGGAAACGCATTTTGTTTCCGGCACATCAGGAAGGCCGACCAACGCGCTGGTGGGTTCGTGAGCTCCAATCCGAAAGGGTTCTACCGGTCACGCCGGAAGGCACCGCGATCTTTCCCGCCTTGATTGCACTCGATCAATCCTCCGTGCTCGCTTCGTTCCCGGATGGCGGTTACGCTTTCTATCCCATTTCGGGGGGGCCGCCGAAAGAAGTTCAGGGTCTCGAAAATGCTGTCCCGATCCAATGGACTGCGGATGGCCGGGAAGTCTATGCAATTTCAAATGCGGAGATCCCGTTGCGAGTATTTCGCGTCAATCTCAACACCGGACAACAGACACTCTGGAAAGAGGTCACTCCCTCCGATCAATCCGGAATCGCAGGACGGATCAACATGTTGATCACTCCTGACGGCAATTCCTATGCATACACATATCGCCGCGTGCTTTCCGATCTGTATCTCGTCCCGGGATTGCAGTAGTCGTTGATCGGCTAGGTACTCATTTCGAGCCGGTGTTGCGGTTGATACAGATTGCGGCGACCCGCGCTGCGAGATCAATCAACTTTCGATGAAACGATTCCGGTAGAGCCGGCTTACGGGAATACAATGCGAAGGCGCCCTGTAACTGGTGTTGTTGATCGAAGATGGGGATCGACCAGCACGCGCGTACGCTGTGCCGCAGCGCCAATTCCCGATAATCGGCCGCGAGCGGATCGGCGGCGATATCTTCGATGAATACAGGTTCACCCTGAAATGCCGCTGTACCGCAAGAGGCAACTGCAGGGACAGATTCTGCGGGCAAATTCGGCGAAATGAAGTGCCGGAAGTGAATTCCATCCTGGTCCAGCAAAAAGATGGAACAAAGCATTTCCGGCGTTTGCGATTCTGTGAATCGAATCAATGCGGCGAGCGTCTCCGGAAGCGCCTGCCCGGAGGCGATCATTTCCAGCAACTGAATCTGGCCATTGACCAGTTCTTCCGCCCTTTTTCGCTCGGTAATATCTTGAAAAAAAATCGATAGACCGTCGCGTGTCGGGCAAATTCGATTTTCAAGCCAGCGGTTCCAGGGCGGATAGTATTCCTCCATCGTGATGGGTTCTTGTTCCTGGATCGCCTTGTGACAATTGTCGTAGAACGTCCGCCCGACTCCTTCAGGAAATTCTGTCCAAATATGCTTGCCGAGGAGATCTTCCCGATTTCTGCCAAACATTTCCGCGGCGCGTTGGTTGATGTAAATGTAGCGCCAGCTTTTGCTGAGCGAAACAAAACCCTCCGTCATCGAATCAAACGTATCCATCAGGCGACGATTCGTGATTCGAGTCTTCGTTCCGAATTCCAGGTTCTGTTCACGCCCTTTTTGGATCAACTCTTGCTTCTCTGCAAAAGCAACTGCGGGAAACTCAATCAACAACATTTTTCTGTCGCGTAAATTGAGAGCGGATGCCTCCAGTTGTCTCTCCTTTCCAAACGCGTCCACTTCAATCCAGATGCCCGACTTCAATCTTCCCGAGGCTTCCGACTCCCAGAACTTTTCGGCATCGATCAGGAAATTTTCCAGGAACAGAAATTTGCCCCCAAAATTCATCCTGTCTCTTTCCATCATTGCTTCGGGATACATGCGCACAAACCATCCCGCTAAACTTCCAACCACATGGAATTGTCCTTTGTCCACCCGTTCAAACGCCACAATATCGAGCGCGCCCAGCAGGCTCTTCAGGATATCCATTACTTCGTTATCTTGCTGTTTCATGGCCTTCTTCGGGTAGCTCTATTCGGTTTGATCGCCGCTGCAACGTATATCCAGCACAAGATCGGATTCAGTCGATTTCTATTTTTTATTGTAGTATAGGTTCGCAGTTCTCATCCAGCGTCTCGCCGGCATCGCACGCCGGAGGCCTGCGACCCATAATGCAGGCTGGAAGCCTGCGCACCAATTAAGAACAGACGTCTTGCTGTTTGCCGTTATAGCAATAGATTGTAGGGATACATGCGATACATACCTGCACCCATCCGGAACGCGCTGATCCAGCTTCGCGCGGCGCCGGCGTGGATACAACTTGCAGCGGGCTTTGCAGCGATAGGAACGGCTTTCTGTGTTTATTTTCTATTTCTCTATGTCAAGTGCTTTTTTATTGTTGAATATCATCTTCATTCGAACAGGTGGTCCATTCCTGCGACGATCTATGCTCAAGCGCCTTCTCTGTATCCAGGCCTGGCCTGGAATCCAAAAGATCTAACGAACTATCTGGAACGGCTCGACTATCACCGCTATTCATCACCGGATGAGTTGCGCTTTGGCGGCGAATATTTGGTGGATGGTTCCGATGTGTTGTTTCGAAACCGGAAAATGTTTCTGACATCACCGAACACTTCCGTGATCCGCGTCAAATTCGGCGCCCGGAATATTGAGAGTATCTGGAACCGTGACACCGGGGAAGAGCTTACGGTCTGTGAAATGGATCCGGTGCCAATCAAGAATTTATTTGATGGGGATCGGGAAAAACGGACATTGGTTTCTTATGCTGATCTTCCGCCCGATTTGATCCGGGCAGTGATCGCTATCGAAGATCGCCGCTTCTACAGCCATCAAGGTGTAGATCCGGTGGCCATCGTTCGAGCTTTGTGGAGCAACATTACGCAAAATCGAATCTCGGAAGGCGGGAGTACGATCACCCAGCAAACCGCCAAGAATTTTTATCTCACGCCGGAACGTTCGTTGCGAAGAAAGATGGCTGAGGCTCTGATGGCGCGAATCCTTGAAATCAAGCTGAACAAAGAGCAGATCCTGGAGATGTATCTAAATGAGATTTATCTTGGACAAAGAGGCTCCGTCAGCATCAATGGCGTAGGAGAGGCGGCCCGCTCGTATTTCCGAAAGGATGTTCAGCATATCGATGTTGCCGAAGCCGCATTACTCGCGGGAATGATCCAGGCTCCCAACCTCTACAATCCATATCGACATCCCGAAGAAGCAAAAAAGCGGAGGGATGTGGTTCTGGAAGCGATGATGGCAATGAAACTCTTAACTGAGAAGGAGTGCCAGAAGTATTCGAATGCGGCATTGAATGTCTATGCGCCCGATACAAGAGTCAATCCGGCACCTTACTTCAGCGAGTTAGTGAAAACACAGCTTCTCGAAAATCACGATGAGAAAGAGATTACTTCTTCCAACCTGCACATCTTTACAACTCTTGATTTGGATCTGCAGGAGCAAGCAGAAGCGGCGCTGATCACCGGGTTGCAAGAAATCGATCGTAAACGTTTTTCGGAAACAAAAAAGAAGGTGCAGGGATGTCTGATCGCAATTGAACCGCGTACCGGATACATTCGCGCGCTGGTCGGAGGGCGGGACTATTCAAAGAGCCAGTTCAATCGAGTGACCCAGGCTTTCCGGCAGCCGGGTAGCGTGTTCAAGCCTGTAGTTTACGCTGCGGCGATCGAGCAAACATTCGATCAGAAGTCGAAAAAATTCAGTCCTGCAACCTTCGTTGAAGATCGACCCTGGATTTTTCGCAATGCTTCGGAAACCTGGGAACCGGCTAACTATGATGGCCAGTTTCATGGGTCTGTGACGTTGCGATCGGCCCTGGCTCACTCGCTGAACGTGGCTACTGCCAGACTGGCGGTAGAAGTGGGACTTCCCAAAGTGGTGTCGCTGGCAAATCAAATGGGCTTTGACAACACAGAACCGGTTCCTTCGCTGGCGCTTGGTTCATTGGAAGCCAGCCCATGGCAGGTGGCTACTGCGTTTATAGTATTTGCGAATCGAGGCGTGAGAATGGATCCGCAAACGGTTTACAAGATAGCAGCCTCAAATGGAAAAACGATTGAACAGAATCAAGCGAAAGGAGATCAGGTTCTTCATCCACAAACTGCGTTTCTTGTGACTGACATGTTGCGTTCAGCTCTGATCTATGGAACGGGCGCTTCCATCAGCCAGTATGGATTCAATCTGCCGGCTGCGGGCAAGACGGGAACGACCGATGATTACAGAGATGCGTGGTTTGCCGGGTACACTCCGAATTTGTTGTGCATTGTATGGGTTGGATATGATGACAATACACCGGTCGGAATGAGTGGAGCGCGCGCCGCATTGCCGATCTGGGCACACTTCATGATTGAGGCGACGAAGAATCTTCCGGCGGAAGATTTTCCCATTGCAGAAGGAATCATAACGGCTGTGATCGATCCGCTTACCGGGAAGCTGGCAACCCAGAATTGTCCGCAGGTTGTCACTGAAGTCTTTATTCGCGGAACTCAACCGGTAGAATACTGCGATCATGATTTCAGGATGAAGCCCTGGATATTCGGTTCTGAAGACATGAAAACATGGAAACATCATTTTCGCGCGGATGCGGGAGGCCGCGGTCGCGGCAAGTGGTGGAACAAGTTCAGAAGAAAAATGGGCGGGATCTTCAAGACTTCTTAAGAAGGCTCTTGAATCAGTTCGTTCAAAAATCGTAGAATGGATTGATCTTTCGATAGGACTCTTTTGATCAACCCGCAAAAACAACTCCCTACCATTCGCTTACTTGAGTTGAGACTGAGATTGCTGAGGTGGGGAATCAACCTGGATCTGGTTCCGTTGGTTTTCATATTGCTGATGGTGCTCGCTTGCCAAAACGGGGATCCGTACTATCCTATTAAACCCCCAGTTCACGCGCGTTGGCGTGGGAGTGGTGCGATCGGGAAACACCTATTGGATCACGCAGGACTTCATCCAGCGCTGAAGTAAGTTCTTTCTTTTTGCGTCTTAAAAGCATATGATTAATACAGTAGTCTTCACGGGGACAAACCAAACGGCGGGGGGAAGTCCCGCATCGAGGCTAAAGTAAGGAGACAAATGAGACAATATTATGCAAGCGACAAGAAAAGGCGGGAAGACGCAAAGAGAAAACAGAAGGAAGAAAAGCGCCTCAAACGTTTAAACAAAACTTCGAAAACTTCGCCCGATGCGGCAGCCGAGGCTCCTTCGACGGTTGCAAAGGACTGAGCCGTTGAGACAAAAGAATAATAAAACAGGTGAGATGAGTGAGCGTCAGGCCGAGCGGATCCTGGAAACCTATGAAAACGCGAGCAAGAATGGAAACCAGTGGACGCATGATGTCCTTCTTCATCGCGGAACAGAGAAATATAGAAAGAGCATCGATACGCTGAATGAAGCCTTCCGCGTGAAATCCATTGCGACAGTGATTGAACCTTTAGAACGTTCCGCTTCTTTCCCAGAAAGAAAACACAGACGCTGAGGTCTGTCCCGCCACTGTTTGCCCGGATTCTTTAGAGCATTGGAGTTGAAATGACAAATTTTGCACAAAAATCAGAATCATCAATCGGGAATCATAGGACGAATATTCGAATGTCCAAACTTGCCCGTGCCGTTCAGGCTGCTACCGCTAACACAAACTGGAGCGAAATGGCGAGAACGCTTTTTCGGGCCGACAAGAACGACGGCAGACGCGAACAGATCAGCAGGTTTTTTACTGAGCAAAAGAAAGCAGCAAATGGTGGTGAAAGCTACAACACCGAACAACTTCAATACGTTCTGATGCTGATGCTGATCCTGACAACGGCTGAAAAGCGGACCCAGGAAATGTACCAGCAGAGCTTCGCCCGACGCTGTGATGCAATCAGCAGTGAACATGACTTAAAGGAAGATCAATACTGGGCTGATGGTAATGTGCCGGCGGAATGGCGCAAGCTGGATGCGGAATTTGAGCAACGATCTCTTCAGATTCTTCTGGATACATTGAGGGAATATCATCTGGACGAGATTGCGGACCTTGTGGAAACGAAAGGTCAGGAACAGCTTTTCGACATTATTGGGAATATTGAGTCTCAATTCTTGAAAGTCTTGAAATATCCGTCCTCAGGCATTCTACAAGCCTCCCAGGGCGACAGTGGCTCAATTCCGGAGACTCTGCAGGCTTCTTCACCTCAAAAGGGAGCCAATGAATCACAGAGTGTGCCGGTGAATCAGGCTTTGCCTCGCGCTTGATCCAAGCGATTTTTTGGGGCTCTACAGCCTGATCGAAGAGCTGCTCAATGTATTGGTAATGCGAAATCGTTTCCCCAATCATGCTTCAATCCACCGGCAATTTCATTTTTTTCAAAAATGCGGGCCAGCGCGGGTCACCATGCAGGCTGCGCAACAGCTGAGACCCTTTCATTTCCGAAAGGCCGCCGTCCTTTTGTTTGTATGCAGTCTCAAGCCATTCGAAAGCTTTGTCTTTTTCGCCGCGGTAGGAGTAGATCTCAGCAATCTGGTAGGCCGATCCAATGCGGCGCTTCTCAACATACTCTGCCAGCACACCATCCGCTTCCTGGTGTCTTCCAGCAGCAAAATAAGCAAGCGCCAGACCGTACTCTCGCCACAAAGGTTCGGGTTCCCGTTGGATTTCAGTAATCGCTTTATCAGGCTGTGAATTCGCCAGATCAATCAGTCCGAGAAATTGATGTGCGGCAGGATATTCCCGATTCAACTCGAGTGACTTTCTAAACGCCGTCTTCGCTTCTTCAAACCGCCCGGCATAATAGCAGTGAACTCCCAGATAATAATGGGCAGTAACGCTCAGCGGATCGAGCTCTGCGGCGCGCCGGTTTAATGCGAGGGCTTCATCGAAGCGGCCGAGTGTGGAAGACAGCGCCGCGGCATTCCGGATCACATTTGCATTTCCCGGTTCCAGTTCCAGCGCTCGCTTGTAAGACGAATCGGCGCCGGCCCAATCCCAATCGTAAGTCATCTGAATCCATCCAAGCGCTGAGAGAACATCCGCCAGATTTGGATCGAGTTCCAGTGCTTTTTTCACATCTTTGCGCGCCGCTTCGTAACCTTGATCCACAGGAACATATCCCCAGTCTGCCTGCCGATAGTGCGCTGAGGCCAATCCTACCCAGGCAGGCGCATATCCGGGATCGACCTTCACTGATTGCTCAAAGTAGCCGGCTGCCTTTTCCAGATCCTCCTTGCTCCGGCGGTCGAAGAAGTAACGTCCCTGCAAATAGGCGTTATAAGCTTCCGTGTTTCCCGTTTTCGCCGAAGAAGACTGCTGACCGAGAAGTTGGAGCTTCAGCGCTTCTGCAACAGAACGCGCGATGTCATCCTGCACTGCGAAGATGTCGTTCAGTTCACGATCGTATGTCTCCGACCAGAGCTGAAAACCATCATCCGCATTCACCAGCTCTGCGCTAATGCGGACCTGGTTTCCCGATTTCCGCACACTCCCTTCCAGTACAGACGTCACCTTGAGCTTTTCCGCAATGGCACGTATTTCCTCGGCCTTCCCCTTGAATTGAAATGATGAGCTGCGAGCAGCCACCCGCAACCCCCGAATTTTCGATAGCGCATTCAACAATTCCTCGCTCAAACCATCGGAAAAATATTCGTTCGCAGGATCCGCGCTGATGTTCCGGAAAGGAAGGACGGCAATGGAAGGGGATGTTCGGTTTTGAACTCTGGCCACCTTGCGTTGATGTAAGAACCACAGGCCTGCGATCAGCGCACCCGCAAATAAAACGACACCCAAAACAACAGCGATGGTGTGACGCGAAGTGAAGAGCGAGATTCGCGCGAACGCTTCCCGAACTAATGAAACTCTGCCAGTTGTGGATTCCCGTAAAAGACTGCGCAGGTCTTCGCGCATTTCCGATGCACTTCGGTATCGCTGTTCCGGATCTTTTTGCAGCGCTTTTTGAATGATTTGTTCCAGCCTTGCCGGTACATTCGCATTGATTTGCGATGCTGAGATGGGAGCCCTGATCAGGATCTGCTCAAAGGTTTCTGCGTTGGTGTTTCCTTCGAAGGGTAATGTTCCTGTCATCATTTCATACAGGACAATGCCGAATGAAAACAGGTCGCTGCGCGCATCCAGTACTTTGCCACGCGCCTGTTCTGGCGACATATAAACGACGGTGCCAACGGTTTTTCCGGCGATGGTCAACCGATCATCCATGTCCTGTTGCGGATCCTCTTCGCCGAAAGGTTTTCTTACGGGAGTTTTCCTTGCCAGTCCGAAGTCCAGTAACTTGGCCTGCCCGCGTTCAGTAACAAAAATGTTTGCCGGTTTGATGTCCCGGTGAATGATCCCTTCTCCATGCGCTGCATCCAGGGCATCCGCGATTTGCACTCCGAGCTCAAGAACCCGCTCGATTTTCATGGGTTTGTCACCCATCAACTGTTTCAACGTTTGTCCTTTCAAAAGTTCCATCACAATGAAAGGCTCTCCTTCAAACGTGCCAATATCGTAGACGGCGCAAATATTGGAATGATTCAGTGCAGATGCAGCCCGGGCTTCGCGTTGAAAGCGCTCGAGTGCCTCCGCATCCTGACCAAGCTGTTTCGGCAGGAATTTCAAAGCGACGTGACGTCCTAGCCTGGTGTCTTCGGCTTCATACACGACACCCATTCCGCCGCCGCCGATCCTGTTCAGGATCTTGTAATGCGATATCGTGTTACCGATCATGGGTAAACCACGGAGACCCAGAGACACGGAGTATGAAGATTTTTATTAAAATCTCCGCGTCTGTGTGTCTCTGTGGTTTTCACGCGTGATAAAAACTATATCACCACAGGGTACACAGAGTGCACAGAAAAAAAATGACTTTTACTCTGTGACCTCTGTGTTCTCCGTGGTGAATAAAAAAGGAAGGAAAATGCCAAAGGGGAGAAACAGAAACCCGAAAAAGAAGTAACTCGTGATTTAGCAGTGAATTAAGTTCTCGTCGGCATTTTTGTTTCTGTTTGTACCTGGTTGCCGATTGCTGACGCTATCTATGCCTCTTTGCGGCTTGTTGTTGGCACAAATCTGGCACAAACCTCGCTCACACTCTCGTGTTAAAATGGGAACGCATTGAATTCTGAAAAGGCCACTCCTGCAAGCACTTCCCTGATCGGACAAACGGTTTCGCATTACCGCATTCTGAACAAGCTTGGTGGGGGAGGAATGGGCGTGGTGTATGAGGCGGAGGATCTGAGCCTCAAACGCCATGTCGCGCTGAAATTCCTGCCGGATGAACTGGTTGCAACAAAGGAAGCGCTCGAACGATTCCAGCGCGAAGCTCAATCTGCATCTGCGTTAAACCATCCCAACATCTGCACCATTCACGAAATCGGCGAGCACGAAGGGCGTCCGTTCATCGCAATGGAGATGATGAAGGGAAAAACACTGAAACACGCGATCAGCGGAAAGCCGATGGAGATCGATCAGGTGCTGGATCTGGGAGCGCAGATTGCGGATGCGCTCGATGCGGCTCATGCAAAACACATCATTCATCGCGATATCAAGCCGGCCAATATTTTCGTGACCGAACGCGGACAGGCAAAGCTACTCGATTTCGGTCTGGCCAAGCAGACGCGGAATCGATGCAGCAGATACGGAAATGCCGACTGCCAGCACACCGCAGCATCTGACCAAAACCGGATCGACCATGGGAACGGTTGCTTACATGTCTCCCGAACAGGCGCGCGGAAAAGAGCTGGATGCGCGCACCGATCTGTTTTCGTTTGGAGTGGTGCTCTATGAAATGGCAACCGGCACGCTGCCGTTTGGCGGTCAAACCACCGGTGAAATGCTGGAAGCAATCTTCACGAAGGAACCGGTTGCGCCGGTGCGGTTGAATTCGAATGTTCCTGCCGAACTGGAACGAATCATCGCCAAGGCAATGGAAAAGGACCGCAATCTGCGCTATCAGAGCGCAGCGGAGATGCGCACGGATTTGCAGCGATTGAAGCGGGATACGTCCCATGCTTCGCGTAGGGCGGGCGTCCCTGCCCGCCACAGAACAGGCGGCCACGGAGGGCCGCGCCCACAAGAAGTTGGGGCATGGATCGGAGTTGCTGCTATTGTTGTAGTACTACTTGCAGCAACAATGTTCTACTTCCGCCAGCAGAGCAAAAGCGCCGGCGCCTGCTGCAGCAACCGGCAAGACCGCAATTGCCGTTCTGCCGTTTACGAATCTGAGCGCAGACAAAGATCAGGAATACTTCTCCGATGGATTGACCGAAGAGCTGCTCGAACGTGCTGGCAAAGAATCCGAAGCTGCAGGTTACTTCCCGCACTTCCGCCTTTTCGTTTAAAGGAAAGGAAGTCGACATCAAAACGATCGCCCAAAAGCTGAACGTGACGCATGTGCTGGAAGGAAGCGTGCGGAAAGCGGGAAACCAGTTGCGGATCACGGCGCAGTTGATTGAAGTGGCAACCGACTCGCATCTCTGGTCACAGACCTACGACCGGCAGATGGAAAACATCTTTGCCGTACAGGACGACATTGCCGCATCGGTGGCAGGAGCGCTGAAGGTGGCACTCGAAGGAGGCCAGACTCCCAAAGCACAGCAGACAAATCCCGAAGCCTACAACGCCTACCTGCAGGGGCGCTACTTCTTCGACCGGCGGAGCAAGGAAGATCTGGAGAAGGCGATCGGCTACTATGAGCAGGCGCTGCAGATCGACCCGAATTATGCGCGTGCCTGGGTGGGGCTGTCCGAGGTCCACAGCCGTCAGGCGGATATGGGCTACGTGCCGGTAGACGAAGGCTATGCGAAGGCACGAAAGGAAGCAGAAAAGGCGCTGGAACTGGATCCAAACCTGGCCGAGGCTCATGCACGCATGGGATGGATCAAGAGGATCTACGACTGGGACTGGACCGGCGCGGATGCAGCCTACAAGCGGGCGCTCGAGCTGGAACCGGCAAATGCGGATGTGGTCCGCGGCGCAGCGGTGCTGGCAGCAACGCTTGGCCGTTTCGATGAGGCGATCACACTGGACCGCCGGGCAATCGAGCTCGATCCGCTCCGGGTCGCAGCACACTACAATCTGGGTCTTCACGCCTATTACGCCGGACGATGGGACGAGGCGGAAGCAGCGTTGCCGGAAGGCTCTGGATCTGAACCCGCAGTACCCGGGTGCGCACCAGTTTCTGGGCCGCATCTACCTGGCGCAGTCAAAACCGGAAGAGGCGCTTGCCGAGATGCAGAAGGAGCCGGAGCCGTTCTGGCGCGGATACGGACTGGCGCTTGCCTATCATGCCGCTAGGAAAGAAGAAGGAAGCAGATGCTGCGCTGGCCGAGTACATCGAAAAGTATCAGAACGATTGCGGCCTTCCAGATTGCCGAGATCTACGCCTACCGGGGCGAGACGGACAAAGCCTTCGAGTGGCTCGAGCGCGCCTACAAGCAGCGCGACGGCGGCCTCTCCCAAATGAAAGGCGATCCGCTGCTGCGCAGTCTGGAGCGCGACCCGCGCTGACCCGCCTTCCTGCAAAAAATGAAACTGCCGCTCGATTGAACTCTATTGTTTTCGGGGTTTATGCAAAATGAACTTGCAGTATTTTTGGTAGCGATGGAAGTCTTGATCGGTCGTAAAGATGGCCAGATCGTTGTGCTCAGCTACAACGCAAATTAGAAAATCGGTATTTGATCCTTGAATACCGGCTTTACGACAAAGGTTAAAAATCTCTGCAGCTCGCTCAAAAATTTCTTCGTGAAGTTCTAAGTCTGGAAAAGCGCGCAATCGAGTTCTCAATAGCTCGAACTGTTTTTGATCTCTGAGGCCCGAAAGAATTTCCTGCCGAATCGGACCGATGATCCGCACGCGCGTTTCACGAATGAGTTCTGCTAGTTCGTTGACAATGAATTCTTGCTGGCTGCTTGTTTTCCGCCGAAGCGCAAGCGACCAGACAGATGTGTCAACAAGAACGTCAGGCACGACGGCGCTGTTCCTTATAGTTGAAGGAAGGATCGTATTCGATTTTGCCGAAAAGCTTCAGAATCTTTTGCTGCTTGCGCCGCTGAATGTATTCTTGCAGCGCTTGTTCCACGGTTGCCTTCTTCGTTCGGTTGCCTCCGATTCGTAGCGCTTCGTCTAAGAGCTTTTCATCGATGTCTAAATTGGTTGCCATATTTTACACAGTATACTACACATATAACTGTGTGGAATCAAGCTTCTGCGGAAAGTGCTTGGCACAAATTTGGCACAAATCGGGCAGGGAGAAACAAGAAACCCAGCCGTAACAATGACTTACGGCTGGGAGTGCGAATGAAGTGCCGAAGGGGAGACTCGAACTCCCATGGCTCGCGCCGCCACCCCCTCAAGATGGTGTGTCTACCAATTCCACCACTTCGGCTATGTGCGTCTATCGCGTCGTTGCGTCTATTGCGTCTGTCGCGATGGACGCCCGCGATTGACTCGACGACGCAATGTCGCGACAGACGCACATCTGCCTGCCAAGCAGCAAATAATATACAATTTTGACCGGCGCCGATCAAGGGAGAGGGATAGACGCGACGAGGCAATAGACGCAACGACGCGATAGACGCAAACGGGTTGATTCACGATTGAAAGCTGTGAAACAATACTGGCATGAGTGAAGCAACATTAGTCCAGGAATTACAAGCAGCGATTCGGGGAACAGTCACAAACGATCCCGAATCATTGAATGAAGTCAGTACTGATTTTGGCAGGATGATTACACGCGTTCCCCGCGTAGTGGTGCGTCCGTCTTCTGCAGAAGACGTTGCCGCAGCAATCCGCACCGGAATCAGGTATAACCTTCCGGTTACTTCCCGTTCGGCGGCGCACAGCCAGAGCGGTCAAGCGCTCAGTCAGGGCGGGATCCTGCTGGATATGACGGCGTTGAATCAGCATTTTGAGGTGGATGAGCAAGAAAAAACTTGCGTGGTGGATGCCGGCCTCTTGTGGAAGGGCCTGGTCGAGAAGCTGAAGCCGTACAAATTAATTCCACCTGTGCTCACAAACAATCTCAATGTTGCCATTGGTGGAACTCTTTCGATGGCAGGAATTGGTGTTGCCTCCTGGCGATATGGAGTGCAAGGCGATAACTGTGTTGGTCTGCAGGTAGTCACAGGCGCGGGGGACATCGTGGAATGCTCTGCCACGCAGAATTCAGAACTCTTTTCCCACGCCCTCTGCGGGTTGGGGCAATTTGGAATCATCACGCGCGCGAAACTAAAGCTTCGCAGCCATAAGTCGCATGTGCGCGTCTTTTTTCTGGTGTACGACAATTTGAAAACGATTCTCAGGGACCAGCGCGCTCTCATCGAAGAAGGAAGAATGGATTTCATCGAATCGTGGTGTACGCCGCTTCCTCTTGGCTTCAAAAAGGTGATGGGAGTGAAACAAACTTTCGGTGAATGGTTTTTCCCGCTGCAATTGTCGTTTGAATACGATCCGGAAGGCCCTCCGCCGGAAGAGAAAAAATGTTTGCAGGGATTGAATTTTTACCGGCACAGTCACACCGAGGACATGGAAATCTATGATTTTGCCGGACGCCTGGAGAACGTTTTTGAGATCTGGAAACGGATGGGTTACTGGGCTAATGCCCATCCCTGGATGGAAACACTTTTGCCCTGGGACGTTGCAGAAAAATATATGAACCAGATTCTTCAGAACTTGCCGCCCGCTGCTTTGGGCGGAGGGCATGTCCTGTTCTGGCCTTCCAGCGGACGCACATCCAACTTGCCGTTATTCAAGCGGCCGGACTCCGATTTCATCGTAGGATTCGGAATTCTTCCCGGTGTCCCAAAAGATCTGCTGGACCTGGCCATTCCACGGTTGAACATGGCAAGCGAGCTCAGCGAAGCCCTGGGTGGAAAACGCTATCTTTCGGGTTTGGTCCACTTTGATAAGTCCAAGTGGAAAGAACACTACGATACAAGCTGGAGCGAGATGAAGCGGATGAAGAAGAAATACGATCCGAATTCAATTCTGAATCCGGGGTTCATCGACTTCACAGGTTGAGGATTCACCGCAGAGACGCAAAGAGCGCAGAGTTTTTAAGCGGAATTAATGGTCAAAACTTTGCCTTTCCGTGTATTCCGTGCTTAATTCTCTACTTCTTGAGTTGCGGGCGTAGATTCAGATTGCGCACCAGCCGGTGGAGGTAGTTGGCGTGAACGCCCAGTAACTTTGCCGCTTCTGTAAAGTTGCCGTGCGCCTGTTCCATCGCTTTGAGGATCAATTCCTTTCGGACCGCCTGAACCGATTCATGATAATTTCCCAGGTGAACTCCTGCTGGTGGTTCCGATTCCAGGACGGTTTCCGGAAGATCGTCAGGCGTGATCCAATCGCCGGCGCTCAAGACGACGGCGCGCTCGATGGCATTTTCCAATTCACGGACGTTCCCCGGCCATGAGTACTGCGCAAGAAACGCCTTTGCCTCCTGAGTCATGCCAAGAATGCGCCGTTTTGTTCTGGCGGCATGTTTCTCCAGAAAGTACATGGTAAGAAGGGGGATGTCTTCCACGCGATCACGCAGAGGCGGCATTTCAAGCTCGATGACATTCAAACGGTAATGCAAATCCTGGCGGAATTTTCCTTTCTGAATTTCTTCTTTCACATCCTTGTTTGTGGCTGCGATCAACCGGAGATCGACTTTGATGGGACGCGTCCCGCCAACTCGCTCAAATTCATGCTCCTGCAAAACGCGCAGAAGCTTGGATTGGAGAGACAGACCCAGCTCGGCGATTTCATCCAGAAAGAGTGTCCCGTGGTCGGCAAGCTCGAACTTTCCTTTCTTTTGGGCAATCGCTCCTGTAAAGGCGCCTTTCTCATGTCCGAACAGCTCACTCTCAAGCAGGGTTTCGGTCAAAACGGCGCAGTTGATCGCAACAAAACGAGCATCCCGCCGGGCGCTATTGCGGTGAATCGCCTGCGCGAGCAGCTCCTTTCCGGTCCCGCTTTCGCCCGTTACGAATACCGTAGAATCGGACGGCGCGACGCGCGAGATGAACTGAAACACTTTCTTCATCGGAGCGCTTTCTCCGATCATCCTGTGTTCGATCTCCTGCTCCGTATGATAACGCTTGTTGTCTTCGGTAAGCTTTTCGGTTTGATGGATGCTTTTCATTGCCAGAGAGGAGATCGCGCCGACGGCTGTGACGATCTGCAGATCGCCCTCGTCAAATCTGCTGCGCTCTCCGAAGTCGAGATAGATCAATCCAATCACACTGTTATCTGCTACGATCGGAGCGCAGAGAAGCGAGCGGATCATCGCCGAAGCCAGACTTTTCGCACCTGCAAACGCAGCATCCTTCTGAATATCGCTGCTGAGAATAGATACACGTTCTTTCTCAACCTTCTGGACTACAGTTTTGCTGATCTGAATTCTCTCGCGAGACAAAATGGACGAGAAAACGGCAGGATCCTCCGAACAGAAAAGTATCGCTCCGCGGCTGCCGGGAAACATCGACAGAAGCCAATCGAGTAAAAGGTTTCCCAGTTCTTGTGAACTTTGCGCGCCGTTGATCTGCGTACTGAGCTTGAGCAGCGCATTTAGATCGCGAACGGTTCTCGGTTCCGTTTTCAAGCGGTCGGGTGCCAGATACATGGCGTCTTCCTTTCGAAGCTGAATCGTTGATCCGCCTGATTCGATTCCTTCGATCCATTGAACAGGATCTGGAGCAGTTTCCTTGTCGTCATCCAAAAACAGGATTGCAGAATCTCCAATTTCGATCTGCGATGGATGGTCCAGGGTGCGCTCCCTCACGGGCACGCGGTCTACGAATGTTCCGTTGAGGCTTTCCAGATCAATGATTTTGAAGCGATCCCCCTCTTTGATTATCTTGCAATGTTTTCGAGACAGGGAAAGATCCTGCACAGTCAGATCACTGGAGGCGTTCCGGCCGATCGTTAGTTCCTGGTCCGTGAGCGGGACGATTGATCCTTTCGAGGGACCGCTGATAAAAACAAGCCTGGGATTCATTCGTTTCAAAAAGTATACCGCATAGGGAGCGCAGGCGTATGGAGCGCAGGCGTCCCGCCTGCATTATGGGTCGCAGGCCTCCGAAGCTGTGAAAAAATCGGCACGAGGCTGATTTACGGTTTGTAGCGCCGGCGTCTCGCCGGCAGAACTCGACGAGGAGCCGGCCGGAGGCCAGCGTTACAAACCGCAAACATGCGTCTTGCTTCGATTTTTTCACAGCTCTCCGGCCTGCATCGTAGCGAATGAATTCGCTACTACGAACTTGTCGCGGTGCGTCCGCCTGTTCTCATGTTATACGCGCTGCGAATCAGCGTCCGCTGTGAAAAAGGACTGAATACAAGCGGCGGAATGCATGCGAGTGAGAGCACCTCACCGATTTTCAATGATAAACTGAGCGGCGCAATCGACCAGAAAATATCCAGCACATACAGAAACCAGAATGCTTTCCTGTATTGGACGCCAGCCTGAACATGATCCAGCGCTACCATGCTTGTAAAGTAGAGACGAACTGCGATCCCGATCAGCGCGGTAGTGATAAAAGCAATTGTTAGAATATCGGCCGGTCCTGCTCCAAGAATATGGGCCAGCCCGCGTTCCATCCCGTCGGGCCATCGCAAGGCGGCTGTATACATGGCCAGATAGACCCCCTGCAAAACGACAAAGAGCAGGCGAGCGATTCCACGGTGAAGAACGTAATCCATCTGGTTTGGGGAAACCATTTTTTGCGGTGATTCACGATCCAGAACACGCAGATCCGTAAGAAGATCCTGCGCGGATTGATATCGCTCGTCAGGATTTTTGCGAAGGCATTTCTGGATGATTCGTTCGAGATCTGAAGAGCAGCTGTAATTGAAACGCAGGACGGATTCCGGTTGCGCGTGCAGAATCTGATCAATCGTGACGGAAGCATTCGGACCTTGAAATGGGCGTCTGGACGTGAGCATTTCATACAAAACAACTCCAAGGCTGAAGAGATCCGTCCGGGAATCGATTTTGCGCCCCATCGCTTGTTCGGGGCTCATGTAGTGCACTGTCCCGACGATTGCTCCGGTCTCTGTCTTTGCCTGTGTGCTCAATGCGCTGAACGCACCGTCTTCGCCCGCAGGAGTGATTCTTGCAAGACCAAAATCAAGAACCTTGACCTGACCCCGTTTGGTGATCATGATATTCGACGGTTTCAGGTCTCTATGAACGATTCCTTTTGCGTGCGCTTCCGCAAGCGTGTCGGCGATCTGGATTCCGATTGCAATCCCTTCCTGTTGAGGAAGTGGATGCTCACCGATCTTTGCTTCCAGGGTTTGTCCTTCCACACATTCCATTGCAATAAAATGTACGCCATCCGATTCACCGATCTCATAAATATGGGCGACGTTTGGATGACTGAGTGTGGATGCCGCTTTGGCTTCGTGAGCAAACCGGCGCAACCGTTTTGGATCGGCGGCCATTTCATCCGGGAGGATCTTCAGCGCCACCGATCGGCCCAAACGCGTGTCTTGTGCCTGGAAGACTTCTCCCATCCCGCCTTCTCCCAATTTCTTCAGAATCCGGTAATGCGCAATCATTTCCCGAATCATGGTTCCTTCTTCTGATCCGGCGGCTGGAATGGTTTTTTCAAGTATTTCTTTGCCTCTTCGCGCGAATAAAACGCAGGGGCACGGTTGAAAACAAATTGATACTCTTTCAACGCCAATTCGCGTTTCAGCATCGCGTCCAGACATTTTCCGGCTTCCAGATGTGCCATTGTGATCAGACTCTCGGGGGCCTTCGGAAAGCTCGCCGAAAGAATGTAATGAGGGTAGGCTTTTTCCCAGAGATTCAAGTCAAATAGTGTTTCCGCGTACTGATAGTTGATTAAGTCGGGCATATAATCCAGCGCGACGGGATCCCGCAACAGTTCTTCATACAACTTTACACTGTCGCTGTATCTGCCCAGCCTGGCAAGTGTTCTTGCCATTTCGGAACGGAAAATCGGATTTCTGGAATATCGCGCGCTCAGTTCCCGCTGGATCTTCAGTGAATCTTCCAATCGCTTTTCGCGGTCGTAAAGTAAGACCAGAATCACGCCCGCTTCAACACTAGCCAGCTTTCCTTCTTTGTAGACTCGCTCCAGTTTTGCAAGCCCGTCCTTCTTGGACCCATGATGTCCGCCGATGAAGGCAAGAATTTTTACCGCAAGAGGAAGGCTCCCAACCACATAATCGTACATCCCAACTGAAAGATATGCATCGACAAAGTTCGGGTCCTGCTTGAGCGCCGCTCTGTGTAATTCCACCGCCTTCGACCCGTTGCGCAAGGAAGAAAAAAAATTTCTCTTCACTGTCGATTCATATCCCGCCAGGGCGCCTTTTGCTACGCCCAGAAAATAGAGCGCAGCGATATCATTCCGATCCTTCTTTAAACCTGCTTCAGCCAGTTGCATTCCTTTTTCGATTAAATCCCGAAACTGCCGGTCCACCGTAGGATCCACAGTGTCGTTCGCTTTTACAAAGAATGAGTCATTCCGGTTATACAACTGAGTTTGAAGTCGCCGAAGAGATGCCAGATGTTTGAGCCAGATGGAACTTGCGAGATAGATATATCCGGCAGGGTGTGCCGGATCGAGACGGATCATTTCTTGAAAGTGCTCGGCAGCAGGTTCGTACTCCATGTTAAATAGCGCGTCAAATCCTGCTGTCCTGTGACTTTGCAATTGAGCCGAAAAGAATTCAGGTTCGGCAGATACGATGGACACCAGAAGTAGAACCGCGGCTACAATACAATGGGAACTAAAGAATTTCGAGTAACTCCTGCGGGTGAGTAGCCGCGCTGACTTTTGGGTAGACGTGCGTGATAATTCCATGCTCATCGATAATATACGTAATACGGTCAGCATAATACGCTTGCTTGAACGTGACGGCCCCGTATGAAAGTGAAGCTTTCCGATCAAGATCGGACAGAAGGGGAAACGAAAGGCCTGCGCTGCGCCTGAAAGCGAGGTTTGCAGAAAGAGGGTCTGTGCTGATTCCCAGCAATACGACGCCCCTGGTTTCAAGGTCCTGAGCTCGCTCCTGGAACCCCTTTGCTTCGATGGTTCAGCCGGGCGTTTCGGCCCGGGGAAACCACCAGAGCACGACGCGTCGGCCGCGGTACTGACTCAAGGTGTGCGAGTTTCCGCTTTCATCCGGAAGTGTGAAATCCGGCGCTTCCATCCCGGGCTCAAGAAGCTTTCGGGGTCCGGAAAAAAGACGACGGACCTGGTGGAGCGCAAAACCGGGCAACGTCGTGATGATCTTCATGGAGAACCTGAGTTCTTCAATTGCGGATACTGCGCTTCCAATGCTTCATCCGCTCCAAAAAAACCGTCAATTTTCCAATTTTTTCCTTCGCGGATGAAGTAAATGTCCTTCCCTTGCACAGTCAGAACTGCGCTCCCGTCAGCCTCGTTGATATTGGCTGAATCTACTACGGCGGTAGTTGGACCTGACTCTTCGATCAAGCCGCCCCAAATGTTGGCCTCATCGACTTTATTCTCTCCACACAGGGAGCTGAATGTGCCGAACTTAGCATGACACGCATCCAGATAGTGGCGCGACCACCATTCGCGGGTCTCTTTCGTAAAACAATCCAGACAATTTTCAATCTCGGCCACGTTTCCCATGTGGCTGTATTCGACGTATCGTTCCAGGGTTTTTTGCGGCGTAGAATAAAACTCCTGGCCGCATCCCGCCATGGTGAAACCCAGCCACAGAATCCAGAGAATTCTCTTGTCCGTTAGAATCATTTGACCCCTCCATTCTGGTTGCCCGCATTCCGGTTGAATCCATCATAACGCAGATTCGGTAGAAAATGAGCGCAAAACTCCTGTATAATGAGAGAGAACAGGGAGGAGCTTTAACAGTGGCTTTAACTCTGGATAATCTATTGCAGTATACGGTTTCACAAAAGGCATCAGACCTGCATCTGAAACCGATGAGACCGCCTCTTCTGCGCATTGAAGACCGCCTCCTTCCAACACAGGCGCCCCCGATGCAGCCTGAGGATGTTGAGAAGCTTGTCGTCGATGTCCTGACACCCAAGCAGAAGTTGCATCTGGAAAAGCGTTTATATGTGGACTTTGGATACAGTCTTGCTGGAGTATCCAGATTTCGCGCCACCGTGTTTTATCAGCGCGGTACGCTCAGTGCAATATTTCGCCGAATTCCGTTTGATTTTCCCTCCATTGAAGGATGGGGATTACCGGAAGTATTGTTGCAGATGTGCTACCTTCCCCAGGGAATGGTTCTTGTAACCGGACCTACAGGATCCGGAAAATCGTCCACATTGGCAGCCATGATTCTGGAAATCAGTTTGCATCGGCCTGTTCATGTTGTCACGATTGAAGATCCGATTGAGTTCCTCTTCCGCGATGCAATCGCCACGATCACTCAAAGAGAAGTGGGGGAGGACACGTTTTCATTCAATCAAGCTTTACGTAACACCTTGCGGCAGGATCCAGACGTCATCATGGTGGGTGAAATGCGCGATAGTGAGACCATCATGACTGCCATGACCGCAGCAGAAACCGGACATCTGGTGTTAAGCACGTTACATACAAACAGCGCTTCGCAGACGATCGATCGAATCGTTGATAGTTTCCCGGAAGGTCAGCAAAGGCAGATCCGGATCCAGCTTTCACAGGTGTTGAAGGGCATTATCTCCCTCAAGCTTGTTCCGCGTTGCGACCAACCTGGACTGATCGCCGCGGTCGAAGTTCTCAGAGACACGCCGAAGATTCAGAAATCAATTCTCGAAGGGAGCATCGCTGAAATAGATGAAGAGGTCGAAAAATCAGTTAGCTATTTCAAAATGCAATCGATGAATCAGTCTTTGCTGTCGCTTGTCCTCAACGGAGTCACCACCAAGGAAACTGCGCTGGCTGCTTCGATCAACCCCTCGGAATTGGATATGGAAATCCGCAAGTTCCTGTATGGCGCGGAGAAAGCAAAGGAAGCCAGCGAGGTTTCCGCTTCCGATTTTCTAGAGCTGGGAGTAGAATCGGGTAAAGGAGACGACATGGCAGAATCATTTTCGGATTTTTCGAAAATTGTCGAACTGCAGGAAATCAAGAAACTTTATGATGAATTGCGTGAGCGACAAACTCGTGAGCTTGCAGAACGAGACGAGGTCATTGCTCAGATGTCCTCGGAAGCTCAGGTCAGAAATGACGAGCTGACGAGCCTCAAGGTCTCAGTGTCGTCGTTGACTCAAGAACGGGAAAAGCTGAAGCAGCAGGTCGTTTTTACAAAGAATGAACTGGAACAGAAAATCCAGAGATTGCAGGAACGAATCCAGCAACTGACGTCCCCGGCTGCTGCATCGGCTGCTGCCGATAAGAGCGGCAAGACCTTTTTCAAGAAATAACCTCACCGTGTTTGCCAACTTCAGGCGGGAAGGAGTTCCCTGTGCGAATCATTTCCTTCCTCATTTTGCTTCTGTTGTTTGTCCAGCCTCTTTTTGCTTACACCGTCGTCTTAAAATCGGGTAAGCGTATCCATGGCGCATTTGTCGCTGAAGACAATGCAACGCTTCAGATTAAGGATTCCGGCGGTGTGATTCTGAGTTTTAAGTGTGATCTGTTGGACCTGGATTCCATGGTTCGTACAAATGCGCAACCCGAAGCTGAGGCTGATCTACCAAAGCGAACCGAACACAGGATTGAAATCAGAACACGTCCGCGTGATATTGACCTGGCTGCAATTGCGGATCAGACTCAGAAAAACAGGAAAGGCAACGCGCGAACCGTGACCGCGGCGGATCTGGAATCTGCTCCTGAGCTCACCATCCTGGGCACGGCGGATGAGCCAAAGAAGCAGGAAATCGAACCGGCTTCAGATCGTGACGAGCAGCAATGGCGCAAGGAGGCGGGATCGCTCAGGAAAGAGATTTCCAGGCTTCGCGAAAAACGGATCTCTGCCGAAGCTTCCTGCCAACGCGCCGAGCAGCGCCTTTCTGAAAAACGGACCCGGCCATCCCGTGAGCCGTCTTCACTTCTTCAGACCTTCCAGAAGCCGACAGAATGCCAACGATTGTCCGAAATCGACAGTCAAATCCAGGATGCACAAATGCGGTTGGAAAACTTCGAGGAACGCGCGCGTCGATCGGAAATCCCCTGGCAGTGGATCGAGTAATCAAATGTTTGGAGATCGCGGGTCTCCGTTTTGACAATTCGTTATGGAGACTTCGTAACTAGAGGCTCGGGATTTCCAGACTCGTAGGTTAATGGGTACGGAGGCCCGCCATCTCCAAACCGTGGGGGTAATGGCCGGCGCGGAGGCCCGCTGACTCCAAACTAGGTGGCGATGGAGGAGACGGTTCGAGCAGACATGCCTGGTTGCCAGTCGGTGTGTGGAGCCTCATTCAAGATGATGTAGCGATAAAACAGCTCCGCATATCCATAGGCTTTCATTCCGCGCGCAGAGTAGAAAGGTTTCAAAAGCGCATGGACGCGCGGAAGATTATAAAACGGGACGCCGGGAAAATAATGATGTTCCAGATGCAGGTTGGAATACAGGAAGCAGAAATTCCAGAACCATGAACTCTTAACCAGTGTGCTCCATTGTGCGGGATCATCCGGGCGAATGTTGTAGTGTTGGCCGAGGCGATTCAGCGAAAATGCGATGGGAAAGACAAAGAAGACCGGAACGACATAGACACGCAATAGAATGTCCGGCCCGCCCAGGAAGAAGCAGAGCGCAGCCAGACTCAATTGGAAAAGAACGGTAAACATCCTTTCACGCTTAATCATAGCTTGCATTTCAGCCTTATAGCCCTCCGTTTCCCGTGCGGCTGCGCGAAAATAAATGAAGAACAGCGCAGGCGTGTAGTAAAGAAGTTTCATCCAGGGCGCATTGATCTTCGGAGAAAGGTGGAATCGTTTCGGGTCCTCGGTAGCGGATCCTAGCTCGGCGTGATGATCGAGATGCCAGCGGGTAAACTGACTTGCTGAGATTCCGGTGGGAAACGCATAAAACAGACCCAGGATCCGGTTCCGGAGACGGCTCTTCTTGTCGGGAACAAACACCGCGTTGTGAACAACCTCATGAAGCAATACCGTGAAGTTGAAAATCGTGAATCCTTGAATCAGAGCCAGTGGAATCCAAATCCAGAGATGATCAAAATAGATCAAACCCAGCGTAGCGCTGGCAAGCAGAGATAACTGTCTGGCGACGATCAGGAAGTGGCGCCAAGGCACAATCCTGTGCAGCCGCCGGATCTCATCCCTATTTAAGGCGGCAGCAAGATCCAGCTTTAGATTCCGTGCATGTTGCGAATAGTAACTTGCCATATAAGCACCATATAGTAAGTGATTTCGACGGGATTGTCACCGGTCGGGGCGCGCCCTGGGGTGGACCTAACGGAATCGCAATACTTCGAAGTGGGCGACGATTTCCTTTCCCAAACGATGCGATAGGTCTCCAGAACGTAGTACAATGTGAAAAGGAGGGTGGGATATGCTGAAGCCACCATTACCGCCGGACGAAACTGAGCGGTTAGCTTCCTTGCGCGCTCTTTCGATCCTGGACACTCCAGCTGAAGAACGCTTTGACAGGATTACGCGTGTTGCTTCTCATCTGTTCGATGTGCCGGTGGCCTTGATATCCCTGGTGGATATGGATCGCCAGTGGTTCAAATCTTGCCAGGGTGTTTCTGTTGCGGAAACGCCGCGAGAAATTTCATTCTGCGCTCATGCGATTCTTGGGGACCATGTCTTCTACGTTTCCGACACTCACTCCGATTCACGTTTTTCCGATAATCCTCTGGTTACCCGAGATCCATTTGTCCGATTCTATGCCGGATACCCGATTTCGGGTCCGGGCGGGCATAAGATCGGCACACTTTGTATCATGGACAGGAAGCCACGTGCGATGGGCGAATCCGATTTCCACTTGCTCCGGGATCTTGGCGAGTGGGCGCATCTTGAATTGACCGGCGTACAAATTCTTCGAAATGAAATCGCAAAACAAACGGAAAAAATGAAGGAGACCGAAGCTACTTTCTTCAATCTGATGGAAGGGCTCCCTGTCGGCGTGTTTGTGCTTGCTGCGGACGGTAGACCGTATTATGTAAATCAGACCGCCCAGCAGATCTGGGGAAAAGGAGTTGCACACAACGCGAAACCGGAGGATGTGTCCAACGTATATCCCCTGTATATCGCAGGAACGAATACGGAATATCCAACGGAACGCAGACCGAGCAGGCGCGCGCTGGAAGGCAGAAGCACCAGTGCGGATGACCTTGAAATTCATCGTCCGGAAGGGATCATTCACCTTCAAGCATGGGGGACGCCCGTTTACCAAAACGGAAAGATCACACACGCAGTTGTTGCCTTCCAGGATATTACGGATCAAAAGCGTGCTGAGAGAAGGCTGGACGTTCAGCATGCAGTCACGGATGTTCTTTCCGATGCCGAATCGTTAGAGGAAGCAACTCCCAGAATTTTGGAAGCGGTTTGCAGCAGTATGAAATGGCAAGTTGGCGCCATCTGGACAATGGATGAATCAGAAAGCTGTTTACGATGCGTCGATATGTGGCATCGCCCGGACGCGAACGTTTCTGATTTCGAGACGCTTACAAGGAAATTTACGATGCCGTCAGGTGTCGGGTTGCCTGGCCGGATCTGGGCCAGCGGCGAACCGGCGTGGGTACCCGATATCGTAGAGGACAAGAATTTTCCGCGTACACCGGCCGCTATGAAGAACGGATTGCACGCTGCATTCGGATTTCCCATTTATTCCGGAAAGCAAATTGTGGGAATTCTGGAATTCTTCAGTCATCAGATCCAACAACCGGACAAAGAATTACTTACGATGATGAGTAATCTGGGTAGCCAGATCGGACAATTCCTATCACGCAAGCGTGCCGAGGCTGCTCTCCGGAACTCAGAAGAGCGATACCGTGAGCTGGTGGAAAGAGGGCCGTACTAAATATCAAAGATCAAAGATCAAATAAACAGAATCACATAAGCAAAAAACCGTTTCGGGCGTTCACCTCACTGCAATGAGCGTTGTACCATACGCAACCGAAGTTCCCAATCACAAGCTTCACAGAAGCACCTGAAGCGTTGATTTACTTATTGGTTTTTGTTTATTTGATATTTAATTTTTGATATTTGATTTTTACCCATTGATCTCTATACTAGTACCTGATATTTATGAATCCACACAAGCCGCCGCGTAAAAAGCAGCCAAAACAACTTGCCGTAATCGATCAAGCCGGCTGCACGGGTTGTGAAGCCTGCATCGTTGTGTGTCCGGTCGATTGCATTGAACTGGTTCCGGGACCGGAACATTTTGATCTTCGCCGTCTTGTTGAAGTGGATCTCGATCGTTGTATTGGATGCACGTTGTGCGCCCAGTATTGCCCCTGGGAAACAATCTACATGTTCGAACATGATGTGGCCTACCAGAAGGCATCTGATCTGACAGAGCGTTCGGTATTGCTGCCGGATCCGGAAAAACATGTTGCCGATCCCCTTCCGCCCCAACCCTAGGATTCGCCGCAAAGACCGCTAAGAACGCCAAGGAGCTCCACTTCTATTTCTCTTTTCGACCCCTGCGGTCTTTGCGGTTCATTCTTTTCTCATCAGGAAGAGGGACAAGCAAAGGCCCCCAATGCGATTCCACTGCTTGTCAAAAACGCGAAGTGTCCCTGTTTGTCCCATAGATAACCGTTGAGGAGCAACCCGAGCGCTGATCCGATCCCACCGCTGCTGGTTGTGTAGAGCGATTGACCCAGAGAGCGGGAGCCTTCCGCGAAGAATTTATGGATCAAACGAAGAGTGGTGACGTGGAAAATCCCGAATGTGAAGGCGTGTAAACATTGATACAACGAAAGCCAGAAATAAGAATCGGTCGAAAACATAAGCATCCAGCGAATTGCGGCCACGAAAAGGCACAAAGAAAACAAAACGTAGGTCGGAAACGATCTCAGAATCCTGGATGCAAAGAAAAATACAATTAGCTCACTACACGCGGCGATTCCCCATTGCAATCCGATATTCGAGTCTGAATATCCGAGTTCGGACAAATAAATGGAATAAAATCCATAGAATGTTCCGTGACTGACCTGCATGAGCATTACGCATGCAAATAAAATCACATGCTCTTCTTGAGTGGACGCTTCCGCGAGAGTGAGAACCGGCGCATTGAAAATACTGAACACGCAGGTTAGAAAGAGCAGCCAGTCGTAAGAATGAAAATAGACCATCAGCAGGGTAGGGAAAACCTGACCAATGGTTGCCACTACTAAGAAGTTCTTTCTCATCTGCAGACGATCCGCGAGATATCCATAGAGGATCGGAAACACTGTGAGTCCGAATGCGCGGACAGAGGAGACGGTTGCAATTTGCATCGATGTCAGCTCAAGGCGATGTAGATAAAGAGTCCAGTAGGGTATGAAAATTCCAAAAGCTGCGAAGTAGACAAAGTAGAACAGGGAATTGATCATGATCGGGGAACCCGAGAAATCAACGGAAGAGCCGGTTTTTTACAATTTCCAGCAACAGCCGGAGTTCTGCAGGAGCCAGCCCTTCCAAACGAGTGAGGAGAGCCGGAAGTGTAAACACCAGAAGAGCCAGGGCAGCCAGCGCCGCCGTTACGAGCACCCGGGAGGCGAAACGTAGAAATCTTACGAGCGGTGATGAGGTTTCTTCAGCCATCCGGGAATGTTAACCCAGATTGTTTTTCATTAGCAACGACGCCTTACAGCGCTTGTCCGGATAACGCAAAGAGCGCTTTTGCAACTGAGAAATAGATCATGATTCCGCACACATCCACCAACGTTGCGATAAATGGTGAGGAGCTCACAGCAGGATCCAGGCCGATCCGTTTCAGACCCAGAGGCAGCACCGCACCTACTACGGTTCCGACAAGAACCACACCGAGAAGCGACAACCCAACAACCATCGATATAGTGAGACCTGAATGCCACATCATGGCGCGGCCAAAACCGATCACGCCGAGCACAAGACCCAGCATCAAACCGGTTGCGAGCTCACGGAAAAATACCGGAATTACTTTGGATGGCGAAATGTCGCCCATTGCTAGCCCGCGTGTAATGATGGTGGAAGATTGCGAACCGGAATTTCCTCCCGAGCTGATAATCAATGGGACAAAAAATACCAGAGTCAACGCATGTTCTAAAACGGAATTGTAATGACGAAGCGCGTTTCCGGTAAAAAATTCAGAAACAAATAGAAGCACAAGCCACGTTGCGCGTTTCCGGATGATGGTCCAGAATCCGGTCTGAAAATAAGGATATTCAAATGGCTCCACGGCTCCCGATCTCTGAACATCTTCGGTCTGTTCTTCCATCAAGACGTCGATGACATCGTCGACTGTGACTACTCCCAGCATTTTTCCATCGGCCACAACAGGGATGGACAGCAGATCGTATTTGGAAATGAGGCGGGCAACCTGCTCCTGATCCGTCATTGGATCCACTGAAATCACCTGATCATTCATGATCTCGCCAAGAGGTCGATTCTCATCGGCAAGCAGCAGTTCCCGGAGGGAAAGCACACCGCGTACGATATTCCCTCTGTCCAACACGTAAACGTGCCAGTATCTTTCCCGTGTGGGAAGTCCCTCTTTGACATTCCGGATCGCATCCCGTACGGTATTCTTTGGATTGAGCGAAATATATTCGGTTGTCATGATGCGACCGGCTGTGTTTTCCGGGTACTGCAGGATCTGCAACGCTTCTTCCTGATTGGCCGGTGTCAACCGCTTCAGCAGATTTTCGCGCAGTTCCTCCGGTAGCTGCGCGATCAGGTCCGCTTGCTCATCCGGTTCCATGTGGTCGAGGAGTTGTGCGGCTGTCGCAAAATCCATGAGCGGGATTACAGCCAACCGAATGGGTTCGGATGTGTATTCAAAAAAATCAGCCGCCTGATCTATGGGGAATGCATCCAGAAACCGGGGGATCATTTCTTCCGGAAGATTGTCGATGATTTCACCCACATCGGCAGGATGGAGATCGCTCAATGCTTCTGGAATTTCTCTTGGGTCCTCTTGCAGCATTTCGATGATTTCCGGAAGCAGAAATCGCATATCAATTTTTTCCGTCGTTTCCATAATTCCACCTCAATCCAAAGGTACAGCTTACCACCCGAAAGAACAGGTGCAATGCAGCAGTCGTGATAAGATATTCTTTGCTCACTCACCGCATCTCCCGTGCTCCTGTTTGCAGCAGCGACTTCAGTCGCTTCCTCATTTGCAGAATAGCGCTGTTGTCCCTTCTTTTCTTTGCCGTATCGGCCACTCCGCTTTCTTTGCGTGATCAGGTGCGCAGATACCGCGAGGATCACGAACTCGGAATTGTGCGTGAATTTGCGAATCTGCTTTCCATTCCAAATGTTGCATCCGATTCTGAGAACATTCAGAAAAATGCGGATCACATCAGGGAAATCATGCGGCAGCGCGGGATCCAGACGAAACTTCTCGAAAATGGCGACGCCCCTCCCGCGGTATATGGCGAACTAAAAGTGGAAAACCCGAAACGCACGCTGGGAATCTACGCCCATTATGACGGTCAGCCGGTGGATGCGTCGCAATGGACAGATCCTCCATGGACTCCGGTGCTTCGCGACGGCCCTGTAGAGAAAGGTGGAAAGGTGATTTCAGTGTCTGACATCTTGCCGCCGTTGAATCCGGAATGGCTGATTTACGCTCGTTCCGCCGGTGACGACAAAGCGCCGATCGAAGGAATCCTCGCGGCAATCGATGCTCTGCGAGCCTCCAAAATTCCGATTACATCCAATCTGAAATTCTTGTTCGAAGGGGAAGAAGAAGCCGGCTCTCCGCATCTCGGCGATCTGATGAGACAAAATGTGGATCTGCTTCGAGCCGATGCCTGGCTGTTTTGCGATGGCCCTGTTCATCAGTCGCGGCGAATGCAAGTCTATTTCGGCGTTCGCGGCGTGACAGGTGTGGAGATGACTGTTTACGGACCGTTACGCGCTCTGCACAGCGGTCATTACGGCAACTGGGCGCCCAATCCGATCTCGTTGCTTGCGAATCTCCTGGCGGGAATGCGAGACATGAACGGGAAAATCAAGATTGGCGGCTTTTATGACCGCGTCCGTCCACTGACCGATTCGGAGAAAAAGGCCGTGGCGGAAGTTCCCGATGTGGATCAGGAACTGAAGAATTCACTGGGACTCGCATGGACCGAATCGGAAGGGAAGCGGCTGGTCGAAGCCATTACAGAACTACCTGCTATGAATATTCGTGGCATCCAGGGTGGAAAGGTGGGCAACCAGGCTGCAAATGCGATTCCTACCGAGGCGACGGCCTCCATCGATTTCCGTCTCGTTCCCGATTTGGGTCCGGCGGATGTAAAGACGCTGGTTGAGAATCATATTCGGGAACAGGGGTTCACCATTGTCACTGAAGTACCGGACCTCGAAACTCGAAAAAGCCATCCAAAGATTGTGAAGCTGAAGTGGGAGACAGGCTATCCGGCGTCCCGTGTTTCCATGGATCTGCCTGTCGCGCAGGAAATCGTTCGTTCCATCGAGCGGACCATTGGATCTCCGGTAATCAAAATACCGAGTTTAGGAGGAAGCGCGCCGCTGTATCTCTTCGAGGAGATTCTGAAAACGCCGGTGATCGGTGTCCCGATTGCAAATCACGATGACAATCAGCACGCCGCAAATGAAAATCTCCGGCTGCAAAATTTGTGGGATGCAATCGAAATCTACGCCGGATTATTCGCGGAAAGAGGTTTGTAGGGGCTGAAGCATTTTCCACCAAGCGTTATCCTCTCTACTTTTGTCTCTATCCTCCGTACTACTTTGATTCAGTTCGACCGAGAAATGCTCAGCCCGTTACGCGAAGCGCAATCCGTGCCGCAACGAGTCGCGGGCTGTGCATTTGCGCGCACTTTGTGATCTAAAATTGCTTTCGGAGAGCAGGACTTTGTGATTTTGCAGTTATTTCATTGGCAAAGGCACAGTCCCTACAGATGAGCGACTGTGCTATCTGTCGATCAAGAAACCGCCGGGCCAGTCACGGAGGTGCAGCGGAAACCATTCGGATTGCCTTCGTTTGTGTCCATCGCGATTCCCGAAACGGAAAGAAGATACCCTATCGGATCGCAGGCTTCCAGCCCGCAGTTTTTCTCCTTCTTGCTATTCATATCAAAATATATCAATATAGTGATATGAATATTTCTGCTGATTTTTTCCGCGTCCTGGGAGACGGCTTGCGGTTACGGATTTTGCGCTTACTGGCCAGGCAAAAGCTAAATGTCAGCGAACTGACCGGTATTTTGAGCACCGCCCAATCCGGAGTATCGCGCCACTTGAGGCTTCTTCGCGAGGCAGGGTTGATCCAGGAAGATCGGGAAGGCGGTTGGAATTATTACGCAGTAGATGCGTCCCGTTTTACCGGCGCCATGTCTGGATTGTGGCCGGCGCTGGAAGAGCAGCTGAACACGCTGGATGGATGCCGGGAGGATGATGTCCGGTTACAGGAGATCCTTCGTCTGAGAAAGGAGGATTTCCGGGAAGGAAGCGTTCGTGGTGTTTGTCCCGGCCGTAGCTGGGCGGCATGGTCGCGTACTCTTGGTTACCTGGTCCCGGGTTTGACTGTTGCAGATCTTGGCTGCGGAGAAGGTTATCTCTCCATGGAAGTCGCTCGGTGGGCGCACAAAGTAATCGCAGTAGATCAGTCCGCGGCAATGCTTCGCAGAGCAAAACAACTGGCGCGCAGGCATAAAGTGAAGCACATCCGATGGAGGCGGGCGAAGCTCGAAAAACTCCCGCTGCAAAAGGAGAGTGTCGATGTTGCTTTACTGGCACAGGTGCTTCACTGCGTGCAAGATCCCGCCGCCGTGCTGCGGGAAGCTCGTAGGATTTTAAAGCCGGACGGCATGCTGTTATTGCAGGAGTTACGTACACACGAGGAAGAGTGGGTGCGGGAAAAGCTCGGCGATGTCCGCCTCGGATTCGAGCAAAAAGAATTGAAGGACCTGCTGCGAGGAAATTCTTTTGTAGATATTCGACTGGATATTGGATCAAAAAGGCGTGGCGATCCCTTCTCTGTTCTGATCGGAAGCGCGAGGAAAAAAAGATGAAATCCTTGCCCCCTTACGCCCAACGTGGAAAAGAGCTGTTGGAATTATTTCAGGAAAAGATTCTTGTGCTGGATGGAGGCATGGGAACGATGCTGCAATCCCATAATCTGAGTGCGCAGGATTTTGGGGGCCCTGAATATGAAGGCTGTAATGAGAATTTGAATTTGACAAGACCGGATATTGTGCGACAGATCCATGAAGCCTATTTTGATGCGGGCAGTGACCTGGTGGAAACCAATACGTTTGGGTCTATGCCGACCGTGCTTGCCGAATACAACCTGGCCGAGAAATCGATTGAAATCAGTGAAACGGCAGCGCGGATTGCCCGTGAAGCTGCCGCCCGCGTTTCCGGCAGGCGCTTTGTCGCCGGCTCGATGGGCCCAACAACGAAAACCATTACTGTAACGGGTGGCATCACGTTCCAGCAGATTCTGGAATCGTACCGAACACAGGCGATCGGACTCCTTCAGGGCGGCGCGGATGCCTTGCTGCTCGAAACTTCGCAGGATACCCGGAACGTCAAAGCCGGTATCATCGGAATCCATGAGGCTTTCCGCAGTACGGGAATCCGCGTGCCGTTGATGATTTCCGCCACTATTGAACCGATGGGAACTATGCTTGCCGGCCAGACCATTGATGCGTTTTACTGCTCGGTAGAACATTCAGAAATGTCTTCCATCGGATTAAATTGCGCAACCGGCCCGGAATTTATGGCCGATCATCTTCGCACCTTGGACGCGCTCGCCAAGTGTTATGTTTCCTGCTATCCGAATGCCGGACTTCCCGATGAAAACGGGCGATACAATGAGACTCCCCAAATGATCGCTTCTGCTCTCGCGCGCTTTATCGAACAAGGATGGGTCAACTTGATCGGTGGGTGCTGCGGCACGAATCCCGGCTATATTCGAGAAATTGCAAAAGTCGCGCGAGATGGAAAGCCCAGGATTCCCGCAGCGTACAAGAAGACGCATGTCTCCGGTATCGAATATGTGGAATGTGAAGAATCCAGCCGCCCCTTGATCGTGGGCGAGCGCACAAACGAAGTCGGAAGCCGGAAATTCAAACGCCTGATCGAGTCCGAAAAATTTGAAGAGGCGGCCGAGGTCGCCCGCGCTCAGGTCCGCGCCGGAGCGCAATTGATCGATGTGAATTTGCAGAACGCGGACCGTGATGAGTCGAATGATGTCCGGCTCTTCTATGAAAAGTTGATCCGCATGGTAAAGGTACCGGTCGTCATCGATACAACAAATGTCGACGCTCTCGAAACCGCGCTGACCTATTGCCAGGGAAAATCGATCATCAATTCAATCAACTATGAAGACGGGCGGGAAAAACTCGATCACGTGATCCCGCTTGCCAAAAAATATGGCGCCGCTGTTATTTTCGGTTGTATTGATGAGGATAAATTGCAGGCACAAGCCATCACTGTCGAACGCAAGGTGGCGATCGCGCAACGCGCCCATCATGATCTTACGCTGAACTACGGCTTTTCCGAGGAATCGATCCTCTGGGATCCGCTCGTGTTTCCGTGCGGAACGGGAGACGTCAACTACGTCGGTTCCGCCGAACAGACGATTCGCGCAGTGGCAGCATTGAAAGAGCGTTTCCCCTTTACGAGGACGGTCCTTGGAATTTCAAACGTATCTTTCGGACTTCCGGAGGCAGGGCGTGAAGTACTGAACTCCGTCTTTCTATACCACTGCACAAAAGCGGGATTGGATTTCGCGATCGTTTCTTCGGAGAAATTGATGCGATTTGCCAGTATTCCGGACGAAGACAAACGCGTGTGTGATGATCTTCTATTCAATCGAGGCGAGGATCCGGTAGCCGCCTTTGCCGCGCATTTTCGCGGAAAGAAGTCGGAATCCAGGCAACCTGTCTCAAAGAAGACGCTGGAGGAGAGGCTTGCGAGCTATATCATTGAAGGGACGAAAGAAGGATTGATTGGCGATTTGAATGAAAAATTGAAAACAAATCCGCCGCTGGAAATCATCAATGGCCCTCTGATGAAAGGGATGGATGAGGTCGGAAGGTTATTTAACAACAATGAGCTCATCGTAGCGGAAGTCCTGCAGAGCGCAGAAGCGATGAAAGCTGCCGTGGCGCATCTGGAGCAGTTCATGGAAAAATCGGAAAGTGCCAACAAGGGGAAAGTCATTCTTGCGACTGTTAAAGGAGACGTTCATGACATCGGAAAGAACCTCGTAGAAATCATTTTCTCCAATAATGGATACAACGTCGTCAATCTTGGAATCAAAGTGGCGCCGGATATTTTGATCCAAGCTGTTCAGAAGCACAAACCGGATCTGATCGGGCTATCCGGCTTGCTTGTAAAATCGGCCCAGCAGATGGTAACCACTGCGGAAGATTTGCGTTCGGCGGGAATTCGATTGCCGGTGCTGGTTGGAGGCGCGGCGCTTACTCGAAAATTCACATTGACGCGGATTCTGCCGTCATACGGAAGTCTCGTCGCGTACGCTCGCGATGCGATGAAAGGGTTGGAGCTTGCAAACGCGATCCTCTCCGATCCGAGCAGCGTGGCGGAGAGAATCCGCCAAGAAGCCGCGGAAATCAGCGGAACGGGCGGAGCGCAAGAATCGATGACCGGGGTACTCCTACCGCCCGTTCGTTCGTCTCAGATCGATGTTTCTGAACCGGCACGCCGTCCGCCCGATTGGGAACGTCATGAAGTGGAATTCCGGTTGCCGGAAGTATGGCCGTATCTGAACCGGCAAATGTTGCTCTCCAAACATCTGGGTCTTCGTGGCGCGGTGGAGCGATTGGCTGAAGAGCGCGACGAAAAGTATTTGGAGCTGGATGCGATCGTCCATGATGTAATGAAGCGCGCGGAAGAAGGGTGGATGCGCTGCCGTTGCATCTATCGTTACTTCGGCGCCAATTCGGAAGGGAACCGGCTGTTGCTTTTTGATGAGCAGGGGCGCGAAGCCGGCCACTGGGATTTTCCGCGACAACAAAAGCCGGATGGACTCTGTCTGTCCGATTTCGTGAAGCCATTCGCGAGTGGAGAAAAGGACAGCATCGCGATTTTTGTAACGACCGCAGGGGAAGGGATCCGTCATCGCGCGGAAGAACTGAAAGAACGAGGCGAATACTTGCTTTGCCATACCTTACAAGCTCTTGCCGTGGAAACTGCGGAAGCTGCAGCGGAACGCGTACACCGGAAGATCCGCGAACATTGGGGGTTCTTCGATCCTCCCGATCTCACGATGCAGGATCGTCTCAAAGCGCGGTACCAGGGCATCCGGGTGAGCTTCGGTTATCCGGCATGTCCGAATCTTGCCGATCAGGAACTGTTGTTCCGTCTGCTGGTGCCAAATACCATCGGCGTTTCGCTGACAGATGGGCACATGATGGACCCGGAGGCCACCGTCAGTGCTCTCGTCTTCCATCACCGCCAGGCTCGCTACTTCAACGTCGAAGCCGGAGAGTAACAGGGAACAGTAGTCGAACCTTGCCCTTCGCTCGGACTTGAAGAAAACAAGAGTGTCAGTCATAATAGCGACGAATGTGGTTTCCATCTGGGCAATTACCAGAAATGTGGTTTTCATCTTTACACGATTGCTCACAGATCCTCCCCGTGCCCTCATTCACAACACTTGATCGCATCCGCATCTTCATGTGCCACAACTGTCATGACAATACTTGTAGTTATCATCAAAGGAGACTTCCCGGAATGGATCCGGGAAGCTCTGTCAGGAGGCAAAATGAGAGTTAGGCTTAACAAGAAGGGTTTTACGCTGATTGAATTGCTGATCGTCATTGCCGTTATCGGCATTATTGCAGCAATTGCCATTCCGAACTTGTTGAACGCGATTCAGCGCGGCAAACAGAAGAGGACCATGGCGGATATGCGCGCGGTTGGTACGGCAGTGGAAGCATACGCGGTTGACAACAACTTTTATCCTGCCGGTGCGTCTCCGGTAAGTGACATTGTCAGTGACCTGGAACCGAAGTATACACGGAACATGCCTGTAAAAGACGCGTGGACTAGCGACATTGATTACTTGGCTGAGGGATCTCCGCCACAGGATTACACCATCCATAGCTATGGAAAGGATAAGGCCGAAGACACAACAATTATCGCTGGTGCAACCAGCAACTTTAACAATGATATCGTGTTTTCCGCCGGTAGATTTGTTCAATTTCCGGAAGGCAGCCAGGAGTAGTTCTTTGAACTTTTCCGGTTGAACTGAAAGTGGTTCCCGGCTCTTCCGTGGCCCTTATGTCGCTCTATCCAGCATTTTTGCCATCAGTTCTTTCAGGATCTTGGCGGCCGTCATTGCGGTGATTCCCAGCGGATCTCGCTTTGGATTCAGTTCCACAATATCGGCGCCGAGGATCGGATTACGAACACCTTGAATTGCGCCGATCAGTTGACGTGTCGTCATCCCTCCCGGTTCATGATGTGAAACGCCAGGCGCGCATGCAGGATCGAGAACGTCCAGATCAATGGATACGTAAAGAGCGCCGTCGAAACGCGGGGTCATTCCGTCTTGCCAATCGCGCATCTCAATCATCTCGACACCAAATCGCTTTGCCTGATCGCGTTGGTGAGCGTTCGCAGTGCGAATTCCAATCTGAACCAACCGATTTGTGAGACCATCTTCCAAAATACGAGCGAAAGGACAGGCGTGCGAATAACGGTTTCCATGCAGTTCGTCGTACAGATCCGGATGAGCATCAAAATGAAGAATGCCGAAGCGCAATCCATTGCTATGAAATGCTTTCAAAATCGGATAGGTGATCGAATGATCCCCGCCGAGCGAAATAGGACTCAATCCCTGCTTTAGAAGGTCTAAAATCCCGTGTTCAATTCTGCCGAAGGGACCAAAAGGATCGATCGTGGATACAAAATCGATATCGCCTGCATCGACCCATGGAGCATGTTCCAGATCGGTCCCGTTTTCAGTCCAGAGATTAGAAGAGTCACAATGAAGCGCCTGGCGGATCAACGGGGGAGCGTCTGCCGAACCCTTCATATACGAAGAATTGTCATCGAATGGAATGCCGACCAGCGCGACCCGATGGTCTTTTGATCTCTTCAGGTTCTGCAGTAGACTTTCCATACTGTCATTGTAGTATGAACAATATGCGGTTGGTATTCCTGTTGGTCCTTGCAGGATTGATTGCAATATTCGTTTTCGTAAAGGATATCCACACGCTGGATCTGGTTGGAAATTTCGCGCAATGGGGAGCGTTGTTGCTTGCAGCAATCAGCTTGACCCGGGGCGCGAATCTGCTTGAGCACGGAAGCGTTTCCCGAAAAGCCTGGATTCGAATTGCGATCGGAGTCTGGATCTGGCTGGGTGGAGAAACCATGATCAGTTATTCGGAACTTGTGCTGCGCCAGATCGCCTACGGAACCGTGGCAGATGCATTCTGGTTGCTTGGTTATCTGATCATGTTTTCCGGATTGATCCTGCTGGTGCTGGATCTAAGGCGAGAAGAGATTCATCTCAATGCTCGATCGGCAGGCCTTCTTCTCATCATCGTCGCCGGGGTCATTGTATTTTTGCCATTTCTCTGGGTATTGATCCGGGATTCAGAGCGGGCACTGGCATGGAGGTTACTCGATCTTACGTACCCGGCCCTGGCGTGGACAATGGCGGGAATCGGTTGGTTCTTGTTCCTCAAGTGGCGCGCACTGGGAAAACTCAACCTTGCCGGAACTTGTCTTTTGTTCTGTATCAGTTTTGTGCTGATTGTGGTCAGTGATCTGCTTTTTTCCTATCACACGGATTTTGATTCGTACGTCTACCGGTTGGTCGATCTCGGCTATTTTGTAGCGTATTCCCTATTTGTGTTCGTGGGAGACAGATTGGTTTCACAACGTGAAATATAGTTTCACAATGTGAAACAGATTCAAAACGAAATCAGGGCGTACAGACTCTGCCATCCTGCAGTCAAAAGGTACATCAATAGCATCAGCACAAACGCTGTATTCCCGGAAAGGGCAATCGTTGAAAGTATCCCTACCGAAGCAGCCTCAACGTTGTTTTGCATGAATGGGCGAAATCGGAGGAGAGCCGCTGCTCCGGATACAATCAGCATCGTTTCCAGGAGAATCAATGCGATCGCGTCAGGAATCCGGAACGAATGGACCAGCGGGCTGAATAAGTTGATGAAGAAATGCACGGAAGTGTTAACGCAGAGATGGGTCACAACAGCCGGCATTGCAAAAGTGCTTCTTCGGAGCGATGCCGGAGAAATGATCTGGTGCAGACCGCCGAGACAGCGGAAGACGGAACACAGATTTCCGTTTTCCTTCCAGCAAACCGCATGATGAGCCGTGTGGCAGAGCGAGCACTGAATAAGTTGCCCCCCAAGCGATGATTTGCAGAACGGGCAAAGTACCGTTTTCTCCGGATGACGAATCCCCACCCAGGTCACAATGTGCTCCTTGTTGTAGGATAAGCGCGCACAGAATCGTTTGTCCAGCAAATTGTGGTGAACAGGCGCAGACCGGAGGCCTGCAGTCCATCATGCAGGCAGGACGCCTGCGCTCCATATGCCTTTATAATGGATGTTATGAAAATATACCTTGCCCTTCTGACTCTCCTCATTCTCCTTGGAGCGGGCATGGCTCGAGCCGAGACTTCCAGCGTTGTCCCTTTTGATGCGGAGAAGGCACATGCAGCTTCGCAGATCCGGGATTCTGGAGCCGCAACGAAAGCGTATCTCGATGCGGTTCCGCAGGACCGAAGATCCAAAACAAAATCGTATGTTCACGGGAACTACATTCTCCAGATTGTAGACTTTCTTTTTACCGCAAGCGTGCTGATTGTTCTGATTGGTGCAGGAATCTCCGCGCGCTTCCGGAATAACGCCCGTCGGATTACACGTTTTCGTCCGGTGCAAACTGTAATTTACTGGATCCAATTTCTGATTGCGATCACCCTAATTCAATTTCCTTTGACCATCTACGAGTCGTATTATCGAGAGAAAGCGTATGGCCTGTTGACACAGAGTTTATCGGGCTGGATGACGGATCAGGCAAAAGGGCTTGTGATCGGGTGCATTCTGGGCGGTTTGTTGTTCATGATTCTGTACGGTGTCTTGCGAAAAGCGCCTCGCATGTGGTGGCTATGGGGATCAGCCGTCATGATGGTATTCATGATTGTTGTCGTTGCGATTGCGCCTGTCTTCATCATGCCGCTGTTCAATAAATTCACTCCGGTCAAAAATACGGAGATCCGCGAAAGTATTCTCAAAATGGCCCATGAGCAGGGCATTCCAGCGAATGAAGTGTATGAGATGGATGCGAGCAAGAGAACCGATCGTGTCAGCGCCTTTGTCAACGGACTTCTCGGTACGATGCGCATTGTAATGTTTGACAACACGCTCAAGCGCTGCACGCCTGAAGAAATTCAGATGATCATGGGACACGAAATGGGGCACTACGTTTTGAATCACATCTGGAAGGGAGTTGCGTTTTTTGGGGTACTGATTGTCCTGGGATTTCTTTTCGTCCGATGGGCCTTTTCGAAGGTGGTTGCCCGTTGGCGGAATACAAGTATTGAGGGGATCTACGATACTGCCGGACTTCCCCTGTTATGGCTCCTTCTCAGTGTTTTCTTATTTGCAACATCGCCCATCACAAACAGTTTTAGCCGGTGGCAGGAAGATGAAGCGGACGATTTCGGATTGAACGCAAGTCATCAGCCCGATGGGGCGGCGACTACGTTCCTGAAACTTGGAGAGTATCGCGATCTGGATCCGAATCCGGTGATTGAAATCCTGTTTTTCGATCATCCTTCAGGTTCCTCACGCATTCTGAACGCCATGGAATGGAAAAAATCACATTCATCAACTTCATAACTCCTGGAGAACATCATGTCAGAAAGAAGTACAGATGCCGGTTTTGATCGGGGAAAAGCGGAAGCATTTGGGGGCGGGCTATTAACGGCGCTGAACAACGGCGCCCTTTGTTTGATGATTTCTATTGGTCATCGTACAAATCTTTTCGACACGATGAGCAAATTGCCGCCCGCTACTTCGCATGAGATCGCTGCTCAAGCGGGTTTAAATGAGCGCTACGTTCGCGAATGGCTCGGCGCGATGGTCACTTCCAGGGTGGTTGAGATCGATCCTTCGACCCTTCGCTTTTCCTTGCCGGCCGAACACGCAGCCTTTCTAACGCGCGCAGCCGCAGCCGATAATATGGCGGTATTTGCGCAATACATCTCGATTCTGGGCGACGTGGAGGATGGGATTGTCGAGTGTTTCAAGAACGGCGGCGGCGTGCCTTATGAAAAATTCCTAAGATTCCATGCGGTGATGGCCGAAGACAGCGGCCAATCCGTGCTTTCAACGCTGGAATCGCATATCGTTCCGCTCGTGCCAGGATTAGCTGACAATCTCACGAAAGGCATCCACGTCCTGGATGTAGGTTGTGGCGGAGGGCGCGTCTTGAACAGACTCGCCGAACTCTATCCTCACAGCAGGTTTGTCGGGATGGATCTGTCGTCCGAGGCAATCGGACTCGCGCGTCAGCAGGCAGCGAATATGGGACTGCGCAACATTGAATTTGTGATCATTGATTTGAGCAACTTCGATGAGACGGCAGAGCCCGAATCCTTCGACTTCATCACAACTTTTGATTCCATCCATGACCAGGCGAACCCGCTCAACGTGCTCAAAGGCATCCACCAGGCCCTGAAATCTGACGGCACATATCTGATGCAAGACATCAGCGGGACGAGCCACATGCACAAAGATATCGAGCATCCGATCGGAACCTTCCTTTACACCGTTTCCTGCATGCACTGCATGACGGTGTCCCTTGCGCAGGGCGGCGAAGGCCTGGGCGCCATGTGGGGCGAAGAAAAAACAAGCGAGTACCTCCAGCGCGCCGGCTTTCGATCGATTGCCACACACAGATTGGCGCATGATATTCAGAACAACTGGTACGTTGTAACAAAGTGACTTTCTTGCGTCTTCGAAAATCAGAAATGGCAGGAGAACTTTCATGCCGATGAAAGCGATCCATGACATTGAGATGTATTACGAGGTTCGCGGTGAAGGGGAGCCGCTGATCTTATTGCATGGCGGAGGTGGCGCGGGTGTCAACTGGGAACTGATCTTCAAGGACCCACCGAACGGATACCGGCTAATTATTCCCGATTTGCGCGGGCACGGTAGATCTACCAATCCTTCGCGGAAGTTTACGTTTCGGCAAGTAGCGCTGGATGTGTTCGCGTTGCTGGATAGCCTGGGGATCGAGCAATTTAAGGCGATCGGGTTGAGTCTGGGAGCTAAAACGCTGCTTCACATTGCCACCCAGCAGCCCGGCCGGATAGAGACCATGGTTCTGGTCAGTGCAACACCGTACTTTCCAGAACAAGCCCGCGCCGCTATGCGCGCGCTGACTCCAGAAAACCGGACGGAAGCGGAATGGCAGCAAATGCGACAATGGCACCATCACGGTGATGAGCAAATCCGGGAAATATGGAGGCAGATGAACGCGCTCAAAGATAGTTATGAGGACATGAATTTCACGCCTCCGTATTTATCTACAATTTCGGCGGGAACGTTGATTGTCCATGGCGATCGAGACCCGCTGTATCCCGTCCCGCTTGCCATGGAAATGTTTACCGCAATTCCTCGTTCCTATCTGTGGATCGTACCGAATGGTGGCCATGGCCCCATTTTCGGCGACAGAACCAGCCAGTTTGTGGAGACAGCGCTGGCGTTCTTACGCGATGGATGGTGAAGTGAATCCCACGAGTACGCGGCGTCCTATCATCGGAGTCATTGGAGGTGGTGATGCGACAGCCCCGCCAGGTTCGAGCACGTATGGTATGGCTCAGACACTTGGCAAGTTGATCGCAGGCGCAGGCGCGATTCTATTGTGTGGTGGACGCGGCGGTGTGATGGAAGCAGCGGCTGTGGGAGCCAAAAACGCGGGCGGCCACACAATAGGAATCATGCCATCGCATGATCCGCCAAACGCAGGGATTGAATACGCAGTGTTTACGGGAATGGGGGATGGGCGAAATTTTTTGAATGCGGTGATTTCAGATGCCCTGATCGCAATGAAAGGCGAGGCCGGTACGTTGTCCGAGATTGCTCTTGCCATAAAAGTCCGTACTCCGGTTGTGTATCTGTGCGCCTGGGATTTTCTCAATGCAAACGGTCTTCCTAAAATGCCCAGCGTCAGCACTCCTGAAGCGGCGCTCGCCGAAGCATTTAAGCACCTTGGAATTGTGTCAGGACAAAAGATTCCACGGGCGATGAAACAACCGAATGTCCCAAATCAGGATGCAAATTTAGCTCAGCTTGTTCAAGTGATCGCCGGGTGGTGATTGAAACATCATGTTTGAACATGTATCGGAACCATTGCTTGGCTTCCGCGCGTTTCTCCGGCGTCTGGCCGCCAGTACATTCATCGGTCTTGGCCTGATTGCGATTTCATTGTTGATCGGAATGATCGGCTATCATTCGATTGAGAATTTGGAGTGGCTCGATGCCTTCCTGAATGCCGCAATGCTTTTAGGTGGGATGGGCCCGCTGGAACACAATCGCAATGCAGCCGGCAAAGTATTTGAGGGTATCTACGCGCTCTATTGCGGTCTGGCTGTCATCTCTGTAGCAGGAATTATTTTGGCGCCGGTAGCACATCGGTTTCTGCACAAAATGCACAGGCAGCACCAGCGTTCGTAGTAGCGACTTTAGTCGCTAACGTTTTGCAAAGGAGATTCGATGGCGCGACTGCGGGCAATTCCCGGACTTTTGGCGGGCGTTTTCCTGATTCTCAGCAGCTCTGCGCATTCATTCCTCGGCTGGAAAAAGCTTGGCGGGGAGCTGGCGGTCGCTAATATTCCACGCGATCTATTGATCACTTTGAAGATCGGCTGGCAGTTCGGCGGTTTGGCTATGCTCGCCTTTGGCATCATCGTGATTGCATTTTTCGCGAATCGGTTACGTGGCGGTAATATGTCCGCGTTTCCAGTTGTGGTGATTGCCGTTGGCTATCTTGGTTTTAGCGTCTGGGCCTTAGTCACAAGCGATTTCAATCCATTCTTTTATATTTTTCTCGCGCCCGCAATCGTACTTTTGATTGCCGCACCTGGGAGGCATCAGAAGAATTGAGAGTAACGATCCTGGCGATCCTCATTGCCGTCGGTATGGGGATGGGCGGCGCGATTCCTCGTTAAGACTTTGTCTTCCAGCATTTATGTTAAAATTTGCTGCTAATGGCGACTGGTATGTCGTTCTGTCCGCAATGCGGCGCACCTCTTCGTCCGGATGCGCGCTTCTGCGCGGGTTGCGGCACCCCGATTCGTTCTTCGACAACAATTCCCGCACAGCCGGATCACAACGATTCCAACTTCCAGAAGATTCGGTCAAAGTCTAAAACTGCGCTGATTGTTTCCCTTTGCGGACTTCCTCTTTGTTGCTTTCCCGTATCGCTGATCGGTGCGGGCCTCGGCATTCAGGCCATGCGAATGGCGAATGCGGAGAAGACGACCCCTCCGGCTTCAGCAAAGATTTCGGTTGCAATCGGAATCTTGACAACAATCCTCTTCGTAGTTGCGATGGTTCTGTATCAGAAGGAACAAAAAAAGACGGATGACCGCAAAACCATTGTCCAGAAGAAACTACTGGGGAAACGCAGTCACTTGGATGCCGGTGTTGCCTGCGATCTCGCCGAAGAACGGCTTCTGGAGACTGGCTATTCGGGAATGATGCCCGCTTCTTTGAACAAAGTTCAATGTGCAGGCAATTTAGAGATTCATGAACAATATGCAATGCTGCCAAACATCCGGGCAGAATTCGGTACTTCTAGTTTTGGAATGACCGGGTGTTTTTTTCATGCCGAGCGATGGTTTGTGTTGTCTTTTATTGAGTCCGGAAGTTGTAAAGAACCGCCGATTACAATTTCCCCTTTGCGTGAAGGAGCAGGTGAGGCGGAAATTCTCGCACAAGAGAAGGCGTTGCGCGAAGAATATGCAAACGCCGACAAGAAAGAGGTTGTTCACTTTTATGAGAACTCACTCTCCAGAATCAGGGAAAAGGCAGCACAGACATCCGGGACAGAAGAAATTGTTTGTCCGGTAGAAGTTCTGAAGAATCAGCTCCACGGCAGCACTGCCCACGTCCCGACGATTGATTACGACCATCTCAACAATCCATCGTTCGATGTTAAAGAATGGTCGTGGCTCACCAGCAGTTCGATGAACAATTTTCTATCAACTCAGGATGTCACTTATAAGAAGGAAACGCTGGAAAGTCTGTTGAAGGAAGGCGCGCATCTTCTGGTTGTCTATCGCTCTGAAGGCAGGGTCTGGCCTAAGATGCTTCAAAAAGAAGGGGTCTTCAGCGACGATTTCTCCTATGACAGCGGTCGCTTTGAAGGTTCACTTCTGGTTTTTAACTGGGAAACTTCTGAATTACTTTGCCGAACCCCGTTGCAGTTTGAAAACAGCAAGGAAGTCAAATATCATCGCCGGGGACCGGATGCGGAGAAGGCACGCGTAGAAGACGCTATCTTTGACGATTTTGAAGAGAACTTTGAGAATGCCGCCACGATCGCCATTCGGCGCATCAGTCCCGATCTGAAGCTGGGATACAAGCTTCTGGAATAGAAGTGTGGAGCGCAGGCTTCCAGCCTGCACTACGGGTCACAGGCATCTTGCCTGCAGTATTTAACCGCACAGTACCGCTACAATCTCCCGAAACACTCTTGTGTGAAAGTCGATATCGGCTGCTGTGGCTTGCGGACAGATCAAAGCCATATTGTGAAATGGAGTCATAAGAATTCCGTGGTTTAGCGCAGCAAGGTGCATGTAGCGATCCAGATCGGGATCGATCGCGGCCGCTGCCTCCGCGCCGTTGCGAGGTGGAACCGGACTAAACCAGTATTCCGCACGACATCCGAGTTGTTTCACGATCCATGGCAGATCAAATTCACGAATGACATTCTCTACATTTGCAACAAAACGATCCGCAAGTGAGATCGTGTGAGCGTACGCTTCCTCAGTCAAAACATTTTGAAGAGTGGCTCGAATCGCAGCCAGAGCGAGGGCATTGCCTGAAAGTGTGCCGCCGATTCCACCTGTATCGGCCGTATCCAGATCCGTCGCGTTTTGAATCCGGTCCGCGACTTCGCCGCTCATGCCGTATGCAGCAGCGGGAATTCCACCTGCAATCGGTTTTCCGATTACAAACATATCCGGCTCCAGCGCATGCTTCGCCGTGTACCCACCCGGTCCCGCACAAATGGTGTGTGTTTCATCCAGAATCAGCAATGTCCCCGTGTCCCGCGTCAGGGCACGAAGAGCATCGTGAAATCCGGGTTCTGGATGGATGATTCCGATGTTGGTCATCACAGGCTCGGCCAGCACACAGGCGACATCTCCGCTGGAAAGCGCTTTTTCCAGAGCGGGGACATCGTTGAATTCGATTACACGTGTTGTCACGGATGGATCAACCGGTGGACCCAGATTTCCGGATCGCGGTGCGGTGCTTCCATCGTTGCGCAACGTGATAAATGTCTCATCTACGGTACCGTGATAACACCAGTTGAATACGAGAATTTTGTTGCGTCCTGTAATGTGCCGTGCGAGCCGGATTGCGAATCGATTGGCATCTGTCGCTGTCATCGCGATTTGCCAGAACGGCAATCCGAATCGTCTTGCCAGCTCTTCGCCGACCCACACGGCATCTTCCGTGGGAAGCATGAAGGTGAATCCGCGGACTGCCTGCTCAGTCACGGCGCGGATCACGTCAGGAGGCGCATGACCCGTCATCGCACCCGTATCCCCCAGGCACAAGTCCAGATATGCGTTTCCATCCACATCTGTGAAATGCGCTCCGTTTGCTTCCTGCACAAAAACAGGAAAGTCGCCGGCCCATCGCACCATCCAGTTCATCGGCACACCTGCCAGCAAACTGGTACGGCAACGCTCGTACAACTCGCGGGAGCGCGAATGTTCGGCAGCGAAGCGCCTGCGCTCTTCTTCCAAACAAGTATGCAGGTGTTCACGGTTTATGGTCTTCATTCTACGTAGTATATTGAACCTCATCTGTGGATTTGCAGCAACGGTAAGTTCCTCACCTGGACACGTCGGAGGACGTAAGTTTCGCGCGTAAATCTGCTTCGTCGACGCTCTGTTATGATTAAGATCGATGGGACACAAAACGATCGGGTATCTTGCGGGCGCCGGCGGGGCTTTGCTCGCAACCATGTTGTTGCTGCCATTGCGCGGGCATCTGAATTCGACGCCGGTTGCTTTGATTTTTCTGCTTGTGGTTTTGTTTACCGCGGCAAATTTCGGGAGCAAGCCGGCCTTTGTCGCATCGATCGCATCGGTATTTTGTTTCAATTTCTTTTTCATCCCGCCATACCACACTTTGTCAATCGCGGACCCGCAGAACTGGATTGCTTTAGCCGTCTTTTTGATTACGGCCCTGATTGCGGGCGAATTATCGGCCAGAGAGAAGCGTCGCGCCGAAGAAGCCGAAATTAGAAAGATCGAGATTGAGCGTTTGTATGTTGAGCTGCGCGATGCATTCGACAAAGCAAGCCAGGCCGAAGCCATCAAACAAAGCGAGCAATTGAAATCGGCGCTGCTCGATGCAGTAACGCATGATTTGCGTACGCCGTTGACATCCATGAAGGCGGCAGTAACCACGTTGCTGCCGGACAGTGAAGAAGGGGAGCCGTCCATGAAACTGGATGAAGAGGGCCGTCGCGAGATGCTCGAGGTAATCAACGCGGAAATCGACAGGCTCAACAGGCTAGTGGAAGGGCTGATTGAGATGGCGAAGATCGAAGCCGGTGCTATGGAACCGCGCAGATCCTGGTCGAATCCCGAAGAAATCGTTTCGATTGCTTTGACGCGTGCTTCAGGAATTACGTCTGACCATATTGTTCGAGTTCATCTGGAGAATGATTTGCCTCCGGTTCGTGTGGATGAAAAGGCGCTTGCAGAAGTCCTGTACGTCCTGATCGAGAATGCGACAAAATACTCACCAAAGAATACCGAAATCATGATACGCGCAAGAAAGACCTCGGAGGGCGCACTTCAGTTCAGCGTGGAAGATCGGGGCATTGGAATTCCATCTGATTTGCGCGAGAAAGTGTTTGATAAATTCTTTCGTGTTTCCGGTTCGGAGATCGCGCCGCGAATTACCGGTCTTGGCATGGGGTTGGCAATCGCCCGCGGAATTGTGCAGGCTCATCGAGGGCGCATCTGGATCGAGGATTCACCGGGTGGCGCCGGAACGTGTGTATCGTTTGCGATTCCATTGCAAGCGCAGGAAGTCAAATCGGCATAGTCTATGGCATCCGTCAGAATTCTGGTTGTTGATGATGAACCGCAAATCACGCGAGTTCTGCGCCGTGGTCTTTCTGCAAAGGGATTTGAAGTTCAGGTCGCCGCAGATGGAGAAGAATCATTGTCCGTGATTGATCACTGGAAGCCCGATCTGGTGATTACGGACCTTTCGATGCCCGGAATGGGAGGATTGGAGCTGACCCGGCGCATACGCAAAAGCTCAAAGGTTCCGATCCTTGTTCTGTCTGTGAAAGGGGAAGAAAGGATCAAAGTGGAAGCGCTGGATACGGGAGCGGATGATTACATTACGAAGCCGTTCGGAATCGATGAGCTTCTCGCGCGCATTCGCGCCGCATTAAGGCGGGCCTCCACCCCGCCTGCTGATGAAGCGTCTGTACTGGAAATAGGCGATTTTTACGTGGAGCAGGCGACCCGAACTGTAAAAGTGCGAAACAAGACTGTTCATCTGACCCCGAAGGAATATGATCTTCTGATTTATTTTCTCCACCATCCTAATCGTGTCTTGACTCATCGTGTATTACTGGGCGCCGTCTGGGGGGGAGAATCTGTAGAGCAGAGCGAATATCTCCGCGTGTTTATCGGACAATTGCGCAGGAAGATCGAGCTCGATCCTACCAGGCCGGAATATATTGTGACGGATCCGTGGGTCGGGTATCGGTTCCAGCCTGAGAGGTAGGAGCAGGCTGGAAGCCTGCGACCCATAATGCAGGCGGGACGCCTGCGCTCCACAGGTCTTTACGAACTTCTTATGAGTTCTTTTCCCACTCTTTACATCTTCTGCTTTACATTCATTGTTTATGAATCAGAAGATAAAAAGACTTGGTTTGTTCTTATGTTTTCTCTGCCTGGTTGTCCTGATCACCAGGACCGCCTTGCAGTTGCATTCCATCGCGAACCCGACAACTGTCGCTTTCAGTTTCCTGGTGCTCGTGATCCTTTCTGCGGTGTTTGCGGGTCTTTCTTCTGCAATCGGTGTGTCGGTTGCGGCGACTCTTTGTTACAACTTTTTCTTTCTGCCGCCGATCGGAACTTTTTTCATCGCGGCAGTAGATAACTGGATCGCCCTGTTTGTATTTTTGTTCACGGCGATTCTCATTAGCCGCCTGACAGCTTCCACGCGGCAGAATGCACGGGAGTCGCAGATATTGCGCCTGGCATTGGCGAAGCTCAACGAATTCGGCGCATGGCTTCTGTCCGTTCCGCGCCAACAAATCACACTTTCCGCGGTAGCCGAAGAGGCGGTTCGGAAGTTCGCGCTGGAATATTGCTCGATCCATGTGTACTCGGAAGGGAAGTGGCGCCATTTTTCGGGTACCGCACGAAGTGACATCTCGGCTCAAGTTGAAGAAAGCCTGAAGAGCGCGGAGGATCATCCAACCACAGTCATGGAGTTGGCCGATGAGTTTGCGCTGGGTGTTCGTTACGCGCAGATCCGCCGCGGAACAGAACCGATCGGGCTGTTTGTCGTGAAGAGCAAGAATCTGCCGTTGTCCGCGATTGGAGCAATCGCCTACATGATCGGCATGCGATTGCTGGAAATTCTGGAAACCGTCTCCTGAAAATGACGATTCACGGGTGACCTTTATGATGGATGTACTTTGCCTTCTGCTCATTCTTGTCCTTGGAGTGACCGCAGCCGGAATGATCGTCGGGCTGGACCTTTTGAGGTGAGGAGCACACCGTGGCCCTGATTAGCTTTGTCGTTGCTATTCTCATTTTTGTTTACCTGGTTGTTGCGCTTCTAAAGCCGGAGAAATTTTAGTGAACGCGAAGTGGTTTTTGCTGGTTTGTGAATTCAATGAACTCTAATAATTTGCTTCAATCTCTGATCTACATGTCCGTCTTGCTGCTTCTCGCAAAGCCGCTTGGCGTGTTTATGGCACGAATCTATCAAGGGACGATCCCCGGTTTCTTGCGGTGGCTGACTCCGTTTGAGCGCCTCCTGTACCGAATCTGTGGCATTCGAGAAAACGACGAAATGAACTGGAAAACTTATGCGGGAACCATGCTGCTATTCAACATGGTCGGATTGCTTGCCGTCTATTTGCTTCAGCGAACTCAAGCCGTGCTGCCATTGAATCCCGGCAGAATGAAAACAGTGTCTCCGGACTCGTCTCTAAATACTGCGATCAGCTTCGCGTCGAATACCAACTGGCAGGGGTATTCGGGGGAAGTCACGATGAGTTATCTGACCCAGATGGTTGGTCTGACGGTTCAAAATTTTGTCTCTGCCGCTGCCGGCATGGCTGTGCTGGTTGCTCTAATTCGCGGGTTTATTCGGAAAGAATCCGGCACAATCGGCAATTTCTGGGTCGATTTGACGCGAACCGTTCTCTATATTCTGCTCCCGCTCTCCATCATCCTCTCCCTGCTGCTTGTTTCTCAGGGCGTGGTGCAGACGTTCGGACCATCGATTCAATCAAGTCTTGTTGAGTCTTTCACTGCAGATGACGGTTCCAAACTGACCGGACAGGTCATTGCAACAGGACCTGTAGCATCGCAGATTGCGATCAAACAGCTCGGTACAAATGGCGGCGGTTATTTTAATGTAAATTCGTCGCACCCTTTCGAAAATCCAACGCCCATGAGTAATTTTCTTGAGATGCTGTCCATCCTCTTGATTGCCGTCGCCCTTTGTTACACGTTCGGCGTGATGGTCCACGATCGGCGTCAGGGATGGGCCTTGCTCGCAGCCATGACAATTCTGTTTGTTCCACTCCTGTATGTTTGTATCGCGCAAGAACAGGGTGGAAATCCATCCCTGGGGCCGATTGGTGTGATTCAGCAAGCATCAGCAGTTCAGCCCGGTGGAAATATGGAAGGCAAAGAAGCGCGTTTTGGAATCGTCTCCTCCGCCATCTGGGCATCGGCAACAACGGCCGCTTCCAACGGCTCCGTCAATTCCATGCACGATTCTTACACTCCATTGGGCGGGCTTGTGCCTTTATTCCTGATTCAGTGCGGCGAAGTGATCTATGGCGGTGTCGGATCAGGGCTTTACGGGATGATCCTGTTTGTCATCATCGCCGTATTTGCAGCAGGTTTGATGGTCGGCCGTACTCCCGAGTATCTCGGGAAAAAGATCGAAGCGTTTGAAATGAAAATGGCATCGATCGGCATTCTGGTTTCCCCATTCGTGGTTCTTGTAGGAACGTCCGTTGGCGTTGCTTTCACTGCAGGCAAATCTTCCGTATTGAATCCGGGGCCGCATGGCTTCACCGAAATTCTGTACGCTTTCAGCTCTGCGGGAAACAACAACGGAAGCGCTTTTGGCGGTCTGAACGCGAATACAGTTTTTTACAATACGTTACTCGGGATCGCGATGTTTGCAGCCCGGTACTGGATCGCGATTCCGGTACTCGCGATCGCGGGATCACTGGCAGCAAAGAAGATGGTTCCCGCATCAGCGGGTACGTTGCCGACTCATTCGCCTTTGTTCATTGTCTTTCTTGCCGGAATTGTGGTGATGGTAGGCGCGTTGACTTTTCTGCCCGCGCTGGCCCTTGGGCCCGTTGCAGAACAGTTGGTGTTACATCATTGATATGAGGATTTCTCGCAAAGCCGCAAAGGCGCGAAGGGAGCAAATGTTGTGAGAAAGCAAGGTAAGTCGAGAAGGATTTGGGATCCGGCGATTGTGCTTCCCGCGATCCGGGATTCTTTTCGCAAATTAGATCCCAGGCACCAGCTTCGCAATCCCGTCATGATGGTAGTCGAAGTGTGCAGCGTAATTACTACGTTAATTTATGCGCAATCGATACTGGGGAAAGAGGAAGCCTCGCCGGGTTTCATACTATCCATAACCATATGGTTATGGTTTACATTACTGTTTGCGAATTTTTCTGAAGCGATGGCGGAAGGACGGGGGAAAGCGCAGGCCTCGGCCTTACGGCAGGCGCGGAAAGATACAGTTGCCAAAAAGCTTCCGGACGGCAATCGTTTGTCTCCTCCTGAAATGATTTCGGCAAGCACACTGCGCAAAGGGGATGTCGTGCTGGTTGAGGCGGATGACATCATTCCCATGGATGGGGAAGCCATTGAAGGCGTAGCTTCGGTGAATGAGGCAGCCATCACGGGAGAAAGCGCTCCTGTGATCCGCGAAGCCGGCGGGGATCGAAGCGCGGTAACGGGCGGAACAACCGTTTTGTCGGACTGGCTTGTGATCCGGATTACTGCCAATCCTGGAGAAACGTTCTTGGACCGGATGATTTCGATGGTCGAAGGCGCGAAACGTCAGAAAACGCCCAATGAAATCGCTTTAAGTATTTTGTTAGCCGCCTTCACAATCGTCTTTATGCTCGCAACTGTTACCCTCTATTTCTTTTCGGCTTACAGCATCGTAGCGGCCGGTAGCGGCACTGTGATCTCCATCACAGTTCTGATCTCACTGCTCGTTTGCCTGATTCCTACAACAATCGGCGGACTGCTTCCTGCGATTGGGATTGCGGGGATGGACCGGTTGATCCAGGCAAATGTGATTGCGATGTCCGGAAGGGCGGTGGAAGCTGCGGGTGATGTGGATGTGTTGTTGCTAGATAAGACAGGCACGATCACGCTTGGAAACAGGCAGGCGGTGGATTTTGTTCCGGCCGCCGGAATCGATGTGAAGTATCTGGCAGATGCAGCACAGCTCTCTTCGCTATCGGATGAGACGCCCGAAGGTCGTAGCATCGTGATCCTTGCCAAACAGAGATTCGGAATCCGCGAACGAAAGATCCATGAGCTCGGAGCACATTTTATTCCGTTCACCGCGCAAACACGAATGAGCGGCGTGGATCTTGCGGACGGCAGGCAAATTCGCAAGGGGGCCCTGGACGCGGTGGAGAAAACGATTTCGGGCAATGGGAACCGGCTCCCAGGGGATGTCCGCGAGGTCGCGGAGAAGATCGCGAAGAGCGGAGGAACGCCTCTTGTGGTTGCGGAAGATCACAAGGCTCTCGGGGTCATTCATCTGAAGGACATTGTGAAAGGTGGAATCAAAGAACGGTTTGCCGAATTGCGGCGGATGGGAATCAAGACCGTAATGATTACGGGTGATAATCCTTACACCGCCGCGGCGATTGCGGCAGAGGCGGGAGTAGATGATTTTCTTCCACAGGCAACGCCGGAAGATAAGCTCCGGCTGATCCGGGAAGCCCAACAGGGTGGAAAGCTGGTAGCCATGACTGGAGATGGAACCAATGACGCGCCCGCGCTCGCTCAAGCGGATGTCGCCTTGGCGATGAATTCCGGAACGCAGGCGGCGAAAGAAGCGGGAAATATGGTGGATCTCGATTCGAATCCGACCAAGTTGATGGAGGTTGTGCAAATCGGAAAGCAGTTGCTGATCACGCGTGGGGCATTGACTACATTCAGTATCGCAAACGATGTTTCCAAGTATTTTGCAATTATCCCCGCCGCGTTTATTGCCGTGTATCCTCCGCTGGCACGTTTGAACATCATGCACCTGGCGACTCCGGAAAGCGCGATTCTTTCGGCTGTGATCTTTAATGCCTTGATCATCATTCTGCTCATCCCCCTGGCTTTGCGGGGGGTGAAATACAAGGCCGTCCCTGCGTTGACACTATTGAGGGATCACATTCTGATTTACGGCGTTGGTGGAATCATTGTGCCATTCATCGGCATCAAAGGTATCGATATGTTTCTGTCTTTGTTGTTCTAATTTATGGAGCGCAGGCGTTATGGAGCGCAGGCGGGACGCCTGCATTATGGACCGCAGGCCTCCGGCCTGCAATTCCGGAACTTACTATGCTGAAACAACTCAGAATTTGTCTGCTATTGTTCGTAGCCCTGACTCTGCTGATAGGCGTAGTGTATCCGGTGCTGATCACCGGCCTGGCGCAATTGATTTTTCCTTCGCAGGCAAGTGGCAGTTTGATCCGGAGAAATGGAGAGGTGATTGGATCTGAATTGATCGGACAACAGTTTGAGAATCCGCGTTATTTCTGGGGACGATTGTCTGCTACTTCGCCGGCTTACAATGCGGCTGCTTCAACGGGCTCAAATCTGGGTCCGAGCAATCCTAAATTGTTGGAGATGGTCCAGGCGAGGATAAAGAGACTTCACCACGCAGATCCGCGCAATCCGGAGCCCATCCCTGTTGATCTGGTCACAGCATCCGCCAGCGGGTTGGATCCGGGAATTTCGATCGCTGCTGCGATCTACCAGAAGAATCGAATCACGCGCATCCGTGGTATCCCGCCGGAACAAATCGATGGGTTGATCCGCAGATTTACAATTCCGCGTTTTCTGGGACTGTTGGGAGAACCGTCGGTAAATGTTCTGAAACTTAATCTCGCGCTGGATGAAATGAATCCCTCAGGTAAAAGCAGATGATCATACGATGGTTTTTATTCGTAATAGGAATCTTATGTTTCGCGTCTGGAGTAGGCGCTACATCTTCGAGTACTTTTTGGACACCGATGACCATGGACATTCAATCTTACAGTGTCTTCCATGTTGGAGTGGATAATTACTTCACCGTGTTCAGGAGCGCGTCGAAAGGTGGCGGCTCATTTCCGACTGATTTTGGGCTTACGGTCGGTGTGCTTCCGTTTGAGAAAGTTCAAATGGAAATCGGGTTTGACTTACTTGAATCCAGCGATCATCCTCTGTTTTTCAACGCGAAGATCGGCATGCCGCAAGAAGCACTCTTTCACGGTTCACCCGCCTTGGAATTGGGACTGGTCAATCTCGGTACCGAGAGCGGTGTGACCAATCAAAATATTGTTTATGGAGTAATCGGGAAGACAATTCCGCGGGTAGGTCGCGTATCAGTCGGGCCGTATGTGGGAAATGCGGACGTCTTGCTGGACGGTGACGGGAACAAAGAGAACAGCGGGTTTATGATTGCATTTGATCGCGGGTTCAAGACGATGAAAGATCGCAGCGGTAACGAGTATAGCAAGATCGTCATTGCGACGGACTATGCATCCGGCGATAACGCGATTGGCGCAGCAGGTGCCGGCTTTTACTACTATTTCACAAAAGACATCAGCTTGCTCGCAGGCCCCGTATGGTTCAATGATGAGAAGGTCAATGGGGAGTGGAAGTGGAGCATTCAACTGGATATCAATCTGCCGAAATTGAAAAAGTAGGAAATCTGTGAATCAAGCCATGAAAGAAAATCGTCCGGATCCGGAACAGCTTCTGAGAAGGATCCAGGCTGAAGAGCGCGAGGCGAAGCGCGCGAAACTGAAAATATTCTTCGGTCCTTACCCCGGCGTAGGCAAAACGTATTCGATGCTCGAAGCGGCGAATGAGAGAAAGCGGGAAGGCATCGATGTAGCAATCGGAATTGTCGAAACGCACGGCAGGCCGGAAACAGCGGAGCTTCTTGAAGGTTTTGAGATTTTGCCCAGAAGGGAAATACCGTACAGGGGAATTACGCTGAGGGAATTTGATCTGGATGCTGCGCTCGCGAGAAAACCTGATCTCATTGTGGTGGATGAGCTCGCGCATACGAATTCCGAGGGATCCAGACATACCAAGCGATGGCAGGATGTGGAGGACTTCTGGATGCAGGGATTTCGGTCTACACGACCTTGAACGTCCAACACTGGGAAAGTCTGAATGATGTGGTGGCGCAAATCACCGGAGTGAAAGTTCGCGAAACCGTGCCGGATAGTTTTCTGCAAAAAGCTCATGAAGTAGAGCTTGTGGACCTTCCGCCTGCCGATCTGCTCAAACGGATGTCGGAAGGCAAGGTATATGTCGGTGATCAGGCGATTCGCGCAGCCGAAAGCTTTTTTCAGATCGGGAATTTGATCGCACTTCGTGAGCTTGCTTTGCGCCATACGGCTGAGCGCGTCGATGCGCAAATGGTGGAGTTTAAGAATCGCTATGCGATCTCAAAAGTATTCCCTGTAAGGGACCGACTTCTTGTAGGAATTACAGCGTCTCCACATTCTGCACGGCTGGTGCGCGCAGCCCTTCGCCTTGCGACGAGTCTGAGATGCGACTGGATCACTGTCTACGTGCAAACTCCCGAACATCAGAAACTGCCGGCAGATCAAAAAGCGCGCGTCATCGATACGCTTCGCCTTGCCGAACGACTTGGCGGCGAAACTGCCGTTTTGACCGGACAAAATATTTCGGAAGAGGTTCTGAATTACGCTAGAAGCCGAAATGTAACGAAGATCGTATTAGGGAAACCTTCCGAACCGCGCTGGAAGGAATTGCTGTTCAGATCAACGGTGAACGAGATTGCCCGTCACTCAGCGGATATCGATCTTTATGTCATCAGCGCACGGGATGTTCCGGATGAAAAACCAAAACGTTATCCCGGTCTCGAAAAATCCGGCCCCCATCGTTTCTTGCCCGCAACGATCCTTGTTGTTCTATGCACAATCCTGGGAAGAATGCTCGTGGATCATCTAGATCGCGCCAATCTGCTTTTGCTTTATTTTCTTGTTGTCGTTTGGCTCTCGTACCGCTACGGTAGAAAAACAGGAATCTTTGCGTCTATCCTGAGCGTTCTCCTATTCGATTTTTTTCTCGTGCCTCCGTACCTGACGTTTGCGGTATCTGATACGGAATATTTCATCACTTTTGCGGTGATGCTGGCGGTTGCGCTATTTATCTCCACACTGACAGGACGTTTGCGGGCGATGGCTGAGGCGACAAGAGCTAGAGAATCGCATCTGCGAAGTCTGTATAACGTCAGCCGCACACTCTCGGACATACCCGACCCGAGTGCGATGCTTCGCGCAGTGGCGGTGGAATTAGAAGAGTTTTTTCAATCGCCTGTTCTGCTGCTGGTGGACGATGCGCAAGGGACTCTGCGGATTCTGGCCGGAGACTCAACCAAATTCGGATATGCTGGAAATGAGCTTCAAGCAGTGGATTGGGTATATCAACATGCGGAGATAGCAGGGAAAGGGACTGACACTCTTGCCGGATCGAAGGCGACTTATGTGCCGCTGAAAGGACATGAACGGACGGTTGGAGTTTTGGGAGTTCGCTTTCAGTTAGAAGCGGAATTGATCGGTCCGGACCAATTGCAGCTACTTGAAAAGTTCGCATCCGAAATTGGAAAAGCGCTCGAAAGTAGAGAACTTTCGGAGGCTGCCGGCAGAGCTACTTCATCCATGGAAGCGGAGAGACTGAAGAATCTTGTCTTGCGATCATTCTCCTATGACCTCGCCCAACCATCACGTGAAATATACGAAACGGCAAAAAGCCTGACCAATCTGACAGAGAGCGGGAATACCAGCATCTTATCAGGGTTGAAAACTTTGATCGACAAGTCGGATCAGATTAACCGTGTCGTCGGACGCCTTCCACAATTCCTGCAGGATGCGTTTCCGCAGATCGAAAGAAGGGATCGAACTCCATCTGCTTACAACTTGACGAAACCTGCCGAGTATTCGCTGCAAAGCGTTCTATCCCCAGATCGTGTTTTGTTTTTTCCTCCGGATACAGGGAAAGATGAAATTCTAAAGTCCCTGATCAAAACACTTCCCGTACCGGATCGTGCCGCCACCCTGCGTTCCATTCAGGAAAGGGAAGAGGCAGGCGGCATCTTGATTCGTCCGAATCTGGCAATCCCTCACACAACGATCCCAGGAATACAGGGAGTGATAGCCTCCCTTGGTATTCGACCCAAAGATGGAGAGGGACAACCGGATGTCTGGTTGCTTTTTGTTTCCGGCACGGAATCGATGAAGGAACATCTCGAATTTCTGAGGAGTGTTGCGCTTACGTTCAATGATGAGGCTCTGGAACAGCTCACGGAAAACAAAACTCCAACCAGGTTTTTCAGATCCTGGCAGGCAAGAGGTTGCCGGTTTCGTAACCTGTGTGCGGCAGGCGGGACGCCTGCGCTCCAATCAATTGCGGGTTAAGTGTCTGTAATGGATACGGTGAGGCTGATCCGCAGCCGTCCCGAGTCGTTTGCGCCGATCCAGTTCGTAATCGGAGTAGTTGCCTTCGAACCAGACTGACCTTGCTGTCGCCTTCGAACGCCAGGATGTGGGTGCGATTCGATCCAGGAACCAGCGATCGTGGCTGATCACCACGGCGCAGCCGGCAAAATTTTCCAGAGCTTCCTCCAGGGCGCGCATGGTGTTCACATCCAGGTCGTTGGTGGGTTCGTCCAGCAAGAGTACATTCGCGCCGGCTTTTAGTGTCTTGGCAAGATGCACGCGATTCGCGCTCACCGCCGGAAATCGCCTCGCTTTCTTCTGCTGATCGGAGCCGGAGAAATTGAAGCGTGCAACGTAAGCGCGTGAATTCACCTGACGGTTTCCCAGTTGAATCGTATCCTGGCCGTCGGAAATCTCTTCCCAGATGCTCTTGTTTGGATCGAGTGAATCACGGGATTGATCTACATAACCCAGTCGCACTGTGGAGCCAATGTGAAAGACGCCTTGATCGGGTTGCTCCGTACCGGTAAACAAGCGAAACATTGTAGTTTTTCCCGCTCCGTTTGGTCCGATCATGCCGACAATTCCACCGGGCGGCAGTTTGAAAGTGAGATGCTCAAATAAGACGTTCTCTCCATAGGCTTTGCTGACATTATCTGCTTCGATCACAAGGTCGCCGAGCCTGGGTCCCGGCGGAATGTAGATTTCCATGATCGCCTGCCCGCGATCGGTATCCTGATCGAGAAGTGATTGATACGATTTGATGCGTGCTTTGCCTTTCGCCTGGCGCGCTTTGGGAGTCATGCGGATCCATTCCAGTTCGCGTTCCAAAGTTTTTTGTCGCGCGCTTTCGGCTTTTTCTTCCCGGCGCAGTCTTTCTTGTTTTTGTTCAAGCCAGGATGAATAGTTTCCCTGCCACGGAATGCCTTGTCCGCGATCCAATTCCAAAATCCAACCTGCAACATTATCCAGAAAATATCTGTCGTGCGTGACCGCGATCACAGTGCCTTCATATTTTCGAAGATGCTGTTCCAACCAGCCGACTGTTTCCGCGTCCAGATGATTCGTGGGCTCATCCAGCAGCAAGATGTCCGGCTTCTTTAACAGAAGACGGCATAACGCCACGCGACGCCTTTCGCCGCCTGAAAGAATCTTGACAGGTGTGTCGCCCGGCGGACAGCGCAGGGCATCCATCGCCATTTCCAGCCGGCTATCCAGATCCCAGGCCCCGACTGCTTCCAGCTTGTCCTGGACAACACCCTGACGTTCCAGGAGCTTGTTCATTTCATCGTCATTCATCGGCTCTGCAAACTTCGTACTGATCTCTTCAAATTCCCGCAACAGATCCATCACACTTTGGACGCCTTCTTCAACAATCTCACGAACGCTCTTCGTTTCATCCAATGCCGGCTCCTGTTCGAGGTATCCGATGGTATAGCCTGACGAAACAACCGTTTCACCCTGGAACTCTTTGTCGACGCCGGCAAGAATACGCAGCAGCGAGCTCTTGCCCGATCCGTTGAGGCCGAGCACTCCGATCTTTGCGCCATAGAAGTAACCGAGATAAATGTCTTTCAGAACAGGCTTCTTATCGTAGTACTTGCTCACTCCAACCATGGAGTAGATTACTTTCCTGGTATCGTTCGTCATAGATCCGCCGGGTGAAAGCTATCATAACTCGATTCCGGATTTTTCATGATTTGATTTATGATGATTTGATTTATGATGCAATGATGCGAATTCGGCCAATTCTCAAATTCTTGCTTGCGCTCCTTGTCCTCCTCGGCGTCGGCGCGGCTGGATTTCGAATCTATGATTCGAGAGAAGCGCAACGCCGCTTTCCAGTGGAGAAACCGTTTCTTGTGACAGGAACTGAATCCGGCGAGGGAGCGGGACCTTACGTATTGAATGACGGCGCTCAGATCGTGGTTCTTCGCAATCAGGGAAACGGGATTCATCTGAACTTGAATTGCTCGAAGTCCTGGAATAGACAGAAGGTGGACGTCACCTTTGAAACGGAAGACAAAATCCTAAGAAAGACCGGTTTCCGTCTGGGGCGCTGGAGCGAATCAGTTGTGTTTGAACCGCCTGTGCTTGGTTCCGCTTCGTTCCTGAAAGTCCGATTTCATTTCGACAAAAAGAGCACCGGCGAGGTGAAACTCAACAGTTGTCTCGCCCGCACAAATCGTAAATATCCGAAGTTCCTCATATTTGGCCTGGACGGACTGAGCTGGCGCGTCCTAAATCCTTTACTTAAAGCAAAGAAGCTGCCGAATTTCCAACGTCTCATTAACGAAGGCGCCTCAGGAACGCTTGTTTCGGAGGAGCCCTCCTTCTCACCGGTGATCTGGACCACAATTGCAACAGGACGCACTCCAAAAGAGCATGGTGTTACGTTTTTTGTTGCGCGAAGACGTCCGGAAGCAAGCAGTTCGATCCGTGCCAAGCGTTTTTGGGACATCCTATCCGAACATTCAAAGTTGACATCTTTGATAACAGGATGGTACCTGACCTGGCCCGTTGACCGGCTGAACGGCGGAATGCTTTCCGACCGTTCCATATATATAAACAAAAGGCACGATTTGTTTTATCCTTCCGGCACATTCGATCAGGTGTATGGGGAGTTCTGGACCAAAGTCGACGAGAACCTGGATTCTGGATTAAAGCAGTTCACACCTTACCGCTTCTACTGGGACTATAAGGACCGTTTTGCAGCGAACACTGAGGAGATGGTTCTTTCGCAGCAAGTTCATGAACGTCTGGTTCAAGGGTATCGGAGGGATGAAAGTCTCGACCAGGCCGGCTTCAAACTCTTGCGTGCACTCGATCCAGATGTTTTCGCGCTGTATCTGAGAGGCGCTGACTATACTTCCCACGGATTCTGGAAGTATATGGATCCGGATTCGGTGCCGTTCTTTCCAGTGACAAAGCGTGAGCGTGAATTGTTCGGACACGTGATTGAGAACTACTACATTTATCTGGATAAGGTCCTTGGTAAGTATCTTCAGATTGCCGGAGAGGATGCAACTATTTTTGTCCTGTCGGATCATGGATTTCATCCAATTCAAAAAAACAATGGGCATCCGCTGCTTTCGGGAGATCATGAAAAGGAGGGTGTAATCTTCTGCAAAGGTCCCGCGTTCCGCCCGGGGGCTGCGATTGAGAACGCTTCTATCTATGATTTCTTGCCGACTTTTCTCTATCTTACAGGGCTTCCCACGGCACGGGATATGCTGGGAAATGTTTGGACCGGAGCCATGAACCCCGAATATGTGCGCGCGCATCCGCTGCAACGAATCACTAGTTACGGGTGGAGAAAGAGGCGCGGTGAGGAAGAACCTCCTGAAAGCAATGTGGATGAAGAAATCAAAAAAGAGCTCCGCAGTCTTGGATACATCAATTAGTGCAATGCAACATATGCTTATGAAGTGTTTCATTTTCAAAAAACGGTTTGTAGCGCCGGCGTCCCCGCCGGCCAAAACATTGCGTATCGTTGAGGTCTGCCGGCGAGACGCCGGCGGTACAAACCGAATGGCGTTATCCTGTATTTTCCGAACCTTTCCCTACGCTTTCGAATCTTCTTTTACAGTGCACTAGGATTTGATGCGAAGACTTCTGATACTCCTGATTGCCGTATGTTTGCTCTTTTGCCTTTCCTGCCGCAAATCCTCCGTGCCTGTGTTTGTTCTGTCGTTTAATGGAACACTTGAATCTTCACTTCGGACCGCCCCGCTGCATCCGGTATCTGCGCGATACGCCGGCTATCTGCATCGCAAGGTGTTGTACGTAGAAGATGGAGAGCCGCTCACTTACGATGTCAGTCAGTTGAAACTCAGGGCTGGTACGGCGCAATTCTGGATCAAAGTAGACGCGCTTCCCCAGGGATCTGCGATTCCGGTAGTTCAACTGGGTTCAACTGATAATCCGCGCTTACTGGAAATCGCAATGAAGAGAAAAGGACTGCAGATTCTGTACAACCGCAACGTACACCGGCTGGATTGGCAAATGCCGCGAAGGGTCTGGATGCATGTGGCAATTTCCTGGGATAGTTCCGTTCATGGATATCTGGATGGTCAAGAGCAACCACTGGAAACCGTTTCATCCGAGAATCGAGCGGCTAAGGACGTATCGCGAACCGTTCTGCGAATTGGTGGCGCCCGTCGTGAAGAGTCTGAGATCGCAAGTTACAAGCTGCGTGACTTCGAACTCCACGATGTTGTTCAAGATACCTCTGAAATTCGCCATACATATGAGAAAGGGAACTCCGTCAGAAAGCTCGTTTGGCGGACAGCGGACCTCAATCATTTTGCCGGCATCAAAGTTCGCGATTCGGGAGCCGCCGGTGGAGAGGCCTGGACATCAGATCCGCAAATGGCTTTTCTGGATGGATTGCGGCTTCCTGAGCCAGGAGCATACCAGCTTATATGGCGATTTAAGCCGCGCGGGAAAATTCTTCCGGGTACAATCGAGTGCGAAGTATGGGAACAGGACTTGAACGGCGGGAAACGGTCGCTTGCGATGAGAACGAATCATGTGAATGAATTCACTACGATGGATGAATATCAAGACTTTTCGATGAATTTTCAGACACGCAAAGACGCTGTGATCGGTTACGAGATGAGAAGTTTCATGCCCATCCGGCACATGTTTTTGCTGGATACGGTTACAATTCGGTCTCAGAGCGGCCGTTGGCAGGACATCCGGCGCGGTGAAGAGCTCAAACATACGCAAGGAGGCTGGGAGCAGGATCCGGAAGCGGCAAAGGGAAAGGCATGGGGGAACCAGAATACACTGGCTTATGGCCCGTACACATGCATCGGCATGCCGGGGAAGTATCGCGCTACCTGGCGTCTAAAGCTGGCATCAGGAGTACCACCCGCCACTACCTTGCTCCTTCTCGATGTATACGCACACGATGGTTTTGTCACTGTAAATCGCCGCAGTCAAAAGAATTACGGAAGCCTGGCGATCAGCTCAGCCGATCTGGAAGCGACCAAATGGCAGGAAAAATCCATCGAATTCAACTATGATGGCGCGGATATGCTGGAATTCCGGGCGTTTGCTAAACTTCTAACGCGTGCATCAGTGCTGCTGGATACGGTCACAGTGGAGCGATTAGATCCATGACGTTCCGAAAATTCGCAGAGTGCTGGCTGTTGCCGGTATTGTTCTTTGCCCTGGCTCTTGCTGTGAGACTGCCCAGGCTTCAGGAAATTCCAAGATTTCGGGGCGGGGAACTTGAGGTGACGCTGAGTCTGATACAAGGTGAAGAATTTCCATTGGTGAATCAGCACCCTCACATCGGCGCTCTGGCGAACTACCTTTATGCGCTGGGTTACTGGCTGCTTGGCGTTCATTACTGGGTTCCGCGGGTGATTGCGGCGATTGCCGGCGCCCTGACAATCTCTCTAACGTATCTTCTGGCAAGACGGCTGGCCGGCACGCGCGTAGCCATGCTGTCCGCCTTCATGATGACAGTGTCGGTATATCACGTTTTTTTCATCAGTCATATTCCGTATTCCAACAATCTCACACCACTTTTTGTGCTTCTGACGGCGCTGACTTTCTTCCGCGCAATGGAGCAAGAGAATCCGTTGTGGCTGGTGTTATCCGGCTTGCTCTACGGGATGGCTCTACAGACACATCCTTCGGTGATCACGCTGTTTCCCGCCGTGATCGTACTATTTGTTCTTCAGGGAAAAGAGCGGCTCCGAAGATGGATCAAGAGACCCGGATTCTATCTGATCATTCCGGCAGCCTGTCTTGGATGCGTAAATCTGATCTATTACAACATCGTCACGAGATTGGGAAGCGTAGCGTTTCAGCTCCGATATAACAAATATGCGTTGGAAAAAGATCCGGGAGTCCATTCGTATCTTGCAAACATCACAGAAGAATGGATGTTGCTACTTCGGCTTCTTGCCGGAAAAGCAGAAGCGATGAGAACGCAACTATACTGGCACAGCCCGCTCTTTGTGCTCTGCGCCGTGTCGATGGCAGCGGGTGTGATTCTTCTGATCAAGAGTCGAAAACTTCATCTTCCTGTTTTGTTCCTGACGCCCATGCTGATTCTCCCGATGATCAATCGCAGTTATGATTTTTGCGCTTTTGGAAGATATCTCGGATTCGTTCTGCCGCTTGCCTGTATTTTATCTGCGTATGCTGCCATACGGTTTCTGGATTTCATGATCGGCCGCCTTCCTCGCCTGCGTCTAATGATCATTCCCCTCTGGCTGATTCTCCCGTTTTCCTACTGTGCCTGGCACAGATTGGAGCTGGAACGAACCTATGAGGTTCTGCAAAACACGGATACAACGAAGGTCTTTTTAGAGGCACGAAAGTTACTGGAATCGTATGACCGAAACCATACTACGATCCTTGTGGATCTTTATGCTTACGATTCGAAGTCGCTCACAACATTTCTGGAGTCGGATGGCTGGAACGTCGAAGAAATGGCAGACACGACAACATTCAGCTGGCGAAAGGGAAACGTAGCCCTTGTGAGGTTTCGTCACCTCGACTCGCAAGTTGTGCGACTGCAGGCACGCGGCGGAGTCGTTGCGATTGTATCACCACTAGTTCTCAAGAGTTTCCTGACACAGGCGGGATATGGGGCGCTGGATGCGTGTCTGGCGCAGGGGAAGGGAGTTCGACGGAACATTTACAAAGTAATACTCAACGAGACATATTTTGTTTTTCGCGCCGTCCCGAGTGATATGATGCCCGACAACATAATGGACGGAGCATCCTGGCCCGAGCCTTTGCAGTCGCTGGTGAACCTGGCGCCGTTTATTCCCGACGATCTGTATCATGGAATTCCTAGAAGAAAACGAAATCAACCGCTGCGCAATCCGGAAGGGCTTCCAGCCTTGCAGTTAAAGTCACTTGGCGACAGTCTGAGCTCTCTCTGTACTGTAGTTCCGCAGTATCCGGCGGTTCCATGGAAAATCTGTAAGCAGGAGCAGGAACACGACGATGATTCGCCCGGTGAACCGCCCGGTTGACCCCTGTGTACTGAATGGAGATTCGACAATCAACTCCTCCCCCTTATTAAGCGGGAGGTCAGGTGGGGGTTGTAGATAAATTCATCCCCGTACAGCTCATCCAACCCCCCTCTAACTCGCCTCTTCATAAATGGGGAGAAGCATTACTCGAACCGTTGTTTTGGGGAAGAATGTCGGCTCACAAGGCAACCATTATCGTGGGTGGATTCATCATGTTGATCAAAATTGCAAAATCGTGGCAGATACCCGAAAGGGAAGCCACCCCTGAACATATCTACTTCAACCGCCGCGCCTTTTTGAAAGCAGCAGGCATTACAGCCGTTTCGCTGATTGCCGGCTGTAACTCAGGCCAGGCGGAAAAACCCCAGGCGCAATCGACGGCGGCAAAAAAAGATCCAACCATGGATCTCTATCCAGCCAGGAAGAATCCAAAATTCACACTCGATCGTCCTCTAACCAAAGAAGAGATTGCTGCACAGTACAACAACTACTATGAATTTACCGATCAAAAGGATGTCTACCGGTACGTCGATCAGTTTCAAATCCGGCCGTGGACGATCGAAGTTCGCGGTCTTGTGAAGAAGCCGCAGATATTCGATATCGATAAGCTGATCCGCCAAATGCACCTGGAGGAACGTCTGTATCGTCATCGTTGCGTAGAGGCATGGGCGATGGCGGTGCCATGGACCGGTTTTGCGCTGGCTGATTTCATCAGGATGGTGGAGCCGCTTTCTACGGCGCAATTTGTTCGAATGGTTTCGTTTCAAAAACCGGATGAAGCGCCCGGACAGAAACGGCAACGATGGTATCCGTGGCCGTACTTTGAAGGGCTTACAATACGCGAAGCGATGAACGAGCTGGCTTTTCTCGTTACCGGGATTTATGGACATCCGTTGCCGGTACAGCACGGCGCGCCGATTCGGTTATCCACCCCATGGAAGTACGGGTACAAAAGCATCAAAGGGATCGTGTTGATGGAGTTTGTGGAAAAACAGCCTCCCACATTCTGGAATACCCTGGCGCCGGATGAATATGACTTTCTTTCGAATGTGAATCCTTACAAATCGCACCCGCGATGGTCACAGGCTTTCGAACGCATCCTGGGAACCGAGGAACGCCTGCAAACTAAGCTGTTTAACGGCTATCAGGATTACGTCGGGAAACTGTACGTTTGAACAGTGTCATAGTGTAAGAAAGAAGATATGGGGATCTCCACATCCCCTTTCTTACACCTCTGTGACTCTGCGGTGAAATCCTAAAGCTTGCAATCTTCGGGAGGAACATCAGGGCGTAAACCGAGATAGACGGGTGATCGCAGAATCCCTGCGCTGGTGATTTCTTTGAACCTGACATCGGCAACCAGTTTCGGCTTGAGCCAGTGTGTGCCCTTCGGACCATGGGGCAGGTCTGCAAACGGGCTCTTTGCGCTTTTTAATCTTTCGAATGAATCCATTAGCATGGAAATAGTAGAGGAATTGAACCCGGTACCCGCGCGTCCTCGAAATATCAGTTTCTTTCCTTCATATTTCCCTATCAGAAGGGAGCCGAAATTTTGGGTGCGACCGCCCTCCAGCCATCCGCCAATCACAAAGGAGTCGCTTTGCTGAAATTTTAGCTTCAGCCATAGATCGGTCCTCTGACCCGGGTAATACAGCGAATCGAGTTTCTTAGCGACCACCCCTTCGTACCCGAAATCGTGAGCCTTGCGCAACGTGATGTCGCGGGAATCAAAGGAAGGAAGTAACTTTAATACCTCGCCCGGACGGATGCTCTTTCCGAGCAATTTCTTTCTCTCCTTCAGGGGCATGCGCAAAAGCGACCGGCCATCCACTTCCAAAACATCGAATACATAGTAGAGAACAGGAATCTCCTCTGCCGCTACAGCAATCATACGAGCGTCACTCAGGCTCATCCTGTGCTGCAACAGCTGGAAAGAAGGAATCCCGTCCTTCAAAGCGACAATCTCACCATCCAGGGTTGCCGTCTTGCAGCGGAGACAATCCGGAAGCTCGGTCAGCTCCGGATATTTTCGGGTCACATTTCGCAGATTTCGCGTATACAGCAGAACGCTTCGTTTTGTGACTTGAGCGATCGTTCTCTGACCATCCAGCTTGATTTCATAAAGATAGCTGCCGTTGGAAGGAAGATGATTCGTCAATTTAGAAAGCATCGGAGTAATCATACCGGCAGGACTATTTGTGGTTTGTAACAGAAGATTGTGGAGTGATTCTCCACCCTTATGAAGGGGGGAGTTAGAGGGGGGTTGGAATGACTGTTGAGACAACCCCCTCCCGGCCTCCCCCTTGATAAGGGGGAGGAGTCGCTCGCCGAATATCCATTACAGTCCACTAAACAGAGGCGGCGGCGCTGACTTTGCGTCTGGCGTTCCAGTAAAGAATCATCGAAACGATCACCAGTCCAAAACTTCCACCGACGACTTCAAGCACGTAGATGCCTGGATGTTCAGTTCCAGGCGCTGGGATACAGGAAAAAACGATCGCAGTGATTGTGGAAATCAGTCCCGCGAATGCAAGCACCAACGCCAGAGGTTTCCGATCTGTCTTCCAATTCATCCAAATGTGAGCCCAGAAAACATAACCGAAAGGGATGAAATAGAGAATAATACATGCATTGACAAGAATGGTATACGCTTCTTTCACTGAGGCGCCGGAAAAACTCATCCAGATAATTACGCTGCTGATGATTCCAAGAGTCAACAAAGAAACGTACGGTGTTCCCCAACGTGGATGAAGTTTCCCGAGCGGCTGTGGCAGATACCGATCCACGCCAACCGAATAGGGGAGGCGTGCCGCTCCAGCCAGCCAGGCCGCGAGGGTCCCGAGTCCACCCAGTGTGAGGAGAACGGCGACGGGTGTGATCCATCCGGCGAATCCCATGCTGGAAAGCACCGCAGAAATCGCCTGCATGATCCCAGTTACCAGATTTGTGTTCTCGGATCCAATCGTCACCAGGATTGAGATCGTGCCCAGAACATAAATTGCCGTGAGGATTACACAGGCGATGTAAATCGATCGCGGAATCGACCTCTCCGGATTTTTGACTTCTTCGCTCATCGTGCTCGCCAATTCAATGCCCGTAAATGCAAAACAGATTTGAGACCAGACGCTCCAGGTATCATAATTTCCAAAATCAGGAAACATGCCTCTCAAACTGAAATGCGTTACGGATCCCGCCTTGAAAAACTGGAAAATTCCGAGAAGAATCAGCAGCGTTCCCGGGATCCAGATTGACAAGCCGCCGATGTTTTGCACCCATTTTCCAAACCGGACTCCTACTAAATTCAACACGAGCATGGCCCACAGAGCCGCCAGAGAAAAATAGCGAACAAACGCGATGTTGTTTTGCAGATCCTGTTTATCTCCAACCAGTGTAAACGCCGCATAACCTGCAACAGCTACCAACAGGGAAGGGAAATAAAAAAGATTATTCACCACGTAACACCAGGCCGCTACAAAGCCATGAAAATGGCCGAGTGTGTTTTTGATCCACTGGTACAGGCCGCCTTCTTGCGGCATCTTCCGTGTAAAGTCGATGACTACATAGGCAATCGGGAGAAGAAAAGCGAAGAAGGCAAGTACCCACAGGCTCAGTGAAGATTGACCCCGGGCAGCAGCAAACGAGATCCAACGGAGGGTCACGATAGCCGTGATGTGAAACAAAACCAGGTCGCGCAACCCGTATTCACGGCGCAATCCTTCGCTCATGGTGTGGCTATTCTACAATCGACCGTTACAAATTGGTAGGGGCGCAATCGCCCTGCGCCCCTATCCCAGTTTTTGGAACTGAATGGACAACAGGTATCCTAAAAAAAGCGAAGGAGCAAACCAAGCGCCGCGTAGATCATGACCAGGTAAACAACGTACGCAAGTTTTCCTTTCATGATTTCCAACCCCCTGAAGATTACAGATGTCATAGTACGGGTATACTACAATACATGTAGTACGATGTCAATAGATAGTACTATGCTCTGTTGGAGCGCACGGCGTCCCGCCTGCATGATGGGTCGCAGGCATCTTGCCTGCGCGATTTTAGAATCGGGAGAGCTGCCGCGCGAGAATCTCCAGGGCGCGGGATAGACGGGAAGCGACGGTTCCCGGAGAACAGCGGAGAGTCTCCGCGATCTTTTCGTAGGACATCTCTTCGAGGTACCTCAGAACCACCGCATTCCGGTACTTCGGCTTCAAGTTCATGACGGCCAGCCGGACGATCTGCCTACGTCGTGCCGAAGCATGAAGATCTTCCGGCCCGGGCGCGGGATCCGGCTCTTCGAGACCGTCCCGGATCTGACTGATCGGCACGAACAAACCGAATCGCCTTCTCCGGTTCTTGCATTCGTTTAGCGTAATCCGGTACATCCATGTCAGAAGAGAGGATTCAAACCGAAAATGGGGAAGCGACTGGAAGACTTTTACGAAAACAGTTTGCAATACATCTTCCGTTTGCTCGACCTCATTCAGCGAGTAATAAATTACATTGTAGATTCGATCGCGGTAATATTCGTAGAGCTGTTCAAACGCGGCGGTATCGCCGAGCCGCGCCGCAGCAATCAATTCGGCTTCATTGAGAAGACTCTCCCTGCGTTCGCCGGTACCTTCAATGATCCGAAAAGGGATTTGAGACATATCTATTGCGCGTACCCGACACTGAAAACCCAGCGACGATTTCTATACTGAGAGGCTTCGCTGCTCTGGGTAGTCAGAATCGGATCCCCTTTTTCGTCCACAAAGGCCGCGTCAATTCGCAATCCCCGGGATGCGTATCCGACCCCAAAAGAGTAGCCATCGAAATAAACGCGGTCCCCGATCGTAGTCCCTAACGGCTGTCCATCCCGAAAAATACCGGCGCGCAGAGCGAGACCGTTTCCAATTTGACCCAGTTGATATTCCAGCCCGCCGCGCCACTGAAGCAATGTAGGCTGAATCCCTGTCGTTACGCGAAGAGTCGGGAAAAGCAATTCGGTTTCCGGAATGAGAAGCGGATCGGTGGAATCGCTGATGGTTTGCACGACATCAGTCCAGTCGGAGTAGGTCATCGCCCCGCTGAACACGACTTTATTTCTAGCGCGCATCGCAACTCCGACCGTAAATTCTACGGGCTCCTTCAGAGTGCTTCGCGCTGCTGCCTGCTCAGATAGCGGTCCCGATGTAATCGTTTCTCCGGTCACATTTCCTTGCGCATCCAGGGTTCTTTCATTCATGACAACCGAACCACTTCGGTTCAGTGTAATCGTAGCTTTGCGTGTGTATGGAAGACGAACCATACCGCCTACACTGAATCCACCACCGGGAAACCACAGCCCTCCGAATTTGAAATAATTTCCGCTAAAATCCGTTTTTCGCGTCTGGCTGAGATTGGTATCAGTTCGTATTTCTTGAAACGGCAGAAGGAGGCTGTCATGAAATGTCCCATTCAAGTTTTCTTCCGGACCGTGTGACAGAAAGCTCCAGGAGCCTCCGAAGAGATATCGTCCTGAAAAATTCACGGCGAAGGCGCCGGAGTACTCTTCATCGCCATGCTTCGCTTCTTCAGTAAACGTTCCTTCGGATTGAAAGAAGACCGCCGGCGTCAGAAATTCCACAACTCCCGCGCGCTCCTTCAAATCCCGCTTCGGTCCGGAGACGGAAGTTTTTTGCCAGGAAAATGCAGGGACGAATGTAACTTTCTGCTTCCGGATCGCATAAGATGCCGATAAAGCCGATAGTTGGTTTCCCTTAACCTCAAACCGTTGTTTTGATTCAAAGCGGTTTGCAAAAATCTCAGGAGAAAAATCTTCATCGCTATCCGCCTGATAGCGGTAGTCACCATAAATCTGAAAACCTCCCAATTGACCCAGTCCGGCAGGATTCCAGTAGATGGCGCTTAAATCGTTTGCCACTGCGACAAATGCTCCACCCATGCCGAGGGCTGCAGCTCCGTACCCTGAATTCAGCAGCGAAAAAGTGGGAGCAGGCTGAAGCTGCTGGGCGAAAACAGGCGTGGAAAGTAGAGCAAAAACAAGAATACAAACCACATATAGTGGTCTTTTGATTTCGTGTATAATCATGTTTCTTTTTCCCTTGACCATTAAACTTTTGGCATCATACCAGAGAAAAGGACAAATGAGAATGACACAACGTGCTGTGAGATCTGTGTTTGCTATTCTGGCTGCAATGATGATTTTGAGCTGTAATGACGACAATTCCACGACCCCGTCACTTCCCTCCGGTTGCCAGGCGCAAGGTGTTTTTGCAATTGGAGTGCTAAAGACAGAGTTTCAGTGCCCTGCCACGAACGCGTACCTGGATCCGAACCAGGCTTTGGGACCACCGGATGCGGGAAATGAAGGCGGAGGCAAACTGGAATTTCATGGGTTTACATCGCTCGGAGTCAATGGCAGCATGACACTCTTTATGGGCTCTTGCATCCAGGATCTTCCCGGAGATGATGTGCGAGTATTTCAATCCGTTTCGACCGAAGGGCTGGAAGTCCTGGTGAGTCAGAATACCGACGGTCCGTTTGTCAGTCTCGGGACCGTGGAGTGCAAAGATGGACCTCCTGTTTTCACCGGTTCGTGTGGATTCGATCTGGCTGGATCCGGTCTGAACAACATTCGCGTAGTGAAGATCATTGATAGAGAAGCCCAGTTCTTTCAGGGCGCTCAATGCGACAATGCGGGGCCTTCACCCGGCGCTGATATTGACGCGGTTGAAGTGATTCATCCTCTATAGTCTTGGAGACGGCGGGCCTCCAATTTCAATAGTTTGAAGGCGGCGGGCCTCCGCGCCCGCCATTGAGTGTCGAATCCCGTACGGCGGGCAGGGACGCCCGCGGCTTCCAGACGGGGAACGAACTCAGTTCACTGTAAAATTGCAGATTCTCCAGGCGCCGCCTTCGTTGACCATCTTGAAGTGGTGCGTAGCCACGCCTGAATAGGGAGTGCCGTCCGAGAAAATACCGTAAAAACGCGCGGAGAGGTCTGCATCTGCTTTGGTCTCCGAGACGTTTGTGACGCTTGCGTTCCCCATGAGTTGCACGGACGCGGTTTGAATCAACGGCTTTTCGTTGTTGATGATATTGATTTCATGTTGGCGGCCGGGACAATTGGGATCGCGGGAGAATCCGACTACGATCTGATCCGCAGGAAGCGTTTCAATCTTATCGAACAATTGCAGAAACTGCACCACCACTTGATTGATTTCCTTGATCGCCTGATTCACATCAAATAGCTTGACAGTGAATGGCCTCCTTTCCACAGATACGATATCGGCATCGTCCGTCAATGTGAGTGTAATTTCATAATCACCCGGGGTTTCGAATTTATGCCGTGGGGTCACCGATTTCGAGGAAAATCCATCGCCGAAATCCCACTGATACTTCACGATCGTTCCGTCCGGATCGTAACTCGCTGTCGCATCAAACAAGTAGGTCGTGTTTTGCGTGCCGAACGGAGGATCGATGGTAAATGAAACTACCGGCGGGAGGCTTTCCAGGATCTCAATTTCCCGGACGGATGAAGAAACGCCGCCGCGATCGTCCGTGACCGTAAGCCGGATCGTGTACGTGCCGGTGTCTGCGAATTGATACTTCGCTTTATCCCCATGACGGATCCCACCATCGCTGAATTCCCAAAGGTATTCTGTGATCGTTCCATCATCCGTGGATTCTGATGCATCCAGTTTGAGCACGGTTGTGATCGATCCCGGATCCGGCGTGATGGAGATCTGGGGATTCGGCGCCCGATTGTTGCGGACGGTAATGGCATTTGCAAGCTGGGCAGTACCAGATGCCGTCGCTACAATGGCCGTGCGCGGACCGGGAGCTGTATTCTTCGTGGTATTTACGACAATCTGAATCGTCTGCGTGTCCACAACGTCCATGGATACGATTCTGCACCCGGGCCCCAGATCTACCGACTGGACGGAAAGAAACCGTGCCCGAAACCTCCACGGGAACCATTTGAGCGCCCAGCGCAAGCTCGCCTGGAGAAACGGACAAAATCCGGAGTTGCGCCGCCGGCGGTGGAGTTACGCCGTTATCCTTATTGCAACCCGCAACCAAAATCAAACAGAACAGGAAACCACAAAAAAGAACTCTTGTATTCACCTTAACCTCGACGACTTCTGAGGGTAAAAAACAGCCGATTATAATCGAAATTCCGCTGCGGATTCAAGACGCTTTGTTCCTAGCCGGAGCGCGGGCATCTTTGCCCGCATCTCGTCATGAATAAGATCCTGCGGGCTGGAAGCCCGCGCTCCCCTAGCTCTTTTCAGAATCCTTCCGCTCTTCGTATCCTTTGCATTTCAAAACCGGCAGCTGTGGATACTTCGGGAACTCCGGGTCAGTTTTAGATTTCTCACAAAGTACAAAGCGACTACCACGATTCGATTGGATGACTTTCGAAAACCGGCAAGTATGACAAAGTCCTGTGTACATGCGCCTCCCGATCGCGCATGTCCCCGTAGATTCACACGGTGTGAATCAGCCCCGCAATGCCCGTCTAACGGCGCTTTCCGCCGTACAGCAGATTCTTGATATGTTCAGCCCAGGCTTTTTGGACCTGCTCGCGTGTCACTTTTGGTGTGTAGTAAAAGCGCCCCTGCGATTCTTTAGCGCTGAAGATGCCGCGTTTTACCATGCGATCTACCATCGTCTTTACGGTAGTATATGCGTTGTTTTTTCCATGGTTCATTAAATAGAGCTGGACATCGCTTGCAGATAGACTCTTTTTCCCGCTCTCCCAGAAGGGGCGAAACAGAGATAGTTCAACATCGGTAAGCAAAAGATTCGACTTTCTGGGTCTTCTTGGCATGTGTTCTACTCCAATCAAATCACTTCGAATAGTAGCGTACTACGTGAGTAGAAAGAATGTCAACTGCGGCCCCATTTTTGTGAGACAATCGGCGCTCGGATGCGTTCAGTGAATTGGCGCGAAAGCGTTTTTCAGCACGTAGTACGCGACATTGCGGCCCTGAGCGATGCCCTTTGTCTTGTCGAACGACCAGTGGATGCCGAGGTAGATTCTGCTTTGTCCATTCTCTTGTTCCGCCTGTGTAAGTGATGTAAAGCTTCGTGAAACGAGAGGTCGAATATTTCCTTGATTGTCTCTGGTTACTCCGTTGAATTCATCGGATATGAACGTGAACGCGATGTCGTCCGTGTTGTAAAACTTGCGCAGAACCTCGAACAGGGCGCCTCCAAAACCGGCGTGCCCGGAAGGATAGGCAGGGAATGGCGGTGTGAAGTTTGGCCCGGTCAGATTGCTCGCAGGCGCGCCAAGGGGCGAAAACGTGGGATCTCCCGTTGTTTCCGCATTGCCGTCACCGGCGCCGGTGGGACCGGTTCCCGGATCGGACTCACGAATGCCTGTAACCGGTCGCCAGAACTGATAGTAATACTTGGACTCCCAGATCGCGATTCCTGCGTCCGCCATCGCTGTGTTGACCAGCGCCAGAAGACGCGCCAGGTTGATGCCTGTGGTTCCCATTTGGTCCGCAATTTTTATGGTGATCTGATTGTACAGTCGCGGGGGTGCGCACAGACTTGGCGTTCCGTCGTACGCCCAGTACGTGCCGATCTCAGTCTGTTCCGGTGTGCGTGTGGTCGGCGTCACAATTCCATCGCCACCGATGGCTTTCACTTCGTTGAACGCCACAGCGTATTGATGACTCCCCAATTCGGGTGGGGAGGATACGCGGAATTGATTTCCGGATTTTAGTATAAACGGTTTGACTTTTCCCCAGTATGCTCCCAGAGCGATTGGAATGAGGCTGATCGGATCCTGGCGCCATTTGCCGGGCAGGTCGCTCGTGATGAATTCAATTCCAACACGCGGTTCAGAATGTTGTGAGCCGTCCGCGGATCTCATTGCAAGCATCGCAGCGGCGGACTGTTGCCCTACGGCAATGCCATGTGTGCGAGAGCTTCCGGCTGGAATCTGACTTAGATCTTCACTGAGCAACTTATCGAAGCTCTTCTTTTGCGATGGGAACAGCACAATGAGAGTGTCATGCGCTGCCTGAGCGATCGCGGCATCTGCGGAACTACCGGCAGGGGCTGGAGCAATGCCCGTATAGCTCTGGTAGCCGCCCTGGATCGCATTTACTGCGTCAAAAATCGCGATGTGAACGATCGCCATTGCGCGACTAGATCGACCAGGCCCGAGCTGCTCGCCAAACACGCGCCTCTCACCCGGTTTCACCGGTGTGTGATCAAGGCCGCTGGCATTGATGGCGATCGCATTCCATCGGTGCAACGTATCGAGTCCCGGGTCCGGTGCAATGTCCAGCGCTTCGCCCGCAGCTTCGTAGCGTGGTCCTAAAGCCTGGTGATGCCCATCACGAAAACCCTGTGCGTGAACAGAGAAAACAATGCCAAAGGTGAGCAGTATGGTGACAATCCATCTTCCATTATGGTTCGCGATCATGCTTATACCTCCAATTCACCCGGTACGAACATTCTACACCTTTCTCCCGTGGAGCATTGTTATAATCAGCCCATGTCCAAGGAGAAGTTGGATACCGCGAAGATCATCTCAACGTGTTACGCCGCATTCCAGCAGGTGGAAGCAGTGTCGCTTTCGGGTTCGCTAGTGTCGAATTCACAGGATCAAAATTCCGATCTGGATCTTTATGTCTATTCTCATACCGAAATTCCTGTTCTTGATCGCGCATCGGTTGTCCGGTCACGCGCCGATCATTTTGAAATCGACAATCGCTTCTGGGAACCGGGGGACGAATGGATTGAACGTGGGACGGGATTCAAGGTAGATGTGATGTTCCGATCGGTGTCGTGGATCCAGGATCAACTCGATCGTGTTCTCGTCCGACATGAGGCATCGGTCGGATACAGCACCTGTTTCTGGTACAACGTCCAGCACTCTGCAATCCTGTACGATCGAGCCGGTTGGTATCAGGAAATGCAGCGCTTCTGCAACCAACCGTACCCGGAGCCCTTGCGAATGGCCATTGTCTCCAAAAACTTTCCTATATTGGAGGCAAACCTGTCATCCTATACGCATCAGGTGGAGCTTGCAGCATTACGCAATGATCCGGTCAGCCTGAATCATCGCATCACCGCATTTCTTGCCAGCTACTTTGACGTCTTGTTTGCAGTAAACCGCGTCCTTCACCCGGGAGAGAAACGTCTGCTTCAATTCGCGAGGATGCAATGTCCGTTGCTGCCGCCGGATATGGAACAACAGGTTCATGCAATCTTGTCGGCAGCGGGCCAGGAGGCCTCGGTAGTGGCGAAGCAGTTGGCGGACACTCTAGAAGCGCTTTTGATTCAGGAAGGATTTTCTATTCCCGAATCCTAGCTGGAGCCGCAGACATCGACCACCGTGCAGGCCGGGAGGCCTGCGACCCATAATGCAGGCGGGACGCCTGCGCTCCATAGCACGGACGACCTGCGCTCCATAGCCTAACGTTCGATTATCGAATTGGTATAAGATGAACCATATGAGAATTCGAACACTGGGTGCCATCTTTACAGTTCTGATTATGTTTTCAGTTGGTTTCGCAAGTACTGAGAATCCAGGCGTAAAGAAGCCTGCGGCAACTACCGTAAAACAGACCTTGAGGGAACGCTGCCTCACTTCGATTGAAGCAGGCGAAGTGTCTTCAAAACGCGCCGCGCTAAAAGAAACAGCTATGGACCTGAGTAGCGGCTTTTACATGTTTGAATTCAAACAGGCGGATGGCGGAAGTTTCTTCTGCCAGCTGTGTGATGAAACAAATCGTTCGATCGATTGCGGCACGCTTGGACTCAGACTCACTTATCGGCCCGCAGGCGGAGAAGCCAGGGATTTGCCGGCCGAACTGGATCGAAAATGCGCGTACTTCCTCCAAAAGGAGATGGTAAGCCCTCGCAGAGAGATCGATTTTGACATGGTGCAGCGCATCAAAATCACGCCGGACCATACCGATAATCGCTGGGTCTATCAAATGAGTCTCGATGGCGGCGAATATCGCTGCGTCATCCGCAAAAGCGACGGCAGTTTCCGCGTAGAGCGACACGAAGCGGATGATTGGCGCCCAATCGCTGCTGGTACGCTGTTCTAAGAACTCCCCCCTTCATAAGGGGGGAGAATCGCAACCCAAACATCTGTTACAGTTCAGTAGTTAGAATCTACTAAGGAGAATACAAAATGTTGATTGAAATCTTTCTCTCTGTTGCATTCGCTGCGGCATCATCCCAGAAGGAACGGTGCGCTCCCGCGGATTATGATCGTTCCTCTGAAATGATTTGTGTCAATCGGAATGGCCATTGCGTGGAGCTGACTGTAGATGGACAGGTAACGACTCCGCTGACCGATGAATCGCTTGCTGCGCGTGTGCATGCGATCAAGCATGGGGAAGATGTATGCTGGCAGGTGACTCAGCCGGTATCGTCAAAATTCCGGGCCAGCGCAAAGGCCGGCGGCCTCTTTCAGAAGTTTCTCGGTCCGATGGAGAGCATGAAAGTCAACGTCTATCAGCTGGCTGATTACGATCCCAAGGTTGATAGTCGTCTCGATTCGTTGAATGGCGTCGATTTGAAAGCGGACGGCGGCCCGGATGGCACGTGGCAGCTTGCTGCGGAACATCCATTGGCGGCTGGAGAGTATGTCGTTGTCTTCCGAATCTACGGAACAGGGAATTGGGATAAACAGGCTGTTCTTCTCAAGCTGGACCCCAAAGTCGCACCGGCGCCGGTCAACAAAGGTACGGCGGGCGGCGGCGAAAAGTAAGTCTGCAACCTTTCGATTCCCCAAATTAAATCTAAAGCCATTTGTGAACCGCCAGGAGAAAGTATATATCAGGAGAAAGTATATATATGGTGAAATTTGAAGGTGTGTTTTCTGTATTGCCAACTCCGTTTCTCTCGGATGGTCAGATAGATCACGACAGTCTCGGTAGGGTCATCGATCTGTTTCTCAATGCACATGTAGATGGCGTTACTGCGCTGGGTGTTACAAGCGAAACCGCGCGATTGAATGAACGCGAGCGGACGAGTGCGCTGGAGACCGTGATGAAACGTGTGGATGGACGCGTGCCTGTTGTAGTTGGAACCACAGCAGACGGAACTCACACGTGCATCGAGTATTCGAAAACGGCGTTGACCGCGGGCGCTTCCGCGGTTATGGTAAGTCCGCCCAGGATGTTCAAATTGAATTCGGATGCTGTTGTCCGTCATTTTCATACACTGGCGAGTGCAGTGGACATCCCGATTGTCGTTCAGGATTATCCGCCGATTTCCGGATACAACATGGAGCCACAGCTACTCCTCCGAATTGCAAGGGAAGTTCCCAACGCGCGCACCATCAAGTTGGAAGATCCGCCGACGCCGTTTAAAACCGCCCGAATTTTGGAGCAAGCCGGCGAAATCCCGATTCACATCTTCGGTGGTCTGGGCGGCATGTACCTGCTGGAAGAGCTGTTTTCCGGCGCAACCGGAGCGATGACCGGTTTTGCTTATCCTGAAATTTTACTCGAAGTGATTCGCTTATTTCGAGCAGGGGAAGCGGAGAAAGCAGCAGACATTTTTTACCGGCACGTAGCCCTCATGCGGTTTGAGTTCCAGGAAGGAATCGGGATGGCAATTCGAAAGGAAATGCTCCATCGCCGGGGAGCGTTTGCACAAACAACGATGCGAGCTCCATCTGCAACGCTGGATGCGACGACCAGATTCGCGCTGGACCAGTTGCTCGCCTGGCTCAAACGGGATGGGTCGCCGTGGATCAAAGAATGAAGATGTATTGGAGGAATCGATGAGCAATCAGAATCGTGAGAAAGCAATTCGATGGTTCGAACAGGGATGGAATGCAAGAGACGAAAGCGTAGTTCACGAGCTTATGCTACCGGGAAGTATCGGCCACATGACAAGCGGCCCCATTCAAGGTCCCGCTGGATTTCTACCGATACGAACTGAATTCCTGAAAGCATTTCCGGATATGACGCTTACCGTGGAAGATACTTGTGCTGACGAAAACAAGGTGGTTGTCCGCTGGAGATTTGATGGGACCCACACAGGGAACGGTTTTGGGTTAGCGCCTTCGGCTAAGAACATTACGTTTGTTGGAATGAGTTGGTTTCGATTTCAGAACGGGAAGATCGTCGAAGGCTGGGATGGTTGGGATGCCGGCGCACTGTTTCAGACGTTAGGGGCAAACTAAGAACGTGGAGCAAGAGTGTTTTCAGAAGACGGTTTGCTGATGAAAGCCATCGCAGCGACCTGATAAGTTAGAAACGAAATTGCGGCGTCGTGTTTATCGTGAGGGAGGCGGAGGAGGTCCCAGGAGTTTTTCGATCATTCTGATCAGCTGCCTTGGATTGTAGGGTTTTTCCAGAAAATCGTACAGTGCGCGATCAATGGCAACGAGATCAGGAAATTCGCGTTCGGAGTACGCCGTCAAAAAAAGGACAGGAACTTTTTTCATGGTCTCATGGATCACAATGGCTGCCTGTATGCCATCCATGGGGCCGGCCAATCGAATATCCATAAGAATCAGATCCGGGCTCAGCCGGGAAACTTTCAGAATAGCTTCTTCGGCAGAAGGTACCACTTCGGCCACTTTGAATCCTTCCTTCTGAAGTACGTCCTTTAGATTCTCCGCAACAAGCAACTGGTCCTCGACGATTAAGATCGTGAAACGCTTTCGATCAGCCGTTTTCCATTTCGTCGGTTTTAGAGGCAAGGGTCTTATTTCGTTTTCCTCCGGTGGTCCGAATTGATAAGGAACCTCTGCAAAAAAAACCTGCCCGTGCTCATAAGGAATGATCCTGTCCAATTGGATTTGGAATATCGATCTGGAAACTCGTTCCGTTCTCCCGCCGGACATAAGCAATTTCCCCATGAATTTGCCTGGTCAAGAGTTTCACGATGCGAAAGCCAAAGCTCTCGATCGTCTGAAAATCTATGCCCGGAGGCAAACCCGGTCCTGAATCCGAAAGATGAACTTTTATCGCATCGTTCTCGACTCGAAAATCTATTTCAATGAGTTCGGCGGTGGAAGGGTACGCATACTTCAATGAATTTGTAATCAGTTCGCTAAAAATCAGGCCAAGTGGGATGGAGGTGCCAACCGGGAAGTGACAGGAATCACCTGTAATTCTGATTTCGATTGGTCTGTCTGCGGCATAGGAATTCACCAGATGTTCAATCAGATTGTGCAGGTAAGCGGTGAAATCAACGCGATCCAGATTGTCCGATTTGTAGAGCTTTTCATGAACGAGAGCCATCGCGTGAATGCGAGCAATACTATCCTCAAAGGCAGCCGTCGCTTCCACGGAATCGCGACTGATATACCGTAAACGCATCTCGAGCAGGCTGGAAATCATCTGCAGATTATTCTTTACACGATGGTGCACTTCCTGAAGCAGTACGTTCTTTTGTGCCAGGGAATCTGTAAGATCACGCAACAGTCGGTTCTTTTCCTGTTCACTTCTTTTTCGGCTTGTAATATTTCTTGCGATCGCGGATGCCGCAACAATTCTTCCTGCCGCGTTCACAACAGGCGAAACAGTAAGGGAGATATCGATTCTTGTTCCGTCCTTTGTTAGACGTATTGTTTCATATTGCTCAATCGATTCACCCTCTGCTATGAGGCGCATGAATTCAGGAATTTCAGCCAGCCGATCGGGAGGAACCAGCACGGAAACATGTCTTCCGACCATCTCTTCAAGTGTGTAGCCATAGAGTCGTTCCGCGCCTTTATTCCAGCTGAGAATGGTCCCATTCAAATCTTTAGACAGGACTGCATCTTCGGATGAATCGACAATGGATGCAAGAAAGTTCCTCTCTTCACGGAAGCGATTGTGTTCCGTAACGTCGCGGGAAATCGCCGAGGCGCCGATGATTTGACCCTTCTCATCGCTCAAAGGAGACACGCTTAACGAAACATGTATCAAAGTTCCATCTTTTTTGCGTCGAACCGTTTCAAAATGGTCGATGCGTTCGCCCCGGCGCAGTCTATCTAATATGTTCGGAATCTCGTCCGGCCTTCCTTCGGGCACGAGAATGGAAACATGTCGTCCGATTACCTCTTCTGCGGTGTAACCATAGATCCGCTCGGCTCCTTTGTTCCAGCTCAAAATAGTTCCATCCAACGTCTTCGAGAGGATGGCATCGTCTGAAGAGTCCACGATGGCTGCTAGCATTCTTTCCAGGACTACAGGTTCATTAATGATCGGATCGAGAGTCATGTTTGACATTGTCCTACTGAATTATAGGATCGATGTAGTAGGACTTCCAGCCTCCGCCCTAGAGCGTATGGACGAAAAATAAAGCTTCACAGAATCACAGTCGCGATTCTGGTTTTCGGGGAACTTCATCAGTAGGTTCCGAAACCTCGAGTTTCGGAGCTCTTTCCTTGGAATCCTGACCCCGAACTTTAAATTCATCTGAAATCCGTCCAGCCGAATCGCCCCGGAATCGCCGTTTGATCATAGCATCCAGGGAGATTCCGCCAGCTCCGAGGAACAGAAGCGCAATAGCAGGCGCCAGGTAAAGACCCGCCATTTCAAATTTCCAATCTGTGAGCAGGTGATGATATGCGGCAACCATAAAATTGAACGTTACGATTGCCGCGGAGAAACGGGTCAACAATCCAGCAATGAGGAGGACACAAATGAGACTTTCCGCAAGCGCTGAAGCAACGGCAAAATACGGCGCATGCGGAAATCCGAGCTTTTCCGCAGCAGCAACGAACATCCAGTCCTTGCCATCAAATAAATAGCCATAAGCTCCTATCAACTTTTCCCAACCGTGAAAAACCGGCAGCATTGAAAAAGGTATCACTCTGAGAAAAAGCAGACCCGCGCTTGCCGCGGTCGAATATGTTTTAGGAATTTCCGTTTTGTAATCCATAAAATTTCCTCAATATTTCAAAATAGGCCTGGAAAAGCCAAAATCCAGCTCGGTCTGAAGGGCGTGTTTGTCAGTCAAAATCTGACGTGATTTTCGTACTCTATCTACAAGAAAATCTGCCTCAAGCCTACAGGAGAATCAACAACTGAGAGCTATCTTTGCGATTTGCAAGCCTGGAGGCGATATGAAAATGGATGATCTGAGAAAACAAGTCCTGTTATGGTGCATGCTTCACCGGTTCGAAGCAATCACCGACCGACTTTTGAATACTGGAGTTGAATTGCCTGAGCTCTCACAGCACTATTACATCACTGTGAACAGTGTCCCTGTATGCGTGGTCGAGCATGCTCTGGTGGGTCAATCCGCTCCGAATTCAGCCTGTGAATATTCCGCATTGAGTGCATGCATAGCGTATCGCAATCAGCTGAAGGCCGCCTTTCCGGGGGCAGTAGTAGCCGTTATCGCCGGATCCTGTCCCAAGGATTGTACTTTCCCGGGAAGCAGGAGACCACGGGAGATTCAGGCCGCGTTTGATGATTGGAGTTCTTTTGCCCAATTATGACTTGAGCTGGATTTCGTAGAATTTCTTTTCATGAAAGGCGGTAGGTTCCACACTACGGTCTGGTGACCGCAGGGTCGCACCCCTTTACCATTCTGATATACAATTCTTCAATTACAGGATTTGGATACAAAAGGAGAGCGCAAGAAGTAGAAGCGTTTGCATCCCGAACAGGGAATAACTACTATTCACAGTTTCGGGCAAAGGATGGCGAAGCCAACTTTATTAACAGTAGACGATGATCCGGACGTATTGCGCTCGATCGAAAGGGATTTAAAACGAAGGTACAGCGCCGATTATCGCGTTCTGCGCGCCGAATCGGGCTCGGCTGCTCTGGATATTCTTCGGAAGCTCAAGGAACGCAACGATCGCGGTAGCTCTTTTGCTCGTGGACCAGAGGATGCCTCAACTGGACGGTGTCAGGCTTTCTTGCAGAGGCTGTCAAACTTTTTCCGGATGCCAAACGCGTTTTGCTCACTGCCTACGCGGACACAGATGCCGCGATAGCCGCCATCAATCGAGTTCACATCCATCAATATCTGCTCAAACCGTGGGATCCTCCTGAGGAAAATCTGTATCCGGTATTGGATGATCTGTTAGAGGATTGGACAGGAAGTTACAGACCTCCATTTGAAGGAATCCGTGTGTTGGGGAATCGATGGTCGCCTCATTCTCACACGGTGAAAGATTTTCTTGCGCGTTACAACTTGCCGTACCGGTGGCTTGATATTGAAACGAAGGATCGCGACAGCGAAGTGCGAGGTCTTGTGGAAGTTTTGAACGAAACTGAATTGCAGAAGCTACCGCTGGTTCTTTTTACGGATGGATCCAAGCTGTCTGCGCCATCTCCGGCTGAAATTGCGGACCGGATCGGCTTGCGCACGCGGGCGGAGACGGATTTTTATGATCTGGTGATCATTGGCGGTGGCCCGTCCGGTCTGGCCGCTGCCGTATACGGCGCATCCGAAGGACTTCGAACTGTGATGATCGAACGGGAAGCTCCGGGTGGACAAGCGGCGCAGAGTTCGCGCATAGAAAATTATCTGGGCTTTCCTTCCGGATTAACCGGCGCGGATCTGACGCGCAGAGCGTGTCATGCAAGCGCGTCGTTTTGGAGTAGAAATCCTGGCTCCGCAGGAAGCAACTCGAGTACGCGTCGAAGGCTCCTTACAAAATCATTCAACTTTCCAATGGAACTGAAATCCGTTGCCACGCACTTTTGATCGCAACCGGTGTGCGATGGCGAAAACTGGATGTTCCCGGAATCGAGCGTCTTCACGGCGCGGGAATTTATTACGGCGCCGCAATGACAGAAGCGATTGAATGCCGCGGCGAAACTGTTTATCTGGTGGGAGGCGCGAATTCCGCCGGACAGGCTGCCGTTCATTTTGCAGGATATGCGCAACGCGTCGTCATGTTGGTTCGTGGTGATTCGCTCAAAAGCAGCATGTCGCAATATCTGATCGACCGGATTCAGCAAACCTCAAATATCGCAGTTCAGTACAACTCTAAAATTGTTGAAGTTCACGGGACCGAGCCATCTGGAAAGCGATCTCAATTCATTGCTCCACAAGCGGCGAAACGATCAACCGCGCCGGCCAATTATCTCTTCATATTTATAGGGGCGACGCCTTACGCAGATTGTGTGGAAGGAATCGTGGAATGCGACGAACGCGGTTTTATTCTTTCGGGCCCCGATTTGCTTCGCGACGGCCAACGTCCCAAAGGCTGGTCTGTGGATCGCGATCCAACTTTGCTGGAGACCAGTGTTCCCGGAATTTTTGTGGTGGGGGACGTCGTCATGGATCCGTAAAACGCGTTGCCTCCGGAGTCGGCGAAGGATCGATCGCCGTTCAGTTGATCCATCAATATCTCAGCAAGGTTTGAAATGACAGAAGACAAAGTGAGTCGTATCGTGGAAGAGTTGCGAGGTGTTCCCGTCATTGGCGATCTTCCGGAAGAAACTGATTTGGCTTGCGAGCCGGCTCAAAGAAGTGACGTTTACTGCCGGCGAAGTGATCGCTGCTGACGGGGGTCCAGCCGATTCGTTCTATATTGTGTTGGAAGGAGAATTCCAGTCTCCGCCCCGAATCGGACTCTCAGGATACGCGCGTATTTGTATCAAAAGCCGGCGATATTGTCGGCAAACTTCCTTATTCCCGTTTGACGAATTGGCCCGGCACATTTCGCGCGTTGACTGCCGGAAGAATGCTTACGGGCAGCACCGACTTGTTTCCCGAAATGATCCGCGAAGCGCCCTTGATTGTGCAGCGCCTGGTCAGCATTATGAGCGACCGCATTCGCTACACAACAAAGGAAGATCAGCAAAGAGATAAAATGGCTGCGCTTGGAAAATTATCCGCGGGACTCGCTCATGAGCTGAATAATCCGGCTGCTGCGGCAAAACGCGCAGCTCTCGCGCTCAGCGAAGCTCAGGAAGCTTTGCGCGAAGCAACTTCGCGACTCGACAATCGAAATCTGAGCGCTGAACAACGAAAATGCATTTCTACATTTCGAACGGCAAGCGATTCAGCATACGCAGGCGTCCGCCTCTGATCGATTCCCTCACTCAAAGCGAACAGGAAGACGAAATCACATCCTGGCTGGAACAACAACATGTTGCCGGATGAAGTTTGCTCCTGTATTGGCGGAAGTAAGTCTCGGTGTCCTGGCTCGAAGACTTTGCAACACAAGTTGGCGATGAAATGCTTTAGCGATGCTCTCGCGCGAATCGTCTCTCAAATTCTTGCAAAAAGACTGACAAAAGAAATTGAATCGAGCACCGGACGTATTTCGGAACTGGTAAAAGCGATCAAAGAATACTCCTATATGGATCAGGCGCCGCTTCAGGAAATCGATATTCATCATGGAATTGAAAGCACGCTGGTTATGCTGCAATACAAACTGAAACACGGAATCACGATTGGAACGACATTTTGAACGAACCTGCCGCGAATCTACGCTTATGGAGGCGAGCTCAATCAGGTCTGGACAAACCTGATCGACAACGCGGCTGATGCAATGAAAGATGGAGGGAACGCTCACAATCCGAACCTTACTCGGTCCGGACTACGTAGTGATTGAAATCAGTGACACCGGTTCCGGAATCCCTGCAGAAATTCAACACAAGATTTTCGAGCCGTTTTTTACGACAAAAAAAATGGGAGAAGGAACCGGACTCGGATTGGATACGGTCTGGAGGATCGTCCGGAAACATCATGGCGACATCCGCGTTGAATCCAAACCGGGCAATACCCGTTTTCAAATCCGGCTGCCGCTAAAACAACCAGCCTCCTGATGGAGCGCAGGCTTCCACCTTATATCCCCTTTGACAAACACTCCGCCATCGATTATATTCAACCATATGGTTAAATATGCTGGTTCCAATTTAGACTCTGTTTTTGCAGCGCTGGCGGACCCGACCCGCAGGGCGATCCTGGAGAAATTAACGCGGGGACGCGCCACTGTTAGTGAATTGGCCCAACCGTTCACTATTTCGCTCGCAGCAGTTTCCAAACATATCTCGGTGCTCAGCGACGCAGGTCTGATTGAAATAAAGAAGGATGGACGTTTCCACCGGATAGATCTGCGAACCGGCACGCTGAAAGACGCCGCAGCCTGGTTGGACCGTTACGAAAAATTCTGGAGCAAGCGGCTCGATGCCCTGGAAGGACTGCTTACATCGCCAAAACATTCAAAAAAGTGACGGGCTCATCATGACGGCAGAGGCAAATGCGGACGCAATTCTCATCTTAAGACGAACGATAAGTGCTCCTCGCGACCGTGTATTCGACGCGTGGACTTCTCCCGAACTGATGCGGCAGTGGTTTTGTCCTGACGACAGCTTTAGCGTTGCAATTGCCGAAGTGGATCTTCAGATCGGCGGAACATACCGGATCGGCATGAAGGATCCGAATGAGACGGTCCGAATCGCCAAAGGCGTTTACCGCGAAATCAAAAAGCCCGAACGGCTTGCCTTCACCTGGTCGTGGGAGCACGATTCGATCGACACTCTTGTCACACTCACATTCACTGATTTAGGGGACGCTACGGAGCTCACATTGAAACATGAATATCTTCCAACTGTTCAGCATCGCGATTCCCATGCTCAGGGTTGGAATGGCTGCCTACAACATCTTGAGAAGTTTCTGCTTCATTCAATAACATAGAAACGGAGAATTTGTATGGATCACAAAGTCGTATCGCGGGAGGATTGGATTGCCGCCCGAAAAGTTCTACTGGCTAAAGAAAAGGATTTCACGCGCCTGCGCGATCAGTTGAGCCAGGAGCGGCGCGACCTTCCGTGGGTAAAAGTGGGAAAAGAATATATTTTTGATGGGCCGAATGGCAAAGAAACGCTGGCTGAACTCTTTGACGGAAGAAGCCAGTTAGTCATTTATCATTTCATGTTTGGCCCCGACTGGGATGCGGGATGCCCGCACTGCTCTCATTGGGCGGACAATTTCAACGGTGTCATCGTGCACCTGAATCAGCGCGACGTAACCATGATCGCTGTGTCTCATGCGCCATATCGCAGACTGGCGGCGTATGAAAAGCGAATGGGCTGGAATTTCAAATGGGTCTCATCCTTCGGGACAGATTTCAATTTTGATTACCACGTTTCTTTCACGCCCGAAGAAATGGCAAGGAAAGAAGCGTACCACAATTACACGATGGAAGACCCATACAGCCCGGAACGGCAAGGAGTCAGCGTGTTTTACAAAGACCCTGCAGGGAGCTTGTTTCACACCTATTCCACTTACGCGCGCGGAATCGACATGCTCAGCGTGGACTACCAGTACCTTGACCTTGTGCCGAGGGGCAGGGATGAGAATGGTCGTGGACCCTTCTGGGTGCGCCGCCATGATGAATACGAACGCTGACCGACGCTTCTATGCGTGGACCGCGCTGGTCTTTGCAGTCAGCCTGGCAGCTACAATCTACTTCTGCCGCACCATGTCCGGCGGGATGGAGATGCATGGAAACTGGACGATGTCGATGATGTGGATGAAAATGCCGGAGCACACGTGGCCGGTATCGTTCGGAATATTCTTGTTGATGTGGCTGGCGATGATGGTAGCGATGATGCTGCCTTCGGCAGTGCCAATGCTGCAAAACTTCCGTGAGCCTTTGGCCGCAGAAGGCAACATACATGCAGGCATTGCCACTGCGCTCGTTGCATGCGGCTATTTTATCGTTTGGATCGCCTTTGGAATCGTAGTGTACCTCATCGGCGTATCGTACGCTTTCGCCGCCATGCGATGGCAGCAAATTAGTTCTGTGGCGCCCATACTGGCAGGAGCGCTTTTGATCGTGGCGGGAGTCTTTCAGCTGACCCGGTGGAAAATGGCCGCGTTGTATCATTGTCGCGATCCGCATTGCGGGATGATCGAGAAGCACAATCAAGCATGGGCGGCGTGGATTCACGGATTGCAACAGGGCGTGTTCTGCGGAATCTGCTGCGCGGGCCTCATGCTTGCCCTGGTGGCGCTTGGCGCGATGAATCCATTCGTGATGCTGATCGTAGCGGCAGCCATCGCAGCAGAGAAACTCCTGCCAAAGCCGAAACCCGTGGTTCACATCACCGGCATCCTGATCATTGTTGCGGGAATCATCCTCGTTCTCAGTTCAATATTTTGAACAGGCGCATCGAGTCGCGGGGCCTGTTGCTTGACAGCGCATTAGCAGAAATGTATAACAGGCGCATGAGATTAAAGCAGATCGCAGGCTTTGTTCTGATCTTGTACGCGGCGATCTTTGTGGCGTCGGCATTCCACAATCATCTTGCGGAACAGCCAGGCAAACATTGCAACGTATGCCAGACGCTGCATTCTCCCGGAAATGCTCCGGCGATCACTACGTACGCACCTCTACTCATTGTCCAGGAGACCCTACGATACAGTGTTCAGGTTCTCCCGAAGACACTTCTAATCTCTTCCAATTCTGAACGAGCACCCCCAGTCGCCTAGTAATCGTAGATCGGTTCTCGTGTCTGGTTTGACATAAGTTCGATCTATTTCCATACACATTCTGCTCTGTGACCTCTAGGAAATTCGCCGCAGAGCGCCTCTTATTAACGACACCCTCAGGGGTATCTAATTTTTGAATTGGAGATTTTTTATGCGTTCTCAAAAACTATTGATTCGACAATTTCTGGTTTCGCTTTTGTTGTTCGCCGGAATTGCTTTTGCGCAGGATTCCATGATTCACGGAACAATTGTGACGGCCGAGGATAGCCGTCCTCTGCCCGGGGTTCTGGTTTTCCTGAGCCCTGGAAACCATTCAGCCACGAGCGGCGCCCAGGGAGAATTTTCGTTTTCCGGACTGCAGCCTGGAACATATCAGCTGAAGGCGACCGCTCCCAGTTTTAAAGATTTGCGGCAGGACGTTACCCTGGAAGCTGGGAAAGAGATCACTCTTGACCTGATGATGGCTATCTCTCCACTTTCAGAAAATGTAATTGTCACTGCGGGCGTTGAAAACCAGACTACACTTCGAAGCTATCAACCTACCGACACATTGACCTCTATCGATTTGCAGCAGAGTCTTTCGGGAACACTGGGAGACACGTTGAAACAAGAACCTGGGGTGAACATGCGTAACTTCGGTCCGGGCGCTGCAAGGCCGGTGATCCGGGGATTCGATGGCGATCGAGTCCTTATACTTCAGGACGGAGAACGTACCGGCGATCTTTCGAGCCAATCCGGGGACCATGGAGTCCCGATTGATCCTGCCACGATCGAGAAGATTGAAATTGTGCGCGGACCCGCCTCGCTACTGTATGGAAGCAATGCGATCGGTGGCGTAGTGAACGCGATCACCTCAGAGGTTGGCCATGATTCGCCATTCAGTGGAGTTGCCGGCCGTCTAACGGCCGAATACGGCACCGTGAACGATGAAGGCGCGGGCAATGGCCATGTGGATATGGGAACAGGCAACTGGATTTTTCATGCCGGTGGCGGAGTCCGTGATACTGCGAATTACGATACTCCCAACGGCACAATTCAGAACAGCCAGACGCACTCTGAACTTGGAGCTTTCGGAGGAGACTACGTGACCGACTCCGGTTCGCATTTCGGAGCTACGTACAACATTGATGACTTCGAGTACGGAATCCCCCTTGGGCCCGATGATGATGAAGTCCGTAGCCTTCACATTCACCGAAACCATGTTAATTTTCATGGAGGCACTAGCGAATTGGGAACGGGGTTCCATCATCTGCGATTCAACGCCGGATACACGGACTATAAGCATGATGAAATCGCAAATGGAGAAATAGGAACCACCTTCAATAACAATGTCTTCGAATTCCGCGGATTGGTGGATCATCCACAATTCGGTGATCTTACGGGAACATTCGGTGTGTCCGGTTTGCACCGCGATTACGAAACGATCGGCGAAGAAGTACTCGCTCCGCATACAAAACAGAACAATATTTCTGTCTTTAACTATGAGCAGCTCGCTACTGATTGGGGAAGTTTCCAATTCGGCGCTCGTCTGGATCATACGAGCTATACACCGGAAGGACTGCCGGACCGGTCATTTACGGGAGTCTCAGGCTCCGCCGGTGTACTGTTCAATATCGGGTCTGATAGCGCGTTTGCCGCGAATTATGGACTGGCTTTTCGCGCGCCCGCTATCGAGGAGTTGTACAACAATGGGCCGCATGATGGAACTCTCAGTTTTGAAATCGGAGACCCGAACTTAAATCGCGAGCTCGGAAACAATATCGATGCGTCCATACGTCACCAGAGCGAACGGTTGCAGATGGAATTTACAGGGTTTTACGCGAAGATCCTGGATTTTGTCTTTTTTGCCCCCAATGGCGAAATTGATGAAGAAGAGGGGTTTCCGATTGTTTTGTACCAGCAAGGAGACAGCCGGTTTACCGGTTATGAAGCAGTTTTCCAGGCGGGACTTACCGATTGGCTTTGGGTCAAAGCAGGTTCTGATTGCGTAGACGCCAGACTTGACGACGGACGCCATTTGCCGCGTATTCCGCCCCTTCGCGGACGCTTTGGAGTAGAGCTCCGGCATGGTGGATTTACCGTTTTGCCGGAATTCGTTGCAGTGTCCAAGCAGGACAAAGTTTTTGATCTGGAAACTCCTACGGATGGATATAACCTCTTCAACATCGTAGCCAGCTACACACGAACATCAGGACGCGCCAGTCACACTTTCACCGCTGCTTTGAAAAACGCGACCGATGAATTCTACACAAATCATATTAATGTATTAAAAGATATTGCGCCTGAGCCGGGACGAAGCTTCAAAATCGCCTACTCTCTTAGCTTTTTCTAAAGCAAAGAAGTACTTCAATTTCGTTGAGACGTCTTCCCGGGATCCGTTCCATCGCGTCCGGGGAAGGACTTCCATCGGAGAACTTTCCCAAATGGCTCAGCGCAGACGCGGGTGACGGGGCCAATCCAATCCGTTATTTCGATTCCTTCTGCTGAGTCATGCTGAACCAGTTGCCCGAATTGTCTTTCAAAAGCGCTTCGATCCCGTAAAATTTTTCTTCGGGAGGCTTCAGAAACTCTACTCCGCGATCTTTGAGTTCTTTGTATGTATTGCGGCAATCATCCGTTTGCATTACACCGGCGCCCATAACACCTTTTTCAACCAGACTGCGTAGAGAGCGCGCAGTCTCTTCATCCCACATCGGTCCCGGCTTCGGCTCCATCAGAATCACTTCCAGGTCCGGCTGGTCCTTGAGTCCCACCGTCAGCCACCGAAAGCCACCTTCCATCGTGGCATCCATGCGAACCTGAAACCCCAATTTCTTAGTGTAAAACTGAAGCGCTTCTTCCTGATTTAGAACAAAGATCGTCACATGCGAGACTTTTCGAATCATTTGTTTCCTCCTTTTCGTGATGCGAAAACAGAGATTACCCGATTTTTGCGAACGATACTTCTTGAAAATTGCTATTGTTGGGAGGCGAGCAGGGGACGATACCCGTACATAGTAAGGAAGCAAGTCGCAATCCGAACTTCAAAACCCGAAGAAGCAACAGCGGGACGCACGATTCGACTGCGATACTCAAGCGGGGATCTTCCCACCAATCTCCGGAAGAGTGTGCTGAAGGATCCCAAACTTTGGAAGCCTACGTCAAAGCAGATATCGGTTACAGGACGTGATCCGATCACCAGCAGCTCTTTCGCTCTTTCGATCCTCCTTCGCATCAAGTATTGATGCGGCGTTTGACGAAAAGCGCTGCGAAAAAGCCGGAGAAAATGATATCGGGACAACAAAGCCTGTTGCGCGATGGCGTCCAGATCTAAAAACTCGCCATAGCATGAATCCATGTATTCGCGAGCCCGCTCCAATCGGCGAAGTATATCCGGATCTATCATGATTTTGGAAGTTTACCACAGGTTTTCCAGCATTGGAGCGCAGGCTTCAAGCCTGCATTACGGGCCGCAGGCATCTTGCCTGCAAAAGGAATAGGTGATGTTGACTGACTTCCTTTCCTGATGCAAGATCGCTAAGGAACATTTCCAATGTGGATTCCATTTTTTACAACTAGAAAAACCGTCGCTGCCCGATCGATTCCTGCGCTTCCGGTCCCGGCGCCCGGTACGCCTGTGGACTTCGTGCTGAGTTACCATGAACAAACCAAGCACCACATTTATCGCTTTGCCCGCTCCGTGGGTTATCTGGATTGGGACAATCAACCGAATCCTTTCCGGCGATTTGAGGGCGCTCCGTTTCATCGTTTGCCGCTCTTGCCGCTGGAAGAGTCCCCTTCGTATGAAGAGTTATACGAAAGCATTGCGCCGCCTCAACCGGTTTCAATCGAAACCATTTCCAGATTGTTCCGGCATTCTCTCGCCATTTCCGCGTGGAAGTGTTACGAAGGTACCCGGTGGGCTTTGCGCGTAAACCCATCGAGCGGCAATCTTCACCCGACAGAAGGATACGTGATTTTGAATCGTCTGGAATCCGGGGACTTTCCGGCAGGAGTTTATCATTATGCACCCGAAGAACACGGGTTAGAGCGCCGCGCCACAGTCCCACAAGATATCATCACCAAGTTGGGACAGGATTTTCCGCAGGGAACGTTCTTCGTTGGCTTCAGCTCGATTCACTGGCGCGAAGCCTGGAAGTATGGCGAAAGAGCTTATCGTTATTGCCAGCATGATCAGGGGCATGCGATCGCAGCCATGAGATTCTCAGCTTGCATGCTTGGCTGGCAAGTGTTTCTCCTGGAAGAATTATCGGATCAAGATATTGCGACGCTTCTTGGCTTGAACCGTGACAGCGACTTCCACCAAGCGGAGGACGAGTATCCACATTGTATTGTTGCGGTGATTCCATCAGCAGAACCGATTTCGCGAGAAGCAACATTCCCGGAAAATGCGATCCAAGACGTTGCTTCAGCAGAGTGGAGAGGTCACGCGAATCGATTGAGCGAGTCACACGTGGAGTGGGAAATCATTGATGAAGTGGCGCGTAACACCGGCAAGGCACGAATGGAAATCAACCAGCAGCCGCTGCGGGTCCAGTTGGGGAGAATCGGACTAACTACCGCACATTCTTCGGCTGCAGGCATCATCCAGCAGAGACGCAGCGCTCTGGGTTTCGATCGAAGCACATTCATTTCTGCAAAATCGTTCTATCACATTTTGTCGCGGACACTTCCGGATTTCAGTCCCGTTCCATTTGATCTCTTTACTCGCTCAGTTCTCCACCGGCCTCGCATCCATCTCGCCATTTTTGTAATTCGTGTAGAGGGTCTGGAACCAGGATGTTATATTTTGGTCAGGGATCCGCAGAAGCTGCAAGAATTGAAATCGGCCATGTATCCGCGCTTTGAATGGAGTTCTCCGCAAGAGTGTCCGGCGGAACTTCCTTTTTACCGTATGGAAACGGGTGATGTGGCTCCACTCGCAGTCGGCGTTAGTTGTGGACAGGATATTGCCGGAGCGGGCGTTTTTTCACTTGGGATGATTGCGGAGTTTGAAGAGCCTCTGCGATCGGTGGGACCCTGGTTGTATCCGCGTTTGTTTTGGGAAGCCGGATTGGTCGGTCAGATTCTATATTTAGAGGCGGAAGCAGCGGGGATTCGCGCTACTGGAATTGGCTGTTTCTTTGACGATCCAATGCATGAAACCCTGGGACTGAAAGACAAACGATTTCAAAGCCTTTATCATTTCACCCTGGGTGGTCCCGTGGAGGACGAGCGATTAACGACAGATCCGCCGTATGATGAAGGGCTTGTTGGCTTATCGCAATCCAGACTCTTTAATCCTGATTTACCGTAAGGAGTAACGACATGGAAACATTCAGCACGGAACTTTTCATTATAACGCTTGCGCTTGTTGGTGTTGTGATTGTGGTTGCCGCGCTACTGTCTGGCTGGATTGAACGAAGCGGGTTGCCGCAGATTGCAGTTTTCTTGATGCTCGGCGCTGTATTAGGTCCTGCCGCGCTTGGATTGTTGGATATTTCCCTGGACTCCCCGATTCTTCGAGTTGTGGCAACCTTGAGCCTGGTTCTCGTTTTGTTTACCGATGCTGTAGGACTAAATATTGCGGAAGTGAAACGGCACACCGGTTTGGCACTACTGGTGCTGGGTCCGGGAACGATGTTGAGCGCCGTATTGATGTCATTTGCCGGCTGGTGGTTGTTGGGATTGCCGCTGGCGGCTGCTTTCATTTTGGGTGCCTCTCTGGCATCCACAGATCCTGTGATGCTGCGCGGCTTGCTAAAGCGCAGCGATTTACCCGTCGCAGTCAGACAAGCCTTGCGATTAGAAAGCGGCATGAACGATGCCGTGTTGCTGCCGGTAGTATTTGTGGCAATGGCCTTCCTATTGAAGAGTGGGGCGGGTATCGAAACCAACTGGGCAGGGTTGGGGCTTCATCTTTTCATTCTGGGTCCGGTGGCAGGTCTTGCGGTTGGATTTCTCGCAGTCTCAGTGCTGGATCTGGCACGCCGCAAGATCGGGGTACGTCGCGATTATGAATCTATTTATTCCCTTGGCGTTGCTTTCGCAGCCTTTGCTGCTGCTGAAGCCATGCACGCCAGCGGTTTTCTGGCGGCGTTCACGGCAGGATTGGTAATTGCAATTCTGGATTTAGAGCTCTGCGATTGTTTTCTGGAATATGGAGAAGCAACAGCGGAAATGACACTGTTGTTCACATTCGTCTTGTTTGGAAGTTCGTTGATCTGGACAGGACTTCAAGTTCTCAGTCTTAAGACCGCCATTTTTGCGGTTCTTGTACTGTTGATTCGTCCGCTTGCATTTCTGCCTGCATTGGCTGCAGCTAAATTGGATTTGCGAAGCCGTCTGATGATTGCCTGGTTTGGACCACGGGGTTTGAGCTCATTGCTTCTTGTTCTGGTTGCAGTTTTCGCGCGGGTTTCAGGAAGTGAAGAGTTATTCTCCATTTGCTGTCTGGTTGTTTTGCTTTCCGTTGTAGTTCATGGAGCGACACTCATGTTCCTCGGGAAGGAACCAGTTATGGCGTCGCCGGAGGTCGTCGCTACTGTGCCAGCGGCAGCACCTCCTCCGATCGATGCGCGAAATGCTTCAGAGAGGGTTTCTGCGGAGTCGATCACAATTGATGACTTGAAGCGACTCCAGGAATCGGGTGAGCAGGTTTACGTTCTGGATGTTCGCACAGCTCGGGCGTACGATGGCAGCGATGGCAAGGCCGTGGGCGCGATTCGAATCGTACCGGAAAATGTGGTCAGGCAAGCCGCAGATCTCCGTCTGCCAAATCCTGCGTGGTTGATTGCCTTTTGTGCTTGATTGAACGAAGCAACAAGCGCCCGGGTGGCGCAAGAACTGAGAAGGGGAGGATGGACCCGCGCCCGCGCATTGATCGGCGGCTGGAATGCGTGGGTTCAAGCAGGATTGCCGACAGAAAAAAAACCGATCACGCTTTAAATCACACTAACAGAAGAAAGATTCTTCCCGCTTATCCTGCGGCAACCCCCACCCAGCCTCCCCCTTAATAAGGGGGGGAGTCGAGCCACCATCTCTACTTCCCTCAGATCTGCTCAACGAAAAGGTCATCGGCGTAACAATATCCCCAGTTTTCGCCTGGCTCCAGGGATCTGATAACCGGATGCTGTGTTGCGCGAAAATGCCTTGTCGCGTGTTTGTTCTTAGAACTGTCGCAACAGCCGACATGACCGCAGGATTCGCAAAGTCGCAGATGCACCCATGCATCTCCCATGTTCAAGCACTCTTCACAACCTTTGCTATTCGGTTTTTTCCCGCCTATCTGATCAAAATGCGAGCATCGGTTTGACATAAAGCCTCCGTTTCAGAACTGTACAATATGGAATACGGAATGTGAAATCGAAGGCGCAGTTTGCGGTTGAAGCTGGGGGGCTCCGTCGAGCCGCCGGGAGGCCGCTCAAACCGTAATCACCCGTGCCGATTCGCTGGAGGCCTGCGACCCATAATGCAGGCGGGACGCCTGCGCTCCATCACTCGAGCCAGTGAAGGACGTCGCGCGCGATGCACCACCGCGGCGCGCGTTTTTCGGCATTCTTGCCAAGGATCCAGTAATCATAGAGTTGCTCGATCGTCCCATCCTTCTTTTTGAGCTCCAGCCAGGAATTGAGAAACGAGAGCAATTCCTGCTGATCGTGCGCGACTGCGTAGATCAGCGGAACTGTCAATACACCCGGCTCAGGAACGACTACAGAATATTGCGGATATAAAAGAGACCAGGAAGAACCTCGTTCGGCTGTGATGGCAACTGCATCCAAACCATTCAAGGAATTTTCAAACGGTTTCGAAATCGATTCCAGAATCACGAAATTTGCGCCGGGTGCATATTCTCGAACTTTAGCAATGTAATAGGGCACATTGGGCACACCGATTCGCAGACCGGGATGAGCGCGGATGGAATCACGGCTGATGAAGTATCCGCGCTTGTAATCCGGCGTAAGAAAGGCGAGATGCTCATCGAGGTAGGTGGAAGACACAAGCAATTCTTTCGCACGATCGGTTGTTAGAACTAAACCGCTCATGAGAATATCGCACGTTCCGCTATTCACCTGATCGGCAATTCTGGGTTCGATCGATCGAAACCAGCTCCAGCCCAACGCCCATCTCGCCTGCAAGCTGTTGCGCCATGTCCACATCGAACCCGACCATCGCACCGCGCGAATTGGTATACACATAAGGAAGGCTGTCAGGCAGGTACCCGATGCGAAGTCTGCCGCGCGACTGAATGCGTGCGAGAGTTGACAGTCCTGCTGTATTTTCCTCCTTCGCGAGACGTCGGATTCACGGTGGCAGGAACACCGCTCCGCATCAGTTCCATATTTTTGATTACATTCGCCTTAGTGTATTCGTGCCCGATGACTTGCGCGAAGTAAAATCGCAATCCAGCGGTGGTGGCCGCGATCAATACCGCAGTGATCACGGCGAATCGGAGGATCTTTCTCGGCTGGATCACCAGCAATCCGGACACCGCGCAGGATCCAAGAATCGCCAGAGCAAATGTGTGCATGGCGGCAGCAGCACTTCCAAATCGAGAGTTTACGAGACCTGTAGCCAAAAATAATTGAAACGTATCGATCGGAATACGAAATAGATCGAGCAAGTAGGGTACCGCCGCGTTCAGACTACCGAAGTAACTTAGCACTCCAAGCAATCCGAGTTTGGCATGTTCGAGCGCAGATAACGAAACATCGGCAAACCATGCGGCGAACAGGATAAAGCTGATCGAGAGGACTTTTCCGCTATGCGGAAAATTAAAAGATGCAGGGACAATTACGTCAGGCATGTTCGCCGTATCGTCGATTTCCAGCCGCGTGACGGGACAAAATATTTCTGCTGGCCTCACTCAGAATCGGCAACACAACAAACAGGTTGCCGGTCATAAATGCCGTCACCAGCGCGTCCCGGGTCAGTTTTAGAATCTCGCGATACCCTACAGGTGTTAACGTGCTTACCAGAGCGGGCAGGATCCAGAGAGTCAATAGAACGGCCATGACGCTGAAGGAGAGCAGATACACTTGCACGCGTTCGAGCTCTTCCAGCCTCATAGTTCCAGCGAGGTTGGCGCCGATGGCGAAAATGCCAATCGGGGTGAGGCGAACGATAAAACGGTTTACCTGCGACAATGCTTTCCCAATGATATCCAGAAAAGAAATCAACTGCTGTTTGTTTTCAACCCCTATCAACGCGACACCCAGGATTACGCTGAAAAGTACTACGGCGGGGACGATGTTGTTCGCAAGCGCGAAAAATGGGTTTGCCGGAATGTACAGATTCAGGAAATCAAAGGCTTGCCGCCTCTCAATTAAGGCAGTGCTAAAAAAAGAGGCAGACTTCCAGACCGGAAACGCGAAGGGCATTACGAAGACCAGGGAAAGGCTGATCGCCCATAACAGCAATAGAAGCAGTCCGACTCTGGAAAAGATGATTCGCGCTTGAGACGGCATGAGGCTTCCGAGCCCTGATACCAGGGAGACCGTGATGTAGGGTAGCACTGTCATTTGAAGAAGCAGAATGAATCCATCGGCAATGACAGCGATGGGAGAAATCGCCTCTCCAAAAAAGAGACCGAGAATGATGCCTGCTAACAGTGCGATTAGTATTTGCAACGAGAGGCTTAACGAACCCAACTTCTGCAGGAATCGAGCGCTACCGGTCATGAAATCAAGGTTCTTCCTGGTCAGGAGGTTTGATGAACCACTGCGCTTTTGGCACGAATACAGGTTTCTCCGGCTGGCCTTCGAAATGAGGACTCATAATTTGAACACCCTGTTCATTAAAGGCGTCTTGAATGTTTTGATGCAGCGTCGATAGAGTGAAAAATCGTTTGAACGGATCCTCGAGGGTCACAATGAGCTGATATTCGACATAAAAATCGGACAGCGCACTTTGAAGAACGAAGGGTTCCGGCTCTTTACGAACCCCCGGTGTCTTGTCTGCAGCGGACTTCAGCATCGCATGCACCTGTCTCCACGGCGCATCGTAGCCGATCGTAATGGTCGTAGAAGCAGCGACGCCGGTTGTTTGCGCCAGGCGCGAATAATTTTTGATGACGGAGCTGACCATCACTGTATTCGGCAATGTGAATTCTTCTTTTTTCATGTTCACGATCTTTGTGGATAGCGGGCCCACCTCTGTGACAATCCCTTCCACTTCACCAACCTTTACAAGATCTCCCGTTTTCAGGGCGCGCGAATAAACCAGCACCAATCCACTCATCAGGTGGCCGACTACGCCCGCCGAACCCAGAGTGAAAAGAATACCAACGAAGACGCTGACTCCTTTGAACGCATCGGATTGCGAACCCGGGATGTAGGGATAGGCGACGACCAGACCGAAAAGCCATAGGATGGTGTTGATCAAGCGTCGCGTTGCATCGGCGGTCTCCGTGTAAACTCCCGGCAGATGAACGGTGCCGTGTGATACGCCGTCAAAGAAATCGTGAATCATTTTGGTGATCAAGCGCACGATTCCCAGGATGATCAACACTGTGACCAGACCCGGCACCGCCGATACAAACCCATCAAATAAATGTTTTAACGTGCTCAGGAAAAATCCACGCGACGCGAGTCCCCAGGGTCTTGTATAGGGAAAACGGTTCAACACAAACGTGATCCACGCGTACAACAGAAAAAGAAGAGATGTGATCAGAACGCCTCGCGCCAGGATCTGCAAAAATCCAACTGTGCGCCTGCGTAAATCAAAGCCGAACACAATCAAACGCGAATGACTGCTTGCTTTTGTGGTGAGGATGGATAGAACTTTGCCGCGAATGACAAAAAGAACTTTTAGGAGAATCAGGAGCAGGATCGTTGCGCCGATGGAATAAACGACACCTCGAATGAGAAAGGGAAGCGATCCTTGCTCGGCACGCGCGCGAAGGGCCTCCAGCAGCCGAGAATGAACAGCCGTCGCCTCTGCCTTCAAGTCCGTGTCTGGATCGAGATCTCCTTTTACGAGCGCAAATAGAAGGTTGTCATCTATCGTAAAAACATAACCATCCGGAATGGTCTCCGCCTTTAGGGGAGAGTAAAGCGACATCCCCCGAAGGGTGTATAGCCTTTTCTCAGCGCCTTCGACTCGTTGTGCAGGGTTTCTCCCGGCTAGGGTTGCGCGGAGCGTCACGATTTTACGATTCTCGAAAACGAGCGTGGCGGGGGAGACCACTGCCTGCTGCGCGTGAAGTGACCCCACAACACAAAACAGCAGCAACAAACCCGATAAGGCCTTTTTCATTTCACACCTTTGTTTGCTTGTTCCCTTGTCAGGGATTCTGAACATATTCGAAATTCTCGATTCGCAGCAATAGCTCCTTTTCCGGATAGTTCAGTGTCGCCAGTGACATGTAATTCGGGCCGCCGGAAATCATCGAATAACCGGCGATCGCTGTAACCGGTTTGTTATCGTAAGAAGAACTGATTTCAATTCGTTTGAATAACAGAGTCGAAGGATCGATCCAGACAGTAAGCGAGTCTTTGTCTTGAACTACGTTTTTCAGCTTCAAGCCGACCGCGCCTTGCATATCTCCTTTGCCTGCAAACTCTTCCGCCTGTGCCATGGCCGCTTTCATCTTGTCCGGAGGTACGCTCGCGTACGATTTCACGAGAATCCGCCAATTGTTAGCAGAAGCGCGAGTCCGATGAATGTTTGGTTCCTCATAATGATCAATCGTCGATTGCTGATATTTCGCTCTCCTGACCGCAATTTGCTGCTTGTCTTGATCGCTGAGATTCACGGGTTTCGTGTCTCGCCCAAAGTTTTTGGATATTCGTTACTTTCATGCTTGTCTCCCTTTTGGTTTTACGGCCCGCAAAATCTCCTATGGAACTCTTCCAATTTTAACTTAAAAGTGGACTGCCATTCCCAACCCCTTTCACTGACTTATCTCCCTGTTTGAATCCTTCATAAGGCATCGCAGAGTCTTCGAAGATGCCGGAGTTGTTCTCTTGTTCAAAGAGCCACGATACTTTCGTTACTTAAAAACTTTTGCCGGCTGCAATGACAAACGTGAGCCCCTGTGTGCGAGATCGAACGCCGAACTCCGGAATGACGCGAACAAGCAAATTGAATTTACTTCCCGGCCAGATCATTCCGAATTCTCCGCCTAATCCAAACACATGATCTTTGTTGTCGCGGTTGAAGGCTGACACATCGGATCCGCTGTCGTTCGTGAGCTGAAACTCAGCGTAGCCCACGGCGCCAACCTGAATCAGTTGTTTTCCTTGATTCTTCAGGATTGTTTTGCCGACTCCATATTCCAGCGTCATGTTGTTTCCAACCTTGACGTCTTCATGGCGTTTGGTTTGATGGAATTCCCAATTTGTGTTGAACGTTGCCTGCCATAGATTCATCGCGCCGAAGCTGCGGGCTGCGGCAAAGGTTAGCTCATGTCCCCAGTAATCGGTAGTCGTGGTATCCGTTCCGTTTTCATCGAATTTTCCGGTGGGCGCGACAAAGCCGTATGCAGCCTTTATTTGACAAGTGCCGCGTTTCCATCCGAGATTGATCGGCTCAAAATAAATATCGGCGAATCCCACAGTTTGAATATCATCACCCAGGAACGCAAGGCCGACTGAAGTGTTCGAAATGGGGACTGCCACAGTGAATCCGTAGTTTGCGCCGAGAAATTTTGCGTTCGTTGTGTAGGCTACGATGTTGAAATCCACAATCAGATCCAGATCAAAGTTCAAAGGAACTTCGTCTCCATTCCGGTTATTCAACCGATCTGTCGGATACCATATGAAATAATTTGCGTACGTCCAACCGGCAGGCGCTTGAACGGCCGAGTTCAAGCCTGTGAACCCCGGAATGTACTGTCCGCGCTCCTGTGCCATCAGCGAAGGCGATAGCAAAAAGATGAATGCCAGACTGATTCCTAACAGTTTCAATAGTCGTTGCATGGTTCTCTCCTTCATTGAACCTCCTTTGAATAATGTCCCGGATTCAATGTTTACGCAAACGGGATGCCACTGCGATGCTTCCGCTAAGTGATTGAAATTGATCTGGTTAGTTGAACAGTGCGAAACAGCCTTGCCTGGCGGAAGGACCGGATACTGTCTTTGAGTCCAGATATGGACCTTGCAAGTCCCGGTATTGGATTTCTCGTCAAATCCTTCTGCGAGGATTTACAATACCGAGTTTGTGCATCCGGTTATATAGGGTGGAGGGCTTCATACCAAGGATTTTCGCTGCTCCGTTGGGTCCTTTGATGCTCCAGTTTGTTGTTTTGAGGACTTCGGTAATGTGCCGGATTTCCATTTCAGCCAAGGTAAGCCGGGGCGCGCTCAGACCATGAGCTTCTTCCGGTACCTGTACGGATAAAGTGTTCCCGTTGCTGATGATCACAGCGTGTTCCATCACGTTCCGTAATTCACGGACATTTCCAGGCCAGGGATATCGGACGAGCGAATCCATCGTTTGTTTTGGAATCACATCGATATTTTTGGCCATCTTCTTCCTGAATTCGTTTAGAAATGCCGTCACCAGAAGCGGAATATCCTTTGGACGATCTCGAAGAGGCGGAACTGTGATCGGAAACACATTGAGACGATAATAAAGGTCTTCACGGAATTTTTTCCGGCGAACAGCTTCACCCAGATTGCGGTTCGTGGCAGCAATCACACGGACATCGACTTTGATTGTGCGCGGGCTTCCCAGCCTTTCGAATTCGCCTTCCTGCAAAACCCGCAAGAGCTTGGACTGCAAGTCCAGCGATAATTCGCCGACTTCGTCCAGAAAAATCGTGGAACCATCGGCTACTTCGAAACGTCCGACCTGTTTGGTGAGCGCGCCGGTGTAGGCTCCCTTTTCTCTTCCGAACAATTCGCTTTCAATCAGCGTGGGCGGCAGGGAAGCACAATTCAGCTTCACCATCGCGCGGCTTTTCCGCGGGCTGAGATTATGAATGGCACGCGCGATCAATTCCTTCCCGGTTCCGGTCTCTCCCGTAATCAAAACGGAAGATCTGGTATCCGCGACTTGTTCGACCTGTCTGAGAACCTCCCGAATGACGTTGCTTTCGCCAATGATTTCTTCATACTGGTAATTCAGTTTGATTTCGGAGCGCAGATACTCCGCTTCGACCTGAAGCCGGTCCTTCAGATCCTTGATTTCCTGGTAAGAGTTCAGCAGATCCTCTTGCGCTTGCTTGCGAACAAGAGCGTTGGTCAAAATCCGTCCCAACACCGCGATTCGCGAAATGATTTCTCCCGGCCATTGTCGCTCGTTGCGAAGCATGACTCCGGACAAGACATAGTTCACCGACTCCCGCACGATGATCGGAATCAACAACCAGGAACGCAATCCCAAACGTTCTGCGTTCTGGCGATCCAGCTCTGCTTCCGGTGGTAAATCACTCGAGTTGATTGCCAGAATTTCCCCCGCAATCATTCGTCGACCAATCCAGGGGAACTGTTCAGGATAGTTGATCATGGATGGCGCGGATGGAATTCCTTCTCTAGAACAAGTGAACGTAATATTTGCTTTCTTGATTCCTCTGGTTATTTTCCACAGGTTGCAGCGATCCAGCTCAAAGAGAAGAAGCAATTGTCGCAAACCGTTTTGGATTTCGGCTTCTACTTGCGCAGGAGCCGTATCGATGAATTTCGCGGACAGCTCCGAAATCAAACGCTCAAACGTCACCTGTTCCTTGAGTTTGTTCTCCGCTCGTTTGCGGTAAACTGCGTGCGCAAATACCTCCCCGGTACGTTTAAGTTGCTCGTGCATCCATTCCGGCGGTGATGAAAAATCACTGCGGATTCCAAATCCGTTTATGCGCAAAAGGGATCCGTCCACATAAATGGGGATCGAAAACTGCGATTGAACCCCGGTTTTCTGAGCCTCTGCAAGGTTGTCGACAATAGACGAATGTGTGATCGTGAAATCGCGAGTTTCTTCGGAATAATGACCAAACTCAGATCGATCCATCTTCAGGTGCTCGCTCAGCCGTTTTAACGCGCGCTCAATCTCGCAATCCACCTGGTCCGCCGGTAGATCGATGAGAGACGTCGACATGCTGGAAATCAGGTCTTGAAGCTGTAGTTGTTCCTCAAGCTCGGCGACTGTTTTGGGGGATGTCACTGGTTCTCCAATTCGCGAAGCAGTGCGGCTGCTCCAAACCAGGTGAACTGCCAGGCAGCGGTATAGGTTGTGAAGTTGCCTCCGATGCGCGTTGTGACCCCCTTCGACCAGGATAGTTTGATCGATTGATATTTCTTCACCGGAAAGGAGAAAGTCACACCACCGCGGGAATTCTTCTGCAGGTCCGCTTTGGGAAGATCGTTTAAGGTTGTCTGGCCTCCGCGATAGAAAGTCATATCACCGGCGATCCATAATCGAGGACGAAACGTGTATCCAACATGGCCTTGAAGGGAAACGATGGCGGCCTGCGAACGCAAGTTTCCTCCAAAAAAATCTTCATTATCAGTGAAGAGCCATACTCCCAGGTATGCCTCCAACGTCCAACGACGAACGGGGTACGAGAATCCCACTTCGGGTTTGAACGCCCATCGATTCGATCCAAGATTCACAAGCTTTGCGGAATCGTATTGTCCTGTTGGGCTTACTACAGTCAGACTTGTGCCAACTGTTGGCACAATCTTTCGCGTGGCGAATTCCTTTACAGTGAGGGAAGGTCCGCCCAGCAAGTTCATGGCGAAACGGAATCGCGCATCCACCAAACCGGATCGATGCACTTCACCGCGCTGTTCCCCCACATCGCCACTTACATTCCCCCATGCATAGGGCGCAATCGCAGTCACACTTGAGGAGCGCCCAAAAAGCCCAAACGTGCGGCCGTAATAAACGGAAGTGGACTGGATCTCGGATTGCACGTTCTCTATCGGTAAAGAGGGATCCGTTGCGATATCACCGGTTGAGCGCGCGAAAGCAAATCCCAGAAAATTCGTTCCCATAGGAGCAGGAGTATATGCCCGCGGCTCGAGCTCCTGAGCCATTGCAATCCCGGAAAAAACCATCAGTAAAATGAAGACGCGGAACACCATGCTTAGATTCTCCAGCCAACCGTTGAGGTTAAACTCAAATGGAGTTTTATCAAACGATTTTTCATTTTCTTCCTTCTCGCAATATTCCTTCCTAAAATGGATGCGTCGCGGTTATGAATATATCATGCCCTCAGACATTGATTCCCATCGGCGGTTGCGAAAGATAGGAGTGCCTCGCCTCGATTTGAAGGCTGCAGGGGGAATCGTACAGCGACTCTTTGTGGTACGATCAATCCGTTAATTTATTAGCTAGGAGAAGGCGCATGACGGATGAAACAAGACGAACCGGAATTTCGAGTTTGTTCGGCGACATCAGGCCAGATGAACGCTTACCTGTCTTTCTGATGCTCTCGAATCTATTGCTGATCCTCGTTTCCTATTACGTGATCAAAGTCGTTCGCGAACCATTGATCTTGTCCGAACCTGGGGGAGCTCAGTGGAAATCCTACGCCGCTGCAGGCCAGGCACTTGTACTGATGGGATACGTTCCACTTTACGGATGGTTTTCTTCTAAGGTGAATCGGAAGAAACTCATCGTGGGCGTGAATCTATTTTTTCTTGCGTGCATCGAACTGTTTGCGCTCGGGGTGAAAATGAATGTGCCCTACATTGGTGTGGCATTTTTTGTGTGGGTGGGAATTTTTAGTCTTTCACTCATTGCGCAGTTCTGGTCGCTTGCAAACGATCTTTATACGGAGGCCGAGGGCAAGCGGCTGTTTCCGTTGATTGCCATCGGAGCAACACTGGGGAGTCCGATCGGTTCGCAGATTGCTTCCCGCCTCTTCCATACCGGGATGGCGCCGGAGTTGATCATGCAGGTTTCAGCGGTTCTACTTGTCTTCAGTTTGCTGCTTTACGGTTTTGTACAGAAAAGAGAAGCAGCCAAACCAAGAGAGAGAGCTTTGGAGCTGGAAACTCTCAGCAAAACAGGCGGATTTCAACTGCTGTTCCGGAGCAGGTATCTTTTGCTCATTGCGGCGCTCCTGTTGGTCTTGAATTTAGTAAATACAACAGGGGAATTCATTCTTGGCGCGAAGGTAGTGGAGGCGGCAAGCAACCTTGGAGGCGCGGACAAAAAAGCCTTCATCGGGGCGTTTTATGGAGATTATTTTTTTGTTGTCAACATTGCGGCATTTCTGATTCAAACCTTTCTTGCATCCCGGATCGTGAGATATTTTGGAATCAAGGGTGTTGTCCTTCTTCTGCCGTTGATCGCGCTTGGCGCATACACCACGATCGCTGCCGGTGTCGGACTCGCGATCATCCGGTGGATGAAGACAGCGGAAAACAGCACGGATTATTCCGTGATGAACACAGCTCGCGCAATGCTCTGGCTGCCCACCTCGCGTGAGGAAAAGTACAAGGCCAAACAGGCAGTCGATACGTTTGTTGTCCGATTTGGCGATCTTGTCTCAGCAGGCCTGGTGTTTGCCGGAACGAACTGGCTGGCATTTCAAGCGAAAGAGTTTGCGATGGCAAACATCTTCATTGTATTCATCTGGATCGTGATCGGCCTCGCGCTGGTGAAGAAATACAATCAACTGGCGCAAAAAAAACCCAGCTTGAAGTGATTGATTTCGTTCCAAATCAACAGGCGGGTATCGCGAAGACACCCGCCTGTGATTTACAATATTAGAAACTAACTAGTTGCTACCCTTGGGTGGAGCCGCGAGCATCTCCAGCACGTTATCCAGCGAGAAGCTGCCGACCTTCTGGCTGGGCGGGAATTCCTTGAACGTGGAGAGGAACTGGCCGACGTATTGCTGCGCCGGTACCATCAGGAAGACGTGGTCAAACCACCAGTGATTGTAGTCCATGGCCTCTTCGTCGGCGGTCTCGAACGGGTCGGAGCGCAGGTTCAAGATCTTGGGAGCGCGCAGTGTCACAAACGGTTCCCGCCAGACGTCGGCGCCGTGTGCTCGCTGTTCCTGGAAGACGATCTTATACTGGTTGTAGCGCAGCCCGACGAGCGAACCGTCGTCGTTGAAGTAGAAGAATTCCTTGCGCGGGTCGGGCGTTTTGCCGGCGAGCGCGTCCGTGATATCGTAGCCGTCAAGATGGACCTTGAAGGTCTTGTTGTCGACCTTCATGCCTTTGAGGAGCTGTTCCTTCACATCGGGGACACCGGCGGCAGCCATGATCGTCGGCAGCATGTCTTCGTGGGCAAAAATGTCGTTGTTGATGGTGCCCGGTTTGATGACACCGGGCCAGCGGATGGCGCAGGGGACGCGGTAGGCGCCCTCCCAATTGCTGCCCTTTTCGTTGCGGAAGGGCGACGCCCCGCCGTCGGGCCAGGTGAACTTCTCCGCGCCATTATCGCTGGAGTACATGACGATGGTGTTTTCATCGAGACCGAGTTCATGGAGTTTATCGAGCACTTGGCCAACCTGGCCGTCGTGTTCGACCATGCCGTCGGGATAGACGCCGAGGCCTGTCTTGCCTTCGCTTTCCTTCTTGAGATGCGTCCAAACGTGCATGCGGGTCGAGTTCCACCAGAGGAAGAAGGGCTTGTTGGCCTTCTTCGCGTCGGTCATGAAGCGCAGCGCCTCCGTGGTGACTTCCGCGTCAATCGTCTCCATGCGCTTGATGGTGAGCGGGCCGATGCTTTCGATTTTCTGCGTACCGTCCGGGTTGGCCCAGGTGTGGATCACGCCGCGCGTGTTGTACTTCTTGATCATGGCGGGATCTTTGAAGTAGTCTGGATGCTCCGGCTCCTGCTCCGCGTTGAGGTGGTAAAGCGAACCCATGAACTCGTCAAACCCGTGCGCGGTCGGCAGATGCTCGTCAAGGTCGCCGAGATGGTTCTTGCCGAACTGGCCGGTCGTGTAACCCTGTGCCTTGAGCAACTGGGCAAGCGTGACGTCACGTGCTTGAAGCCCTTCCTTCGCGCCCGGTAGGCCGACTTTCAGCAGGCCGGTTCGGAAGCCGCTCTGCCCCGTGATGAACGCAGAGCGTCCGGCAGTGCAGCTCTGCTGGCCATACCAGTCGGTGAACAAGGCGCCTTCTCTTGCTATGCGATCGATGTTGGGCGTCTTGTATCCCATCATGCCCTGGTTGTAGGCGCTGACATTCCAATAACCGATGTCATCACCCCAGATAATCAGAATATTCGGCCTTTTGCCTTGCGCCGATGCGAAATTTGCTACAACTGCAAATATACTCATCAGCAGCAAGAGCCGAATGAACCAATTGGATTCTTTCATCCTATTCCTCCTTTCTTGAATTAAGAATTTCCTAATCCTAATATGGCAAATGAGGTGCCACCTGATCGCATGCTGTTAAGTGGTTGGAATAGTATGGGTTAACGACTTTCCGGAAAAATCTCACTGATAAGCAAGGACCGGATAGTGTACTTGAGTCCGGATACGGACCTATTTTCTCTTGCGGGGAAGGATGCCCAGTCGGTTCATCTTGTTATACAGGGTGGATGGTTTCAATCCGAGGATCTTTGCGGCTCCAAAAGGTCCTTTGACAGTTCCGTCGGTCATCTCCAGGACTTGTTCGATGTGATGAGCTTCCGCCTCATTCAGCGATAACGTTTTTGCGGCAGCGCTGGAAGTCTCGGCAGGGAACGGTACTCGCAGAACGTTGCTATTCGTAATAATCACCGCATGTTCAATCATATTTCGCAATTCGCGTATATTCCCCGGCCAGCGATATTGAATGAGTGTTTCCATTGTTTGTTTTGGAACGCGATCAATATTCTTTCCCATCTTATGTTTGAACTCGTTCAAGAAAGCCATCACAAGAAGAGGAATGTCTTTCGGACGGTCGCGAAGCGGAGGGACCTTGATCGGGAAAACGTTCAGCCGGTAGTAGAGATCGTCACGAAATTTTCCTTGCTGAACAGCTTCTGCTAAATTTTGGTTCGTAGCCGCAATCACGCGGACATCGACTTTGATTGTTTTCGGGCTTCCCAATCTCTCCAGTTCTCCTTCCTGCACTACACGCAACAATTTCACCTGCAAATCCATCGACAATTCGCTGATTTCATCCAGAAAAATCGTTGATTTATCCGCTACTTCAAATCGCCCGATCTGCTTCATCAGCGCGCCGGTGTATGCGCCCTTCTCACGCCCGAATAATTCGCTTTCAATCAATGTAGGAGGCAGGGAAGCGCAATTGACTTTCACCATCGTGTGGTTCTTGCGCGGGCTCAGATTGTGAATGGCACGCGCGATCAATTCTTTGCCGGTCCCCGTTTCACCGGAAATCAGAACCGTGGAGCCGGTTCCGGCAACTTGCTTCACCTGGTTCAGAACGTCCCGGATGGCCTTGCTTTCTCCAATAATGTCCTCATACCGGTAATGGACCTTAATCTCCGAACGCAAATAGTCCGCTTCTACCTGAAGACGGTCTTTTAGCGACTGGATCTGCCGGTAAGACTGAATGAGATCTTCTTGCGCGTGTTTGCGTACTAAAGTATTCGTAAATATTTTGCCCAGCAGATGAATCCGGGAAATGACCTCCTCCGACCATGGGCGTTCCGTCCGGATGGAGTTTGCCACAAGGACAAACTCCACGGATTGGTTCACGATGAGAGGAACGCAAAGATTGGATTGAATTCCGATTTGCCGAGCGGTCTTTTTATCCACTTCTGCTTCCGGTGGAAGCTGATCAATATTGACCTGAACGGTTTCCCCTGCAAGAAGCTTTTTAGAGTGCCAGGGAAAATGTTCCACATAATTAATGGTAGTCGGCGCGGGGGCGATTCCCTCCCCGTTGTAGGAATGGGTTACAAGCGCTACCTGTTTATCCCGGGACACCTTCAGCAAAGCGCAACGATCAATCCGGAAAAAACGCAGAAGCTGTTCCAGGCTGTCTTCAATTTCCGTGTCGACCTGTTCGGATGGAACATTCACGAATTTTGCAGAGAGATCGGAAATCAATCTTTCAAATTCAATTTGTTCTTTTAACTTCTTCTCAGTTTGTTTTCGATAAATGGCGTGAGCGAATATTTCTCCAACGCGTCGCAACTGATCGATCAACCAGTCCGGCCAGCTACGCTCCTTGAGAAAGCTGCCAAAGCCGATAGCGCATAGAGGCATACCTCCGGCAGATACCGGAATCATCAATTGTGATTTCAATCCGGTTTTTGTGAAATAAGCCTTCTCCTTACTTCCTTCAGGAGGTATATCCGATAATGTGTCTAGTCGTATGATCTCGTTGCGAAGGGCCTTTTGGAAATACCAGGGAAGTTCATTTGCCACGAATATTTTCGGATAAGGTTCAAACCCCGTTGAGGCGAAAGAGTGGGTTACTTTGAAGTCGCGATAATCTTCTGAAAATTCACCAAAAGTGGATCTGCTGATTCCCAGAAAATCGACAATGGATTGTAATGCGTGCTCAATCCGGCTGTCGACTTCGTCAGCAGGCAAATTCACCAAAACAGCGGAAACATCCGCAATCAGTTCTTGAAGATGAAGCCTTTCCTCTAGTTCGGCAACCTTTTGCTGGTCCTCTGCGGTCGATGACATAACTTTCAGGTCGTCCAAAATATATAATGACCGATGGATTCCCGCAATTCGTCCGGAGTTATATGTTGGATCGCAATTGATACAGGAGTTGGGTCCAGGGGATTTCGGAGTAGAGCAGGACTAACATATACGCAAGGAAATAACAGATCCGCCAGCCTTTTTGATCGACGTCACACTGTGCCAGCCCCATCACCAACAGAAGCCACCCGAAACCCGCAACTGGAGCAAAAGCATACGTCACGACACAAAATGACAGGAGCAGGAAATGGCGCAAGTTTCTGAATCGTTGCGGCAGCGAAATCAGCAAAACAAATGAGAGAGCTGCCTCTATCAACAAAGTCCCCCAGGTCGAAATTTGAGCCAGGCGGCGCAGCGCGGGAGGCTCCATAAGTTCAGGCGGCTCCAGAAGTTCGGCACCCTGCGGAAGTGGAAAAAGGTATTGGCGGTTTTCTGCCAATTGTTTTTCGGTAAGCCCGCCAAAGAGCATCGCAGTGTGTGCGAACCGCTCATCTTGCAAAAGCGTGACCCGGAAAAAACGGCCGTCCAGATAATCAGGTGACAGGACAGCTTTCCAGAGAACCGCAAACAAAAATGCCAGGCCAATGAGAAGTCTGCTGTTGGTAGCCAGAATTTTGTGCATTTGGGGTGATTGCAAGGACAGGAAAATGGCGAGACACCAGTAGCACAGCAAATAGATGTGATTGTCAGGAAGCGGCCATGCGTCAATCAGTTGCCATGCGATCAGCAGACTGAAACAAAGCCATGTGACCGGCGCGCGTAAGATTTTGGGAATCAGTAGACCGAGAGCAGCCAGTAGGAGCAATGAGAACCGGATGGCCCAGAACCCGATGGGACGCAGCAGAATTTCAAGCAGTGTGAGGCGGAGAACAAGATCGAGTGGTCCCGTCTCGACGGCGGGATTAATCCACGATTCGATCCGCTTGAAATATTTCATCGCGAATTTTTTGCGTTTCCGGTTTCAACGTTGTCCGCTCGAATTGCGTTCGCCACACTTCAACTCGAACAGTATCGACCGGACGCTCCTTTCGTTGCTCTCGCCGCACAACTTGCGCCGCCAGGTCTTGAAGCACCGTGTGGGAGGGAAGGATGGCAGCTCTTTGCGCGGGATCTGCGAGGGACTCAGGAATCTCGAGCTCTTCAGATCGATCCGGGGCGGAAACGAAGATCCGCACAAATCGCGAGGCGCCAAGCTCCGTACTGGAGAACATTCCGAAACCGCCCCCTTTCCAGGGGCTCAACTGATCTACTTTCGCGAGATAAATCTGATGCACCGCTACTGCTATCAAAAGAATCGAGGGAATGACATAGACCGTTTTTTGGAACCACAGATGAAAACCGAGAAACACAGATTTTCGCGCAGCTTTATCTGTGTCCATCTGTGTTCATCTGTGGTTCGCTGCTAAAATATCACGACCTGGTAGCCGTTGCTCACGGGCTGGTAATACGTGCTGCCGCAGTATTGATACGAAACGCCGTTCACCATTTTCTGAGTACAGCCCTTAGGCAGTGTGGTGATAATCGCTCCGGCGGGAGCCGGGACCACCTGGTAAACTACCTGTCCTTCATTGTACGCCTGGGTATAAAAGGCGTTGTCATAGTAGTAATACGACGTGCCCGTTACGACTACTGTCGTAGATTGCTTGGGCGGTTTGGCCAGCATCGTTCCAATTGCTATACCGGTCATGATGCCGGCGGCAACTTTCCACCCTTCATAATCATCGTAATACTCGCCTCGAACGGTGGCTCCATATCTGCCACGTGCAGCATAGCCCTCTTCGCCGACGGCTACTGCGCCTCTGCGTGTGACTGCTGCTGCTCCTTCTTCGCCGACAACGGCAACCCCACGCGGACCGGCTGCAACTGAAACGTCATCACCATTATACGTATTCCCCCGGTTCACGTTCACATTTCGGTTGACGTTTACGTTTTGATTCACATTGGTGTTGCGATTTACATTGGTGTTCTTATTCACATTCGCCTGTCTTACGGAAGACCCGGATGTCGATTTTGTGGAGCTCGTGCGCTCGGATTTGGAGCGATTCCCGCTGTCTTTCTTTCGTTCTGTAAACGCAATATTTGTAAACAATGAAAACAGAACAAAAATGGAAACGAGTTTCATCATTCTATTCATGATCAGTTCTCCTGGGTTTGCGTTTGCGCCGCTTGTTCCATCGGAGCGCGTCCGATGATCTGAATCCTTCGATAGTCGGCCGGCGGTTGATGCGTAAACTTATCGCCTGCGATCTTTGGCTCAAAATTCCAATCGAGAAATGTCATACTCGCTTTCGGTGATCCTGCATCCGATTTGTAAGTAATTTCCAGCTTGCAGAGCAGGGGACGTTCTCCATCCGCGATCCAGATAGTCCAATCCACGATGGAATTTTGAAATGCGAGTTGATGGCAGGACATTCCCCCGACTTTGTCGAGCTTTACATAGCCTCCGGTTGTATCCGGACTCATGAATGCATCGTAGGGCGAACTGTACAAAACATCCGCCATTGGCGTAGGAATGTTCAGGGTGGATCCCACAAAGTCAAACGCTTCATCTAGCGTGGGCGGCATCTTGGTGTGAGCGTAAACTTTCTCTTTGTCCGATTGCAAAGTCAAAGTCTTGCCGTCATACCAGACGGACAGCTCGCGAGATTGGTCGGACGCCTGTGTGATTGCATGCATCCAGGCTCCGTCCGGGCGCCGGACCGCGGATTCCCGCGAAACCTGTACCTCAACTTTCTTCCCGGATGGGCGGATCCGGTCGTGTATCTCTTTCGTTCTAAAAGTGAAACTCTTTGCGTTTGCCATCAGATCGCTCATTTTGTGCAGGAGCTGATCCGCTTTATCATCCACAGTTTTAGCCGGAGCCGTTTGCTCCGCGCCAAAAGCGATACCGAATGCAGCAAACAGAATTGCAATCAAGAAATAGGGCATTCTCTTCATAAAATCCTCACGTTATTTTCCGATCTTGATTCTACCATTTGTCGTCTCCTGCCGCCACCGGACAATCGTGGTCTGGAGCCGCCGGAGCTTCTCCAGGATTGAGCACGTTGTGTTTGTTGAGTGCCGCGATTTCGATTGATGCTATCGCGATTCAACTGGCCGATTGTGTCCCGGCTTGCCGGTTATGAGTCTTCGCGTAATTCTACAACCAGTTCCATCCCTTTTACATCCGACAACTCTTGAAAACTCAGTTGCGGTGATTCTTCAGTGAGCTCCATCACAGCGAGAACCCGCCTGTAAAGATCGGATTGAATGTGACGGAACATGGCCTCTTTTGTTCGCCATTTTTCAAGATAGAGAATCCAATCTTCATTACCGAATGATTCGTAAATCTCGCATGCCATACAATCGTGTTTGAGCTTCAACAGTTCCTGCATGGATCTGAGAATTTCGAGGGCTTCCTTTCGTTTCCCAGGGAGGGCTTTGACTCTGAGCAGGGCTTCCATCATGAAAGATGATTGAGCAAGCGGAATGCCAACCCGATTCGAGTCCGATGAGTATTATTAAGTAATTGAAGAAGAATGAATTACCGCTATTCTGCGTCCTTTCGTCTGCCGCGGAATTCTGAGATCAGGGACCGGATAGTGTCCTTGAGTCCATATGCGGTCTCGCGGGTATCTTTGCCCGCACATGGAGCGCAGGCGTCCTGCATTATGGGTCGCATGGCCTCCGGCCTGCGCTGCGGGTTGGAAGCCAGCGTACCTGCTAGCACCAAACCATTGACACCGTACTGATCCAGCGGATATGATTCGATCAGTAGCCCATCTGTTGGGCCGGTAGCCGCGCTGATGCGCGGCTTTTGTATTTTAGGACATAGGAACGAAGAATATGCTGCCAAATGAAGGTTACATCACAACAGAAGATGGAGTTCGTGTGTTCTTTCGGAAAGTAGGGAACGCTGCGAACCTTGTTCTGATCCCAAACGGGATGTGCCTGTTCGATGACTTCAAGTGTTTCGCTGATTCGCACACTCTCGTTTTTTATGACGTGCGAAATCGCGGACTTTCGGATCCAGTCGGCGACAAATCAAAACTGGTCCGTGGAATTCACCAAGATGTGGAAGATCTGAATGCTGTCCGCAGATATTTCGGCGCGAACCAGATTGATCTGATCGGGCATTCCTACATCGGGTTGATGGTGGCTTTGTACGCGACGAAATACCCGACCCACATAAATCGGGTGGTGCAGATTGGCCCCAGTCAACCCGATTCCGGCAAGCAGTATCCGGCTCACCTGACGGGTGCCGACGACACTCTAAAAGAAGTACTTTTCAAACTCGCGCAAATGCAAAAAGAGAAACGACCGAATGACCCGGAGGAAGCATGCCGGCAGTTCTGGTCTGTGCTACGGGTGATTTATGTCGTGAATCCTACCGACGCCGATAGGGTCGATTGGGGGCGTTGCAATCTTCCAAATGAACGGAGCTTAATGAAATATTGGATGGAGAGCATTCTTCCTTCCATCCAGAGCGTCCATCTCACTGCCGAACAACTGGCGCAAGTAACAACACCGGTACTCATCATCCACGGAACCAGGGACCGGAGCGCTCCTTATGGTGGCGCGCGGGAATGGGCCATGATCTGGCCGAACGCACGCCTCCTGACTGTGGAGAAGGCAGCTCATGCTCCCTGGATCGAGGCACCGGAATTGTTTTTGAGCGCGATCAGCGATTTTCTCAAAGGGAAATGGCCTCAGACATCGGAAGAAGTGAAGGCATTGGATCCGCTGCAAGACGCGAAAAAACCCTGATTCGGAGAGTATAATGTCGCGAGTCGGCTGCGTAGGAGGACAAGGAATGAAAAAGACTTTCGGATTTATCTGGGTTTTTGTTTTTAGCGCAACCCTTTCTGTTTTTGCCGCGGATGAGCGCGCTCGCGTTTATACAGAAATTCAGAAGCATCATGATGAAGCGGTGAAGCGTCTTCAGGATTGGGTGAAGCAACCATCGATTGCGGCAGAGAACCGCGGCATGAAAGAAGGCTGCAATTTGATGATGCAGCTTGCGCAGGATGCGGGCTTTCAGAAGGTGGAGCGAATGGACACGGACGGTCAGCCGGGTGTTTTCGCGACTCTGGATGCGGGCGCAAAGCGCACAGTCGGACTGTATTTCATGTATGACGTCAAGCAGGCGGATCCTTCGGAATGGTCCTCGCCTCCCTGGGATGCGGCGATTGTGGACAAGCCCGGTTTTGGCAAAGCGTTGATCGGCAGGGGAGCGGTGAACCAGAAGGGTCCGGAAGCCGCATTCCTGGCTGCGCTTCACGCCTTTAAGAATGCGGGATTGAAGCTGCCGGTGAACCTGGTACTGGTCGCCGAAGGTGAGGAAGAAATCGGTTCGCCCCACATCCGGCAGATCGTAACGCGACCGGAAGTGAGCGCAGCTCTGAAGGGAACGATCGGTGTGTTTATGCCGGGCGCATCCCAGGATCCCGATGGAAACGTCACAGTTTCGCTTGGCGCAAAGGGCGTTGTTGAGCTGGAGCTTGTTGCGAGTGGCGAAAAATGGGGTCGTGGTCCTGGCAAGGATGTCCATTCTTCCAATCGCGCGCGTCTGGACAGTCCGGCGTTTCATCTTGTTCAGGCGCTGGCCAGTCTTGTGACAACGGATGGAGATCCGGCGATCGAAGGTTTTGCCAACGCAGCCGTTCCGCCATCAGACGCGCAGCGAGCGATGCTGGATACGGCAGCAGCACGTCTGGAGGAATCCACCGCCAAAAAAATGCTGTCAGCGGAACGTTGGAGCCACGATCTGGCATGGCGGGCCAGTCTGGATCGATTTCTGTTTACTCCGACTGTAAATATAGAAGGGCTTGTTGCCGGTTATACCGGACCGGGTGGCAAAACCGTGCTGCCGCACCGCGCAGTGGCAAAACTGGATTTACGTTTAGTGCCGGATATGACATATGAAGGGGCGATCGCAGCATTGAAAGCACATTTAGCGAAACACGGTTTCGGGGACATTGAAGTGAATCCAAGTGGCGGCTACGATCCGACACAAACGACGGCCGATGCGCCGTTGATCCAGGCACAAATGTCGGTCTACCGGAATGCAGGTCTGGATCCGATTCTCTGGCCGCGGAATGCGGGATCTTATCCGGGCTATGCCTTTACGGGTGAACCGCTTAAGTTGCCCTCAGGTCATTTCGGGCTTGGTCATGGAAGCGGCGCGCATGCGCCGGATGAATACTTCGTCATCGAATCTTCCAATCCAAAAGTAATGGGATTCGATGGGGCTGTACGATCCTTCGTGGATTATCTGTTCGAACTGGGTGCTATGAAGTAGGGCAGATCGCTCGCGAAGGGCTCGCAATTCTGTTCGCCTTTCTTTTTGGCATTTCCAGGTTCAATATTAATATGGCGAACAAAACAATGTGCTTCAAAGAGATGGATGGTGAGTTATGCCAATTGCAAAAGTAAGTGAGATCATTTCATCTTCAAAAAAGAGCTTCGACGATGCGATAAAGGACGGCATCAAACGCGCCTCCAAAACGCTCAAGAATGTGAAAGGCGCCTGGGTAAAAGATCAAAAGGTGGTTGTAGAAAATGGAACGATCACGGAATACCGCGTGATCCTTCGAGTTACGTTTGTGCTAACCGACTGACGCATTCTCTGAAATCAGATCTTGACCCATCGTTCGGCCCATGTTCCAAGCGATGATTCTGAGCCTTCGACGGCAAAGCGGGGAACAGAAGATTGCTCACGAGCCCACACACGCATAAGCAGAACTGAAGATCAAACGGAGAGCCGCGCAACCGCCGGCTCTCCAATCTTTCCGCGCTGTTGACAGATTCCTGCCCCCGTCCTTATGTTTCATGGATCGAAGCAACGAACATTTGTGAAGCAGATCACAGGAGACGGCTCATGAAATGTCCAAAGTGCGGTGTTGAGTTACTGGCATCCCACCGTGAGGGGATTCAGATTGATTGCTGCCCGAAATGCGGAGGCATCTGGCTGGATCATGGCGAACTCATGGAAATGATTTTCGCTTATGTTTACCAGCTTACTTCGGATGTCGGCGCGAACAAATCCGTTTTATCAAGAACCAACAAAGAATCCGGGCAAGGCCGGGGTTAAAAGTTCCTGATATCTCACTGGTTTTTGGCTGCCTCAATTTTCTTTTCTGCGCCCGTAAGATAGCTAAGTGATTCCCGGCTTTTTTTCTGAATGGTTCCGCGAATGAGCGTTCCTATAAGGCTTCTGCCGGGTTTGATCTTCTGAAAAAACCGCAGGACGCGTCCGAATCTTGTTGGATGAAACGCCAGCGGCCTCCGGAACGCGTGGTTCACACCTTTAACTTCGAACCGATCGGACCAGGCCACGAACTGGTTGAAATTGTTACCTTCGAGGAACAGAAAACCTACTTGCATCGCGAAGCTCTGACGGCTAAATTGGGTTTTCATGGGACCTGATTGTCGATTTTGGCGCACGCCAAGCGACTATGTAGTGAAATAACAATTCAAATCAGGAGGACAACAATGCGATTTATGGTAATCATGAAAGCCAACAAGGATTCAGAGGCAGGCATTCTGCCTGACGAAAAGCTCTTGACGGAGATGATGCAGTACAACGAAGAACTGGTGAAAGCCGGCGTCATGCTGGCGGGAGAGGGGCTTCACTCCAGTTCGAAGGGCGCGCGCGTAAAGTTTTCAAATGGCAAGACTACTGTGACCGACGGCCCCTTTATCGAGACAAAGGAATTGATTGCGGGCTTCTGGCTCTGGAAACTGAATTCGCTGGAAGAAGCGATCGAATGGGTCAAGCGCTGTCCAAACCCGCACGGAGTGGAGAACGAGATCGAAATTCGCCAGGTGTTTGAGGCGGAGGATTTCGGCGCCGAATTCACGCCCGAGCTTCGGGAGCAAGAGGAACGCCTGCGCACACAAATAGAAAACAAGCAGTAAGAGTGAATTTCCCCAATTGCGCCTCCTTCCGGGCGCGAAGAGCTCTTTCCTTATGAAGAGGCGGATGACATACAAGCGTCCCCGAACTAAGAATGGTGTTATTATATTTTGGATTTCTGTTTGCTCGTGATGGTGAGTCGCTAGATCGAGAGCATTTTCCCACACGCCAGGGAGAATGAATGCCATAGGAGACAAATCATGTTTACTCGCGCCATCGTTCGACCGCCGGGCCATAACTTTGCCGACGGGTTGACCTCGGTCGATCTGGGGATGCCGGATTTTCGGAAAGCCCTGAAACAGCATGAAGACTATTGCCTGGCGCTTGAGCGGTGCGGCCTGGCATTAACGCATCTGCCCGCTGATCTGGATTATCCTGATTCGACTTTCGTCGAAGATACGGCCATCCTCGTGGAACGCGGCGCAATCCTCACACGTCCCGGCGCGCTCAGCCGCGCAGGCGAAGTAACCAGTATCAAAGAAACGCTGAGCAAATTCTATTCGGAGTTTCAGCCGATCTCTGAACCCGGCACGCTCGATGGCGGTGATATTTGCGAAGCGGGCAATCATTTCTTCATCGGCATATCGCTGCGCACAAATGAAGCCGGCGCACAGCAGTTGGCCAGGTTGCTATCAAAGCTTGGTTACACTTCCAGTTACGTCGATATTCGAGATGTGTCCGGCATTCTTCATTTGAAAAGCGGCATTGCATATATCGGTGACAATCGATTGGTGTTGATCGATTCGCTGGCGGATCGATCGGAGTTTCTTGGTTACTCGATCGTCCACGTCTCACCCGAAGAAAACTACGCAGCCAACTGCGTGCGCGTCAACGACTACGTGTTGATCGCGCAGGGTTATCCAAAGCTGCAGAAGAGTCTCATCGATCTAGGCTCCAAAACCCTAGCACTCGATATGTCCGAATATCAAAAGATGGATGGCGGCCTCAGTTGCTTGTCACTGCGATTTTAGTCGTATGGACAAACAGCGCACAGCGCCGATCGAATTGAACCCGGATGATTTCCGTACGATTGGATATCGTCTTGTGGATCGGATCGCCGAATTTCTGGATACGCTTCCAAAGCGTCCAGTCACGACCGGGGAAACACCGCCCGTGATTCGCGGGGCGCTGGACTCATCACGTATTTTACCGGATGTCGGAACCGATCCTGCAATCTTAATTGATCGCGCAACCAATCTATTATTTGATCATTCGTTATTCAATAGCCATCCGCGCTTTTGGGGCTACATCACCGCCGCTGCAGCGCCGATCGGAATTCTGGGAGACCTTGCTGGCATCGGCTGTCAACCAGAACACAGGCGCGTGGTTTCTCTCACCTATGGCAAGCGAAATCGAAGCTCAGACCATGCGTTGGATCGCAGAACTGCTTGGCTTTCCAACAGACTGTGGTGGACTGCTGGTCAGCGGTGGGAACATGGCGAATATCGTCTGCTTCCTTGCCGCGCGTCAGGCAAAATCGGGATGGGATGCGCGCTCCGCAGGGCTGCACGGAAGGTAACCAAACGGTTACGCGTCTACTGCTCGACAGAAACCCACACCTGGATACAAAAAGCCGCCGATGTGACGGGAATCGGAACCGACGGCGTACGTTGGATCCCAACCGATAAAGATTTACGGATGGATGTAACTCAGTTAAGGCAACAGATCAAGGCGGATCGTGAGGCGGGAGATCATCCGTTGGTGGTGATTGGGACAGCAGGTTCGATCAGCACAGGAGCGATTGATCCGCTTGGTGAAATCGTAAAGGTTTGCCGCGAAGAAGATCTCTGGTTCCATGTAGATGGAGCGTATGGCGGCTTTGCTGCGATGTTGCCGGACGCCTCTCCTGACTTGCGCGCCCTGAACGAGGCAGATTCACTTGCAGTGGATGCGCATAAATGGTTGTACGCGCCGCTCGAAGCCGGCTGTGTTCTCGTTCGGGATCCAGAAAAATTACGCGAGGCGTTTGCATATCATCCGCCTTACTATCATTTCGGCGTAGAAGCCATCAACTATCTCGATTACGGACCGCAGAACTCGCGCGGCTTCCGCGCGCTGAAAGTCTGGCTGGCATTACAGCATGTCGGGCGAAAAGGCTATGAACAAATGCTGACCGATGACATTCGTCTGGCGAAAAAACTGTATGAACTTGTCGCGAACCAACCCGAGCTGGAAGCGTTCACACATTCCCTGAGTATCAGTACGTTTCGTTACGTTCCTTTTGATGTCAAATCTCGGTCCGACAAAAGTGAAGAGTACCTGAACCAATTGAACACCGAGTTGCTTACACGGCTACAAAACAGTGGTGAGGCGTATCTCTCCAATGCGGTGATTGATGGGAAATTCGCGCTGCGAGCCTGCATTGTGAACTTTCGCACTTCGCAGGCAGATATCGAAGCGTTGCCTGATCTCGTGATCCGCCTGGGCCGCAAGGTGGACGCCGATTTGAGACTGGAGCAATCCAAGACAAAGAATTGAAAACCTTATCCTTATTGACTGTGAAATGATTTCTTCAATGCGGAAATGTGTTCCGGACTCGTACCGCAACAGCCTCCCACAACTTTGGCTCCTAAATGAATCCAGGCTTCCGCTTCACGTGCGTAGGCAGAGGCATCCAACTCATGCGTAAATTCCCACCCGAACACGGGTTCTGGGTTACCAATATTGGCATATGCACCAATTGGCACTTTTGATACTTCGTGCATCTTTCGAAGCGCAGGCCCGATGTCTTTCGCCGGAGTACAATTTACCAAGAAGGCTGCCGGGTTATATTGCTCAAGTGAAAGGACGCCTTCCTGAACACACTGGCCATTTAAGATTTTCCCGTCTGGCGCGCATGTCCAGCTAACAAACATCGGAACGCCACTCGCTTCAGCGGCATGAGCTGCCGCAATTGCTTCCTGGACCGTATTCATGGTCTCGATCAAAATCAAATCGACTCCTGCTTCTACAAGCCAACCGATGAATTCTCGGTGTTCCCGAAACGCCGTTTCCGAATCAGGAGTTAGACGAGGCTCGTAACAGTCCTCTAATGGGGCAACCGAGCCAGCGATCCAAACAGGTATGTCGGCGCAGTTATTTCGCGCCTGCTTTGCGAGGCTTACAGCAAGACAGGTCAATTCTCTTGCGCGATGACTGAAGCCATCTTTTGCGAGAGCGCGGGACGTCGTTCGGAAGGTATTCGCGGTGATGATTTCGGATCCGGCACGCAGATAATCTTCATGGACTTCGCAAACGATTTTGGAATTCTCAATTAAGGCGTGTGCAGACCAGGAAGGTAGTCGCGTTTTAACACCGCGACGAAAAAGCTCCGTACCCATTCCTCCATCCAGGAGGACAATCGGTTCCTCAGTCAGTCGGGTTGAAATGGATTTCATTTCCAAAACTTTCCTGTCCTGCGAGCTACAAATTTAGTCATCCAGGTATCCGTTGTCTAGATAAAGATCAAGCCAGCGAATCTATCCCTGTTTCTTGCGGTATGGCAAGAATAGGATAGAATCGATTCAATCAACTCGACATCGTGACCTTTTTCATATGACCATACGCGTAAACTCCACATTATCTTTGTGGTGCGTTCCCTCAAGTGAGTTCCTGATTCGGCGTTGGCCTACCATAGAAAAGCATGTCGGTCTGGCTCACGGATGGCCCGGTTGGGCGTGGGTGTGGCTCAATCTTGTGCAGACCGGCCACGTCGCTTATCAAGATCGTACGGCGAAGGCAATTTTGCGAAGGCTGCAAGAAGAGAGGTCCCCAACACCTTACGTCAGCCACCTGATCGGTTCCGGCTCCTATCCCCTTGTGGCGGCTCTGGCCGCCCACACGGACGCCGCTTTTCTAAAAGTGCTTCCGCGCCTCCTTCATCATTGGATTACATCTTCCACGCAGTCCGAACACCGGGATGTTATGGTGGGCAGCGCAGGGGCGCTATTGACTTGCGCTGAAATCGAGGGGTTGGTGCCGGTCGAATCTTGCCTAAGTTTATCAGCAGCCTGCATCGGATGGTGATACTTGAAGTAAAAAGACTTGTAAAGGAGGCGTCCCACGGCAGACCTGTTTATCTGGGTTTTGCCCACGGATTGGCGGGACATTTGTTCGCACTTGAAATGAGCCGTGCGTGCTTCGGTTCGACACTGAACAGCTCGCTTCGAGAACAGTGCATCGAATTGATAGCCGAAGAAAGTAGATCTGAAGGAAACCGAACTGCGCTTTGGGCGAGTTGTTCTGGCCATAGGGATCTGAAACTGCTTCAACGACTCAACCGTGGAAAAGCGTGGAAGGTAAACAAGCTCTTAAAGCAGCATTCCGGAAGTGTAACGGTATCAGGGAGACGGTGGGAAGCTGAACCGGACGACGTCCGCGAAGTCCTCCAAAAGTTGTATAGCTTGCGGGCAATTAACAAAATCCGGATGCGGAAAGAACGGATTCGTTCGGACGGATCACGCTAAAATGTGGATCCCGTCTGGATCCCAAGTTTTTTCATGCGCGCGATCAGGGTCGTTCGGTTTAATCCAAGCAGTTTCGCAGCGCCGGAAGAGCCGCCCACGATCCAATTGGTTTTCTCCAGGGCCTTCAGAATTTGAGTGCGCTCGGTTTCAACCAGCGTTGTGATAGGAATATCGGAATCAATAGGCAGCTTTGAAATGGATATATGCTCGCGTTGGAGGATTCCGCCGTCACACAGGATCACCGCTCTTTCCAATAGATTTGCCAACTCACGTACATTTCCTGGCCAGGAATAATGAACCAAAGCATCCATGGCTTCGGGAGATGCCTCATCAATCTTCTTTCCCATACGGCGGGAAAACTTTCTGACAAAGTAGTTGGTAAGGAAGGGAATGTCTTCGAGGCGGTTCCGAAGAGGAGGTAGATGGATTGGAAAAATGTTCAAACGGTAGAACAGATCGTTACGAAAAGCGCCTGATTTCACCAGTTGTTCCAGGTCGCGATTTGTGGCAGCCATCACGCGAACGTCCACCTTCACTGTTTGTGTTCCTCCGACTCGATCAAATTCCTGCTCCTGGAGGACACGCAGGAGTCTGACCTGGGTCTCCAGAGGAAGGTCTCCTACCTCATCCAGGAAAAGGGTCCCTCCGTCGGCTAGCTCAAATCTACCTTTCCTTTTAGCAGTTGCTCCCGTAAATGCGCCTTTCTCGTGGCCGAACAGCTCGCTCTCAATCAGGCCTGCTGGAAGTGCTGCACAATTTACTTTAATCAGGACACGTTCTTTTCGGCGGCTGAGATTATGAATGGCCCGGGCGGCCAATTCCTTTCCAGTACCTGTATCACCCGTGATCAGCACGGTTGTCTCAGTCGGCGCGACCTGTTCCACTTCGCGCATCACATTTCGCCACGCCCGACTCTGTCCGATGATTTCCTCGAATCCTTGTTCTGCTTTTATTTCTCCTGCGAGGTACACATTCTCTGCCTGCAATCGATCACGCAATCGCCGGACCTCTTCATGCGCGAGACTATTGTCCAACGCCACCGCCACTGTACTGGCTACCTGTTCCAGGAAGCCTGCGCGCAGCCTGTCATAGGCGCCTTTTGCTGCCGCCATAAAGAACAGCGCACCACGGCAGCGCTCACCGCTCACCAGCGGCATCGCGCACAGTGACTCCATGCCTTCGCGGGACATGACATCGAATGTAACGGGAAAGCGGTCTCGCAATTCGTCCAAGGAGGTCGTGATCACGACCGACCTGTTGTGCATGACCCAGTTGCACGCAGTACCCTCAGCCGGCAACACGGTGGGTTGTGTTGGCTGAAGAACTGAAGGGCGCGGGCTCAGAATGTGCCCTTGCAGTTTGTTCCCCTCGATCGGCAGCTCGATGCCGAAACGATCGGTCGGTATCAGTGTTTTCAAAGATGCGGCCAAAGCCCCAAACAACTCATCGCGATCTAGATGGCGACTGATGGCAAGATTCATATCGAGTAGAGCCGCAAGTTCAAGATTCAGGGACTGGGATTCCTGTCCACTCACATTCAACGCGGCATCGTCTGTCGTTCGGGATCTACCGCCTGATTCCAGCTTGGTAGCGAACCTGTCTTCTTGCATGGTGTCTTTCGGTGGTAACTACTGATCAAGATTAGAACGTCTTTATTATCTATGTCAACCAACTTCCATGACGATAGGATTTTGAATCGATCGCTTCCGAATCTGTATCAATAACGAAAATGCGTGACTTTACTCATTTCTTTTGCCATTTGTTGAAGCATAATCTTGCTGCATCTCAAATGAGAGCGGGGAAGTCCGACTCAAATGAAGGATATCCTTGCGAAAAGTGCAAATTTGAAGCATAGCCTTTTGCCTTGAGCGAGGCAGAAGCATACAATCAATGTAGGTTTCCTCATGTTGCGGTTGAAATACCTGTTTGCGTTCGTGGGTTTTCTACTTACCGTTAGCATTGCCTCTGGATATTCCGTCATTTTAAAGTCCGGCAAAACAGTAGATGGCGTATATCTGAGAGAAACCGATACGGAGATTCTTGTTAAAGATAAGGATGGAATCACCTTAGCTTTCAGGAAAAGCACTCTTGATCTGGATGCCATGAAAGAGGCGAATTCCCAAACCAGCCAGGGAGAAGAGCCGGGAAACGTTTCCAAGAAGGAATCCGATCAAACAAAACCTGTCGAAAAAAAGAAATCGGAATCAAAGCCCAAAAAGATTTTCACAAATGAAGATTTAAAGGATCTTCCCGAACTCTCGATTGTGGGATCGGAAAACCCGCAGGAGATTCCGGAAGAAGAAGCTACTGAAGAAGAAGCGAATGAAGGAGTGCCCGAGCTGTACAGTTCAGAAGCGGAGGCGTACTGGAAAGACCAGACCAGGGAGCTTGCGAATCACCTTTACGAAGCAGAGGATTCTTACAATTTAGCGCAGAAGGATTGCGAGGATGCAAAAAAGGCTTTTGGGTTTTACTTCTTGAACGGATACTGGGCAAGTGCTTGGTCGGCGCCCAGCGACCCCGCCTACATTTGCGATCAAGCAAGTCAGGCCAAAGCGGAATATGATCGCTGGCTGATTCGCCTGGAAGAATTTCAGGAACGAGCCAGAAAGGAAGGCGCCCTTCCCGGCTGGATCGATCCGGAAAGATTGGACCGCTAGACTCCTGATATATTTGCGTGACGAGGTCTGCCGCGGTGAACGTCTGAACACCCTTGAGGAGAGAATTCCCAGTAGCGATATGCCTCGCGAGATTCGGCGAATTAGCCTGGGCAATTTTGAATTACAAGCCTGCAGATCCCTCGGGAAGCAAATGGATGAGCGATGACTTGTATAGGCGCGCGCCGCAAGCACCAGGAAAAACTTCCATGTCGTAGAAGGCTCGAATCATATGCAGATCTACGATGTGCCGGCAGTATGTCGATGAAGCTGTGTCGGTACTGACACCCTTCTTCAGGTCAAACCTGTAGCACTTGTTCGATCACAGGAAGGAGGAAAATGATCTGATCGGTCTTTCGTGCTATTCTTTGAGAAGTTTCTCGACCTCATTCGGATGGTAGATCACAACTCAACTAAGGATTATGGGACGGATTTTCGAAAAGCGGAAGTACAAGATGTTCGCGCGCTTTGCGCGCATGTCCAAAGCCTTTAATAAGATGGGCAGGGAAATCGCTGTCGCGGTGAAAGCGGGGGCGGCGACCCGGCATATAACATGCGTCTGCGGGTGGCCATTCAAACAGCCAAGTCGTTGAACATGCCCAAGGACCGCATCGACGCCGCGATCAAACGCGCACTATCCAAAGATACGGAAAATTTCCAGGAGGTTGTGTACGAAGGTTACGGTCCGCACGGTGTCGCAGTGATGGTCGAGTGCGCCACGGATAATCCGACGCGCACCGTGGCGAATATTCGCACCATTTTCAACAAGCGCGGCGGGACCCTCGGGGCCTCCGGATCGGTCGCGTTCTTGTTCGAACGCAAGGGCGTCTTTCGTATTGCGACTGGAACCATGGATGTGGACGAGCTGGAATTGGAGTTGATTGACTACGGCGCCGATGAGATCGAACGAGAGGACGGTGAAGTCATCATCTACACCACCTTCGAGAATTTTACCGGCATGCAAAAAGGGTTGGAAGATAAATCGATCAATATATTATCTGCAGAGCTGCAGCGCATTCCGATCTCCATCAATGAACTGGATGATGCTGCTGCGGATGAAATCGGTCAACTGGTGGAAAAGCTCGATGAAGACGATGATGTCCAGGCTGTGTTCCACAACATGCGGTAACCAACTTATTTCGATGTACGGCAATCGGGGGGGGGTAATGTCTTAAAGTTTGACTAATTTATTTTCTCATCGAATGTACTGATCATTTATTCCCTTTCCATCGAGAATTTGCTGCATACATTCTTCAATCCTTGACTATAAACCTTTTTTCCGTCTGAAACGTCAAATTAACAGGGAGAAGAGGCAATGAAAGAACGGATGGATCAGGCCGGATCTACTAATATGTTAGAAAGCTTGCTGCAAGATATCCGATACAGTGCGCGGATCCTATTCAAAAATCCCGGGTTTTCTCTCGTCGCGATTCTTACTTTGGCTTTAGGCATAGGCGCAAATACAGCAATCTACAGCGTTATTTACGGAGTTCTTCTGCAACCTCTTCCTTACCACAATCCGGAAGAACTGGTACGGATCTCGACCGATTGGAATGGCGCAATCGATGGAGGCATTTCAGGCCCCGAATATCTCGATTACAAAGAGCAGGTGAGGAGTCTCCAAAGCATCGGCCTTCACAGTTCTGTCGGCACGATGAATGTTTCGTTTGGCTCAGGGACTCCGGAGCGCGTACCGCGAGTGCTGGTCACTTCCGGGTTATTTCAGGTGCTGGGTGTAAAAGCATACCTGGGACGCACATTTCTCACGGCGGAAGATGTTCCAGGAAATCATCGCGTGCTTGTGTTGAGTTACGGACTGTGGCAGCGCAGGTTTGGAAATGACCGAAATGTCATTGGTAAAGTTGTGGATGTTCATGGAATCCCTCACACGATTGTCGGGGTCATGCCGCCGGGATTCACTTTCCCGACCAAGGAAACTGGAGCGTGGCGTCCGTTTGGGATCGATCTTTCGCAGAGACCTCGCGGGGCGCGTAACCTTCGAATTGTTGGGCGCGCAAAAGCGGATGTTTCGATTTCAAGCGTGCAGGCGGAGATGAACACGATTGCGCGGCATCTCGAAAAAAAATACCCGGTCGAATATCCGCCCGGAAGCGGTTTTGCTCCTCATGTGTATTCACTCCGGGAATATGTTGTCGGCTCGCTTCGTACTCCGTTGTTTGTACTTTTTGCCGCGGTCGGATTTGTCCTCTTGATTGCATGCACCAATGTTGCGAACTTGATTCTGGCGCGCACAGGGGTAAGACGGAAAGAGCTGGCGATTCGCGCAGCGCTTGGAGCCGGCCGCCGGCGGCTTTTGCGGCAGGCGATTACAGAAAGTACTTTGCTTTCAATTTTTGGAGGCGCTCTCGCAATCCTGCTTGCGTATGGCGGATTGAAACTCCTGATTGCATCGAGTCCACAAAACATTCCGCGTCTCGGAGAAGTCAGCATCCAAACAGGAGTGTTTGCATTTACGCTGGTGATTTCTTTCCTGACCGGACTTGGCGTAGGGTTGGGCGCCGCGTGGTCTTTCTATCACGTGGATGCAAATCAAACACTCAAAGAGGGAAGTCGCGATAGTCAGCCTGCCGCATCGAAAAAACTTCGCGCGGCTCTTGTGATTTCCGAAGTCGCGCTCGCCAGCGCCTTACTACTGGGTGCAGGACTTTTGATTCGCGGGTTTCTCAAATTGCAGCAGATCGATCCGGGAGTTCGGCCGCATGGTGTGACCACTGCGACGGTTTCTTTGCTGCACCTACGCTATCAGGATCCTCAAACTCAAGTTCAATTTTTTCAACAACTGATCGAAAAGATTGCACAACGCTCCTCCGTGTTATCGGTAGCCGCTATTGGAAATGCCCCTTTCAGTGGTTGGTATGATGATCAAGCCTTTGCGATCGAAGGACGGAAACTTGTGGCACCCGGACTTTATCCTTTTGAAGAGACGCGTTTGGCAACTCCCGGTTATTTTCGCACAATCGGTATTCCACTCCTTATAGGACGAGACTTTAACAATGAGGATCGCGAGGGTGCCATTCCTGTCGCGATCATCAGCGATCTGCTGGCCCGCAAACACTGGCCATCGGAAAATCCAATCGGGAAACGAATCAAACTGGGGGGAGAGGAATCCGATTCTCCCTGGTCCACGATTGTGGGAATCGTTGGAGATGTTCACCATGGTGGGCTCACCAACGAAGTTCGCCCCATCCTTTATTTATCTTTCGCGCAAGTTCCGGAAAATACAATGACTCTCATAGTGCGATCGAATGAGGATCCGCTGGCGATGGCGGGAACTCTGAGATCCACGACTGCGGAAATGGATCCGGGCTTGCCGCTATACGATCTTCGAACGCTCGATGAATCGATCTCGAAATCGCTTGCTCAGCCACGATTCACATTTCGGCTGCTCAGTTTGTTCGCACTCCTGGCTCTGGTTCTGGCATCCGTCGGCATTTACGGCGCCTTTGCAAATTCTGTTGTTCAACGCACTCCAGAAATCGGAGTTCGTATGGCGCTTGGCGCATCCCGTCCCAATATTTTGTGGATGGTTTGCAGTGATGGATTGCGCCTCGTGTCAATCGGGTTGTCATTCGGCATCGCAGGAGCGGCTGCGCTTTCAAGACTGCTGACCAGTTTGTTGTTCGGGTTCAGTCCTTTTGATCCAACGGTTTATTTGAGCGTTACAATCCTGATTGTATTGGTTGCATTCTTCGCAGTTCTGATCCCCGCCAAACGCGCGATTCGAATCGATCCGCTCGATGCACTCAGATATCAATGAACGTTCTGTGATTTTCGCAAATTTCAAGCCGGATCTTCCTTGATTCTGCCCGCTCGCGACACATTTACATCACCTTCGAGAATTTTGCCGGCATGCAAAAAGCGCTGGAAGATAAATCGATCAATATATTATCTGCAGAGCTGCAGCGCATTCCGATGTCCATCAATGAACTGGATGATGCCGCTGCGGATGATATCGGTCAACTGGTGGGCAACAGCCCAAGACAACCATGTTATCCGAAATCATGTATTTCACGCAGCAGGCTCGAAAATTGCCGTAAGCAGACTAAAATAAGACGTTATGAAAAAAATGAATCCCAAAGTTGATGTATTTCTAGGTGAAGCCAAACAGTGGCAAAAAGAATTTAAGAAATTGAGAAGGATCATTCTTGACTGTGGGCTGACCGAAGAATTGAAGTGGGGTTGTCCTTGTTACACGTTTCAGAAAAAAAACATAGTCTTAATCCATGCATTTAAAGAATACTGTGCGCTTTTGTTTTTCAAAGGTGCCTTGTTCAAGGATCCCGAAGGTATTTTGATCCAACAAACGGAGAATGTGCAGTCAGCGCGCCAGATTCGGTTCACCAATGTACGGGAAATAGTGAAGATGGAAACCATCTTAAAAACCTATATTCAGGCAGCCATCGAAGTGGAGAAAGCTGGTTTGAAAGTCAAGTTTAGAAAGACTGCAGATTTCCTCATTCCTGAAGAATTTCAAAATAAATTAGATAAAATCCCTGCCTTGAAAAATGCTTTTGAAGCATTAACGCCCGGACGGCAAAGAGCATACATTTTTTATTTTTCTGCGCCCAAACAATCCAAAACTCGGAAGTCCAGGGTGGAAAAATGTATGCAGCGAATTCTCGATGGGATGGGATTAAATGATTAGTATCGAGAGGAGCCAAAGCCGGCCTGAATGTCCCCTGATAGTCGAGAGCAGGTTATTCACCCCAGATCCAGTTGTCCAGGTAGTCTTCGGCTTCCGTCCGATGATTGAAGTTTCCTGGTCTGTTTTTTTTGAAACTCTCAGATGCGGCCGCCGAATTGCCATCCTAATTACACGCCGTTCCCACAGTCCACTTTACTGCATAGCTTAGCACAGCGTACTTGAAACAGCGGACAGAGCTTACTTATCTTGGATAAAGGAGAAATCAAAATGTCACAAGATACGAAGCACAGGACCGGGATACGGGAAGAGTGGCTCAAGGCGCGGGTCGAGTTGCTCAAGGCGGAGAAGGAACTAACGCATCGTAGCGATGAAGTGGCGCGCCAGCGGCAGGAACTGCCCTGGGTTCGAATCGACAAAGAGTATCAATTTGAAACTGAAGAGGGGAGAGGATCGCTGGCGGATCTATTTCGAGGCCGTTCGCAGCTTCTCATCTACCACTTCATGTTCGGTCCCGACTATACCGCGGGCTGTCCGTCGTGCTCAGCGATTGCCGACGGTTTCAACGGATTTGCCGTGCACCTGGCGAACCATGATGTGATGTTGTGGGCGGTGTCGCGCGCACCGCTTGAAAAGTTGCAGGGCTACAAGCGGAGAATGGGTTGGACGTTTCCGTGGGCGTCTTCATTCGGCAGCGACTTCAACCCGGACTTCAGCGTTGGGTTCACAGAAAAACAACAGCACGAAGAGGGTATCGAATACAACTACCAGCGTGAGCGGCCGTTTCAGCAGCCCGACCCGGACGCAGGGTCCGCCAGGTTCGCGGCGATGAGCGGAACCGATCCAGCCACGTACACGCGCGAGAGACCGGGCATGAGCGCGTTCGCGATGGAAGACGGGCAGGTCTTCCATACTTATTCCGCGTATGCGCGCGGACTGGATGCCCTTTGGGGCATGTACCAGTGGCTCGATCGTGCACCGAAAGGACGCAATGAGAGCGGTGTCTGGTGGCGACGCCACGATGAATACAACAGATGAGCAATCGTGTTTTCGCGGCGCAATTTCAGTGCTGCAAACTTCACCAATCTAATGCCTTCTAACCGAATCTCTCAAAAGGCTTTTTAGGGATTTCTGCGCTGCTCTTTGTTGCGAGCGCGTGGTTAACGATCGTCTGGTGCGCATCGATGTCGGCGATGGGTGAAATGCCGATGCGTGACGGCTGGTTCCAGGGAGTCTCACCCAGTTCCTTCGCTGGCCACTTCTTCTATAAGATAGATTATGTAAACTAACTGGCGGACTCTTAAAGGGGGTACCTACCTCCCCAATGCCTGTCCGGGAAGCACCCATTCGTTTGAAGCCCTCGCAAATCGGTGATGTTCTAAACTTCCTGTAAAAGTCTTTTTCTTAAGAGAGAGCTTTTCTTTTTTGGAAAAGAAAGAGGGTGTATCGTTCCTCTTGTAAGAAACAACGAAACCGCTCCCTTGCCGGGGAGCAAAGGAGGAATAACACACCCATGAAAAGGATACTTCCGAGTGAGAATCTAGTAAAGGAATTTGAACAAAGAAAGAGAGCAAAGGATTTTTCTCTGAAAGAGTTTATTTTGCACGGTGCGCAACTGATGTTGCAGAAGGCTGTCGAAGAGGAAGTGCAGGAATTTTTGGGCCGCGGTCATTATGAACGAGCCGGCGAGGAATTCCGTGGATATCGGAACGGCTATGAAACGAAAAAGATCCGAACCGGAGAAGGGGTCATCGAAGTTGAAATGCCGCAGGTGCGAAACGCAAAAGAGCGCTTCCGGTCCAGCTTTATTGCTGCATATTTGAAGCGAACGGAGACGATCGACAAATTGATTTTGAATATCGCGGTCAAAGGTCTGTCGCTGCGAGACATCGAGCAAACGATGTTTGACATCCTCTCGGGAGACGGAATTTCCCGTGATCATCATGCATTGTGAACTGTTACACGGTTCATTTACCCGAATATCCACACTTATTCAGGATCCAAAAGTGCGGATAATCTTTTACTGCACAGATCCGAACGACCGATCCCAATCTGTTCTGTTCCTTCCCAAAGAAATGGACCATCTTCTTTCGAAAATTACTGTGGCAAATGAGTGACATGCCGCACCCAAACGAAATTCACGGTGACAGCCCCACTCCTGTTTCCATCAACCTGAATTTTTCCGAGCTTTCATCATAAGTGAAGAGGTTCCCGAATCTTGCCCAGCGGACCAATGTTTCAAAAATCTTTTCCCAATTCTCCGTAGGCAGCGCCATGACAATCTTTTCCAAAATAAGGTCTTTATCTGCTCCTTTCTCACGTTGCCGTTCGATCAAGTGATGTACTTCCCGGAAGAGACGCAATTTCAGCAATTGTTCTATCCAAATCATTTTGCGCTCCTGCTGATTGGCTTTAACGAATCGCTGTCCATCAGACGATAACTGAACCAGTCGCCTGGGTGTATCAACATAATCAAGCATCTCAGTAGCCTTTACAACCAGGATGACACGTCCGAATTCTTGACCAGTGTCGGACGCTATCTTGAACAGATCATCTTTGCCGCCACGCGCATCCAGATATTCGATAAGTCCAATAATCTCACTGGTGCTCACTTCAGGCAGTGGCTCATACACGTCAACCTCTGCTGTAGCGGGAACATCTGGCATTTCACTGCCGGTAATAATCTCATGAAGCTGATCCACCAATGCTATAAAATCGGAGAACCGATAATCTCTGGGACGTGGTAGGCGATTCTCCATATTCTTTAGGATGCGTCCTGGATTCGCGCTCAGGACTATGATCCGATCAGCCATGTACACGACCTCTTTGATGTCGTGACTCACCATAACGATGGAAGATGGATTGCGATCTTGAGCAGCCCAGATATCGATGACTTCTGCGCGCAGACTTTCAGCTGTTAATGCATCCACCTGACTGAACGGCTCATCCATAAACAGGATCTCAGGATCGATGGAAAGAGCCCTTGCTATACCAACACGTTGTTTCATTCCTCCGGACAGTTCGCGTGGATAGGAGTTTTCAAATCCGGCGAGTCCCACCCTCCGAATTACATCTAGAGACCGTTTTCGGATGACTTCCGGCTGAAGGCCCATGGCTTTCAAAACAGCTTGAACGTTTTCGGAAACGGTCATCCAGGGGTACAGCGCAAAGCCTTGGAAAACCATTCCTATGCCCGGAGTTAGTCCGTGCTGCGGCTGACCGTGATAAAGGACTTTGCCTTTTGTAGGTGTTATCAGTCCGGCAAGTATTCTGAGAATTGTCGACTTGCCGCATCCGGATGGCCCCAGCAGTGCAGTCACTTCGTTGGATTTAATTTCCAGATTGATATTCTCAACTGCAGTGTATGCCATTCCGTTGGGGAGTTTGAATTCATGAGATACGTCCACCGCTTGCAGTAACCTGTTTCCGTTAGCCATTTCCGACTGCCTCCATTATTTAGTTAGAGAAAAACGCGACTCTGCGATCGCGTAACATCGCTTCCAAACGCTGCGATTAAAAAGAACTACGATGGTTGACATCACGACAATACTCGCTGCCAAAAGAGGAAAGTTTGCAGCTTCAGCGGCTTTGCTAATTTGTGCACCGATTCCCCACGTCTCAAGTGTTTCTCCTTTGAATGAAACATATTCAGAAACAATACTGGCATTCCAGGCGCCGCCGGCCGCAGTAACCCACCCCGTTACCAGATAAGGGAAAATGGCGGGAAGATACAATCCCCAAAAGCGCTTCATCCCGGAAATGCGATAAATCTCTGCAGCTTCCCTTAGATCGGATGGAAGGAACATGGCTCCCGCGATTACGTTAAAAAGGATGTACCATTGGGTTCCCAAAAGCATCAGCAATATGCTTCCCCAGCCAAGAGGAACGCCGACAATTTTCAGGCCTGCAATCACAATCGGAAACAGCATGGGGGCTGGAAAAGATGCAACCACCTGAACCACAGGTTGAAAGATCCTGGATAGGCGAGGAGAAAGGCCAATTGCCAGGCCTGCGGGAACAGCCCAAAGTGTTCCGATCGCAGTCGCCATCAAGACCCGTCCAAGGGTAAATAGAGCAGCGCGAAAAATAGTTCCCCAATCGGAAATTGTTACGGGACGAAGAATCTGGATGAGTTTCCATGTTCCTGCGGCAAGAGCCAATGCGACGATAAGAAAAAAGAACCTGCTAATTCTATTGCCCCACAAAAGCGAGATGTGCGATTCCGATTTCGCAAGAACGCGGGCCGTGGCGCCTTTCCTTTCGCGCCATCGCCGCCAGATTTTCAGCAGTCGCCAGATCCGCAACCCGCGCAGCCAATCCTGAAACCAGGATGACATCCTTTCTGCCTGGCCTGTTTCTTCCACACGGAACTTCTGTGCCCAAACGACAACGGGCCGCCAGAGCAATTGATCCAGCAAAACGATCATGGTCATCATAGCCACGATTGCAAAGATCATTGCTCTCGTGTCGCCTCTCGCCACAGCTACACTCATGTAGGAGCCGATTCCCGGAAGGCGAAAATCCCGATCACCAAGCACAAACGCTTCGTTGATCATCAGGAAAAACCAACCTCCTGCCATGCTCATCATGCTATTCCATACCAAGCCCATCATGGAAAACGGCAATTCTAAGAATTTGAAGGTTTGCCACCAATTGAAGCGGTAAAGATTGGCTGCTTCCCGAAGGTCTTGAGGGACTGAACGCAAAGAATGGTAAAAGCTGAATGTCATATTCCACACCTGGCCGGTGAAGATCATCAAAATCGCTGCCAGTTCCAGTCCTACGTTGCTTCGGGGAAAGAGTGCAACCAGCGTCAGAATCAATCCCGGCATGAATCCCAGGACCGGTATACTTTGCAAGATGTCTAAAAGCGGTAATAAAAGCCGTTCCGCGATTCTATCCTTTGCCGCCCAGTAGCCGTACAGAATTGTAAATAGAAGCGAGAAAACATACGCAATCAATCCGCGTGACAATGAAAAGAATGCGTATTTGGGAAGTGCCCAAGGTGAAAGATCAATGCTCACACTTGGGCGCAGAGGACCCGTCCATTCTCGAGACAGATTGATCAGCCCGAGAATCAGTCCAATTACGCCAAGCAGCAGCAGCAAACCGATCCAGTTTGCCTTTCTCTTTGTATCCAAAAAGCCAGCAGGATGGCCCCAGATTCTCCTGATAAAACTTGACATGGAAGTCTCTCACCGGAAGTTAGCTTTCGCTCGGACGTTAAAATTTACAGGACGCTTCTCCAAGATTTGAACTATTCAACAGGCATTACAGAGTATCTAACTCTGACTCTGTTCTTCGTCTTTGGTTTTCAGCTCGACTTTACCGTAAGAACTTTTTGAATCTTTTGGCATATAGCCGATGTAATACTGGTATTTCAAGTCCTCGAAGATTTTAGCGCAAGCCTTCGAAATATTTTCTGACGAAGCTTCATCCACGGTAAAGTAAAGCCCGCCGGTCGCCTCAGCAAAGGCTTTCAAAGGAAATTCGTCAATGTCCTGATTGTCTCTATCTTCTTCTATCCAATTACTTCTAATCAATTCAAATGTATAGATGGGAAGCTCGACTTTGGATGCAACATTCATCGCTTCTTTAAGGGTGAGATCGCTGTTGTTATCCACTCCGTCAGAAAGTAGAAGAACTCCCTTTTTGCCGACATTGTGAATTAGCAACCGGTGGCAATATGCAACAGCATCGCGCAGTGCCGTTCCACCGTAGGCTTTCAGTAGTTCCGCACGGTCAACAAGCTTCGTCTTGTCTTTAGTGAATTCAACCAGCATTTCGACTTCGCCATCAGCAAAGATCATGAGCGCCACTTGATCTTCCGGACTAAGTTTTTCAATGACTGCCCTGATGAAGGAGCGCGCTGTATCAAACTTTCCGCGCATGCCCATGCTACCGCTGACGTCCAACAAGAAAACTATATTGAGCGGCTCCGTAATATCTGCTGAAAAATTAGTAATGGTTTGTCTTTTTCCATTGATAAACAGTGTCAAGTCTTCTTGTTTGAGACCGTAAACCGGACGTCCTTTGGAATCGCGGACGGAGGTATATAGGTTGACGATCGTAACGGCAACCACGTCTTCAAATTTTGGAATCTGCTCTTGAGCATTAAGAATGCCCGCCAGAAAGAGAACCAGAATCAAGATGACGCGTGATAGAGACATAGTTTGTTTGCTAATGTTCGAAAGTCTCGGCGGCAGTTCAATCGCAAACTGTGTGCCAATCCCGCCTGGTCCGGTTTCGCAGCGAATGCTTCCGACATGCGCATGCACGATTTGCTGGCAAAGATAAGAAAGTTTACTTCATTGACGCCGAAAGAATCGCTCACTCACGACACTCCCATCAGTTAAGGTTGCAAGCACGGGATGAGATGCTTCCCGGTAGCGAAACAGACAGTCCGATACGGGGAACCTGCTAAATCTCCACTCAGAACGTGAAGGTAATTTGAAGGAGGCATCAGTGTCACCCGTCCACATTTTGCAGGGACGAAACGTACGGGCGCCTTTTCAATTGAAGACAGTATCCGAAGAATGAAGGATTGAACTGCACGCCACCCCAATCGCCGTTTCATCATCACAACTGGCGGCTGCGCACAGTGAAACCACAGGATCATGAGTGCCGCCGCGCAGATTCCAGTCTTCAACGAAATCATCCTTCCTGTGCGCGCACGGCTGTTTTCATAAACAAACAGACTTCCGCAAAAAATCTCGCGCCCATCTTATTCCGCGAAATAACCTTCGCGGTAGCGCAACTTCAATTTCGGTAGCCTACATACAATCTCGATCTTTCGCCACGTTCCATCCATTTTTTTAGTGGGACGATAGCCAAGCGAATACTGACTCCGCAACCCTTGCCGCAACTGCTGCATGATCCCCTCTAACGCAGAAATGTTGGTTGGGAAAAATGAATAGCCTCCGCTTGCTTCTGCAAGTTTTTCAAGAAGGTAACGCCCACGATAGGAGGAAGAATTGAGTGCCACTGTTCCGAAAGCAAGAACAGTCACATCTGAGGCTATAATGTTGGATAGCACTTCATCGAATTTCAATGAACTTGCCGTATCTTCTCCATCAGAACAGACAACGATAATCTTTCTGCCCCAGACATCTTTTATTTTTTGTTGCGCAAAATAAATGGAATCCCACAAAGAAGTGTTTCCCCCCTCCACATCCTGAAAAAGCAGATCCTTTCCGATTCGCACTTTGTCTGCTGTGAGTGCCGTTACTTCGGTCGGCGTTTCACTGAAAGAGACCAGCATCATCTGATCTTCTTCGTGCAATTCATCTACCAGACGGAAGGCCGCATTCTTCACAATATCCATTTTTCGATGGCCCTGAATGTTGTCATTCATGCTGGCGCTGGCGTCGATTAAAATAGCAACCGACAGTGGAACGCCCTTTTCACCTAACTTGTCGCTTTTTTCTAACGCGGAATTTCTAAAGTGAGTGAGGGTTTGAGCCACGCCGTCTTCTTTGATTGTGAAGTCTTCTGCCTTCAAATCGGATACAAACCGCCCTTTCGGATCTCTGGCAGTGACATAGATATTGACCACATCTATATTTATTTTTTCGTGGATCTGCTGCGCTGATGCGGATACTGAAACCAAAAGAAGAATGACGCAAAACTTCATTTTGTGTATTGGTCTCATTTTTCCCAGTTTCATAGCAAAGCGTATGCCACCTTGAACCAGCCCGGCTTCGTAACATTGTCGTCATGCACACCAACTACGTTTCATTACGATTCGAGTGATTTGTAGCAAATTATCTGCGAAGTGATTTAACCCGTCTTTTATTGCTGATGCCAGATATCAGTTGGGCTCCGGTTACGGGAAAAGGATCGTTTCTCCTTTTAGCGCCAGTTGCTGGTCGTATGTTTGAACGATGGCGTCCCGGCGCTTGAGCATCGCTCGAATCTCGTAGCCCGTGAGCCGTTTGCCGCAATGTTCCACTAAGACCTTCTCATCCAACTTTTTGATTCCTTCAATCATTGATTTGGAAAAACGAGTTAACTCACCACCGGCTCTTAGAGTGTCCGCGTTCTTAAAACATCGCGTGCAATCAAGCATCCAGAGTCTCCAATCCGGAGTAATGAGAAAGTTTCCAAGATGGCGATCAATGTTGTAAACAAGCTGATCAAAAAGCCGGATTTTATACATTGCCTGATTCCACTGTTCCGGATCGGGTGGTGCAAGACCTTTATCTCTTCTGTCTTTTTCGCTCATTGCGTTCTGAACCCACCACACCAATGCGCCTTTGGCTCCGTCATAACGTCGTTCGACTACTACGGGAACCATGTTCAGCGCAAGCAGTTTATCCAGTTCATAAGCTGCCACCTCAAACATCCAGGAATCTTTGAAATCCCTCTCTGCGCTGCCGCTGGCCAGTTTTGTAATTCCCTTCATCCTTTGATCCATACTCTTGAAAGCCGAATTAAACTCATACTTTCCATCAGTGAGTGTAAGTTTTCTAGGATTTGTAACTCCGGTCCCGATCCATTTCGCTTTAATGACTTTGGCGGTCTTTAAAGCATGTTCTACTTCATCTCTGGTCTTGAAAGGCGCAAATTCGTTTAGAACATCCGCGAAAACCGGCGAAAGGAAAAACAACAACACGAATACTGTCAGGTTCTGCAAGGATCTCATGGGGTTGCTTCGGTAAAATCATTCTAGAACAACGTTTTGGGGGTGTCAATTTTGGCGGAATGAGCGCGACCATGAAAGCAGTGCTTAATCTCTTTCCGTATTTGCGATCCTATGTGATCGAGTTTAGTGGGAGTGCCGAGGCAGATCATCGTGGCTGTGGTCGTCAATCCTGTGGTGCTCCTCTCCGGATAGGTGTTCCGGATCCACGTGAATGACGGCATCATCGAGGTACCGTAGTTCGTGGAGAAGCTTGTGCCGCACGCTGTTTGCGATCTCGTGACCTCCTTCAACAGTTAGATTCGGATCAACGGCCACATTCACTTCGGCGCGAAGACGATGACCAAGCCATCTCACGCGGACATCAGAAACATGACAAACAGCCTCCGAGTGGCCCGCCGCAAGGCGGATTTCATCGATGATTGCCGGATCTGCTCCGTCCAGCACTCGAAGGAAAACCTCTTTCGCTGACTGCCAAACAATCCGAAGAATCACCAAGGAAATGAAAAGTCCAACTACCGCATCTGCCTGTCGAAAACCAAGCCATACTCCCGCTACGCCTATGAGAACCGCAAGACTTGTAAATCCGTCGGCGCGAGCGTGATAGCCATCTGCAACCAATGCAGCGCTTCCGATCTCCTTCCCAACCCGTATGCGAAGCACTGCCACGATTTCGTTTCCGGCAAAACCGGCGATGGCCGCCATCGCTACGATCCAGAGGTGATCGACGTTCTGAGGATGCAGAAGACGAGACACTGCCTCCCAAGCTGCTGAAACGGCGCTCAGTAGAATAATGAGCACCACTGAAATTCCCGCAAGGTCTTCCACGCGTCCGTAGCCATATGAAAAATAACCACCGGGCTTTCGCCGGCCCAAGCGGAAGGCAATCCAGAGCGGAATAGCGGTGGCTGCGTCACTGAGATTATGAATTGTGTCGGCAAGAAGCGCCATGCTGCCGGAGACCACAACGATGCCGAGTTGAAAAAGCGCAGTCACACCCAGAATCAGCAACGACCATTGCACAGTTCGGATCCCTCGTGCGCTGTCGAGCAATGCGGGGTCGGCAGCAACCGAATGGGAGTGAGAATGTGAGAGACCTTTATGACTTTGCTGTTCATGACCGTGTCCGTTCGCTTGTGACATGGATCTTTACTCCTTAGATGGGACGAGGGGATTGCAAATCGAATCATTGTCTTCACAAGGCTGTGATTCTATTTGAATCGTTGCATGTTCAATTTGGAAGCGTTCTTTTAAGATCGCACGCGTGTCGCGAAGGATTCGATCGGTGTGCATCAGGTCCTTCACAGTCAAATGAACGCTGATCGCTTCCATTCCCGATGTAATCGTCCAGACGTGCAGGTCATGAACGGCTTGCACGCCTTCAACGCCCATGATCGTTTCTTGTACAGAAGCCAGGTCGATATGAGCCGGTGTCCCTTCCAACAAAATGTGCACTACCTCTTTCAGCAGTGTCCAGGTTCGTGGCAGAATAAACAACCCGATTCCTGCGCTGATAATCGGATCGGCCAGATACCAGCCGGTTGTCAGCATTATCACGGCTGCCGCGATTACCCCGATCGAACCAAGGAAGTCGCTCAGTACTTCAAGATAGGCTCCCTTAACATTCAGGCTCTCTTTGGCGCCGTGATGCAGCAATCGCATGCTGATGATATTCACAACAAGCCCTGCGCTGGCCACGGCCAACATAGGCTCACTGTTTACTTCCGGTGGAGCCCAGAATCGCTGCAAAGCCTCGTAAAGGATGTAGAACGAGATGAAGATCAGGACGATTGCATTGGCAAACGCAGCCAGAATCTCAAGCCGGTAGTATCCGTACGTTTTCTTCGGATTCGCGGGTCGATCCGCGAACCAGATCGCCAACAGGGCAAGCGCAATGGAGCCGGCGTCCGTCAGCATATGCCCTGCATCGGCCAGCAATGCGAGACTGTGTGTCAGCAATCCCGCTACTACTTCAGCTACCATATAGCATGCCGTGAGGATCAAAACGACGGCAAGTTTTTTTTGTTGCTTACGCCTGCAGAAGTGATCTCAGACATAGAATTTCCTCTTGGAAAATGAGAGAGACATAGTCTGTTTGCTTACTGTTCGAAAATCTCGGCCGGTAGTTCAATCGCAAACTGTGTACCAATCCCGCCTGGTCCGGTTTCGCAGCGAATGCTTCCGCCGTGTGCTTGTACGATTTGCTGGCAAAGATAGAGCCCGATTCCCGCCCCTTTCGCTTGTCCTGCTTTTGCAGATAGCTCGTGTTCGACACGGAAGAATTTTTCGAAAACTCTTTCGCGGAACTTCTCCGGAATGCCGGGTCCAGAGTCTGTCGTGGTAATTTGCAGGAGGTGACCACCTGCTGCATCTGCATTTGGCCGTGATGAAAGGCGAACTGTCACCAGGCCTCTGTTGGGTGTATATTTCAAAGCATTATCGAGCAAGTTTGAAAGGACGATTCTAAACCGGGTGGAATCGGCGCGCAAAACGAGTGGTTCATTTGTTTCAGTCTCCACTCGTAGCGTGATTCCGGCATCTTCAAATCTTGCCTGAATGCTGTTTACTACTAAAGTTACCAGAGCAAGTAAGTCAACACGCTCAAGGTTCAAGCGAAGCTGCTGAGCTTCGATCCGCGTTAAATCAAGCAACTCATCGACTGTGCGAGCCAGATCTTCGCAACCGAGAATCGCACCTTCGATAATTTTCAGATGACGGACTGCAAATTCTGCCGAATTCTCTCGAAGAAGCAGGAGGTTCATACGAAGAGTGGTTAGCGGAGTTCTCAATTCATGCGATGCGGCAGCGATGAGTTCCGAACGAAGTTCATCCAGACGGGCATAATCCGTCACATCATAAAGAACAAGAATGGCTCCACGCTGGCCTTTTGAGAGTTCGCCAATACGGAAGTGTCATGGGGAGGAGTTTTCGTAATCGGCCATCGATTGCAAGATCCATCGATTGCGCAAGCTCCCAGCGGATTTCCGTTGTTCTTTCGCCGCGCAAGGCCTTTTGAATTGCATCTAGCCCCGGAGAAGTGAGTCCGATTTCTTCGAGATGGACTGCGGTTTCCTTTCCCATTGCACGGAGAACGGAGCGTGCTCGCGGATTCAGAGATTCAAACGTTCCGTCCGCTCTTACTACAATCACTGCATCAGGAAGGGCCGCGAGCGTTGTCTCGAGCGTTTGTTTAGCACGCAGCACTTCGCTCAAATTAACGCGCCGAAATTCCGCAAGCGTTTCCGCCATTCGGTTGAATCCTTCGCCAAGCCTGCCGAGTTCGTCTGATGTTGTTACCTGTATGCGCCGGTCAAAATCACCCAAACGAAGGCCATCAACGATTCTCGTCATCTCGCGGATGGGCTTTTCCACTTTCCGCACAAGATGAAAGGAAACGATCATAGAAACGGCAAGCGCTAATATGGAAAGTAGAATGAGGATTGTGGTAGATCGCCTCACCACATCTTGAGCCCTTAATCCAGCGAGTTTCATGGCCCTGAAGTTCAGTTCCCGGATCCGGGAACAATCGCTAACTGCTTTTCGCAGGATTGGATTCACATAGAGGTGGTAACGCTCGTGTGCATCATTATTATGAGCAGTTAAGAGAAAGGAATCACCGGCAGAACGGTAGCTCTCAACGTGTGCCACGAGCGAGATGGCTGCGTCCCTTTCTTCCTTCTGATTGAGCACTCTGAGAAGACGCGGATAGGACTCATCAAAATCTCGTCTCTGCGTTTCGAGTTCTTTTCGCGCCTGTGATACATCACCCTTGATTGCTAAAGAAGCGCGTCATCTTCTCGTTCCAGTGCGCTCGACAAATGGGATGCCAAATCAATCGATTCCTGGCTCTCCAGAAGAATCTCAGACAGACCGCGGGACAGGTTTGCCAGAGTCAAAACGCTGAAAATTCCCGAAATGACAGTAGCTCCAACAAGCAGACAACTTGCGATCAAGAATCGCGTTTGCAGACGTTGAATCTTCATAAATATTCAGCCAGATTTAAGCGAGACCGTAGCGCTTGCGTTTTCGTTGGAGTGTAGTGGCATCAATTCCCAGAATGCGAGCAGCAGCTTCCAGAGAGGGAGCGCGTGCAACAACTAGCGCGATATGCTCCCGCTCAATCTCTTCGATGGTGACATCCTCACCAAGACCAGGACGTTGTCCAATTTCGGAAACTTGCATTCCCAGATCGGTTGGTTCTAGTACACTTCCTGGTGACAGCGTAACTGCACGCTCAACCGCATTGGAAAGTTCGCGAAGATTGCCGGGCCACCCATACGTAGAAATTGCACTTTCTGCTTGCGGGGAAAAAGCCATTCCGTGCCGGGCTTGACGCGTGCTGAAATAGCGCAAATAAGCTTTCGCCAAAAAAAGAATATCTTCACGCCGTTCACGCAACGGCGGGATAACGAGCGGAATCACATTCAGTCGAAAAAAAAGATCATCACGAAATCGGCCTGCATTGATTTCGTCCTGAATGACTCTATTCGTGGCTGCGATAATTCGCACATCGGCTCGCCGTTCCTTGGCTTCGCCAAGTCGCTCATATGTACGATCATTCAGGAATCGCAACAAACGGGATTGCGCCTCAGATGTCAGTTCGCAGATCTCATCCAAAAAAAGTGTGCCACTTTCCGCTTCTTCCACTTTGCCTGTCGAATCCTGAACGGCGCCGGTATAAGCCCCCTTTCGATGACCGAAAAGTGCGCTGATCATCAAGTCTCCAGAAAGCATCGGACAATGAACGGTTACGAAAGGTTGAGTACTGCGCTTGCTATGCGCGCGAATCCAGCGTGCAAGAACGTTTTTTCCAGTCCCGCTTTCTCCGCGCAACAGAATCACGGAATCGGAAGTAGCGGCACGTAACGCTGTTTCCAGAAAACTTCTGTACATCAGGTTTTCGGTTTCGAAGATTTCAATCGTTTCCGTTTCATCGATGCGGTCTTTTAACTCTGCAATTTGCCGCCGTAACACATTCGCAGAAACAACGCGGCGTGCCGCATGTCGCACCTGATCCGGAGTAAATGGCTTTGGGATGTAATCAACCGCCCCCAGTTTCATTGCTTCAACGGCGGATTCAAATGATGCGAAGGCTGTAATGACAATGATTCCGATACCCGGCTGCCTTCTGAGAATCTCAGGGATGATGGCGAGGCCGTCTTCGCGTCCCAGCCAGAGATCCAGGAAGACTACATCGAAACGTGTTCGGTCCAGTGATTCAAGAGCACCGGCTGGTGTTGCGACACCCATCGCTCGCGCGTTATCGGATTCAAGACACAGGCGAATGGATTGTCGAACGCCCGGATCATCATCGATGATCAATGCAGACCAGCTTGTTTCCATCTCGAATCCTTATTGAACCATCAAACATGAATTATAGCCTCGCATCATTTCAGCTGCAGATCACAGAGACAATAGAACTTTTGCAATCAGTAGATAAATAGCAAGACCGGTTGCGTCCACAAGTGTGGTAATCAAGGGTGCGGAAACCAGGGCCGGATCAATTTTGAAACGCTGCGCCATCAATGGAATTAACGATCCGATCGTGTTCGCCCACGTACAGATTGCCAGGATCGCAAGGGCAACCACCAATGAAAGATGACTCCCGCTTCCCCAGAGCATGGATCGGCCGAAAGCAATGATTCCCAACAACAATCCCAGGAGTATGCCACTGCCAAATTCACGGACAATAACTCGGAACGTGTCGCGCACACGAATTTCTTTCAATGCCAGGCCGCGAATGATCGTGGATACGGTCTGTGCTCCTGTGTTTCCTCCAGTTCCAATCAATAAAGGAATAAAAAATGACAACGCGACTACTTTAGCTAGTTCACTTTCGAAATGCCGCAGCACAGTACCTGTAGCCGTCTCGGCAACAAACAGCAACACAAGCCAACCGACGCGGCTTCGCACGACTCGCCATACTGGTGTTATAAAGTACGGCTGGTTGATGATGCCCGGTTCCACTGCACCAAACTTCAACTGATCCTCCGTGCCCTCTTCGACAAGAACGTGAATAATGTCGTCCACAGTGATCACTCCCATGATCCGTTCTTTCTCAACAACTGGAAGCGCGAGGAAATCGTAATGAGCAATCAACTGAGCTGCGAGTTCCTGGTCATCGGTTGGCGCGATCGTTACAACATCGGTTGTCATAAATTCGCTGAGCTTTTTTCTGGCGGCGCAAGGACTAATTCACGCAACGAAACTACCCCTTGAAGTTTATCGGTGGAATCCACCACATAAATATCGGTGAAGGTTTCCACTTCCTTGTTGATTTTCTTGAGATGCTCCAGTGTTTGGCCTGCTGTCATATCTGCCGATGCGCGAACGAATTTTTCGGTCATCAGACGGCCCGCGCTAGATGCCGGATACTGAAGCAGTTTGCCTATATCTTGAGCAGCCTTCGGTTTCATGAAGCTCATCAGTTGCTTGTTCTGTTCGGGGACAGCTACTAAAAGCCGCGTAGTGTCGTCCATTGGAAGATGCAATAGGATCTCCGTTGTCCGCGCGGGAGAAAGCGACTTTAGTAGAGAACGCTTGGTTTCCTTATCGGCCTCGGCCAGCACACCTGCTGCCATTTGCGCAGAAAGTTGCGAAAAAACCATATCGCGATCACTTGCGGAAAGGCGGTCTAATACATCTGCCAGATCCGGTGGACGAAGTGTTGAAAGCAAGCTGCGCAAACCCGCCTGGTCCTGCGTTTTCAAGTGCTGACGTATTGCCGTTTCCAGCGGTAAAGCCGTAATCACAGTAGGTGGATACATCATTGAGCTCCTTTTTGCTCGCGTAATGCTGAAGGTTTCATAGGAGAGCTCCTCTCAAAATAAACGATGCTACAGTGAAATAGATAATCAGACCGGTAACATCAACCAGCGTTGCCACAAAAGGCGCAGAACTGGTCGCGGGATCAAAACCCAAACGGCGTAGAATGAAAGGCAGCATACTTCCTGCCATCGTTCCGAAACACACAACTCCAATCAGGCTCAACCAAACGGTCAAAGCAATCATCAGATAATGTGCGCCATAATCCGTCCAACGAAGGAGCTGCCATATCACAATCCGAAGAAAGCCGATTGCTCCAAGAAATGACCCCAGGGTGAAGCCAGAAAAGATTTCACGTCTGAGCACCCAAAACCAGTCCTTCAGTTTGAGTTCCTTCAACGCCAAAGATCTAATAATCAACGATGTTCCCTGAGAGCCGGAGTTACCGCCACTACTGATGATCAAAGGCACAAACAACGCCAGAACTACTGCACGCGCGATTTCTTCTTCATAATGTCCCATCGCAGTGGCGGTAAGCATTTCGCCCAGAAACAGCGCAGAGAGCCATCCTGCACGCTTGCGGACTATTGGCCAGAAGCCTACTTGAGTATAAGGAACCTCCAGAGCTTCCATACCACCCATTCTTTGGATGTCTTCCGTTGCTTTTGCTACTAATTCATTCGTATGACGCAGACGCGATCCCAACTCGGCCATAATCGATATGGAGGCAGGTGGGTTTTTTTTGATGAAATCAATGAAATCAGCGCGATCCAGCCGAATGAGTGTTGTCGGCGTCGATGCTGTTGCTGTGGCGGATCGTGGTGCTCCGTCAAAAAGGGAAAGCTCCCCGAAATATTGGCCTGGATGAAACGTGGCCAACTTTACTCGCGCTTTTCCTTCACCATGTGAGATGTCAATCGTTCCTTCCTCAATAACAAACATTGAGGCCGAATCTGCATCTCCTTCCTTGAAGACAACTTCACCCTCGTTCAATTTTCGGTGCTCCGCGTGTTCTGAAAGTTTCGCAAGATCGTCATGACTAAGGTTTCGAACACCGGGATCTTCGACAATAGTTCTTCATGCGCCATAGTCACATTCTCCTTTCATTGAGAGTGTCTTCATTTGACGAAACGGCATCACAAGTGAGCATCAACGATGAATTTTGGAAACCAATTTGAACACCATATACAGGATCAGGATCATTAGGAAAATTACCAGGATGACTCCGATATATTCTTTCACGCAACGTTCGGTGCTAGGTTCAAGGGCGAATATGACACAGGCAAAGCGTATGCCATAGGCGAGTTACGGCTTCTGGCGACTCCGCTTTCGCTGAGCGCGCACATCCCAACCGGCAGTTTCGGAAAACTCTAATGACGATGTCGCCGTAATTTGCAGGGGCATCAGTGTCTACCGTTCGCATTTTGCCTGAACAAAAGAGGTAGATATCTCGAGAAAGCGCATCAGAACTGCGCAGGAGCCAACAGCGACTCCGCTCTGGCTATAGTGGCATGCGATTTGCCGGTACAATTTCGATGTTGAATCGATTCACATTGCGGGGAGGGGTATTCATGGCAAAAGTACAATCAGCGGGCGATCTGCTAAAGAATTTGTTCAGCGTGCGTCGAGGCGAACGACTCGTAGTCACGCTGATGGTTGCATGGTTTGCGCTTTTCATCGCCAGTTATTACGTCATGAAAGGAGTCAGGCGCGGCCTGGTCATCCATAATCTGGGGGCAGATTCTCTCCCAGTGATTTACATGGGAGCCCCGGCTGTTCTCGCAATTGTTGTTTGGATCTATTCGCATTTCACACACTTGCCAAGAAAGGTGTTGATTTCTTCAATCCTGGGAATCTTTTTTCTCAACCTGATTTTGTGGTGGTGGTTTCTGGGCAAAGGAATGGCATGGGCTTCGGGTGTGTTTTGGATTTGGTTGGATGCCTACTCCATTGTTGGCGTAACGATTTTTTGGATGTATGCCAACGATGTTTTTTCATCGGAAGCCGCCAAACGCTTATTTGGCATTCTCGGGGCAGGCGGTGGCCTGGGCGCAATCATTGGCTCCAGCCTTACTGCGAATCTGGTAAAAACATTCGGGGCTGTAAACATGATACTCTTTGCAGCCGCCATGATTTTGGCGACACTCGTCGCTTTTCTTTTTGCGGAAAGGCTAACCCAGGGCCGCTCGGGCAGTAAAGCAAAGAGTTTGGAACAAGCCGACCTTTCCGGGCTCGGTGGCGTGCTGAAAACAATTTTCTCCAACCGATTTCTATTTTTCCTATTGGGTTTAGTTGTTTTTGAACGAATACTGCCTGTCTTTGTGGATTTTATTTACAGCAAAACTTTGGAAGCAACTGTTAGCGGAGCGGATCAAATTGCATCCTTTGATGCAAAATTGGAAGGATGGCGGTCTTTTGCGGAACTATTCGTGCAACTTTTCGTAACTGCCGGGATCCTGCGTTTTCTTGGCGCCCGCTTTGCTTTACTATCTCTTGCCGTATTGTACGCAGTCGGTACACTTGGCTTTCTGATCATACCGGCAGTGATCCTGGCTCTCATATTGAAACACTCCGAAGAAGGAGTCCGTCATACATGGTTCAAAGCAGGCAAAGAGGTTACATACACGGTTACCAGTCGTGAAGTGCTTTATAAGGTTAAGCCTTATATAGAGATGTTTTTTTATCGCTTTGCTCAAGGTCTAGCGGGCCTCATCTTGCTGATGTTAGCGACTGTCTTGCACCTTGGACTTCAAATCGTGGCTCTGGTTGGCGTCATCGCCTCAGGGTTCTTTGCATACTCCGCATGGCGGCTCAGCGGTGAGTTCCGGCGTCTGGAACTGGAAGCGGATGAATCTTCACACAAGACAAACTTGCAGGCATCAACGTCTTAGCTAATTCGAGTTGCTATGAAGAGATTGTTTTTCTTTCTGATTTTTCTTGTTCCATTTACCTGCAACGCAGATACGCAGGCGGTTGTAATTCTTCTTGACGTTACGAAAACGATTCCACTTGATGACTTTGCAAAATCAAAGGGAATAGCACAACAACTGATCCAACAAAATGCTTCCGGAAATATTCTCACCGTTTATGCGTTCGGCAGTAAACTGCGAGAAATAGATCCTGCCAAGCTCAATGAGATTGAGCGGAACGATATGAGAACCTCGTTCTACGATGCAATATACGATGTTGCTCAAACTTTGGAAAGCATTCATGCTGACCGCAAAGCGATCGTTCTTATTACGGATGGGTTGGACAATAGTAGTGCCACGATTTTGGAGGACACGATTTCTTACACCAAAGCGAATGGAATCGCAGTCTACGGAATCGGATCGGGAAAATACGATCGTAAATCGCTGGAGCGAATTGCACGGTTGACAGGGGGTAAGTTTTTTCCGCTCGGCCAGAATGAGCTAGTCGCTAAAATCAATGCAGCGATAGCGAACCAGAAGGAAATCCTGGCGAAGGCTACTAAAACGCCTTCTAAACAAGCTCCTGCCACCAGTAGACCAGTTGCTCCAACTTCCCATCCTGAAGAGGTACCCAGACAAGAAAAATCCTCCTCTTACCTTTTCTGGATAGCCGGCATTGCGGTAACTGCCTTGATTCTGTCTTCGGTGATTTTCCTGATCGTCCGCGCGTTTCGAACGGATGAACGCAGAATCTGTCCGAGTTGTAGTAGAAAACTCGAGCAGAATCAGATGATTTGCCCAAACTGCTCGGCTCCTGAAACTGTACGAGTGAACAGGAGTGCAAGCCCTGCCACTCAGGAAATAGGGACTTCTGAAGAAGAAATAGCGCAGGCGATTCCTGCAGAGCTACTACAAAAGAAACCGGTCACTGAAGAGGACCTTTCGAGAACTTTCGTCTTGATGGAGACTCCGATGCTTGTAGTGCGAAAGGGAAAAAACCTTGGACAAACCATCTCATTGAACCGTGCTTTTCCGGTCTCCATCGGAAGATCGAGGGTGAATGAGATTCGTCTGGACGATGTTTCTGTCTCGAGTCAACACTGTCGAATCATTCCGGAAAAAGGAAAACACGTCCTTTATGACCTGGGCAGCACTAATGGAACATTTATCAATGACAAAAAGGTACAAAAGGCCTTTCTCAAAGAAGGTGACACCATCAAAATCGGAGAGACGCAGTTCCTCTACAAAATCGAGCAATACAGGAGTTAGCAAGATTTGGCTTGTACGCAAAGGAGTCACAAAATACCCCGCAGATCATCAGTTCAATCTCTTGCTCAGGATAATTCTTCAGGTGACTCTCGTGAATCTTTATGTTTCGGCCATGGATTCAAGTGGAGACTTTGTAACTGATCTGAAACAAGACGATTTTTTGGTGAAGGAAAATGGTGTTTCCCAAACGATTGGTTCTTTCAGTTCCCGTGATGAAGACGTTCCTCGTACGGTTGCATTTGTTGTGGATAATAGCGCGAGCATTACGGCTCCTGATTTGGATATGGCCCGAGCCGCTGGACTATTTTTGCTGGTGCAAATGAAACCAAATGACAGAATGTCGTTGATCGCTTTTCGCCACGATACATCTTCGCTTGTAGACCCTACTTTTGACAAAAACAGAATCGAATCTATGCTTCGATCAATAAGACCGCGGTATGGCACCACTGCTCTCTACGATACGATCAATTATGCTGCCAACAAATTGGACAATGAGCTGGGGAGAAAAATCTTAATTCTTTTTTCAGATGGTCAGGATAACTCAAGTCAGTATCGATTGAACGATCTTCTGAAAGGAGTAGGTGCGCTTTCTGACATCACGATTCTTTCTATTGGAACCCTATTCCACAAGGAGGAAATGAATAGGTATGGCGCAGCTGAAGAATACAAAAAAGGTAAAGCGGCGATGGAAAGGTTAGTTGAAGTCACTGGAGGATTCAGCATATTTCCAGAAAACAAAACGGTATTGGAAAAAGCGCTAATAGACCTGCCAAACTTGATCCGCAATCAATACACTCTGGGCTATTATCCCACCAATCGAAAACCGGATGGCACCTGGAGAGAAATCAATATGGAGTGCAGGCGAAAAGGAATACGACTGCGATACCGAAGAGGTTATTATGCATCTGCATTCGCTACCAAACAGAAGGAATAGATGCGACGCGTTTACTCGGCGGCCCTGGTCCTCCCGGTGCTTTTTCTGTGCATAGGTGCCGGCTGGAACGAACGTAACGACGCCACCGGCGACTGGGGTGGAGTCCGTTCGCGACTCGAATCGGACTACGGAGTACACATCGATCTCGATTACACCGCAGAAACCTTTGTCTATAACGGAGGCAATGATCCCTCGTACAGAGGCAATCTTGATCTGGTTTTGACGATCAACATGGAGAAGCTTGGCTTCCTACGGAGAGGGACTTTCTTTGTTTACGGACAACATGCGCATGGTGGCGGCATTTCCGACCAGCTTGGATTGATCTTGCCGGTAAGCAACCTTGAGGCGGAGCCTTTCACTCAGCTCAGCGAATTCTGGTTTTATCAGCAGTTCGGGCGCGTACGACTGCGACTCGGCAAACAGGACGCCAATCGTGATTTTGGCAATCCGCGTTTCGGGGGTAACTTTGTTAATTCCTCCTTTGGGGTTCTCCCGGGGATTCCGATGCCGTCCTTCCCGGCGCCAGGACTGGGCGCGGCGGCCTTCATTGAAATCATGAAATGGCTTGAGCTTCGTGGCGGCGTCTATGAGGGCTCTCCAAAAATCGGCTCGTTCGGGGCGAGTGCGTTTGCTGATGATGCGGGTATCTTCTCCATCGCTGCAATCGCGGTGCGTCAGAACTTAAATGGACGCGAAGCAGGGCTGCATCAGCTTGGCGTCTGGACGCACAACACTTTGGATCGTAGTGGTCTATTCGCTGTGTACGATTTGATTCTATACGGAAACCCGCGCGACCAAAACGATAAGCGCAGCGTGCAGATCTTCGTCCGCGGAGATTGGTCATCAAAGATTCGCGAGCCGGCAAACGAGATCACCGCTTACGTTGGCGGTGGTTTGACCGCACACGCTTTCTTTGGTGAGGATAACACGGTGGGTCTTGGCGCCGGATGGGTTCGCACTCAAGCTGCGCGTGAAACTTTCATAGAGGCGTTTTTTAAATTACGTGAGATCGCATGGCTTACGTTTGAGCCAGACATACAACTCTACTTCACACCCGATCGCCGACACCTGATATTCGCCCTGCGGACGAAACTGAAACTCTGAGACGTTATGGCAAGTTTAATCGACATTGTTATCTCATCTTAAAGAGATTTCGGTCCATTCTGGAGACCGCATCCGCGACTGATTCCAGCGATCGATGGACATAATACTTTGAGGTGGTATCTGATGAGCTGTGGCCAAGCTGCGTCTGAATAGTCGCAAGATCGGCGCCTGCAGTACGCAATTGCGTTCCGACCGTATGCCTGAAAAGATGGGGATGAATCGACTTCAAATGAAATTTGATCGCGTCTTTGGCGGCCTCTGATTTTGCTTGGCGATAAACTTGATTGATGGCCTTCCTGATTCCACGATCGGTCATCACTTGATCGGGGTTTCTGAGGAAAACATAATCATCAGAAGCTACGCGGATTCTCCAGCGACGCCAGAAGTAATCGGCCTGAAATTTCCGGTACTCATTGAATCCTCTAACTGCAGATGGGGATAGCGTCACGCGCCTCCGTTTGTTTCCTTTTCCTTCAAGAAGAATCGTCCAGAATCTCTTGCCGGCTTCAGTCTGGTTTTTACGTACATCAGCCCAACGGATAGAAAGAAGCTCTGAGACCCGAGCGCCAGATCCCAGGTATCCGAAGATTGCAGCATTGAGACGTAATAACATCAATCTTTTGTGTGGATTGTCCTCGCAGGCTGCTCTGGCCGAAAGATATTCCCGAAAATATGCAACTTCCTTTGCGTAAAGATGCTTGATCTCTGGAGGCTCGAGTTTGACGCGTGCAAGTTCCGGGTAAAAATCTGTCAGGCCTTCGCGGTTACACAACTTGAAAAAAGAAGAGAGTGAGGAAGCCATAAGGTTACGCGTCGCGGCTGAATACCCATTTGGAACGTCCGCTCTCCAGCTTTCCTTGCTTTTCGCCTTTCGGCAGAGTGACTTTTGAAAGGTTTCCAGATGCTCTTTTGTCACGGATTCCAGTGGAATTTGGGAGTGTCTTAGGAATGAAAGGAACAGATGCACAAATGCAGCGTATTTTCGACGGCTTACCGGCGCCAGTTTCGATCGCGGCGAAGCCAGAAAACGAGTGAAAGCTTCGATCGCCTGCTCCCGCAGGTCGACCTTCTTCATTGGAAGGTAGTTGGGGGGATCCTTTCTCATGATATTTTAGTCAAAGGGTGGGGTTTTGGAGCCCAAACAGGGTCACAAAGGCGACTTTCGGTGGATTTTGGGACTCTTATTTCAACAATTCTGTCTACTATCATATTCAGTCTATCTATTATAATCTATCTGTGTGTAATGAAGGTACCGGAAAGATAAGTTACCAGAACTATGTTACTATAAGCATAGCAGGCATGCTCATTTTATTTCAAACATAAGAGTGACGAAAACTGTCATATTCCGATGCGCGGGACGCCCCCGAAAATATGAGGAAAGGATTCCGGCTCTATTTTTCCTGTTGCTAACCTATTTTTGCAATTATCCTGCTCATGGCTTTCAAGAGAAAAAATAGCACTTCTTCCTTTTTGGGTACAAAGGAGAGTGGGCAAGTACATTTTGTGGGGTCTTTTATCGCGACTCCGGAGAGTTCTATCTCGAGCAGCATCGGAGACTATGCATTAAAGCCTCACCAAAGGACGAGTCCTCGGAACGACTTTTCGCCGAAGGGGAGAAGTTGGGCATTACGGCAGCTAGCCTGTCCTAGGCCCTATCACGAAAGCATCACTTTTACATACGACTTCTATGGGCGAACCTGCGTGGAACAATCAGTGAAGATTTAAAGTGGCTTGCTGAGGAAAAGGATTTCAGAGATTTGGAGTCGCTGAAAGTATTAAAACAGGGATACGACTTGGTACCGGATCCGGCTGCAGCTCAGAAGATAGAAGAAATGCACCGGCGATTCCCTTGATTCATCCTAGGTGGAGCGCGGGCAGAGGCTGTTGAAAATCTGTAGGGGCGACCCTTGTGGTCGCCGCTCAGGGTTTTGCGTCCCGTCGAAGCGGGCGGGGACAATCCCCGCCCCTACAATGTTCACATGATATTTTTCGACAGCCTCAGCCCGCGCTCCGGCTAGCTCAAGGGATATAATCTACTGGATATGTGCGGAATTGCCGGGATCTACTACTTTGATCAGCGTCCCGTTCCGCAAGATTGCCTCCACAAGATGGCTGCTGCTATTTCGCATCGAGGACCCGATCAAGAAGGTTTTTACACAATCCCGGGAACGGGCCTCGCGTCCAGACGTCTGAAAATCATCGACTTGAGTGAGGCTGCGGCACAGCCCATGCGCGATGAAGCTGCTCGTTATCATCTGATCTTCAACGGTGAAATCTACAATTTTCAAAAACTCCGCGCTGGGTTGGAAACGAAATATTCACTCTTCTCGCACTCCGATACGGAAGTGGTTTTACGTCTTTTTCAGGAACATCGCGAGGACGCATGGCCTCTGCTGAATGGAATGTTTGGGCTTGCAATCCTGGATTCGCGCACCAAAGAGTTGTTTCTTGCACGCGATCATGCCGGCATCAAGCCGCTGTACTACTATCAAGATTCCGAGAAATTCTTGTTCGGATTCCGAGATCAAGGCGCTGCTGGCATCGGGGTTGATCCAACCGGAAGTAAGCACCGAGTCTCTCACCTTTTACCTTCAGCTCGGCTATTTTCCCCTGGACCATTCGGTATACAAACAAATCCGAAAACTCCTGCCGGGAGAATCGATGCGAGTAGATCCTGCAGGCATTTCGCGCCGGCGTTTTTGGAGTATCCGGTCAAGCAGCCCGGCGCAACAGAGCAAGAAAGAACCGGCCGATCGATTGGAACAACTGCTCGCGACTTCAGTGGAACAGCAAATGATCAGCGATGTGCCATTGGGAGCCTTTCTGAGCGGCGGAGTGGATTCCAGCACGATCGTAGCGCTGATGGCTAAAGTTGCGCCCGGCAACCTCAAGACTTTTACAGTCGGGTTTGCGCCATCGATGGGCTACTACGACGAACGACCATTTGCCGAACGAATCGCGAAACTTTTCCGTACCGAGCATCACGAATTTGTCGTAGACAAACGCGTGGATGAGATCATTCCACGTTTGGCGTCCGTATTTGATGAGCCGTTTGCAGACTCCAGCGCGATTCCCACGCTTTGTCTCGCAGAGCTTGCCAGGAGGCACGTAACTGTTGCTTTGTCCGGAACCGGGGGCGATGAAATCTTTGGCGGCTACAGAAAGTATCTCGCCGCGCGTTGGGCCGCAGCGTACACTTCCCTGCCCGCATCCGTCAGATCGACGGTCGAAAAATCCGCCCGGATGCTTCCAGGATCGCGACGCAGCTTATGGCAAGAACGAGCTCTATTAATCCAGCGTTTCTCGTCACTTACGCCAGAAGCTCAACTGAGCACTCAACTGAATTCAATTTTTACTTCAAGTGAAATTTTATCGCTTCTGGGGATTGCAGCAGCGGATTTTCGCCCCTCGAATGGTTTCGATGGGACGGTCGCGGAAAGGATGATGTTGTTCGATTTTGAGCATTATCTTCCGGAAGATCTGCTTGTCAAAGAAGATCGCTCTACCATGGCTTTTGGACTGGAAGCGCGAGTCCCTTTTCTGGATCGGGAAATCGTGGAATTCATGTTTTCGCTGCCGCTTCGCTACAAAGTTTCCCGCACGTCAACCAAGAATCTATTTAAAGATGTCGCCTCGCGTTTGCTTCCGGACTGGGTTCGAAAACGACCCAAGCACGGGTTTGGCTCCCCTGTCGCGGAGTGGCTTCGTTCGGATCTGAAGTCTTTTGCCGAAGCCCTGCTCTTCGATCCATCTGCGTTTTTGAAATCTACTCAAATCCGGCACTGGTACGAGCAACATCAAAGCGAATCTGCGGATCATAGCAAGAAATTGTGGGCGCTTCTAATGCTCGAACTCTGGAACAGCCGGCGAATAATGGTAAAATGATCAACGAATGAAAGCGTGGGTCTTCCGAAAAGAAAAGGCGGACAGCGGAATTCATATCTTTCAGGAAGATGCGCCCACGCCCCGCCCGGGGCCAGATCAAATCCTCATTAAAGTCGAAAAGGTGTCAGTTTGCGGCACCGATGAGCAGCTTTTTCGCGGCGATTTAAAGAAGGTGCCCGATGGAATTATCCCCGGTCATGAATTCTATGGCGAAATCGTCGAGCTGGGCTCCGGTGTCAATGGTCTGCGGAAAGGTCAGAAGGTTGCGGCGGAATCGCACTATCATGCATCGGGAACGACGGACCAGGGAATCATCGGTCTCTGGGGGCCTGAAATCAGAAAGGGCGAGCTACTGCCTGCTCTCAACGGCGGGTATGCCGAATACTCCTGCATTCCATCGGAATGTGCCCATCTCGTTCCCGGCGAGCTGATCTCGGACCGATTCTGGCCATCCCTGTTCGAAGCGATCGGCAATGATTTCTATTTGATCAAACGGGTAAAACAGACTGCGCCACTTCGGTCGTTAGGGATTTTTGGCTGTGGTCCCCACGGCTTGTTTGCGCAGGTTTTTGCGCGCTACTTTGAGATTCCGCGAATCGCCGCATTTGAGACCGATCCATTTCGCCGTGAATTTGCATCAAAGCTGGGAGCAGCAAATCAGGTCTTCGATCCTGCAAACAACTTGAACTCGCATGTGGAAGATTTTACTGGCGGCGGGTTGTTTGACGCTTCGCTGGACATGGTCGGCAAACAGGGCCAGGGTTTTGAGTCCTGCTGTGAGACAACACGTGATGGTGGAACGATTTTCTTGTTTGGACTGTTCAGCGACCGCTTTTCGATTGATGGAATTCCTGGGAATGAAATCATCTTTAAGATGCGCACTCTGACGCATCAACATAAGGGCAAGAAGCTTCAGGTGATTGGAATTACCGGCCGCGAAGGCGTTTGGAACGAACTGATTCGGACCGTGTCCGAAAATGTTGCGCTTCAGGAACACCTGATGAAACCGGTTCATGTGATGGGCAAGTTGGATCAGCTTGGTGATGACACACGGCATCCGAAACCGAGCGTGTTAAAACGCGCCTACCACGCATTTTAGGATTCAGCCAGAGACGCGAAGTACGCGAAGAAAGGAAGAGATTAAATATGGCATATGGTGCAATGAAACAGGCTCTTGCAAAGGAGCTGGAAAATCTAAAAGAGACCGGACTTTTCAAAGAGGAGAGAGTCATTCTGTCGCCGCAGGGCGCCGACATCCGGGTCGAGGCCGGCAACGTCATTAATTTTTGCGCAAATAACTATCTTGGTTTGGCCAATCATCCGGAGATCCTGGCCGCCGTGCGGGAAGGTCTGGATCATCGCGGATTCGGAATGGCGTCCGTCCGCTTTATCTGCGGCACACAGGATATTCACAAAGAGCTGGAACGGAAGATTTCCGAATTTCTTCATACGGAAGACACAATTCTTTATACCTCCTGTTTTGATGCGAATGGCGGTCTGTTTGAAACACTTCTGGGACAGGAAGATGTGATCATCAGTGATGCACTGAATCATGCCAGCATCATCGATGGTGTCAGACTCTGCAAGGCATCGCGAAAGGTTTACAAGCACAACGACATGAGTGAGCTGGAGCAGCATCTCACAGACACACAGAGCAATCGTTATCGAATGATTGCAACGGACGGCGCCTTCAGCATGCATGGCGACCTCGCGCCCCTGGATCAGATCTGCGATCTAGCCGACCGTTATGATGCGCTGGTGATGGTGGATGACTCGCACGCTACGGGATTTTTTGGTCCGACCGGCAGAGGCACTCCCGAACATTTTGGGGTCCAAGGTCGCGTAGATGTGATTACCAGCACGATGGGCAAGACGCTCGGCGGAGCTTCCGGCGGGTTTACAACCGGACACGCAGAAATGATTGCCTATCTGCGACAACGATCGCGTCCGTATCTTTTTTCCAACAGCGTTGCGCCTCCCGTTGTCTATGGATCCATGAAAGCCTTCGAAATCATTGATCGAAATCCGCAATTGGTCAAAAAGCTGGCAGAAAACACAAAATATTTCCGTATCAGGATGACAGATCTGGGTTTTCAAATCAGAGAAGGAATCCATCCGATTGTTCCGATCATGCTTGGTGAAGAAAAGCGTACCGTCGAAATGGCCAGGGAGATGAACAAACGTGGAATCTTTGTCGTTGGATTCAGTTATCCGGTAGTTCCCCGCGGCGAAGCCAGAATTCGCGTGCAGATTTCAGCGATCCACACAAAAGAACAACTGGATATGGCGATCCATACGTTTGGAGAGGTTGGAAAACTGTTGGGAGTGATTTGAGGATAGGGCGGCCATGTAGGCCGCCCACTCCAGATTTGGAAGTTTATTTCTTGTACCAGTTCGCGTTGATATCAATGAAGGAAGTCCACTTATCCGGGACGTCTTCATTCGGGAAGATCGCCTGGACGGGACACGCGGGAACACAGGCGCCACAATCAATGCATTCATCCGGATTGATGTAAAGCTGTACTTCGGCGGCGAAATTCTCTTCATCTTTGCGAGGATGAATGCAGTCCACCGGGCAGACATCTACGCAGGCAGTATCCTTTGTCCCGATGCAGGGCTCAGCGATCGTATATGCCATAGATTTTCCTCCGTAAGAAGCTATTATCATAACTAATTCCCCGGCGTCTCGTCAACGTTCTGCAGCGCACTACGGAGCGCGGGCGTCCCGCCTGCATTATGGGTCGCAGGCCTCCCGGCCTGCGGAGGCACGCGACGGATGAATTTTTTGCGATATAATCAACCCATTATGAACGAACTCAGTCCCAAGGAAGCCTACGATCTGCTACAAAAAGACCCGGAATGCGTATATCTTGACGTCCGGTCCATTCCGGAATTTGAACAAGGGCATCCCATTCGAGCAATCAACATACCCCTGCTACACTTTTCCCCGGGGATGGGAATGATGCCCAATGAGGAATTTCCTATTGTTGTGCAAGCCAACATAACACCGGAGACAAAGTTGCTCGTCGGTTGCAAGACCGGTATGCGTTCGGCGCAGGCCTGTGAGATCCTGAGCCGGCTCGGGTACTCGAATGTCACCAACGTTCGGGGCGGCTTTGTCGGAGTAATGGACCGGTCTGGCAACGTCACGGAACCGGGATGGAGTTTGTTGCGGCTCCCTGTTTGTGCCGGTTGCGAACAGGGATCTACCTACGAAACTCTATCAAAGAAATAAACGGTGGCCAGGAAACCAAAGCGATCACCAGAAGAAATAGAAGAAGCGATCCACCTGCTTCAACAAATCACAGAAGCCTACGCGATCCTGCAATCGGGAGTAAAGGCTCTTCGGGAAAAATCGTTCCTCTCCCGAAAGACCTGGAAGAATGTGATCGTCCCCGCGGATAATTCCATCTATCACTTGCTGAAGGAATTGTGGAACGAGCTGGAACAAAATGCGCCACTCGAGCTATTCAGCGAGTATCTGGATGAGGATCAGGTCGCAACCAGGTTCGGAGTTTCTCGCAAAACGCTGTACAGAAGAAGAAAAAGCAAAGAGCTCGCCTACTTCAAAGACCGTCGTGGTGAAATCCAGTATTCGGCAAAGGATCTGGAGAACTACCTGAGTAAGCACCGCATTACTCCCCTGACTGAAAAACCACGAAAGATATAAGGAGTCAATCTGATGTGCTACAACTGTGGATGCGAAATGCCTGATAACGACATGGGCGATCCCAAGAACATCACCGACAAGACTTTTGAAGAGGCGGCCAAAGCCATGGATCAGCCTGTCGATGAAGCCAAACGCTACACGCTGGAACTACTGAAAAAGCAACTGAAAGAGGGCTAGTGGGAGCGCCCACCTACGTGGATGGTGAATTCCAGGTTCGTGCTGCCGAGTTTTGAAAATGTCGCCACGCGCTGACTGACCAAGCCGACTCTAAAAGTGTAGATCCCGGGTTCGCTTGGAACGCGTGCATAGAAATCAAAAATAGAGGACTCACCCGGAAACACATCAAATAAGAGTTTATCCCCTACGGCCATACCTCTTACCGGCTCATCCTCTTTCGACCACAATCCCAGTAACACTACCTTTCCGGCGCCGTATTCGCCTTCAGCTAACCAGACTGCGCCTCCGTCATTCACTGCCTCAATCCTGATCCGTACCTCTCTTCCCGGCGCTGCGTGGATCTGTTTCGGAAGATCGGTCCGGTAGACGGCTGCCAGCTGATCCGGAGCCGTTCGACTGGTCGGAGGTTTCATGACATGCAACACGCAGCGATTCCATAACCCGCGCGAAGTAAAAAAGATCGGGTTGTTCCTGACCATCCAGAGTCGTTCCGGGTGTTCCCTAATACGGTAGTAATCGTACCAATGGATATCAAAAGCAAAAGCACCGAGGGCATGAACCAAAACGGACCAGCCACAGAATAAGACGAATAAAATCTTCCAAAACTTTCTTTTAATAAAGTCTGCAGTCGGAACCAGAAAAATCGTCAGAATCGGCGCAAGATCTGTAAGAAGTCTGGGGCCCCAGGCGCTTCCTCCTGCTCCGCGCCACCTGCCATACAAAAGCACGAGCGTTACTGTCGCGATGGTCAGGTAGCGCAGCAACCGATTGTTTCTTCTCCACGAAACGATCATTCCAACGATGGAGAACAAGAAAACCGGCGAATATATGAAGAGTCCTTTTGCCGGACTGAAAAGACTCCGCAGTATTCCCTCACCCCATGGAGTCGTCCAACCCCGTTCTACGGGAAACTCCGTATGAAGCGGATCGTGAAAATAAGCGACGTTGTACCACAGTTGAAAGAGCGCCGGAGGAAATGAGAAGAGCAGGAATCGAAAGAATTGAGGGCGATGATTTAGAAGAACGTAAATGCCCAGCACCACAGCAAAGACAATGTCCGTTGGGCGACAGACCATTGAGAGCGCCAGCGGAAAACCCGCATAGCCGATCCACTGCGGTTGCTCTCGCCCTCTCAGAAGGCAATAAATTGCAGATGCAATAGCCAGTTGTGATGGCCCATGTTGCCAGAGCGCCTGACTGCTGATACTGAAACTGCCGGTACAAAGAGCATAAACAAGGCTCAAGTAGAACGCCGTTTTGCGATCGGTCAGATAGAGGAGTCCGAAAAACAGCACAACAACTGAGAGAGCTGTCAGACAGGATGCAGCTATCTTCTCAACCGTGCCCAACAGATCGTCATTTAGACGCACCGACCCAAACGCGGTGGGAATGTAGAACGGAAGCGCCAGAACCGGGGCTCCAATCTGAACATTTGAAACATAGTGATCTCCCACCTTTACGATCGATTTAGGTTTGTTCTTGGAATACAGATCCGGAAACTGATCCAGATAGAAATTCCCCCCACGGAGAATACTCACGGGCAAGTATCGAGCTGGAACAGTGTCCATCGATCCGATCGTCCGGCCGTTGGAAAGATATGCGATCATCACACAACAGGAAAGCGCCGTACCCGCAGATAAGTAAAATGCCACTCCTGAAATCGATCCGTGCTTCAGGAGTATGCGGATCAGGAGCAAGGAAAAGAACGCAATCAACAGCAAGGTAACCGGTCTTTGCTGCAGTGTGACAAGACCTATCTGACCGCTTCCGGTGGAAAGAAGGAGCAGGATATATCCGAGAAGGAGGAGTGCCCCAGCTTCAACGCACCTGATCAAGAATGGACGGATATTCACGGATGAGTTGTGATTAGCCTTTGCGTCGGACGGGCGCGGCAGGCAAGTATTGTTTTGGCCACTCCACTTCATATCCCTGTTCAGCTGCTGCATGAAGTGTAAAGTATGGATCGTAAAGATGGCCGCGCGCCAGAACGCACAGATCCGCCTGACCTGTGACAATCAAGGTATTCACCTGATCCCAGTTCTGAATATTTCCTACACACATAGTTGGAATGTGAGCTTCGTTCCGGATGCGATCGCTGAACGGAGCCTGATACATCCGGCCATAAACCGGCTGTGCCATCGTTGTTGTTTGTCCACTGGATACATCGATGATGTCGCAGCCATGTTCCTTCAACATCGCAGAGGCTTCCACGGCCTGACCCGCATCGAATCCTCCGGGGACCCAGTCCGTCGCAGAAATGCGCACGGAGATCGGCTTTTCCGGCGGCCAAAGTTTGCGCACAACATCGAACACTTCCAGCGGAAATCGCATCCTGTTTTCGATCGGGCCTCCATACTCATCCTGGCGCTGATTGGTCAGCGGTGAAATGAAGGATGAGAGCAGATAGCCATGGGCCATATGCAGTTCCAGGATGTCGAAGCCGGCCATCTCAGACATCTTCGCCGCGTTCGCGAAGTCGTTTCGCACCTGATCCATATCAGCACGATCCATCTCTTTCGGAACTTGATTCCCCGGCGCCCATGTAATCGGCGATGCAGAAATCAGAGGCCAGTTAAAGGAATCCAACGGGACATTATTCCCTTCCCATTCCCGCTTTGTGGAACCCTTTCGTCCCGCATGCGCCAGCTGCATTCCGATTTTTGCGCGGGAATTCTTATGGACAAATTCCACAATTCTGCGCCAGGCCCACACGTGCTCTTCTTTGTACATCCCGGCGCAACCTGGACTGATTCTTCCTTCCCTTCTCACATCCGTCATCTCGGCAAACACGAGCGCGGCTCCGCCAACCGCGCGTGAGCCGATGTTCACGAGATGCCAGTCATTTGGAGTGCCGTCTTCCGCCGAGTACTGGCACATGGGCGAAACAACCACGCGGTTCATCAATGTCATCGCGCGAAGCTGGAACGGGATGAACATGGGCGGCGGAGCAGTAGCGAATGAATTCGCTACTTCAAACTTCTGGCTGCCGGCGTACCAGCGATCGACGCGTGCAATATAATCCGGGTCTCTCAACTTCAGATTATTGTGTGTCACTCGTTTGCTGCGGCATAAGAGCTTCACTGCAAACTGTTCAGGATCAAAATCTTTCCATCGTTTGATATCTTCGAACCATTGCTGGCTGACTTCCGCAGCGCGCTGCAATTTTGCGACATCCACCCAACGTTCCTCTTCATAAGCTTCCAAAGCTCGGGACACATCCGAATGTTTCTGCAGAGCCTGCGAGAGCGCGATGGCATCCTCCATGGCAAGCTTGGTACCTGATCCGATTGAGAAGTGAGCTGTGTGCGCGGCATCGCCTATCAACACGATGTTTCTGTAACGCCAGGTCTTGTTCTTGATCCGGCGAAAGTTGATCCAGGCGGACTTGTTCGAGAGAAGATGGTGTCCATCCAGCTCACGCGCAAAGAGGCGTTCGCAATAGGACGCTGTTGCTTCTTCGGTGGCATTCTCCATTCCAGCGCGGCGCCAGCTCTCCTCATCCGTTTCTACGATGAAGGTGCTCATGTCTCGATCGAATGGATATGCGTGCACTTGAAATAAACCGTGTTCGTTTTCCCGGATGATAAACACAAATGATTCGAATACTTTCGTAGTAGCGAGCCAGATGTATTTGCTCTTCCCTTCCAGGATGTCCGGTTGAAAATGATCCGCGTACAAACTGCGAATCCGGCTGTTGATTCCATCGGCTGCTATGATCAGATCTGCATCGGAGAATCGGGAGAGATCCTCGACTTCGTCACCGAACCGGAGCGTCGCGCCGAGTTGGCGGCAACGATCCTGCAGGATCTTCAGGAACTGCACGCGACGGATGCCGTAAAAAGCGTGTCCGCCGGAGCGAATGATCTGCCCGCGAAAATGGATGTCAATCGCTTCCCACCGCGCAAAAGTAGACGTGATACTTGCATAGCTTTCCGGATCTGCTTCCTGAAATCCCGCCAGCGTTTCATCGGAAAAGACAACACCCCAGCCCCAGGTCACGTCCGCCGGATTCCGTTCAAAAATCGTAATATCACAGGCGGGATTTGCCTTCTTCATCAAGATCCCGAAATACAGACCGGCCGGCCCGCCGCCAATCACTGCTATCTTCATAATCGCAATATTCTACTATGGCGCGCGGGTATGGAGCGCAGGCTTCCAGCCTGCATTGTGGGTCGCAGGCATCTTACCTGCATTACGGGCTCCATTCGCGTGAGATCAGCCATCTACCGTCGCGGAAGGTAAGTTGATAGAACCACTTCATACCGCCGTCCGGGCTTTGCAGCGACAGAGTCGCGGCGGTATCGTTCCAATACCCTTCCACAAGTTCCATGTTCAAGGGGCGCGCATCCTGCCAAATCTTGAAGTCGACACCATCATAAAAATGGGAATCTCTGATCATTGTATAGGATCGAATCGCCTCGATGTTCTTTTCGTGAACGGCTTCAATGTAGGATTTGCAAACTGCCAATGGCTTATCGTATTTCGCGATCGGTTTTCCATCCACTGCCGTTACGCGGTCATCTCTGGCGCCCGCGTCCAGAAGGATCCGCGCTGTATCTTCGTGACCCGCATCGATCGCTGCATGAAACGGCATGTGGTCCCATGGTATCTTGCTGACAGCATTTAAATCGGCGCCGGCTTTCAACAGCAGGTGGACCATCTCATTGTTGCCATAACGCGCGGCTTGAAACAGCGGGGTCTCATCCCAGTCCTTGTTGCGCACGTTTACGTTTGCTCCGTGCGCGATCAAGATTCGCGCAACATCGATGTCTCGGGTATCCTGGAGCATGGTGCTTCCGGAAGAATCGCGAACATCCGGACTGATTCCGCTTTTGAGTATCCGTTCCATTGATTCGAAATCGCGGTCTTGCGCGGCTACTTGCAGCGAAGATGCCTGTTCCGAAGGCGTACTCGTGAGGTCGCGATGCCTGGACATGTAGAGTACAACACCAATAAACAAGTGGATCAGGGCGAAAAATATGAATCCCATCAGAAGGGTGAAACGCTTCTCTCCTCCGATTCGATGACGATTGGCTTCCAGGTTCCCCGGGTATAGCTGGACCAACCGCTTCTTTGTGGGGATGATGCCGTTTGCCTGGGCTGAATAGGTACCGATCGCACAAACGTCCTGTCCGGGTTCTACGATTTTCTCAGAAAGATAGGTTCCGGAATGAATCTCCGCCGCATTCCCCAATTGCCAGTCTTTCCTGACAGTTCCATCATCATCGGCCATCGCGCTCATGAAGTCGCCAATGAAGTTGATCGATTTGCCAAGGGTCACCTTCTCGAATTGTGTAGTAGCGATGTAGTCCTGCGCGTTCTCAAGATGCGAGGTATCTCTTTCGCTGGACTTGAAGTGTTCCAGAATCGAGAAGCCAAGCAGCTTGATGTCTCCCTGGGGCACGCGAATTGTGCAGGGAACCAACCTGATTCCCGTATAATCCTTCTGGCCCTGCGGTCCTTGATTGCCGATCTCATATTCATACAAAACACATTCTTTCTTTTGCAATGGACTTTGTGCGGGAAAACCGGTGGGACGGATCTTTCCTGAGATACCGATCGTTTCACCGTCTTTGAATGGCCTGCCGGATGTCGATGCCTGGAAAATTTTCAGTTCCTGAAAGCTTCGTATCGCTGTGGCGATGGAACCGACAAACATCAAGGAAAATAGAGACCCGAAAAACGAGAGCAGCCAGACTGCGGCCGTATCAATCGGTTGACTTCGGAGGAAGTAGAAATATCCGGCGAAAGCGGCAATAAACAGCGCGCCGATGATCAGGCAAGACCGTTTCAACATGTTTTAGCATTATGCCACATGGAGCGCAGACTTCCAGCCTGCATTGGGGGCCGCAGGCATCTTGCCTGCACCATCGTTGGTTAGAATCTCATTCGTATCGCAAAGCGACAATCGGATCTACATGAGTCGCTCTTCGCGCGGGGATATAGATCGCCGCGAGACTTACCAAGAGTAAAAGAATCGAAACGCCGGCAAAAGTGATGGGATCCGTTGGGGTCACCTGAAACAGTAAACTGGCCATCACGCGCGTGAGCATCCATGAGCCCGCAAGGCCCAGACAAAGGCCTATTACGGTTAGAATAATCCCCTGCTTCAATATCATTCCGAGTATACTGGAGCGCTCGGCGCCGAGAGCCATCCGAACCCCGATATCGTGAGTCCGCTGATTTACCGAATGCGAGATCACGCCGTAAACGCCAAGAATTGTCAAAAGCAGCGCCAGAGCTGCGAAAGAGCCCATCAACCACATTAGAAAACGCTTTGGAGCCAGATTTGTTTCCACAAGAAAATCGACCGTTCGAATCTTCCACACTGGCTGATCCTTATCGATGGACCAAATTGCATTTTTCACCGCATCCGCCAGTACCATCGGCTCCACTCCGGTTCGAACGACAAGAGTCGCAAAAATACCTGGATTCTGACTGTAGCTGGTATAGATTTGCGGTTGGATCTCTTCATCCAGATCGTACTGTTTTGCATTTCCTGAGATTCCGACAATCGTTGCTGTAATTTCAAATTCAGGGAAATAAATATGTTTGCCGATTGCTTCCCCGTTCGGGTAAAACCGCGACGCCATTTCTTGATTGATGATCACGACTGGAGGAGTATCCAATGTATCCTGTTCGGTAAAGCCACGCCCCCGACGCAATGGAATTCCTATCGTCTTGAAGTATTCAGGGCTTACCGAATTAAACCAGGCAATCGGCTCCTGTCCTTTGGGAGCCGCGGGACGATCTGTGAGAACGAATCTAGCGGAACCTCCGTTTCCGCTAAAAGGAAGACCACGGACCACTGCAGCATTGAGAACGCCGGGAACATTCCTTACATGCTCTACCACTTGACGGTGAAAATTCCACTGCAGTTTCTCTTCCGCATACTTGTTGCGCGGCAAACGATACTCCATGGTCAGAAGATTCTCCGTTTTCATACCCGGCTCAACATGAAGCAGTTGAATAAAACTCCGAAGAAGAAGCGCAGATCCAATCAATAGAATTAACGACAGAGCGATCTGAGTAACTACAAAAGACTTGCGGACACGCGCATGTTCTTTCCCACCGCCCCGAGTTCCACCTCGCAGCGAATCGAAGAGATCCACCCGAAATGACTGCATCGATGGCAGCAAGCCGAATAGAATTCCAACACCAATGGAAACAAACAGCGTGAACAGCAGGACGTTTCTATCCAGAATGTTGGGATTTCCAGGCAACGTGATTGGACTGAGAGTGCTCAATGCATCTGCGCCCCAGGCACCCAGCAAGATACCTACCATTCCTCCACAAATACCCAACACGAGTGACTCAGTCAAAAGCTGTCTGACCAATCGAAAGCGTCCGGCTCCTAACGCCGTGCGCACTGCGAGTTCTTTTTGTCTGGTCACATTGCGCGAAAGCAGTAGATTCGCCGTGTTCGCAGAGGCAATGAGCAGAATGAATCCAACTGCGCCCATGAGAATCAACAGGGCTGTGCGAATATCTTCTACCAGTATCTCCTGAAGAGGCTGCAAACGGATACCCATGTCCTTGTTTTCGGCGGGATACGCCCGCGCTAATCTGCCTGCAATCTCGCTCAATTCCTGTTGCGCATGGGAAAGCGAAGCTCCGGAACGGAGTCTCCCGAACGCATGAAGATTCCGTTGATCTCGCGAAACTTTGAAATTGGGATAGTAAGTTACCGGAATCCAAACTTCGACTTCATCAATTGGAAATTGAAATTTCGGAGGCATGATTCCGATTACTGTAAAAGGCTCGCCGTTCAAAACAAGACTGCTTCCAATGAAATTTAGATTTGAGCCAAATCGATTCACCCACAGGCTATGCTGGACAATTGCGACACGGGGACCTCCCGGCTCGCCTTCACTTGGCGCAAACGTGCGGCCGCGAAATGCGTCTACCTTCAAAAGGTGGAAGAAGTCCGATGAAACAAAACCGCCCCGGACACGATCCGGCCGCTCCGTTCCCGTCAGATTCACGCTTTGCGGCACGAAGACAGAAACGCCCTCCAGGGTCTGGCTCTGTCCGTTCCAGTCTCTGGCATTGGAATAAGCGACTGTGCTGCGGCTTCCATCCTTCAAAGTTTCAAATAGCATGACAAGCCGATCGGAATCCGGAAAAGGAAGCGGTCTGAGCAAAGCAGCATTTACGAAACTGAAGATTGCCGTGTTCGCTCCGATTCCAAGTCCGAGTGTGAGGATGATGACGGCAGTAAAACCTGGATTCTTGAGCAGCAATCGTAACGCGTAACGGAAGTCATGCATAAGATCTCCTCCTAAGCTGTTGAAGCAAATGCCATGCCATGCGTTTCACGAGGGGAATACGAGCACATGCTGACCGCTTCTGGGATTTTCGTTTTCAAAAACGGACAGATAATACTTAACCATTCGGTTAAGCATCAACTCGCGGGGTTCGTCTTTTTACTTGAGCTGCATCAGCCACACATCGGATTCCTGGCTGGTGCGGGTGTAGTACAGCGAGCGGTTGTCCCTGCTGGGTCTGAACTCAAGAATCTCAGGATCGAGTTCGGCGATGATTTGTACCTTCTTCGTTTGAGAGTCGAGTATCCGTAGATCGTCAACGCCACGGTAAACAATGTGCCGGCTGTCCTTCAGCCAAAAAATACTGCCGGGACCGGCAGGCAACTCAATATCAGCCAGTTTTTCGTAAGTTTGATTTTCCAGTGTATATGCATAAATGCCGAATCTAGTTGTCTGGCGGGCCGCAAATCCTACAAGCTTTTTTCCATCGGGTGACCATGAGCCTATAATGAACCGTCCGTCTTCAACCGGAAAAGGCGCTAACGATTGAAAGTCTGTTTTCGGAAGAGATCCGGTTGTGTCAAATATCTGCGCGCGGGATTCCATAGAAGAAGTAATGCGGTTTCCGTCGGGCGATATCACAAAATTGCCCGTCAAACTTTCCGTCGTTTTCGTTATTTGTTGCAATCCACTACCGTCGGGCTTAATGCTCCAGAACTCATATCTTCCAGTTCGCTCCGAATAAAACAGGATCCGTTTCCCATCCGGAGTCCAGTGCGGTCCCCGGTCTTTAAGCGGATCATCTGTGAGCTTGCGCAGTTCGGTACCATCAGAACGGCAAACATAAATATCTTCTGGATTCGCTCGGGTGCGCATGGCAATCCATTCCCCATCCGGTGAGGGATCGGCATCCATGAAAGAAGTAGTTCCCGGGTAATCATTTGTGCGGGGGGCACAAGAGCAGGACGATCCGGGTCAAAGTCGATTCTTTCTACATTGGAACGTTGCTCCATTGCTGCATAAAGGATTTTATTGCCGTCGCGGGAGATGCTCAAGTGAGCGGAGAATTCGGCCGGCGTGATAAAGCCTTCTGGTTGACCGATTGCTTTGCCTGAACTTTGATCGATCCTGGTACGCCATAGATTCATCGTTCCGCCGCGATCGCTGGAAAAATAAAGGTAATGGCCGTCGGGCGACCATACCGGATTCCAATCAATGGCCGCATCGTTGGTTATTTGAATTGGCGAGCCGCCATGCGAATTGATGATCCAGAGATCGCGCTGGCCGCTGCCTTCGGGAAGGGCCCAATAAGCAATCCACAGGCCGTCAGGTGACCAGGCCGGCTGGACCGCATCACCTTTTGCAATCTGTCGCTTTTCCCCGGAATCCACTCGAACAGCCCAGAGCTGACTGGTCGTTCCCCGTCCAAATGGAAGACGGATTCCTTCTGTTGCATATACAATTTCTTTTCCATCCGGCGACCACGCGGGATTAAGGCCTGTGTCCGTTAATCGTCGGACGGATTCACCGGTTGCGCCCATGACAAAAATTCCGCCCCCTTCACGTTCCGATCGAAATGTGATCCATTGCCCATCCGGTGAGAAGGCGCCCGCGAAATCGTCTTTATCGGAATCCTTCGTTAGGTTCACTGGATTACGTCCGCCGATTCTCTGCAGGAAAATATCCAGGTCTTGGCCGTCTCTTGTTGTGTAAACAACAAAATTTCCATCGGGCGAAATACTTGGGAATGTTTCCGGACCGGGCATATCGGTAATCCGAGTGAACGTTCCTGGGACGGGCACGGTAGTCCCGATTTTTGCTTCGCGCTTGCGGAGGAACAGTAGTCCAAAGAAGAGCGCCACCATAATTGCAGCAGTGATGCCGACATAGAGCGGTTTGTGACTCGTTCGCATAACGGGCTTAGCGGGCGTAGTTGCAGGCGGTGTTTGAACGGCGGTCGCACTTGGAACTGCAGTAGATTCAATCGCAGCAGTCTGCGGAACAGGGATAGCGGCAGATCTGCCGCTATCAGAATCGCGCTTGAGGCGCTTGAGATCGGTCCGGATCTCTGCAGCAGTCTGATAGCGAAGATCACGGTCTTTTTCAATCGCCTTGTTGATGATCTGTTCCAAAGCTGCCGGTACCTGCGGGTTCAACCTTACCGGAGAGACAGGGTTACGATTGAGAATCGCTTCAAAGATCACGGCATTGGAATTGCCGGTAAACGCAGGATGCGCTGTGCTCATCTCGTAGAGCACAAGACCGAACGAAAAGAGATCGGTACGAGCATCCAGATCCGCCGCCTTTGCTTGTTCCGGCGACATGTACGCAACAGTGCCTACGGCCATACCCGGGCTCGTTAAGTGCTCAGGACTCGTTTCGAACGTGGAAATGCCCGCTATTTGTGGCGCTTGATGCTGCCCTCCTATCAATTTAGCCAGGCCGAAATCCATCACTTTTACGTGGCCACGTTTGGTAACGAAAATATTTGCAGGCTTGATATCCCTGTGAATGATTCCTTGCGCGTGCGCGGCGTCCAACGCATCTGCAATTTGAATTCCACACTCAATCACACGTTGAATTTCCATCGGCACACCAAGAACAGCGTGCTTCAATGTTTGACCTTCCAGTAATTCCATCGCTATGAAATGCACGGTCTTCCCCACTGCCTGAGAGTCATCGCTGATGGCTGCGCTGTCGATTTCGTGGATCGTACAAATGTTGGGATGATTCAGGGCCGATGCTGCTCGCGCTTCGCGTTGCAGCCGTTCGAGCGCTTGAGGGTCGTTCGACAATTCGGCAGGTAAGAATTTTAGCGCGACGCTGCGGCCAAGCTTGATGTCTTCGGCCCGATAGACGACTCCCATCCCACCCCCGCCGAGAAGGTCAAAGATTTTGTAATGGGACAGGGTCTTGCCGATCATACCTCTGAAGCCAGTGTAACATACGGGATCTCGACGCTTGCCAGGTTATCAATTCCAGGGCAACTTTTTCCGCGTCGCCCAGTACACTTCCACTGGCTCTGCAAGTTGTGAGAGCCGAACCATCGTTTCGTCATCAAGCCAGAGCGCAAGCGATTTCAAATTTGAGAAGAGCTGTAATTCCGTTGTGGCACCACTCAGTACTACATCTGCAAAAGGCTGAGCGAGACAAGCGGCAAGCACAAGCGCATCCATGGAAGTGTTCCATCGTGCTGACTCTTCGCGAAGAAAGTCCAGTTTCGGTGTGAAAGCGGGGTCGTGGTTTCGGTCCGTCAACCGGCCGTTGGCAAGAGCTTCTTTGATGATGATGCCCCGTCCTGCTGCACGTGCTTCCGAAAGAGCAGGACCGGCAGACGGTTCGAGGAGATTCCACGTAGCCTGCACCGTTTCAAACAATCGCACTCCATCGATTTCAATTCGCATCGCCTGTCGCAAGGTCTGAACCTGATCGGGCCCGCTCAATGTTAAACCGATGTGGACTCCCTCACTCTTCAATCGCGCAAGTTCTTTCAATACATCGCGACGCTCCAGCACACCGCTTTCTGTTGTCGCAGAGTGAATTTGAAAGAGATCCAGATAACCGTTGAGAAGCGCAACGCTTTCTTTCCATTGTTTTTGAAGTATCGGTAGTGAATGGTCTTTGATCTCATGGAATTCCGCACGGACTTTCCAACCCGCAGTATACGTATAGCCCCACTTCGAACCTACTGTAAGAAATTCAGGACTTCTACCTGTAGACGTGAGCCAGCTTCCCAGGAACTTCTCACCCAATCCGTAGGATCGTGCTGCATCAAAATAGCGGATTCCCGAGTTCCAGGCTGCGTCCAGTAACGTATGAGCCCTGCGCTCCATCGCTCGCTCATCATAGTCGCCTTCCAGATCCTGTCCATGTCCAAGATTCACGTAACCCGGCCGTCCAAGCGCCGCCATGCCGAGCCCGAGACGGGACACGAGCAACCCAGTGTTCCCGAGCCTTCTCAATTCCATGCGATCACCTTTCCGATTCTAATCCACTTTGCGACCATTGCGGTCTTTGCGGTTCAGCCCCATATGGGATAATGGGAACGTAATGAAATACCGACGAATGCCGATTGAAATTGAATCGCCGGAACAAATGGGTTACGGCAACATCGAATGCAATCTCACCGAAAGCTCGTTCTCCGATGCAATCCTGGGCAATCTGGATCTGAACCTCAATGACCTTGTATTGTGTTACGGCGATCATATGGGAAAACCAGAGTTGCGTGAGGTGATCGCAGCTGAGACAGGACTTGGCGTGGACAACGTCATAATTACTGCGGGCGCGGCAACTGCGCTGTTCATCGTGGCTACTTCCCTGTTGAAGTCCGGTGACCAATTGATTGTAGAAAAGCCAAACTACGCGACAAACATTGAAACACCGCGCGCAGTCGGGGCCTCCGTTGATTTCCTGGAGCTGCGTTTCAAAAATCAATTTCGTGTCGATCTGGATCAACTGGCACACATGATTACGCCGGATACAAAGTATGTCAGTCTCACCTGCCCTCACAATCCAACGGGGACGATTTTTAAAGAAGATGAGATCCACAGGTTGATCGAGCTGATCGAATCCCGAAAGACAATTCTTCTGATGGATGAAACTTACCGCGACATGGCCTTTGGAAAGATCTTGCCGTCTGTTGCGTCTCTGTCATCCAGGACTATCAGCGTCTCTTCTCTATCCAAGACCTACGGACTTCCCGGAATCCGGACAGGCTGGCTCGCCTGCCGGGACCGAAATCTCCTGGAATTGTTTCTTGCAGCGAAAGAACAGATCATGATTTGCAACTCAGTTGTAGACGAAGAGATCGCGTTCCGGTTCCTGGAAAAGAAAAAAAAGCGCCTTCCACAAATCAAAGAAAGCATCCGAAAACATTTTGAAATCGTGAAGAACTGGATCTGCGCGCAGAACGAGCTCGAATGGGTTGAGCCTTCCGGAGGCGTTGTCTGCTTTCCGCGGATCAGACAGGATCGGGACATTGATGTGGTTCAGTTCTATAAAATCTTGAACGAGCAGTTCAAAACGTTTGTCGGGCCCGGTCACTGGTTCGAAATGGACCGCCGTTACATGCGTATTGGCTACGGCTGGCCCGCGACCGAAGAGCTGCAGCGCGGCCTGGACAATATCTCAAAAACTCTTCGTTTGGCTGCCGGGTGATTGCATGAAGATTGGCGTTTTTGATTCCGGATTTGGCGGTCTCACCATTTACAGAAGCATCCGGCAACGGCTTCGGAACTACGATTACATCTATCTCGGCGATAATGCCCGTACACCTTATGGAAATCGATCATTTGAAGCGGTGCTCAAATTTACAACCGAATCCGTAAATTACCTTTTTGCCGCCGACTGCAATCTAATCATTATTGCGTGCAACACAGCTTCCGCAAAAGCGCTTCGTACGATCCAGCAGAAATGGCTTCCCTACCATTATCCGGATCGGCGTGTGCTCGGAATTATTCGTCCTTCGGTAGAGGAAATTGGGAAGGACACCAGAAGCAAAACGGTGGCTTTGTGGGGAACGGAAGGCACAGTACGCTCTATGAGTTTTGTGCTGGAGCTGGAAAAATTTGCGCCCGGCGTACGTTTGATCCAGAAAGCGTGTCCGATGCTTGTGCCTCTTGTTGAAGCAGGGGAACTGCAAGGCCCAGGCGCAGAATATTTTGTTCGCAAATACTGGGAAGAAACTTCAGAGCAATCGGGTGAAATCGACGTTCTACTTCTCGCCTGTACACACTATCCCCTGCTGCTTCCCCGGATTCGGGATACTGTTCCTGGAAATGTGTTGATCCTTGTTCAGGGAGATATTGTTGCAGCCAGCCTGGGAGATTATTTGCAGCGCCATCCGGAAATCGATGGGCGTTTGAGCAGACATGGAACTCAGCGTTTTCTAACGACCGACCACACGGAGGGCTTCGATCATCTGGCTGAGATCTTCCTGGGGCATGCAGTCGAATCCGAAAACGTAGAGCTGTAGAGAAGCGGCGATTTGGAGTTGGCGGGCATCCCTGCCCGCCATTCCGGGACGTTCCACTTACTGCGGGCACGGCGGCCCGCAGCTCCAATTCAAAGGTACAACATGCAATAAATGATCACACCGGTCACGGACACATACAGCCAGATGGGAAGCGTCCATCGCGCGATCCGCTTGTGGCGATCGAACTGCGCGTTGATGGCCCGATACAATGTGATCCCTGCCAGAAAAGGCACAGATGCGGCAAGAATCGTGTGTGTGAGGAGAATTGCAAAATAGACCGTCCGGATCATTCCCGTTCCCGGAAAGTGTTTGGATCCGATATGGTAATGATACGTGAGGTACGAAACCAGAAACAAAATCGAAGCAACGAAGGCCACGATCATGCAAAATCGGTGATATGTAACCAAACGGTTACGGATCATTACATATCCGGCGATCAGAAAAATGGCGCTGATGGAATTCAGGATTGCGTTAACAGTCGGAAGATCAGAGATCTGGATCACGCGCGGTCAATCAGCATCAGAGTGAAGAGAAGCGGCAGATAAATGACGGAGGCCAGCAAGAGATATCGTGCAGAAAGACTGGATTTTGTCATTGCGAGACGAATTCCCATGACCAGAAAGATCGTACCAAGGATCAACGCCCCGATGAGATAGAGGGATCCAAAGCCTCCGGTAGCGAACGGCAACAGCGTAACCAGAATCAGCAGGATCGTGTTCATAATGATGTGACGGCTTGTCCTGGAACCAACAGGATCCAGTACGGGAAGCATCGGAAATCCGCCTCGCGCGTAATCTTCTCGATACATCCAGGCGATCGAAAGAAAGTGCGGAAGTTGCCACAAGAACAGAATTGCAAACAGCCACCAGGCCTGCGCATCCAACGAATTTCTCGCAGACGTCCATCCCATCATCGGTGGAATCGCGCCCGGAACCGCGCCAACGATTGTGCATAGATACGTGCGTTTCTTTAACGGTGTGTACGCAAACAGGTAAAGACTGACGGTGATCATGGACAGCATGCTGGTCAGCAGATTGACGAAGATCCACAGATAAACGATTCCAAGAATCGAAATCGCCGAACCAAACGAGAGCGCCTGAAGCAAGGTCATTCGTCCGGATGGAATCGGCCTGTTTTCCGTGCGGCGCATTTTTGCATCGGCGTCCCATTCCAAAACCATATTCAATGCGCTTGCGCCGGATGCAACCAGGGCGGTGCCAAGCAAGGCGTGAAACAATAACAGGAGATTTACAGGACCGTTCGAAGCCAGATAAAAACCGAACAATGTGGTCGCGACAACCAGCGTAGTAATCCGCGGTTTCGTGAGCATGACATAATCGGAAAATGTTGCTACGCGCGCTTCTGCAACAATCGCTTTCATCGCGACCCCACGGGGACAGCGTTGATTTCGGGAGCCGTCCGCGGTTCCCGGACAAGCATTCGATGTCCACGCAACGTCAGGACCACGCTGGTTGCCAGCAGGATGGCGCCGACAGCAACATGCGCAGTAGCGACGGGAACAGCTGTTGCAGTCAGCACCGTATACGCGCCAAGAGTAAGCTGCACCAGTGAAAGACCAAACAGTGAAATTGCAGGATAAACGATCCGCTTCTGATCGCGATAATACCGGATCGCAGTCAGTAGTGTCGCGCAGATCAAGACGAACACAACCAGCGCTCCAATCCTGTGCGCAAAATGGATCGCGATTCCCGGTGTCGCAAAAGGGGGAATGATCTTGCCAAAGGCGAGCGGAAACGTGGGAATCGCCAGAGCAGCTTTGCTGTGACGCATCCACGCGCCTAGAATCAACTGTCCATAAATAGCCAGCGTAGTTGCCAGAAACAACCCCGGCGCGCCGCCTTGTTTTTCCAGCGTTTCAGGAGCAACCCGCCATTCTTTCGAAGTGAACAACGCGATGCTGACCAGTATGCAAAAAAAAGTCTGCGCGAGAGTCGCGTGCATTACCGAGATCGGTGTCGGCAGCAGGAACAGCACGGTAAGCCCGCCCAAAACACCCTGCAGGATTACGGCAAGCAGCGCAACAAATCCAAGGATCTTTACCCAGCGACGGGACTCTCTTGCAAGCAACCAGAAAGCCAGAATGATGGTGAGGAAACCTACCGATGCTGCGATCATCCGATGGCCATGTTCATATAGAACGCCGCCGATCATTTGAGGCATCCAGACTCCGTAAGACTTCGGCCAATCGGGAACAGCGAGTCCGTAATCATTGCTGGTCACCAGACCGCCGGCGATGATCAAGAGAAATGTGGCAAACACAAGGAAACGCGAAAATCGATTCAGCCACATAATTTACAGAGTCAACGACTCGCCGCGAAGCGCCGCCTGGACGCGAAGCAAACGGGCCCTGCGCGCCCAATAAAACCCGACACCCACGATCGCTCCCAGCACAAGTAAGATCACGCCCAGAAGGAAGGCCACTCCCATCTTCGCGCCTGTTACCATCGGCGAATTCGGATCGCCAAAACATACACTGCACGCCCAAAGCGATTTTGAGCCGCACAACAGAAGAATCGTGGCCAGGAGGCGTTTCATAGATAACTCTCGTTCTTCAATTTCTTCAAGAACCAGCGGAAGTATACGATCAGAGCAATGGTCCCCACAAACGATCCGATTCCCATCCAAAGATCGGTCGCGTCTCCTGTATGTTCAAAAGCCTTTACGGCCCAGATTCCGAACCCGAGAGTAAACAGGATCGCAATCGAGATGAACACTACATGAAACGCTTTTAAAGACATGTCACATCGATGAGGTTGCAACAGGGAGAAACATCAAAAACACAAAAAAGATCAAACAGAGAATCAGAACCCAGTAGATGATCTGTTTCTCGGAAATCAGATGCATGAAATAACAGGCAACAAGCGAACCCTTGATTGTCGCAACAATTAAAGCAAAGAGAACCGCCCAACCTGTCGACAAGTGCAAATAGGAAATTCCAACAGTCACAACAGTCAATACCGCCAGTGCGGCAAAGACCATGATGTAAACTCTTACGTGTTTTTTGATATCTTCAGCGCTTTCTATACTCATTCTCCGCTCCTACAAAAGATAAAGAGTTGGGAACAAGAAAATCCATACCAGATCGACGAAATGCCAGTACAGACCCGCGTATTCGATCCGGTTGGCAAACCTGTCGGGCTCTTTTTTCCACATCTTGCTTCCGGTCAAGAGAAAATAGCTGTTCACTACGATGCCGCCGATTACGTGTAAACCGTGTAATCCAGTGATCGTGAAATAAATGGATAGGAATGTGCTGGTGCGCGGAAATTCTTGCGCTGAGAAATGGTGACCGTATTCAAATGCTTTCACGACCAGAAACACAAACGCGAGAAGCACAGTAAGGCCCAGGTACAACTTGAATTTTCCAAACTGGTTCATCTTCAGCGAGGCCCAGGACATCACCATCGTCACGGAAGACGCGATTAGCACAAGAGTATTGAATGTAGCCAGCGGAACACTCAGCTCCTGGTAACCATGCGGCCAGGAAGGCGCACCGACTCGAAGAAGGATGTAGCTGGAAAAAAGGGCGCCGAACAACATCACTTCAGAAGCAAGAAACAGCCAGATTCCCAGCTTTCCGTTTGGAATCCCGGTAACCGGATGCGGGTGAACTGTATACGGAATTTCCATTTTTACGCCTCCTTCTCGTTCTGCGGTGAATAGTCTTTAGGGGCTCCCGGCACGCTGTACTCATACGGACCCCGGAAAACTTCCGGAGGTTCGATGAAGTTTCCATGCGGTGGAGGCGTAGGAGTTGCCCACTCCAGTGTTGTGGCATGCCAGGGATTGTCCGAATCCACTTTTTTCCCTTTCTTCATGCTCCAGAAAAAGTTGATGATGAACGGAATCTGGGCGATTGCCAGCAACCAGGCGGAAGTGGAAATGTAAACGCTCAATGGCTGTACTGCCTTGCCGTGTTCATAAATCGTCTGATCGTAGAGTCTGCGGGAAAGGCCGGCCATCCCCTGCAGCAGCATAGGAAAGAAAACTCCGTTCATGAAAATCAGTGACGGCCAGAAATGCAGTTTACCAAGAAACGAGCTCATCTGCCGTCCCGTCGCTTTCGGGTACCAATAATAAATCCCGGCAAACAACGCGAAGATGGTTCCCGGCGCCACAACGTAATGAAAATGTGAGATTACGTACCATGTGTCGTGCAGGTGTATGTCCGACGCAATCAAGCCGAGCGGTAGACCGGTCAGACCACCGATCGCAAACATCGGAAGGAACGCAAGTGCAAACATCATCGGCACATTGAAGCGGATGGAGGATTTCCAAAGACTGAGAAGTAAGGACGTCAAAATGATGACCGACGGAATCGAGATGATCATCGTCGTTGTTTGGAAGAAGTTGCTCATTGTCGTTCCCATGCCCGTCATAAACATGTGGTGCGCCCATACACAAAATGACATGAAACCGAGGAAGATCACCGAATAAACCATGGTCCGGTAGCCCCACAGAGGCTTCCGCGTATTGTTTGCGATGATCTCTGAAACGATTCCTATCGCGGGCAAGATCAAAACATAAACTTCCGGATGAGCCAGGAACCAGAACAGGTGCTGCCATAGCAGCGGGTTTCCTCCGCCGCTATTCTTGAGCATCTGGCCGCTGACCACCAGACCGCTCGGAAGGAAGAAGCTTGTTCCGGCAACTCGATCCATCAACTGCAAGACACCGGCTGCTTCGAGCGGAGGAAACGCAAGCAGGAGCAAGAAGGATGTTACAAACTGGGCCCACACAAAAAATGGAAGCCGGTAAAAGGAAAGTCCTTTCGCCCGAAGCTGGACGATCGTAACAATGAAATTGATCGACCCGAGCAATGAAGATGTAATCAGGAAGATCATTCCAACAAGCCACAGGGTCTGCGACATCGGAGCGATGTCCGCCAGAGGCGCATACGAAGTCCACCCTGATTGCGGAGCGCCACCGGGCACGAAAAAGCTGTACAGCATGATGCATCCGCCCACGAAATAGACCCAGTAGCTCATCATGTTGATTTTTGGAAATGCCATATCAGGCGCACCAATCTGGAGCGGCATCACATAATTTCCAAATGCTCCTACGGCCAGAGGAACAATCCCCAGAAACACCATGATCGTCCCGTGCATGGCGCCAAGTTGATTGTAAAACTCCGGCAACATGATTCCCTGGGGCATCCTTGTTTCGCCCAGCAGCTTTGCGAGCCACGCAATGGGAAGAGGTACACCCGGATAGGCCAGCTGCCAGCGCATCAACATCATCAAAGAAAAACCAAAGAACAAGAAAAGAAGAGCAGTAATTCCATACTGGATCCCGATCGTTTTATGATCTGTGGAGAAAACATATTTGCGCCAGAAACCCAGTTCTTCATGGTGGGCCGGCGCGTGAACCGAATGATTGGCAACTGCGTCGCTCATTAGTTTCCTCCTTGTGGCGTGTTTTCTGTCAGCCAAGTCGTATACTGTTCCGGAGTATCGATTGTGATCTGACCCTTCATCCGGTAGTGACCCAATCCGCAAAGCTGCGCGCAGCCGACGTCGAACAAACCGGTCTGAGTAGCTTCGAAATGGATCGGGACCATCATTCCCGGAACGGCATCCTGCTTCACGCGTAAGACGTTGACCGTGAAGCTATGAATCACATCTTTCGACGAAATTTCCAGAATCACGGGCTGATGAACTGGAATGTGCATATCGTTAAGCGTAACAATATCGTCCTTCGCGTGCGGATCATTCATATCCAGCCCCAGCGAATTTCCCGTATTGTTGATCAACCCCACGTCCGTCCGGCCAAAGACTCCGTCCTTTCCAGGATAATGAAAGTTCCAGGCAAACTGTTCCGCAACCACACGGATCGTTATAGCTTGACTTCTGGGCGGAAAATCGTTTTTCCAGCTGGCCCAGACAGGAATCGATAAACCTACCAGCAACAGAGCTTCTGCCACGATCACAGCAACTTCGGCAGTCTTGGCGACCTTCCCCTTTGCCGGTTGATATTCCGCCTTGTGTCCCGCGCGCTGGCGAAAACGCACCAAACAATAGACAAAATAGATTCCCCATACAATAAATAACGCAAACATCAGGTAGTGAACTACCGTGATCAAATGATCGATTTTGGCGCCGTGGACAGAAACATCGGGGGGATACGGAAGCCAGTCTTTGTAGGAAACGTGGTTCATTCGAAATCCTCCTCTCGTCGCACCGAACCTGCAAGTGGTTTTTGGCGCGTCATTTCAACGCGCCCCAAAACAAGAACATTTACATTGCCTTGAATGTGAAAGTGGCCTCTTTTGTTTCATTATCCGCGACTGTGATTTGCTGAGTCTGTGTGCCCAGTTTCTCATGCCACGCTTCGATCGTATACGAACCTGCGGGCAATTTGATGGAGAAGCTGCCGTCGCCTCCAGTCACTGCGTAAAAGGGATTCTTCATCACTGTGATGTAAGCCTGCATCCAGCGATGCACATCGCATTTTACGGGAATTGCGACTTCGGGATTCGCAAACGTTTTCACGGATTCCATTCCCTTCACCGGTTGCCCCATATTGAATTCGGGGTTGTTCTTCGGTTGGGGATGGATATTGTGAAGAAATGGATCGCTGTTGCGAATCTTCAGCGGTTGATTTGCCATCACGGGAATCACATGAGGTTCATAATGGCAACCGATCTGATCCAGAACCACTTCACTGGTAGGCGTTGGATATGTCCACTTTTCGGCCCCCACTGTCACGTAGACCAGCACATCTTTCAATGTGTTGTCCGCGTTGACTTCGACACTTTGATCTACGGCCTCACTGCCCTGATGGACTTGTTTACATTCCGGAGTCAGAGCGATCTTTGCCGGAGTGGGTTTGGTTCCGTCAAACATAACCTTACCCGTGAAGGTAGCGGTTGCTTTGGAAGCATCATACGTGTTTCCTCCGCCTGCCGCCGGGGCGGATGCGGAAGGCGCAGGAGCAGCTGTTTCATCTTTTGGTTTTTCTCCGCCACCACAACCGATGACAAACAATACTGCTACCAAGAGTGCACAATACGAGAGTTTTCTAAACTGCATTTTGGAAAATCCTCCAGGATTGAAAATTGCTTTTCGCCTCGGGGTAGTCGAAAAGGCTCAAGAAACTCAACATTATATTCAAGGAAGCAAAAAATGCAAAATCCAGTTCTCTTCCGTTTTGGAGAGGCGGGCGTCCCTGCCCGCCCACGTTGAAATTATCGGAAACTGCGGGCACGGAGGCCCGCGACTCCAGACCGGGGGCCGGAGACGTACGGGTTGCCGTAGAGGTAGGCGCGCCAGAGCTTTTCTGTTCCCACATTGATTCCGATCCGTTTGGACCATCGAATCTTCCGAGTGGAGCGGTCGCGGGGATTTTTGCCGATCCAGAGCGCCTTCTCCCTCAAAGAAATCCCGTTCAGGGAGAGGTCGATCTGCATGGTCTTGCATAATTTTCCCGGTCCGCTTGCAGGGCGCGGGTTGTGACCGGAAAACCCGGAAACCGGTTCCAGCGCACGAATCAAGACGGCTGCCGGAAAATCTTGCTTTTCGGTCACAACGTTGAGCATAAAATGCATTCCGTACGTGAAATAGACATACGCATGTCCCGGTGGGCCGTACATGATTCTGGTTCTAGGAGTAATACCGTGAGAGGCATGACAGGCGGGATCGTCTTCACCGATATACGCCTCTACTTCCACGATCCGGCCGACCCAGCGCTTGCTCCGTTGCTCACGAACCAGGTATTTGCCCAGCAGATTGGAGGCGACCACCAGTGTGCCACGGGAGTAGAATGAATATGTTAGAGGCACGAGACTCAGATCTTTTGCCACGCTTCCTCCAGCTGAAAGATCGAGTTGCGGTACTCCCAGAGCTGTCTGGCTTTGTTCGCATCGATCCATTCAAAACGAACCGAGCTTCCGGGTCGTGTCTCGGCAAGTTTTGTCCAGGAGATCCGGCAGAGGATTCCGATCTGGGGGTATCCGCCGGTGGTCGGTCCTTCGGGCCCCAGAACGATGGGTTGCCCGGTACGCGGGATTTGAATCGTTCCCGGCAGCACAGGAGCGGATCGTTTCACGGAGAGGGGGGCAATTTCCGGACCGCGCAAGTGGATGCCCATGCGGTTCGATTCCGGAGTAATTTTGTATTCACTTTCCGCGATTCGCAGGCGGTCGCGAGCACTGAACTGCCCTGTATGAAGACCCGGAAGTATTGGTACTATATTTGTAGTACGTAGTCCCAGTGATTCTTTTGGAATCCGGGAGGCGGTCCCTGCGGGGACTCCCGATTGCAACGAGGCTCCCGCTTCGAGCCTGCTGCCCAGCTTGCCTGCGAGATACGTGGAGACACTCCCCAGCACGGGCCGGGCCGCGAATCCACCGGCAATCGCAAGATATCCGAACCAACCGCGCATGGCACGGAATTGCAGGATAGAACCGGAACGAACTGGAACGGCGGTGAATTCGGGAATCGATTGGTGATCCAATAAAAATTCCGCAGAGTTGCCCGAAATCGCGATCCAGCCTTCGCGATCAAATTTCAAGGATGGGCCGGTGAGCGCAAATTCCAAAACCGGCGCATTCAGCTCGTTCCCCACCAATCGATTGGCAACCGAAGCAAAAAATGGGTCGAACGGGCCGGATCCGGGCATCCCGTAAACTTCATAACCTCTGCGCCCCGAATCCTGGAGGGTTGTGAGAAAACCCGGTTGCAGTACCTCAATCATCCTAGAGCGCCAAACATCTGGAGCGGCGGGCCTCCGTGCCCGCCGAATTTCCCGGGGTACTTTGATGGCGGGCAGGGACGCCCGCCACTCCAAATTGGACTCTTCATGCAAAGATCGTGTGAAGGGGTTCGATTGAAATTTTACTTTGCTCCAGTTTTTCGCGAACCGCACGCGCAATCTTGGCAGCCCCCGGCGTATCTCCATGAACGCAAATCGTGTGAACCTTCAGATCCATTTTCTTGCCCGAAACACTCATTACGGTCCGTTCTTTTACGATCTGCAAAGCCTGTTGAGCCGCAGAAAATGGATCCGTCAGCATACTGTTCGGACGTCCCCGCGAAACGAGTTTCCCTTCATCACTGTAGCCACGGTCCGCAAATCCTTCCGCCGCAAAATCGAGTCCGCGATCTTCCGACTCCTGCTGCAAAACAGAGCCCGGTGGCCCCACGATCACAAGCGAATGACGCAGACCAACAAGCGCGTCGAGGAGCGATTCGGAAAGCCTGCGATCCTCTGCGACAACGTGATATAGAGCGCCGTGAAGTTTGACATGCTGGAGGCTCAGCCCGGCACTCTCTGCCATCATCTGAAGCGCTCCCACTTGATACAGCACACAGTCAACAATTTCAGAAGCAGAATACGGAAGCGGTAGACGTCCGAAATGCAAGCGATCCGCATAGCCGGGATGTGCTCCGATCGCTACCTGATGTTCCGCAGCCAGATCCAGAGTCTTTCGGATCGTTCCTGGATCTCCCGCATGAAATCCACAAGCGATATTGGCGGAAGTGATCACCGGGAATAATTCTTCATCATTCCCCATTTTGTATGGGCCATAACTTTCACCAACATCGGAGTTGATATCAACCGCTAAACGCTTCATGTGCGTTTCGCTCCTTTCATCATTTCGAATTCGGATGCGGAGATCGGATCAAACTGAAGTTGCATTCCATAATCGAAAAGCCATGGTTTCGGCTGCGAATAATCGACGATCGCCCATGGGGTACGACCAACTATATGCCATCCGCCTGGAGAATCGAAAGGGTAAATTCCACAATACTCCTCCGCTATTGCAACTGAACCCGCCGGAACTTGTGGATCAGGCGTACCTTTTCGCTCCGTCATCAAAGACGGATGCAATCCACCCATGTACGGGAAACCAGGCATGAAGCCGATCATCCAGACTTCGTACGTGCCTGAATAGTGCAATCGTGCGATCTCCTCTGCGTCCAGACCAAGTTTCCGGGAGAGCGTGGGAAGATCCCGACCATGCGGTTCTTCGTAACATATTGGCACACGAATTTCCACGGCAGCATGGCGCTCGGCTCTGGCGCCTACCTGAAAAGGCTGCAAAAAGTTGATTGCGTCAAATTTTGCATCATATTCAACCAGCAAACAGTCGAGTCCGCAACGCAAAGACAGAATCGCAGGGTGCTTCTGGCTGGAAATCGAGTGATACAAATCCTGGATTGTGTAAACGCAATCGGAAGTATTCGGATACGATACGGTCAACGCCACAGCGTTCTCTCCCACTTGAATGATGTTCATTTTGTTTCGGCGGGCACGTAGGCCCGCCGCTCCAGATCTGCCATTTAACTTACGGAAACAGTCAGTCCTTCCGACACCACCTCAAAGTCTAAAAGATGATACCCGCGTTCTTTTGCAAGATCATAAAGGTACGGACGCGTGAATGTATCAATCAAAAAGACAACACATCCACCGCCTCCTGCGCCACAAACGCGGCCCGTACGCGAGCCATTCGTAATGCCGAACTCAATCAATTCTTCGATTTCAGGAGTTGTAATCCCGGGCGCCAGGTTTTTTCGGGCGATCCACTCATTCTGAATCGCCTCAGACGCCTCACCCCAATCTTCATTTCGGATCGCATGATCGAGTTTTATTGTTTCTTCACGGATCGTCCGAAGCGATTGCCGGACACCCGCATCTCCATCAATGCAGCTCTTATACACCTGCCAGTTGTTGATTCCCGAAGAACGCGGCATCCCGGTATAGAACAATATCAACCGTTCCTGAATCTCACTCAGATCCATGGCATAATTTTTTCGCTCGACATTTCGGACACGAAAATGCCAGGCGTTGAACCCACCGTAAACCGCAGCGTAATAATCCTGTTCACCGGTAGGGATTCCGAGCACCTGTGCTTCGACATCGCGGGCGACTCCGATCAAATCCTCCGGAGAATACCCCTTCTTGGTAAACTCGTTGAGCGCGCCGCAAACCGCAATCGCCAACGAAGAAGAACCGCCCAGTCCGGATCCCGCCGGCGCCATGGAATCGGTTTCGATCCGGAAGCCGGAAGATGGAGCAAAATGGTGGACCAATCTGGAGATCAGACTCAACTTCCCTTCTTTGCTCAGCTGATCGAGACGTTCGGCGCCCTCCCTTGCGTTCTGATCTCTGGAGATGATTTCGATTGCATTGCCTGAAACCGGCTCCAATTTTGTAGTCGCAAAGAGATTGATTGCGACATTGATCGTGATCGCTTCATCAAAGAAAAGATAGAGCGGCCAGAGATCCAGTGTCCCGCCCGCGAGATCGATTCGTGAAGGGGCCCTTGAAGTAATCTGCATGGCTAGCCTCTTGCTCCGGAATTCATTCTTTTCAATATAGCTTCACGAATCAGCTCGTATCCGGGAGGCAAGAGACGGCGTGAACGGCATTCGTCCAAAGCGATCAACGTCATACGGTCAATTGCGTCCTGATCGCGCGATGTGGGAAGAAAGTCCTCCAGAGCGCGATCGAGATGCTCTCTCCGGACCACAAGATTTGACTCGTAGTTCGCCTCCAGAGATGCGAACCTGTAAGCAGTAGTCAGAACCAGCTCCAGATCCGACCCGGAAAATCCTTCTGTTTTTTCGGCATACGGGCGAAAGTCCTCGACATCCGTTTTGAAACGGTGCTTTTTCACCAGTACCTGGAAAATCTGCGCGCGTGACACTAGATCCGGCATCAGAATGGGGATCTTAATGTCTGTTCTTCCGGATCTGCGCATGGCGCTATCAATCAGATCAACACGGTTTGTCAAATCAATTCGAAGGACTCGGCCGCGCAACGTCTGATCTCCCCAGAATTCAAATGATTGAGCGCGCATTCGCTCGCTGACTCCGGAATCTCCGCTGGACGAGTCGCGGGAAGTCTGTTGTTGATCGCTTTCATCCACCATGACCACAACCGGCGCAAGCGCGCGAATCGCGGAAAAGGCCCGCTCCTGATTTCGCTCCGATTGTCCGACATACATATCGCGCAATGGCTTAAAGCGGACACACAGCAGGCCGCATTCGCGCGCAAAACACTCGGAAAGATAGCTTTTGCCGGTACCGGGAGGTCCCATCAGGATCACGCCCATCGGCGCCGCGCTGGTTAATCCCTTTTTCATAATCTCGGAAATCTCTTTCAATTCCTGAACGGCGTAATTCAACCCGCCAACGGCATCAAGTCCGTATCGCGGTTGGATGATCTCGAGCACCTGACCATATTCTTGCTCGAGTATTTCTACTTTGCGCGTGAGAACGGACTCAGTATTCACGACCGTCCCTTCGGCAAGGGCACGCAACAGAATGTCTTCAATTTGATTCAGACTCAATCCCTGAGTGTGATGAGCAAGCTCATCCGCCGTCAGTTCCGACTTCAGAGACGGATTGTGCGCAATCATGAAATCAATGTATTGCTTGCGATCCGCAGTTTCCGGTTTCGGAATTTGCACCTGCTCAATTCCCTGACTGGCAGAAAGAACTTGCGAAGAAAGGTCCTTGATGTTGGAGGTCAACAGAAAAAAGACCGGCTTTCTTTCCGAAAGGGCGCGGTCATTTGCCCATCGCAATAACGTGATCGTGTTCGCCTTATCTTCATTGCTTACGTTTCCCGCAGGAAAGATGGATTCCGCGAAGGGAACGAGCAATGCAAACTGCCTGGCAGGAAACACTTCATTCCTCAACAGCCTGTCTATCAGTTGTAGACTTTGATGCGGTCCGGCCGGCATTGGTTCACGGCTGCTCATTCCAGCAAGCCTCCGGAACGTAGCTTCCATCTCCGGCTTCAAGAACTGCAAGCCGGATGGATATTGATATGTGCAAACGACGTCTCTCTGCGAGCAGAGCTCGTTCAGCATCTCTGTCAACGTAACAAAGCGATCCTGAACCGGGAAATAGTCACTGATGTTGAAATGAAGCACAAAGATATGCGAAACACCGCTGTTGAAGCGGTCAATCACTTTTTCCTTCAACCACGAAGGAATCTGAACCGGATCACTCATACAATTTATTGTAGCTCCAATTGGAGCGCAGGCTTCCAGCCTGCATTATGGGCCGCCGGCATCTTGCCTGCAACAGAAAATGCAGAACCTCCAGGGCCGGCGGGGACGCCGGCGCTACAAACCGTTTACAGTGATAAGGCGTGTAGTCCCTGGTCGCTGCCAACATAAATAATACCGTTGTGATAGAACGCTGACGAGTTGATCGGGGAACGGGCATCGAAAGAGCAAACAGGTTTTGCCTCCGAATTCAGGACATAGAAGTGGCCGTCGTTCGATCCGATGAGCACATATTGGTTGACCACGAGCGGAGATGCCGTCACCGGGCCGCCGGTCGCAAATTCGGCAGTCTTCTTCCCGGTGCTAACGTGAAAAAAGTTCATCATTCCGGCATTGTTGCCACAGACCAGGAAGCTGCGTCCGTAGGCTGGAGAAGAATACATGGATCCGGCCTCGCTGTTCCGCCACGCGATTTCTCCGCTTACTCTTCTAATTTTGTAGAGAACACCGCCAAAACCTCCTACATACACAAAGTCCCGCGCCGCTACCGCTGTGCTTCGAATCTTTCCGGCAAGTGTGATTCCCCATTTCTCCGCTCCGGCAGAGGAGAAACAACAGAGCCGCTCGTCATCGCTTCCAATCACAATATCGCCGCGATCGACCAGCGGACTGGCGAACACGGGCCCCAGGCTCTTCTTCCATGCAACTGCCCCGCTGGTTTTTGAAAGCGCCCACAATAGGCCGGTCTTCTGAGCGGGGTTGATGCTGCCCGCGTAAACACTCGCGCTGTCACAAAAAGCAGAGGAGCGAACATATTCCCCCAGCGACTTCTTCCAGAGTAAAGAGCCATTCTTCATGTTGATCGCAAAAAAAGCGCCAAGGTCATTTCCCAGATAAGCGACACTTTGATCCAGACATGCGGTACTCTCAATTCGCGCACCCAGTGCAAGCTTCCAAATCACCTTTCCCGTGTGGGCATCCAGACTGTAAAAATTTCCATTGCCGGAGCCAATCAAAATCGACTCACCTGCCGCAACCGGAGAAGCCCAGATTTCACCGATATCGGCCTTCCAGATTTCTTTTAGTGTTCCTCCCTCGGGTTTGAAATCGGCGTTTTGGATCGCGTTGGTTCTTGCTCCGTTCCCTTTGAAGCATGGCCAGTGGATCTTCCAATCCCCGCTCAATTCCTTCTGTAAACGCTCCAGGTCATCCCGCAACTCCTGGATACTGGAATAACGGAAGGCTCGCATCGTTTGAACCAGCCGACTCACAATCGCTTCGAGCCGAACCGAAATTTGTGGATTTTGTTCACGTACAGAGGGCGGGCCATCCAGATAGTGACTGATCCGAAAAGGTTTGAGCGTCAGTAAATAGTGAAGCACCGTCCCCAGCCGGAACAGGGCTTCCGAGGCATCGGTCGTGGATGGAGGATGCGCCGTCGTCCACTTACTATCGTTTTCAATATAGATGTTCTTTGGACTCAGGAGCGGAAACGCCCCCGATTGTTCCTCAACAAGGCTGCATAGCTGCAAGGCCCATCGTAACGCTTCGTCTTCGAGCTGGATACCGGTTCTCTTTCTTGATTACATCTTCCAGCGAAATGATCTTCGAAGAATCCATAACTTAGCGCAAACGACACAGAGAGATCTTTTTTAACGCAAAGGCGCAATGACGCAATGGAATTAGATTCTTGCGTCTTTGCCCTCGGGATTTTACCTGTTTACAGACCATTGACCACGCGATGAATTCCATCCTTAACCAGTCTTTGTCCAAGTTGATCACCAAGCCAGGCTTGAGTCCACTCAACCGCAGATACGTGAGTATTTGGGATTCAAACACCTCATCGTATTTTGCTGTGGCTTTGCATTCTATAAGAACTAGGTCATTAACCAAAATATTAATCTTCAGCGGCGATGCGAGAAGGTGACCTTTGTAACGAATCGGCAAACTCACCTGGCGTTGCACCTGGCAGGCATGCTGCAGAAGCTCCCATATCAGCGCTTCTTCATACACACTCTCCAAGAGACCGGGTCCACCTAGAGTCCGATGAACTTCAAGCGCGCATTCCACAATGATCTTACTGATTTCGTTTTCGGTCATCGCGAAAAAGTCCTTGCGCCGTTGCGTCTTCGCGTTGAATTCCGATTCTCAGCCCTAACGATTAGCGGTGAACGGGTTCCAACTGAAAAATGAATTCGATCGCGTCCATCACTTGTTCTTGGGAAATGCCGCTGACGATTGTCACTTTGCCGGTCCGTTCCGGTAATACAAAATTCAGGGACTTCCCCGTCTTTTTCTTGTCGTGCTTGAGCGCTTCCAGAACATCCGCCGGAGTAATCTCTCCCATCGGATACAAAGAACCGGCGCGAAAAATAATGGATTTTAATTTCTCGAATTCACCCGGATCCCACATTCCGCGATGAATGGCAATCCAGCCTGCTGCCAGCATTCCCCAGGCTACAGCTTCTCCGTGACGAAGACGGCGGTAGTGAGTGGCCTGCTCCAGGGCATGACCGATGGTGTGTCCAAAATTCAGAATTTTTCGAAGACCTGTTTCCCGTTCGTCCTCCTCTACGACCCGCACTTTGATCCGGATGCAACGTCCAATCAAATCCGCAAGAAACTCCTGATTGTATGACAACAGATCTTCAACTCTGCTGTACAGCCGCTCGAAAAGATCCGGATCTTCAATCACTCCATATTTGATTGCTTCTCCCAATCCTGCGGAAAACTCCCGCGCCGAAAGGGTTGCCAGAAGCGATGGATCGGTGATTACGAGATGCGGCTGATAGAAGCTCCCGATGAGATTTTTTGCGGCAGGATGATTTACCGCAACTTTGGCGCCGATGCTGCTATCCGACTGAGAAAGAAGCGTAGTCGGGATTTGAATGAAATTCAACCCGCGCATGTACGTGGAAGCGCTAAATCCGGCAAGATCTCCAACCACTCCACCGCCAAATGCGATCACCGTAGAGCGGCGATCAGCTCCATTCTGCAAGAGAAATTCCTGGACCTTTTTCCAGTTTGAAAGATTCTTGGAAGTCTCACCAGGACGTACCAGGAACGGGAATGCGGGGTGACTCCCGAGCGCTTTGAGAAGCCGAGTTCCGTGATGCTTCCAAACAGTCGTGTCACTAATGATATAGAACGGTGGGCGGAGCTGATAACGCGCGCACAATTCCTGAATCTGATCGATCATGTTCCAATCAAAGACGATCGGGTAACTGCGATCGTGGAACGATTTGCAAGTGACTTCCATGGGATACTAGTTCACCACAAAGTGAAGCAAAATCAAAGAACAACCCTGTCTCCCTGATTGGAGTCGCGGGCCTCGCGCCGCTCCAACATGATTTTTGCCGAAAAAACGATATAGTAGAAAGTCGCAACATCTGAGAATCAATCGGAGAGTACGTGCGTATAGCTGTCTACGGAACCGGCGCAGTTGGAGGCTATTTTGGGGGCCGTCTGGCTCAGGCCGGCGAGGATGTTGTCTTCCTTGCGCGCGGAGATCACCTGCGCGCAATTCGTGAGAGTGGACTCCGTGTGGATAGTCTGAAGGGAGACTTTGCCATTCATCCGGCTCAAGCTACTGATGATCCTGCCCAGGCTGGTCTGGTGGACGCAGTTCTGGTCACAGTGAAAGCATGGCAGGTGCCGGAAGCTGCGCTCGCGATGCGTCCAATGATCGGAGATTCCACATTCGTAGTTCCGTTCCAAAACGGAGTGGACGCACCCGGCCAACTGTCTGCTGTTCTGGGCGAAGACAAAGTGTTGGGCGGGTTGAGCAAAATATTCTGCTACATCGTAGAACCCGGACATCTCCGCCATGGCGGCGCAGAACCTGCTGTTTCGTTTGGTGAGCTTGATAATCGGAAAAGCGAACGCGCACTTCGATTGCAACAAGCGTTTACAAACGCCGGAGTCCGCGCTGATATCCCTGCGGACATTCATGTAGCTATGTGGGAGAAGTTCCTGTTCATTGCCACGCTCAGCGGAATCGGCGCCGTCTGCCGTGCTCCGATCGGCGTTTTGCGGTCCATCCCTCAAACACGCGCCATGCTAGAGCAATCCATGAACGAGATACTTTCCATTGCACGCGCAAAAGGAATCGGAATCCGAGAGGATGTAGTTGCTCGTGCGATGGGATTTGTAGATTCGCTGCCGCCCGAGGGGACCGCATCCATGCAACGCGATGTCATGGACGGGAAACCGTCGGAATTGGAGCATCAAAACGGGACAATCATGCGCCTGGGAACCGAGCTCGGCGTGAAAACCCCACTCCATACGTTTCTGTATCACGCCCTTCTACCATTGGAAATGCGAGCTCGCGGACAGATCGCGTTTCCGTAGCAGCAGGCAAGAGGCCTGCGCTCCATTTCACGCCTACAACCTTTCTAACCACTTGAGGATCGCATCTCTTGCGGAAGCGAACACAGTGTCCTGCAATTGGCCGCTCTTTTTGGGTACCTCGAAGGAATGTCCGCCATTCTCAATCGCGTACATGGTGGCGAACCGGCCGATCTTGCGGATTGTGGATTCCAATAAATCGAATCGCGCAAAGGGATCCTTTGTTCCGCTCGCAAAAAACATCGGCTTCCGGATCAAGTAAAGATGCGAATCACGCAGCTGGTCGTGCTTCCCTGGAGGATGAAGTGGGTAGCCCAGAAACAAAAGTCCGGCAACGTGCTCCGTAGCGCCCAGGTAAGAGGCGATTCTTCCACCCATGGATTTACCTCCAATCACAACTCGCTTGGCAGGCATGGCTTGAATCGCTTGTGCGTAACAGGAAATCAACACTTTCTGGTTGTCCGGAATCTTGCGTTTCGCTTCACTGTAAAAGAAGTTGAATTTCAAACATGGATAACCAGCGTCAGCAATTTCCTGATGAAAATACCGGATAAATTGGGCGTGCATGTTCCCTCCAGCCCCGTGCGCCAGAATCACTCCGATTTCCTTCGGCTGATCGGGAAGCAATAGAATACCTGTAGATGATTGCTTTGCACTGGTCAGGAGAATGTCAGTTGTCTTCATATCAAACATCAAAAATCAAATATCAAATAAAAATAATGAAAAAAGCAAGTAATCCGCTCAGGAAGAATCTTATTCTTTATTCCTGCACCAATCCCGGAGGTTCTTTACTTATGGCGTTATGTTTATTTGATTTTGAAATTCCCATTGAGTCATTATAATGGTTAGAAGGGATATAGCATGGTAGAAGGAAGAGAGCCTCCCCCGACCAAAGGTGAAGGGCACCATCTTCAGAAGTGGCTTGAATTTACACAGAAAATCTTTAGCACGCTCGAAATGAACGAAGCCCTTCAGACCATTCTGGATGTTGCTTTAGAACTTACGGAAATGGAGCGCGGGTTCGTTGTTTCGCATGGAGCAGACGGTGAACCGCAGTTTATGCAAGGGAGAGATGAAAGAGGCAGAGTTCGTAAGGAATCCGATTTTTCGGATACAGACGATCTGGTCAAGCGTTGTTTTCAGAAAAAGGAACCGATCCATTTTGATGAACATACGCAAGACTTCCAGCCCCCGGCTGCATGCGGCTTTTGCGCCCCATTATTTTCTTACAGGGACCCAACGGAATCGAAACGGTTGATTGGAGCGATCTATGCTGAGAGTACGCGCCAGATGGCGCTGGGAAACCTGGAACGCGAGCTCATTTCTGTGATCGCGCTGCATGCAGGCATGTCGCTGGAGAATGTGATGCTGTATGAGGTCGCGACCCGAGATCCGCTTACACACGTTTATCTGCGGCACTACTTTGATGCGATCGCATTTGTCGAATGGAAACGGACTCTGCGTCACAAACATCCGCTTAGCATCTTGATCGCGGATCTCGATGATTTCCGCTTCTTTAATGACGCGCATGGAAAAGCTGAAGGTGACTCGATTCTCCAGCAAACCGCTGACATCATGAAAGATGCCTGCAGGATCGAGGACATTATCGCGCGGTATGGGGGTGAAGAATTTGTTGCACTTCTTCCCGAAACCAACGTGGCCGGCGCAAGACGGGTTGCAAGAAGGATTCAGGATAGAATGGCCGAAGTGGTTCAACCGAAAGGATCAAGTCGTCTAACGGTCAGCATTGGAGCTGCGACTTATCCGCAGTGTTATGTTACAAACGTCCAGGACCTTGTGAAGCTTGCAGAGCATGCCCTGGGTCAAGCAAAACAGGCCGGCAAAAACAGAACGATTGTGTACGAACCCACACTCAGTCAGGCCCACGAGAAGTTGTTTCATTAGCACTTTCGTGCATTTCCTCTTCATCTCCATTCGGACGAATGAGTTTGAGCGTTCGATTTCCAGGCTCTCCGGCTGTTTCGAACTGTAGATTCATAGATGGCGTGTTCTCCAGGACAAGAAACAATTTTCCTGGTTGCGCGTACCAGCGTCCGCGAACCGTCTCCCGTTGTTCTCCTGCCTTTTGTGTTGCCAGAAATATTCCATCATTCTCAAACTGCATGCTGCTTTCTACTTTCTCCTGATTTTCAGCAACCGCAGAGGCGGTCCAATTTCCAACAAGCGAGGCAGTTCTCTTCCCTTCAGCCGGCTTAAAACTGTTGTAGAGATCCTGTAGAGCCTTTTGCCGCGCAAGAATCCTCTCTTTTTCACCGAGAGAGACCTGCGCGAAACTCACCTCTTTGGAAGGAAGGACATAAACGGCGGCCGATACATCCTGTCCGGCTGGACTTTTCCCATCCCAATTCTGGAGTCCGCCTGAATTTAGTTGTTCCATCTCGCCGGTCTTCTTTAAGAAAGGCGCAATCTGGCTCATCAACGAGTCAACGGCTTCGAGAAGCTGCGGATCTTGGGCTGAACTCGCCGCCACGCCAATGGTCAGCAAAAAATAAGATTCGGTCGGCCCCTTGTCATTCGAGGATGGATCCGGAGGAATCAGTTCAAGATCTGTAAATTTTGATTCTCGAATCGTCCACCCATCCGGCGGAGTAATCAGTAGTCCTGTTGCATGATAATACACCTCTCCCGCCCACGCCACGGACGCCAATAAGATGACAAGCAGGATCGATTTCGAAGCCACGCTGCATTATGCAGGATATAATTTTCCATGTAAAACAGGAGTTGGATATGAAAAACACTTTTCCGGGATTTCCTCAGGAAGCTCTGAAGTTTCTTCGTGATTTGAAAAAGAACAACAATCGCGACTGGTTCCTGGCAAACAAGCAGACCTACGAGAATCAAGTCAGAGCGCCCATGGTAACGTTATTGACCGCGATGGAGCCGGAGATACGAAAGTTTGCTCCCGAAATAAACGTGGACCCCAAACGCAATATTTTCAGAATCTATCGGGACATCCGGTTCAGCCAGGATAAGTCTCCTTACAAGACTCACATTGCTGCTTACCTGGAGCCTGACAAGAAACCGTCTTGCGGGCTTTATTTGCACCTGGACGCGGAACAATACTTTCTAGGAGGCGGCGTATATCATCCGGGATCGCCTGAACTCTTAGCAATTCGAAATCACGTCGCCTCGGACTATCGAAAGCTGCTGAAGGTTATCACATCTTCTGAGTTCAAGAAGCTGTTTGGGACACTGGAAGGAGAACAGCTTTCGCGAGTTCCTCGTGGTTTCGCAGCGGATCATCCGGCCGCAGATTTGCTCCGGCGTAAACAGTTTCTTGCCTTTGTGAAATTACCGGCAAAAGTCGCGATCACGCCGGCGGTCGTGAACGAGACCGTTCGATACTTCAAAGCCATGATGCCGCTCGTCCGCTTCTTGAACGAAGCGTTGCGCAAGACCGGCCATACGAGGTGGATGTAGGGGCGGCCATGCGCCCCTACTCGCTTTGAGTGACCATGACGGATTATTTTGATGGCGCATGCCATGCGCGCCCCTACGGATGAATTCCTAGTCTTCTTCGCCGGAGCGGAGTTTTTCCAGGACGCCGAAGTCTTCGAGTGTGGTGGTATCGCCGGCGACGGAACCGGTGGTAGCGATTTCACGTAGGAGCCGGCGCATGATTTTCCCACTGCGTGTTTTTGGCAGCGAATCACTGAAACGAATTTCATCGGGACGCGCCATCGCGCCGATCTCTTTTGCAACATGCTCCCGCAGTTCTTGCTTCAAATCAGCATTGGGTGTCCTGCTTCCTTCCAGAGTTACAAAGGCACAAATCGCCGAACCTTTCATTTCATCGGGCTTTCCAACCACTGCTGCCTCAGCTACATATGGATGGCTCACAAGCGCGCTTTCGATTTCCGCAGTCCCCAATCTGTGTCCGGAAACGTTCAACACATCATCGACACGTCCCATAATCCAGAAATAGCCATCGTCATCGCGGCGGGCCCCATCGCCCGTGAAATAGACACCGGGAATATCGCTCCAATACTGTTTCTTGTATCGTTCCGGATCGCCATAGATCGTCCGCAGCATCGAAGGCCATGGCCTCTTGATGACCAGATAGCCTCCGCGATTTTTACCGGTGGATTTGCCTTCGCGATCGACGACATCCGGAACAATGCCGGGAAACGGAAGAGTTGCAGTCCCCGGCTTTGTGGGTGTTGCCCCTGGAAGCGGAGTGATCAGAATGGATCCTGTTTCTGTTTGCCACCATGTATCAACTATCGGGCATTTCCCTTTGCCGATAATTTTGTGATACCACATCCAAGCTTCTGGATTGATCGGCTCTCCGACGGTTCCCAGCAGGCGAAGTGAACTGAGATCGTGTTTCAACGGCCACTGTTCCCCCCACTTGATGAAAGCGCGAATTGCCGTTGGTGCTGTATACAAGATATTGATTTTGTATTTCTCGATGATGCTCCAGAATCGATCGGGCTCCGGCCAGTTCGGCGCGCCTTCGTACATCACAGTGGTAGCGCCGTTCGCAAGCGGCCCGTAAATCACATAAGAGTGTCCGGTAACCCATCCAATGTCCGCCGTACACCAGTACGTGTCCGAATCTTTCAGATCAAACACCCATTTTGTCGTGATGTAGACTTGAGTTAGATACCCGCCGGTGGAGTGTACAACACCTTTCGGTTTGCCTGTTGTACCACTTGTATACAAGATGTACAACGGATGCTCGGCATCGAGACTTTCAGCCGGACAAACCGCCGAAGCACTTTCCATCACTTCGTGCCACCAGTGATCGCGCCCCGGCAGAAATGCCACATCCTTGCCAGTGCGTCTCAGCACGACCACGCTATGCACAAACGGAAGCCGCCTTAACGCTTCGTCCACATTCGCTTTCAAGGGTACCACCTGACCCCGGCGAAAGCCGCCATCCGCAGTCACAACGATTCGTGCCTTTGCATCCGTAATCCGGTCGACAAGAGCCTGTGAACTGAACCCGCCAAAGATAATGGAATGCGTTGCTCCGATGCGCGCGCAGGCAAGCATCGCAATTGCCAGTTCCGGTACCAGCGGCATATACAGAACGACCCGGTCGCCTTTCTCTACGCCCATCGACTTCAGAACGTTGCCAAATCTACAAACTTCTCTGTGGAGTTGCTGATACGTCAGCGTCTTGCTCTCTCCCGGTTCCCCTTCCCAGATAATCGCCGCTTTGTTCTTACGCCAGGAATCCAGATGCCGGTCCAAACAGTTATGAGCAACGTTGAGCTTTCCACCTTCAAACCACTTCGCAAAAGGAGGCTTCCACACACAAACTTTCTTCCATTTCTTAAACCAGTCCAGCTCTTCGGCAATTCCGGCCCAAAACTTTTCTGGATTCTTTATGGACGCATTGTAGATTTTTTTGTATTGAGCAAAAGACTGAATATGTGCCGAAACAGCAAAACTCGAGGAGGGCTTGAATGTGCGATTCTCCGTGAGTACGGATGTGATATCCACGCTAGTAGCTCGTTTCTTTCGAGAGGACTCGGGCATTCCCTGGCTCCTGTTTTACGGTTGAGTCAATTCGGCGACAATGTGCGTGGCTACAAGCTCTTCGTTGTGTGCCGCATTTCGAAACCAGAGCCACATGTCTTTGACCTGCGTGAGTTCCTGTGGGTCGGATACGCCCAGATCCTCTTTCTCAAGTAGGTGAATTGATTCGCAGATCTTATCCAGATAGCGAATGTATTGCTCCTGGATCGATTCCGCGTTGAGAAGTCGGAACTCGCGCTTGATCAACATGTTCTTGCATTCGTTGAGTGTGGGAAGAGCGGTTTGCCATCGCTCGCGCATTTCTTGCCGGAACTCAAGAGTTGTTTTCCAACCAAAAAACGTATCGAGAATTACGACCTTTCCCTGTGTGTTGAGGTTCTTGCGGCAAAGCGAAAACAGCCTGCCCCAATCAGAAATATGCCACCAAGAAAAGCAGTCCAGAATCACATCGAAGTGATCTTCCGGAAACAAATCAGGGAGATGAGAAATCTCGGCGTGCACTTTCCCACCTAATTTCCGTTCCCTGAGCAATTGCCGGGTATGCTTGACACGATCCTCACTGGAATCAATAGCGACCACATCACATCCTTGTTCCGCAATCCAAGCGGTAATCGTTCCTCTACCGCATCCGGCATCCAGGATTTTCTTCCCCGGATCCAAATCCGGTTGAATCAGTGAGGTTGTGTCTTCGAAAAAAAGAAACGAATCATGAGCCACCGGCTCCGCCATTCGGCGAATCCGCGCGGTTAATTCTCCATAGAGCAATTGTTCTTGCGAAGTTCTTTCCATAAATCAGGTTTTGGCTCCACTAATAGAGGGATGGAAAATGATCTGGATCAGGTTCATTTCCGGATCCTGAAAGTAAATAGACCGGGCACCGTCCCGATGTGTCTTCGGTTCCTGTTTCAAAGCTACATTCCGTTCTTTCAGATACATAGCCCATGCGTCCACGTCCTCGGGCCCGTCCACCAGGATTCCGATGTGATCCAGTGATCCGGCAGGCAGGTCTTCCTGGACCTGGTGCAGAGCAAGGTTATCGGTGCCGGAAGTTAGATAGAGGTTGAGAGGGTCCGGCTCCCATTCCACTCGAAAACCGAGTGTGTCCACATAGAAACTGCGCATCCGTTGTAGATCTTTTACCCGGAGCGCAATATGACGAATTCCTCCGGATGCAGGGCGGATCATCGCTGATCACGAGGCAGCAACCGATACGGGAAACCCAAATACTCGCGGCTTCCATACCGCGTCTCCAATGTCTCCGTAACCGTTTTCAATCTGGAAGTCCAGTGATCTTCCAAACTTTTTCCGAATCCGCTTCGACCCGGCCCCTTCGTTGCTGCACGAAGCAGCGTTCTTAGCTCGAAAACAATCAACGTTGCAGGCCGACTGCGGTCTGCATAATTCAATAGGTGGATCACACCGATAGTGGAATCAAAATAGTAGTTGCTGTAGACAACATAATTCAACAGGATGTAATCTTCGCCAACTCGCTGGGAAAATACATGATGAAGAGACACGACAGGCTTTTTCCCAGTCGATTCGCGAGACCAGTAAAACAGATCCCTCTTCGAGCTTCTTTTCTGGTTTGGATACTGCAGCAGATATTCCTGTGCGCCCGGGAAATATGCCGGAACCTCCACAAAGCGCGTTAACTGGCTCTTGAGCATCTCGGCGGCTTGCGGGGCAGTGCCGTTTTCCCGGTATTCTAAAACGCGTTTTAGCAGCAACTGTCGGTACGAATTCGAAGCAATCTCTATTCCAGAGTCGGTTGCAAGATCGGCTTCTGCCGGGATTGTCTGGATTTCGTCAGGAGTGAATCCCAATTCACAGGGGCCGGCCCGGCAAATTAGAAAATCCTGAAGTTCAGTCTTGCCGAATAGAAGCGGTTTGAGGTCCTGGAGATCCGGAGGATCAGAGAACTGGCCTGTATCTCCAAAGCGCGTCAGACTCGAAAAATTCTCTATAGTCGCAAAATAGTCCAGAAAATAATAAGACGGGATATTCGAGACCTGAGCTGCAATGATTCCTGATTCGCCTGGAATCGCATTGTGGATCGATCGTTTGATCAGCCCTCCGTCGCTCAAACGGCGGATATCGTCTTTAGAAAATCCCAGCAGCCTCAAAAAGATCGGATACTCATCGGGATATGCGGCATACAGAACGGACGTTGCCGAAACGGCGAGTAAGAAGAAACAGATCAGTTTTTTCATGCGTTCCTATTATAAATGAAAATATCGAATTCGCTGGTAGAGGCGGGGCTTGCCTCCGCTCTGCCGGAGAGGGCGACCACAAGGGTCGCCCCTACTATAACTATCTAGAGTATGATTCGAATATGGAACCGCGTCGCATTCCGTTTGCTGCGGGTGATTATCTGATCCGCTATCCCGCTGGATCCGAGTTCGATCTGGAGATCGAAAGTCCGGTACTAAAACCGGGATGGCAGCCACGGCAAGTGTCTGGAGCTCAAAACTTGCTATTCCCGGGATCCACAATAGCGTTTGAAGGCAAGATTTTCGAAATTGCAAGAATGGAATCAAGAACAGGACCTGTAGCCGGTGTCCGGTATTTTCTGCGGCTATGGGAAGACCGTTTCCCCATCCGAGTCCAATTTCACTACACAAAAGAAGAGTGTGAGCGCCTGGCATCGTTGCTGTTGGAACGAAAACAGGCAAACAAAATCAATGTCACGATTCTGCTCCTGGCGCCGTTATTCGGTCTGCTTCCCAGAGAAGATCAGCTGCGTCTGGAAAAAGAATATGGAGTTTCCGGACTACGTCTGACATTTCTTTCCGCAATCCCTCTACTGGTCGCAGGAGGCGCGGGACTGGTCTCTTTGCTGATTGCCGCATATAGCCGGGGCCTCGAGGCCGACATACCTGGGAACCTCCCTCTTCAACTGACAGGATGCTACTTTTTTCTTGAATCAGTTGTTCGTCTCCATTCCTGCATGGTCCAGGAAGAACCGATGGGAACCTTGCCTGTTTTTTTGGTGGTAGGAACGTACAGGATGATTCGCAGGTCCATGGATCCCGACATCCATAAACGGGAAGAGGAAACACAATGGAAGGGGCGCGCATCACTCTATCTCAACGCACGGGATCAAGTTTCAGAGATTTCTAACGCGGATTATGATCTGGAAGTTTATTCAATTCTCCCCAAACCCCATTGGAACACGCTGACCGGTATTATCTACAATGAAACATGGTACGGGCTCGTAGACTCGGATACAGTCCGCGATGAAGAACGACCACGATATCGTTTCCGGCTGAAAAAAGCGCCGGTCGGATCGGTTTTTCGCAGCACAACGCGCTATTCACCCGAAGAGATCACCAGATTGTATAAGGAGGAACGCCGTCGGGAGAAGGGAGTGTGGGTCAGCACCTTCGCGCCGTTCTGGGGGCTTCTCGATGAGGCTGAACAGGAGCGGCTTGAAGAATTGTACGAATTTGACGCGCTCAAGTTTACTCACATCAGCGTGATTGCGATCGGTCTGCTTGCTTTTTTCAATTGTCTTGCTTCGATCGCAAACATTCTTTCCGGTATCGGCACTCCGATGGATTTTCTGCTTCTGCTTCTCAGCGGATATTTGCTGGTTGAAAGTTATCAACGTCGCGAAAAATGGAAAGCGGGAAAGCCGAGCGGAAGCGCGCTTGCTGTATTTCTTCGCCCATTTTCATCGAAATTGCTGCGATAACAAAACGGAACCATTCGTTTTTTCTATTTCACAAAATTGATTCCCTTTACTGCTAGGTGATATAATCCCGCAAGGTTTTTAACTTAGGAGGAGCCACTCAAATGAACAAGACGGATCTGATTGGACGTATCGCAAAGGACGCCAAACTACCGAAATCAACAGCAGGCGCGGCTCTGGAAGCAGCGCTGAAAGCGATCAGCGAATCGCTGAAAAAAGGACAGAGTGTTACGCTTGTTGGTTTTGGTACTTTTTCAGTTGCCGACCGGAAAGCAAGAATCGGGCGAAATCCACAAACAAAAAAGGAAATCCGCATCCCTGCAAAACGGGTTCCGAAATTCAAGGCTGGAAAAGATCTGAAAGCGATGGTGGCTAAGGGCCGCTGACGCCTTCGCCTGTTTCCCGGTCTGGCATTCAGAGGGTTCCCAGGTCTCGATCCGGTTTCCCACGGGAACCCTATGGTTTTATCCTGCGCAAATGGCTCAGGATCTCCTCAAAATACTCACAAAAAATTGAAATGTCGTTTTCTGTTTGCTCTATACTTGGGGTCAGTAGAATGGCGCCGCGTACCCGGTCGGGTGCGATTCCCAGAGCACTCAAAACGTGTGATTCCTTTTGGGCGTATGGATAGCATGTCGATCCGGAGCTCGCGCGCACTCCACGTTCTAGAAGCAGTGTCAGCATGGCTTCCCCATCCACATCTGTAATCAGTAGCGCATTATCCACAAGCCTTTTCTCTCGATTTCCGGCAATGTCTACTGCAAGCCGATCCGCCATGTCGAACAGTTGCTTTCTGCGATCCAGCAAGTTCCCTTTCCATGTTGATTTGTGAGCCTTGCTGATTTCTGCAGCCTTGCCAAATCCTACCAACAGCGACGGGGACTGCAACCCGGCGCGCATCCCTTCCTCCTGCATTCCGCCATGAATCAGCGGAACCAGGCGAGTACCTTCACGAACATAAAGCGCAGCAATTCCCGGTGGTCCGTAGAGAGCGTTGGAGGAGAGACTTATCAGATCCAATGGGCGCTGCCTGACATCGAGATCTTCATAACAGACAAATTGAATGGCATCTGTGTGAAAAAGGACTTCCGGAAATCGCAATTTTAGAGCCGCGATCTCCTCCAGATTCTGGACAACCCCGATTTCATCGCTGGCTGCCTGGACTGATACTAATACTGTAGTATTTCGGATCGCGCGCTCCAGAGCCGCCGGATCAACGATGCCATCCGGGTTCACCGGAACGATGGTCAGCTCAAATCCCCGACGCTTTAAGAATTGCGCGGTTTGATATACCGAAAAGTGTTCGACTGCGGAAATTACCAGATGTTGTCTGTCCTTTTTCCAGACAGATCCCTTGAGCGCCCAATTGTTGGCCTCCGTCCCCGAAGAAACAAAGTAGATCTCGGTTGCCTTCGCGTGAATTACGGCGGCGACAGCTTCCCGCGCCCTCTGCATTGCTGCGCGGACCCTCTCTGCGCCTTCGGAATCAGTCAGAGGATTTTCGAAATGATCCCAAAGGAACGGCTGCATTGCAGCAATCACTTCCGGAAGGGGTTGTTTACTGAAAGCGTTGTTGAAGTACAGTGAACTCATCGCAGCTTCCGGACATACGCATGAAATTCGTCCCCTATCTCATCGATCCCGATCAACTCGTTGCCGGAAGTGATGCACCAGGCTGGCATGTCTTCTTTGATTCCCGGATCATCGGATAACACCTTCAACACATCACCCTTGTTTAAGCGCTTTACCCTGGCAGCTGTCTTGATGATGGGCATTGGACAAAGAAGTCCGAATGTGTCAAGGATTGCAGCGACTGGAATCTCCCGGCTCATTCCATATAATACTTAACTGTTGCATGAAAACAGTCAACCGGAGGTAGAATGAAGCACTGGCGCATGTTTCTATTCGTCGCGCTCCTGATTCCTGTTTTGTTGTCCGCAAGCGATGAGAAAAGCAAAGAGCCCCAGACGCAAACACAGCCCCAGACAAATGTGATGGTGACGAGTGAAGTAGTCCAGCAAGGAACTTCCAGCGGGATCAAAGACCCGATCGCCAAAGTCATCTCGGATCAAAAGGAATGGGAAGAACTTTGGAAACGTCACGTCAGTGTTCTCGTGCCTCAGCCTCCCGTACCGCCGGTGGATTTTGAAACCGAATCTCTGGCCATTATCTTTGCAGGTGAAAAGCGAACCAGCGGTTACAAAGTGATCGTGAAGAACGTTGCCGCAGAGGGTAATGACGTAACTGTTACGTACAAACTTACCGAGCCCCCACAGAACGGCTTCACCCTGCAGGTAATAACCCAACCGTTTATGATCTTGAAGGTGGATAAACCGTCTGGCACTATCAAACTGGTACGCGAATAGAATATCAAAAATTAAAAATCAAATATCAAATAAAAATAATTCAATATGCAAATCATCGCGAAGGCAGTTTATTTACTTTTTTCTTTCTGTTTATTTGATATTTGATTTTTGATATTTACAGAATGTCGATGTCGAACACATCGACGTTGCCCTTCTTTTTCCGCAGAAGGTTTGCCTTATCGTGTGATTCCTTCACATCTCTCCATTTGAGCACCGGTGCCAGCCACTTCTCCGCCTGCTCGGGCTGATCGACTTGATACTCAATTTGTGCAAGTGAAAGATACACGCCGCGCATCAGCCACCAAGGCTGGTGAATCTCAGGTTTTGTGAGTTCTATCAACAGTTCGCGCGCCTCGGGAAAACGATGCAACTGAATCAAGCTGCGCGCGATCCAATAGCGGACTTCTCTTTCCATGGGAAAGTATACAGGAACAATTTGTTCCGCTCCGTGCTTCTGCGAATATTCAAAGATCTGACTCTTCACATGCTGCAGCCACTCCAAAGACTTCTCAAACGTCATACTGAAGTACAGATTGATTCCTTTGTAGAGTCCCAGATCATATGCTTGCGGATACTGCGTAAGAAGGGTATCGCATATCTGAACGCCGTAATCATTTCGCCTTTCGAAGTAGGTGTAGATCAAAGCAAGCGTCCTACCAGCCTCAGTGGAAGCGGTTTCCCCCTTTTCAAATGCCACAATCAACTGTTTCAAACCGCCAATCCTGTCGCCACTCGGCAAAAATGCAAGGGCACGAAGGAACTTGAGATATCCAGGCAAGGCGTCCGCAAAATAGTTATAAGATCCCAACAGATAATAGGCTTCGTAGTATTGCGGGTCTTTGTGATACAACTTCTGCGCTTCATTTTTCATCTTCTTGCCAAGCTGGGCAGTTTCCCACCACTCGTTTTCCGTCGCCGCGAGTTGCGAGCGAAGACCGTACACGGAGGCATGATAAAAGAGCGCGTCCTTATCCTGATCGAGGTCCCGGTTGCACAACAAATCGACTTGATCGAGCCGTTTCACAAACTCCTGGCGGTCTTCCGAGTTATAAGTGGATAGCCACATCATCTTCCACTTGGAAACCGCGAGGAGAAATGCCGCAGCAGCATCTTCCGGATTTTTTTCATGAATTTCCTTGAAAGCAGAATATGCCTCGATCAATTGCCCGTTGGTCATCAACTGTAAATTTTGTTCGAGTTCCGGGGAGAGTTTTGCTGCGAAGCCAATACCAGGAGCGAAAAGAAGAACCAAGCAGAGAACGAAGATGAAGCGCATGAGCGCTCTAGGATTCCTTGATCACGACTGTGCCTGCAATCCGATCATGCAGACCACGATGCTGTTCCTTATCGAAAAGAATCATCAAAAAGCCGATATAACAGATCATTCCGCTGATCGCATATCCGATCAATCGAAGAAAGGCTTTTCCGTATCCGATCGGATATTGGCCGTCCTGCAATACAACTTTCAGCTTCATGATTCGTTTCCCGGGGGTAGCGCCTTTGACACCTACAAAGTAAAGCTGGTAACCGAGGCCCGCCAACGACATGATCAACCCGCATGCAGAGGCAATCAGCATGCTGATCGAACTTGGATTCGTCCCGTCTCGAAACGAAGGATATAGAGAAAACACAGCAACCAGAAGAGGCAACAGAGAAAGAGCTAGTAGGATCACACCATCGATAAAATACGCAATTAAACGAGGCCCAAAACCTGCGTAGTTCAATCCTGTGCCTGAAGCCGTAGTACCAAAGGTGGGTGCGGACATCTGTGGGACTTCGGTCTTTAACACGGTTCGTGGAGGCGGCGGAATCGGCGGTGGCGCGGAAGCCGGCTTCTCAGCCATGGGCGGCAAAGGTGGAGGGGCCGGCGGAACCGCCGCTTTTGGTGTCAGCGGCGTTCCACAAAACCCGCAGAATCTGGCGCTATTGTCCACAACTTTCCGGCAAGAGGGACACAGGATTCCAACCGCGACGTCCGGCGCTGCTTCCAGTTTAGGTGGCGTCGTCGGAGACGGTGTGGGCGGTGGAGGCGGTTGCGGCCTGGGCGGAACCACAGCCACAACTTGAGGAGGTTCTGAGGTAATCATCGGAGATGGAGGCGGAAGCGGCTTATCCTCAATCATTTCATCGAGGGCATCTGTCACGCGCTCATCCGGAGCCTGAGCCCTGGGTTCCAATTTGGGAAGCGCTTCCGGCATTTCATTACGCGGGACAATAAAGGTTGCCGCAATTTGCTCTTCATCTTCAAAGATTACTGAGGCACTACCGAAGTTCACCTTGTCGTTATGATCGAGTTTTTGCTGGCTGATTCTCTTTCCGTTTACATACGTTCCGTTTGAGCTATTCTTATCTACGAGGTAGTAGCCATCTTCCCGTCTCTCAATGGTGGCATGCTGGCGGGAGACACTGGGATCTGCAACGACAACTTTGTTTGTAGCTTCTCGACCGACCGTAACAGTTTCGTCCTTCAGATCGAAGGAACGCAGCAGGTTCTCGCGGTCCATGAAGTTTATTTTCGCCATTCAGAATCTCCCTCTGTGACCAAAGCTTGTGTCCGGATATTTTATGGGATGATATCAGGAAAAAATGCTGTCTGTCAATTACTTACGATTAACATTGCCATAGTACTACAGTGCGTGCGCGTGAGATTCTTATTCTCTGGGGAAGTATTCCTGAAGATATCGTCCGGTCAGCGACGCGGGATTGCGGGCTACGATTTCCGGCGGACCTTCGGCCACGACATAACCGCCTTTGTCCCCTCCCTCGGGCCCCAGGTCTACGATATGATCGGCCGCGCGGATGACATCCAGGTTGTGCTCGATACAAATGATGCTGTTGTCCCCCTGGAGAAGTTTTCGAAAACAGCGCAGCAATTTGGTGACATCGTCAAAATGAAGCCCGATCGTCGGCTCATCAAAGATATATAACACTCGGCTTTTTTTGGGTTGCGCGAGATGGTAGGCGAGCTTCAACCGCTGCGCCTCGCCGCCGGAAAGTGTGGAAGTAGCTTGACCCAGACGCAGATATTCCAAACCGACAGAAGAGAGAATATATAACTTCTCGAGAATTTTAGGCTGACTGGAGAAGAAGGCCATCGCCTCCGAAATGGTCAACTGCAAAATATCGTGAATGTTTCGTTCCTTGTACTTCACTTCGAGTACTTTTCCCTGGTATCTTCTCCCCTTACACGCCTCACAAACCAGAACTACATCGGCAAGAAAAAGCATCCCAACGCGAAGGATCCCTTCTCCTTCACATGCCTCGCATCTGCCACCGGGAATGTTGAACGAAAAATCGGAGATCGTGAGACGGTTCTTGCGCGCCGGATTGGTGGATGCAAGCAAAGCGCGAATTTCATCAAAGATTTTCAAATACGTTGCGGGAACCGATTTTGAACTTCTCGATGGAGGAGATTGGTCCATGAAAACAACTTCGCCGATTTCGCGCACGCCTGATATGCCATCATGGGCTCCAACCGCTCCCTGCCATTCGCCAAACTCCTGTGAGAGCGCGGGATAGAGCACATCCTGGATTAGAGTACTTTTTCCGGAGCCGGATACACCGGTAATACAAACCAGCTTGTTGAGCGGAAATCGCACGGTCAGATTTTTCAGATTGTGCTCTCGCGCGCCTTTCAGCACGATCTCTTTGCGCGTTTTTGTTTTGGTTGCCGTCGCCGCATGTGGCGCGGCAGTGATCACAGTTTTTTCGCCTCGCAAATACTGAGCAGTAAGTGAGTCGGGATGGCGAAGCAGATCGTCGACCTCCCCGGCGAAAATCAAGTTACCCCCTCGTTCTCCGGCATATGGACCAAGATCGATCACATAGTCCGCCTTTCGAATCATTTCTTCATCGTGTTCTACCACAACGACCGTATTGCCGATGTCACGAAGGCTTTGCAGGATTCCGGTCAATCGATCAATATCCCGCGCATGCAATCCCACCGAGGGTTCATCGAGGATATATAAAGTGCCTACAAGAGTGGAGCCAAGACAGGATGCAAGATTGATGCGCTGCGCTTCGCCGCCGCTCAATGTGCCGGAACGCCTGTGAAGAGTCAGATATTCAAGTCCAACATCCATCAGATATTGCAATCGCTTCTTGATTTCCGGAAGAATCTTCGCGGTGATTTGCAGCTCCTGGCTTGTCAATTTTAATTCGTTGAGAAAGGAGAACGCGCTTTTTGCATCCAGCGCGCAGAACTGGCTGATATTCATTCCGCCAACCCGGACAATTCTGCCTTCCAGGCGCAGACGTTCTCCATTACATTCGTCGCATGGATAGTAACCCCGATACCGCGCCAGAAAGATCCGGACCGAAACCTTGTATCTTTTGTTTTGTAACTGATCGAAAAACCCGCGGATTCCTGGATATCGATCTTTGCCCTTCCACAGAATTCGGCGTTGCGTCTCATTGAATTTGGAAACCGGAATATTTTTAGGGAGATCTTTGACGGGTTCCGCGTATTCATACATCCAGCGATATTCGGAATTGTTCCAGGGAGCGATCGGATACTCTTCCAGACTTAGAGAAGGATCAGGAATGATCTTCGCTTCATCCAGATCCATGATGTTTCCAAAACCCTGACACTTCGGACAGGCCCCGTGCGGGCTGTTGAAAGAAAAAGTTCTGTGATCAGGACGTGAATACGTGATCCTGCAGTTTCTACACTCAAACCGGTCGCTAAAATACGATTTGGCCCCATCCGCTTCCACAATCGCGGTGCTGTTGCCTTCGCGAAACGCTGTTTCCAGGGCGTCCGCAATCCGTTGCCGATTGCCCTTGAAACGGACCCGGTCCACCAGGACGTAGAAGTCGGGAGGATTCTCCTGAATCGCAGCGTCCTTATAGAAGTCATCCACGTCCAGAATCTCAGAGTTAGACACCACCCGGTAAAATCCTTTCCGTTTCAAATCCAGAAGCGTTCGATGCTGAAGCTCCGATGATGCGGGAAAACCGATAAGCAACGTCGAGGAAGCTGTAAGAGTTCGATCGAATTCAGAAAGAATTGAAGCCGGAGAGTCCGCACGGATTTCCTGTTGGCATTTTGGACAAAAAGTGTGTCCCGCGCGCGCAAACAAGAGGCGCAGATAATCATAGATTTCCGTGATCGTGGCGACTGTGGAACGTGGGTTCGCCTGGCTGGTCCGCTGTTGAATTGCGATCGCTGGATAGATCCCTTCGATCGCATCCACATCAGGCTTTTCCATTTTGTCCAGAAACTGCCTCGCATACGTCGAAAGTGATTCCACATAACGCCTTTGCCCCTCGGCATAGAGTGTATCCAGCGCAAGACTTGATTTTCCCGAACCACTGACGCCGGATATCACGACGTACTTCCCCGAAGGGACTTCGACATTCAAGTTTTTTAGATTGTGGGTGCGCGCGCCCCGAATGATGATGTTCTCTTGCATTGCGGTAGTGTCTGCCCCGTACCGGGCGCTCACTCACGCCTCGGCTGTAGTGTGATAAAAGGTAAGCGAGATGTTAGCAAACGTCAACGTATCGCCGTTCTTCAACGGTACGGGCGTTCCCGTGGCCAGTCTCTGATTGTTCAGAAACGTTCCGTTTACGGTGCCAATTTCTTCGACTAGAAGAAATTCTTCTTCTTGTTTGACGATCTTCGCATGCCGGCGGGAAATAAAACGTTTTGGATCTTCATCCGATAAATCAATATCCGGAACTGCGCCCGTCACGCGATCCACACGTCCGACGTAAGCCTCTTCTTTACCGAGAGGAAACGTTTTACCGGACATTGTGGAAACGAGATAAGCCTGCGCGTCCGCGGTATTCGCCGCTTTTGGTTTCGCCGCTTCCGGTAAGGCAAACATCTCCGTAGAAGCATGCATGAGCTTCTCGATCTGCAGATTTGCCTCTCGAAGACGCAAGGAAAGCTTTCGCATGATCCGGATCGCAATCTCGATGTTCGACTTGATCATCGAGACAAAGTTGGCGCTGTTGATCCGAATCAGTTCGCAATCTTCTTCCGCTTCCGCGGAGGCGGAACGAGGCATCCCCTCCAGAATGGACATCTCCCCAAAGAAATCTCCCTTCTCCAGCACAGTCAGGGTTTGATCGAAATTATCGATATTCTTAAAGATCCGAACTTTCCCATTCTGGATAATAAACATCTCATTCCCGAGGTCTCCCTCGGCAAAAATGATCTGTCCCTTTTTGTAGGAAACGCGATACTTGTCAAAAAGCTCGGAGGTCATTTGTAAATCCATTCTAGAGAGAATTGTATTTTCAGTCAATGGAACAACTGCACACTCGCATACGGAATCGGCTTTAATTTGGTCGAGGATTGTGTTAACTTGAGTGAACGATGAGATCCCGAAGCTCCAGATTGCTTGCCTTTCTTGCAGTGGGAACTACCGGTACTTCTCTATAAGTGACCTCGTTTTATGATGAAACCTCGGATCAAAGTGATTCACTCCACGACGGGCGACGAACAAATTATTTTTCTGGAGGCTCCCCGATTCACAATCGGACGAAGCGGCGAAAATGATCTTCAAACGAATGACCCCTCTGTTTCGCGCCACCATGCGGAGATTATCCGGGAAGGTGAAAATTTCCGGGTTGTAGACAAAGGTTCCAAGTGCGGAACGTTCGTGAACGCAACACGGATTCAGAACCAGGTTCTTGCACACCAGGACAGGGTGTTATTAGGCAATGAAACAACACTCATCTTCCTTCTAGGAGAAGATCACGCCACGACAGATGCCGGTTTTGTGCCGGACGCGCCTTCCATCATCATGTCCTTTGCGGGAAGCGACCTGCGCAATGTTTCCAAACTTCTAGAGACAGCCAGACTCTTTAGCGGGGCGCTTCCGCTGGGAGAAATTCTGGATCTCGTTCTGGACATGGCAATCGAAGTGACAAGCGCCGAACGCGGTTTCCTGGTTTTGAAAGACGAGACCGGAGAGGCGCGCTTTCAGCGCGGGAGAGACCGTTCCAAGCAGTCGATCCCTGAAGACGATTTTCACGTCAGCACGACAATCCTCAAACAGGTCATGGACACTGGCCAGAAAGTCCTTATGTCCGATGTCCAGGGTCCGAAAAAAATTGTGATGTCCGAAAGCATGCTCAATCTTGAACTACGGAGTATCGCCTGCCTCCCCCTTCAGTCGTACCAGGTAGTGGATTCCTCTACTTCGTTTGTTGGCCGAAAGGATGTATTGGGCGCTCTGTATCTGGACAGCAAAAAGGCAACGGAATCTTTTTCGAAAATCAGCCAGGGGATACTTGATTCGCTGGCTACGGACGCTACCGGAGTGATCGAGAATGCAAGATTGCTGAAAGAATCCCGCGAAAAGGAACGTTTGGAAACCGAGCTCGCCACAGCCCATGAGATCCAGGCAACACTTCTTCCAAAGATCCGGGGAGCGTACAAGTTCTTTTCAGCCTGTGCGCAAAATATTCCCAGCCGTCATATCAGTGGCGACTATTACGACCTGATCAAGCTTTCCGAAGATCGATACGGATTTGTAATCGCTGACGTTTCGGGAAAAGGAATTTCGGCAGCCCTGCTCTGTTCGATGGCGCAGGGACTTCTTTATGCGGAAGCGCAACGTTACGATTCTCTCGCCACCTGTCTTGAAAGTGTCAATAAATATATTGTTCAAAGAACCAATTCGAACAAGTTTATAACCCTGTTCTACGGTGTAATCTCAAGCAACGGTGAACTTCGTTACGTCAATGCCGGGCACAATCCGCCCTACATAATCCGTTCAAACGGATCTTTAGAGGAGTTGTATTCCGCATCCGTCGTACTGGGAGCCTTCGACTTTGCAAAGTATGAGGAGAAGAGCGTCCAGCTTCAACCGGGAGACCTGATCTGTCTATTTACTGATGGGGTTACTGAAGCGCGTAGCAAGAAGGGTGACTTGTTGGGGGACGAGGAGCTGAAGAAGATTCTGCACGCGAACCGGTTCAAGAATGTGGTGGAAGTTGTTGCAAATGTTTTCGATGCCGTTCGAGAGCATGCTGCCGGAGTGCCGCAATCGGATGATATCTCGGTGTTCGTCGTTCGTTACACTGCAACGGCAGAGGAGCCGGAAACGCTCCACTGAGCCAACTGATACACCTGCCTGGTAAGTACGGGCGTCCCATACCAGGCGCCCTATGTTATGATGAACTTGAAATGAAAATTGCTTGTATGATCGGACTGCTCCTATTGTGTCTCACGGCTGCGTCAGCCCAACAAAATGCCACGATCAGTTTTGACGCTGCCCTGGTGGTAGAAAATGACGTAGAAATCAAAACTCGTCTGACTGGGATTATCGATAAGATCTACGTGGATCGTGGCGCACGAGTTAGAAAAGGGGATCCACTCGCCGAACTGGACAACCAGGATTTGAGGCTCGAAATTCGCAAAGCGGAACTCCAATTACAAGAGTTGGAAGTAGAAAATGATCGCGCAAAGTCCTTGCACGACCAAAAACTCCTTTCCGATTCCGAGTATGACGCGAGGCGTTTGAGCTTTGAACGCGCATCAGCAGAGCTGGATCTGGCTAAAGTGAATTATGAAAAGAGCATCATTCGAGCTCCGTTTACCGGGGTTGTAGGCGAGCGTTTCCTCAAGATCGGGCAAAGAGTGGTTGAAGATGAGAATGTGCCGTTGTTCCGGATCACGGCCATGGAACCATTGCTCGCACGAATCTTTATCCCGGAAGAGAAGCTCGGAATCTTCTCCAAAGGCGCCAAATCGGAATTTGTTCCGTCCACACATCCGGATCGCCGCTTTCCGGCGCGTGTAAAATGGATCAGTTCAACGATCGATCCTGCAAGCGGAACGGCTCCGGCTCTGGTAGAGTTGAGTCCAGCCGAAGGGAAAGGGATCTTGCGGCCCGGAACTTCAGGTAAAGTGATTATTTGGATCAACCCGGCGAAACCAGTCGCTTCGAATTAGAAAGCAGATGGCTGTGACCTTATTGCCTGCTCGGAAAAACCTTCTACTGAAACAATGGCTACAAAAAGGAAAGTAGTTCGAGTTTCACTTCAGCAGACCGTAGATTCCGTCATTGTGCATGACATGAAGAATCTCGCATTCCGTTTAAGCGCCCTGCTCCAAAACATGGAAGAAAGCTATGACAGCCCCATTTTCAAGCAAAGTATGGCCGAAATCCTGAATGACACCGTCCAGAAAATGGATACGATTGTAAAGCGTTACCGCGACAATTCGCAGCAAGTTGTTGTGAAACTCCAGGTCGATATCAATCAAATTCTCATGAAAATGATCGAAGATTTTCCCGCGCGCCGGACTCGCGACGTACACATAAAGCATTCGCTGACCGAGGTTCCTTTAATCTGGGGTGATCCGTTTTATCTGCACAACGCCTTTCACAGTCTCCTGGAAAACGCAATCGATGCCATGCCGCACGGCGGTACGCTGACGATCATAACGAAACTCACTCCCCACCGGAGAAAAAAAAGAATCGTCATAGAGATATCGGATACCGGCGTGGGGATGACTCAGTCATTTATTCACAATGAGCTGTTCAGTCCCTTCCAGACAACAAAGGATACAGGCTTGGGCCTCGGACTCTTCACAAGCCAGCAAATTTTTGCTATGCATCGCGGCAAAATCGAAGTGATGAGCACCCCCGGTTCCGGAACCACCTTTAGAATCCTCCTGCCGATAGAAGAAAAATGGCAACCAAGAAAATAGCCATCATTGAAGACGACCGGTTTTTGCGTCAACAGATAGCGCTTTCGTTAAACAAACACTATGAAATTGTTGAGGCCGGCGATCGCATTCAGGGGGAACAATTGTTGAGGCAAGAAAAACCGGCGCTTGCTCTTGTGGATCTGAATCTGCCTCCGTCCGGAAAGTGCGATGAAGGGATCACTCTGATTGAAACAGTCCGATCCGAAATCCCTGAGACTCTCATCATTGTGATGTCCGGCAATACGGATGCAAAAGAAACGTTAAAGGCTGTACAGGCGGGAGCTTCCGACTATTTCAAAAAACCATTTGATCTTGGAGAGCTAAAACTGATCATTCATCGCGCTCTAGAAATGCAAGAAATGCGCGTTCAAAATTTACGCCTTCAGGATGAGCTGCAACGCAAATATTCGTTCGATAATATTATTGGCAACAGCTCCGCAATGATGCGTGTGTTCGAGTCGATTCGCAGGGTCGCGGAAACAAATGCAACTGTCATCATTCGGGGAGAAAGCGGTACAGGCAAGGAATTGATCGCCAGGGCGATTCACTACAACAGCAGACGCAAAGAACATCCGTTCGTGAGCGTAAATTGTGCTGCACTGCCGGAAACTCTTGTGGAAACGGAACTGTTTGGCCATGAAAGGGGAGCGTTTACAGGCGCAGTCGCAGCTCATACAGGCCGTTTCGAGCTCGCCCATGAGGGAACTCTATTCCTCGATGAAATTGGAGCAGTCAGCCAGTTGATTCAGGCCAAATTATTGCGGATCCTCCAAGAAAAACAATTCGAACGCGTAGGGGGCACGAAAACAATTTCCACCGATGTTCGATTGATCACTGCCACGAATGAGAATCTTGAAGACAAGGTCTCCCGTGGAGAATTTCGCGAAGATCTTTATTACCGCATTCACGTCTTTCCGATCCATGTTCCGCCGTTGAGAGAGAGGAAGGAAGACATCCCGCTTTTGCTTTATCATTTCCTGCGTCTGTTCTGCCGGGAGAACGGAATTCCGCAGAAAACATTTCATCCAGCTGCGCTGGAAGCTCTGATGAATTGCTCTTGGAAAGGAAACGTGCGTGAGCTGGAGAATCTAGTCCAGACTTTGATCCTGATGAGCGATGAAGAGATGATTGGATTGCAGCACCTTCCAACCTCCGTGCGAGGATATCATTCTTCATTTCTTCCGTTACTGGGCGGGATCCCAGAGGCGGGGATCAGCCTCGATAAAGCGGTTGAACAATTTGAGCGTGAACTTCTACGAACCGCCCTGGATAAAGTCAAAGGCGTGAAAACCAAAGCAGCCGAGATGCTTGGAATCGACAAAAATCGTATGAAATATCTCTGCCGGAAATACAAATTCTGAAATTACCCCAAAGCGCTTCCCAGACGAATTCCGTGGAAGAAACGGAAGATTGTTTCGAATTGAATCACCGTATGAAAAATGCTAGACTCAGCGACGAATGTTATCCCGCGATCGCGGTTTCTTGATTATATCTGGGGAAAACTGAATGCCGGAAGAAGGGACTAGTAAAGCCTATCAACTGTATCGATTGGCATATTCGCTTATCTTTTGCCGATCTCTTCAGGAAGTACTTGAGGTTGCCACAAAAGACCTTTCAAAATTAGTTCAGGGAAAAAATGCAATCCTCTGGGTGTTTACGCCCGAACATGGAACTCTAGAACCGGCTTGTACCGTATTATCCGAAAAAGCCATCAAGACAAAAGGTGTTTCTGTTGGTAGCGATTATTTAGGTGAAGTCTATCGTTCGGGGAAACCCTTATTCCTCACGCCGGACACACTCAAACAACCCAACAAGCACATCTTGTTTCCAAAGGAGTTAACTCCGCAAACCGGTTTATGTGTTCCTGCAAAAGGAAAGGCTGAGTTACAGGGAGTCCTGGAATTAATCGACAGATCCGACTCTCGAACCGCCTTTACAGAAGAAGATAGCGATTTCATTGCGAAAGGGCTGGACCTGGTTTCAGTCGCTGCCGGAAACATGAAGTCGTATGAAGAGCAGAGTCGAAACCAGTTGAACGCTATTACACGATTAACCCTGCTTTACGATATCAGCCAGATATTTAATTCGACTTTGGAGCTCGACGGTCTTTTGCCAATTATCACGGAGAAGATCCGAGACATATTGGATGCAGAGACTTGCACTATCTGGTTTCTGAATGATGCTGGAAATGAAATTCGGGCTGGAAAGAGCACTGGTGGCTACCAGGATCTGTTTGAATCTTATAAATCAAAACTGGAGGAAGATATTGCCGGTGAAGTCATTCAAACAGGGGAAGGAATTTTACTGGAAGACGCTTCTGGAGATGAGCGGCTGCTGAAGAGGTTGGCGAACCCTGAAGAAACACCTGTTTACACTTACATGGTCGCTCCGCTCGAATGCAAGGGGAAAATTATTGGCTCAGTGGAGGTAATGAATCGTACGGTAGACAAATCTTATAATGAAGAAGATCAGTTTCTGCTGAACGATCTGTCCCACCAGGCTGCAATCTCCATTCACAACGCAAATCTCTTATTGACCGAACGAAAGGCGAAGGAGCTGGATGCACTTCTGAGCATCAGCCATGAAATCACTTCCACTCTGAACCTGGATAAAGTGCTGCTCACAATCGTCAACCAGTCTGCGACTCTCATTCCTTATGAGCGGGCTGCGATTGCCCTGCAAGACAAAAATAGAGTCGATTTACGCGCCGTTTCCGGAAGATTGGAAGTCGATAAAGGCAGTCCTGACATGCGGGATCTTCAGGATATCTTGACCTGGGCCGCCAGCCTTGGAACGGGACTCTATATTTCTGAGCTTGGTGGGCAGATTGCAACCGACCGCGAAGAGACGCGCGAAAAGTTTAAGCAGCATTTTGATAAGACGAAAATGAAATCCTTCGTTTCCATGCCCCTGAAAGATGAAGAAGGAGATCTGGGGATTCTTTCGTTCGAAAGTACTGCGCCGTATTTTCTGGATGAACGTCATCTGGAAGTGGCCAGTATTCTGGCAAATCAAGCGACGGTCGCTATTCGCAACGCGCAACTTTACCGCCAAGTTCCATTGATGGACATTATGGGGCCGTTGATGCGGCGCAAAGCGAAATTGATGAAGATGCCAAAGCAACAAAGGATTGTTACCGCGGTGGTTTGCGCTGTGGTCCTGGCAATTCTGACGTTTGTTCCTTGGAATATGAAAATAATGGGAGATGTCGGTGTTCTTCCCCAGCATCGTACGCCCGTGATCAGTACGGTTGAGGGAATCGTTAAGAATGTATATTTTAGAGAAGGTGCGCTCGTGAGTCGCGGTGCGGTTCTTTCTCAGCTACGGGATGAAGATTATCGTCTTGCATTGGACGATCAAAAAACGCGGCGTGATCTGCTTCTCAAAGAAATCAGTCGCAGCCAGAGTACCGGCGATTCTTCGGCGCTTCGTGTCCAACAGATTCAACTTCAGCAGACGGAACGGGAAATTGCATTTTATCAGCAGTTATTGGACTCCACGCGTCTGACCTCCCCGGTCGATGGCATTCTGATCACTCCCAAAATCGAAGAAAAAGTGGGTTCTTTCCTGAAAAAGGGAGAAGAGTTCTGTGAGCTGGCCGATATGCGAAGCACGCGTGCTGAAGTCAATATTCAAGAAAGCGATATCAGTTATCTGAAAGTCGGCCAGGAAATCCGGTTGAAAATGAATGCCTATCCGACCAAGAAGTTCTATGGAAAGATCACACTCTTAGGAGCCCAGGTCACTCCACACAACGAGACAAGCATATACCGGATCGAAGCGCAAATCGATAATACCGATCAATTCTTAAAATCAGGAATGGTCGGAAAAGCCAAAATCGAGGTAGGATACCGCAGTATCGGTTATGTCATTTTACGAAAACCCGTCCGATTTTTATGGAAAAAATTTTGGGTCTGGCTCCCCTAACCCGGACTTTCCACGACTACGACCTGACCTGATCATTCGCCGGCAGGTGTACGGGCCGGACGAAATCACCTACGTAGTGAAAGACCCTATTACCCGGGAGTATTTCAAATTTCCACCGGTTACGTTTGAGATCTTTGCTCTGATGGACGGTCAACACTCATCCGACCAGATCATTGAAGAGTACAACGAGAAGCATCTCCTGGAACCAATCGATGACGCTTTTCTTTCCATCTGCCTGGAGGATCTAAAAGGATGGGACCTTCTTGAGATCAGTGCCGCCGAAAAGAATCTAATCTTAATGGAGCGAATTCGGACTCAAAGGCAGTTGCTGCTTGAGAAAAAGGACAAGTGGACTTTCGAATACATGACAATTTTTAAGTTTGATCCAAACGAGCTTCTCGATCGCTTGATCCCGCATATTCGGTGGATCTGGTCGAAGGCATTTCTGATTGCGTCCTTGACCGCGATCGCGCTGATGATTGTGATCAACATTATTCGCTGGGATGAATTCTGGCAGGGAACGGTCGAACTGTATGCCTTCAGCAGAAAATCTCTGTGGGACGTTATTGTTTTTATTCTACTTTTTGTTGTTTCACTGGGAATTCATGAGCTTGGTCACGCTCTGTCATTAAAAAATTTCGGAGGAGAATGCCACGAAGCCGGCTTTATGCTCTTTTATGGTTCCCCTGCATTTTACGTCGATTCGGGTGACGGATACCTGATGACCAATCGGAGTCATCGGCTCTGGTTTTATTTTTCCGGTGTGTATGGAGAATTACTATTGTGCGCTCTCGGGTCCTACATCTGGTTCTTAACACTTCCGGGTACCACGATTCACCACCTCGCATTTCTTGTTTTTATTTTTTCAGGTTTATCCGGATTTTTGATGAACATGAATCCGCTAGTCCGATTGGACGGGTACTTTCTCCTTTCGGAATTTTTACAAATCCAGAATCTCCGTGAAGAGTCCTTTAACTTTGTAAAACGCTGGTTCAAACGTAATGTCTTCAGACTTCAGGCTGACGAACCCCCGGAACAGTCCGGACGCAAACGACGGATTTTTCGAATCTACGGAATGATTGCACTGATTTATACGACTACACTTTATACCCTGATCATCACCTTTATTAAGAATGTTTATTTTGGGCTCTTTGATTGGTTTGCGTATGTTTTGTTGCCGATCACGGTGCTTTACATGTTTCGAAAAAAGCTCGGTGAGGCATTTCACTTTCTTCGAGTCGTTTACCTGGACAAGAAGGAGGTTCTTATGATTAAAATGAAAAAACTCCGTATCGCGCTCGCAATCGTACTTGTGCTGTTATTGATTCCAGTCACGCACATGAAAATTTCGAGCCCCGTTGTTGTGGAACCTGTGGAGCGCACGGAGATCCGTTCTCAAACGGACGGTTTCGTGGATGAAATCCTGGTAAAGGAAAACCAATCCGTAAAGCCGGGGCAGCTTCTTGGCAAACTAAAAAACCCTGAACTATCGGAGAACGAGCGGCGCATTCAATCGCGTCTGGATCAATTGGATCGCGAGATGTCCAGAGTGGCTTCCGCCGGTAACAGCTATGAGTACCAAACGAAATCGCGCGCGAAGCAGCAGATCCTTCAAGAAAAAGCAGAAGTGGAAAATCATTTACGAAAACTTTATTTGGAAACCCCAATTCAGGGTACCGTGGTAACGCCGCTCATTGAGGAAAAAACCGGCACTTTTATTCCCAAGGGAGGCCTTTTTTGTGTGATATCTAACCTTGAGAAAGCAAAAACAAGAATTCCCGTTAGCGAATACGACATAGACGACGTGAAAATTGGACAACGCGTTTTGATCAGACTGGATGCCTATCCAAGCCAAACTTTTGAGGGGCAAGTGCAAAAAATCTCACCAGCCGTTACCGAGCAAGTTGAAGCGCTGGAAGGAACATTTGGCACATTCAATGTGGACGTTGTCGTTGACAACTCTCAAAGGAAATTGATTCCTGGTATGAAGGGGGATGTCAAAATTCTTGGAGGAAGGTATTCTCTTCTCAGACGTGTCGCACGGGAACTCTATCGCGGAATCAGATCCCTAATCTGGTAAAAAATAAAACACCATCCCGGAAGGGGATGGTGTTTTCGTAAATCTTACAAAACTTGAACTCTCAGCTAGGGCATCCGTCCGCCCGGAGTTCTTCCGCCCGGAGTACGTCCGCCTGGGGTCCGCCCACCTGGGGTCCGCCCACCTGGGGTCCGCCCACCTGGAGTACGCCCGCCTGGGGTCCGTCCACCTGGGGTCCGTCCGCCTGGGGTCCGTCCGCCTGGGGTCCGTCCGCCTGGAGTCCGTCCACCTGGGGTCCGTCCACCTGGGGTCCGTCCGCCTGGGGTCCGTCCGCCTGGGGTCCGTCCGCCTGGGGTCCGTCCGCCTGGAGTCCGTCCGCCTGGGGTGCGTCCGCCTGGAGTCCGTCCACCCTCAGCGTGTGAAGACGTAACCATTGCAGGAGCCATTCTCGTTCCAACTTCCACTTTGATCGAGTCATGGTCTGCTCCGGTCACCTCACGCATTAACTTCTTTTGCTCTTCAGTTAACTGGATGATCGTTCCTTTCGTCTCTGACATTCAATCCTCCTGGATTATTTTTCCGCTACGTGCTAATGCAATCGGCTTGCCAATATGATCATAGGGGCTAAAAGAAAAAGGATCTGTACACCACCCGAGAAGGATCTGCGACAAGTTGTGGATCATGCTGCGTTCTCGCTCAGGGGTGGAAAGGATAATTTTTGCCTTTGTCAGTGCGAGATGAGTTGAATTTCTACCCTTTTGATATCGCCGCAGTTTATTTGACTGCGTCATAACGCACATCTATAATAGCAAGGTCGATTTGCGCCGATATTGGCATTTTCATTCAGCCAGTCAATTGCGGAGCGGAAAATGGATCATGAATTCGATATTCAGAAGCGTAAGAAAGGGGATGTCGTAGTTTTGGATCTGATCGGTCATCTTACCGTCGGGATCAATGAACAAACCTACAAAGACGCGATTGCCGATTTGACCTCGCGCAGCTATAACCGCGTGGTACTCAATCTGGCAGGCGTCGAATTCATGGATAGCTCGGGGATCGGGGCGATCGTAAAAAGCTACACGACGATTACCCAGAGCGGAGGAAAGCTAAAACTTCTCAATCCGGGCAAAATGGTGCGCCACACCTTGAAAATCACAGGATTGCTGGGCATCTTCGAGATCTTTGAAGACGAAGCGGCAGCGATCGGATCCTTCTAATTAATTAGAACCAACCAAGTAGTTATTTCCCATCACTTGGGAGCATTTGCCGGAGTCTCGGGCAGGGGCACGGATACATGCTCATGCACGATGAGCCAATCTCCTTTTCCGCGCTTTTCCCAGATGGCTGTGTGACGCCCTTCAAGCTCGGCTTTGGTTCCATCTTTCAATACGCCGGAAAAATGACATCCGATCGTAGTCCAGACAATCTTTCCCCGGCGTGTGATTTTTAAGTCGTTTTGCGGGATGAGGTGAAAAGTTTTATACGCCGCCAAGAGTTTCTGTACTCCCGCCCCGTACGCCTCCCACCCGGTGTACTTCAGAGGAGTGATGTCATAAAAAACGAGATCCGCATCTTTGGCGTAATAAGCTCCGGCTTTTTCCAGATTTAGAGTATTCCAATCATCATAATAGGCTTTGATTTTGGCCTGAAAGAACGCTTCCGTTTTTGCGGGGTCTTCTTCCCCTTTGTCCGTTTTGGCGGGTTTCGTCTGCGCCTGCGCTAAAGCGGGAACGAATATCAAACTTGCTACAAAAAGATATAACAATGAGCGAGACAAACGCATGGTCATGAAAAGACCCTCCCTGCGAATTGAATTGTATTGCGATGTGGAATCCTAATTCTGTGCGAAGCTTTTCAAAGCTTCTTCTTCATCTTGAAAGATTTGAAACATGGTGTCGAGCTTTGTAATCTGAAGCAGCTTCAGGATGCGATCGTGCGGCCTGAGAATTTTCAACTGGCGGTTGTTTTCTACAAATTTGTTTAAATATCCCACAAGCTCTCCGATCCCAGTGCTGTCCATGTAGTTGATGTCCGCGAAATTCACAAGGACGTTCAGATCTTTCTGGGAAAGAAGTTCATCCATTACGTGGACGAACTTCTCTTTGCTTTCACCCATAGAAATGGCTCCATGGATATCCAGAATCACGATATTTCCTTGCCGGCGCTGCAGGATTTCCATGCTAGTGTTCCAATCCCCGAAAATACGGTTTTTCTTGGCCCGGCGGAATCACAAGATATCGAAACCCTTGCTCCCACCCGGGCAGGCTATAGAATAGCACATTCCTACCGTCAACTTGCACGTTCTTTTCAACTTCGACATGGAAATGTCCGGAGATGATCAAATCAGCTCCACGGTGGAAATGTTCGCTGCAAAAGCGGCTGCATTCATCCTCCGGATAACGGGATTTGTGCTTTAAATTGGTCGCTCTCATCTGTTGTTCCAGGTTAGACGATTTCTTCAATAAGAACGAATCCGGAAGAGCATCGAGGAGTCGAAGCGAAAACCGGTTCTTGGTCAGTGCGCGCCAGAACCGATACGGGAGATCCCTCGTGTTGATCAGATCGCCATGCACGAGATAGAGAGATTTCCCGGACCAGGTCAGCTTGAATGATTCAGGCCATACGTCCCGGAAAATGCTGCCCGCCAGATGTCGAATGCCAAAATCCCGGTTCCCCTCCACGTAATGAATGACAAGACCGTCTTCCGATAGCTCCCGCATTCGATTCAAAACTGACTTCTGGTATTCAAACGGGTGTTTTCCAAACCAGAGGTCAAAGAGGTCCCCAACGATGATCACCTCATCGGTATTTTCTAAAGCCGCATTCAGAAACTCCAAAAACAGGTCGGTTCGAAGTTGGCTTCCGGGGTTTAGGTGCAAATCGCTAATTGCCAAAAGGTTCATGATTGTCGGCTGGCCAACAACGGAAGTAATACATTGAATCTTCTGATGATTTACTTGAGCTTACTTAATAATTCTTCTAATACTGCCTGAACATCTTCACTTGTCGCATTATGTTTATTAAAGTAAATCCTTATTATGTATCCGTTGCCCTTTGAGGAGTAGATGTATGGCTTTTTCTTTCCCTTTTGCTTCGTCTGCTCTTCCCTAACCTGCTGTCGGGTTACGTTTCCCCGGGAGATTCGGTCAGCAAGGCTCTTCATTTTCACCACGTCCGGCTGGCGGGCCACCTGAAGCAGCAAGGACTTGTTTGAAATGTCGGCCCGCCGACATAGCTCTTTGATTTCGGCCGGCATCTGGTTCAGAAGAAGAACCTCCGTCACCGAGCTCCTCGCCTTCCCTACCGCCTTCGCGATTTGCGCGTGTGTATAGCCAAACTTTTCCGCAAGGGCCTGGAGTCCTTCCGCCTCTTCAAATGGCGTCAAGTCTTTTCTCTGCAAATTCTCGATCAATGCGATCTCATGCATTTCAACGTCCGTCACCTCCATCTCGATGCAAGGGACAACGTCCAAGCCTGCCTCCCTGGCCGCGCGCCACCGCCTTTCGCCTGCGATAATCTCATATTCGTTCTCGCGTGTGCGCACAAGCAGGGGCTCCAAAACGCCCTTTTCTTTAATGGAATTCACCAGATCTGTAAGATCGCCGATATTCTGTCTGGGTTGAGACGGGTTGGGACAAATCCTGTGAATGGGGATGAATCTACCAACCGCTCCGGCATTGTCATGGAACAATTCCTCCACGTAATGTAAGTCGTGTTTCATCTGAATCGTCTGCGGCAATCCCTTCTTACTCACGTGCCAGCACCTCCTTGCAAAGCTGTTCATATTCGGTGGCTCCGGAAGATTTTGGAGCGTAGGTAAAAATGCTTTCTCTGTATGCGGGACTTTCCTCGAGACGTACGCTTTTGCTGATCACCGTTCGGAATACCTTGTCCCCAAACACCTGGCGGATCTGCTCCCGAATATCGTGACTGAGCGTAGTACGGCGGTCATTCAGGGTAATTGCAACACCAAGCAAATCCAACGCGGGATTCGGTCTCGCCTTCACCTTCTGGATCGTTTCCAAAAGATCGTCCGTTCCTTCCAACGCAAAGTACGAAGACTGGATCGGAATCAGTACATGAGTGGCGGCTACAAGGGCACTGACTGTAATCAGACCAAGTGTTGGGGGCGTATCAATCACGATATAAGGGTAAACTTGATGAAGCGGTCCCAATCGATCTTTCAAGCGGAAATGACCATCTAATTCACCGATCAGTTTCGCTTCCAGTTTTGCTAACGACAACCGTGCCGGCAATAAACTCAGATTCGAAACACCGGTTGACACGATACAGTCTTCCGGGTTGATTCCATCCACCAGGACATCGTATGCGGAAAGGCGAAACGACGCGGGATCCACAAAAGAAAGTGTGCTGTTCGCCTGCGGATCCATATCAATCAGAAGCGTCTTTCGCTTCTTGTTGGCAAGACAGGCAGCTATGTTGATGGCGGTAGTGGTCTTCCCTACCCCGCCTTTTTGATTTGCAATGGCAAGGATCATAGCTGCGCAAACAACCGGGAGGGTGAAAATTTCAGTCGAAAAAACAGGAACAACAAAAATCCAGAGTATCTGAAAAGAAAAGGATTGTCAAAAAGGAAATGTGTCGAATTACTACCCTATTAGTAGTAGCCCTACATTTTATACTTGCCGAGTTCTTCGGGGCGAAGATTCTCCAGCCAGCGCTGGAGGCTCTCGCCATCCGTCAGATCGCGGGTACCCTCAATGCTCTTGGCTTTGTTAATCACTTCTTCCTCGACATAGATCGGCGATTTCATTCGCAAGGCTAGAGCGATTGCATCACTCGGACGGGAATCGATTGCCACAGTCTCCCCGTTTGCCTCCAGAAACACTAGCGCGTAGAAGGTGTTGTCCCAGAGATTGTTCACCAGAATCTTCTTTACCGTAGCATTGAGACCGGTGATGATGTTCTTCATCAGATCATGCGTCATCGGGCGAGGTGTTGTAACGTTTTCCATCTGCAGAGCAATCGCATTGGCTTCAAAAAAACCAACCCAGATCGGAAGAATTCTCTGTCCTTCCATATCAGATAGGATAATAATGGGCATGTTGGTCACAGGGTCTAACATCAGACCCTTGATTCGCATCTCGACATGCATGGCAACTCCTTTACACCAAAGAGGCCGCGCTCCCCGCAAATCCTAGGATGTATGATATATGTGGGACTTGGGACTGTCAAGAAAACTTGCGCATTTGCAAAGAGCGCCGCTATAATCTACGCGATGAAGAGAATTGTGACCTGTGTTTTGGTGAGTTTGTTGCTTCTTGGTTGCAACCAGAACTCATCGACCCCGAAGTCAACCGAAGGTTCATCACCGCAACCGAGCCAACTTGTTCCACAACAGACGGAAGCACAACCGGCGTCTACAAGTAATTTCCGGATGCCTCCCTATTTGGAGGACCCAACTTCGGCCGGCCCGTTGTATGCAACATTGGCTCCGGCTGTTGTGCCGCCCAATGCTCAAGTCGAATATGCGATCGCTCAGGCAAAGCCGGAGCTTCTGGCGCAAATGCCGTGTTTTTGCTATTGCGACCGTTTCGGACACGGATCTTTGCATGACTGTTATGTCACCGACCATGCTGTCCACTGCGACATCTGTCTGAAGGAAACAGTCGAGGCGGACCAGTTAGATAAACAAGGGATGACGCCGCAAGAGATCCGTTCTCTTCTGGTTGCGAAATACCACCCGCACTCCTAAAGGAAAAGTCAAAATGAGAATTGCAAAATGCAAAATGGCTTTTCGGAACTCTGCGACTTTCATTTTGCAATTTGACTTTTGCCTTTTTTGACTTTTATGAAGTTGGACCCACACACGATACACAGCAGAATTGCGGAGTTACTGCAACACCGCAAACATTTCGTGCTGGCTACGATATCCGACATCAAGGGCTCCTGTCCCCAAAAGCCGGGCGCGAAAATGATCGTTCATGCCGACGGAACGTTCGACTTCACGATCGGAGGAGGCACTTTTGAAGCCGAAGTCCTGGAGGATGCGCAAGCGGCGTTTCACGAGAATACTCCAGTCCACCGCGAGTATCGCCTCACAAAATCTGATCTGGGAATGTATTGTCAGGGTCTTGTAACTGTAATGTTCGAAAGCTACCATCCTGTTCCGCAGATGATCATTTTCGGCGGCGGTCATGTGGGCCAGGCGTTATCCAAACTTGCCGCCGCAAGCGAGTTGTTTCATACAATTGTGGTGGATGACAGACCCCAATACGCCGATCCTGCGAAACATCCCGGTGCGGATCGCGTAATTCTGACTGATCGTTCCTTCCGCCAGGACATACCTGCTTTTGACGATGATTCTTACGTTGTGATCGTCACCCGTTGTCACGCCACGGATAAGCTTCTTGCGCAACGTTTTATCGAGAGTGCGGTTGCATACCTGGGGCTGATCGGAAGCAGAGCGAAAATCAGACAGTTTCGAAATGAATTGGAACAGGATGGAATTTCCCCTGCCATGCTGGATCGCATTCATGCTCCGATCGGATTACCAATCGGAGGGAAAAGCCCTGCGGAAGTTGCAATCAGCATTCTTGCGGAGGTGATTCAAGTCAAGAATGCGCGCATGGTGAACCGAAAAGCGCCAGACCTGAAGATCAAAGCCCGGCATCCGTAATATACTTCTTATAGTCTTCCGGAGTATCGATGTCCACAACGATTCCGGGATCTGCAACCTCTATGAAGTCGATTTCCTTCTCGAAAATTTTCTGCAGCTCCTTCGCCGTTTGCGTTGACGACATACGCAAAGCAGAATAAATGGCGGCCGAATCATATATGACCGGATGACCGTGTTTCGAATCAAAAACCGGAATGGTCACATGATTCTTCTTAGATCGATAAGACTCAAGTAGTACTTTAACTGTTACTGTTTTCACCAGAGGCTGATCCACAGGCCAGACGAGGACTTCAGTTAACCCAGTCGCGAGGTTCCGGAGCCCTTCTTTCAGCGAAGAGAGTTGCCCCTCTTTGTATCGATAGTTAAAAAGAATATCCAGTTCAAGTTTTCCTTTCAGTCTTTCTTTAATGAGATTATGGTGATGACCTGCTATCAAATAGACGTGTGCCACGCCGGCTTCCCTTACCTTGCGGGCAATGCACTCTGCAAACATCTCTGTTCCGATCGGAAGAAGAGCCTTTGGAACATTCATCCGCTGTGATTCACCGGCAGCAAGGATTATGGCCGCAATCATGTATACACTTTATCACATCAAAATTGACAACGTTTTCTTCGTTCTATATGATTCGTGAGAACCACGATCATGAAACAGAAAAGAATTTTCATGCGCTTCCGAATCAACGGTGAAGACGTTGAAGTTGCGGCGTCTCCAAACCGTTTGCTCCTGGATGTTTTGCGCGAAGATCTCGGCCTGACGGGCACAAAACTGGGTTGTGACGATGGTTCCTGCGGCGCGTGCACGGTCCTGGTGGATGGAGTTCCGTCGCAGTGTTGCATGATGCTCGCTGTTTCCTATCAAGGAAGAGAGATCCAGACCGTGGAATCGCTGTCGAGAAAAGGCGAACTGGATCCGCTGCAGAGGGCGTTTTGCGACGAGGGAGGCCAACAGTGTGGATTTTGCACACCGGGTATTCTGATGACCGCAAGAGCGTTGCTTCTGGAAAACCCCGATCCGAGCGTAGAAGAGATTTCGCAAGCTCTCGCCGGCAATCTATGCAGATGCACGGGGTATACAAAGATCATTGCCGCGGTCCGAAGAGCGGCCCAGGACTATCAAGAAGCTCGCCGGAACGATCCGCAGAGAATCGCGCTCTGAATTCAGCTTCATCATTCTTGCATTCTGAATTAAAGATATGACTGATTATTCAATCATTGGCAAACCGGTCCCGATGGTGGATGGCGCATCCAAGGTCACCGGAAGCGGCATCTACACGGATGACATGAAGCTTCCGGGAATGCTTCATGCAAGGATCCTTCGAAGTGTCCATCCACACGCGCGAATTTTGATCCTGAATACTTCTCGCGCGGAATCCATCTCCGGCGTCCATGCTGTGGTTACCGGAAAAGACGTCGCAGGCAAATACGGAATCTTACCGGTCGGTCATGATGAAACCGCCCTCGCGGTGGACAAAGTGCGGTATGTCGGCGAAGGGGTGGCAGCCGTGGCAGCCGCAACGCCGGAAATCGCGGAAGAAGCCATCCAGGCAATCGAGGTTGTATACGAACCGCTGCCTGCTTATTTCGATGCGCGTGATTCGATGAATCATTGTGCTGTTTTGATCCATGAAGACAAGCCGGACAATCTGGAACGCGATTATCATCACCATTTCGGCAATGTAGATGAAGGCTTTTCGCGCGCGGACCACATCCGCAGCGATTCGTTTATCTGCCCGCAGGTTACACATGCGGCGATGGAGCCGCACAGCACAGTCGCAAGATACGAGGAAAACGGCAAACTGACCGTCTGGTCGTCCACGCAGACTCCGTACTATTTGCACCGTACATTGGCCGATGTGTTAAAAATCCCGATGAGCCGGATCCGCGTGATCAAACCACTTGTCGGTGGAGGATTCGGAGGCAAGGACGAACCGCTGGGACATGAGATCTGCGCAGCGGCGCTGTCGGTAAAATCCGGCAGGCCGGTCAAACTGACCGTCACACGCGAAGAAGTATTTTATATCCACCGCGGACGCCCGACACAGTTTGTCGATATGAAGACAGGGACCACAAAAGAGGGAAAGATCACGGCTGTCGAATGCAAAACGATCCAGGATGGCGGCGCATTCTGCAGCTATGGCGTTGTAACGATCCTGTACTCAGGCGCTCTACTGGGAGCCATCTACGATATTCGTAACATGAAATACGACGGCTTTCGTGTATTGACCAACAAACCGCCCTCCGGCGCGATGCGAGGCCACGGAACGGTCAATGTGCGCTTCGCCTTTGAGTCGCAGCTGGATATGATTGCGGACGATCTTGGTATCGATCCCGCTGAAATCCGCCTTCGCAACGCGCTCGAGCCGAATACGCGAACCGTAAACGATCTGCGCGTTACGTCTTACGGATATCCGGACTGCATCCGGCAAGCGGTTCAGAGGTCCGCATGGAAAGAGAAAAAGGGCAAGCTTCCATTCGGAAAAGGTGTCGGCATTGCAGGCTCGCATTACGTCAGCGGCGCCGCAAATTCGATTATCCGCGCCAAGCTGCCGCATTCGAATGTGATGCTGAAGCTGGATATCGACGGCGGTGTGACCATCTACACCGGGACAGCAGAAATCGGTCAGGGATCCGATACGATTCAGGTGCAGATTGTTGCTGAAGAGCTCGGAATTGAAATCAGCCGTGTACGAATTATCTCAGCCGATTCGGATTTGACTCCCCTGGATCTGGGCAGTTATTCGAGCCGTGTGACATTCATGGCCGGCAACGCCTGTCTGCAAGCCGCGCGTGAAATGAAAAGCAAGATCAACAAAGCCGCCTCAGAACTGCTGGGGATTCCGGTAGACCGCCTGCGAAACAGGGACAATTCTGTTTTTGATTCAGAGTATTCTGAGAAGCGTGTCGCTTTTGATGAGGCTGTCGTTCATGCGCTGGGCACGCAGGGCGGTACGCTGGTGACCAAGGGTTCTTATACACCACCCAAAGAGGCCCAGGGCGGGAAATTCAAAGGTGCAGGTGTCGGCCCATCCCCGGCTTACAGTTACAGCGCACAGGTTGCGGAAGTAACCGTTGATCCTGAAACGGGTGTTGTTAAAGTGGATCGCGTTGTCGCCGCGCATGATTGTGGATTTGCCCTCAACCCGCTCACCGTGGAAGGACAGATTGAAGGTTCCGTTTCGATGGGGCTGGGACAGGCGATGCAAGAGCAGGTGCTTTTTGATCAGGGGTTGATCATGAACCCCGGATTGCTGGAATACAAAACTCCGGGCATTCTGGATTCACCTGTGATCGAATCGATCATTGTGGAAAGTGCCGATTCGGAAGGGCCATACGGCGCGAAGGAAGCAGGCGAAGGATCGCTGGCAGCCGTTATTCCTGCAGTTGCAAATGCAATTTATGATGCGATCGGTGTGCGCATCAAAGAACTTCCATTTACACCGGAGAAAATTCTGAAAGCGCTGAAAGAAAAGAAATGACACTTCCAGTTTTTGATGTATTCATCCCGGAAACTCTAAAAGAGGCGCTCGCCTTCTACTCGGAAAACAGGCAGTCCACAAAAATTCTTGCCGGCGGAACGGACATAGTGCCGAGCTTGAAACAGCGTCTGTTTGAGCCGCAATATCTGCTGGATATCAAATCACTACGCGAACTGCATGGAATCCACGAATCGGATGAAGGTGCGGTTCGAATCGGCGCCCTCACCACGATCGCAGAGGTTGCTGCGAGTCCGATGGTCCACAAGGAATTTCCCGTTCTGCAGCAAGCAGCATATACCGTTGCGGGGCCCGGTTTGCGCAACGTCGGAACGATCGGAGGGAACATCTGCCTGGATACGCGTTGTTATTGGTACAATCAGTCGTATTTCTGGCGTCAATCGTGCGGCTTTTGCATCAAGAAAGACGGCTCCATGTGCCATGTGGCTCCGGGAAGCAAAACATGCTGGGCAGTCTATTCCGGGGATACGGCCGCAGCCCTTTTGACTCTTCATGCGAAAATCAAACTTTCTTCCTTGGAGGGAGAAAGAATTCTTTCGCTTCAGGAATTCTTTCTGAATGACGGACTGATCCGAAACAGAATCAATCCGGGCGAAATTCTGACCGAAATTCTGATTCCCGCTGAATCACGCGGCTACGCAGGGTCTTACGAGAAGTTCCGCCTGCGTGGTTCAGTGGATTACCCACTTGCAGGCGTTGCTGTGGCCGTCAAGAAATCGAATGGAAGCTTTCACGATCTGCGGATCGGACTAACCGCAGTAAATCCCCTCCCCGTTCTGCTGAAAGATCCTCCGCAAACGATGGATGAAGTACGCGCGCTGGCGATGCGAACCGCGAAGCCGTTGAAGACTTCCGCAAGCACTATGGAGTACAGACGGCACATGATCGGAGTCATGGTGAAACGATCCATGGAAAAACTGGAAGTGAAATGAAGAAAGCATTGGTTCCGGTCATCTTGATACTCTTGAGTGCCGGTTTTGCCCATGCGCAGTTTCATCGCGAACCTCCACTCAGACTCAAGTTCGTTCCTGCTTCAAACGCGAAAGCGGGAGAAACGATAGATGTGAAAGTGGAAGTGGATATCAGCAAAGGCTTTCACATCTTCTCGGAAAAACCGGAGATCGAAGGAGTCAAAGCGAGCCGGCTTGTTGTGGAAGAATCGGATGCTTTCACGATCGACAAGATTGAGTTTCCAAAGCCATCGGAAGTTTATTCTGATGTATTCCAGAAAAAGCTGAATTTTTATCAGGATAAGATCAGCATTACTGTTTTTCTGAAGTTGAATCCCGGAATTTCTGACGAATTTGCCATAAATGGTACTTTACAATTTCAGGCGTGTTCAGATAAGCTCTGCTTGCCACCATCAAAACAGCCGTTTTCCGGAAAACAGGTGGTCACAAGATAAATGGAAACGAGAACGCTCCCTTCTGTTTGCACGATGGATTGTCCGGACACTTGCAGTCTGGATGTGGAAGTTCAAGATGGCCGTGTCACAAAAATTTCACCTTCATCGCGGAATCCGCTAACGGACGGGTTTATCTGTTCAAAAATCGCGCACTTTACAAAGCGTCTCTATTCCCCGGATCGCATTGCGTATCCGATGAAACGTGCAGGCGAAAAGGGATCGGGTGAATTTGCGCGGATCAGTTGGGACGAGGCGGTCGAGCTGATTTCGGAAAGATTTCGATCGATTCGCAATCAGTTTGGCGGCGAAGCCATCCTTCCCTTCTCCTACGGAGGCTCCAACGGAATTCTAGGTCAGGACACAAGCGACAAGGCTTTTTTCGCGAAACTGGGAGCATCCCGGCTCGCTCGCACCGTGTGCGCTGCTCCAACCTCCGCTGCTGCAACAGGAATGTACGGCAAAATGCCGGGCGTAGCCTTTGAAGATTATCTACACGCAAAGATGATTCTGATCTGGGGGGCGAACGCAAAAGCCTCCAATATTCATCTGGTTCCGATTCTAAAAAGGGCAAAAGCGAGTGGAGCGCAAATCGCCATCGTTGATCCGAAATTGAACTATTCCCGGCGTGAGTATGATCTCCATCTACCTGTTTATCCCGGTACCGACCTTGTTGTCGCACTGGCGATGATTCGGTACTGGCATCAAAACAACATGCTCGCAGACGACTTTCTCACCCAGACCGCCGTCGGCCTTGATGTATTGCTTGAACGAGCCTCAGAATTCACTTTAGACAAAGCAGCGTCGATCTCGCGGATCGCTGCAGCCGAAATCGAGAAGCTGGCAAACATGTATGCGGAAGCAAATCCTGCCGTAATTCGGCTCGGCTGGGGTCAAGAACGGAACCGCAACGGCGGGCAGTCCTCCGCTGCGATTCTCGCAATGCCTGCTCTGCTTGGAAAATTTGGAGTGCAAGGCGGTGGCTTCACACTTAGCAACGGTGGAGCTGCAAAGGTCATAGCAAACAAGCTTGTGGATGCACCAATCTGGATGACCCGCGAATTGAACATGAATCAACTGGGCAAACTTCTTTTGGAAGAACAGAATCCGCCCATCAAGGGAATGCTTGTTTACAATTGCAATCCGGCTGCAACGATGCCCCATCAGAATGCAGTTCTAAAAGGGCTTGCTCGCGAGGATCTTTTTACTGTCGTGTTTGATCAGATCATGACAGACACAGCGATGTATGCCGATGTGCTTCTTCCCGCGGTCACATTTCTCGAGCAGGAAGAAATCAAGAAATCCTACGGGGGTTTCGTGCTGCAATATCTGTCGCCTGTAATTTCTGCTTGCGGAGAAGCCAAACCGAATGAAGAAGTATTTGCGATGCTTGGCCGCGGGATGGGATGGACGGATAAGGCGTTCCTGGAGACGACGGAAGACTATTTGCGTCGCGCCGCCGGGGCGATCCGCGGGTTGGGAAAAGATATTACACTCGAAGAACTTCGAGAGAAGCGCCTATTGTTTTACAATTTTCCCGGACCAAACCCGATTCAGTTCAAGACAGCGTTTCCCTGGACCACGGACAGTAAGATCGATCTGGCGCCGTCCACGCTTGGAGATCGTCCCTACGAGTACATCGAAGATAGCGATGATTCGCGTTATCCGCTTGCGCTAATCAGTCCTGCCTCAAACAAAACCATCAGCTCTTCCATGGGCGAATACAATTTGCCCGAATTGTTCGCTGACCTTCATCCTCAGGAAGCTTCCTCTCGAAATCTCAAAAATGGAATGTCTGTTCGGGTCTTTAACGAATATGGCGAAGTGCACTGCAAACTTCGAATCCGTTCGGAGCTTAGACCGGGCGTCGTTTCTATACCAAAAGGGGCGTGGAGAAAATCTTCATTGAATGGTCTGACTTCCAACGCTCTTTCTCCCGACACACTCGGCACTGCAGGTGGCGCTTGCTTCAATGACGCGCGAGTTGAGATCGCGGCGTTATAGATCCTTCGAGGGGGCAGGAGCGCCCGCCAGTTTTGCGGGCGCCCCTAACTAGAAAGGAGTAGATGCATTCAATCTATAAGACGCATCAAATTGCGATTTGGTTCCCCCCTTGGTAGGGGCGACCCTTGTGGTCACCCTCGAATGTGGGCGGGGACAAGCCCCGCCCCTACAGCTCCCCTGCCAGGATTTTGATCAGCTTCGCGGAATCGATATTACCGCCGGATACGACGCAGACGATCTTACCGGAACCTGCTTTGCCGGATAGGGCTGCTGCAACCGGAGCGGCGCCTGCGCCTTCTGCGACAACCCGATTGCGCTCTGCCAGAAGGCGGATTGCGGATGCGACTTCAACCAGAGTCACAACAATCGAACCATCCAGCAACGAACTCGCCAGCGACCACATGTCAGGAAACACACTCTTGCCGCCGATACCATCCACAAAACTTGGTGTGTAGGAAATCTCACGAGGCTCCCCGGCAGCAAGCGATGCGGCGAATGGCGCTGCAGTTTCAACTTCACAGGCAAAAATCCGGACGGAAGGTTTTCGCGCACGCAACGCGGTGGAAATTCCGCAACTCAACCCGCCGCCTCCATAGGGAACAACAACCGTGTCTACGTTCGGCAAATCTTCCAGGATCTCCAAACCGATCGTTCCATTGCCGGCCATCACAGCTGGATCGCGGAATGGATGAATAAACAAACCTTTCGCGTGACTAGAACGGCTCGTCAGCATCACCTGCCACCATTCATCAAAGGGAACCTGAATGATTTGTCCGCCAAACCGGCGAATCGCGGCCAGTTTTGTTTCGGGCGCATGATCCGGAACAATCACAGTGCACGAAACTCCGGCGCGTTTCGCATTCCAGGCAACGCCCTGAGCCATGTTCCCCGCGCTTGCAGTACAAACACCATCCGCAATGGCGTCGGGACCCGCGAGTAGCATGGCATTCCCTGCGCCGCGAATCTTGAAAGATCCGATCGGCTGCAGATTCTCCAGCTTTAGATAGATCTGGGAAGGCGCATCATCAAGATGCAAAGGAATCAGCGGAGTGCGGATAGCAATGCCCCGGATTCGTTCGCGGGCTTCCTCGATATGACGAAGGTTGAACACAGAATGGTCCCGTCAGGAACGTTCGCCGCCGAGTTCGATCTCCGTTCCGATCCCCTGCCTTACCGCTTTGTTGTAGACGTAGTGAGCCGACGCAAGATCCTCGATTGCAATTCCCATCGATTTGAACAGAGTAATTTCAACAGGAGCAGTTCGTCCTTTGACCTTTTCGATTAACAATTCTCCCAGCTCTCCGAGAATGTGAGTATTCGTAATCGCGCCTTCGCGCGTCGGGATTAAGAAATCGCCGGATTCGTTCAATGTAGATTCGCGTCGATCGACAAACAGTCGCGACTTCACCACGGCTGCAGTATCCAGCTCTCGTGTCTTCGGGCCAAACGCGCCTGCCGCATTGATATGCGCTCCGAGCGAAATCCAATCACCCGCTAGCACCGGTTCTGTGGCGGCCGTTGTAGTGCAGATAATATCGGCTGCCGCCACAGCTTCCTGCGCCGCACGAACGGGAATCACGGATACGAGATGGCGCTGCGATTCCCTTTCCGCAAAGGTCCGCGCATTTTCGAAGTTACGGCTCCACACGCGCACCCTGGAAATGTTTCGTGCGACCAGCATCGCTTCCAGATGTGTCCGCGCTTGTACGCCCGATCCAAGAATTACAAGATCCGTTGCATCTTCCCGCGCCAGAAGTCTCGTGGCAACTCCGCTGACCGCCGCAGTACGGATCGCGGTAATCTCACTCGCATCCAGAATCGCAAGCAGACGTCCGCGTTCCGTTTCAAACAGCAAAACGGCGCCTTGATGCGAATCGAGCTCGCTTCCGAGATTTCCCGGAAACACGCTGATTATCTTCACTCCCATCGCCGGAAGATTCCCGGAATACGACGGCATCACCGCGAGCAATCCGCTTTTATCCGGCAACGCAATGACTTGTCGAAGCGGGAGGATCGCGGCGCCGCGTGCAAGCGCTTTGAGCGCCTCTGCCATCAGATCTAGACATTCGGACATCGGCAGAAGCTGACGAATTTCCGTCTGACTGATCATTCGAACTTTCATCGAAAGCCTATGATTTCCACTGCAGGATTCGATCCGCAATATCCCTGGTCACAGCGTGATACCTGGGACGGAGGGTTGGATAGAACTTTCGCGCAAACTCCAGACCCTCAGGTGTTTTTGCCAATTGCGTCATCAGCGATTTTACATATTTTCTGCGGCCTGAAATCGTCAATAGATGCTCGATCGCAGGGTAGGCCGGCTTGTACTTTCGAGCAATTACCTGAAGCAGCCATTCATGCAAAATCTCGCAATTCGGACTGCTCGAAAGATGAAGTACGGCATCCATCTGTCCTAACTGATCCGCATCTAACCCGGACGGCAAATGGCGAAGGAAATGCATCCATTCCTGAGTGCTCCACCCGGAGGTTTGCAACTGTCTGACCTGCATGGTACTCGACCACTCTTTGATTTGCGCATCGACACGCGCCAGCGCATCGCTGTGAACTGCTACGATATTAGAAGGAATGCCGGGACGGTATACCCAGGCTTCGATCTGAAGCTTCTCTTCCAATTCCCGGTCACCGCGGATCAGATTTTTGCGCAGGTAATCCAGAAATTCTTCAGTGTTGATACTCTGAAATGCAAAATGATCGAAGTAAGCCTTCAGAAACTCGTCAAATCGCTCGCGCCCCACGGCCGCTTCAATCGCGCGCAAAAAGAACTGACCCTTTTCATACGGAATCTGCGTTGCAGAATCCTCCGGATCCCTCCCCGCAAGGTTGGTTTTCAATTGCGTATCCGGACTGCGTGGCCCCAGCAGAACGATCTCCCTTTGCAAATCTTGAAGACTGAGAACGGACAGCATGTCATCAAATTCTTTTCCGTACACCACTTCCATAATGCGGTGATCGATGTAAGTAGTGAATCCTTCGTTTAGCCAGAAATCGTTCCAGCTCGAATTTGTGACAAGGTTGCCGGACCAGGAGTGTGCCAGCTCGTGAGCAACCAGCGCTACCAGTGAGCGGTCCCCCGTGATCACAGTTGGAGTGGCAAACGTCAGCATTGGATTTTCCATCCCGCCCCAGGGAAAGCTGGGAGGAAGCACGATCAGATCATAACGGCCCCACCGGTACGGCCCATATAATTTTTCCGCAGCCTCGATCATCTTTTCCGTTTCTGCAAATTCCCAGGCCGCTTTGTCTACAACGGAAGGCTCCGAATACACACCCGTCCGCTTACCCATGGACCGAAACTCAATATCCCCGACCGCAAGAGCCAGCAGGTAAGATGGAACGGGATGAGGCATCTTGAATTCATACGTGCCCGTTGAGTTCTTGGCGGTTGGATTCTCGGCGCTCATGACGGCCATCAGGTTAGGCGGCACATGGATTCTAGCGCGGTAGGTCATCCGGACACCCGGCGTATCCTGGCACGGGACCCAGGTTCGCGCCAGCGACGACTGTGACTGCGTGAAGAGATACGGCTGTTTACCTCCTGCGGTTTGAGCCGGTTCCAACCATTGCAAGGCGGAAGCTTTTGGACTGGTGGAGTAATAGATATGCACGAGTTTCGTGTCCGGCTGAATATCAATGATCAAGGGTTCACCCAGATACCGAACGGTCGTGCCAATCTCAAAAGTGGATACCTGTTCCGGCTCCCCCAGCGTGACGCGATCCACATGCAAAGAAGAAGAATCCAGGTGCAACTTGCGAACCCCCTTCTTGTTTTCGATCTGCAGAGTCGCCTTTCCTGTGATTTGCTTCTTCATAAAATCCACGGTGGCATCCAGCATGAGATCTTTCACCACCGCCTCCTCCGGATTGGAAAACGAATGAGGATCCTGATGCATATTCTCTCTCTCCAGTGAACGTTCCATCTTTATTTCTGAACGGGCGAATCCTGTAATCGCAAAGAGCGTAAACAGTGTAAAAATCAGTCGATTTGCGATCCAACGTGAAGGCATCGCTCCTCCGAACTATAAGACAGTACAGTGTGTCCTCAGTCCTGTCAAGGATTTAGGGCCGAAGTGATTCGAGAGCGGCGCTATGCTACGCGAAGATCTTTGCCAAGCTGTTTGTCTTTGCTGAGTTTCCAGATTTTCTGATCCAGAAAGTAATGATTAAAAGCAAAACCCCACCAGAAAGCGATCGCGAGATCGGAGATCGTAAAGAGCGGCCCAAGTGTCAGGCGACTGATGCCGCCGGAACCCATCGCAAATGGAACCGGCAGACCGGTAAAGAACCAGTTGGGATACCGGTACATCAACGTGAAGGCAACCCCCGCCAGATAATATGTGAAGAAATTGCGACTGACCTTCCCTGCCAGCCCAAACTGCTTTCCATCGCGATCCGAGCCATAACGGTTTCGGTTATAGAACCAAACGATCCCGTGGTACTGGATGTTGTGATAGAAGGTTACAAACACGGCGAACAACCGAATGTCTACGTGAGTGGAGACGTACGGATGCAGGAAGATGAGCAGGTGCAAAGGAACGCATGCAAATAGGAATAGATTCTTAGGAAGATTCAACGGAAGCCCGCTTCTCCAGTTTCTGATTTCCTTTGCCAGATACCAGATCAGCGCCACTGCAATCAATACATGCAATGCGATCAATGCATACGTTTCAGGCCTGGACATAATCGCCGGAAGCCCTACCTCCGCGCGCGCAGCCGGATGACGCAAGAGAAAGGATAAAAACGGCGCCAGCATAAGGACGTAAAAAATCCAGTAGTCCGTTTGGTTGAGTTTCCCTGCTTTTTCTCCATTTTTCTTCTGGTATAACACCAGGAAACCGTAATGTTGACGGACGACGTGCCAGTACGCCCAGAGTTGGGCCAGCGTCAGAAAAGTAAAAAAAGGAAGCCTTGTGCCGGCTGATGCGGCAGCAAAAAGTATCGCCGGCCCGACGAGAAACCATCCCAGACTTCCGAACAGTAGATTTGAACGTTCTTTCCTCTCGTGACTATCAAGATACGTACGCGATATGGTCGCGAACACGTGGGGACCATCCACAGAAACAATCCAGATCCAATAGAGTAAAAGCGCCGGAACTCCAAGAGCGACGTTGCAATAAATCAGCAAATAGCCTGTAATGCATGCTCCGATATACCAGAGCAAGTCATAGCTGCGTCCTGAAATCCAGCGTACGCTGACCTCGCCTGTTTGCATAGAAGCAAAATACCATTATGGAGCGCAGGCGTCCACGCCTGCATTATGGGTCGCAGGCATCTTGCCTGCAAATGAAAGTAACAATCGCCGACCAGATCAGGCTGTCACACGATGTTTGAACAACGCCAGTATCAGAACAGCGATACAGATAAAAATAGAGCCGTAGACCAACAGATCCCCATGGCGCGCGTAAAATGTTTGCTCCTGCATCAGTTTTACTTTGCCAAAAACCAGCGCAGGAACAAAAACATCCGTTGCTTGCAAGACCCGACCGTAAGGATCAATGATTCCGCTAATCCCGGTATTCGCCGCGCGGACCATGTACCGGCGATTTTCAATCGCGCGCATCGCAGCCATTGCAAAGTGCTGACGCGGCGCCGAGCTGTCTCCAAACCAGGCATCGTTTGTAATATTCACTAGTAGCGAAGCGCCACGCAGGCAGAACTCGCGTGTCAGCTGCGGGAACACCACTTCAAAACAAATGTGTACTGCAAACTGATGATCCTGGACAGGAAAAAGAGAATAGTTTTTGCCGGGAGAAAAATCCGAGATTTCAGGAACGACCTTTCCCGCAAAAAACAGGATCGACCGTAGGGGGACAAATTCCCCAAAAGGAACAAGGTACATCTTGTCGTAACGACCGTTGAGTTCACCTCTGGGATCTACAAGCAGGGCACTGTTATATACGCCATCCTGATCAAAGGAATCGCTTCCAATCAAAAGAGGCGTCCGGTATTTTTTGGCCATATCGCGGATCTGAGCCGTCCAGATGCCTCCAGCGCGCAGGGGGAAAAGCGTGGAGGATTCGGTCCACAAAATCAAATCCGGCTTGCGAGTCCGGATCAGTCGTTCCGTCATCTGTAGCTGAGTCCGGTTGATTTCATCCGCAAACTCATAGCTCAATTTTATATCCTGCGGAACGTTCCCTTGAATGCATCCAACCGTGACCGTTTTCTCTGAGAGTGGATTTTGCATAGTACTATGTCCATAATATGATATACATAATGTTAATATAATAGTAGATATAATATAGATGTACTTTTTTAGAATGATTGCAGTAGTAATACTGGCGTTCCATGCCAACAGCAACCACGAAAGTCCGTAAACGCCAGTCCAACCCGCAAATTGAGCGATCCGGATATGGTTATACTGGCTGTAACCCACAAAACACCAGGGAAATTGTGTTCCGTGCAGGCGCAGCCATTCGAGAACAATCCAGAGAAAGGGCGCAATCAGCATGGCCGCATGCATTCCGAGGCGCGCCCGTGTGAATCCCAATAGAGCGCCAAATGAGCCCCAAAACAGTGAAAGCGCCGCGCAAAGCAATACGAGAACTCCGGCCGCAAGGATCACCGGCAACTTTGTATAGTGCTCAATGACATGAAAAATCCAATACAGGTTCCCGATCTGAAAAATAAACCCGCTGAACCAGAAGTGGAAAAAGAGGGTTCGCGAGCGGAGCTTCGGCACCAGACACAATAGTGGAATAAAGCACACAAACCCCAGCCAGGACCACTCCAGAGAAGGAAAGATCGTGATCTGAAGAAGCGCGGAAATCAGCGCCAGCAACAACGAAAAGGAACGCGTAGCCGGCAGCTTCACAAAACCGATTGCAATTTCATTACTGAAACCATATCCAGTCCGCCTCGTGACGCAATTCGCAACGCCACATCATACAGAGTCTCCCGTCCGGACTCCCGCGCCCTTTGCCGCAGATTGGAGGCCGAATGACTCGTCTCGAGCCAGGACAAAACATCCCGGTCCACTCGCAGACATTCCATGGCAATTTCGGAACGCGCTTCATCCACGGTTCTGCAATAATCGCATCCCTGATTCGTCCTGAGCTCCAGATGCACAGGAATCTTGAGGTTTTCTTTCTGCGCGGAACTCAGATCGTACGGAGCAGCGCACCTGGGGCAAACCTGCGGAATCATTCGCGGTGAAACAATCGTATGGAGAAGCCCCGCTTTCACGGCAGATTTCAGATGATGCCGGCAAAGCCATTCCATAGCAAGAAAGCTGTCATAGGAAGAAAGAATGCAGATGACAGGAACTCGCGCAGCGATGAGAAACGCAATTTCCATGCTCCGTGGGGTGCGCAATGTGTGCGCAGCCACCAGATCCGGCTTCTGAGTCTGAATATCTTCCAGCGCCGTTTCCATCCTGTCTTCCTCGATGCACGTCTGACTGATTCCACTGATCGGATAACGAACGGACTCTTCCAGCGTCATGATGTGGCTGTACTGCTCTTTACACCGGCTTAAGAAGCTGTACAGGAATGAGGTGCGACCCGATCCGGCCGGTCCGGTAATCAACATCATGCCTTTTCGCGCCGATACGAAATCTTCTAAATGTTTTTTCATTGGCGGATAAGGATTCGTAATCTCATCGAAGGTGCGCCGCAACATTTTTTCGTCGAACATTTCCAGCAAGAAGCGCATTCCGTAGATCGTAGGAAATACGCTGACCACCATGACAACCTTCCGGTCATTCACTTTGACCTGGAATCGCCCGTGTTGCGAACTTTGTTGCTGGATCGGATTCATCCGGGCAAGTCGAAACAAGAGAAACGTAAGATCATCGTGCATCGAGGGATCGAGCGAGAATTCGGAGAGTTGAAAAGAATCCCGTTTGAAGTAGATGGAGCTTCCGCCGGCTTCCGGCTGGATCAGGATTTCGCGTGATTTCTGACGGATCGCTTCCGCTACGATACTTCGGAACCATTCTCCGACATCCAGCTCGTTCTTCAGCTGCGCAGGCGCGAGCGCTTTTAGGTTCTTCCCGGAATCGACAATCGTAAAGATGTGATCGCCAAAGGAGAGAAACTCGATCCCCTTTTCCGAGGGCATGCGGTACGAACTGTCTACCAGAACCCGGATCTCCTTTTCCGGATAGATCAACGGATCGATCTTGTAACCAGTAATCTCCGAAAGAACGGGGATCAGATTTGCATGTTCGATTTTTGCAATCGCGATTGTAAGCGTATCGCCTTCTAACCGGATCGGAGCAATTTTATAGTAGAGGGCTAGATGTCGCGGAAGCGCGTCTGCCGCCTTCTGCAGTTCCGCCAGCGAGGTAGTTCGAATTCCAATGCCCAGATGTTCCTGGAGATACAACACGAGATCTGCGGAGGAAAGGAAGCCCAGCCGTACGAGGTTGAATCCGATGCGGCCTCCATGTAACTTCTGTTCATCGAGAGCCTCATCGAGTTGCGCGGTGGTGATCAGCCCTGCTTCAACGAGAACGTCGCCAAGCAGTTTCTTTCCGTTATCCTCCGGGGCGAACATACTCAGTCAAGCTCAGTAACCCAGGGTTCCAGCTTCAGGTTTTGCTTCAAACGCGCAGCCATTTCTTTTGCCTGTGCGGTATCTGCGTACTTCCCGACACGAACTTTATAGACGACTCCGCTCTTTGTCTCCTTGACGCTCATAAACGGACTGTAGCCCCGCGCTTTTAGAAACCGGACTTTCTCCTGGGCTTTTGTTTTCGACTCGGTTGCCATCAGCTGGACGGTAAAACGCGCAGGCGCGAGCGTTTGTACAGATTCGGCTGGCGCAGGCTGAGGTTTTGACGTTTCGGACTTCTTTTGCGGTTCAAGCCCTTTCTGCGATTCAGCCGATTGATCCAGACCGTAAAATCCGTCATCCTTCGGCGGTTCTGTAGTAGTCTTTGTGTTAGGCTTTTTCTCTGTTTTCTCAGTTTTTACAGGCGCAGGACTCACTGTTTCTTTCGGTTGAACCGGAGTGCTCAGATCAGGCTCCGTCTTTGCGGGGGTCGCTTCCGGCCTTGTCATGGCCGCCATCTCAGCTTCCTTTTGCCCTTTTCCCACCATCACACCCAGGACAAAAATCAGCACACAAAGAGTCAGCGCAGCCAGAAAGACAAGGATCAATTGCTTGTTATCCAGCTGTATTTCGTAGTAACTTTTTTCCTCGTAATCGCGCATCAAAAAACGGCCTCCAGTAAACTGGACAGTATACTATAAGAGGCCATCCCTCCTATACCGAAGCCATCGCCCGATCGAATTTTTTCTTGGAGTCTTTGATGATTGCAAGAGCCTCTTCTACCGTGGTTACCACACGGGCAATTTCAATGTCCTGCGCGGAAACCCGTTGCGGGACCATCTCCCTGCGCATCCAATCCAGCAAGCCGGTCCACATTTCCCCCAGTAAAATCAACGGTCTGTCTTTGATGTAGCCTACCTGCAACAATTGCCAGATCATAAACGTTTCCAGAGACGTTCCAATTCCTCCGGGTAATACAATATAGGCGTGTGAGAGCCGGACAAAATGATGCAGCCGGGAGAAAAACGTCCGGTGCGATGTGAGCCGGTCAATATATGGATTTGGCTTATATTCAAACGGAAGTTCGATGTGAAGACCGTATGACTTCGTCTTTCCAGTCGTGTCTCCCACCTGTGCGCCTTCGTTTGCAGCCTCCATCAAACCCGGGCCGCCGCCCGTAACGATGTCACATCCCAAGCGCGTCAAATGAAACGCAAGATCGCGCCCGAGATTATAAAGTGAATCTCCGCGGGCAATCCGGCTGCTTCCAAAAATCGTGACTCGGTACCACCGCGAATGCGATGGAAGCAACATCTCCAGGTCATCGATGATATTCCAGAGCTGCATCAAAATCCGGTCTACTTCAGGATCGCGCTCCTTTCTCCGTTTGGGCCGCGGCATAGGTCAAATATAGCATGCCGTCTTTGGATAGTTTGGAGTCGGCGGGCGTCCCTGCCCGCCTGGGCATAAACACATTCCTGTCGGGCACGGAGGCCCGCCGTCCACAAGATACGAGTCACATGTGATCGCCGGTCTGATGATCCTCAATCTGGAACCGTAAGAATTCATGAATCGCGGATAGCGCTTCCTTGTTCTTTGTTGTAATCCGGACTCGCCCGCCCAGCTTTGTTTCTTCCATTCCATATTCGATTTCAGACTTGAGACGTTTCATCACAGGAACGCCGGGAGGCACTTTGCCATGAATGAACATCGGAATTTCAAAGTTTCCTTCAGCAAACATCTTGGTGATGTGTCCAAAGTGCATGCGAATCTGACTTTGACTCTCCTGATCGGCAGGGTCTTTGGATTCGGCTTCGATTACGCCACCTTCGTCCGTGATATAGAAGTGGTGAGTCGTTTTTGTGTGATCGAATCCCATCGCCTGATCCCCGCGTGAATTCACATCTGCATGATGCTGATCATGGTGAGGACACTCGGATGCATGGACCGTCAAAGTTGCAAAGAAAACCAAAAGCACAGCGAATACAAACTTCATTTGATGGAAACCTCCTTATTTTTTTGACGGCGTTTTACGGATCGAGGCGCATGAGGGGAAATTGGGGTGCTTGATCCGGGATGGAGCGCAAGCGCCTCGAGCAATCCGGCGTATTGCCCGGCCGGAATGGAACCAATCCGGAGTTTCCATTCTCGAATCAGAATTCTCAATTGGCTTCGAAGACGTTCCGCTTCGCGCAGACGTTCTTCGATGAGTAGAAGTTGTTGCTCTGCAAGTTGAATCACATCATGACACGGAACGCCGCCGCGATCGCGTGTTTTCAAGATGCGGGATAGATCATCGGTGGTAAAACCGATCGCCAGCGCGCTGCGAATCAACCGCACGCGATCCAGTGTCGCGGCAGGGTACTCACGATAACCGTTGTGCGAGCGGTGAGGAGATGCAATCAACCCTTTCCGCTCATAGAAACGGAGCGTATCTGTGCTGATTGCTGCAAGTCGGGCCAATTCACCGGAACGAAAAAAACCTGCGTTTCGATCCTTTTTTGCCATCGCGCAAGAGTATAAACCCTGGAATACTTTCCAGAGTCAAGGCTTTTCCTTTGGGGCCGGCGGGCGCCCTGCCCGCCTGGACGTGATTCAACACTTGTTGCGGGCACGGAGGCCCGCGACTCCACAACTCTGCAGTTATTTTTTGGCTGCGGCTTGTTCGGCAGCGGTCCACGGTGGAACCACACCGTTCATACGCGCGTACGCAATGGATTGGCCGAGATGCTCCGACATGTGGTTGGAGAGCAGCAAATAGACTCCGCGAACCGTCGTTTCCGCCCAGGGTAGTTTGACCTTTCTATCAAGATCTGCATCGGCAGTTTTCATGATTTCCTGACGAACAAAATCCAGTGAACCCTTTAATGACTCGATGCATTTTGACTTGTCGCCGGCATCCCTTGTCATATTCTCATCGCCCAATCCTGCTGGAGGTTGGACACCCGCCAGTTTCAAAATGAAATAATTGCCGCCTGCGATATGCATGTACACTTCGCCGACGGAACGCACTCCTTCGGCGGGCCGCCAGCTGTATTTGTCGGCAGGCGTCGCTTCCGCAAGCTGGGTCACCTTCTGTTGGATTTCATCTAAAGCCTGAAGGAAGTCTGCCTTAAAACCGGTTACAGAGGCTGTCTGCGCGGGATCCGCAAAAAGACCGTTACCAAAAAATAACGTCAACACGACGCCCAATAAGAGCCTTTTTTTCATTGTAAGTTCCTCCAACATGAACTGTCCATCCTACCATGAAACTATATATGCTCTGTGAAAGTATTATTATTAGAGCGAAAACGAGAATGGCAGTCTTTTTGTACGGGTGTTTGACATTCCTTCTTGTCATTCTCGGGCTTCGCAAAAAATCAAAGCTTGCGCTGATTACTCTTTCCTTTCTTCCTTTTGCGTTTGTGCTGACTTTTCTCTGGTTGACCCAGGAAAACTATCGAATTGTTCAGATCCGAAAAATGGGATATCAATTCGAAAAAGTTTCCCGTGATTACCGCCAACCCTCCAGATCGGTTCTCCTTGGCGGAGACCGGCAAAAGGATGATCTCTATTTGTCCGAGCTTCCTGCCGGCGCCGTCAGGATCACTCCTTCCCTGGTCGACACTTCTTCTGAGCTGGAGCTTCATTCGGACGGTGTACTGGTTACGCGGAATCAGGTGCCTTTAAACAGCGTGCCGCTGAGGGACGGAGACAGAATCAAAATCGGCGGCCGAGAGCTTTTGTTTCAGAGCAAAGGCGCTTTCCACAGGAGCTTCAGCGCCGGCGGAAAGAAGTGGATCTGGCCCCACAAAGAGTGGAAGTCCAAACGGATCAAGGAACCGCTTCCTGGAATCGGATTCGACTCTCATTGGTTCACGATTTCAGGCATAGGAAAATCTCTCGGTCTGACGTTTCAAAGCGGCGCAGCTTTTACCATGAAGCGAGTTCAGCTCAGTGCAAGCAGGCGCCCGCTCCTGATCAACTCAATTGTTCTGTTGGGTGCGGCGAACGCGGAAATCAACGGGATCCGGCTGCCTTCACGTTTCAAGCTTTCAGATGAAGATGTGATCAAGATTTATTCGATTCAGACAGATCGGGACGCTGCCACTCTGATCGCTGCCGGATCCTACACAATCCGGAATGGGGATGCATTCAGTATCCTGCATGCGGCGCCGCAGACACTTGGAATGAAAGAGTCATTGTTGAGAAGTGGCGCTTCCACAAACAGGCCGCTTCTTGTCACCACGACAACACTTCCCTACTCCGTATTTCCCACTGCAAAATATTCGGAGGAATCAAAGCGTTTTAGCGGTCTGCTTGCGTTTATTCAAGCACATGAGACCACCGCACATGAGAACGCTTGGGATCAACTCAAGTGGCGATTTTTAAACTTGTTTTCGCTGGAGGGCCGCCCATTAGAAGTCGTAACCGAAGATGGAGTCTACCGGCCTGAATACGGCGAAACGTTCGCGCTTGGGAAAAAGGATCGTCTTTTACTATCCGTGGCGCGGGTCCGGTTTCCCTGGGAGTTGCTGCGACTGTTTCTATTGTTATCTCTGCTAAAGATTCTGTTTCAGCCTCCTTTCTTTTCCGCGTTCGAAAATTCTGCCGCACAGTTGATGGCGGTTACGGCAGATTTTTTTCTTGCTCTTCGATTCTTGTTCTCATTTCGCGCAGTCAGTTTGTTTCCATTCTCAAGTGAAACAGTGCAATTGTCGTTTCTGGCTTTGCTTCTAGTTCCCTATCTGTTGTTTTGTGCGGGAATGACAGCCCGAAAACAATGGGACCGCCGCCTGGTTTTCAACTTTCTTTTCTATTCACTGTGCGCCGCATTGATTTCCGCGCTTCTGATTCCAGCTTCGTTCTGGCTGGTGGGTTTGGCCGTGTGCGGGGCAGGCCTGGTTGTTTTCCTGCGTTTTCACCCGCGATCACGGCTTCCTGTAGTTTCTAATATTGGGGAATTCCTGCGATCGATCCGGCCGGATATCTGGCTAATGCTTTTTCTTCTAACCGCTCTGCTGTTCCAGTATTTCGGCGCGGGGGAGGCATTGGAAATTGCCGGCGTGCGCGTGCCACTGGCGCTGTTGTACCATCCCGTATTCCTGTTGCTTTCGTGCCTGCATTTATCACGGCTGTACCGCGCTCTTACGGGCGAGAAGAGCCCGGAAGCCTTTCGTCAGGCGTTTCAGGAGCTGATCCGGCTCTGCGCCGTCCTGACCTGTTTTCTCGCCGTGAGCTTTCTGACCGCCGATGCCGGCTTCTTTCTGCTTTATTGCGTTCCCGTGATGTTTCTGCTTGCGGGCGTATCGGTGCTTGCCTTTTCCCAATACGAATTGAAATGGAAAGCGGCAGGCGCCTGCATCGCGACGCCCCTCCTCTTTTTGTTCGTGGCGTTATTCTCATTTAGTACTATAAATAGAATACTACCTGAATCGTACTATGAAAACCGGTATGTCCAGCGCATCCTGCTGGCTGTAGATCCGACGGTCCTGGAAGAGAGCGGGCTTCTGGCTGCGGAACGGCAGCTCGGTCACCAGCGTACATTTGTGGCGTATGCGCATGGAGGACCACTCGGAGCGGGGTACATGAACCGTCCGGTCAGCAGCGCTCTAGCAGGCACCGCGCTCAATGACAACGTTCCTGCTGTCTTCCTGCTGAATGACTTCGGCATGCTTGGCTTTGCCGGCGTTCTGGTGGTCCTGGCTTGCTGGACCTGGCTCTGGAAAACGGCCATCGGTCACCACCCGCTCAATGATTCGCGGATTACATCGCTGGGAGCTCTGATCACAATTCTTTTTGTCGATCTGTACATGATCTTCAGCAATTGTGGAATCTTTTTGTTCACAGGAAAGAACGTTTTTCTCTGGGGCCTGAATTCGATTTCAGATCTGATTCACTTTACGATTCTGCTTTGCATGACACTGATCCCCCTGGCAGGTCTTGCCGAGACGCATGTGCCGGACTTCTCCGTTTCGTTTGTCACTCCGTACTCAACCATGGCAGCGGGAGAAAAGGAATGAACAACAGCAAGTATTTCTTGCGTGGAACCGGCGTCGCCTTCCTGATTTTCCTGCTGTTTGGACTCTGGCAGTTCCTGAGTTTTCAGATCCGGCCCATCGATGACTTTTATCAACCCCAGGGTTACATCGACAAAGTGAACGGATTGATCAGAAAAAGAAAGATCACCTATGAGCCGGATAAGACAGGGAACCAGTACCGTCCACTCATCCGTACCGCAACACTGGAACCGGAAGAAGAAGCCTTTCTGAACAACAGTTGGCTCAAAGAAGACATCGATGCGTTCAATCAGGGAGATTCTGATGTGTTCCTGATCGACCGGGGGCGTTTGCAATCCGTCAATATTTACCGCCACCGGATGGAATCACCGCTAGCAAGTGATTGGAATTGGTGGGGACGAATTTACAGCCAATCCTCCGAGGGCTATGCGTATCTGTGGAACTCCCGGCGGACGCTCAAACTATATCGTCCTTCGCTCGAAGACCGGGTCTCTGCAAAGGCCGGACAATCGGAATTTCGCGATGTGGTTTATGGCCGCGGCAATTTGTTTCAAACCGGATTCGGAATCGCGCTGAAAGGACGAGCAGGAAATCGGCTCGCCGATGTGTATGCGATGGGCGACAACATTGTTCTAAAAAGTTACTCCGGGGATTCCTGTTCCATCAATGGTCACTCCATCCCCAAGGGGATGGAGCAGCGGCTGGAAGAAGGCGATCTGGTGCAGATCAATTTTGAAAGGAATGAGCATGAAGAATTCTTGTTTCACGATTTTTCGCAAAAGCCGCTGTCATTTATCAATGTATTAAATGGCCGTGTGACCCGCACAAACCTGGACAACTCATTTCATTTCATCACTGCGCTTACCGGAGGGATCGAAAGCGCCGTGCGGAAGAAGAAGTCCGAGAAGAGAGCCGATTTCAGCCTCCATCTGGCGCTGGACGAAGATCTATCGGGTCTGACGCAAACCGCGCTGGAAAACTACGCGCGACAGTTATCCAGAACCCCTCTGCGAGCGTCCTGCACGATTATGGAAACCACCACCGGAAATGTCCTGGCGGCTGCATCGGTCAGTAATAGAAAAGAAGACGTCAATGAAAATTTGAAACTCCATCCTGTTGGATCCTCCACAAAGATCTTTCTGGCGGCCGCTGCAACGCAGAACTATCCTGATCTTCTGGAGCTTCAAATCGATCCCTATCCAGCGGGCGAGGAAAAGAATTTGCTTGGCTATGAGCTGAAAGAAGGCTTCAAGCTGCTCAGACACTCGCCGTATGTGGGAGAATCGGGGACGACCGATTTCGCGTCTTACATTGCAAAGTCCAGCAACCGCTATCATGCGATTCTGATGGTATTATCTCTGGCTAAAGATAGCGCCGGCGCCGCATCCAAAGAAGCTCCGTTATTTCACGGAGTTGCACTCACCGGTGATCCGATCGATCAGAGCTACGGAAAGATCTACTGGGGGAACGATATTCTGGATCAAAGACCCGATCTTGGTTATTTTGTCAGTCAGGGAGCCGGCGGCGCTCTTGAGTGCACAAATCTCGAAAGCTCCGAACTGGCATTGAATCTGGAAAGGCTGTTTGACATCAAACGGAAGTATTCCGATGCGTCCGGCGAATTCTTCTCCCCGGAGCCGTGGAACCTGCTTTTTGCAAGGCTTGGATTGCAGCAAAGACCCGATCTCTACCCTGCCTTCTATTCCATCATGCCGCAAACGGTCAATTTCGGCTTTAATCTCAATATTGATTTTCGGCTCGACTTTATTAGTATACTGTTTGGAGGGGCCACCAATCGCTGGAATAACATCAAGCTTGCCGAAGCCACCGCTCGGATTGTCACAAATCGCAGAGTGCAGGCCCATTTTCTGGACAAAATCACAGAAGATGGAAATACCTTGCAGGAAGCAACAGAATCTGCCGATCTCGGCCTCAATAGCGATGTTCACAGCGCACTACTGCACGGCATGGAAGCGGTCTGTGCGCCCGGCGGAACGGCTGGTGATCTGGATCCCCTGCTTCAAGACTTGAAGGAACGCGTGGATTACAAGCATTCGCTGGAATTCTACGGAAAGACAGGTACGCCTTTCCGGAAGGAAATCCGCAAAGGAGAGGAAGAACTGTACTCCTCCGTATTCCTCTTTACCGCGATCCTTCGCAATCGCGAAACGAACAAAGTGGAAGACGGGTTAACTTTCGCAATTTATGTGGAAGATCAAGGAGAACACAAGGCCGTGGATTTCCTCAAGCAATCGCTTCCTAGAGCGCTCAACGCAAGAGGGTGGCTATGACTGCCTTTTTCCGGCACCGGTGGCTGAGTGCGTTAACCGCGACATTTGCCGCTGCCGTACTCCTTCTTCTATTTACCGGAGAAATCGACCTGACGATTCTGTTGGGAGTCCTTTTGCTTTCCATCGCGGCCCTCTCATATCCTTCTCTTGTGGAGCGCCGCTGGCAATCCAGAATGCTGCCGCCCGAGACCCTGCACATCCCCGGGAGCAGAATCCGGGTGGGGAGCGATACTCTGTTGTTGAAGCTGTTTGATCTCCCCGAGATCTATCAGCCCATCAAAGGACGCTATTCGCTGCGAGCGAACGATGCCTCAGCAACTGGATTGTTCCTCTACATATACCTTCCTACTACACTATACGAGATGCGGAACATCGGTCCGGAATCCGTTTACCAGCATCTTGCGGCAAAGCTGAAACGTGATTTGCAGGATCCACAGGACACGCAATGGATCGCGCAACGCGCTTTGCCTCTTGCTTTCGGGTTCCGATTCATTCCCAAACAGGGATTTGCTTATCATGAGCTGAGCCGGACCATAGATGTGGCGAAGAAGGAATACTTCCGCGAAAACACAAAGATCCGCGGGGTCTTGCAAAGCAGTCGAAGAATGTTCCGGATGCATGCGCCCGAAGATAATGAATGGCGCACATTCCAGCCTTACCAGGAGGACGCCGTGCTCCTGTACGGTGGCGCATCTTTGTCGCATGATTTCCGTTCCAATCCGCGAAAACGTGTACCGCTGAGCCAGGTACTGGAAATCGGAGCGGAGCGAATCGAATACCCGGAGGCGATCCCTTTTGGCTCATTGCTCACATACGCAAAGAAAGGTGAAATTTCCCTTCAAGGCTCGCCCGAAGCAGTGGATAAACTCTACATTGACAGAGTGAATGTCCTGGTGCACGGTTCCGAACACCGGGGGGCGATTCTCGAGGCACTCAGCAAATCATTGAAACGGGAGCTGAGTGAAGAAGACTTTTATCCACTTTTCAATTACGGACAGAAGCTTCGAGGGTTTCTACCTGGCGGAAAAAGTCTGTCTGATTTTGTAAGCAGTCATGGGAATTTCGCGATCTACTATGACACCGATAAAGGGTGGACGATCTTGAAGTTGGAACAACGTTTAGATTTGAAGCTTCTGGAAGCGTTCTGGAGTAGCGAGCCGCGCACGATTCAGGCGCCGGCGTCCTTGACTACGTCGCGTGCAACGTTGATTTCAGGTTCCCCGGACTCGCAACTGCAATTTCAGGTGAGCACCGGAACACCTACCCGCGGCCAGATTTTTTCTGCCGATGAGCTGATCGAGGAAAAAATGAAATCGTTCGCTGCAGCAAACAGTCTTCAGCTCGTCCGTTCCATCGGCAGCGGTGCGGAAGGTTGTCTTTATCTGGCGGAAAGAGGTGAAAAGCGTTTTTATCTGAAGAGTCCGGACGGCCAACTGGCGGCGGAAGAAATACAAACGATCGAAACACTCAAAAGCGCCGGGTTGATTCCCCGCGAAATCCGGACGTTTCCTGAAGATCGCATGATTTTGCTTCCTGAATACACTTCCCTTCCGCCTTCATCGAACGGGCAGGATCCGGTGGTGCTTCGCCTGCTGTTTCACTACTTGAAACGGGTGTGGGATTCCGGCTACGTCTGTCTCGATCTGACTCCCGATCATGTCAAACTCGATCGGAAACAAGGGATGTTGTTCTTAATTGATTTTTCCGGTTACGTTCAAACAGCTCGTTTCAAGAAACAACCTGCAGAGCTGCTTGCAGACCGGAAAAAAATCGAATACCGAACACCCGAGGAATCTGTGCGTGATTTTCGAGATGTGGAAAAATTTCAGATTTATTTGATCGGGCTCCTGTTTTATCAAATGGCGGACAAGAACGCCGGCCTGCCGTATGCGCTGAAGTATCTTGGGAATGGCTCCGGCGAGTATACAAATCAGCTGGCGGAGGACCTGAAGCGTTTGCAGAATGGTTCACCCCTTGGTGAGATGTTGGGTTATGATCCATCCGAGCGATTTACTTTTACCCAATTGCAGAGTCATTTTGCGCTGATGCCGGAAGAAATAGAGAGTTTCTGGAAACGAGTCCAATCATGAATCAGCCCTTCACTTTTTATCGCGCGCTGGATCCCGTCAAGGGAAGCTGGGATGGTTATGGTTTCTTTCCGTTTGGTGATTCCGACTTTCTTGTATACATAACGGATGCGCCGTCTGCGGCATCCGTTCATACACCGGAGCTGATTCAGGAATTCTGGAAGGAATTCTCCCGTGTGAACTCCAACGCGGCAGCCGATCTTGCCCGGATCGAACTCGCTGATGGAATCAACCGTCTTCATGCCTCGTTGCGAAAGAGAAGCCGGACGGACGGCTCCGCGTATCAGGGCACACTTTGTATTGCGCGAAAGATCGGGGATCAGCTGCTCTACTGCTCGGTTGGCGATTCTGTTTTGCAGATATTTCGCGACGGCAAGTTGTACCGGCTGAATGATAGTGAAATCTGGGACGGCTCTCTCGTAATTCTGGAAACCAGCAAGCTGAGCGAGCGGCAGCGAACGCGCTCACTCCGTTTTGTGGGGGATGGCGAGGAATTTCTCGAAGCCTCGCGCATCGCCTCTCTCCGGATTCTACCCGGAGACAGATTATTGATGAATACAGACGGCATGGAAGATCTGCTTTCTCCGGACCGTCTAATTTCCATCTTAAAGATGACGCCTGCTGAAGTCCGCAAACAGCTCGAAAGTATCTTTGCCCAGGACCGCATCAAAGATGACGTCACTTTCCTGATGTTCCCTATGGAAGTATCAACGCCGTTTCAAGCGGAGAAAGAGATCGCCGTGGTTCGAAATGAGATCGAGCATTTGCAAAGGGAACAGAGCCGGCTGCGCGCAATGGAAGATACGCTGCATCAAATTACGCAGAACATTCAATCCATCCATCAGAAGCTGGAGACGTCCGGCGCACGAAGTTTTTCCGGCGTGTATCTATCAAAAAACCGTATGGCAATGCGACGCCCCTGGGTGCTGGTAGCCGCCGCATTTGTATTTGGTTTGCTGGTAGCCTCCGGCTTATTCCTTCTGGGAAATGCTCCTACACCTAAACGGAGCGCGGTATCAACAACGCCGAAAGCACGACATGTGCCCCCACCGGAGATCCCGGCGCCGCAGAATTGTGATTATGTGGTTACCCGGGGAGACACATTGGAATCGATCGCAGCGGCTCAAAAACTGAGCGTGGAGTCTTTGCTTCGTAGAAATCCCGGCTTATACAAGACGGCGCCGCTGAAAGTGGGACAAACGATCCTCCTTTGCGAGAGCGCGCCATGAAGTTTCTCCGGTGGTTGCTTGGATTGTTTTTATTCTTTCTGGTTGCTGCATCTTTTGATGCGCGCAAACATGATCCGGAATCGATGCCCATTGCCCGAGCAATCTATGACCATACTCCGCTGCAAGGGCGGGATTTTGTATATTACACAATACAAGCGGGAGACACACTTGCAAGTTTGGAGCGAAAATTCCGTGTCCCCTCAGAACGCGCTATCATGTCGTTGAATCCGGACGTCGATCCGGATCGCCTGCCGGTCAATCACCGGATCAAAATCCCCCTCCAGTAGGATCGGATTAACCACAAAGGCACAAAGACACAAAGCGGCACGAAGGTTATTTCTAATCCTGCTTTCGCGATTCTTTGTGCCTTCATGCCTTTGTGGTTAATTCCTATCCCAACTCAGTGTTCTCCGTATCCTCCGTGGTGAATTCCTAGCTATACCGGGATTCGTATTCGGCGAACTGCGCGATGTTTGCAAACCGCGGGGGGACCTTCTGCATATAGACAAACTCGTTGGTGCCGGGATCGACCACAATGTCTCTGTTCTTTGCGATGACAAAACGAGCCAAACGCCGAATATTCTCGTGTGAAGATGGTGATGCTCCCTGCGGAAGAAATGCGTAGTTTGCAAACGTTGTCGAAAACAATCGAAGCGGAACGGGCGGCTTTCCTGCAACCGGTGAGTAAACCAGGTCCAACAACAGCTTCCCTTCAAATGGAACGGTGGCAGGTAGCAGCTTGACTACGAGAGCCCTAAAATCCTTCCACTGGAACTCTTGCTGTTTTCCACTGGAATAGATCGCGCGAATACCCATATCTCCAATTTCACAGCGATATGCCAGAAACCGCATCGCCGCAGCAATAAATTCTGAAGTTACGGGTCTTGCCCGGATTTCGGCCGGACTGAGCATGCCGCTGGACAGAACCGTATGCGGTTGGACGAATGAAGGAGCACTCAATTCCATCGGCTTTTGGGTAACCCGCCCCGACACCGGCCCGACAAAACTGAAAGGTGTTGCAGCGCCTGCAGATTGTGTTCCGGAAATTGGCGGCGATGGTTGCGACGAAATTTGCGGAGATGCAGGCCACGATTTGACTTCCGGTGTGCCGGACTCCTTCAACTCCCGAATTGCTCGAAATCCTTGAATCATCGGCCATAGCAATAAAACGCGGAAGATCAGTCCCCCAACCGAAGGTGTACCGCTGCTTTTTGCCATGAGTACTGTTGTTGCGATTCCATCGATCGCAAACAAAGCCACAGCGATTCCCAGCGCAACGATCGATTGCTGCTTTACAAAGAAAGCAAGCACGAGATAAATCATCCCGGCGATTATGTTTCCGCCGCCGATTCCCATTTGTTTGACAAATGAGATTCCTACGGCGCCAAGAAAGCCAAGCAAAATGTTGAAGCCGCCAACAAAGAACAATACGCCGGCGGCAAGAGACAGCCTTTGTTCCGCGGATTTTTCGTCAGGCATTTACTTTTTGCTTGTAGGGGCGGGGCTTGTCCCCGCCCGCACCGAGCGGGCGACCACAAGGGTCGCCCCTACATCACATCAATACCGTGATTATATCAAGCTGATGTAGAATTCAAGGCTGCATGAGCGACACCCTGCACCTGAAATTCAAGAAGATTTGCGAAGAAATCATCCCGTTCAATCGGTTCCTGGGAATCAAACTTACAAGAGTCAGCCGCGGAAAAGTCAGATTGATTTTACCGTTCCGGAAAGAATTCATCGGAGACCCGGATCGTCCGGCGATCCACGGAGGAGTTCTAAGCACACTGATGGACACTGCCGGTGGGGCCGCAGCATGGACGCTGTTGAATCACGGCGACAGGCTTTCTACTGTCGATCTACTTGTGGACTATTTGCTGCCGGCAACACCCGCCGATTTGCAGGCAGACGCAGAAGTCATCGGCGTTGGAAATCGGGTTGCAGTGGTGCAGATTTCAGTACGTCAGAAGCGCAAACTGGTCGCAAACGGCCGCGCCGTATACAACATCGTACGGTCCAAGCAGAACTAGATCTTGCTCAGATCTTCTAGAATTCTGGACTTGATTCTCTGGCCTGCGGCCACCTTATCCTCTGTCTCCGGTGCGCCAAAATAGAACCAGATCGTTTCCGGCTCAAAGCACCAGGACGGAATTTCAGCAGCTTTCACGTGAGGAACAAAAGGATTGCGATGCTTTTCGACATAAACCATCATCGTTTCCAAATCAGGGGTTACGTCAAAATTCCCGACTGGAGATCGCAAAGCAAAACTGGTATCCATGGTGTTCTCCTTATTTAAGAATCACCCTCAAAAGACCTAATTGTTAATTTGGGAAGTCTCAATTATCCCGCTTTGCCGATTTTCTGTCAAACGCCGGTTCAAGACGGCAACATAGATGGCGAACAGAAGCGCAACCATGGATGCCGACACAAACATGGTCCGATATCCCCAGGCCGACACGACGATACCGAGGATGAAGGAGCCGCCTGCAAAACCGAATTCCAGAACAGCGGTAAATACGCTGGTAACGGTACCTCGAAATCGCGCGGGATGGGCATCCAGTGCCATAGCCGTCATTGAGGGAAACAGAATCCCATGCGAGCCCCCGGCGACAATGGCAGACAAAATGTAGAAGTGTTCCACCGGTTCCACAATCATGAGAAAGACTCCCGCTGCAAATAGCGCGAAAAAGATTACAACCAGTTTCCAGCGCGAATGACGGTCCGCCAGTCCACCCAGGAAAATACGGATTACACCAGCGGTCAAACCATAAAGCAGGAAATAATAACCAACACTTCCCTTCTGCAAAGCGTCGAAATATGCAGCGCCAAATGTATCCAGGCTCGACTCCGCGTATCCAAAGGCGAAGGCGCCAGGAAGAATAATCCAGTTCACGCGTGCCATCGCGACATTCCGGAATATCTCCATCCCGTTCTCTTCTGAAATCGTGGGCACGTGACTGTCCTTCATGAATATGGAGATGCAAAGACTGAAAAGGGCTAACAGTCCGGAGAATACAAACAATCCATCAAAACCGTATCGATTCAGCACGATCTCACCCAGTTTTGGCGCGATTCCATGCGCGACAAGGCCCGAAACGCCGAACATACCGATTACTCTCGCTCGATTTGAAGGAGAAGAAAGGTCGGCAACATACGTAAAAAATGCCGTAAAGAACGATGAAAATCCCAGGCCGCGCAAGAAAAGCACTATCCCGAGAACCCATCGAATCTGCTGATAGGTCCCATGAAAGAGCAAGAAAAGAAAAGATGTGACGAGCATCAGCGTGGAGCCGAACCAGACCACCTTCACGCGTCCGATTCGATCTGTCATCCATCCTGCCACAGGACGGATGACAACAGCGGGGAAAAAGAAAATTGCAGTCTGAATCCCTACATCAACCGAATCTCCGCCATTTCGGAGAATATACAGCGGGAAAAGAATAAAGACATCAAAACTGATCCATAGGAAAAAGAAGGAAGAAAAGCTAAGCAGAAAACTCCGTGAAAGAAAAACCTTACGGCTAGATACGCCCTTCTCCTGAATGGACACTTCACTTCCCCTTCAATCTGCATAGATAAAAAAAAGGCAAGTCCGGGTGTAGACTTGCCTCACTGGAGATGATTTTTTGAGGTAAGGCTATCCTAGCCTAATCAAAAACAGAAATCAAGAGGGGGGGTTTCTAGTGTCCACCCGCCGCAGGTTTCCCCTCAAAATCCTTCGAACTCATGTCGACCGTAATGAGGAACCCGTTGGTACCCTTGTATTCGAAAGCGTTTGGTCCTACCCGAAATGCCTCGACTTCGTTTGGCATCAAGACAAAACCGTCGTTGCGAGCGGCGCCCCAGTATTTCAGGTTCTTGATTACGACCGGTCCCGCTGCCAGGGCCGTGGCCGGGCGAATCAGCTTGATTTCACCCGTTTTCCCGCCGTCCAAAGTGGCGTGGGCCGCGGTGTCTGTGATTTCCCACTTATCGATCACACCCTCCGCGGTCTTTGCCGATTTCCATTTGACCGGGAACAACTTTGCATAAAAAGCTTCAATCGCAGTCCGCTGTTCCTTGCTCAGCGACTTATCAAAATACAGCACGTACCAGTCAAACACTCCGGTTGTGAAATCGCCACCCAGATCGTTGGCGATCCAGAACTTGGCGCCATCCAGATTGACCGCGCCCCAATGACCTTTGTTGACCTTGTAAGCAAGGGTCGCCTTGCAAAAATGCTTGCCACCTTCCTCGTGGTGACCGGCAGGCTTGGTATTGAAATAGCATTGGCAGAACATCGGACAGCTACACGCTTCAATCGCCGTGGCATTTACATGCCAATCGGCCGGTTTCGTGTCAGCGGCATACAACGCAATACCTAGACCAGAAAACAGAAGCACAAGAAATGGCAAAAGTCGTCTCACGTTTTTCTCCTCCAACTGAACTCTTTCGTTAAAACTTTACTGCAACCCGCTTGAGCGATTCAAGTCCACCTTTCTGGAATATAATCCACTTTATGAAGAAAAAAACAAGCCGTCGTGATTTTCTCAAGAATACATCAACAATAGCCGTCGCACTCACGCTCCCTGCTAGGTGGATCGAAGCCGCGCCTTCATTTGACATTGTGCTCAGAGGCGGAACGATTCTTGACGGAACGGGCGGTCCCGCATATCAGGCGGATCTGGGAATCCGTGGCGACACGATCGCGGCAATCGGATCGATTTCTGCCGACCAGGGCAAGCAATCGGTGGACATCTCAGGATTCCAGATTTGTCCAGGATTTGTAGACATTCATTCGCATTCGGACGGCAGCATTCTGGTGTACCCAAATTCCGAGAGTCGTGTATATCAAGGAGTTACCACAGAATTGACCGGCAATTGCGGCGGTTCCGCTGCGCCGGTTGCGGGTGCGAACGCAGAGCAGGCGTTCGATAAATGGCGTAAGGAAGAAGGAATTAGCGCAAAATGGACGGATGTCGCATCTTACTTTGCCGCACTAGAGCAAACACGCATCTCGATCAACCAGGGTCTCTTGCTTGGCCAGGGTACGATACGTGAAAACACGATCGGACTTGTCGATCGCAATGTGACAGCCGACGAGCTGAAACAGATCCTTCGAGCCACGGATGAAGGGATGGACCAGGGGGCATTTGGGATTTCTACGGGATTAGAGTACACGCCGGGGACGTACACGCCGACAGATGAAATCGTGGAGATGGCCCGCATCGCGTCCCGTTACGGCGGACTGTATGCCTCGCACACGCGAAATGAAGTGGATCGTACACTGGAAGCCGTCCTGGAGGCCATTGATATCGGTCGCCGCGCAGGAGTCCGCGTCGAAGTCTCACATCTCAAAGTATGCGGCAAGAATAACTGGCACAGGCAGCATGCTTCGATTGAGCTGATCGAATCGGCAAGGCGGGATGGGATCGAAGTGTTTGCGGATATTTATCCGTATACCGCATATTCCACTGGGCTGGATCTTTTCTTGCAGCCGTGGGCGCGTGAGGGTGGAAATGCAGAGATGGTCAAGAAGTTGCGCGATTCCAAGTTGCGCGCCCAAATCCGGAAAGAAGCGGAGAACTACATTCGGAACCTGGAACCTGGAGACTACGATTTGATCGTGATCAGCAGCTTATCAACAGAAAAGAACAGACCGCTTGTCGGCAAGAATGTCGCGGAGATCGCCTCGATCTGGAAGATGGAACCTGCGGATGCGCTTCTCCGGCTGCTGGAGGAAGAAGAGGGAGATGCTTCCTACATCGGTCATGCGATGAGTCCGGAAAATGTCGAGATGGTAATGTCGCATCCGCTCGTCATGATCGGATCGGATGGGTACGCAATGGCGCCCACGGGAAAAGCCACGCAGTCCAGACCGCATCCCCGGTCTTATGGAGCGTATCCGCGCGTACTTGCACAATACTGGCGCGAGCGCAAAATCTTTGATCTTCCAACCGCAATCAAAAAGATGACCAGCATGCCGGCCGATCAGATGGGAATTCCCGACCGCGGCCGTATCGCAAAAGGGAAAAAAGCCGATCTGGTAGTCTTTGATTCGAATACTGTAAAAGACGAAGCAACATTCGAGAATCCGCAACGTTACCCTGACGGCATCAGTTATGTTCTTGTGAACGGAGCATTCGTGATTGAGAAGGGCAAGCACAACGGCGCGCGTCCGGGAAGAGTCCTCCGCAAAGCATAGGGACCACAGGCTATGGAGCACAGGCGCCCCGCCTGCATTATGGGCCGCAGGCTTCCAGCCTGCATTCAAGATCACGTCTGATCTCGAAATTCCGAACATCCCCTCTCCATCCATGATAAAATCTCCGTTTCACTCGACACCATGATTGGAACAAAACTCGCAAATCGTTATGAGATTCTCCGCGAACTTGGGCGCGGTGGAATGGGCGTAGTGTATCTGGCCAACGATCCGGTGCTGGAGCGTGAAGTTGCCATTAAAGTGATTACGCCTGATATGGTTAGTCCGGAAACTGCAGAACGCTTCCGGCGGGAAGCCCGCGTCGTTGCCAAGATGGACCATCCCGCGATCGTGTCCGTTCATGACAGCGGAGAACATGAAGGCGCCCTGTTTTTTGTCATGCCTCTTGTGGAAGGCACCAATCTGCGCGCGTTGTTGCGCAATCAATCCATTCGCCTGGGCCAACTGGTGGATCTGGCCATTCAAGTTGCCGAGGCGCTGGAGTACAGCCATTCCCGCGGAATTGTGCACCGGGACATCAAGCCGGAAAACATTATGGTGACTACGAAGGAAGGGGAAGGAGTCCGTGTGCGAGTCATGGATTTCGGCCTGGCGATGGCTTCAACGCAAGATCGAATCACCAAGACAGCTACAATTGTGGGAACTGTGGCGTACATGAGTCCGGAGCAAGTCACGGGAAGAGAGGTGGATGCCCGATCTGACATTTATTCCTTTGGCACCGTACTATACGAATGTCTTGTTGGGCAGACCCCGTTTGCAGGTGAAGTTCAGGCTCTCGTGTATCGCATCTCCCATGAGCTTCCTCTGCCGTTGAAATCTGTGCAAACCGAGGTGGACGAAGAAGTCGAGGAGATCATCTTGCGTTGTCTGGAGAAAGAGCCGGCCAAACGCCCCAGCGGCAAGGAGATCGTAGAAGCGCTGTCTTCCTACCGCGCCAAGCTTCAGGGCAGCGGACGCCATGAGAGCATGTTGCCGACAGCGTCACATCTCGGGCTCCAGGCCCCACGCCGCAACGTGCGGCCGTTCGTTGGACGGGACAAAGAATTTGCCGAACTACAGCGTCGCCTCCATGCGGCGATTGCCGGAGAGTGCCAGTTGGTGCTGGTCGGTGGTGAAGCAGGAATCGGGAAAAGTCGTTTGCTGGAGGAATTGGAGGGTCTTGCGAAGGTACGCAACATCCTGGTTCTTCACGGCCGTTTTATCGAGATCGAACATTCCCTTCCTTACCAGGGTTACTGTGAAGCCATTCAGGAGTATTTCCGCTCTCGCAGTCTTACGGCTACCCCTGTTGATTTTTCCGATCTGGCTGCCGATCTAGTCTCTCTTTTCCCTGTGTTGGCAGAAATCAAAGAACTTGGAGGTCGTTCCGGCGAATCCGAAAAAACCACCGAAGGCAGAGCGAAAAAATTTGAGGATCGCACGTACATTTTTGAGCTATTGGCGCGCACGCTTACGCGAATGGCGGGCGGACAGCCGATGGTGTTGCTGATGGAAGATCTTCACGCTGCCGATGTATCGTTGGAAGCGCTCGATTATATGGTTCGGAGACTCGGACCTACCCCTACGCTCATTGTCGGAACGTATCGCAGCACGGAGATCGACAAGAAGCACCGGCTTTCCAGATTGCTGGGCAGCTTTAAAGGCGACCGGCGGTTTGCGCAGATCCTGCTGGGTCCGATGTCTGCTTCCGATCACCGTCTTTTCCTGGAAAAACTGATCGGCGGTCAGGACCTGGAAGAATTCCTTGCAAAAAAATTCTTTGAGGCAACAGAAGGAAATCCGTACTTTACTACAGAATTAGTAAGATCATTAATGGATTCCGGCGCGATTGTCCGCGATGACACGGGCGGGTTTCATCTTTCCAGCGATACGGCGCTTTCCCTGGATGAGTTGCCTGCAACGATCCAGCAAGCCGTAGAAGAACGCATCGAGCGGTTACCGGAAAACTTGCGGGAATTGCTGTCTCTAACATCGGTTCTGGGACGCACGTTTGAGTTCGCGCATCTGGAAACACTGGCGGTCGATCAGGAAGATCTCGAAGGGGCGGTGGAGCAACTGGCGCGCGCTGGTTTTATCGAAGAAGACCGGCAGTCCCGGTCTGATCGCCTTTCGTTTTCCAGCGGGGTTCTGCGCGATGTCTTATACGCCTCCTTACCGAGGCGCAAGAGACGGAGTCTGCACAGGAAGCATGCGGAAGAACTGGAAAAGCGCAACCAGGGCCGATTGGAGCGGGTCTATCCGCAATTGTTCGAGCATTATGTACAGGCGGATGTTCCGGAAAAAGTCAGTGAATATGGCTTTTTGTTGGCAAGAAAATCGTTAGGCGCCTTCAGCCCGGAAGATTGCATTCGAGTGACGCAGACCGTCGTTGATTTTCTGGAGGATGATGCCGGCAATCCGATTGCGAAAGCGGAAGCGAAAGTGTTGCTGGCTTCCGCGCACCGGATGACCGGGAATACGGCGGCTGCGCTAAAGGAACTCGATGAAGCCGTGCGTATCTATGAAGAGGAAAAGCAAAGTGCCGGCGCTCTGGAGTGCATCGTGATTGCCGCAGACATCGCCTGGCACGGACTGAAAGTAGACGACACACGGCGATGGGTGGATCGGGGCCTGCAATTGGCTCGCAAAATCGGCGACACAACGAGTCTACCCAAGCTATTATCGCTGGCTGCAACCGTAGCAAATTTGCGCGGGGAATATAAGAAGGCGCAGGAATACCTGGAAGAAGCCGAACGGATGAAACCGCCAAAAGAGGATGTTGCTCAGCCGTTTGTTTCCGGCGGAGTCTTATCCGTTGCGCTTGCAAGCCCGTGCGAAGTGCAGCACCCTGCCAATGTATTTACCAACGAAGAAGCGGAAGTGCTCGCCAACGTTTTTGAAACGCTGGTGACAACGGATGCTCAGGGGAATCTGGTTCCGCATCTCTGCGAACGCTGGGAGACACTAAACGAAGGCGCCATGTTCCTGTTTGTTTTGCGGAAAGATATCCGGTTGCACGATGGAAGGCGCTTGACGGCGCAGGAAGTCAAAGCGTCGTTCGAGCACGGAATCCGGCGCGCCACCCGCGCCACACCGCCGGCTTTTGCTCCCATTCGCGGCGCAACAGAATTTCTGAGCGGAACAGCAACTCACGTATCCGGCGTCGTGGCGCTGTCGGAAAACATCGTCGAATTTCAATTGAGCGAGAAGATCTCCATCTATCCTGCTCTGCTGACCGATCTTCGGACAGCGATTGCTGTTCCAGGCTCCCGTTCGGATGAGTTTGTAGGAACGGGACCGTTCCGGCTGACTTCGTTCCGTCCCGAAAACATCGTTCTGGAACGGGATCCGGAATACTGGAAGGGAATCAGTCCACTGGTGGATTCAGTCCATTTTCACGCAAAGCTGAATTCTGCAGAAATCGCTGATGGATTTCGGGCCGGGAGATTTGATCTGGTTCGTGACCTGTTGCCCGAAGACCTGGAAGAAATTCTTCGAGAAAGCAGGTTGCAGGCAGGTCTCGCCGAAACGCCTCAAAAGAACGTGTACTTTGTGCTGTTCAACAATTCCTCCGCGCTGGGACAGGTTCCCGCGCTTCGGGAGGCGATGGCGGGAGTAGCACGAATGCACGATCTTGTCCCCAGCACGGTAGGACGGCTCGCCCAACCTGCACAAGGCTTGCTGCCGCCTGGAATTCTGGGACACGATCCGGGGAAACGAGGCGTTTCCATGTCACTGGACAAGGCAAAAGAACTCATTCATTCTGCAGGACTCTCTCTCCCGATTCGAATGCGCGCCTCCGTTCAGCCGGTGCTGCAAGACCGATACGGCGCTCTGACTCGAGCCTTGTTCAAACTCTGGTCCGAAATTGGAGTGGAAATTACCATCCAGACACCGGATCAGGCCACGTTCAACGACACGTGGATCAACAACGAAGGAATCGACCTGCTGATCGGCAGATGGATCGGAGACTATGACGATCCTGATACGTTTACCTACAGTCTCTTTCATTCGCAAATAGGAGAATTGCGGAAATACTATTCTTCTAATGAATTAGACGTAAAAATGGAGAAGGCCCGTATGGAAAGGCAACCGGAAATCCGGGAACGCCTCTACCGGGAAATCGAAAATTCTCTGATGAGCCAGGGAATTCTGCATCCTCTTTTTCATGATATCGATTATCGTGTGGCCGCCTCCTCCGTACAGCGGCTCGCGCTCTCCAACACTCCACCTTTCGTGAATTACGCCTCCCTGGCAAAAGCGGAGGGAGCTGCTTTGACTCGCGCGGACAAAACCGTGCAGGGAATTTTCCGGGTGCCGATCTGGGGGGAAATCCGCAGTCTGGATCCTTCTTTAACCATTACTGGCGCACAGGCTACTGTGTTTCCGGCGATCTTCGAAACATTGACACGGGCCGCCGATGGAGCCCGGATTGCGCCGTGGCTTGCTTCTTCGTTTCAGGCAGAGGAAGGAGGTAGAAGATTTCGCTTCCATCTGAGGGACGGAGTGAAATTTCATGACGGACGCCGCCTCACAGCCCGGGATGTCCGCTTCTCCTTTGAACGATTGCTGCAAATGAAAGATAGCCAGAATTCCTGGCTCCTCTCACCGATCCGGGGCGCCGGCCGCCTCATCCAAGGAGAAACTACAGAATTAGAAGGATTCCGCATACTTTCCGCGCTGGAATTTGTTGTGGATTTAGACAAACCGTTGTCATTTTTCCCGGCCATTTTGGCCTACACACCAATGGCAATCCTGCCGGAAGGAACAGGCGCAGTTTTTGGAAACTGGCGATCCGGATGCATCGGAACCGGACCTTTTCGTGTGATCGATTTCGAGCCGGAAAGCGGGTTGAAAGTGGAAGCGAATCCTTCTTACTGGATTCCTGGACTCCCCCGAACAGACGGAATGGAATTCACACTCCGATGTTCTCCAGCGCAGACGCTGGAAGGATTCCGAAGCGGCCGCTTCCACGTTGCCTGGAATCTGGTGCCGTCGGATGCTGAAACTTTGCTCCATGAAGCCGAATTCGCTTCGAAATACCAGGAGACGCCAAGTCTTTCCACGCAATATCTGGCAATGAACGTGCGGAAGGGACCAATGGCGGACGAAGGTCTTCGGCAAAGATTCGTTCAGTCCGTGGACTGGGATGCGCTGGTTCGAAGGAAACTGGGGCGTTTTGTCTTTCCCGCTCGCAGTCTGACTCCTCCTTCCCTGCTGGGCTACGAGCAGCCTCAAAGAACATTTTCCGGTCCGTCAGCGAAAAAGACATTTGAGCCGGTGGAGTTGACTGCAGCCCTGCACAGCGTTTTTTGGAGCAAGTATGAATCGTTTAGGAAGGAGCTTCTGGAAATATTGCACGAAAAAGGATTCATAATCCGTGTACTGGAAGGAAAGATCGAGGATATGCAAAGGCCCGAATGCGATTTTCAACTATCCAACTGGATTGCCGATTATCCCGACCCGGATAGCTTCCTGTACGGTATGCTTCATTCGACAACAGGCATTATCGGGCATCTTTGCGGCGTCCAGGACACGGAGCGTCTCCTGGAAAGAGCCCGGACGGAGACAGACTTTGCGGCCAGGCAATCTTTGTACAGACAGGTCGAAGACATCATCCAGAAACGGCACTATGTTGTTCCTCTCTTCCATGAGCAGAACTACTGCTTCGTTCGCCCGGAAGTGAGCGACGTCCACTTGAATTTCTTTGATCCGATTCTCGCCTTCGAAAAAATCTCCCTCAGCATGTAGCCGATTTTCAAAATCTGATAACACCCTGTTAATTGTACCGCGACGGTTCAATGCCAGGAATTCCTTCTGCGATGATCAAACTGGAAAGCACTTCCACTTCGGCCAGTACAATTCTCGAACCATCCGGCGAAATCGCGAACGTATCAATTTTACGATCTGCATCAAAGCCTGCGATCGGACGCCGGGTGGCACGAGTGTCCTGCCCTGAAAGAAAATCTTGCGCAAATACTCCCCAGTTGCCATTCGCATCTTCATCGACAAAGACAATCGACTTTCCGTCAGGCATCCAGCGCATCCTTCCACCAACGCGATCCCGATTACTAACCTCAATTTCAAAAGGCAGAGTCGTGCCGGTTTCTATCTCCACTACTCGCTCATACGTGAACCGGTCGTTCAATGATTGCTTGTAGAAGCCGTAACTCGCAAAACGTCCGTCCGGAGAAATTTCCGGCCATTGCGTAAGCCCGGACGCTATTCGCGCCGCTCCGGACCCATCCGGATGAATTCTCCAGATTCCACGGATCTCCAAATCAGGATTGTACGAGTTGTAAACAATCCACTTTCCATCCGCAGTCATAGAGGGATTTTCGGCATCCACGCCATCAGTGGTAACCTGGCGCGCGCTGCTACCATCGTTATTGGCCATCCAGATTTCGAAATGTCCATTCCGGTTGGAGCTCCACAGGATGTACTTCCCATCGGGACTGTAAGCAGGGTCCCAATCCTCCGCAACATCTTCTGTGACTCGTCTTAGTCCGCGGGATCCCGTCGAAAGATCCCACAGATCAAGATTACCCCCCATGTTGGAGGAAAACAGAATGCGTTTGCCATCGGCGAAATAAGATGGCTGGCGATTCGCGCTGTTGCCGCGCGTCAGCCATGAGGAAGATGCAGTGCTCTGTAAATCCCCCAGTTTGATTTCACGAAGATTTTCCCGAAGTGATGCAGAGTGCAGGATGATGCGCCCTTTGCCCGCAATGTCCATAATTTCGCCTGCAGACGGCGCCCAGAGAACCTCCTCACGTTTCCCGGTCTCCACATCGTGAAGAAACAAAGTGCTTGCTCCGCGTATTTGAAAGAGGGCGACTCCTGTTTCCGGAACAAAATAGGCAATCTGGTTTTTCGTTCCTGACCAGACGGCCGCGGTGGGGGAAAACGTAGCAAGAATCCATTGCGTCTTTTTGTTCTTTAAATCGATCAATGCGATTGCGTCTCTACTCCCGTAATTGCCCTGGTTGATTACGGTCGCAACCAGGTAACGACCATCCGGGGACCAGCGGACAGAATTGAGCTGGCGATTTTTGATGACAGTGATTTCTTGAAGATTAGATCCATCTTGATTCACGATCAGAAATTGGGAGTCCGGCCCTCCTTCACCCGGTTTCCATCGTATGAAAGCGATCTGTTTTCCATCCGCAGACCAATCGGCGCTTGCCACATCGTCGGTTACCTTTCGAGGGTCGCCTCCCAGAACGGGCACGCGATAGAGCGATCCGGTGGTGTCTTGCTTGCGAACGAACAGAAGGAATGAGCCATCCGGAGAAAAACGGGGAAAATCGTCCGGTCCTTGAGTCAACGCAATTTCATTCCCGCCCTGCATTTGTTTCAACCAGATGCGAGGTGAGCCGTCACGATCCGAGCGGAAGGCAACCAGTTGTCCATTTGGAGAAATTGCAGGAGAGGAATCAGAGCCTGAATACGTGAGAGTGCGCAAAACAACGAGTTTTTCCGGAGGCTTCCTGCCGTACCAGTAAGCAAGAGCGCCTCCTGCGATCAGCGCAACAATCGCGACCAGCGGCAGCAGTAAGCTCCGGCGCGGCTTTACGCTTTGAGATGGCGCCGTTTCACCCGACACACTGATCTCTGCGAAATGATCGCGCAGCCTTTGCAGATCGCGCGCAAGATCTCGCGTTGAGGCATAACGTTCTTGAGGATCTTTCGCCATGCAGCGCTCCACGATCCAGCGAACGGGAGCGGGAGCAGACATTTGCAAAGACGAGAAATCAGGGTCTTCCCGGATCACAGCTGCCATGGTTTCAGGTACCGTCTCTTTTTTGAAAACTTGGTTTCCTGTCAACATTTCACACAGGATGGAGCCAAACGAAAATTGGTCGGACCGAAAATCGACCATTCGACCTGCTGCTTGTTCCGGTGACATATAGCCCGCCGTGCCAAGCACGATCCCTGCGCTGGTTTGCGTTTGCAGAGTAGACACATCGTGGGTCACGGGATCGGTGAGTTTTGCGAGTCCGAAATCCAGGATTTTCAAAAAACCGTCGCCCGTAATCATAAGATTTTGCGGTTTCAAATCACGGTGAACGATTCCGGCTTCATGAGCCTTCGCGAGACCGTCCGCAAATTGGGATGCAATTGCAATCACCTTTCTTAAAGAAAGGCGCCCAGAGTTTAAAATTTCATGCAGGTTTTTGCCATCTACAAACTCCATGGCAATGTATGCTTTTTCCTCGGCAAAACCGGCATCGTAGATGGTGATGATCGCAGGATGATTGAGCGCGGAAGCAGCACGCGCCTCCTGTTCAAAACGCATCACGCGTTCCGTGTGCGAAGCAAATTCAGACGGGAGGACTTTCAGCGCGACATCGCGCCCGAGCCTCGTATCCCTGGCACGATACACTTCGCCCATTCCCCCGGAACCAAGCGGAGACTGAATTTCATACGGGCCCAGCCGCTCACGAATCGACAACACGTGCGTTATTTTAACGAAGTTAACGCTATCGTGCCACTGGCTGCGTGTAAAAAGTTCGTAGTAGCCGGCGCTAGTGGAGCGCGGGCATCCCTGCCCGCCAGTCTCACTCTTACTGCGGAGCAATCGGAAAATACAACGCGAAGAGCGCGGAAATCGCGGAGGGGGATTTTAGCACGGAAGCACGGAATTCACAGAAAGAAAAACAACTGTTTTCATTCTGTGTTTCCGTTATTTTTTCCTCTCCGCGTTTTCTGCGCTCTCCGCATTGTATGCCTTCGCTTGCATCATGCCGTTACGCAACTTACAATTAGACGTCGTTTTCTGAATGCCGGAGTGGCGGAACTGGCAGACGCACCAGACTCAAAATCTGGCGTCCTTTACGGGACGTGTCGGTTCGACTCCGACCTCCGGCATTTTTCCTAATCCCATCCGCAAGAACGTCGCCCCTTTAAAGTTCCTGCTGATCTATTTTGAGTATCGTCCGGAGCAATACTTGCACTCCATTACCAATATCTTCGGGAGGCGTAAATTCTTTTGGCGAATGGCTGATACCGCCAACACTGGGGACAAAGATCATGCCGGTTGGCGTAATCCTTGCCATGTCCTGAGCATCGTGCCCTGCGCCGCTGGGAAGGAACTTGTGGCTCAACCCCAGTTCGGTTGCCGACTCCATAATGATTTTCTGAATTCGCGGATCAGTCAAAGCGGGAACTGCGGTTGCGTCAATCGGGGAAAAGCGGAACGTTGTTCCCGTTTCTTCTGCGATGATCTCCGCTTTTCCGCGAATTTTTTCGTAAACCTCCTGAATTTTCGATGAGCTGAGATCTCGAATTTCCAGGCTGAGCACCACCTTTCCAGGAATCACGTTTGGCGCTCCCGGCTCGGCCTTGATTCTACCAACAGTGGCGACCTGCCTACCGGGGATGCTGATTGCTGCTTCGTTGATCGCAAGAATCAGGCGGGCTGCGGCGATCAAAGCGTCTTTTCTACGATCCATCGGAGTTGTTCCCGCATGATTGGAAAACCCTTCGATAGTCACATCCCACCAGTTAATTCCGACAATGCCTTCCACAATTCCGATCTGAATCTTTTCCGAATCCAGCACGGCCCCCTGCTCAATATGCAGCTCCAGAAAGGCATGAATCTCAGTTTTTTTGCGCTCTATTTTGGAAACCCGGTCCGGATCCCCGCCGATCGCACGGATTCCATCACGAATTGTCTTGCCGCTGTGGCTCACGATATCCAGGGCATCCACCGTCAATTCACCCGCCATCGCACGACTTCCGACAAGTCCGCCCTCTTCATCAGAAAACACCACGAATTCCAACGGATGTTCCGTAAGTATCCTGTTTTCTTTCAGAATCTCCGCACATTCGATCGCTCCAATGACACCGACGTCGCCGTCGTAATTTCCTCCTTTCGGCACGGAATCGATATGAGAGCCGGTCATGATGACAGGAAGAGACGCGTTACTGCCCTCTCTCCGGCCAAGGAGATTGCCCGCTTCATCTACGCGAACTTTTAAGCCCGCTTGTTCCATCAAAGTCATGATGTACTTCCGTCCGGCGATATCCGCATCGCTGAAGGCGACGCGACTCACTCCTCCCTCCGGATTCTTACCGAATTGTGACAGAGCCAGAATCCGCTGTTCGATTCGCTTGACATCAACTTTGGGCGACTCCGCAGCCATGATGGTGCACAACAGCGATAGGAGCAGAACAACAATTCGAGCCTCACGCATGGGTGCAGTATACTTCAGTCACGAAAGATGAAAAAAAACTATGTTTTGCTTGCATTGTTATTCCCACTGGGTATCGTTTTCTTCATGAACTGGTTTGTGCAAAGGACCACCTACCCCGCTCCAGCTATTCGCGTGGGGCCTCCTCCTTCAACCATGAAGCTCGTCTCCGTTCCTTACGCACATGGAAACCTCGTGACAGGATGGATACAGGAAAAGGAGAGCAGCCGCACGGCACTTTTGTATCTTCATGGAAATGGAGAAAATCTCGAAACAATCCGGCATTCCGGACTATTGGAACAGCTCCAGGATCTGAATATTTCGTTTCTTGTCATCGATTATCCGGGTTACGGAAACAGCGAAGGAAAACCTTCGGAAGAATCGCTGCTCAAATCAGCAGAAGGCGCCATAGACACCCTTTCCAAACGATTTCTGGAGCAACGAATTGTGGTGTGTGGATGGTCGCTCGGTGCGTCCGTAGCCATTCTAACGGCAGCAAAAAATAAAAAGGTGCACGGGCTGATCGCAATGAGCGCATGGACATCCCTCACGAATGTTGCCCTCTTGCATTTTCCATCGTGGATGGTGAAAGCGATGCCTGCAGAAAAATACGATTCTCTGAAAGCATCGAAGTCAGTGCGCTCCCCATCGCTCCTCATCCATGGTGAGCAAGACCCGCTCATTCCGGTCCAGCAGGGCGAACAAATTGCATCAAATCTGCCGAACTTGCAGCAATGGCTCAAGGTTCCGCAAGCCGGACACAACGATCTCCTGAACTTTCCGGAAGTCTGGACTTCCATCTCTTCCTTTTTGCGGAAACTCGAATCAGATTAGACTGGAATGTTCCTATTGCATTCCCATAGGAAAAACGCTATGTTTGTATTGGTAACCAATAGGAGCGGATATGCAAGAGAAGGCGGAGGTCAAGCAGGGCACGCTGGTTCTGATGGTTCTCAAGACACTGGAAACGATGGGGCCGCTTCATGGATACGGGATCGCTCGCAGAATCGAACAAATCAGCGACAGTCTGCTATCCGTAAATTACGGAACTCTGTATCCGGCGCTGTTGAAGCTGGAGCAAGAAGGGTACATCTCTTCCGAGTGGGGAGTTTCGGACAACAATCGCAAAGCAAAGTATTACAAACTCACGCGTGCCGGCCGAAAGCAACTTGAAAAAGAAGAGCACGACTGGCAACAGACAACCTCCATCGTGTCCCGTTTTCTCTTTCCTGGAGAGCAATCCTAATGAGACGGCTGCGCGCATGGTTGCTGAGATTGGGAGAGTTCTTTCATCAAGAAGGTCGTGACCGCGAATTCGACGATGAGATTCAGAGTCATCTCGAGTTTCACATCGAAGACAATCTTCGTTCCGGCATGACTCCGGACGAAGCCCGCAAAAACGCGATCATCAAACTGGGTGGAATTGAACAGACAAAACAAAAATACCGCGAGCGTCGCGGACTTCCCGAATTGGATTCTTTCTTAAAAGACCTGCGCTACGGCCTGAGGCAGCTGCGCAAAAGTCCCGGCTTTGTACTGGTTGCGGTTCTGACCCTTGCTCTCGGCATCGGCGCCACAACCGCTATCTTCAGTGTCGTGCATGCCGTCTTGCTCCGACCACTCCCCTACCGGCAGCCGGAGCAAATCGTCACGATCTGGCAGAACAATGTGAAAGCCGGTGTAACGAGAAACGAAGTTTCCCCGGCAAATTTTCTAGACTGGCGCGAACAGAGCCAGAGCTTTGAGACGATATCTGGTATCGAGCCGTTTGGTTTTGCTATCGTGGATAACGGCGAGCCGGAAAGGTTTGCAGCTGCTCTGGTCTCATCCGGGTTCTTCGAAACACTCGGCGCAAAAGCGTTACGCGGAAGAACATTTAGCCCGGAAGAATACAAGCCCGGGAATGATCGAGTCGTTGTCCTCAGTTACGGATTGTGGCAGCGGCGTTTCGGTGGCAACCCTGAGCTGCTTGGAAGAACGTTAACGCTGAACAGACAACCCTACACCGTCGTTGGGATCATGCCGCGGGAGGTTCAGTTTCCATTAGAACGAGAAATCTGGGCGCCGCTCATAACGAACGATCATGACCGTGAAATACGCGGGCCAACCTACTGGAACGTGATTGCACGTTTGAAACCCGGAATCACGATCGGTCAGGCGCAGCAGGAGATGAGCTCAATCAGCGCGAGACTCGAGCGGCAGTATCCGGACACGAACGGCGGGATGGGCGCTACTGTCGTGTCATTGCCCGAACTGCTGACGGGACAGGCGCGATCAGCGCTGTTGATTCTGCTGGGCGCGGTCCTGTTTGTCTTGCTGATCGCGTGCGCGAATGTTGCTAACCTCCTGCTCGTGCGCGGCGCGCAAAGACAGCGGGAATTTGCGATTCGCTCGGCGCTCGGCGCGGAACGGATCCGGATTGTCCGTCAACTGCTCACCGAAAGCTTGATGCTTGCATTTCTTGGAGGCGCAGGCGGACTGCTGGTGGCGCGGTGGGGCATCGCACTGATCCTCTCCACCAACTCGACTCAGATCTTCCGCCTAGAATACGTTAGTATGGATACTCCGGTTCTGCTTTTCGTATGCGCGATCAGCATGCTCACGACAATCCTGTTTGGCTTGATTCCTGCCGCACAGTTCTGGCGGCAACACAAGCCATCGGACAGGAATCAGAATGTGCGAGGCGCCGCAGCCAGTTTGATTCGGCCAGGCCTGCGCAATTCACTTGTGGTGGCTGAAGTTGCTCTTGCATTAGCTCTATTGACCGGGGCCGGCCTGCTTGTGCGAAGTTTTGTAAATCTGCTTCTGGTAAATCCGGGATTCTCCCAGGAACGCGTTCTTGCGCTTCAAGTTTTTCTGGCCCGCAACTATGAGGATCCACAAAAGATCGTTCGTTTCTTCGACAACGCATTGGAAAAAATTGGGGCCGTACCCGGGGTAAAGGCTGCAGCTGTCGTGGCAAGTCCTCCGTTCATTCACCTTGAGTTCGACGTCCCGTTTACCGTTTCAGGCAGTCCGGCGTCGCCACCTGGAAAAGAACCGAGTGCATACAACAGCGAAGTCTCACCAGATTACCTCAAGGTGATGCGCATCCCTCTTCGTAGCGGTCGTTTCTTCACGAAATTCGATATGCCCAAAACGACCCCGGTTGTCGTGATCAATGAAACCATGGCGCGCCGCTACTTTCCAAATCAAGATCCTGTTGGTAAGAAGGTGACGGCAATCTACGAACAACCGGTGCAGTTGGAAGTCGTGGGAGTAGTCGGAGATGTTTTGCACAGCGGGCTCGACACCGAGCCAAGACCGGAGATGTTTGTTCCCTACTCACAAAGCCCGAGTCCGCAAATGACATTTGTGGTGAGGACTGCTGCAGACCCCGTTCAGATATTACCTGCTGTGAAAGCAGCAATTCGAGAAGTGAACCGGACACAGACCTTCTCCAAAGTTTCAACCATGGAACAGTTGGTAAGCGATTCTCTTCAGCAACGGCGTTTCAACTTGTTTGTGCTGGGTTCGTTCGCTGCGCTTGCGCTGGCGCTTGCCGGAATCGGCATCTATGGATTGATCAGCTATTCGGCAGAACAGCGTACGCAGGAAATCGGTGTACGCATGGCTCTGGGAGCCCAGGCCTCAGATGTATTGAGATTGCTGCTGATACAGGGAATGAAAATGACTGTTGCCGGCGTTGCAATCGGTCTTACTGCTTCGCTTCTATTGACGCGAGTGCTGAAGGGCCTGCTCTTCGATGTAAGCACGACAGATCCCATCACGTATCTCGCCATTCCCTTATTGCTGATCGCGGTCGCACTGCTCGCATGCTGGATTCCTGCGCGACAGGCTATGAAAGTCGATCCCCTCGTTGCTCTGAGATACGAATAGAATCGCGCAAGTTAGCGCCACTGCTTTTCATCGATGACTTCAAACGCCGCTGTGTTCTTCTCAAATTCACGGAATTCCTTTTCGGTCCACGTTCCAGCAAGATGATTGAGATCGTCATGGATCTGGCCCCTCCACTTCTCAGTGCCAAGAGATCGCCGTATGACCTTTAGGACAAGGCCATTTACGCTCAAACCTTCCTCTTTTGCCTTTTTCTTGAGAATTTTGGTTGTCTCGGGATCCAACCCACGAACTGTCAAGACGGACATAACTTACCCTCCTGTCTCCCTATACTGAAGGGAAAGACCATTGATATGATTGAAATGGTCATCCAACGTAAAAAGCGAAAGGCCGTGTCTCATTGCTGACGCTGCAACCCACATATCGTTGGAAGGAACCGGCTTCCCTTTTTGCCTCAGCATCTTATAAATGTCAGCATAAAATCCCGCCGTCTCTTCATCGACATCAATCACATAGACTCGCGGTGAGTCAAGAAATTGTTCCAGCTCATCGATATTCTTCCGCGCCCTTCCGCCGTATTGAAAACCTCCAATCAGTTCACCAAGCACAATGACGCTCACTCCGATATATTCCACTTTTCTTAAGACAGCGATAACACCTGCATCGTTCCTTTTGAAAGCAGAATAAACATTCGTGTCGATCAGTATTCTCTTCGCCATACCATGATGCCTGCATTCAATGCTAGCAATATGATAGCAAGGATGCAAGCAAAGCTACAGCTAGTGAACTGTAACGTACGTTTGGCTAGCTACTCCTCCCTTATCAAGGCAGAGGCCGGGAGGGGTTGTCTCGACATATTCCCAACCCCCCACCCTTCAAAAGTTGAGCAAACTGCAAAGGATTGAGAAAGGCGAATCCTCGGACGTACTTCAGTGGGAATTACCGATCACGGCGTCGCCGCAATCTAGCTATTGAATACGAATACCGCGTTCACGTCCGCAATTAAAAGACAAATCTGTCAGAATCACTGACTTTTTGGCAGACTGCGTTCAATTCGCCTCGACCAGAAATCCAAACTGGTCGGATGGCAAGAGAATTGCACAATACAGGAAACCGGAGGCGAATTAGGCTCACGAAGACATTTGCCTAGAATGATACAGTAATAACTTGAGTGCAGAAGGAGGACGAATGAAGATTAGAATCTTTTCAGGAATGGCGATTTCTCTCGCTTTTCTTGTATTGTTTATCTCGATTGCCAGGGCCGAGGACGTACCCGCAGGTCAAAAACTATTCCTGGACAAGAAGTGCAATACCTGTCACTCGGTTGATTCAGTAAAGATCACCAAGAAACTGGCGACTTCGAAAGCGCCTGATCTTTCCAACGTCGGTTCAGAACGCAACGCAGAGTGGATTACCAAGTGGTTGAACAAAGAAGTAGAACTGAATGGGAAGAAACATACGCCCAAATGGAGCGGAACTCCGGAAGAACAAAAGACGCTCGTGGAATGGGTGGCATCCCTGAAGACCAAGAAGTAGCAGGGCTCGTTATAAATTTTCGGAGGGCGGCCGCTGAGGCATGCCCTCCTGAAGTTGAAAAGAGGGGAATGTGCTGAACGAAGAGGAAAAACCAGGCAGAAGAACTGTTCTGGATCGCCTTCTAAAATTGAGTTTGTTTGCCTGGGCGCTATCCATCGCCTATCCCATCATCGCGTACTTCAAAATCCCACCGGAAGCCGAGAGCACTCCGACGAATGTCGTGGCCGCAAAGATGAATGAGCTCAAAGTGAATCAGGGAAAGGTTTTCCGTTTTGGAAATCAGCCGGCAATTCTTGTAAGGACACCCGATGGTCAATGGAAAGCCTTCTCTGCGGTTTGTACCCATTTGCAATGTACGGTTCAGTATCGAGATGATTTACAAAAGGTCTGGTGCGCCTGTCACAACGGGATCTATGACTTGAACGGAGCGAACATCTCCGGGCCTCCGCCCCGGCCGCTTCAAGAATTCAAAGTCACAACGAAGGGGGATGATGTCATCGTATCCAAGGTCTAAAGGCGAATCATGGCTGGACTGAAATCCAAATTAACCGATTGGATTCACGAACGCTTTGATTTGTCCCAGGTGACGCATTTCGCCTCCGAAAAGAAAGTTCCCTACTTCCGCGGATCTTTCTGGTATTACTTCGGCGGTGTCAGTCTTTTCCTGTTTATCGTCCAGGTAGTCACAGGGATTCTTCTCCTGATGTACTATCAGCCAGGCGCCCAAACCGCTTTCGAGAGTGTCCATTTCATCATTTCAAAAGTCCAGTTCGGTTGGCTGATCCGTTCGATTCATAGCTGGTCAGCAAATCTGATGGTGCTTTCCGTGTTTATCCACATGTTTTCCGTTTATTTCACAAAAGCTTTCCGGAAACCGCGTGAGCTTACGTGGTACAGCGGATTTGTCCTGTTTGGACTGGTCCTCGCCTTTGGATTCAGCGGCTATCTTCTTCCGTGGAATACTTTATCCTACTTCGCAACCAAAGTCGGAACAGAAATCACAGCAGTCGTTCCTGTCGTGGGGGAACCAATCATGCATCTTTTGCGCGCGGGAAGCGATGTAACAACCACAACGCTGACCCGGTTTTTTGGCCTTCACGTTGCGATCTTTCCCGCTATTTTCACCGTTGTGCTGACCGCGCATCTGCTGTTGATCCAGGTCCAGGGGATCAGCGAACCGGAGTCCTGGGAAGAATATCCTCCAGAAAAAAAGTCGTTCATACCTTTCTTCCCGAATTTTGTTTTGAAGGATGTTCTGCTCTGGCTGATCGTCTTGAATGTTCTGGCGATTCTTGCCGTTTATTATCCATGGGAGCTTGGCCAAAAAGCAGACCCGTTTGCCCCTGCGCCAGCCGGGATCAAACCGGAATGGTACTTCCTTTTCATGTATCAATCACTGAAGTACCTGCCGGCCAAGATCTGGCTTTTTGATGGCGAAGTGGTTGGTGTCCTGCTTTTCGGACTTGCCGGATTGCTCTGGTTTTTTGTTCCTTTGTGGGACGGGAGAACTCCAAAGGGACTACGGAACAAAATGATTAATTATGTCGGAATTCTGGCGGTTATTTTTATCATCGTGATGACAATTCTGGGTGTAAAGTGACGGGAAAATTTCACATCTTTTTTGCAGTGCTTCTTGTTTGCTTTGCATCCGCAGTCCTGGCAGAAACGAAAGATACCTGTCTGAGCTGTCATACGGATACGGGGGGCGCGGAAGCTACCACATTCAGGAATGATGTGCATTTCCAGAATGGAGTGAGCTGCGCGGATTGCCATGGAGGAGATCCGTCCGCCGAGGACATGGAAACGGCAATGAACCCGGCCAAGGGATTTCTTGGCAAGCCGAAACCTTCGGACATCCCGGCCATGTGCGGCACGTGTCATGGCGATGTGCAGGAGGGTTTTGAAAAAGGAATTCACGGCACTGGATTAAAAAATAACAGCAAGGGTCCCCAGTGTGTCTCTTGTCATGGGATACACAATATCCTTCCGGTCAAAGACCAGCATTCGCCTGTTTCTGCAAGCAACGCAACAAAGACGTGCGCGAAATGCCACAGCAGCGCGGATTACATGAAGCAATTCAACCCCGGGTTACCGGTCGACCAGTACGAAAAATATCTGACCAGTGTTCATGGAAAACTCAATGCGACAGGCGATGTAAAAGCAGCAACCTGCGTAAGCTGCCATTCCAATCACTTGATTTTCGCTGTGAAGGATCCCCGTTCCCCCGTCTCTCCAATGAAAATTCCATCAACCTGCGCGCACTGCCATAACAATGCGAAATATATGGCGGAGTATAAGATCCCTACGAATCAGTTTGACGACTATGTAAATAGCGTTCATGGTATCGCCTTGCTAAAGAATTCGGATTTGAGCGCTCCTGCTTGCAACTCCTGCCACGGGAATCACGGCGCCGCGCCTCCGGGGGTGGAAAGCGTTTCCAGTGTATGCGGTCAATGCCACCAGGCAAATGCAGAACTGTATGATAAGAGCGTTCACCACGCAGTTTTTCAGCAAAAATCCCTACCGGGCTGCGTTGTTTGCCACTCCAACCATCTTGTAAAAGCTCCGACAGATGCAATGATCGATTTTCATCCGGATTCTCTTTGCGGAAGTTGCCACGCCGAGGACCCGGAAGATAAAGCCGCTCCTGTCATCCGAAGCATGCGAGCAACCTTGCTGGGTTTAACGAAGGGACAGTCAGAAGCGGAGCAGGTTCTGAATCAGGCGGAACAGCTTGGAATGGATGTGGTGGAATCAAAGTATTCATTGAAGGATGTCAACCAATCTCTAATTGAAGCAAGAGTAAAAGTTCATACTTTCGCGCAGGAACCCGTTTCCGAATCAGCTGGCCCCGGTTTGAAAGTAATTGCGCAAGCCAAAGAAGCCGGGCACACCGCAATCAAAGAATACTATTTCCGCCGGAAAGGGCTGGGAGTTTCTACCCTGCTGCTGACTGTTGTTGTCGTCCTGCTGTACCTCAAAATCCGGCAAATAGAACAGAAATCTACAAAGTAACCCGACGAATTCACCGTGATTTGGCCGGCGGAGACGCCGGCGCTACTAAAACCGTTCAGCTGTGTCATTCAGTCACAAAACTGCCAGATTTTCACATGCCCGCATTCATCGTAGTGGTTGTTTGTCCAGAATCGCGTGGAGATCCTGGAATGGCTTATTCAGATCTATTGGCACGGAGGTTGCGGTCTGTAGAGTTGGATCGCAAGCGAGGTGGTTATGAGACTAGCATTGAATATGCCTCATCAATTCTTGAGAATTCTCATCTCCCTGATGGTGGTCACGCTTTTCGCGATAGCACTGGCTCAGTGTCCTTCACTCGGGAACGACAACCGCCAGGAGAAAAGCTTCCACTTAGCGGTCCCCTTCGAAAGTGATGATTTGCCAAATTTAAGAGAACCCCGTCCAAACGTTCATACGGCAGGTCAACCGACAGTAAGAGGAATGCAAGAGATGGCCCGTCGCGGCATAAGAACCGTGATCAACCTTCGTCCGCAGACGGAGGCAGGTGCCAGGGATGAATCAACGGAAGTCCGAAAGTTGGGGATGAACTATCATTACATACCGGTTACACCAAACACCTTCAGTTTGGAAAAGGTGGACGAGTTCGCCTGCATTCTCAAGGATGAGAAAAACAGCCCGTTCTTCATTCATTGCCATAGCGGAAATCGGGTTGGCGGCATGTGGTTTCTCTACCGGGTATTGGTGGAGAAAGCAGACATTTCAGTTGCGTTGACGGAAGGTCGACAAATTGGAATGACCCCAGCATTAGAAGGCCTTCTTCTGGATTTTATCCAGCGCACGAAGGAAGAAAAACCAGAGTTTCTTTGCCAGAGTCAGCGGTAAGCAATGCTCTTCAGGGAATTGCCCCGTTTGACTCCGCAAGTCTTCTCAGTTCATTTAGATGCTTTTGTACATCTGTTGGTAGAGAAGTTCCAGCGCTGCCCGTAAATCCCAGGAATGTCGATTGCTCATACCTCCGATAACAGGCGAGACCAATATGTGTATGCGGAAATTGACGAACGCAAGCCTCATAATAAAGATCATGCAACGACCAGAGTTCCATATCCCGCAGCGTTTCGTAGCAATCCCCGAGCAATAAGAGGGCTTCACCCGAATTTGCATTGCCGGGATAGTGACTGAGAAAATCATGCAGCGCGGCGGAGGCCCTCAGGTAAAGGATGTCAGCGCCACGATCGGCGGGATATTCCTGCATCTTCCTTGCTCGCTCCATTAGATCTTTCGCTTCCGCGAACAGGCCGTCGGCTGTCATGGGTTTAGGTGATCCTTCCGCAATCCACTCCAGCAAAGAACCTTGCCACCGGAGTGCTTCTTCTTTTAGGAATACCGGACTCGTAGGAGATGTGATCACACGGTTGACCAGGGCCAGCGCGCGATTCGGATCGCGTTTTACACGAATCGCGGTTGCGATACCGTAGTGCAGGGCCCGCTCCCATTCCAGTGGACGTTCCTTGGCCGCTGAAGGATCTCCCAGAATCTTGTCGAACTCTGCGAGGGCGCGGTCGAATTGGCGAGTCGCATCGAAAAATTCCGCCCTTTCAAGGGGAGATCTGAGACTTTTCGGCACGTCCTCCTCGATTGCAGAAATATCAACTTCGCTGCTTGATCGGGTATGACACACGATGCAGAAATTTGTAACTGTCTTAAGAACTTTTCTAGCATAGGGCCTGCGACCGGAGCGAAGATCCTCGTAGGCGCGGAGTACTTGTTCTTTAAAGAGCCCCGAAATGAGAACAACACTTGGATCCTCATCCGGAGTTGTTGCGTTTTCCTGTTTAGAAGAAGAGGCACCTGGCATCGCATGAGCTAGGTCCGCGAGTTTTTTCACGTTGGTTTCGATGCGTTTGAAGTTTTCCGGTGAGTTGTATTGCTCATCGCTGAAGAGATCAGGAAGAAGCTCGGAAAACACGGAACGAAGTTCCTGCATCTTTTTGCTCCACGCAGGATTGCCGGAAGGCGCCTCTACAGCTCCCACAACGAATCTCACGTTCAAGACGAAAAAAAAGATGATGACGAGTCGATTCTTTCTAACGATGGCGAACCTCTTGTCTACGCAGACTGAAATACGCAAAGAGCATGCCAGGCGGCAACTTACATTATCGGCGGAAACAACCGGGCCAAGATCAGTCAAACTGACATAAAGGCAGACGAAATGACAGTATTCAGACTCTTCCTACCGACGGGAAGTCACCCGGTATGTCTTTTGCATCAGGCATCAATCAGGAGTATACAATATGAAACATTCAATCCCAGTTTTTATCATACTGATCTTGATAACGGTTGCATTTGCAACGCCCACGGACCAGATTCCAAATCTTCAACAACCTCGTTACAACATTTTCACAGCCGGGCAGCCCACTGACACCGGCTTCCGGTTGGCCGCAGACACAGGCATGAAGACAGTCATCAATGTCTTGCCCGAAAAAGAATGCGTGCAAAACGAAGAAAGCATGGTAATCACAAACAAGATGCTTTACTGGCACTTTCCGTTCGAAACTTCAGGATTCCAAAGAGAAACATTTGAACAGTTTGGCTGGTTGGTAGCCAGTGTGCAAAAGCCAGTGCTGATTCATTGCTCCACTGGGAACCACGTTGCCGGTTTGTGGTTTGGCTATCGTGTTTTGATTGACAAGGCGCCGCTACCGGTCGCACTTCAAGAAGCACGGTTGATCGGCATCAAACCCGAACTTGAAAATGCAATGATCGACTGGTTGGTGCAACAGCGTCTTCAGGCCGAAAAGTAAAGTAGGATTCAGTGCATGATTCGAATGGGGGGAGGCAAGACAGCAGAAGTCACGCCTCCTCTCTCTCATAGCTCAGCGATACCTGTTCGGGCAAATAGATCCAGGTTTCAATCTCACCAATTGCTTCATATGCTTCCTTTCCAAGTTTCAACTTCAACGTATCCGGCAAGCTCAGTTCTTGACGAGCGGTATTGCTGAAAAGAACGTATTCGTCCGCGCAAACAGAATTCTTTAGCAATCGATGAACGATAATCACATCGACTCCCGCCAATTCAAGAAATTTCCCGAGGTGGTAGAACAACGCTTCCCCGCTGTGAACAACAAGCTTGAGCTTTAATTTGTCTATGTTGGTACAGGCCCCGCAAACACACGTTGTATTTGTAAGTTGCCTGATCCTTGCTTGAAAGACGCCGAAAAACGATAGCAATTTTTCGTGGATCAAAGTCCGTACTTCATCCCAGTTTACAGATTCTTCTTTCGCCGCATAGAGAAATACTGCATCTCCCTCAAGTTTTGAAACCTCCAGAGGTATTTCCGTTTGCTCGATGATTGTTTTGATCAGTTCGCTAATCACTTCCTGGCTGTGTTCGAGCGCCTGAACATTCGAAAGCATGTATCTGGTATAGCCGCTGATATCGGCAATGATCAGGATTACTTTCCTAACTCCGTCCAAGGGGGCTCGCATGAACTCTACTTCTCCGGTGATTTTTTCGGAATCTTCGGCCAGTTTTCATTTGCTTTTTCAATGAGCCCTGGAATGTCCTTATTCCACTCTTTGCGAACGTCGAGATTGTAGTTCAAGTAAAGCTTACCCTCCACGACGCTCCACGCTTTCGGATCGATTGGCGCCGCATACCCATGGCTCATGCCATACGCACAGTAACCTCCGTACTGTGGCGCATATTTGTCCGGATCCTTTGTGAAGGCATCCCTGTTTTCTGCATCCAGGAAACGCCACATGGCTCCCATATACCGGTACTCGAAATCCTTCTTGCCTTTCACCGGTTTTCCCTGATTGAAGTACGAGACCGGATCGTAGCCTCGAATCGCTAACCCACGGTCTTGAAAAACTGGATCAGCTTTTTTTGTTCCGTGGATCGAAGGTTCCTCTTGGGCAAGTGTCGGACTTGCCAACGAAAGACAGCCAAGCACAAGGATTACGATCAATATTCGGGACGGACTCATAGTTATTCTCTCCTTTGAATCAGTTTGTCGTTTCACTCCGAAAATTCTTACAACTGAAACACAAGAACATGCCAAACGGTTTGTAACGCCGGCGTCTCGCCGGCAGAACTCAAGAATGGTCAATGCTTTGGCCGGCCAGACGCCGGCGTTACAAACCGTACCAGCAGGATTCGTGGCCGATGCGGATCGCTGTACAATAGCAATGTGAAAGGCGCGCTCTGTACTCAATGCGGCAACACGATGTACCAGGACACTGATGTATGTCTGTACTGCAAAGCCCCGCTGAAGGTTGTTTCCGATCGGAAGAAGAAACAAATCCGGCTGGTCGTCCAAATTGCGGCTATTCTCATCCTGGGAATCTGGGGCTTTCTCACCTTTTCCAGGTCTTTCAGACCCGGTCGATCTGATACATCGAAAAGCGTGTCGGATGAAAAGCCACAGCAGATACATGTTCCTAAAATCGAGGCGACAAGTCCAGGTACCCGTGATGTAACCGGCAGTCCGGTAGCCGCATTTAACGACTTGATGAGCGCAATCGCGCGTTCCGATGCCGCAACGGCTCGAAAGTACGTGCTGAGAGAAAAACTGAAATCGTATCGCAGCGATGCGGAAATGTTGTCCGATCTGAATGCCCTGTCTACCCACGATGCAAAAATCGTAAGCTCAAAAGTTAAAGAAGGCAAAGCCGTTCTCGTGGTTCATGCGGAAGCGAATGGAATCACCGATGCGTCCGGAAAAGTGGCGCCGGTGATCGGGACGATCAAGATGATTGCGCAGGATGGCGGCTGGAAGTTGTTCAGGCAAATGTGGGACATCAACCCGACAACCGATCCCGTGCCGGAAGCGATGTCCTGGTTGGATAGCGAGCCATCATCGGGAACAGGATCGCAGCAGGCTGCAAAATCCGCACTTGAAGCACGCGGAATCGAATTTGATGTTGATCATTTTCAATTTGCTGTAGCGAAGGGCGAGACCGACCTGGTGATGCTCTTCCTACAAGCCGGCATGTCGCCAAATGTAAGAATGGCAAACAACGAAGCGATGACGATGTTCCAACTCGCCTTGCTGAGTCTGCACGAAGGCAAATCTCCATACAGCGATATTGTGATTGCGATGGTGAAAGCAGGAGCGAATCTGAATGCGCGAAGACCAACAGGTATGACGCCGCTGATGGAAGCAGCTATTGCTTGCCAGAATACCGTGGTCGATTCCATGATTCAGGCGCGCGCTGATGTAAATGCGAAAGATAACTGGGGCAATACCGCGATTTTTTACAGCCGCAATTGTTCCGGTATGGAACAAATCCTCAAGCGGTCGGGAGCCAACTAAAATGTCCGTTTCAGTATTCGTAGATGGCAGCAAACTATCACTAAATTCCTTTATGTCTACGCTCATCGGCAATGTCATAGCCGCGACCGCACGCTCGCTCAAAGCGCCGGACGGAGAGAAAATCGAATTCACGATGCGAGGCGAGGAAATTCAACTGTCTGTAAATGATCAGGAAGTTCCGTTAAGTCTCGGTCAGGCACGGCGCATCGTCGGAAACCTTCTTCACGGATTGCTCTCCAGTTTGCACGGAGCGGAAACAGGAACAGAATTCCGATTTCTGTTCGAGCCATGAAATTCATTTCGGTTGCGGGAGCTACAAGCAAGGCCGGTAAGACTTTGCTCGCAGAACAGATCATTCGCTACTGCGCATCGAAATACACTCCGGTGTATGGGATCAAATTCACTACAACCTCTGATCTGCCTTCGCCCTGCCCGCGTGGCGCCCCCTGCACGGTGTGCGATCTATCGGACAATTTTCGGGTGGTTCGCGATCCGGAAATCCTGCTGATGCCGGGCAAGAATACGCAACGACTGGCCGCAGCAAACGCTACTGAAGTAATCTGGGTGATCTCCAAGAAATCACAGCTACCGCACGCCTTTCAACATCTATTGACTCACCTCCCTTCAGACGCTCTGGTTGTGATGGAAGGAAGCAGTATCACGGCGCTGTGCAAACCGGACCTCCTGTTTTACATTTTTGCGAACCACATCGCCGCCTCGCGATGGAAGGAATCCGCCGCCGAAATCCTGACTCGATCGGATGTTGTGATCTTAAACCGCAAAAAAGGAATGCCGGATCATCCTTCCATTCAAGCGCCAAAAGAGTCGTTGATTCTCGATCTTGCCCTTGAGACCGCTACGTCAAGACCTGAAATTCGGAATAAAATAGATGCTGTCATCAAAAGTTTGGCGTATGCAGTACAAAGTCCATAATACGGTTTTGATCCTCAAGCGCGGCGACATCACAGAAGAGGATACCGATGCGATTGTCAACGCGGCCAACTCGTATCTGCAGCACGGCGGCGGCGTTGCCGGCGCCATCGTGCGCAAAGGCGGAAATATCATCCAGCACGAATCGGACAAGATCGGCCGTGTTCCCGTTGGGAATGCAGCAATCACATCCGGCGGCAGTCTCAAAGCGAAGTTCGTAATTCATGCCGTGGGTCCGCGGATGGGAGAGGGAGATGAAGACGAAAAATTGCGCAAGGCAACCCTCAGTTGTCTCCGGTTGAGTGACGAGAAAGGAATCCGCACGATCACCTTCCCTGCAATCAGCACAGGAATCTTTGGCTATCCCATCGATCGCTGTGCGCGTATCATGCTGGAAACAGCACAACATTATTGCGCGGGCAACACTTCGATTCGTGAACTGCGATTTTGTCTTTTTGATGAAGCCGCTCTTGAAGTCTTCCGCCAAACCGCAAAGGTGATTTTGAACTCATGAGTCCTTCCAAGAAGATCACGATCCGGGTAAATCCTTCCCGTGCGAAACTGGTGATCCGTGCACGTGAAAAACGGCATTATGTATGCGCGAATTGCCGGAATCAGTATGTCTCATTCTTTTATTTCTGCCCGCAATGCCTCGGCGTAGTCGCTTCGTCAATCAAAGATTTCGCCTCGCTCGAAATCATCGATATTCAGCAGGAACGTGCCGCAGACCTGGCTCAAACGCTGAAGGGCCTTTCCGGTCAGGATGACTTCGATTTCGAGAAGGCTTTCCATTCGCTTCCATGGATGATGATTCAGAAGACCGATACGGCCGTGCTGGAAGAATGGAAACAAGCGTTAGAAGCGTTGAGCGCAAAAGTGGAAATTACTCCTGCGGAAATCTCCACAAAAAAGAAAAACCGCAGGATGCGCCAGCCGCTCTTTCCAGCGGATGCTCCACTGCCATTCTATTTTTCAGCCGGGCTCACGAGAGGAATGCGAATGATCAGCACAAACATTCAAAATGCGTCTGTGCGACTTCAATGGATCGGGATGGTACTCGCGGCATTTCAGTTACTGGAGCGCTTTTATAAACAGTCACCGAATTTACGAATTCTTTTCCCCGATTATCTCTACAACATTGATATGGAACTCCAGGAAACTGTCCACCTGTTTCAATCGCCCCGGAAAATTGAAGAAGAACGTCTTCTTGAGGCGATCGCGAAACTCAAAGATCTTTTCAGCGGGATGGAATCGGAGATTCGCACGGTGACCGATCAGATTCAAGAACAGCTATGACGATCCGGATCACCAATCCCGAAGAAGACCGTTATCAAAGGCTCAGACTGATTCGCTGGTGGGAGCAGGAGCGGATGAGCCGCGCAAAGGTCCTGGTCCTGGGCGCAGGCGCGCTGGGAAATGAAGTGGTAAAGAATCTGGCGCTGCTTGGAATTGGACGCGTTTGGATCGTGGACTTCGATCGGATTGAGCACTCCAATCTGACACGTTCCGCGCTGTTTCGCGCGGGAGATGTGGGGCAATGGAAAGCGGATGTACTGGCAGGTCGCGCACGCGATCTGAACCCCGATTGCGGCACAGAGGCGATCAGGAGCGATGTCCGTTATGACATCGGACTTCATTTTCTTTCTCAGATGGATGCTGTGTTTGGATGTCTGGATAATCGCGAAGCTCGTTATCATGTGAATCGTTACTGCTACTTGCTGAAGAAGACGTTCATCGATGGTGGACTCGATACCCTGAACGGGTCCGTTTCGGTCTTTCAACCTCCCGCAACCGCGTGTTATGAGTGCACGCTCAACAGTGTAGATCGCGCCGAGCTTCAGAAACGGATATCGTGTCTGAAAAGTGCAGAGCCGGAGATGAAGCATCATGTGCCGACTGCGCCGACAATCGCTTCCATCATTGGTGGTCTGCAGGCCCAAATCGGAGTGCGGTTGCTTCACGGCCTGGAAATTCCCGCCGGGAAGCGACTGGGCCTGTACGGATTGAGTGATGTGTTCTTTGATATGAAGCTGGAAGTCTCCGATGATTGCGGCCTACATGCTGCAGTCGATCCGCTTCCGGAGCGAAAAATCCTGAACGCTTCGGAGATGGCTCCTCTTACCGCAGTATTATCGACTGCACGAAGCGAATGGAATGCGAACGCCCTCACCTGGGATTTTGATCGCGACCTAATCACTTCGTTGTGTTGTATATCCTGCGGCAAGATCGGGTCCTTCACTGGAACACAATCGCTATTTACCGGGTCCATGACCTGTGATTGCGGTGGGATCTACAAACCCGAAGTCTGCAATTCTTTTACAGGAACAGAACCCTGGGGGATCCGCAGCTTTCAAGACCTGGGATTCCCGCGCGACCATATCTATTGCGCTGTGGCGGGAAGCGAACGCGTGTATTTCACTCTGGCTTCAGGATGAATTTTAGGGTAATTTAACACCTATGCCGCAAATCATGGTCACTGTTGTTCGTGCCGATACCAATCAGGAATATGAAGTCGAATTGCCGGACAATGCGAAGTTGGACGACCTGTTACCGCAGCTTGTACAACAGCTCGGTCTTCCACTGGTTGGACCGGACGGAAACCGCATTTCCTATCAACTTTCCAACAAACGTACAAGTCAGGAATTGAAGCAGAACAAATCTCTAGCAGAATACGGCGCCAAAAACGGGGACATGCTCCTGCTGACTTCTACCTTTGTCGCAGGGTTGGCCTTTCATTAGATTTGGAGTGGCGGGCGGGCGTCCCTGCCCGCCCGATAAGGGCGGCCACGGATGGCCGCCGCTACAAACAAGCCCATGAACCGAAAAGAAGTTCGAATGAAAAATGACTATACAGAGATGCTTCGCCTGGATGCCGAATCTTCGATTATTGATTTTGAAGTTACCGGCAATCCGCCCTATCGCTACCTGATCACATTTCGTTGCGCGGGAATGCGTACCGATGAAACGGGAAAACCGGCGATTATTCAGGAGCATCGTTGCCAGGTGGTGTTGGGCGCGCAATACCCATCACAGCCGCCGGATGTGACATGGCTCACGCCGATCTTTCATCCGAATATCAAGATGCAAGCGGTCTGTCACAGCGGTCAGTGGGCGCCCAGCTGGTCTCTGGCGGAATTTGTTTCCGAGTTGGCCGATATGGCGCGCTATGCGAAGTACAATCTCCAGTCACCCCTCGATAAAAAAGCGGCCGAGTGGGCGAAGTACAACCTCAATCTCTTTCCACTCGATGCGCGTCCGATTCGCGATCGGATTGCTAGAATGGTAATCCGAATAAAGGGGAGCGAGCCAAACCATGGCTGAACCTGACGAGCTCCGGATCCGGATCAAACCGGTCAAGACGAAACCACAAAAGGGTAAGCTGCCGGCTAAAATCGATCCCGACTATCCGGCCGGATTATTAGTAGTTTATGCTACTACTACAGTCCTGAATTCGATCCGTCAGTATGCGGGCTCCGATCTGGACTACGAATTGGGCGGCGTTCTTGTAGGACGCGTGAGCAAATCGTCGAGAAGGCTGTTCATCGTCATCGAGGACTTCATTCCTGCCAGCAAAGGAATATCACACCGTGCCTCCTTCGAGTTTACCAACGAAGCGCAGGAAGAAATCCACGACGTCATGCAATCAGAATTCAAGGATCGGAAGATTGTCGGCTGGTTTCATACTCACCCGGGCTACGGGATTTTCCTTTCCGGCGCAGACCAATTCATCGATACAAACTACTTCAAAGAAAAGTACCATGTCGCTGTGGTGCTGGATCCGACCAGAGCAGATGTGGAGCTTGGACTTTTTGTCTGGGATCGCAATCAAAAGCGTGTCCCTGTGCCCGTACTTGAGTTGGAACAGGATTAACCACAAAGGCACAAAGACACGAATGAAGCAAGGGATTTCTCGCAAAGACACAATGTCGCAAAGCACAAGAGGACATCTTTGCGTCTTTGCGAGAAATCTTCTTCCTTCTTTTCGTGCCTTCGTGTCTTTGTGGTGAAATCCTCAGACGAGGGCGGGAACGGCGTTGAAGGGACAGACTTTACCAGTAATATGCTGCTCAAATTCTGCGCGATAGTGTTTGATAAAACCTTCAATGGGCATCGCTGCTGCGTCGCTCAGCACGCAAATGGTTCGCCCTTTCATGTTTTCGCAAGCATTCAGCAGCGTGTCTAGATCCTGCATGCGACCTTCCCCGTATTCGATCCGGTGCAGAATGTTGTATAACCAGGCTGTGCCTTCGCGGCATTGAGTACACTGGCCACAACTTTCATGTTCGTAAAAACGGGCAGTAATCATTGCCATTCGCACCATGCAGGTTGTTTCATCCATCACTACAACACCTGCAGAACCAAGCATACTTCCCACCTTTACGAGTGAATCAAAATCCATCGGCGTATCGATGTCTTTTGGCGGAAGAATGGGAACCGAGGAGCCGCCTGGAATCACGCCTTTTATGGCCCGACCACCGGGAACCCCACCCGCAATCGAAATTAACTGACTCAGCGGGATTCCCATCGGATATTCGTAAGTTCCCGGTTTGTTGAGATGACCGCTCATACAAAAAAGCTTCGGGCCGAAATTGTTCTTCGGGCCGATCTGGGTAAACCAGTCCGCTCCGCGATTCAAGATATGCGGCAAATTAGAAAGCGTCTCCACGTTGTTGATTACGGTGGGACAACCGTACAGACCTACAACCGCCGGAAATGGCGGTTTCACTCTTGGTTGACCTCTCTTGCCTTCCAGCGATTCCATCAGACCGGTCTCTTCACCGCAAATGTATGCGCCTGCGCCGCGAAACACTGTAATGTTCAGATTCACGCCCTTTCCAAAGATATTCGCGCCAAGATACTTCTTCGCTCTTGCCTGCCGGATGCAAATATCCAGTAGCTGCGCTCCATAGTAGAATTCCCCGCGGATGTAAACAAATGCCTGCTCGCATCGGATCGCATACGCAGCAATGGCCATGCCCTCAATCAGTTGGTGCGGATCCTTTTCGATAATGACCCGGTCTTTGAATGTTCCGGGCTCGCTTTCATCTGCGTTGCAGCAAAGATACGTCGGCTTCCCTGTGTTTTTAGGAACGAAGCTCCATTTCTGACCGGTGGGAAATCCGGCGCCGCCCCGGCCGCGCAACCCGGATTTTTTGACTTCCTCAGTCACTTGCTCCGGAGTCATTTCATGAATCACTTTCTTCCAGGCGCGATATCCTCCGCTTCGTTCGTATCCTTCGATCCGTCTTTGATCCGGATCATCAGCAAATTTGGTCAGGATTTTTTCGTAATCTTCATACATATTACAACTCGTGAATGATTGACTTTGTAAAACTCTGAGTGGTGGCGGTACCTCCAAGGTCAGGAGTATAAATCTTCTTTTCCTCGAAGACCACAGTCAACGCATGAAATATTCGTTCCGCCGCTTTCAATTCTCCCAGATGTTGCAACATCAGCAACGCGGAAAGCAGAAGCGCGGTCGGATTCGCAATGTTCTTGCCCGCTATGTCCGGAGCGCTGCCGTGAACTGCCTCAAAGAGCGCCGCCTGTTCCCCGATATTTCCGCTTGGCGCAAGCCCGAGCCCGCCGATCAAACCGGCCGCCAGATCGGAAATGATGTCCCCGTACAGATTGATCGTAAGAAGTACATCAAATTGATGAGGATTCAGGACCAGCTGCATCGAAGCGTTATCTACAATCATTTCCTTGTAGTCAATTTCCGGATACTCCCTGCGGACTTTGCGAATGCTGTCCAGAAACAGACCATCAGAAAGTTTCATGATATTCGCTTTGTGGATTGCCGTGATCTTCTTTCGCCCTTGCTTCCGGCAAAGCTCAAAAGCATAGCGAGCAATTCGAGTAGAGGCGACTTCCGTGATGATCTTCAGACTCTCCACCACGCCCGGCACAACAACGTGCTCAATTCCCGAATACAGATCTTCGGTATTCTCGCGCACCACAATCAAATCTACTCCGCTATATCTCGCGACCACCCCCGGGATGTTCCGGATGGGACGCGTATTTGCGTACAGGTTTAGAGTTTTGCGCAGCGTCACGTTGATGCTGGGGAAGCCTTCACCAATCGGCGTCATCAACGGTCCTTTCAGGGCAACTTTGTTTCGGATGATCGAATCCAGGACTTCAGCGGGAAGCACGGTGCCATATTTCACAAGCGCGGTCTGTCCCGCTTCGTGAACTTCCCAGTGAATCGGTAGGCCGGCAGCGTCCAGGATTCCTCGCACTGCTTCTGAAATTTCCGGCCCGATGCCGTCGCCCGGTATCAACGTGATGTTATACATCTTCTTCAAGGTGTGGTAGGGGCGACCCTTGTAGTCGCCCGCTCCATGAGTTACACATTGGACAAATATTGCAGAAGAGTTCTTACTCCAAAGCCGGTGCCATTTTTTGGAATATGAAAGAACTCCTTTTCGTACCAGGCCGGTCCGGCAATATCAAGATGCACCCATTTCGTATTACCGATAAATTCGCGCAAAAAAAGCGCCCCCTGGATAGCGCCCGCTTCGCTGTTTTGCGCCAGATTCTTGATATCGGCTATATCACTCTTCACCATGAATTCATACTCATTGGGGATCGGAAGCTCCCAGTACGATTCACCAACTGCGCTGCCGGCATTCACAATTCGTTTGGAAAGATCGCTGTCGTTGCCCATCGCTCCTGCGATGTATGGGCCTAGACCGATCACGCAAGCGCCTGTTAACGTAGCCAGATCGATGATTTCCGTAGCTCCCTGCTTCACAGCCCAGGAAAGACCATCCGCCAGTACAAGGCGTCCTTCCGCATCCGTATTGATGATTTCGATAGTTTTGCCATTCATCGCATGAAGGACATCACCCGGACGGATTGCCGAACCGCTTGGCATGTTCTCCGCTGCACACAACACGCCAATGACATCACAGTCCGGCTTGATTTGCGAAAGGGCGCTCATGGCGCACAGCACGGCGGCTGCTCCCGCCATATCACATTTCATCGACTCCATGAACTTTGACGCCTTGAGGGAAAGCCCTCCACTATCAAACGTGATTCCCTTCCCTACCAGCGCGACCTTTCGCGCATTCTTTTTTCCCGAAGAGTAGGAAAGTTCAATCAGACGGGGAGGTACATGGGATCCCGAACCAACTCCAAGAATCGCTCCGGCGCCAAGTTTCTCCAGTTCAGGAGCCTCAATCACGCGGACACCAAGTCCCTTCTCCTTCGCAACCGCGGTTGCAATCTCCGCAAGGACGGCCGGATTCAAGGTGTTTGGCGGTTCATTGACCAGATCGCGCGCACGATAGGCGGCATCAACGAAAAGATGCGCGAGCTTAGCAGCTTCCTGGATGGCAGGCGTTTTAGGAGCAAGCAACGTAACCGATTTGATCTTCTTCGCAGGTTCGATATCCTCCTGCTTCGTCTTGAATTTTAAGAAGCGATACGCCCCGAGCAACGCGCCTTCGAGAATCGACCGGGATGCCGATGTCGGATCAACCTTGTCGCCGGCAGAAACTGTAAAGGCAACACGGGCACATGCAGCTTTGCGGGCAGCTTGAATCGCAGATGCTGAAGCGCGACGAAACATTTCTTCATTGATGTCCACCGCCTTTCCAATCCCGGTCAAAATTACATTTTTAGCACCGATTCCCCCACGACAATGGAACAGGATCGTCTCTCCTAACTTACCCTGAAATCGCTCTTCCTTGAGTACAACGGAAAGGGCCTTCTTCAACTTTCGGTCCACCGCCTGAAACAGGTCCGATTGCTTCCTTGCCCGCTCCACAACAAACAAAACCAGCGCATCGCAGCGCTCGGAAGCAGGCTGCCCTTCACTGATTTTCACGTCTATGTCTAAACTCATGAAATTACTCCATTCCTTGATCCCGGAGCGGCGGACGTCCTGCCCGCTTGGCGGCCACGGAGGACCGCCACTCCAATAGGCACAGTACTTAAAAAGGGGTTTTATTATAGCATGACGATAGATCAGCCGGCGGGACGACGGCGCTACAAACCGCTCATGAGGTCCGGCCTTCCGGCAACATTTTTTTCAAGTTCTTGCCTGCTTCACCACCGATCTTGCCGCTGGGATCGAGTTTCTGCGCCTCCATGAAATATCCGGACGCAGCCACAGGATCTTTCCTAATCTTGTGGATAATTCCAAGATATAGAAAGGCTTCCGCGTAGTTCTTGTCGAGCTTGATCACCTTTTCCAGCATCGAGATAGCCTCATCCAGATCCCCATCCAGATAGAGATCACGCGCGCGTTTCAGCATCTCTTCGGCATCATTGATCATCTCGACTTCAAAAAAGATTTTTGCGCCGATATTGATCGCCAGCGCCCGAACCACTCCGCTCAAAAAGAAAGTGGCTACCTGTACCAACATAAAATACGAAAGTGGGATATCCGGCAGAATTGCTTTTCCTTTGTACTTCAGCCGGACCTTATGAATCAGCCCCTGCTTGTACCAGTACTGAACCTTTTCCACCGCCTGATTGATACTTTCGTCGATCTTACTCGTATTAATTTCCAGGGTGACTCGCTTTACAGGTTTTGCCGGAAGGGGCGGTTCAGCTTTTTTAATTGTCTTCTTTTTCGCCATGAATTCTCCTGATTTTATTTTGCATGATAGTTTTGAAAATCTTCATCTGTGCCGATCACAATCAATGAATCCCCGCGTTGTAGTTTCAATCCTGGTTCCGCAATCATGCGCTGATTCTTTCCACCATCGGAAGGGCGAAGCAACTCGAGCACCTGGAGCCGGTACCGCGAGCGAAAATTGACCTCGCCGATCGTCTTGTTCTCCAGTTCGGCAGGAATCGAAATTTTGCCGAGACGGTAGCCGGCAGGCATTTCCACGTAATCAATTCCTTCCTGCTCTTTTCCGCGTCTGACAAACTTGGCCATCAACATTTTCTTCTTCAGTACTTCCCTGTTGTACGCGCCAATGATATCGCGGCGTGTGATGACTCCTACAAATTTCTGCGACGTCGCGTTCTCTACGACGGGGATCTGATCCGCGTCTGTCAAATACATTTTGTCCATCACATCGATGAGTGGTTGCTCGGGAAACACCGAACCGGTTGGAGTGGCAACGTCCCGCGCCAGAACCAGCGAATACAGATCTTCTTCATTAAAAAATTCTTTCAAATCATGAATATCCACGGAGCCGAGAAGCCTTTTTTCTTGATCCACCACGTAGATCAAGTTGCTGCGGGATCTCAACAATTGATGAATCACCTCTTTGAAGCGCTTGTTGCCATCGATCACCGGAGCATCGGTCCGTTGAAGGTCCTCTACTCGAATCGATTTCATTGCCGTCTCTTCCATGCTCATATCGTGCCGGATCCCTTTCAGACGCAATTTCTCTGTGTAAATCGAATCGTGGAAAAACTGCCTGGCAACCGTGCTGCTGATAATGCAGGATAACATCAATGGCAGGATGATTTCGTAATCCAGCGTCATTTCAAAGATCATCAGAATGCCCATAATGGGCGCATAGGTCGTGCCTGCCGTCAAACATCCCATCCCGACTAACGCATAGGCGCTGGGAAGAGCGACACGCCCCGGGAAAAGGTGGTAGGCCACAAACCCGACAATCCCGCCAAGAGTCGCCCCTATAAACTGTGTAGGTGTAAAGACACCACCTGAGGCGCCCGAACCGACACTGATGGAAGTGGCCACAATTTTCAATACGAATAAAATGCCCAAAAGTTGAAACGCCATTCCATTTTTCAAAATGATGTTCACTGCATCAAAGCCGTTTCCCCACACATGCGGCCACATCAGACCGATCACACCGATCAATAGCCCACCGATTGCACTTTTCACAAAAATGGGACCCGGAATCTTGCTGAACCATCGATCAGAAATCGCCAGGGAACGTCGAAAAAGAACTGCGGCAATTCCAGCCAGCGCCCCCAGGATCACGTACAGCAAGAGTTCCCACTCCGATACAAGAGCAAAATGCGGAGTGCCGTAAACGGGATCATTGCCAAACCATTTGCGGTAGACGAGGGTGGAAACAATGGAAGAGATTACAAGCGGGGCAAAAATATCGATCGCGAAATTGCCAAGGATAATCTCCATGACAAAAAAGGAAGCGGCAATTGGCACGTTGTACGCTGCCGCCAGGCCGGCAGCGACGCCGCAACCGACCAGGATGCTTACATTTTCTTTGCGAAGGCGAAGAAGTTGCCCGGTCTTTGAAGCTAGAGCTGCCGACATCTGTACGATCGGTCCTTCGCGCCCGATCGATGCTCCTGTTCCAATACTCATTAGCGAAGAAAGCGATCTGACAAACGCAGCCCGAAGATTCAAGACGCCGCGCCGGATCATAACCGCTTCCATGATTTCCGAAACGCCATGTCCTTTCACTTCCTTTGGGAGCAGATACAGCACCAATCCGGCAACGAGACCACCGGCCGCCGGGATCAACAGTTTTAGAGGCCATGGCAAAAGCAACGCAGCTTGTAAAAAGCTTGCATCGGGGCCGACTACAAGGTGCTGCGCCTTGGTCGAAAGCCATTTGAAAACAGTGGCGGTCAAGCCACCCAAAAGCCCGATCAAACCAGCCAGAAGAAATAACACCGGTTGTACGTTGATGTCCTTTTCCTTTGGCCACCAACTTGGATAGAGCCAAAAAGATCTTAGCCCCTCCTTCTGCTCTTCTTGTTCGGACATATGTTCCTATGTTATCGGAATTCGTCACGCTTCTGTAGGGGCTGAGCATTTCCCTACGCAGTGTCGAACAGATTACCACCGGCAGTCATTTCATTCCGCGCAGACGGTTCTGTTCCCTTGAAAATGCTCAGGCCGTCAGGAGAAGTGAGTCCCTACCGTAATGGGACGGGCCGTGCATTTGTGAGTACAAAGCGATATCACTTTAGCGTATCCTTGAACATATGACCGAGAGACTTGTCGATCATTCACGCTATTCCGGCGTAATCAATTATCATGACGAAGAGTGGCATACACCCAAAGGACGCGCGATTCGTGAGGTCATTTTTGGCGTAAACGACGGTCTGATCACCACTCTAGGATTTGTTGCAGGCGTAACTGGATCGATTGTCGACCGCCGCATTATCATCCTGGCAGCCGTAGCCGAAATGGTTGCCGGCGCCATTTCGATGACCACTGGAGCGTACATCTCCAGCAAGTCGCAACGAGAGTTTTTCCAGAAAGAAATTGCGCGGGAACGCTGGGAAATCGATGCCGATCCGGAACATGAGAAATCAGAAATTCGCGAAATCTACAGCAAACGGGGCTTTACCAATGAAGAGATTGACATCCTCATCCGCCGCATCACTTCGGATAAGGAACAATGGCTCCGCTTCATGCTGCGCGAAGAACTTGGCCTTGGCGATGAAGCTTTCGAGAATCCTGTAAAAATCGGATTGATCATGGGAGTCAGCTTTTTGACCGGCTCGATCATCCCACTCCTGCCTTACCTTTTCTTCCATGCGCATGCTGCTTTGATTGTGGCAACAGTGGCAAGCGTAGTATTTCTCTTTGCTATTGGCGCATTCAAGACACGCATTACAAAGCTGAGCTGGCTCAAAAGTGGAATGGAGATGCTGCTGATCGGTACCGGATCCGCGATCGTGGGATACTTCCTGGGTCTTTTTGTATCCCGATTGACAGGTCTGCATCCCTGAGGCCTGAGCGTGGACCAACGACTCAAAGACTTTGTGACTCTCTTTAACGATAGAAGCTTCTTTGAAGCCCACGAAGTCCTGGAACTGCTCTGGCTGGAAACTGAAGGAAGGGAAAAGGATTTCTACAAGGGACTGATCCAGTGTGCTGCCGCTTTCGTACATCACCAGCGCGGAAATCCGAAGGGCGCGCAGAAACTCTACCAGAGAGCCAATAGCTACCTCAAGTCCTATTTGCCGCATTTTGGCGGGATCAACACCGAAAAATTGGCGAGCGAATTCCAGGACTTCTTTGAGACAAATCGAGACACCAGTACTGATACCCCTCAGATCGAATTCCTGTAAGCAGATTTCACTTCAGGGCGAAAGATTTCCATCCTCCATCCTCCTTTGTGTCCTTCGTGCCTTTGTGGTGATTCCTTCCTATTGACATATATTTTAGTATTTACTAAAATATTGTTCATGACGGAAATCTTTCAAGCTTTACAGACACCGCGCAGACGGGAGATTTTGCGACTGATCTGGAACCGTGAGCAATGTGCGGGTGACATCTGCAAGGCACAAAAGGACATCACATTTGGGGCTGTTTCCCAGCATCTTCGAATCCTGGAAGAAGCCGGACTGGTTCAGAGTCGCAAGGATGGTGTGCGCCATTTCTACACCGCCCGAAAAGACCAGCTTGGTCCGCTTCGCCCCTGGCTCGAAGAAATCTGGGATACGGCACTTTATCGTTTGAAAATTCGCGCCGAGCTGGAGCAAGCACGCCGCGGGCCACGATCAAAGAAAAGGAGAACCAAACAATGACTGAACTAATGCATACTCTGGATCGAACCATTCTGATTTGCGCAAAGCGCTCCACCGTATTCCGCTACTTTACCGATTCCAAACGTTTCGCAGATTGGTGGGGAGCGGGATCACAAATTGAAGGAAAAGCAGGAGGTTCTTTGCGCATCTTCATGCCGGGGGGGATCACTGCATCCGGAGAAGTTCTCGAAATCACGCCGAACGAAAAAATCGTATTCACATACGGTTTTGACTCCGGCACCCCGATTCCGCCCGGAGGCTCCCGTGTAACAGTCACCTTACAGGATCACCCGGAGGGAACACTGCTGAGCCTGCACCATGAATTTGCAGATACAGCTACGCGGGATCACCATGTACAGGGTTGGCGCTATCAGCTTGCGTTGTTTGCAAACGTCGCCGCGCAGGAAGAGCATGCGGGCATACAGCGAACGGTAGACGGCTATTTTGCGATGTGGAACATGATCGATGACACGGAGCGGCGAAACGCGATGGAAGGACTTCTCATTCCAAATGTAACATTCAAGGACCGTTTCAGCTGCACCAGCAACGCCGACGATCTCAACGCGCACATCGCGGCCGGGAAACAGTTCATGCCGGGGCTTACCATCACGCGCGATGGGGAGACACAACAATGTCAGGGAACCGCCATCACAAATTGGATTGCCCACCGCGCAGATGGAACCGAAGCGGGACGCGGAATCAATGTGTTTCATCTCACGCCGGAAGGGCTGATCCGCGACATCGTCGGCTTCTGGAAAATGTAATCAACTTGGAGTTGGCGGGCGTCCCTGCCCGCCAGGAATCGGCAGGCACGGAGGCCTGCCGGCTCCAATTTTGTATTCACTCATCCAACTGCTCGAGCGCCCACGCCGCATGTTCGCGGATCATCTCATCATCGGAGGTCAGGTGCTTCCGAATGTCTTCCCGCAAGTCCGGACGTTTTGAGTTTCCCGCAGCGACCAAGCAATTACGGAGAAAGCCACGATATTTTGCGCGAAGCACATTTGTTCCTGCAAAACGAAGCCGGAATTCTTCCGCAGTCAGGCAGAGATAGTCCTTGAGTGTTGCCGACAATACCCGCTGATCCGGCGTAAAACGCGGATCTCCCGCATATGCAAACCGGTTCCACGGACAAACATCCTGACAGTCATCGCACCCAAAAATACGATTTCCGATCAGCGGTCGAAGCTCAACGGGGATCGATCCGCGAAGTTCGATGGTGAGATAAGAGATGCATAGCCGCGCATCCAGGACATACGGGGCAACAATCGCGCCGGTCGGACAGGCGGTAATGCAATCAGAACAGCTACCGCAATGATCCTGCGCGGGTAGATCCGGCTCGAGATCAAGGTCCGTCAAGATCTCTCCCAAAAAGAACCAGGAACTGCCCTTCTGATTCAGAACGTTCGTGTGCTTTCCAATCCAACCGATTCCCGATTTCTGAGCCCAATGTTTCTCAGCAACCGGGCCCGTATCCACGTAGATCTTCGTAGCGCAGTCCGGTCTGATCTGCCGGATCCATGCGGCCAGCTCTTCGAGCATCGGCTTCATCACGCGGTGATAGTCGCGGGCCCATGCATATTTGCTGATCATTCCCTCCTGCGGAGCATCGGCGCCGTCAGGCCAGCGATAATTCAAACCTACTACAATTATAGTACGGATTCCCGCCAGCACGGTCGAGGGGGCCACACGCTTCGGATTCTCCATATACCGCATTTCGCCATGATAATCTTTGCCCAGCCACTCGTTCAAAAAAGGGACCTCGTCTCCGGGCGGACACATGCCCACGCGGCTGAATCCAATGCGAATTGCTTGATCTTTAATCTGTTGCTCGATTTTCCCGGAGGACATACTCATAATATAAATCATGACTTCCCTGCGTGATCGAATCCGTCTCCGACTGGAAGCCTATTCCCCTGAAACAATCCTGGCGACAGACCGAATTCCTGCTGCCGTCCTGGTGCCTCTGTTTGACAAGCACGACCACCCTCACCTTCTGTTTACAAAACGCACCAATCACCTGCAATACCATCGTGGCGAAATCTGTTTTCCCGGAGGATCCCGTGATGCGGCAGATGTGGATTTGCAGGCGACTGCAATCCGTGAGCTCCGCGAAGAGATCGATGTGCCTCATAGCCGAATCGAAATTCTGGGCAGACTGGATGATATCCGGGCAGTCAGCTCCTCTTTTCTCGTATCTCCCTACGTTGGCTATCTCCAATCCGGAACATGGTTTCGCCCGAACAAAGAGGAAGTGGAAGAGCTTCTGGAAATTCCCTTTCAACATTTCGAGAATGCTTCCATCTTCCGAGAGGAGGAAAGGCTTGTTGATGGAAAGCCACATGCCGTTTACTATTACAGGTGGAATTCACATACGATCTGGGGTCTTACTGCCCGCGTTCTAAAGACGTTGTTGGACGTGTTACAAGGAGAAAAAAATGATTGAGAACATCCGGTATTCCAAGAAAATCAACTGGGTTGTGTTTGCATTCTTTACCATTTTGATGGTAGTGCTTCTTTTCTGGTTTGACCGTGTTTGGGGAGAAGATGCGAAAGCAATGAAAGTTGCGCAAAAGACCCTGGACGCGATGGGAGGAATGGAGAACTGGAAAGCCACTCCGGCGATCCGTTTTAACTTTGTAGTGGATTCAAAGGGGAATCCACCCCGTTCGGTGAAACATCTTTGGGATCGGAAAAACTCTCGGGATCATGTGGAATGGTCCCGTGACGGTAAGACCACAATCGCGTGGGTGAATCTGAAGACAAAGTCAGGAACCGCATGGCAGGACGGGAAGAAGCTCGAAGGAGAAGCCCTTCAAAAGGCGCTGGATACCGCTCATGCACGGTGGATCAACGACACCTACTGGCTCATCATGCCTTTCAAAATTCTGGATGCCGGTGTGACCCTGGAATATTCCAGCGAAAAGGAAGGTCACGATATTCTGCATCTCAGCTTCAAAGGTGTCGGGATGACTCCCGGTGACCAGTACTGGGCTTACATCAATCAAACAACCGGTTTGATGGACCATTGGGAGTATCTCCTTCAGGACGAAAAAGAGAAGGGCTCCTGGGATTGGAAAGACTGGGGTGATTACGGGAAAGTGAAACTTTCAAAATGGAAGGAGAGTCCCGATCATAAAACAAAAATCGGATTTGACCCGCTGCAGGTACTCGATTCCGCGGATCCGTCTTTTTTTGGAGAAGAGCTAAAGACGCTTGATTAGCAGGCGTCTTCAGGAACTAGATTCCGGTAAGCTCCGCAAGGAACGGGCGATCAGCGCGAGGCCGCCGACCAGAAGAATGAGCATGATCAAAGTGTTGTACAGGGTAGTCGGACGAAAATAAATCTGCAGATTCGCGATCACACCAACTATAATTGCTAGAAAGGCGGCGACCGTAAGAAACCAGCCTATGGTCGAGCTCCCGTCAAAGAAAAGGAACCCGATCCCGATCAGGAACGGAATCAAAGTGATGCCAAAACTGTAGTTGCCGAAATAGCTCCAGAACCCGGAATGCACCGTAACCTGATTTAGAAGCAAATAGCCACCAATGATCGCAAAGATCGACCCAACGATAAAGTGCGTGATACCGCCTGGTGTTCCACCCGCTCCTCTCTTCACACCGTTCATAAGTCACATGATAGCATAGGCTCCATCCTTCATCCTTTTCCCCATCTGGTGTATCATTCTTTCAAAAGGAGTCAGGACATGGCAGAAGGAACGTCATTTCTCTCCACGGTTGATCACTATTTCGAGAATGCTGCCAGCTTTCTGGACCATCCGCGCGGATTGCTGGATCAGATCAAGATTTGCAATAGTGTGTATCACTTCAAGTTCCCAGTACGAGTAGGAAACGAGTACGACGTGATTTATGCCTGGAGGGTAGAACACAGTCATCATAAGCTGCCGGTAAAAGGAGGGATTCGGTTTTCAGAACATGCTGATGAAGACGAAGTAAAGGCGCTGGCCTCGCTGATGACATACAAGTGCGCAATTGTGGATGTTCCGTTTGGAGGTGCCAAGGGCGCTGTCAGGATCAACCCGAAAAAATACAGTCTGGAACAACTGGAAAGAATCACTCGACGTTACACCGCGGAGCTGATTAAGAAGCAATTTATCGGCCCCGGCATAGATGTTCCGGCCCCGGATTACGGCACTGGTCCGCGCGAAATGGCATGGATCGCGGACACATATGCGGCCTATCACGCGGGTCAAATCGATGCGCTCGGATGTGTTACCGGAAAACCGGTGACTCAGGGAGGAATTCGCGGAAGAAAGGAAGCTACGGGCCGTGGCGTTTATTTTGGAACGCGCGAAGCGTGTTCCATCAAAGAAGACATGGCAAGACTCGGACTCCAGCCGGGATTGGCCGGGAAAAAAGTGATCGTGCAGGGACTTGGGAATGTGGGCTACTATACATCGAAATTCTTTCAAGATGCCGGAGCGATTCTGGTGGGACTCGCCGAATATGAAGGAGCGATCTATTCGGAAAAGGGGATCGATCTGGAAAAAGTGTTCCAGCACAGAAAGGAAACGGGATCGATTCTCAATTATCCGGGGGCTACTAATATAGTAGAATCAACCCGGGCCCTTGAGATGCCTTGCGATATTCTCGTCCCGGCGGCTCTGGAAAACGTAATCACCGCGGAAAATGCAGGAAGAATCCAGGCAAAGATCATTTCGGAGGGGGCAAACGGCCCAACAAACTTTGCCGCAGACCGCATTCTTGCGGAAAAGGGAGTACTGATCATTCCGGACGTTTACCTCAATGCCGGAGGCGTCACAGTTTCCTATTTCGAATGGCTGAAAAATCTTTCTCACGTGCGATTAGGACGAATGGGAAAGCGCTTTGACGAGATGAGCGCTCAGCGGCTCCTGGGCGCGATTGAGAAAAGCACCGGGCAAAGAATCTCCGATGAGGAAAAGAAATCGTTAGCCCGCGGCGCCGATGAGGAAGATCTGGTGAACTCCGGGTTAGAAGAAACGATGACTTCCGCGTATCATCAAATTCGGGAGATTCGCAAAAGCAATCTGAAGGTACCGGACTTGCGGACTGCGGCGTTTATGAATGCCATCAACAAGATTGCCGTTGCTTATATGGAACTCGGCATCTTTCCATAGGAATTCACCACAAAGACACAAAGGGCACAAAGAGAAAAAAAGCGTTGAATTTTGTGTTCTTTGTGTCTTTGTGGTGAATTTGGGCAAAAAAAACGTCCCCTGTTTCCAGGGGACATTCCTTGGAGGTGCTAACAGTGAAATTTTCCTGTACCTCCCCCCGACAAGGTCCCGGTTCCCTTGGTTCCTCTCCCTTCTGATCCGAAGATCAGTTTGCGTATTGCAACGGTGCCTCACGAAGCTCGAGCCGCTTTAGCAGCGCAACCAATTGATCGACATCCAGAGGCTTTTGCAGAAAGCACGTTGCGCCTGCATGCATTACTTCCGATTTCATCTCGTCCGTGCCAGACATCATGATCATCGGCAAATCAAAATACAGCGAGCGAACATGCCGTATGAACTGAATCGCCTCATACGGATTGATCACTGATAAACGAATGTCCGCAATAATCGCATCCACTCTCAACCCGGCCATCGCTCTCATCGCAGCTACCGAATCGTTGCAGGCAATGACATCCATACCTTCGGATTGCAAGCACGATGCCAGACTAAACGTAATGCTGGGTTCGTCATCCAGTACCAGAATCCGTTTCCTTATACCCATCCACCTTGTTTATAAGCAAGTTTCGTGCCGAATTCGTCTCGTCGAGACTCCCGAGCCCACTGCCGATGGATTTGTATAAAAATCATACAGCAGATTGACCTAAGTTATTTAGATCCAATACGTTATCTGAAACTGTATAAAAACTATACAGTTAAATTGAGATGATACTTCTTGATTTTGACATGAAGGGTGGCTCGGGTGATCCCCAGAATTTCTGCGGCGCGGGAGACGTTACCGCCAGTGGCATCCAGGACTTTTTCGATGTGTTCCTTTTCGAGTTCATCCAGAGATATCAATTCAGACTGACTCCTGGTCCATGCCGGGCGAGGCACCGAAAGTCCTAGATCAGCGGGTTCGATCCACGGACGATTACAAAGAAGAACGCTACGTTCCACAAGATTGGAAAGTTCGCGAATGTTCCCGGGCCAGGAGTAATTGAGAATCGCCTGCTCAGCCGATGGGGAGAAGCCTTGCACTTTCTTGCCCAGTTTCTGGCAGATGGAATTCAGGAAGTAGCTTGCGAGCGGAAGAATATCGGCTTTTAATTCCCGCAGCGGCGGAATCGTAAGCTGCACAACGTTCAAGCGGTAAAAAAGATCATCGCGAAAACTCTTGTTCCGGACTTCCTTCTCCAGATCCCGGTTGGACGCGGCGATGACGCGGACATCCACAACTTTTTCCTGGATGCCGCCGAGCCTGCGGAAACGTTTTTCTTCAATCACCTTCAGCAATTTTGCCTGGACATTCAATTCCATTTCGCCGATTTCATCCAGCAGCAGCGTGCCACCGTTTGCCACTTCAAACAGGCCGGGCTTGTTGCCTACGGCGCCTGTGAAGGCGCCTTTGTCATAGCCGAACAATTCAGATTCAAGAAGCTCGCGTGAGAATCCCGCACAATTAATTTCCACGAAATTGTGATCCCCTCGCGCGCTCAAATTGTGAATCAACCGGGCGTACAAGCCTTTTCCGGTGCCGGTTTCGCCAAGAACCAGAACGGTGGAATCACTTTGCGCCAAACGGCGAACCAGCTCATGAACTCGATGGAGCTTCTCACTCAAGCCCACATAATAGTCTGCTGCCTTGGATTCTTCCTGGATTCTCAAATAATCGGCGCGGCGTTTGAATTCATTGAGCTCCCGCGTTTTGTCCAGCAACACCAGGAGACCATCGGGATCAATTGGTTTCGTGAGAAAATTCTCGGCGCCGGACTTCAGAGCGTGCACTGCAGTTTCAATTGTTCCGTACGCCGTCATGATAATGATCGAAACGTAATTATCCGATTCCTTGAGTTGTTTCATAAACTCAAGACCGTCGGCATCCGGAAGTCTGAGATCGAGAAGAACGACTCCGGGATTTTCTGCGGAAAACAGGCGAAGTCCATCCGCAGCTGTGCCGGCGGCGACACAGGAATATCCTGACTGCTGCAAAATCCTGCTAAGACCGAACCGAATGGATTCTTCGTCATCCACAATCAGAATCTTTTCTTTCATGATTGCACGGACGAAACGGGAAGCGAGATGCGGAATGTCGTTCCCACTCCAACATGGGATTCTATGGCAATGCGGCCCCCATGATCATGGATCACTTTTCGAACGATAGAAAGTCCCAGGCCGGTTCCCCGCTGTCTTGTAGTAAAAAATGGATCGAAAATTCGCGGCAGGTTCTCGGGACTGATGCCGGCGCCGTTGTCTTTCACGACAAGGATCACTTGCGGCGGAGAGGCCAGAGAAAGATACTCGACAAACACATCCACACGCGGATTGTCCTTCGAATGCTGAATCCCATTCTCAAGAAGATTGAGAAGAACTTGCTTCATCTTATTTCTGTCCAGGTTCATCGCAGGAATGCGGTCAGATTCGACAAGATGGATCTCCGCGTGACTGGTCGCCGGCAATTGTTTGAGATAGTCAATCGCCTCCTGAACGATTTCCCTGAGATCCGATGGGTTCTTATCGATCTTGACGGGACGAGAGTAATCGAGCAGATCCTCCATCAAACGATTCAACCTTAAAGTCTCGGAAGAAATAATATCCAGATACGGCTTCATTTTCGGAAGATCTGCCAATTCATTGGAAAGAGCCCGGGCGGTTGCAGAGATGCCAAACAAAGGATTCCGCACTTCGTGCGCTACACCGGAAATCAGTTTTCCGATGGATGCAAGCTTTTCATTTTCGATCAATTGTTCCTGCATCCTTTTGAGAATTGTAACGTCCCGCATGATATGGATCGATCCGATTCGCTGATCCGTCTTATCCAGATAAGGAAACGACTGCAACTGCCATTGCCCGGCGGCAAAAAATGGCGCTTCCACGGAAACGGGCTCCGCATTGTTTTGCGAAACCGGACACCAGGAGCAGATCGAATTTTGGCCGAACAGGTAGCGGTAGCAATTGCGATCCAACGGCACCTTCAGATTCTTTCCGGCAATTGTTGCCAGACTTTTATTGACCTTCATCAACCTGAAATCGGTATCAATGATATAGATTGGATCGGCGATGGAATCAAATGTGTTCTCCCATTCCGTCTGGGAGTCGGCGAAACGCTGAACGAGAACTTCGTTTTCGATGGCGAGTGAAATGCGGAATCCAAGAATCTCCGCCGTCCGCACGCGATCTTTCGTGGGGTTAAACTCCGGCTCCTGTCCGGAAAAGAACAGCACCCCACTCGCCTCCCCCCGACGGATTAAAGGTACCAGCAGCAATAATTCCTTTCGAGAAGGTCGATACATTACAGAATTCCGGGGATGGATTTCGAGATCTTCAAAAAACTTGGCAAACAGGGCATTCGATAACGGGATCTGTCCGGCATCAAACCCCGCTTGTGCCAGAACCGTGTAAGAAGTTTTCGTCTCGTCACGCGGCGACAGCACGGCAACTCCAGTAGCCGACAGAATCTCACGCGCTTGTTGGCACATATCCGTTAGCAATTGATCCAATTGAAAGATTCGTTCGTTCATGCTCTCCGCGGTGGAATGGAGTCCTTGCAAAAAGACTTGATGTTCGAGGATCTGGTTCTTCGCTTTCAGATATTCAGCACCCATCTGAATCATGGAAACGGCGGTCTGGGTCAGCATCTTTCTTTGCTCCATCGGAAGATCCGGAATTCCGGCGAGTAGCAATAGAGAGCGAATGGATCCTCTCGATGATTTCACCAGATGAATCGAAAGACCACGTAACCCGGGAAGTGATTCCGCAAGACCGGACGAGATGGAATCCCACCCGGTTGATGCGAGGTTCCGCAGAAATTCGGAAATGCTCCGGGTTTCCTGAATTGTTCCATCCGAATGCATCCAGAGTCCGGAAGGCTCATCCTGGCCCGAGACCGCGAGAAAAAGAAAGGCAGGGTTCAGAATCTTTCCAATCGCCAGGCCGGTCCGTTGCAGGAGATCGGGAATGGATTCTGCTTCGGTGACTGAGCGCTGAATCTCAGGATAGAATGCTGCTTCCTTCTGAAGACGTCGAACAGACGAATCCGTGGAGTCGGTTTCTCTGGAAACTATTCCTGTGGAATCATCTTTTCGTTGCATCCCGGAATCGATCGGAACCTCTGCTCATTGTAGCACACGCGATATCCGTGCATGTTACAATGAGACGCATGGCGGCTGGTTCGAAACTGGTTGTTGTTGTTGATGATAACGAACTTTTTTGCAAGACAATGGTACGGTTTTTCGCTGAACGTTATGGGGACCATGTCCGGGTCGAAACCTACACGGATCCGCTAAGAGCCCTTACCGCCTTAAAACCTGAAATCGATCTTCTGATCGTAGATCTGGAAATGCCGACCATCGATGGAAAGAAGTTCTTGAGCTACGCAATCCAAAAAGGGATGGATAAACGCAAAATCATCATTGCCAGCTTCCAAAATGCGGAGTTACTTCATCAAAAGTTCCAGCTCTCCGAATGTCTCGCCGTCATGGACAAAAATGAACCGGAACAGCAAATGGTTTTCGCAATGATTACCGACTCTATCGTCAACAAACCATAACGCTTCTCTTCTCCCTGCTCCGCCGCTCATCTTTGACACCCCAGTGCACATTTGTTATATTCTTGGATGCTTTGAGCGGGAATAACTCAGCGGTAGAGTGCAACCTTGCCAAGGTTGAGGTCGCGGGTTCGAATCCCGTTTCCCGCTCCATAATTCACCGCAGAGACGCAAAGAACGCGGAGTTCGGAAGAGAAAAAAGACTCTTTCTGAACTCTGCGCCCTCTGCGTCTCTGCGGTGAACTCCTCGGGCGGCGTAGCCAAGTGGTAAGGCAGAGGTCTGCAAAACCTTTATTCATCGGTTCAAATCCGATCGCCGCCTCCTTAAATTTCACCGCATAAAGCACAAAGATAAGGAATTACGAAGGACGGCGGGATAGGTCCTTCAGCACGTGCTTCAAGACTTGCGGTATCGCGCGTCGGACCCCGACACTGAGCTTTGACCCTTCTTTGAAATTCTTTCCTTCAATGCCGTAAATCAAAAAATACTGCGGTAGTATTTTCAATACCCGCGCAAGTTCGACTGCCTCTGCTACGCTAAACGCGTGACTGGAATACCTAGAGAATTGCGACGGCACGGGATGCGATGCCACATCAAGCCGGTGGATTGTTCCAGCCGCGCAACCCGAGTGGACAGAATCAACTACAATCACCGCGTCGGCCCCGACCCACGACTCCATCAATCTCGCTCCCTCCCCGCTTTCCTTCCGCACGATCACATCTTTTGGATGCCGTGCTTCCAGATGACGGATCACATGCAGACCCGCAGCATCGTCTCCGCGATGATCGTTCCCCACGCCAATCACCGTAATCATTCTCGACTCAGCTCCAGTTTCAGAAAGTGTGTTGCGCACGATATGCACGGATCGTAGTTGCGGATCGCCTGCTCACATTGCCACGTCAGCTCAGCTTGCGGCAGATCCAGATGCTTCGGCACAAAATGCTCCAGATCGTTTTCGATCGTCCTCTGGTTTTGCGACGTTGGCGGGATGATTCTCGCATCTTGAATATTTTCCATTCCGTCGATTTGATAGCGGTGATATAGAGTTCCCCGTGGAGCCTCTGTACAGGAGTATCCCGTGGATGCACGAGGCACAATCTTGATTGCCGGCTCATCCGGCTCTTGGTAGATTTCCACGATCCTCAACGCTTCCTCACAGGCATAAAGGATTTCCACGCAGCGTACAAGAATACTCTGAAACGGATTTCGACACGTCGGTCCGAGCCCTGCGCGACGCGCCGCCTCTTGAACCGCGGGGGAAAGCCGGTCTAAATTCAGGTTGTACCGGGCCAACGGACCAACAAAGTAACTGCCGCCGTTCCGCAGACTCGAATGCAATGCATTGGAATGGGGCACCTGTTCTTCCACAAAGTTTTGATCATAATCACGTACCGCAATATCTAATCCTTTGTTAGAAATGAGTCGCCCTTCATTGAATGGGTACTCCTCCGGATGGCGCAAGGAAACAAACTCGTAGTCCCGTTCAAATTCGGGGAAGGAAAAAGTTGCCACCCACGCAAGGCTTTCTTCGGCATACTCCCGGGCGCGCTTGAGCGGTTCCGCAAGCTGCTGCAGTTCACTTCGGGTTGGAACGCGGTAGAACCCGCCAACACGAACATTCACAGGATGGATTTCTCTCCCTCCTAACAGCCGAATAATCTCATTGCCCACTTTCTTAAGATGTAAGCCCCTTTGAACCGCATCCGGGTGATCTTTCGCCATGTGAATCACATCTGGGTAGCCGAGAAAATCAGGGGCATGCAGCATGTATACATGGAGGGTATGACTCTCAATCCACTCGCCGCAATAAATCAATCGGCGCAGATCTCGCAGAGGTCCCTCAACTTTCACTCCAAAGGCATCCTCCATGGCATGAATCGCACTCATTTGATAGGCGATCGGGCAGATTCCACAAATCCGCGCCGTGATATCCGGAGTCTCACTGTAATGGCGCCCTCGCAACAAAGCCTCAAAGAAACGCGGGGGCTCATAAATCTTCAGTTTCACCTCCGCCGCTCCATTCTTCTTGATCCTTACATAAAGCGCACCTTCCCCCTCGACACGACTCAATGCATCCACTCGAATTGTTTTGGTTTTCTCTTTCGACATTCGGAATTCCATTGACGCCCAGGGCTATTCTCTTTCCTGCGCTTCACTCTCCTTTCTAAAAGCATCTGCATTCGCGTTAAATGAGCGATACACACGCATCAGGTCCTGTTCGCTCACACCCAGATGCTTCCACCACGAGCTCAACGATGGGGTGTTTGGTGTTTCCTTCGGCCCAAAACATCCGTAACATCCGCGATGATACGAGGGGCAAATCGCTCCGCATCCCGCTTGCGTGACAGGGCCGAGGCAAGGTGTGCCGTGAGCGACCATCACGCAAACTGTCCCGCGAAGTTTGCATTCGACGCAAACGCTATGGGCAGGTGTATTCGGCTTCCTTCCGTGCAGGAAGGCTGAGATCACTTCCAGCAGCTGATATTTATCGATGGGACAACCTCGAAGCTCGAAATCCACGCGAACGTGATCCGCAATCGGAGTGGATCTGGACAGCGTTTGGATGTATTCCGGTTTCGCATAAACGATGGACGTAAATGCCTTCACATCAGCAAAGTTGCGTAACGCTTGAATCCCGCCGGATGTAGCGCAGGCCCCGATCGTAACCAGAAATTTGGATGCTTTTCGGACGCGATGAATTCGTTCCGCATCCTGCGGAGTTGTAATCGAGCCTTCCACGAGCGATAACTCGTACGGTCCCTTCACAACAGAACTGGAAGCCTCGGCAAAATTCGCGATTTCCAGTTGACCCGCTACGGCAAGCAATTCCTCTTCACAATCCAGGAGACTCAGCTGACAACCATCACACGAAGCAAATTTCCAGACAGCCAGTTTTGGCTTTTGTTTCGGCATCTTCATATTTCTCCTTTTGCCAGCCACTCCTGCACGCGACTGTACGCAAAGACCGGTCCGTCCTTGCAAATGAAAGCAGGGCCAAATTGGCAATGTCCGCAAAATCCCACCGCGCATTTCATGTTTCGTTCCATCGAAAAATAAATATGATCTCGATCTGCGCCACGGTTCATCAATTCCATCGCAGAATAGCGCATCATTACCTCGGGGCCGCACAGAAATGCGGTTGTGTTGAGTGGATCAAAGGAAGCCTTCCGAATCAACGAAGTCACAAATCCAACATTGCCTCGCCATGCATCTCCGGCGTGATCGACCGTCAGCGAGATTTCCAGATCGAAACGCGCCCGCCAGGCTTCGAGTTCCTTTCGATAAACAATATCAGCAGGAGTTCGTGTTCCATAGAGCAAAATCACCTTGCCATACTTATTTCGATCTGTCAGCAACGCATATAGTGCCGGACGCAGCGGAGCCAGACCGATACCGCCGGCAATTAGTACGACATCGTTTCCAGCGGACTCCTGCAAAGGCCAGTGGTTTCCAAATGGTCCGCGAACACCCACCACATCTCCCCGCTTCAGCTTCTGCAGGGCTTTTGTCACAGCGCCAACGGCGCGAATCGTATGGAGAAAACCGGTGGATTTCGCGGCATCCCCGCTCATGGAAACCGGCACCTCTCCTACACCATGGACATAAAGCATGTTGAACTGCCCCGGTACATAGGAACCGCCGGAGGATGTCAAAGCTTCCAGTTCCATCGTAAACACGTCGCTTGTTTCACGCCGGACTTTCCGGACGCGATGAAACCGGGGAAGCATCGGGTCTGACATACTCATGTTCCTTGGGGGCCGTAAACATCCAGCATCTGCAGTCTGGTGGCGTGCAGTCGATGAATCAAAATATGCGCCACGCGCTTGATCAGCTCAAAGCCAAGCGCAGGATCCGCTTCGCACTTGGCGCGCAGGCACTTCCCATCCAACGCGGTAGCGAGTGTGAGGTCCACTGCTCTAGCATCGAAATGCCAGCGGTACGGAGGGAAAATCCACGACCAGCCAAGAACATCCCCTTCTCCCAGAGTTTCCAACGTCACATTCCCACGGCCCGGAATAAACAACTCCACTGCGACCTTTCCATGACGAATAATGTAGAAGGTATTGGCTTCCTCACCGGCTCTGTAAATTTGCCGGCCGGCATCAAACCGAACATTGGAAGCGCACCCTACAATCAATTGTAGATATTCCGGCTTCAAGCCTTTGCTGAAAGGATGCTCCGCCAGAACCGGCTCAAGATTCGTCATCATGATCGTTCTCCTCTTTTTTACTTTCGCTTTGCCGAATCGCTCTCACTTCCTCTGTGATGTCGATCCCGACCGGACACCAGGTGATGCAACGGCCGCAACCCACGCATCCTGATGTTCCAAATTGATCAATCCATGTGGCAAGCTTATGCGTCATCCACTGGCGGTAACGCGACTTCGTGGAAGAACGCACGCTGCCTCCATGGATATACGAAAAGTCCATCGTGAAACAAGAATCCCATTTTCTCCATCGCTCTGCCTCGTTGCCCGTCAAATCGGTAACATCTTCTACAGTCGTGCAAAAACACGTCGGGCACACCATCGTGCAGTTGGAACAGGTCAAACACCGGTTGGCCACATCATCCCATCGCTTGTTGTCATAGTTGCGATAGAGCAGTTCCTTGATATCTTCGGTATCCATTTGGCGGCCCATGGATGCAGCAGTCTGCGTGATCAGTTCCTCTGCCTTTCGGGTTTGCGAATCCTCCGCGGGGACGTGTGGAATCTCTTTGAGAACGGTTTCACCAATCTCCGTTCCCGCTTCGATCACGAAATAATGTTCATTTTCTCCGCAAACTTCCGTAAGCGCCAGGTCGTAACCGGAAGTTGCCTTCGGACCCGCCTGCATGGAAACGCAGAAACAGGTGCCGCCAGCCTGGGTGCAATTCACCGCAATGAAAAAAGTATCTTCCCGGCGTGTTTTGTAGACAGGATCCACAATAGGTCCGTTCAAGAACACCTGATCTTGAATTGCGATCCCTTTCAGTTCACAAGAACGAATGCCCAGGAAAGCAAACCGTCGCGTTTCTTCGTTTTCGCTGCGAACCTCAATTCCATCCGGAGTGCGAGTAGATTTCCATAGGCGAATCACCGGTGGATGCAAGAACTTCTTCCACGAGTGGGGCCCAACGTTATAGCCAAACAAAGCGCGGTCGGCGCGTGGCTTGAGCCGGTAGCTTCCCCCATCTTGCTCATCCGTCCAACCGGCTGGCAAGCTCGCAACCCCGGCAATTTCATCATAGACGATTGCGCCATCCCGCACGGTCGGTCCGATGACGCGGTAGTTGCGTTTTGCGAGCGCTTCAAACAAGCGGCCAAATTCAGCAACCGGCACGATTACTTGCATGTTCATTCAGAGTCCGATACCTCCATCTCAACGTCACGCAACAAAATTGCCTCGTCTTCAATTTCAGAAGACTTGCGAAACGTTAGTTCCGTTTCCCTGAACAAAGAGTGTCCGGTTCTTACGATGAGAAATGTTTCCCTCAGATGCTCCTGTGTCCAATGGGAACGCTCACCTACCTCCAGAAGCATTCGAGACACCCTTTTTGCGTGATGTTTCTGCGCGATTTCTTCCGCCCGACGGCACAAATTCTGGATCGCGGATAAATCATGCATTACAAATTCATCTCATCTAGCAAGGTTAGCACAGGTTCAAGCCTGCCTCAGACCGGCTTGCAAGTCGAAAATATCCCTAACAATTCCTTTACATCCTTCCTTCGTCTCCTGGTTTTCTTGCGCGAAGCAAAACGAGTGTTCCAAAGATGATCATAAACCGAGCCAACATAGTCATACCTCCGACAGATTTAGTTCCTCTTCGTGCAAACTTCGGGTTGCCAGGATCTCTTCCTGGATCTCGGCCGAGAGGAATTGATCAACAATCTGTGGATCCAGGTCCTTTCCCGCAATCGACTTCATTTCTTTCAGGGCTTCATTTAACGAAAGTGCTTTCCTGTAGGGCCGGTTGGTAGTCATCGCATCGAAAGTATCTGCAACCGCAATGATTCTTGAAGCTAGAGGAATCTGGTCCTTGGAAAGAGATGCCGGATAACCTGTGCCGTCATATTTTTCATGGTGATGTAGAACAATTGGGCGAATGTCTTTCAGCTCATCCATTCCTCCAATGATCCGGGCGCTCCATTCCGGATGTTTTTTCACCAATTCAAACTCTCCCTTCAAAAGTTGTGAACGTTTATGTAGCAAGGAAAGATCCAGTGCCATCTTACCGACATCGTGAAGTAGCGCTGCTATCTTTAGCTTCCGGACTTCCGAAGACGGTAGATTCATTCGCCGGCCCACAATGGAAGCAAGTTGCATGACACGGACTGAATGGCCCTTGGTATACGGATCCTTTGCTTCAATCGCGATCACAAGGCTGCGAATGACTCCTATCAGTAGATTTTCAAGACGGTGAAAGGCTTGTTTCTCTCTTTGGGAAAGTATTCCGGTGATGAGGCCCATTCCGTTGAAAAGAACAATTTCCAGAAACTGATCAAATCGTTGCACTGGATCATGAATCTTCAATAGGATAAACGGAAGATAGAGAAAGGAAACGGCTCCGGCTGTTAATATGCCGCCGCGCAGTCCGAAGGAATATGCCGCGTAGATAATCGGAAGGAAGTAAAGTCGGCGGAATACATCATGGACTTCAACGTCAGCGATGTTTGTCAGGTAATGAGCGCTTGTAAGAGCGAGAACGGCGCCCACAATTGCATAGACCTTCGTTTCTTCTTTCATAACAAACTCATGGTTTTCGAGATCCTTCCGCGATTTGAGCAGTTCTTTGCGACCAGACTTTCCGCTGAACGCCAATATTCTTTAGATTCTTCTGGATCTCATCCGTACACTTCCGTTCGCATTCGTCCACGGGATCGAAAAACCCCTCGCGATGAAGGATCAGTATCGTTACCTGAATTTCGGGTTTCAGTTTAGTCTCCGGCCGGAGATGAAACGATGCGTCGAACTGTTGAATGTCATATTTTGTAGGCCGGAATTCGGTAGGCAATGCCAGGCGTGCAATTTGTTCCAGATTTTTGTAAACGACCTCGCATTCCTTGCAGCCGGGATCCGCTACCACCGACGGAAGATGCTGGGCATATAGATCCAGCTCAAAACCGATTTGAATCCTCTCACCATTGTCCATTGCATAATATGGAAATAACTCCCAGCAAACTTTGTGTTCTTGTATCCATTTGGTGAAATCAGTCGGTGTGTTCATAATTCCTCCAAGCTTTCTGGAGGGCGGGCCTTTTGGCCCGCCACCAGGCTTTGGTTCAGTTGATTAAAGTGTTCCCTGAGTTCTGGTGCACGGTGCTTGATGCCGCGCAATTCGGCAAGATCGCAACTACGGCGAAAGCCCATTACTTCCTCTTGCAGGCGATCGACTGCCTTTGCGATTCTGTGCAAGTCTTCTGCGGCCAGGTAGATGCCGCGGCGCAGATCCAAACACTTCATTCCGATTGCAGCGGTGCCGATTGGCGTTGCCAGTTGTGCGAAGTCCTGACACAGCATGGCCAGGTCCGCCCGCAATCGGGTCAGCAGATCCGTACAGTTTTCGGCGTGCGCAAGCACTTCACCGGACTGCTTGTGTTCCCGACAGCATGGACAGCGCCCTTCCAGATGCGCGTCGGCGTCTCCGCATTCGCAATGATCCGGAAGGCTGTCGATTGCATCGCATAGATGAATGGCTTCCTGGTAAATCTCAATCCAAAATTGTAAGAAGTTCATTGATGTTTCCATTGGAATCACCTCCTTATTCCTGAACCTGTTCAGCCAGGGCAAGCTTGCCTTTCAGATCAAAGTTCCAGCGCCAGATGGCATAGATGGCTGGATACACAATCAGTTCCAGTAAGAACGAAGTGAAAATACCGCCGATCATCGGTGCTGCGATCCGCTTCATCACGTCGGCGCCAGCTCCCGTAGACCACATGATGGGTAACAATCCCATGAACATCACACCAACGGTCATGACTTTCGGCCGGAGTCTTTTTACAGCGCCGAATTCAATGGCTTCTTTGAGGTCGTTGTAGCTGTTGAGCTTTCCTCTCGCTTTGAAATCTTCGTAGGCAAGGTCGAGATAAAGAAGCATGAACACGGCTGTTTCAGCGTCAACGCCCATCAGTGCGATTAGTCCGACCCAAACACCGATGCTGATGTTGTAATTGAGCAAGTACAGCAGCCAGATTGCGCCGACAGCGGAAAACGGAACCGCAAGCAGGATGATCATTGTCTTGGTCACCGATTTGGTATTGAAATACAGCAAGCACGAAGATGATCACCAGGGTCAGTGGAAGAACGACCGTCAGCCGTTCACGGACTCGCTGCATGTTTTCATACTGTCCGCTCCAGACCAGTGAATAACCGGTGGGCAGCTTGATTTTGCTTACGGTTTGTTTCGCCTCTTCTACATAGCCGCCTATATCACGTCCCGCGACATCCACATACACATAGCCGTTCAGCATTCCGTTTTCATCGCGGATCATGGAAGGACCGGAAACAAGTTCGACTTGCGCAACCTGGGCAATCGGTATTTGTGCTCCGCCCGGTGTTGTCAGCAACGCTCGCTGCAACCGGTCGATGCTGCTGCGATAATCGCGCGCATAGCGCAGATTGACCGGATATCGTTCGCGGCCTTCAATCGTGGTTGTGATTTTTTCACCGCCAACAGCAGTCATCAAAAACGATTCGGCATCATCGATGGAGAGACCGTATCTGGCCAATTGATCTCGATTGAGTTTGAAATCGAGGAAGTATCCGCCGGCTGTTCGTTCCGCGTAAACGCTTCTCGTTCCGTTTACTTCCTTCAGATGCCATTTCAATGTGGGAACCGATTTCTTCAATCTTCGTGAGATCGGAGCCGTAGATTTTGATCCCGACAGGAGTTCGGACTCCGGTGGTCAGCATGTCTATCCTTGCTTTGATCGGCATCGTCCAGGCATTTGTAACGCCAGGGAATTGCAACTGCCGATCCATTTCGGTGATCAAATCTTCCTGCGAAATGTGATCCGGCCAGAATCTTCGAAGACGCCTTTCAGAAATTCAGGAGCCCAGTACGAATACCAGCGGTCGACTTTTCGCCATTCCGATTCCGGCTTCAGCACGATCACTGTTTCCATCATCGAGAAGGGCGCAGGATCGGTTGAGGATTCTGCTCTTCCTGCTTTACCAAACACGCGTTCCACTTCCGGAAAGACCTTTGATGATTCGATCCTGCACTTGCAACAAGCGGGACGCTTCGGTCACGGAAATACCGGGCAGAGTTGACGGCATGTACAAGCAGCGTTCCTTCATTTAAAGGAGGCATGAATTCGGAGCCGAGCTTGAAGTAGAACGGGAACTGATCAGAACGACAATGAAGCACGCGGCAACCACTACGGCCCATCGGTGTCTGAGCACGAGTTCCACAACGGGCTTATACAGTCTCATCAATGGCCGGCTGATCGGATGCTTTTCTTCGCTGTGGATTTTTCCAACGAGAATCGCGTTTGCAATCGCTGCCAGCCATTTTGGACGAAAACTGAACTGTTTCACGCGAATGAAGAGCAGCAGCATTGCGGGACTGAGTGTAATCGCCAGCAAGCGCAGCAATCGCCATCGAGAAATTTTTCGTGAAGGCCAGTGGTTTGAAGAGCCGTCCTTCCTGAGCTTCCAGCGTGAAGACCGGCATGAAGGCAACGGCGATCACCAGCAGCGAAAAGAAGCTCGGGCCACCCACCTCCTTTACGGCCTGGAAATGATGAGCTTCTTGTAGTCACCTTTTCTGCCGTCCGCTTCCCAGTGCTCCAGTTTCTTGTGCGTTTGTTCCACTACGACAATCGGCGCATCGACCATCGCTCCGATCGCAATCGCAATCCCACCCAGGCGACATGATGTTGGAAGTGATCTTCATCCCATACATAGGAATGAAGGAAATAATTACGGCAATAGGGATCGTGAAAATGGGAATCGCGGCGCTGGGAACGTGCCATAGAAAGATCAGGATCACCACGCTTACGATGATGCAGTTCTTCAGTCAGCGTGCCCTTCAGAGTTTCGATCGAGCGATCGATCAAATCGGCGCGATCGTAAGTTGCGACGACCTGGACGCCTTCCGGCAGCGTTGGTTCAATCTCCTTTAACTTTTTCTTAACTCTTTCAATGACCTTGAGCGCATTTTCACCATAACGCATTACGATAATTCCACCGACGGCATCTCCTTTTCCATCCAGGTCAGCAACGCCTCGCCGGATATCCGGTCCCAATGCAACCCGGCCGATATCGCGGACGTGGACCGGGGTCCCGGTCTTCGGATCGGTCATTACCGCAATCCTTTCGATGTCATCTGTCGTTTTTGCATACCCACGGCCGCGCACCATGTACTCCCGCTGTGAGAATTCCACCAACCGTCCACCGACATCGTTGTTATTCTTCCGGATTGCTTCCATAACCATGTCAACGGAAATTCCATAACCGGCAAGTTTGTTGGGATCCACCGTGACTTGATACTGCCGGACAAAACCACCAATGGGAGCGACTTCCGCTACGCCGGGAACGCTTTGCAGGTAATAGCGGAGGTACCAATCTTGATAACTGCGTAGCTCCGATAGGTCGTGCTTGCCCGGTTGTGTCCACCAGCGCATACTGGAAGACCCAACCGATTGCCGTTGCATCCGGGCCGAGCTCCGTTCGTACGCCTTCCGGCAATAAAGGGAGAATCTTGCTGAGATATTCCAGGGTTCGGGACCGGGCCCAATAAATATCCGTACCGTCTTCAAAAATGATGTAGACATACGAGTATCCAAAATCGGAAAAACCGCGAATGTCCTTCACCTTCGGGGCGCCAAGCATTGCGGTAATGATTGGATAGGTCACCTGGTCTTCCATGATGTCCGGGCTCCTATCCCAGCGGGAATAGATGATGACCTGTGTGTCGGAAAGATCCGGCAAAGCATCCAGAGGAACGTTTTGCATGGACCAGAGTCCTAGAAATGTAGCAATCCCAACAAAAAGGAAGACGATGAATCGGTTGTTGGCGCTGAATTCAATGATGTTGTTAATCATGGTGGTGCATTCCCTTAGTGGGTAACCAGTTCGGCAACTGATCAAAGCTTTGTAATTGCCCACCATGTGTTTTCACGAACGCCTTTGCATCACTGTCTTTCTTAAATGCAAGGATGCCGGGCTCGCACCGGTCGTAACAAGCATGTAAAACCGAATGAGGTTCCCGAATAGATTTCTGCACCTTTGGATCCTGCGTGCATGGGGAAACGTCAGACCCGACTACGTAGAAAGCTCTTTGCGGATCAATCGATTCGTTGGAAAGAAAATCAGTGGCTGCTTTGATTTCCACATTTTTTACCTGGGCTTTGTAAGTGAGGGCGCAGCTCATGCAGCATGTCTTCATCGGGAGGGAGTTGTGCGTGATGGATACTTGCATGTGTTCATGAATCACGCGCTCACACAACGGACATTGCGCTGCCTGTCTGTTGCAAGATTGCAGAGTGAAAAAAACCACAAGCAGTGCTGCTGAAAGAATTGAAACGATCCATTTGCTTTTCATCTGTACCTCCTTACTGGTTGTCCCTAGTGTGACCGCCCGCGCTATTCATGCTTTCCAGAGCAGACTTCAACTGGCTTTCGGAATCAATCAGGAAATTCCCGGACGTGACTACTTTTTCACCGGCGCTCAGGCCGCTGAGAATGGCCACATTTCCGCCCGAATGCGCTCCAGTCTTGACTTCCCTTGGTTCAAATTCGCCTGGAGTCTTCTGAACAAAGACTACCCGTCGATTCCCGGAGTCCAGCACCGCTTCTTCCGGAACCAGTAGTCCGGAACCCTGCGCAATTTGTATTTCGACATTTGCGTACATGTCAGGCTTTAAAAGGAGATCACGGTTGGGGAATTCAATTCGTACCTTCAACGTGCGGGTCATGTTGTTGAGTGACGGATAGATGTAAGTCACTTTTCCTTCAAACTTGCGGGCTGGATCGTAGGACAGAATCATGGTCGCTTCTTGTCCAACCTGAACGTTTGCCGCTTCGTATTCGTAGATGTCGGCCATGAGCCAGATCCTGGAGAGATCGGCGATGGAATAAGTCTCCGTATCATACGTAATGCGCTGCTTTTCAAACACATTTTTGTCAACAACAAAGCCTGAGACAGGAGAATAAAAAGTGATCGTGGTCATCGGTGTATTCGTTTCCTCCAATTTCTTGATTTGTTGATCGGAAACATCCCACAGTTTTAAGCGGCGGAATGCGGAGGCCTTTAGAGCCTTCGATCCACTCGATACATCGATAAACTCGCTCTGGCCAAGACTCTTCTCCGCTTTCACGGCAAGCAAATATTCCTGTTGCGTTGCAACCAGGTCGGGACTGTAAATGGAAAACAGAGGCTGTCCTTTTCGAACAGGCTGTCCCGTGGTGTCTACAAATACGCGGTCGATCCAGCCTTCAATCTTGCTGTGAATCTTTGCAATTTTGGTTTCGTCATACTGCAAGGTCCCAACGGTATGGATGTTTTGGCCGGTCGTTCCTTCCTTCACCTCTACGACTCTCAAATTAATGAGCTGCTGTTTGCGGCCGGAAAGTTTTACTGTTCCGGGTGAACCGGAACTCTCTGATTCGTCGTCTGCATAAACCGGGGTTAAATCCATACCGTCCGGCGCCTTACCCGGTTTATCGGACTTATGCGACGGGTTCATCGGGTCGACATAGTAAAGGATCTTCCGTTCCTTCTTTGTTTCTTTCTTCGATTCTGGAGGATCGTCCGCGTAAACCGGAGTCAATTGCATACCGCAATCCGGAGCGATACCCGGTTTATCCGATTTGTAAGTAGGATGCATCGGGTCAACGTAGTAAAGGATTTTCGGCTGCTTTTGCGCAGGAGCAGAAGCTTGTTCTTGCTTTGCGGCCGTCTTTGTCTGTGCGTCGTCGTTAGGCGACGAGAAGACAAAATAAATCAGCGTGGTAGCGGCTAAAAGAAGCAACGCAATGACTGTGATTCGTTTCTTATTCATTGTTGGTTCCTCCCGATGTCTGGAGATTCATCACGACCGGGCGCCCTATCGCGCGCTCCAGACGTGTAATCGCAGTTTCATGCCGGGCGAGTTCTTCGTAATAGTTCATTCGATATTCGAGTACGGTCATGTAATTGCTAAGGGTTGTCAGAAAATCCGATTTGCCCACCTGATAGGTAGAGATAGAGGATTCGAGCGCAAGGCTTGATTGAGGTAACACGGCCTGACTGTACAGCTTCAATAATTTTTCAGAAGCCTCAATCTGAAGATACTGATTCTTTATGCTGAAAGCGATTTCCTGTTGCATGGATCGAAGTTCTTTTTGGGCTCGTGTAAGGTTTTGACTTGCTTCCGTTACACCGTACGCTTGTTTGCTTTTGTAAAAGATCGGGATGCGAAGTCCGAATTGTAGTTCCCACATATCAGGAAAGTTCGGGCTGTTTGCGTATTCCACAGAAGTCATGAAATCGGGGCGGTACTGTTTCCTGGCAAGATCCAGACCTTTTTGCTCTCGCTCTACCATTGCTTGACCGGACCGAATTTGCGGCGAAACTGCTGCTAAATCGGCTTGAAGAATTTCAGCCGGCACGACAAGTTTTGTTGGTGTGACTTCAACAGGATCCGGTAGGGGAACATCCACAGGGCGATTGAGCAAGCGGTTGATTTCGGCTGCCGCTGTCGCCTTTTCCTGCTGCATCGAAGTGATCCGCTGTTCCTGGATTGAAATTTCTACCTGCGCTCGGAGCACGTCTTGTTGAATTCCATCCCCGACACTGTAACGCGCACGAGCTATTTCTTCGAATGTTTTCAGAAGTCCGAGGCTTTCGTTGAGAACCTGAATCGATTTGTCGGCTTTGAAATATTCGTAATAAGCTTCCTTCAGATTGGAAATGACCGTCCATTTGACCTTGTCGATATCAGCTTTCGTGGCATCGGCTTCTTTTTGCGCTATCTCACCTGCCAGACGAAGCTTGCCCGGGAACGGAATTTCTTGTTCCCACATAAGTCCAACGGAACTAAGCGGATCCTTTCCCAACTCAGTAAAAGGCGTCGGATTTCCATTTCCATTGCGGCTGACAAAAGAAACTACGGGGTCCGGAAGCGCTCGCATCTGGCTCGGCCGCGCTTCTGCCGCAAGATTACGGCTTTCTGCCGCTTGAATGTCCGGATTGTTTCTTAGCATCTCGGTTACGAGCTGATCCAGCGTAACGGTTTGCTCGTCCGCTGCGGCGAATGTGCCCACCATAGCTATCAAGATGCCTATCAAAACTTCTGTGATTGTTAGAGTTCTTAAAAATGGATTCATATCTACCTCTATCTTTGACCGCAAAACCTTGCGCGGAGGAATAGAACAAAACGATAAGATGGGTAGATTACAAACGAAGGGACGAGAGTTCTGCGAGATGATCGCCCGTTTTGAGAAAAGGAACACTGGTACGATCGAACGCAAAATGAATAAGGTTCAATGCTTCTTCTGTGGGATGTAGCACTTCAAGCGTTGGGCGATCGAAGGGAGCATGGAGTTCCTGCACAGGAATGGCGCTTTGATCGCAACAACATTGCATCACGTTGTTTTGCTGGGGTGGTGGAACTGGAGTTTCATGGGAGCAATGCGATTCGGGTTTGGATGCGGTCTCGCGCGCCGATGCCACAGCCGAACAAACCATCATGATCCCGAGCATGAGCGTCAGAATAATTGTGATTCCGTTCCTCAATCGCATAACTACCTGTGCCTTTCTCTCGCAATCATCATGCCAACTCAGATTCTCGATGAAAACAATGAAACGACGTGACAAAATGTCATAGACCGCCAAGTTGACGTCGATTTAATGCGGAACCTCGCCATGATCGAAGCTTACTTTGCGGATTCCAGCGCCTGATTCAAGTCATCGCAAAGAAGGATCGCATCTTCAATCCCGACGGATAACCGGATCAAACCCATTCGTTCCTCGAATTCCTCACGATGTCTCTTCAGATCGTACGGGATTTCGATCGTAGATTCTGTTCCACCCAGACTGGTCGCCAGGCGAATGACTTTCAAAGCATCGACAAATCGCTGCGCTCCACCAAGCCCGTTCTTCAACTCAAAGGAAACGAGACCGCCACCGCCGCTCATTTGTGACCTGGCAATCGAAAATCCCGGATCATTCTTCAGGTAAGGGTATCGCACGTAAGCAACCACCGGATGGCTGGAAAGGAACTCCGCCAATTGCAGGGCTGTTTCGCAAATCCGTCCGATTCGAAGCGAAAGTGTTTTGAGCCCCCTGTCGAGCAAATAGGCCGCATGAGGATCCAGAATGCCACCGGTCAGCTTTTGAACCTTGTGAATGCCCGCCACCAGATTTGTCGGCCCGGCCACTGCCCCGCACAGTACATCTGAATGCCCCGACAAATACTTTGTTCCTGACTGCAACACGAGAGACGCTCCCAGATCCAGTGGCCTTTGCAGAACTGGAGTCGCATTCGTGCTATCTACAATCAGCAGAACGCCAATTTCCTTCGCGATGCTTGCGACCCGCGCAATATCCACGACATCCAGTAGCGGATTCGAGGGCGTCTCAATATAAATGATTCGGGTATTCGGACGGATTGAATCGCGCAAGCTATGCGCGTCATTTGCGTTTGCATAGCTCACCAAAACTCCAAACCGTGCAAGAACTGCATCCAGAAGGCTCCGCGTTTGAGAAAAGGGCTCCCTGTGGCATAGGATGTGATCCCCGCTGCTCAGCAACGCCAGAAGAGTACAGGTAACTGCGGCCATCCCGGAGGCAAACAGAAGCGCGGATTCGCCCCGCTCCAGCGCGGCGATGTCTCCCGAAACGGCGCTCACGGTCGGGTTGCCCGAGCGTATGTAAAAGAAAGGGTCTCCGGACATCATCGTCCCACGCATCTCCTCGTTCGTCTCATACTGATAAACAGTGGACTGGATGATCGGAGGATTGATCGGCTTCGTCATTTCTATGCCCTCTCCATCTCAGCGCACCGAGGACTCGGTGATTTTGTTGCGAAAATTCCTATACCCATAGGGTTCGCAGTACGATTCTTCAATTCCCGTTGCACGATCTCCAATTTTAGATTCGAGAGCAAAAAGAAAGCAAATGAGTTGCTTTTATCGTTTCAATGAATCCTTCACATGCTATAGACTGCGAGATGCCAATTGACTATCATTTTGCTCTTCCCGCGTACAATAGAGAGTTACGCAAAGGAGGCTCTTAGCAATGATCGATCATAAAGAACTGCTCACTGAGGTCCCTTTTTTCCAACTCATGGACGAGGAGGAACGCGATTCACTTGCGGCAGTCCTTGAAGAAGTGAAAATCCCGGCAGGTCAGATAGTATGGGAATACGGCGAGCCCGGGGATTCTCTTTATGTAATCCGTTCCGGTCAAGTCGAAGTCTTTCTAAAAGATGATACCGGTAATCGCGTTGTGCTTGAGACTGCGGGTCCGGGAGATCATTTCGGAGAGCTGTCCCTTCTGGACAAAGGGTCGAGAAGTGCCTCAGTTGTGGTGACCGCAGATCTGGACGCCGTCCGACTGGATCGTGATGATCTCGAGAAGTTTCTGCATAAACATCCCGATGCGGCGATGGATATGCTGACTGTTATGGGACGCCGGCTGCGACAGGATGTTGAGATGCTTCGACACACGGCATCACGAAACGTGAATGAGGAAGTCGAAGACAAAAGAACCGTCGTTCAACGGGCTGCCGACTGGATCGCTGATTTTTCCGGAAGCATGCCTTTTCTTGCCGGAAATGCAATCCTCTTTTTTGTCTGGATCGCACTCAATTTGAATTGGGTCCCAGGCATCCAGGCCTTCGATCCGTTTCCATTCGGTTTATTAACGATGGCCGTTTCGCTGGAAGCCATTTTCCTTTCGATTTTCGTGCTGATCAGTCAGAACCGTCAGGCCGCAAAAGATCACGTTCGCTCCGACATTGAATATGATGTGAATCTAAAAGCAGAACTCGAAATCGCACATCTCCATCTGAAACTCGACCGCCTTCACGCCGATCTACTAGCAAAACTTGCCGAGATGCGCAAATAACATTTAACCCTCAGCTTTGACTCTCGGACGCTGATCTGGCGGCAACATTCTGGATGACTTCGTGCATTTCGAAGACGTTGGGACCGGCAAACATTTCCTTTGGTGGACGGTTGGAATGTGCTTCTCGAAACGAATCGCTCTCGGTCCATTTCACGAAGTCTTCTTTGCTTTCCCAGTACGTCAGTACTACATAGTAGCCGGAATCGCCCATCATGCCTCCGTGCATTTGAACGCGAGTCGGTCGCAGTATTTCCAGGCGGCAAAAGCCGGGATGCTTCTCTACTAGCCTGGCCCGTCCTTCGAAACGCTTTTCAAACTCCGCTTCATGTCCTGCCGCAACTGGAATTCGATTCGATACAACAATCAATGTTCTCTCCTTCTATCGGTAGTCGAAGACAATTAAATCAGGACTTCCGGCATAAGACAATCTGGATTGGAACCGAAGCTATCCGTTGCTCCACGCAACATTCCCCTGGCAGTTGCCGAAAATAATGACATGGTGGAAGTCAAGCTGGATATATACTTGATTTACGGCGGACCATAGATCTGATGCCGGCGAGCTCATACTAGGGGGAGAGAGAAGAAAGGAGACAATCTAATGGACATTCGCAAGCTCGGTAACGGGCTCCCCAACATTTTTGAAAGCCAGGACCAGAATGAGGCCCAGGAAGTTCAGCAAACCCAAAAAGCAGGGCTGGCCACACCGATCGCCGACATAATCGAACAGGTTCAAGTGCAGCAGCCGCTTCAAAAAGTAATGATGGCTTTGACGCCCGGTCAGGAAATTCGCATTCCTAATGAGGACCGGATGCCTGTCGGACCTGAATTCGCGCAAAAGAATCAGATGGCCTGCGGAACGACAAGCCTCAGCTACCTGTTTGCATTGTTTGGCAAGAACATCAGCCCGGCGGAAATCGATGACGCAATTCGCAGGAGGGAATATGGCGCAGTTCCGAACGATCTGATCGAATTCGCCCGCGATCACGGCCTGGAAGCGGAAGGCTATAACAATGGCAGTATCGATGAGCTGAAATCTTTTATCGACAAAGGAATTCCGTGCCAGGTGCTGATCGATCCGCGTGGTACGAATAAATTAGCAGATCAGCACTATGTAGATGTAACCGGATACGGCAAGAACCCGGATGGACCCGAGTATATCATCTATCACGATCCCGCAGACGGCGCAGTCAAGCAAATGCCGATGGAGGATTTTAAGGAGAAATGGGGCGATCTCTTTGGCGGCTTCAATAACTACTTCATCGCTTATGCGCCCAAAGGCACGGACTTGCCTGCTGGACGTGACGATGGAATTGAAGCGCTGCTTCCGCTGGCCGATGCCGGCATGAATGTCGTCAACGGATGGGACCGCCTGACAGGTCCGGATAGCGTAGGCGAGTTTTTTCACGGACTCTTCGAATTGCCGGGCGGAATTGTCCAGGGCATTGGCGCCGGAATCGGGTTCGGGTTGCAACGTTTCAGCAATTGGATGAACAACGGAGTCGAAGGAATTCCGGTAATCGAAAATCTTGTGCAGCCGTTTGGCGATCTAATCAACATGGGAGGTGCGGTGCTGGGCCACGTTTTTGGTGGAATCGGGGAAGCTTTTGACGACGTGGGTGGCGCCTTTGAGTCCTTGTTTGAGGGAGATTTCGGTGGATTCGCAAGCGGCATTGGAGAAGCTGTGGCCGATGTAGCCGGCGGTGTAGTAGACGCAGTCGGTGATGTTGTCGAAGGAGTCGGTGAAGCCATTGGCGATTTGTTTAGCGGTTGGTAACAGAGCAACTACTCCGGTTGAACTAAGCTCAAAAAAACAGATACTACGCTGGCGTCTCGTCGACAAAATGATCTGGAAGAATGTAAGTTAGAGACGGTCAGTAGAACCTTCAATTTCAAGGTTCCGGACAAGGCCGTGTGTGGAAGTCTCCTGGACGTTACTTTAAGCGCGAAGAGTAATCTCGGAACGATCGTCAATCACTTTCCGCTTCTAATTGGAGAGCCAGTCATTGCGCTCTCCTAGAATTTTGATGGAGTAACGCCTCCATCCTTGCCCGCCAGCATTGCTGGTGACCCAGGGGAGCAGCAAAGAAGACGCAGAATGCTGCTTTTGGAATGGAAGACGCAGGAGGTGGAAGACCGCTGGAGGCGTATTTATAACGGGACCCTATAACAATTTTCATGGCTGGTCGGATAACTCAGGCAGCTTTTTTACAACCACTGTAAACCTTCCGCCTGCTGCGCTGGGAATACGGTCCGGTTCCGGTGGGGCATTTCTTCCTCCAGTGGCGGCCTGCCGAAGCCCGGATGGTTCATCGATGATGTGCAGGTGGTGGATGGTTATACCTGCTGCCCTTGAGGTTCTCCGGATGTTTTTCCCTACGCGCAATCTCCAGTAGTTCCTTCGGTCTCGCTGGACATCAGCACCCATCGATCAATATCTTTACAATTTCAATGTAACCACGCAAAAGAGGTCCGATTCGGTAATCGTTCAGCCGGTTCACGTCGGCGCCCGTTTGACTCCAAAGAATGCTGTGGTTTCTGGTAAGATGCATAATGCAGGGTGGGGTTTTTGTAAGAAAACCCATAATTTGAACTATAGAGATGATTGACATTCTGGAGAGAACTACAGCTAGGATCGTCCATTCCAAATCCTCAAGATCCTCCGGACAAGGCAAGTTCCTGGCCGCCGCTCATGAGACTCTGTGGGTGAAGGGCGTCACCTACGGAACATTTCGGCCGGAATGTGAAAGCCGCGAGTATAATCCGCGGACGGTCGAATCTGACTTCTCACTCATGAAGCAGAATCACGTAAACGCCATTCGTATTTATACGATCCCCGACCGATGGATGCTGGACCTGGCGTACGAGTACGGCATTCGAGTTTTTGCAGGCTTTCCCTGGGAGGAACATGTTACTTTTCTGGATCAGCGCTCGATCGGCCGATCCATTCGAAGAAGATTGGAGTCCTCCTTGCGGCAGATCGTAGGACATCCCGCAATTCTCTGCTGTTCGATTGGAAATGAGATTCCTTCCGGAATCGTGCGATGGCATGGCGCGAAGAAGGTTCAGCGTCATCTACGTTCATTGTATGAAACAGCGAAAGAATGTGATCCTGATCTTCTTGTCACTTACGTGAACTATCCCTCCACTGAATACCTTTATTTGCCATTCCTGGATATTTTTTGCTTTAACGTTTTTCTGGAATCCACATCCGATTTCGAGAGTTATCTACTCAGGCTGCAAACCCTGGCTGGCGAAAAGCCTCTCATGCTGACAGAAATCGGGCTGGATAGTCGCCGCAACAGCATGGAAAAGCAAGCCGACCTTCTCCAGTTTCAAATTGGCGCCTGCTATCGCGCCGGTTGCGCGGGCGTTTTTGTGTACGCATGGACCGATGAGTGGTACAGAGGTGGCCAGGATGTGGACGATTGGGATTTCGGTCTGACAACACGGGAACGCCGGCCCAAACCGGCGATGAGTGCAGTACAAGAGGCCTTCAACGGCAATCCGGTTGACGCAGACGCCGGATCTCCGAAAATATCCGTCGTTGTTTGCACTTTTAATGGAAGCAAAACGATTGAAAAGTGCTTGCAATCCTTGTTCCGATTGAAATACAGGAACTATGAAGTGATCGTGATTGACGATGGTTCCACGGATGCCACTGCCGACATTGCTTCCAGGTACAAAGTGCGATTGATTCGCACTTCGAATCACGGTTTGAGCGCAGCTCGAAACCGCGGAATGCTGGAAGCCACCGGTGCAATCATTGCCTACATTGATGATGATGCATATGCCGATTCGAACTGGCTTAATTTTCTGGCAATCGCGTTTCAAGATTCGAACCACGCTTGCATTGGAGGTCCGAATCTTGCGCCGCCTGAAGATCGGTGGATCGCTCAATGTGTGGCGCGTGCACCAGGTGGACCGGTCCATGTTCTTTTATCCGATTCTGAAGCGGAACATGTACCGGGTTGCAATCTTGCGATCCGGAAAAAAGACCTGCACTCCATCGGTGGTTTTGATACTCAGTTCCGTGTAGCCGGTGATGACGTAGATCTTTGCTGGCGGTTGAAAGAGGGCGGATATACGATCGGCTTTCATCCTGGTGCTTTCGTGTGGCATCACCGGCGCAATTCAGCCCGAGACTATTTTCGGCAACAGCGTGGCTATGGAAAAGCGGAGGCACTCCTCGCCCGGAAGTGGCCCGAAAAATATAATGTCGCCGGTCACGTGAGCTGGGCCGGCAGAATCTATCACAGTGGATGGTTTTCTACGGGACGCATCTACTCCGGAATCTGGGGGACCGCTCCTTTTCAATCGCTCTATCAGAGATCGGCCGGGATGCTCTCTTCGATGGTTTCGTTGCCTGAGTGGGGTCTCTTGATTTTGTCACTGGCGATTGCTTCCATGCTGGGTCTGGATTGGCCTCCGCTACTCTATGCACTCGCGCCGCTCTCGATCGCTTTAATCATTCCTGTGTTCCATGCTTTTCGTTCGGCACGAAAATCGATGGAGTCCCTGAACGGGACAAAGCGGTCCCATGCGCGCACGATTTTTATGAATGCCGTTCTTCACTGCATGCAACCGGTGGCGCGTTTGATGGGACGATGGCCCATCTGGCGTCCCCAATACAAAAAATTCGATTTTCCCCGCAGCCGCACAATCTCAGTATGGAGCGAGCATTGGCAAGACGCGTCCACAAAACTGACCTTTCTTCTTGAAAAAGGCAAACAGCTCGGGGCGATTCTTTCCCAGGGAGATTCGTTCGTCCGCTGGGACCTGCAAGCTGCTGGTGGCGCCTTCGGTTCTGCGCGTCTCTTAATGGTAATTGAGGAGCATGGAAAGGGAAGGCAGATGACACGGTTCCTCATTTACCCTCATTGCAGTTGGGTCTGGCTGTCATTCTTTACTGCCTGGACGACCCTGGGCGTGGCGGCTCTTCTGCATCGGGCATGGATCGCGGCAGCGATGATGTTGTCTTTCGCAATTTTTCTTGGCGGGCGGATTATTTGTGAGTGTGGTCGATCCACGAGCGCATTCGTAAGCACAATCCAGTTGTTGGAAGAGCGAGATGAAGAACTCCGGTTATCCTGATTTCCGCCTCACGATGCGCCTTTTGCAGTACGCGCGGCCGTACTGGAAACACATTACTGGTATCGCTCTTCTTACGTTGATTGCCACACCCCTTGCGCTTCTTGCGCCGCTGCCGCTGAAAATCGCGATAGACAGCGTTATCGGAGATGCTCCGCTTCCTGGAGTCCTGCAACAATTCTTCGTTTCTATTTCAAGAAATGCTCTGTTGTTGTGGGTCGCCATTTTTCAAGTGGTTGTGATTCTCCTGATTCAGCTCCGCGAATTACTCGTTCACGTTCTATCCTCCTACGCAGGAGAAAAGCTGACTCTTGATTTTCGTTCCCGTTTGATCCGGCACGTTCAACGCCTCTCCTTTTCCTTTCATGATACCCGCGGTACCGCTGATTCCATTTACAGAATCCAATGGGATGCTCCTGCGATCCAGTGGATTTTGATTTACGGAATCCTTCCACTCTTTTCTGTAGTTTTGACCCTGTTTTGCATGGTTGCAGTAACCGCGTCTCTGGATTGGCAATTGGCCGCCGTTGCACTGAGTGTCACTCCCTTTCTTGTGATTGCAACACAGTCGTACAAGACTCGAATGAGAGGTCGGTATTTAGACGCCAAGGACCTTGAGTCCGGCGCTCTGCACGTGATTCAGGAGACATTGTCCGGTGCAAGAGTTGTGAAATCCTTTGGAAGAGAAAATGCAGAAGAAGAGCGTTTCATTCGCAAATCAACGGAAGGAACGAGAGCGAGGGTTCAACTGGCAATTGCTGAAGGGTCCCTCGGACTTTTGATAAATTTCCTGACCGCAGCTGGAACTGCCGGGGTGATTTATGCTGGAGCCCTTGCTGTTCTAGGTGGCGGGCTGACGATCGGCGAACTGGTTCTGGTAATGGCTTATCTTGCTCAGTTGTACGCCCCGATTCAGACGATCAGCAGCAAGTTCGGGATGCTTCAGGCATGTTGGGCCAGCGCATCACGTACCTTTGAACTGCTGGATCAGATTCCAGATGTTACCGACTCTCCGCACGGCAAAGCATTAAAAAAGGCCGATGGGAACATCGAATTTCAGGACGTCAATTTCTCTTACGAACGAAACCGACCTGCACTCCAGGAAATCTCTTTTTCGATTGCGGCAAAAACCAGACTCGGAATTGCCGGAAGAACCGGAGCGGGCAAGACAACCATTCTTAGTCTGTTGACGCGATTCTATGATCCAACCTCCGGGGTCGTTAAACTCGATGGAATGGATATTCGCGATTACAAACTAGCTGATTTGCGAAATCAGTTTGGAATTGTTTTGCAGGAGCCTGTCCTGTTTTCAACCAGCATAGCGGAGAACATTGCGTATGGGCGTCCGGAAGTAGACTTTCATGAAATCGTCGAAGCGGCACAAGCTGCGAGTGCTCATGAGTTTATTGAACGTTTGCCCGGGGGTTATGACACCATTGTTGGAGAAAGGGGCGCAAGTCTGTTCGGGAGGCGAACGCCAGAGGATCTCTCTTGCCCGCGCTTTTTTGAAAGATGCTCCAATCCTTTTGATGGACGAACCTACAAGTTCCGTGGACCTTGAAACGGAAAGTGAAATCATGGAAGCCATGGAGAGTTTGATGAGGAACCGCACGGTGCTTCTGATCGCTCACAGTCCTTCGACTTTGAAAAAATGTGATGAAATCCTAATGTTGGAGCAGGGAAGAGTCGTTTCACCCGTCGTTGATTGATTCGGCGGTCTCGAAGAGAGGAACATCCGCTCCGGTTTCATCGATAGAAAAAACTCGAAAACTATCAAGAAGCATTTACCGGCTGAAATTGCAGATCTCGTTGAGTTCCTGTTTCTCACCGGATGGCGAAAAGGGAAAGTACTTAACCTCCAATGAAAGGATATCGATTTCGAGACAGGCGAAGTCACGCTCGAAATCTACTCAACCCAAGAACGATGAGCCGCGATGCTTTCCTATGTATCAGGAATTGCGGGAACTACTGCTCCATCGCAGAGCCGTAACAGACCGAGTGGAAAATGAATCCAAGACTATCATCTCATGGGTATTTCACCGCGACGGTGAGCAGATTAAAGACTTTCGGAAATGGTGGGAGATTGCCTGCCAAAAAGCCGGACTCTCTGGTACACTCGTACACGACCTCAGACGGAGCGCAATCAGGATGTTCACCGAAATGGGTATCTCCGAACAGCACGGCATGAAACTTGCCGGACACAAGACCGCCAGCGTCTACAGTAGGTACAACATTGTTACCCGCGATGATTTGAAACGAGCGGTAGGCAAGTTGGAGGGTACCGGAAAGGCCGCGAGGGGTACCATTTCGGGTACCATTGAAGAAAAAGCGGAAAGTTAGTTCAGACGTAAATCATTGATTCTAAAGGTTTGCCGGGGTGGCGAAATTGGTAGACGCACGGGACTTAAAATCCCGGGTCCCGCAAGGGACGTGTCGGTTCGAGTCCGACCCTCGGCATAGGATTTCACCGCAAAGGCGCAGAGAACACAGAGTTCAAGATGTGCCGGCAGTACTTTAATTGCTACAGTCCTGTCCAACCGTGTGTCTTTTGCCCGGTTCGGGATTCAGGATCGTGTGATTTGAGATTCTGGCGATCTGTTTTCTGTTGTTTCAACAACGTTCAGCTGGTTATGTCGTGCAGCGTTCGAGAGCTGCCAGACAGTCGCCATCGAATCCCTTGCTTTCATTCATCATCTTATCGAACGCAATGTCCTTGCTATATGGGGGCCGGTGGGGACGCTCATGGGTGAGTGCTTCGTAAACATCGGCTACAGCCACAATTCGCGCTTCGATTGGTATTTTTTTACCCCGGAGACGGGCGGGATATCCGGTACCATTCATTCGTTCGTGATGATACAGAACAATATTTCGAAGCATTTCAATGCCAGGCATGCTCTGCAAGCCGAAATGTGAAATGATGGATTCGATCATTTGCAGCCCCTTTTTCGTGTGTACGGTCATGAGGGCGAATTCGTTCTTATTCAGAAGCCCCGGCTTCAGCGCAATAGAATCCGGGACTCCCACCATTCCCACATCGTGCAAAGCCGAAAATTGCTGTAATTGTTCCACCATTTCTTCATCGTAAGAAAGCTTTTGGGAACGAACCATCTCTTCTGCGATCAGGCGTGAAAGTTGAGTAACTCGTTGCATTTGAACTTTTTCTTCGGGCCTGCGGACTTCGAGGATCTCCACAATGATGTTCAGGGAATTTTGCAGGATCTTTATGTTCCCGGTCCATTGTGCAACCGTGCTGCCGATGATATGGCAATAGAGGTCTAGATCCTCCAGCACTTTTTCTGTGAAACAACCCGGTGAGTGTGAGTTCATGAAAATGAACCCCAGAAACGAGTCGTCGAACAATACCGGCACCGCATAACTTGCTTTGTATCCGTGCTTCAAAATTCGTTTGGTATGCGGATTCAATCCCTTTGAGAAAACAGAAAGATCATTGACTACACGCGGCCCTTTCACAATAGATTCCAGTAAGGAGCGTGCATCCTTCAGCGGAAACCGGTACTGTTCCAGTGGATTCAACGCCTCCTCGCTGGACACAAACGTTTTCAGATAATCAAAATCCGGATCATGAAGGGCAACGGCAAGACGGTCCACAAAATCAAATCGACGCCGGATCAGCGCATGCATCCATTTGATCTTTGAGTTTAGCGGGACGTTACGGGTCAGCCGATGCAACCCTTCCCTTTCTCCTTTCAAACGAAAATTAATCCGATCCATATAAATGAAACGAAAATCTACAGAAGTATAGTTTACCGCATGTTCCGCAGACCGGTGAATCCTCTTGCCGTTTCTTTGCTTCCTCTCGATATTTTCGACGTTCAAGATGAAATTTCACTGGCAAAGCTCGGTGGGGACGGTCGTATCACCGCATTTGGGTCGTCGCATCTGTCGATGATCAATTGACAGTGGCCAATATCGTGTCGGTTCGAGTCCGACCCTCGGCATTAGGAATTTCACGTAAAGACGCAAAAGGCGCAAAGAGGAGAAACGAATTCTTCTAAAACTTTGCGGGCTTTGCGTCTTTGCGAGAAACTTAAGATTTGGCTTGGACCAGTTTCTGAAAACGGGGATTGTTGCGGAGCGGGTCGAAGCGTGGATCGACACGGAGCAGAGCGACACTCAGTTCGCAGGGAATCGAAAGCAGGTATTCGATCTGATCCATGGCAGCATTCTGTTCGCCCACCAGAATGTAGATGTATGCCAGATTCAGGACATTATCAGGCCCCCAGGTGGCGTCCTTTGAAACCGGAAGCAGTTCAACCGCCCGTTTCCCTTCCCGGATCGCGTCCTCCTTTCGGCCTAACCCGGCGTAGGCCAGACCGAGAAGGCCGTGGAACTCGTAATCGTCCGGTCTTTCCTGAAGCTCCTTTTCGAAGTTTTTTCGGGCGGCATCAAACGAAGCGCGAGCTAAGTCAGGTTTGTTCATGTGCAAGTACGCCCTGGCTTCACCTAAAGGCCTGCGAATCACGTCCACGTTGTAAGGGCTGGAAAGTACCTCCAGAGCGGCCTGGTAGTTCCGATCCAGGAACTCCAGCCAAAACGAGTAATAGATATGTAGCCCGCTATTCTTCTGAGGCGCCTTCTTGAGTATTGCTCGAGCGCCCTTTGTATCCCCTTTCCAAAGAATGAGATTATCCGCGCTTGACTGGTAGCCGGCTTCTTCGTCCGGACGCAGGGAAATGCAGAGATCATAGTATCGCTGCGCCTCCGCATACTTGCGCATCAGGCCGTACGTTCCGCCAATATCATTCGCGTTCATTGTATTTCGAGGATCCATCGCCACCAGCTTTTTCTGAACCGCGAGGGCTTCTTCCAGCTTAGCCTGCCGGCGATAAATGGTACCTGTTCCAGAAAGAATCGCGTTGTTGCTTGGCAACGTTTCTTGAGCGATCCTAAACTCCTGGAGTGCCCGGTCATAATCCCGGAATCCACGGTAATAGTAATATCCGAGAGCCACATGACCCTCGGCAAGTCCCGGTTGAAGCTCGAACGCCCGGTCCACGGCCGCCTTTGACTTGGCCAGAACCTCTGAAGACCGATCAATCACAAAGTAAACAAAACCATAAGCCCTGGAAAGCTCCGCATAAGCTGCCGCGAAATTCGGATCCAATTCGACTGCCCTTTCGAACATCTTCACCGAAAGCTGGATATTCTCTTCCCTTATTTCACTTTCCGAATAGTTCACTCCACGGAGGTACGCGTCATATGCCTGTGGATTGACCTTGGGCGTTTTTGCTAGTTCGGCTGACTCTTCAGGAGCCAGCTTTACCTGGACTTCCCTGGCAATTGCAGAAGCCACTTCATTTTGCAAACTCAAAATGTCCTGGAGGTCGCGCTCATAACTATCGGCCCACATATGTTGGTCTGTTGCCGCCCGAATCAACTGCGCTGTAATCCGTACTCGATTCCCGTCTTGCAACACCGAGCCTTCTACGATCGCATCGACATTGAGCTCCTTTGCAATTTCAGGCAACGGCTTGTGGGAATCTTTGTACTCCATGACGGACGTGCGCGATATCACGCGAAGCGAGGCGATGCGCGCGAGTTTCGAAATCAATTCCTCCGTCATTCCGTCGGCGAAATATTCCTGCTTTGCGTCTCCAGACAAATTCTTCAGCGGCAGCACAGCCAACGATTCGATTTTTTGTAACGGCGCTTTAGTTGAACTCTTGTTCCGTAATCCGATCAGTTTCCAGCCAACTACAACTGCGATCATTCCCAAAACAATGGCGCACAATCCAGACGGCTTTCAACGGTAAACGACGAGCACCGGACGCAGCTGAGGGCGCAGTCTCCGTGGCGCCCAGAATATCCCGCAATGCAAAAACCAGGTCATGCGCCGAATGGAAACGGTGATCAGAATTTTTCTCCAGGCATCGCTCAACCACCCGTTGAACCTCCGGGGGAATGTTTGCCAATTTTGGGGGATCATCCTTCAGGATGGATGCCACAGTTTCCGCTGTGCCTGCGCCTGAAAAGGGTCGTTTCCCTGCTAGCATTTCGTAAAGGATGGAACCGAGAGAAAAAATATCACTTCGCGCATCCAGTGACTCGCCGCGCGCCTGTTCTGGAGACATGTAGGGAACGGTACCCATCACAGCCCCCAACTCCGTCACTTGCGATTCGGTGGGAGCCTCCTTTACTTCCTCTTCAGGGACAACTGGAATCCAACGCGCCAATCCGAAATCAAGAATTTTTACCCGGCCGTCTTTTGTAAGGAAAATGTTTTCCGGTTTTAGATCGCGATGAATCACTCCTTTTGTATGCGCGGCAGCAAGCCCCTCGGCAACTTCACCGGTAATCTCCAGAGCTTTGCGCCAGGGAATCGCAGAGCCCCCAAGCCGCGCCCGCAAAGTCTCACCTTCCAGGAGTTCCATCACAGCATAGGTGACCCCTTGATCGGTTCCGGAATCATGAATACTTAGAATATTCGGATGAGAAAGAGCGGCTACGGCTCTCGCTTCCCTTTCAAATCGCTTCAGCGATATTGCATCTTCGGCTAGATGCTCGGGCAAGACTTTGATTGCAACTTCACGCCCCAGTTGGGTGTCTTTCGCGCGATAGACTTCCCCCATGCCACCTTTGCCCAAGGGAGCGACAATCTGATAGCGTCCCAATTGCATGCCGCGAGCGAACGTCATTGATAGCCTGTTAGGCATAGTATCGCACGGACGGGACCTGATATGGGATTTCTCGCAAAGACGCCAAGACGCAAAGTTATTCTTTTTTTAGCTTTGCGAGAAATTTACGATTTGGCTTGCACCAGTTTCTGGAAACGGGGATTGTTGCGGAGCGGATCCCAGCGTGGATCGATGCGGAGCAACGCGACACTTAAATCGGAAGGAATCGAAAGCAGATATTCGATCTGATCTATGGCAGCGTTCTGCTCGCCAACCATAGCGTAGATGAACGCCAGAGTCATAAATCTCCAGAGCTTTGCGCCATGGAATCGCAGAGCCCCCAAGCCGCGCCCGCAAAGTCTCGCCTTCCAACAACTCCATCACCGCGTAGGTAACACCTCGATCGGTTCCGGAATCGTGAATGCTCAGAATATTCGGATGAGAAAGAGCGGCTACGGCTCTCGCTTCCCTTTCAAATCGCTTCAGCGATATTGCATCTTCGGCTAGATGCTCGGGCAAGACTTTGATTGCAACTTCACGCCCCAGTTGGGTGTCTTTCGCGCGATAAACCTCCCCCATGCCACCTTTGCCCAAGGGAGCAATAATCTGATAGCGCCCCAATTGCATGCCGCGAACGAACGTCATTGATAGCCTGTTAGGCATAGTATCGCACGGACGGGACTTGATGTGGAATTCGCGCAAAGACGCCAGGCAGGATTCGGACTCACCACAAAGACACAAAGGGCACAAAGAGAATAAAGGAATGATTCAAAGAACTTTGTGTTCTTTGTGCCTTGGTGGTGAAATCCTCAGTGGTTCAGGAAAGCTTCGCCTGTTCTCGTCCGTCTTGCCGCGATAATCGACTTCACAACTTCAACATAAAGTTTCACGTCCGACCAGCCGCCAATGTGTGTGATCAATTCCATGATCTGACGGGGTCTCAGATAAAACTCTTTGGTTGCGAGTCTCTGCAATTCCTTCATTTCCGAAGCAGTGCGGCCTTCCGGAATAAAGACCGGATCGTATGTAGAATAGCCGGCTTGCGAATTGAAACGGGACCAATCTTTGCCTGTGATCATTCCGCGTTCTTTCGCGATGTTATACAGCGCTGTTCCCGGATACGGTGTGGCCAGCGAAAATTTCGCGAAGTCCAGTCCAAGCTTCTTGGCAAAGTCGATTGTCTCCAGTGATTCCTCGCGTGTCTCTGTGGGGAACCCGAGAATCAGTGTGCCGCGGGTTTTGAGTCCCGCTTTTCTGGCCATGGCAACGGCCTTTTCAATATGTTCTTTCTTTTCGCCTTTTTTCATCAGTTCGAGAAGACGTGGAGAACCACTCTCGATTCCGAAAGAAATCATCTTGCAGTTGCCGTCTTTCATTGCTTTCAAAAGGGGCTCATTGACTTCATCGGCGCGCCCTGCAGCGGTCCAAACCACTTTCTTGTGCAGACCTTTCTGCATGATCTTTTCGCAGATCTCAAATACGCGCTTCTTGCTGATGATGAAATTGTCATCCAGGAAGATGATCTGGCGCGCGTTGTACTTATTGACAAGGATTTCCATTTCTTCCACAACGCGTTCGGCAGAGTGCGCGCGATACTTAAATCCGGAAACTTGCCGCGCGGAACAGAAAATGCATTTAAACGGACAGCCGCGGGAAGACATCATCACGCGCATCGGACGCGCAAAAGAGCTGTCCGGAACCTGATGGTACAGATCCATCTTCACGCCGTGCCACATTGGCAGCGGAAGTTTGTCCAGATCGCTAAACAAAGGCCGGTCGGCTGTCTTTACCGCTTCTTCACCATCGCGATACCAGATCCCGGCAACGCCTTTCAGGTCACTGGGCTGACCTCCGTTTGTAAGAATCTCGTAGACTTCCATGAGAGTATGTTCTGATTCGCTGATCGCAATCAAATCAATGTTCCGGTCTTCCATCACTTCTTCCGGAAGAACGGTCGGGTGTGTTCCACCCGCAAGAACATACATACCGGGATAGTGCTTCTTTACGATTGCTGCGATTTTATGAGCGTCAAAAGATGTCGGAGTCAACATTGTGATTCCGACAAATGCCGGTTTCATTTCCTCGATCATCCGCACCAGCGCGCCCTCTGACAAATCGTCGCACTGACCATCCATGATTTTGACCGGCACACCCGCCGCTTCCAACATTCCGCCTAGATACAGAAGCGATACCGGCAGCAACAATGACGCCGCATCGCTCAACTTGCCATAATGTTCGTGGACGTTAAAAGTAGGATTGATCAGTAATACGCCAGGTTTTCCCTTTTCCATCCTCATCTCCTTTTCTTCAATATTTCACTGTGATTGTGCTTCAAAAAGACAGACCACTAAATCGGAAGAGAATATATCATTCAAACGATACCCATGTCAACACAACTATTTCCAATCATTTACCGCTGCCGTCACCCTATGCTACCGTAGAAGCATGCCACAAGACAAATCAGTGTTTTCTAAATACAGCGGAAAGCTGGAAGACCATGAATTCATGATGGGACCTGTTCAGGGAAAACTGGCGGTGCTGCTGGACATTCTGACGGACTCGATGATCATCGCAGGTAAGCATGCAATCTATTGCCGGAACAGGAAAAATCCGAAGGAGCCCAGCCTCGATATGCAGTCGGTCATGGAAGGCCTGCTTCACAGCAAGGAACTGGTGCAGAACCTGATGGATGAGTTTCGGAAAAGGAATTAAGAACGAAGAGTAGCCTGGAAAGCCTGCGATCCATAGGCCCCAATGGGGATAAGGACGCCTGCGCTCCATATGCCTCTAAAATATTGCATCTACAAGGGTTCCCATTGACACCGTCGAGGAACTCTGATATACTGCGCCGTTTGAATACAAGTTACGTTCTTACTGAATGAAGGAAACGGCAGCAACTGCTCAAGAGATCGTTGGATCGGAAGCCTCCGCGTCGGTGAAAGATCTCCTCCTCAGTCTTCGTCCCCATCAATGGACCAAAAATCTGGTCATTTTCGCGGCTCTTGTTTTCGCAAAGGAGCTGAATCATCCGGATCAGATTCTGCGGTCGATCGCCGCGTTTTTAGATTTTTGCTTTCTTTCCGGGGCGGTCTATGTGATCAATGATGTGGCGGACTACAAACACGACCGTTTCCATCCCGAGAAAAAAGACCGTCCCATTGCCAGTGGGCGGCTGAACCGATCATTTGCGGCTGTGATGGGGGCTCTGCTTTATGTCACAGCCTTGATTTTTGCCTACCTGATCCACCCCGGATTCTTCGCGATCGCGTTACTCTACACGGGCGTGACGGTAGGATACACTTACTACTTTAAGAAGGTTGCCATCCTGGATGTGATGGCCATTTCGATCGGTTTTGTTTTGCGGGCGATTGCCGGCGGAACCGCGATCGGAGTGGAAGCCTCTTTCTGGCTTCTGCTCTGCACGTTCTTGCTGGCCTTATTTCTGGCGCTGAGCAAACGACGCCATGAGTTGGTTTTACTTTCGGATGATGCGGCGAAGCACAGAACCAACCTGGCGGAATACAGTCCCTATCTTCTCGATCAGATGATCGGGGTGACGACAGCGACTACGGTACTGGCTTATACGCTATATACCGTTTCTCCGGAAACGGAAGCGAAGTTTGGAACAGATAAGCTTTCCTTTACGGTCCCTTTTGTGATTTTCGGGATCTTCCGTTATCTGTATCTGATTCACCAGAAAAATGAAGGGGGTAAACCCAGCACGCATCTGATATCGGATAAACCGCTTCTGATATCGATCATTCTGTGGATTCTCACCTGCGTGGCAATCCTGTATTATCCCCTGCCGTGGCTGTCTTGAACGAGAAGAGGGCATAAACATTAGGAGAAGAAGAGCATGAAAGATACGAAGATCCCCTCACATCAAATCGATGTAGTGGAGATCATGAAGAAGATCCGTCAGAATGCGGTCACGAACCGCGAAGAGGTGACGGTTGAAGATCAGGTTCGGCGGGAAGCGAAGAGTGAATTTGCCAGCCTGGTCCAGAATGCAAAAGTTCCGGAGTATCTTGTCCAAGAGATCAAGCAACAAAAGGTGTTTGACGCATACGATCCCGGAACGTTGTATTCTTCCTCTCGTTCCGGAATTGGAACCTTGATCGGTCTGATCCGAAAGATCCTTAGACCCATCACCAAACTATTTCTCAATCTCGATCCGATGGCACACGAAGTGCACAGGCTGACTCTGTTAAACAATTTTTATTTGACAACGATGCAGGACTTGATCGTAAAGATGTCGGCATTGCGCGTAGAGATACATGCAATGAAGAAACGGTCCGGTCATCATCGTCCCAGAGACAATAACCGCTTTCCGGGAAACCAGAATCACCGGCGTTCCCACCGCCATCACCGCCGTCCACCGAATGGAGAAAATCGTCCGGTTCGGGCGTCCCAGACAGAAGAACCCCAGGCACAAGGGTAATATCCATCAAATCTTGCAGGGGGGCTGAAAGGCCCCTCTGCAAATCCCAGTCATGAAAATCGCATTTGTAATCCAACGTTATGGTATGGAAATCAACGGCGGCGCCGAATTGCATTGCCGTTATGTAGCGGAACGACTGGCCCGTCATGCGGAAGTAGATGTCCTGACGACCTGCGCACAGGATTACATTACCTGGAGAAATCATTATCGCGCGGGCGCGGAGAAAATTAACGGCATTCGAGTGATTCGTTTTCCGGTAGAACGAGAGCGCAATCCCGACACATTTGGACGGCTGCAGGAACGACTGATCCGCTTTGAGCATTCGGATCAGGACGAACTGCGCTGGCTGGAGGAAGAAGGGCCAAATTCACCGGAGTTGATCCACTTCATCCGAAAGAACAAGGAGCGCTATCAGTTCTTCTTCTTTTTTTCCTATCGTTATTATCACAGCTACCATGGCTTGCATGCAGTGCCGCACAAAAGTATTTTGGTTCCAACAGCGGAGCCCGATGCGATCATCCATTTCCCTATTTTCCGTGGACTATTTAATCTGCCGCAGGCAATTGTTTATAACTCGGTCGAAGAAAAACGGATGATTCAATCTTTGAGCTCCAATTACCAGGTGCCCGGAGAGGTTGTGGGTGTCGGTTCTGAAATTCCTCAGAAAGCGGAGGGGGAAGCTTTCCGCCGGAAATATAAGATGGATGCGCCTTTCCTGCTTTACGTAGGAAGGATTGATCAGAACAAAGGGTGTGGAGAACTGTTTGATTTTTTTGTCAGATTTAAGGCGGAAACGAAGTCGCCCATCCGGTTGGTGATGATCGGTTCGGAAGTGATGAAGATTCCTAACGATCCGGCAATTCTTCATCTTGGATTCGTAAACGATACGGACAAATTTAATGCTCTGGATGCATGCGAGCTGCTTGTGATGCCTTCGTTTTATGAAAGTTTATCGATGGTTTTGCTGGAAGCCTGGGGAATGGGCAAACCCACTCTGGCAAACGGCAACTGCCGCGTTTTGATGGGACAATCTATCCGGTCGAATGCCGGCTTGTTTTATACAGGTTACGAAGAATTCAAGCGATGCCTGCAGTTCCTGGGGGGCCGTCCCCACTTGCGTAAGATCCTGGGAAACCACGGCAGGCGTTTCTATCAACAAAACTACGGGTGGGACATCATTGAACAAAAGTATTTGAATCTGATGAACGCCGTAAAAAACTAAATATCAAAAATCAAATATCAAATAAACAAAACATATGACAATAAACAAAAAATCTCCTTGTCAGATCCGCTTTATGTTTGGGTTTTTTGCTTATTCGTTTCTGTTTATTTAATTTTGGTATTTGATTTTTGATATTTTTATGCAGGCACATCAATTTGTAACTGCGCTTAGCTACGGCGACGCGATCGGAGACTATACGCTAGAGATCCAGCGGATTCTGCGTCGCAACGGATATCAATCCGAGATCTTTTCGGAGATTGTGCATCCCAAAGTTGCAAAATACGTCAAACCGCTTGCGGATTACAACCTGATGGAAGGCGACGATGTGCTCATGCTTGTGCATTTTTCGATCGGCTCTTATCTGGGCAACCTTGTGCCTCATCACCACGGAAAAAAGATGCTGATTTATCACAACATCACGCCGTTCGAATGGTTTGTCGATATCAACAGCGTTCTTGCGTATCATTGCCTGATTGGGCGCGAACAACTGAAGAAGCTAAAAGACTTCTGCCCGATGGCAGTAGGAGATTCAGAATTCAATCGCCAGGAGTTGGAGTCGTTGGGATACAGCAACACTGGAGTCTTGCCAATCCGGCTGGATTTCAGCAAATTCGACGGGGTGGACGACCCGATCACCCGGAAGATGTACGATGATCATCGTACGAACATCATAGTAGTGGGACGCACGATCCCGAATAAGAAGCTCGAAGACGCGCTAAAAACCTTTGCGTACTATCAAAAATACATCAACCCGCTCAGCCGGTTGATCTTTATAGGAATGTGGGGCGGCTTTGAACGCTACTATCATGGACTGCGCGAGATGGCGACACATCTGGGAATTCAGGAAGTTGTCTTTACAGGGCATATTAGTTTTGAAGAACTTTTAGCCTTTTACCGTCTTGCCGATGTCGCGCTTGTTTTGAGCGAGCATGAAGGTTTCTGCGTCCCGGTGCTGGAAGCGTTCTACATGAACGTGCCGCTGCTGGCCTGGGATGCCTGCGCGGTTCCCCACACTGCTGGAAAAGGCGGTGTTGTCATCCACAAACAAAAGAATCACGCTTCGATCGCCGAGCTGATCCACCGCATTTGCTGTGAAGATGGTCTCCGAAGAAAACTGCTGGATGCGCAACGCGCGCAGATCGAAGACCATACGAATTTTCCGTTTGAGAAGACGCTGCTGGGGATGCTGGAAGAATTAAAACAACAGGAATCGATCGTCGTTCTTCCGGAAGCCGGCTAGTTCCACCATGCAGGTCCACCAGCTTGTTCCGGCTTTACATGATGGAGATGCAATCGGGGACAGTGCCCGCGCATTCCGCGATTTTTTTAGTTCAAAAGGATATGACTCCCGCATCTTCGCATACAATATCGATGAAAGCCTTTCCGGTGAAGCAGAAAACTTTGCTCTCCATCCGCCCGTGATGTCCGCTCAAGATATCCTGATCCTCCACTTCGCCTTGCCTTCAGGAATGACGGAGTTCGTAAAACGAGCCAACTGTAAGAAAGCTTTGATCTATCACAACATCACTCCGGCGCATTTCTGGCTGCCCTATGATCGATCCCTGGTGCATCTCGCATACGCAGGCAGAAAAGAGCTGGAAAGTCTGGCGCCGTTTATCGATCGTTCCGCGGGTGATTCCGAATACAATCGAATGGAACTCGAACAATTTGGCTTCCGCAATACCTGTGTGCTTCCGATCTATGTCAAATGCGAGCGGTACGAAGTTGCGCCTTCGCACATCATTCTGGAAAAAATGCAGGATGACTACTTCCAGTTCTTGTTTGTCGGTCGCGTAGCGCCAAATAAGAAACTTGAAGATGTTTTGAAGCTCGTTTATTACTATCGGAAGTTATACGATCCTCTCTCACGTGTTGTCTTTGTGGGAAAGACGGATGTAGTTCCTGTCTATCGCGCCGCTTTGCGGGAACTCACATCCAGACTCGAGTTCATGCCGGAAGACGTGGTATTTACCGGTCATGTTGATTGGCCTGAACTCGTTGCGTACTATAAGAGTTCGCATCTCTTTATCTCCATGAGCGCGCACGAGGGGTTTTGTGTGCCTCTGGTGGAGGCGATGATCTGCGATTTACCCATCGTCGCGTATTCCAGCACTGCAGTGCCGTTTACGTTGGGCAATGCGGGAATCTTGTTTCAAGAAAAAGATTTTGTTTCGATTGCAGGCATTTGTCACAGAATCCGGACGGACACTGCTTTGCGGAACTCAATATTGGATGGACAACGCAAGAGACTAATAGCGTACTCGAAGGTGGAGTTGGAAAAGTCGATTGATGCGTTTCTCGCACCTCTAGTTCAATAGAGCTGTGGTAGGGGCGACCCTTGTGGTCGCCCACTTTGATGCGGGCGGGGACAAGCCCCGCCCCTACAGGTTTGCGAAGTAAAACATGAAAATAGCGATCATCATCCAGCGATACGGACAGGATCTCACCGGCGGCTCGGAGCATCTCTGCCGCATGGTCGCAGAGAGACTGGCACAGCGCGGCCATGAAGTGGATATCCTCACCACCTGTGCCCGCGACTATATCTCCTGGAAAAATGAATACCCGCAGGGGCGAAGCATCCTGAACGGAGTCACGGTATACCGGTTCCCGACCGTCAGGACTCGCGATCTGGACGCCTTTAACAAATTTTCGGAGCAGATCTACTACAAAGATCATACTACCGAAGATGAGCTGCAGTGGCTGGAGGACCAGGGACCGGTTTCGCCGGGATTGATCGACTTTCTGAAATCAATGCACCACACCTACGAGCGGCTTCTGTTTTTCACGTATCTGTATTATCCGGCGTATCACGGATTGCGGATCGCGCCGGAAAAAAGTGTGCTCGTACCTACAGCCCATGATGAGCCGGCCATCCGGCTCCGCATCTTCCAGGAAGTGTTTGCGCTTCCCTATGCGTTGATTTACAACACTCACGCGGAAAAGGAGTTTGCCAACTCGAGATTCCATCTGACCCAACAGCAGCAGGTGGCAGGTGTCGGGGTGGATATTCCCGCGCACATCAACAGACACGCTTTCCGGCAAAAGCAGGGATTGATGGAAGATTATTTCTACTATGGCGGAAGAATTGACGCGGGAAAGGGATGCCAGGAGCTGGTCGATTTTTACCAGCGCAAGAAACAAACAAACATCGAACTGCCGCTGCTATTTTTATCCGGCCATCTGAGCATGGATCTTCCACGTGACCCGGCTATCGTGTATCTTGGTTATCTCAGCGAACAGGAAAAAAAGGAGGCGCTCCAGGGCGCTCTTTGCGTTATCATACCATCTGTCATGGAAAGTCTTTCTCTATTGTTGTTGGAAAGCTTTGCGGCGAGAACTCCGGTTATCGCCCGGGAACAAAGCGCTGTGCTGAAGGATCATTGCGTGCGGAGCAACGGTGGAATCTACTACAGCGATTATTTTGAATTTTCAGCCTGTGTGGACTACCTGATGGAGCACCCTCACGCGCGGCATGCAATGGGGAATTCAGGGCAACGTTACGTCGAAAACAACTATACCTGGCCCCGTGTTCTATCCATTTATGAGCAGGTACTTCAAATGAATCCGGCCTATCCACAAAAAAATGCGGCTTTTTAACACTCTCGGCTCAAAAATCGAAGAGCTTCGCACACGCGAATCCGGAAAAGTGCGAATCTATACGTGCGGGCCTACTGTCCACGACCGCGCGCATATCGGCAACTTCCGTACATTCCTCTTCGAGGACATCCTGCGCCGCTATCTGATTTATAAAGGCCTGCAGGTGGATCACGTCATGAACATCACGGATGTCGATGACAAGACAATCCTCAAAGCACGGAAACAGAACCTGAGTCTTCGGGATTATACCGAGATGTACACTCAGGCTTTTTTTGAAGACCGGGATGCGCTGAAAATGCTCCCGGCGCATCACTACCCACGGGCGACGGATCATATCCCCGAGATGATCGAAATGATCCAGGTTCTTCTGGAAAAAGGATTCGCCTACGAAAGCCGCGATTCGATCTACTTTCGCATTACTTCCTTTCCCGGTTACGGCAAGCTTTCCGGAATTGATACTTCCGAATTGATTGACGGTTACCGGGTGGACTCCGATGAGTATACGAAGGAGAGTCCGAAGGACTTCGTTCTCTGGAAAGGGCGCAGGGAAAACGAAGACTTCTGGCCGGCCCCGTTTGGAGAAGGTCGTCCCGGATGGCATATCGAATGTTCTGCCATGTCCATCAAATACCTTGGATATCCGATCGACATTCACGCGGGTGGCGTGGATAACATCTTTCCGCATCATGAAAATGAGATTGCGCAAAGCGAAGCGGCTCTTGGACAGCCTTTTGTAAACCACTGGATCCATAGCGCGCATCTGGTGGTGGAGGGCGAAAAGATGGCCAAGTCCAAGGGAAATTTCTTTACTGTGCGCGAATTGGTGCAACAGGGACACGATCCGCTTACACTTCGCTATCTTCTGATGTCCGTTCATTACCGCAAACAGTTGAATTTCGGTGAAGACACATTGGTGCAGGCGAAAGGTTCGCTCAGCCGTCTAAAAGATTTTCTGTACCGCCTGCAAAACGATTCATACTCCGAAGGAAAGTCGATCGAGATCGAAGCGCTGGTACAGAGAGCCATTCAATCGTTTGAAGAATCGTTGGATGACGATCTCAACATTTCCGGGGCGCTTGCCGCAATGTTTGAGCTTGTCTATGAAATCAACAAGCTGGCAGACAGTAAAAATGTGTTCGCTCAGGACATTCCTGCGATCGAAGCCGCCATCCGGAAAATGGACCAGGTGCTTGGAATTGCAGTGTTTCCTGAAACTTCGATCTCCGCAGATATCGAAGGCTGGATCGAAAAGCGGAATGAAGCAAGACGCAGAAAAGACTTTCGCGAAGCGGATGAAATCCGCGCCACGCTGCTGAAACAAGGAATTATTCTGGAAGATTCTCCGGCAGGAACCCGTTGGAAAAAAGCCTGAAAACCTTGGATCTGGCCCGTTTCGGTGAAGAGGAAGCTTGCCGGTTCTTACAAAAAAAGGGATACAAAATTCTGCAGAGGAATTTCAGGAGTGCGAAAGGCGAAATTGACATTATTGCCAGATCGGGCAAAATGATAGTCTTTGCGGAAGTGAAGGCAAGATCCTCCGCAGATTTCGCGCAGCCCTGGGAGGCAGTTGGTTTCCGGAAACGAAAACATCTGCGGGACACAGCAAAACTCTATATCTTGCAAAACGGGATCCACAATTTTGAGTTCCGTTTTGATGTCTTAAGCATCCTTGTAAGCGACGGCGCGAAAGCAGAAATCGAATGGATTCAAAACGCATTTTAGAACATAACCTGGAGCGGGCGGCCCGGCCCTTCGGAAACGCCTCCAAACCGCGGGCACGGAGGCCCGCGTCCTCAGGAACTCTTGTGTGCCTATGCCAGAACTAAGAAAAGATCCGATTACCGGCCGGTGGGTCATCATTTCTACAGGGCGCGAAAACCGCCCTTCCAGCTACGAAAAATACACGATTGAAAGCAAAGGCGGCTTCTGCCCGTTTTGTGAAGGAAACGAAAAGCATACTCCTTCCGAGCTCCTTGCATACCGAAATGGGTCCGAGAAAGATGCTCCCGGATGGACACTTCGAGTGGTTCCAAACAAATATCCCGCTCTGTCGATCGAAGGCGAGCTGGGCCGCGAAGGCGAAGGAATGTTCGATAAGATGAATGGAATCGGAGCTCACGAAGTTGTGATCGAAACTCCGGATCACAAAGTTGCGATTGCAACGATGCCGCAGGAAAACATCAAAAATATCCTGTGGGCTTATCGTGAGCGCGTACTGGATCTGAAAAAAGATAAGCGCTTCCGTTACATCCTACTATTCAAGAACCAGGGAGAGCCTGCTGGAGCGACACTCGAACACAGTCATTCACAAATCATTGCTCTGCCGATTGTGCCGAAATTGGCGAGCGAAGAGCTTGCGGGAGCGCGATCGTACTTTAATTACAAGGAACGCTGTGTGTTTTGCGACATCATCACTCAGGAAAAAGAGGAAACTTCGCGTCTGATCGATGAAAATACCGATTTCCTCGCCGTTTCTCCTTTTGCTCCCAGGTTTCCGTTCGAAACATGGATTCTCCCCAAGAAACACCGCGCGTTCTTTGAAGATGCAGAAAGCCAGGAATACGATTCGCTGGCAAAAATTCTAAAACGGCTGCTGATGAAAATGAACAAGGGGTTGGCTGTTCCACCCTATAACATGATCATCCATTCCTCCCCGTTTTACGATAATACCCAGGATTTTTACCACTGGCACATGGAGTTGATTCCTAAACTGACCAAGGTGGCGGGATTTGAATGGGGAACCGGCTTTTATATCAATCCCACATCGCCCGAAGAAGCCGCCCGGTTTCTGCGGGAGACTCAGACCACATGAAGGGGATATATTTTACCGTATTCATTCTAATCTATTCAGCACTCCTCTCTGCCGTCGAAGAACCAAAACAGATGCAGGTCGGATTTCTCGCTTTGCAGCATGTCTACAACTCGGAGCTAATGGCGCCCTACGATGTGTTTCATCATACGATTTTCCACACAAAGCCCGGCATGCGCGTATTTACAGTCTCCACAGATGGAAAGGAGATTACGACGTTTGAAGGACTTCGACTGCAACCGGATTACACGATCGGCAACGCGCCTCAGATCGATGTTCTGGTGATTCCCAGCGCAGAGCATAATCTGGATACCGACCTCAAAGACGAAGCGCTTCGTGAATGGATCCGCAAAACTGCGGAATCGGCAAAATATGTAGTCACTCTGTGTGACGGCGCTTTCATGCTTGCTAATACAGGTTTGCTGGATAGGAAGAAAGCAACAACATTTCCAACGGATGTGGCCGCATTCCGAAAGATGTTTCCCCAGGTGGATACGCTGGAGGGATACAGCTTTGTGCACGACGGGAAATTCCTCACCTCACAGGGCGGCGCAAAAAGCTACGACGTCGCCATGTATCTGGTGGATCTGCTCTACGGAGAAAAAGCAGCCACGGGCGTTGGCCGGGGCCTGGTCCTGCCGTGGAAGGATCCGAATCTGCGTTACTACCACGCCAACTGAGAATCTAAACGACGCTTCATCCTTCTGCCTTCATCCTTCATCCTTAGAATTGCACCCCGGCCAGAAAGATCCAAGTAAAGTCGCGGTTGTCGGCGAATTCCTTTTGTCCCTGCAATTCCAATACAAACGCCACCCGTCCGGGGGCGCCGAGTTCCAACCCTCCGGTGAAGTGGAATCCCAGATTGCTCTGGTTGTCGTTTTCTCCGCCAAAACTCACGAATGTGGTCAAAAGTCCAAGGCCTGCTTTTCCAAATGGCCTGATTCCTTCTGTAGGCGGCGCAATTTTGACGTTGCCCCAGACATTCAGTGGCACAACATGAAACGTTTCTCCGCCAAAATCCTCGCTGTAATAGGCTGTGGCGACTTCCCATCCGAGCCCCACAAAATCCGAAACGAAATAGTCGCTGCCGAAATCGATCAAATAACGCTCTGAAAGATCAAGGTTTTCCGTCGGATGCAAGATGAATCCACCCTTGATGTAGGCATCTCCGGCGTGGGCGGAGCCGGTCAGCAGAGCGAATCCGAGAAAAACAGCACAGAAAATCCCAAACAACCTCATTCTTCAACCTCCAGTGATGTTCTAATCTGTTAGAACTATTTCTATTTGAGTAGAATCATATCACGGCAGGCAATATGGAGCGCAGGCGTCCAGCTGGCAGCGTCCCGCCTGCATTATGGGTGTCGCAGGCCTCCGGTCTGCAGGGATTTTACAGGTTCTTGTAATTCGGGCCGCCGCCACCTTCGGGTGTTACCCAATCAATAATCTGATAGGGATCCATGATGTCGCAGGTTTTGCAGTGCACGCAGTTGCTGGCGTTGATGCGCAGGCGCTTCCCCTCACCCGGTTTTTCTTCCACCATCTCGTACACGTTGGCGGGGCAAAAATGCTGGCAGGGATTTCCATATTCGCGGACGCAAAGATCATGGCAAATATTCAGATCTGCGACTTTCAAATGCACGGGCTGATTCTCTTCATGCATGGTGCCGGAATAATAGACGTCCGTCAGTTTTGTAAACGTCAGCTGTTTGTCTTCCTTCACTTTGATCGCAAATGAATCCGGCGCCGAAGAGCCGTAATAGTCCGCTGTCTTTTCTATGCGCTCATGGCCTGCGCCCGCTTTCCACGGATCTACAAGGCCACGTCCGCCTGTAAGAAATTGCAATCCGGTGTGAAACATACCTACCCACAGGCCGTGATCGTACGGCTGATGAAAGTTTCGAACTTTCCAGAGTTCATCTTTGATCCAGCTATTCTCCACTTTTTCACGGAAGGACTGCAGCACCTTTTCGGAGCAATCCTGTTTTTCCAAAGCATCAGAAATGGTTTCCGCAGCAAGCATTCCGGATTTCATACCGAGGTGAATTCCCTTCAAGCGTTGTCCATTGAGGAAGGAAGCAGAATCACCGATGATTAAGAAACCATTGCCGTAGGATTTCGGCATGGAATACCATCCCCCTTCGGGAATGGCTTTGGCGCCGTAGCTCTGCACTTTCCCACCCTTCAAAATGCCGGCAACGAGCGGATGCGTCTTGAATTTCTGGAACTCATTATGCGGATCCAAAAACGGATTCTTGTAATCCAGACCAACAACAAACCCGACTGAAACCAGATTGCCTGCCATCCCGTAAATGAATCCGCCGCCAAAAGTCTCGCTCTTCAATGGGAAACCCATCGTGTGAATGACACGTCCGGTCGCGTAGTTTCCTTCCGGCACTTCCCACACTTCTTTGATGCCGACCGAATACACCTGGGGATTCAATCCTTGCAGATTCCATTTGCGCACAATCTGTTTGGTGAGAGTGCCTCGCGGACCTTCTCCAAGAACGGTGACTTTCGCGCGGATGTCGATCCCGGGTTCATAGTTATTCTTTTTATTTCCGTTCTTGTCGATTCCCTTATCGCCCGTGCGGACTCCAACAACAGTCTCTCCTTCGATGAGGAGTTCCGCGCCCGGAAAGCCCGTAAATACGTTTACTCCCTGATCTTCGGCGCGCTTTGCTAGCCACTGAACCAGCTTGCCAAGCGACAAGATGTAGTTCCCGTGATTATTTAGAAAAGGAGGATTGATTGGAAACTTCCATGATTTCGCCTGGGTCAGAAAATAGACATGATCTTCCTTTGCAGGAGATTCCACTGGAGCGCCTGCTTCGACGAAATCCGGGATCAGTTCCCGCAGGGCACGCGGATCCAGAACGGCTCCCGAGATTCCATGCGCCCCCATTTCCCTCCCCTTTTCAATCACCGCAATGGTCAAGTCACTTTTGCCTTTCTTTTTGAGCAAGTCAGAGAGGTGGATGGCGCCGGCTAAAGACGCCGGTCCGGCGCCGACAAACAGCACATCTACTTCCAGTACTTCGCGTTCTTCGGTCATCTCGGTTGCAAAACCCCCATCTGAAAGATACGTTCAAACAATATAGCATGTCTACTTACTGTTTCTTGGAGCTGCGGGCGTCCCTGCCCGCCGATCAGGAGAGTCACGTTATTTGCGGACACGGAGGTCCGCATATCCAAAATCTTTTGTGTATAATCATGCGCATGAAACTATTGATCGTAGCGATCTCGATGTTTGCAGCCACGGTTTACGCTCAAGATGCAACCAGCCTGCTTCAGGAAGCGCAACAGCATTATGCGCAGCGGGAAACACCGGGCGAAATTGAGAAGGCAATCATTGCCTTTGAACGCGCAGGCGCAGCGGATCCCAAGTCTTACGAAACGGCCTGGAAACTTTCCAAAGCGTACTGGTATCAGGGGAATCATTCCCCGGCTGATCAGAAGGTTACGTTGCATGAAAAAGGAATTACAGCCGGATTGAAGGCAACGGAGATCAATGCCAAAGGATGCGAAGGCCATTTCTGGCTGGGGATCAACTACGCCATGCTTGCTGAAAACAGCGGCAAGATGAAGGCGCTCGGATTGATCGATGATGTGAAGAAGGAGATCCATGAAGCGATGGCGATTGATGAAAACTGCAGTTGCGGAGGCCCCCCGCGCGTTCTTGGAAAACTATACGCGAAGATTCCGTGGTTTAAGGGAGGAAACAAATCAAAGTCCATTGAAGCTTTGAAGCGATCGATCGAATTGTGTCCTGATGATACTCAGTCCCGAATTTTCCTGGCTGAAATATATCTGGAACAGGGGAAATCAGAGCTGGCTCTGGAACAATTGAATCTGGTATTGAAGCAAGAGGCCGATCCATCGTGGATTCCCGAGACAAAAGAGAATAAAATCAGTGCTTCCAAAATGATAGAACAGTTGAAGAAATCAAAACATGCGGGTTCATAAGACATGTCTTTGAAAGCAAGCTCGGGAATCTTGCTGCGTCTGCTTCTTGCAATTCTCCCACAATGGTGTTTGGCCGCCGGTTTTGCGCAATATGAGATGAGCGCGGCGGCAAGCGCCATGTCTCACGCCTATATCTGTCGCGTAGAAGATCCTTCCGCCGTGTGGTACAACCCGGCAGCCCTGATCCGGCTCGATGGGAATCAGTTATATCTGGGAACGTCTGTCACTCACACGGACGGCGATTTCTTGCCGCGTGGAAGCGACATTCGGATTGATGCGAATCGTGTGACGTCATTTCCCGTAAACCTGTATTTTTCACGTCGCACTTCGGAAGATACGGTGATTGGCTTTGGCATCTACAATCCTCTTGGATTGACTACAGAATGGCCGGAGGATTCACAGGCGTCCTTCATCAATACCAGAACCAGACTGCGAGTTTTTTACATCACGCCATCAATCGGATATAAGATCACGCCCAGTATTTCCATTGGCGGGGGCGTAGATTTCGTGGTTGCGGACCTGAATCTTCAAAGAAACATCAGTCTGGCGCCGGCGTCACCTTTTGTGATTTCAGAGGATGTCCAGGTGGATGGGTCAGATTTCGGATTCAATCTCGGTTTGCTTTTGATGCCCAATAATCATATACAGCTCGCGGCCACGTACAAGCACAAAGTCGATGTAGATTTTAACGGCTCGGTTGCATTTGAAAATGTTCCGGCCGCATTTCGTCCGACTTTTGAGGATGGAGGCGCAAACATCACACTGCCGTTTCCGGCTCAGCTCACATTGGGAGCCGCTGCTTCCACTGAACGGCTCTCCGTTGAGGGAAACGTGACGTGGACACGCTGGGGTGATCTGCAGGCGTTTCGTCTGAACTTTGATAGCAACACACCACCGGACAACAATCTCCGCCGCGCGTATCAGGACAGCTGGAGCGTTCGTTTTGGCGCACAATTCAACATGACAAAGCATCTTGCCTTGCGCGCCGGTTATGTATTCGATCGCACACCTGTGCCCGATAAAGCTGTCGATCCCACTCTTCCGGATGCATCGCGGAATGGAGTTTCGGTCGGCGGAGGATACGGATCCGGACCCTGGAGATTTGACGTTTCCTATGCCACTCTCCTATTCGAAGATCGCGATTCGCCGCTGGACAACTTTTCCAGCGTGCTTGCTGCGGGGCACTATACAAATACGACCGACCAGATTTCCTTCGGTCTTGCTTACAAGTTCTAATGCCGGTCATTCAAACCTTACCTGATCTGATTTTTCAGGCGATTCCCCACTTCAACAAGCCGGATTGCATGATGGCAAAACGCGACGGAAAATATGTCAACATTTCCGCGAGTGAAATTGCGGAAACAGCGGAAGCTCTATCAGCGGCTCTTCAAGATCTGGGCGTCCAGAAAGGGGATCGTATCGGATTGCTTTCCGAGACGCGGCCGGAATGGGCGTTTGCAGATCTGGCGATCCTGAGCGCCGCCGGCGTCACCGTTCCCGTTTACAGCACTCTACCTCCGGCTCAGATCGAATACCTCATCAAAGATTCAGGAATGGAAATCATTTTTGTATCCGGCATCACCACCCTGCAAAAGATTCTTGAAATCAGAGACCGTGTTCCCCAATTGCGAAGAGTGATTGTGATGGACGCGCCGCAATCATTGCCGGATCAGGTGGTGTCGCTGACTCAGCTCGTCGCACAGGGGAAGAGCGTTCAGCAAAAAAATCCTGGAATGGTCCGGGAACGCGCAGCGCTGGTAAAACCAGATGACATTTTTACGATCGTCTACACATCCGGAACAACCGGCATGCCGAAGGGAGTGATGTTGACTCATTCAAACGTCATCAGCAATATTGAAGCGGTCTTGCAGTTTTTTCAATTTTGCGTTGACGACCGCGCTCTCTCATTTTTGCCGCTGAGTCACATTTTTGAAAGAATGGCCGGCTACTACTGCTTGCTTTACGCGGGAACGACCATCGCCTATGCGGAAAGCGTGGAAGCGATGCCCAAGAATCTCCAGGAAGTCCGTCCTACTATTCTGATGTCGGTTCCGCGCGTGTATGAGAAGTTTTACAGCCGGATCATGGATAACGTTGCCTCGGAGCACGGACTCAAAAAGAAGATCGCAGTTTGGGCGCTGAAGGCAGCAGAAAAAAAGACGGAAGCCTTCCTTCAAAAAAAGCCGCCTTCCTTCTTCTTTTCGATTCGCTATGCTCTGGCCGATGCCTTTGTTCTTTCGAAAATCAGGAACAGACTTGGCGGGAGTCTCCGCTTGCTCGTCTCCGGCGGTGCCGCGCTTCCACGATCACTCGCATTCTTTTTTCATGGCATTGGATTGACGATTCTGGAAGGCTACGGTTTGACGGAAACTTCCCCTGTCATTGCCTGCAATCGTCCCGATCAATTCAAATTCGGAACCGTCGGACCCGCGATTCCCGGCGTCGAGATCAAGATCGCCGAAGACGGGGAAATCCTGACTCGCGGCCCCCATGTCATGAAGGGTTACTTCAACAAACCGAAAGAAACTTCTGAAGCGATTACGCCAGATGGCTGGTTCCGGACAGGAGACATCGGAGAAATAGACGCAGATGGTTTTCTGCGTATTACAGACCGGAAAAAGGATTTGATCGTGACTTCGGCCGGGAAGAATATCGCGCCGCAATGTGTAGAAAACGTGCTGAAACCCTCTCGCTACGTGTCGCAGATCGTAATCGTGGGAGACAAACGAAAGTTTCCATCTGCACTGGTTGTCCCGAACATGGACAACTTAAAGAAATTTGCCGCAGCGAATGGGATTCCCGAAACGGAGATTTTCACCGACCCCGCGGTGGTCAAGGAAGTTCAAAACGATTTCGAGCGATTGAGCCGGGACCTGGCATCCTTTGAGCGCGTGAAAAAGATTGCGCTTCTGGAACACGAGTTTACGGTCGAATCCGGCGAATTGACCCCCAGCTTGAAAGTGAAACGAAGCGTCGTAGAAAAAAAATACAAGGACTTGATCGACGAATTCTATTCCGACCCGGTTCTGAATTAGCCGCAATATTCAACCAGTACTGTAGCGTAGGGGCTGAGCATTTTCCATCGTAGTGTCGTTTCGGCTGTAATTGGTGATCGTCTTCTTTCGGGCAAGATTCTATTCGCAGTTGAAAATGCTCAGCCCGCGATGCGAGCTGCCAAATCATCGCACTGCAATGCCGGGCTGTGCATTTGCGCATACCTCGTGGCTCCAAAATTGCTTCCATCAAAAGACACTTTCATGACCCTCATGCTCCAATGGCAAATGCATAGCCCCTACGAGAATTCACTAAGGTAAGCTCCCGTTGTGCCATGATACAATCGTAGTTTATGAAAATTTATCGACTTCCGCTTCTGCTGGCTGCAATTCTTGCGATTTGTTCCTGCGCCGGGAATCGTGCATTTCAAAACGCGGAAGAGGCTCTAAAAAATAAGAACTGGGATGTCGCTGTATACGAATATCAACAGGCGCAAACCAAGGATCCAAACAATCCCGAAATCAAGCTCAAATTGAACATGGCGAAGATCTTTGCCTCCCGCTGGCATTATGAGGAAGCCAAACGGCTTCTTGAAAAAAACAATTTGGAGAAGGCTGCCGAACAGCTGGCGCTTGCAACCGAGCTGGACCCGGAGAATAAGGGCGCCCAGGAAGAACTTGCCCGTCTGAAATACAAGATCGAGCATCCCGAAGGCAAGGCAGTTCCCGAAGCCCCCAGAGAACGTCCGCTTTCTGAGCTTCCGAGTGTAGCGCTGAAGCCCGAGTTCACTCCGAAAAGCGATGTGCCGATCGAGCTCAAATTCAAAGACACGTCGCTCAAGGAAGTCCTGCAAACTCTCGGCAAGCTCGGGGATGTAAACGTGTTGTTCGATAAAGACTTCAAAGATATGCCGGTCAGTTTCGATTTTGTGAATACGACGTTTCTTCAGGCAATGGATACAGTATTGACCGGGACCCAGAATTTTTATCGCGTCATCGGCAAGAATACGATTCTAGTTGCTCCTGATTCTCCGCAAAAGCGCAGCGAATATGAAGAAAGTGTCAGCAGAACTTTCTATCTTTCCAATGCAGATGTAGAAGAGATCGCGCGTGTTCTGAGAAACGTACTCGGCATCCAGATGATCGCAACGAATGCGCGGCTCAATACCGTAAGCATCAAGGATAAGATCACAAGGGTCATCGCCGCAGAAAAAGTTGTGCACCAACTTGATAAACCGAAGTCGGAAGTTGTTGTGGATGTGGAAATCCTCGAGGTAAACAGGTTGCGGCTGACCAATTACGGGTTGCAGATTCATTCCGCCGGCTCTGATGGCATTGATACCAGTCTTATCACCAAGCCGGAGGAGCTGGCACTGGACCCCGGACCGATCGTTTCCCGCTCCAATTTTTTCATCACAAATTTTCCGCAGGCGACGTTCCGCCTTCTGAAACAAGATAGTAACTCCCGTTTGCTTGCCAGTCTTCCTTTGCGCACTGTTGTCGGCGAAACCGGACGTGTCCGTTTTGGAAGTCAGGTGCCGGTGCCTCAAACCACATTTGCTCCGATCGCGACGGGCGGAGTCAATCAGCAACCGATTACTTCTTTCGTCTATCGTGATGTCGGAATCAGCATCGATTTGACTCCGCGGGTTCATTACGATGGCGAGGTGACTCTCGAAGTAATCATTGAGAGCAGCGCAATTTCCGGAACCGGTTTTGGAAATCTTCCACAGTTCAGTACAAGCCGCGTGGAAAAGACCATCCGGTTGAAGGAAGGTGAAACGAACATCATTGCGGGTCTCATCCGGGATGAGGAACGCTCCTCCATGCGAGGCCTTCCGGGAATTGCAAAAATTCCGATTCTTGGAAAGTTCTTTGCAGCAAACGAAAAGCAGATCCAGGAAACCGACGTGGTCCTGGCATTGAGTCCGCACATCATCCGCACTGTCCCGATAACAACGGAAGATGAAAGGATGCTCTGGCTCGGAATCGAAGGACAGCAGCAAGGCGGAGGATTCTACCGTCCCTACACACCTGCACCTTATGTTCCACCGCCCACGATCCAGGAAAAACCAAAGCCCGGAATTCAATTCCAATCAAATCCCGATCAAACTACAACGGAGGAAGACACTACTGACGAAGACACCAATGATGAAGACTCAGAAGATGAAGATTCTCCGGATGAAGAACAGTAGCCGTTGGAATCATGCATGGTACGATTCCAATCCCCCCTCACCCGAAGCGGAAACTCGGTCAGAATTTCCTTCACGATCAGAATGTCATCAGGAACATCATTGACTTCGCCGATCCTGCGCGGGAAGATTGCTTCGTTGAAATTGGCGCCGGGACCGGCGCTCTGACAGAAAGGCTGGCGCCTCTTGTCCGGAAACTGATCGCAATCGAATTGGATCCTTCCCTCCTTCCATTTTTACAACGACAGGAAGGGATCGAACCGCTTCAAGCTGACTTCCTGAAGATTGAGCTGAATCGTCTGAAAGACGAACGGCCTCTGCGAATCATTGGCAATCTTCCGTACTATATTTCGACGCCCATTCTGACATCGCTGATCCGGCAGAGGGAATCGATCGCAGATATGACCTTGATGTTTCAAGAGGAAGTGGCCCAGCGTATCCTCGCTCAGCCTTCCAGCAAGGAATATGGCTATTTGTCAGTGCTGGTGCAATATTACTGCGCAATCCGGAAGGGCTTCAAAATCAGCAAAAACAGCTTTACTCCACGCCCTGAAATCGACTCGAGAATCCTCCAGTTTCGATTTCAAGAAGGGACACAAATCGACTATTCCGAATATTCCACTTTCCTTGCGCATGCGTTTTCACAGCGTCGAAAGAAACTGAGAAATAACTTGGTGCGCGGATTGGGGCTGGCTGCAGAGAGACTGGACCCCGTTTTCCGCCGTCTCGGCATCTCTGAAAACGCGCGGGCAGAGAACCTGACGCCACAGCAGTTTGAACAATTGATTTTGGAGCTTAGATAGCGATCACGAAATCGGTTTGTACCGCCGGCTTCCAGCCGGCAGAGCTCGAGCTCAGGAGCCCGCGAGACGCGGCGCTACAAACCGCAGTGTAGTAGCGCACTCACATATTACACTTGTAATATGACTTCCTGTGATGTACTATTTTTGCAATGGAGCACGGGTGGCTCAGGCTCGCTGGAGCCGGATTGCGGGTGTGTCTATGGCACAAAACAACATAAAGAGAGAAGTACGTGGTCTGATCTTTTTTGCGCTATCGTTGTTTTTGTTTCTGTCACTTTTTTCGTATGACCGGTTGGATCCTTCTTTGAACGTCAGCTCGGACCGGATTCGCGTGGAGAATTACGCCGGTCCGGTAGGAGCTTACACCGCGGATCTCCTATACCTCTTCTTTGGCCTCGTGTCATACGCTCTTGCCGGAACATTGATGGTTGCAGCTTTTGCCGATTTCTTACAGCGTCAGGTAGACGCCATCTATACGAAGATTCTGGGAAGCGCATTGCTACTATTGTCTCTCTGCGGCTTTCTAGACTTGTTTGTCGGACACTGGCAGACCACCTCCAAGTTGCCGAACGGGACCTCGAGTACATTTGCGCTGGAAGCCGGTGGATGGATCGGGAGTTCGGTCAATGGAGCGCTGCAGCAAAGCGCGGGTTATGCCGGCGCCGTCCTGATCTTTGGAACTGCTCTGATTCTTTCCTTGTTGTTGTTGGTTCGGCTGTCCCTGGGAGACATCGTTGCAGGAATCAGCGGACGCCTCCAGAGCGCGATTCGAAGCCTTCGCACCGGTGTTCGAAAGAAGATGGATTCGGAGATAAAAATACGTGAGCGGCGGAAGGTCATCCAGAAACACATTGAACGCATCGAGCAACAATCTGAGATCAGCGTTCCCAAAGCAAAAAAAGAAAAGACAGATCCATCGAAAGATGCAGTCGTATCAGCGACTGAGCAAACAAAACCGGCGAAACCGAGGACGGAAGAACAACCGGTACAGCTTGATTTTCGCGACATGAGCGAGAATTTTGTATTGCCGCCCCTGACTCTTCTGGAATCGCCCTCATCTGAATCTACGATTGACAAGAAGGAGCTCGTGGAAAAATCGAAAGTCATTACCGGCAAACTTGGGGAATTCGCAATTGCCGGAACCGTCTCGGAAATCCATCCGGGACCGGTAGTGACTACGTTTGAATTTAAGCCGGAAGCAGGAATCAAATACAGCAAAATCGTAAGTATGTGCAACGATCTTTCCATGGCGTTGAAAGCAGAATCGATCCGGATTGACCGGCTGGCAGGTCAGGCTTCGATCGGAATCGAAGTTCCAAACAAATTGCGGGACACAATCTTCCTTCGTGAAATCGTTGGGGGTCAGGCGTTTCAGCAATCGACATCCCCTCTCACGCTGGGTCTGGGTAAGTTGATTCACGGGGAAGTGTACGTCACCGACTTGATGAGGATGCCTCACCTTCTCATTGCCGGATCTACAAATTCCGGAAAGAGCGTTGCGATCAATTCCATGCTCTGCAGCATCCTGTACAAAGCGACTCCTGAAGAAGTGAAATTCATTCTGATTGATCCCAAGCGGCTGGAGTTGAACTTCTATGAGGACATCCCTCATTTGTTGGTCCCGGTTGTTGTGGAACCCAAGCTGGCAACAAATGCGCTTCGATGGGCTGTTTATGAAATGGAAGAGCGCTACCGGCTACTCGCCAGTTTTAATGTGCGGAACATCGCGCAGTTCAATCAGATCTTCCTGGATGAAAGTTTGCAAGCAGCTCTGACCGATGAACAAAGAAAACAACTGAAACCGCTTTCCTTCATTGTGATAGTTGTGGATGAGCTTGCCGACCTGATGATCACCTGCGGCAACGAAGTGGAAGAATCGATTCAGCGGCTGGCGCAAATGGCGCGCGCAGTTGGAATTCATTTGATTGTTGCCACGCAGCGTCCTTCTGTAGATGTGGTTACGGGAATCATCAAAGCAAATTTCCCCTGCAGGATCGCCTTCCGTATGCCGTCGGGTCATGATTCAAAAACCATCCTGGACACAAAAGGCGCCGAACAGCTTCTTGGAATGGGAGACATGCTTTTTATTCCGCCGATGAGCTCCCGACTGACAAGAATCCATGGAGCCTATGTTTCCGAAAAGGAAATCCAGCGGCTCACAAAGTTCTGGATTCGGCAGGGAAAACCACAGTTCAATGATGCGATCTTAAAAGAGCCTGTCAGTAAGGTGGAAATCGAAGATTTCCACGATGAGCTGTACAGCGAGGCGGTGCGTGTGGTTGTATCGTCCGGTCAAGCTTCCATTTCACATTTACAGCGCCGCCTGCGTCTCGGATATGGAAGAGCCGCCAGAATGATTGACCGGATGGAATCGGAAGGAATCGTTGGACCTGCGGATGGCGCGCGTCCCCGCGACATCCTGGTCAATGATACTTACCTCCGGCAAATGGAAGTGTAGGGTCTGCTCATTTGCTGCCTGTAGGGGCTATGCATTTGCCATTGGAAAGCATGAAGCTCATGCAAGTTTCAATGGATTGGCAAGCAATTTTGGATCCGCAAGGTGTTCGCAAATGCACAGCCCGACACGACAGTATGATGATCTTCCATTTCGCATGGCGGGCGAAGCATTTTCAGCTGTAAATGGAATCCGTGCACGCAGGAAGACAACTACTAATCTCAGCCAGAACGATACTACGGAGGAAAATGCTTAGCCCCTACCGCAATGCGCGTTCCAATTTTTTCCCATCGATCCGGTACCTGAACAGCTTGCGATCATCCACAAAAATAACCGGTATCTCGTAGCGGTATTTCTCAAAAGCGACAGGATCCTGATCAATGTCTACTTCCTCAATGATCAGCGGATACCTTTCTGCAAACTGACGCAGCAAATCCTTCGCACCATCGCACAAATGGCATTCCTTTCTGGAATAAATGCGTATACGGTGAGGATTCAATGACTATATCTTTGCAACCACTTCCACATAATTGGAAGCATTGTAGAACTGCACATACGTATGCTGGTATGCAAACTCCCATCCGGATGCCAGCATCGATAACAATACGAGTGCATACACATACGGAATCCACACAGCGAGAGACGGCGGCGGATCTTCTTTTTGGATACTCGGAAACACTTCCACAAAGGTAGATCGCGGTAACCGGAACTCCCGGATGGAATCAGGCAGACACTCGTCGCGAAAATCAACGAGAACCGACAACGTCTTGCAAAAATCATCCAGATGATCGCTGCAGGACGGGCAGAACTTCAAATGATCGTGAACAGAAGCGCGTTCTTCCTCCGAAAGAATTCCATCCACATATTCTGAAAATCTTTCCCGGATTTCATTGCACTCGGAAAGCGTTCTAAATGAGGTCTTGGATCGCATCTTTCATCTCCTGTCTGGCGCGAGCAAGACGGGACTTTACTGTTCCCAGCGCCAGATCGAGGGCATCGGAGATCTCCTGGTAGCTGAATCCTTCGAGATCGCGCATGATCAAGATTGCGCGGTGGTCGGGCCGTATCTTTCGCAGGGCCAGGCTCACGCTTCTGCACCGTTCGCTCATCGTTAGCGACATCGATGGATCGGGAATGGAATCATATTTCGTTTGCGCGATCACATCCAGGCCTACAAACCGGTCCTTCAGACGCTGATACCAGCGTCTCTTTTCGTTCAGTACAGTGTTCAAGGTAATCCGGTAGATCCACGTCTTGAGAGAACAGTTATTTTGGAATGAATTAATTCCGCGAAAGATCTTTACAAAAACATCCTGACAGACTTCTTTCGCCTCTTCCGAATTCCCGAGATAGCGGTATAAAAAACGGATAATCGGCCGCTCATACTGAGCCACTAACTGCTCAAAAGCCCTTTCGTCGCCCGACTGTAACTCACTTACAAATCGGGCCTGAGCCTCTGTAGCCGTTGTCTCTTGACCTGCTTCCAGAACCGGCACCGAAATCGAAACAGCCTTACTCCAGGGGGTCACAGTTGCCTCCCAAATCCATTAGACACACACATCTTCAAAAAGTTCCTCCCTTTTATTATATAAGAAACGCGGGACTCGGACGCAGGATCTATGGAGCGCAGGCGTCCCCGCCTGCATTATGGGCCGCAGGCTTCCAGCCTGCTCCGGGAATCAGTTCAGTGTAGGATCGCTTGGCCGCAGCGGCGCAAACTTCTGGGTCCATTCCATCATGGATATCCGTTTTCGTAGAAGCTTCTGACGAAGGCGAGCGCGCACAAAAACATCGTCCTTTTGAAGCAGTTCCATCTTCACGGTGGTGTCCAGATCCAAACTGGAAGCGATCAAATTCACCAGCTGCGAAAAATCCACGGCTGGATCCAACTCGATTGGATCGGTCATCAGCCTGGCAACATCCGTCAGAAGGCTTTTCTGAAGCTGCTGAATCAGCCTCGGACTCTGGGTCAAGGTCTCGGGCAGAATCTGCACACGGACTTTGCGATACGGATATTCCTGCACAGTTTCCAGCGCACGCGCGCGGTAAAGACCGCGCAGCACAATATTGTAGCGTTGATCCGCCAGAGCATCTACCTGCGAGATTTCACCTGCGCAACCGATCGAATAAATGGGAGGATTGCCATAATAATCTTCCTGCCAGCCTGGTTTGAGCAAAAACATTCCGATCAGTTGATGGGTTTCAACAGCTTCCCGAATCATCTGAAAATAGCGCGGCTCAAAAATGTGAAGTGGCAACTGCGTATGAGGAAAAAAGACTACGTTCGGCAGGGGAAAAACGGAAATGACGTCTTCCTGGGTCATCTGGTAAGCATGTACCCAAACACCATTAAAATACCGAGACCCACCACCGTCAGTATCGTAAGCGAGACTACAGTGCCAATCAATGTATCAGGCACATCTTCCAAGGCCGCTGCGGCCTTTTCACGAATCTCCGAAACTTTGGCAAAGATTTGAGCCATACTGAATACTTCAAAATTCGAAGTGTGATTATAGTTTTGCGGTTCAAAAAAATCAACAACTCCTTGGAGCGCAGGCGCCCCAAACTCGTTTGGAGTCGGCGGGCGTCCCTGCGCGCCGGAAAGTAATGGACACTCAATGGCGGGCACGGAGGCCCGCCAACTCCAATTTGGGAGGGATCAACTACTGGTTATAATCAAAGAGGTCTCACGAATGAAAGCGCGCATCTGGAGCCTGATATTCCTTGCTGCCGCCACCATGCTGGATCGAGGCTTCCACATTTATCAGTTCCTGTTTGTTCCTGGAATGGACATCACCGGGTCCTTCCTCTGGATCTGGATCGCGTTGATCCTACCGGTCGTTCTGGCGATTGCGGGTTTATTCATCGGATTCTCCAGGCCGGAAGATGATCATGCCTTCGTTGCGTGCCTGTTTTTGCTAAGCGTATCGGCGGCCGTTTCCATTTCAGATATCGCCTATGTGCAACCAACCGGCCTTCGGGAATTGTGCCTGGTGATTCAACTCGCGCAACGCAGCTTTGCAAGTTATCTGTTCTTCCGTTTTTTCCTTCAGTTCCCATCCCGCTCCCCGATTGACAGAACTGCGCCCTGGCTAAAGGGCGTGATGCTTGTGATTTCCATTGCAGCGATGGCGCACGCACTTTCTCGCGAGTTCAAAGAGCACCTGAATTCTGAAGATTTATTGCATCCTGTTTTTCAAGGACTTTTCCTGGTCATGATTCTCGCCGGATTGATTTCCCTCTTTTCAAACCTCTTGGAGACCACGGCTCAAGACCACAAACGAAGATTGAATATCCTGCTGGCAGGAATTACATGTGGCGCCCTGATTCCGGCGCTTGCCGCACTTCTCGGTTTCGAAGAAACGTTTCCTTCCTACTGGCTCATCGGCATCGTGATGATCGGATCGGTCTGTTTTCCTCTTTCCTTTATCTACGCTGTGCTTCAGCATCGTGTTTCTGAAATCCGCCTGATACTGCGGCGGGGACTTCAATATCTTCTGGTATCCCGCGGATTTTATGTGATGGAGGCAGCAGTGCTGTTCACCATCCTTTACTTCACGATCGGCGCCACTACATTTCATCTTCAGGTTTCGGCAACTCCCGATTTTGGCTGGCGTCTGGGAGCCATCGCAGCTCTGGCGTTTGGCGCAGCGATGGTATTGCCGACACTGAACCGGCGCGTGATGCCGTACATTGACCGGAAATTCTTCCGCGAGACATACAACGCACAGACGATCCTGAACGATTTGAGCCAGGCTATCCAGCGGCAACCAGGCGGGCCACAGCAACTTGTGGATCTATCTACTACCCAGATCAGCCATGCCCTGTTTGCCGATCAGGTAGCCGTATTTCTTCGTGGAGCAAAAGTGGTTTACATCGCGGAGGATCCGGCAGAAATGAATGAATCCTCGATCGTTTGGAGTCATCGTACGGGAGGAGATTTTCAGTGCTGCGGAATTCGACGACCGGAATTGGAGATGCCGGGAATCGTCTTCCCCAAAACACTGGAGCATCTTGTGCTGCCGGCAAACGGCTCAGTTTCAAACAAGCTTCGGGAAAGCATTGCCGAACCACGAACCGTGGAAATTTACTGGGAAGATCCCGATTCCTGGCTTCAAGAATTGTCGCTCGCGGACGGCTCCCCCGATCCGAAGACTCGCGAAAGAGGAATATTGCAGAGGCTGAACACCCGGCTGATCGTTCCGATGGTAACCAACGAGCGGCTTCTTGGTTTTATCAGTCTTGGCGAAAAATTATCCGAAGAGCCCTATTCTCGCGAAGACAAACAGCTTCTACTATCGGTGGCAAATCAAATGGCGATTGCGCTGAACTACTTTCTGCTCATTGATCAGGTCACCGAACAGGAGAAATTGAGAAGTGAAATCGAAATTGCGAAACAAATGCAAGCACAGCTATTTCCACAACGAATTCCCCCAATGAAGACTCTGGATTACACAGGAGTCTGCAAAGCCGCGCGGGAAGTGGGAGGAGACTATTACGATTTCCTGGAGATCGGTCCCGGCCGGCTCGGTCTGGTGGTCGCTGACATCTCCGGCAAAGGAATATCTGCCGCGTTGCTCATGGCAAGCGTTCAAGCGCTGATGCGTAGTCATGCACATTTGCATGGCGATCGCGCCGAGCTGCTTGTTTGGGACATCAATCGTTTGATGTACTCTTCCACGACGCATGGAAAGTATGCTTCTCTCTTTTACGGATTTTACGATGATTTGAGCAGGCTTCTGGTGTACGTGAATGCCGGTCATGTTCCGCCGATTCTGTATCGAAAAGACGGTTCGGTGCAGCGCCTGAAAACAGGCGGAATGGTGGTTGGAATGATGCCGGACCGGACCTACCGGCAGGAAACGGTGCAACTACAAGCGGGAGATGTCTTGCTGATTTTCAGCGATGGAATTACGGAGGCCATGAATGAAAAAGAGGATGAATTTGGCGAAGAGCGCCTCCTCGCTTTAATTTCCGATGTTGCGAATCTGCCGGCCAATGCTTTTTCGGATGCGATTCTCGATCGAATCGCAAATTACGTGGGGACAGCTCCTCAACATGATGATTCCACGCTCGTGGTGATCAAAGTCCTGTGATTGGAGCGTAAGCGTTTGGAGCGCAGGCGTCCCGCCTGCATTATGGGCCGCAGGCATCTTCCTGCTCCTTACCGCGCCACCTCGATTCGATTTCGGCCGTAAGCTTTCGCGCGATACAGGGCTTCATCCGCCTTTTGAAGAAGCTCATCCACTGTCGCTGCGGGAATCTGCGGATACTCGCCGACACCTACACTGGCTGTAATCTTGAGCGGTTGCGAGGCTCCGGAAAATTCGGAGGCTTCAATGGAGGCCCGGATTCGCTCCGCCAGCAGAAGAGCGCCCTTCAAATCAGTTTGAGGCAAGAGAACGATCAGCTCATCCCCGCCATGGCGGCCAATGATATCGCTTAGTCGGATACTCTTTTCAATCATTCTGACAATCTGCACCAGCAGAGAGTCACCCACCAGATGCCCGAAACGATCGTTTACCTGCTTGAAGAAATCCACATCAAAAATCGCAAACGAGAGTTCGTTTCGATGCCGGCGAGAGCGGAAAAATTCGCGTTCAAAAAATTCCATAAAGCGCCGACGATTGGAGATCCCGGTCAATTGATCGATTCCTGTGAGGTCTTGAAGCTCGGCATTTCGTTTGACCAGCTCATCCTGGAGAAATTTCAGCTTGAGATGTACTTTCACGCGGGCCAGCAGTTCCCCTTCATCGAACGGCTTCATGACATAATCGCTGGCTCCCTGTTCGAGCGCTTTGATCTTCAACGTCACATCTTCTTTGGAAGTCAGCATCAGCACGGGAATCTCACGCAATTGAGGACGCTGAGCTTTTGAATCCAGAAACTTGAAGCCGTCAAACTCAGGCATTACAAGATCACAAATCACCAGATCCACTTTTTGATCGATGAGTACTTTGAGCGCTTCCAATCCGCCGCGTGCTTCGAGACAGCATTCGGCCAGCCCCGACTCAGTCAGGATCGTTCGTATGTTCTTCCTGATCGCATCGGAATCATCTACTACAAGAATCGTGGCTTTTGGTAGCGTTGAAGGTTCCACCATGTATGTTGCAGCATAAGAATATCACGCCGCCTCAAATCTCCTTTAAGATCTTCTTCCACCGTTCCCATGCGGCATTTCGAGCTTCCCGATTTGCAGGTGTCGCGGTCGAATCTTCCCCAGTGCGCATAAAACCATGGCCGGCGCCATCGTACGTGACAGGTTCAAATGTCTTGCCAAGCTGCTTCATGAGATCGGTCGTTGCAGAAAGCGTCGCGTTGATGCGCCCATCGTCCCCTCCGTAAAATCCGTAGACCGGACATTTGATACGCGTGAGATCCTCCTTGGTATGCGTGAAAGTCCCGTAAAACACGAAGGCGGCTTTGAGATCGGAACGGAGTGTTGCAAAACGGAAAGTCGATCCGCCACCCCAACAGAACCCGCCCACCGTCAGTTTTCCATTCCCCGCTGGAATTTTGATCGCATAATCCGCAACCGCATTCAAGTCCGACATCACCTGATCGGGTTTCAGTTTCGAGATCGCCTCCCGCGCTGCATCTTCATTTGCAAAATCGCTTGTCCGTCCGCCGCCGGGTCCAGGACCTGCCAGCAGGTCAGGCGCAATTGCGATAAAGCCCACTTCTGCCAGTTGATCTGCTACGCCGCGGACCCAATCCGTCAATCCCTTGTTCTCATGAATCACAATTACCACTGTCGCCTTTTCTTTCACCTCCGGATACACAACGAAACAATGAATGGAGCGATTTACGTTGCTAACAACAATCCATTCCTGATGCCGCGGTGATTTTTCAAGACGTTGAATCGCGTCCTGGCCGAATGCCACTGTCATGAGGATCAAAATGATTAGAAATGTGAAGAATGCTTTCATCGATGTCTCCTTGGAACGCAGGCTTCCAGCCTGCATTATGTACCGCAGGCATCTTGCCTGCAAGGAATGATAAACTCTTAGGGCAAGGAGGAATCGCATGAATCTGGTAGTGGGGTCCACCGGTGTTCTTGGCATGGAAATCTGCCGTCTGCTTCGTGAGAAAGGAGAAGGTGTGCGTGGTTTGGTAAGACCAACCGCAAATCCGGAAAGAAAAGACGTGCTGCAAAAGCTAGGCGTGGAATTCGCAGAAGGAGATTTGCGGGACCCGAAGTCTCTTCCAGCTGCTTGCGCGGGAGTAGACACCATTTTTTCTACTGCGACTTCCATCGTTTCTCAACAGCCGGGCGATTCGCTGATGACAACAGATCGCGATGGTCATCTGGCGTTGATTGATGTCGCCGAAGAAGCGGGTGCCCGCCGCTTTATCTTCATCTCATTTCCTCCGATGCAGATCACGTATCCACTACAGACTGCGAAACGAGATGTGGAGCATCGACTTAAGAGAAGCAAATTCGATGCGATAATGCTACAGCCGACATTTTTTCAGGAAGTCTGGCTGGGCCCGCATCTCGGTTTTGATCCCGTAAACGGCAAAGTGCGCATTTACGGAGCCGGACAAAACAAAATCAGCTGGATCTCTTTCCGTGATGTCGCCAAATTTGCGCTACTATCTGCGGAGAAAGCGGCAGGCAAGAAAGTCATTCCGCTGGGAGGACCCGAGGCGCTGAGCCCACTGGAAGTGGTCCGTGTTTTCGAGGAAGTTTGCGGGAAAACACTTCAGGTGGAGCATGTCCCGGAAAAGGCATTGAGAGTACAATATGATTCAGCCACCCATCCGGTTCAAAAGTCATTCGCCGGACTGATGCTGGGATACTCATTGGGGACAATGATTGCGATGGAAGATGTCCTGCGCGAAATGCCGGTCCAGCTTCAATCCGTGCGTCAGTACGCCACATCGATTGTCTGAATCAGATTTCTGTTCTGTGAATTTGCGCCCGCAATCCGGTCGTTCTAGAATGCAGTCCATGCAGCCCTTTTTAGTTACTCCGTTTTGCAAATGCCACTCTGTAAAATTCATAACCGTTGAGCAGTTCCCTGCGTTCGGGAATATACTGTTCCCGGTACTCGAACGCACCTTTGTCTTCTATGAGGATAAAGCCGAAACGAAGTAAATATGATGGAAGTTCAGAGGGTAAAAATCCAAACGTCCACTGTTCCTTATTTTCTTTTAGATTCTTAAAAAGTTTTTCTGTCCCGGCAAATGTTTGAGGTTGCTCAACCACTTGTCGGTGAATGTACGTAAATAGAAAGTAAGAGTTGTTTGCAAAATTTTTTACAAATTCAAATGTGTTGTCTACGACATCTTGAGACAGATAGTTTGTAACTCCTTCCCAAAGTATTGTTGTCGGCAGATTAAAATCCATCCTCTCTTGGATTGCCAGGTCTTCTAAACTCTCTTTATTAAAGTCCAGTTGCAGATAACGAATGTTGTTGGATTGCTGCCCAATTGATTTTAGTCTCTCAAGTTTGAACTTAGAAGTGTCCGGGTGGTCAATTTCTATTACTGAAATAGTTTTCAAAAAATCAAGTCGCAAAGCTCGTGTGTCAAAACCAGCACCTAAAATTAGAAGTTGTTTAATGCCGTCTTGAACGGTTTGAAACAATAAGTCGTCAATGTATTTTGTTCTTCCTGTCCCGGAGGATAAAGCACCAGGAGCTTTTTTGTGAATAAATTTTGGAATCATTGAGCCGATCAATGGAAGTCCTGAAACTTTGGCAGCGGTTTTTAGTCCGCTGCCTAAAAAATGAATGGCATATTCGTCGGTAAATAGTCGTTTGCCCTTTGGTCGCTGAGTTTCAATGGCTCTGAAAAGCGCCATATACTGTGCAGTTCTGCTTGGAGTATTTGCTTTCATCGTCTTTTTATTTATGTCTGCCCGTTGTTCATAGGCCTGTTCTCAATGATTGCCGCTGACTCCATTATAATGACAGGTATGGATCCGCTCTCTATTTTCCTGGTGCGTTACCAACCTCAAACAGAAGAGGTTGTAATCTGGGATCAGTTGCGCCTGCGGGTCATCACCTATCTTTGTGATGAATTGCCTCCAAGCGAAAAAATCACGTCCGTGCGGGCGTTAGTTTGCAACGGCGAGCAAGTACTTGTCGTTCGCGATCCTGAAAGCATTCACATCTTGCCTGGAGGCCGCTGCGAGCCCGGTGAAACTTTGGAGCAGACACTCCATCGCGAAGTGCTCGAGGAAACCGGATGGCAGATTGATCGACTCCACCTTCTTGGCTTGAAACATTTCCATCATCTCACTCCAAAGCCCAACAACTATCTGTATCCATACCCGGATTTTGTGCAGATTATTTATTGTGCTCTTCCCATTCGTTATCTGGCGAATGCACGTCAAATTGATGGCTATGAATTAGAGGCAACTTTGACTCCTCTCGCCGAGCTGGACTCGCAGCATTTATCGGCAAATGAGAGGATGTTTCTGAGTGCGGCACTTTCCAGGTGAACATTACTTCGGAAGTAGTGGAAGCCGGTTCTTGCGTGGGATACTGTGAAATCCAAAATCTCGGTTGCGGCTTAACTGAACTGTGGAAGCTATGCTGAATCATGATCCAATGAAACCTGTAGGGGTCTTATTACGCGAATGGCGAGTACGCCGTCATTTGAGCCAGCTCAGCCTTGCCTGTGAAACGGAGATTTCAACCAGGCATCTGAGCTTTTTGGAGACCGGACGATCTTTGCCGAGCCGCGAAATGGTTTTACGTCTTGCGGAACAGCTTGAGATTCCATTGAGAGAGCGAAATTCATTGCTTGTTGCCGCAGGTTATGCGCCGATTTTTCAAGAAAGAACGTTGGATGATTCTACGTTTCAGTCGGCCCGTAGAGTGATTGACCTGATTCTGGCGGCACACGAACCGTATCCTGCACTCGCCGTTGACCGCCACTGGACGCTTGTAGCATCGAATCGAATCATTCCGCTTTTGCTCACCGGGATCGATCCTTCACTTTTGACTCCGCCGATCAACGTACTTCGGCTTACACTGCATCCAAAAGGGCTTTCCAGTCGCATCCGAAATTTGCCGGAGTGGCGAGGCCATCTTTTCGCGCGTTTGCGCCGCCAAATCGAAGTGAGCGCAGACCCGATACTTACCGGCTTGCTAGCTGAACTCATGAACTATCCAATACGGATTGACGAGTCCAAATCTCCAAATGCGGACTATGCCGGAGTGGCGGTACCACTTCAAATCGCGGTGGAAAAAGGAATTCTTTCCTATCTCAGCACTACAACCATTTTCGGCACACCTGTCGATATCACTTTGTCGGAGCTTTCACTCGAGACATTCTTTCCGGCCGATGCTTTCACGTTCGATTACTTAAATCGAATGCGGAAGCGTTAGCTCTTTATGAACGTTAGAAGATCGTTGTTCAGGTCATCCATGTGTGTCAGAAACAATCCGTGTGGCGCCCCCTTATATATTTTGAGCCGGCCATTTGTTATGAGCTCTGCGCTTCTTCTGCCGGTCAATTCGAGCGGAGCCGACAGATCGGCATCACCATGAATGATCAAAGTAGGCAACGTGATTTTTTTCATCTCTGCCCGGAAGTCGGTTTCGCTCATGGCAATGTAACAATCGATCAGCGCCTTCAGTGATGTAACAAGACACAAGTTCACTCCCCATTGGATCATCTCCGGAGAAACGGCGATGCTTCCGCTTCCAGCTCCAAAGAATGCCGATGCTCCGGAAGCAAACCAGCGTGGACAATCCTTTCGGAGCAGGATGCGTTGTTTTTCGAAAAGAGACTGATCCACGCCTGTGGGGTTGTCAGCGGTTTTCAATAGAAAAGGAGTAGTAGGCGCCAGAAGTACGATTCGAGCAACACGGTGGGCGCCGTGTCGCGACAAGTAGCGGACAATATCACCGGCCCCCATCGAATGGCTCACTAAAGTGGCATCCCGAAGATCCAGCTGATCCATCACAATGGCAAGATCATCGGCAAGCGTATCGTAATCGTACCCTTGCCCGGGCTGGCTCGAGCGACCGTGACCACGGCGATCATAAGCGATGCAGCGCAAACCTTGATTGGTCATTTGATTCATCTGGTATTGCCACATATCAGAATTCAGCGCCCAACTATGTATGAAAACAACCGCTTTGCCGTGACCCCAATCCTTATAAAACAAGAGCGTGCGATCTGTCGTTTCAATCATTGGTATCCCGAAAATTCCAGATCTCAGGCTTCTTGTTGCGCCTTCTCCCCGAACCGGGTTCCATCGACTGCTCAACAATCCAGCTCCTATCAAAGCGGATGCTACTGCCTTCAGAACAGTTCGTCTTTCCATGATTTCCTCCTGCAGTATGGATGTTTGCCGAGTTTTTGACTGAAGGCAATTACGTCACAGGTAAACGGCTCTGAAATCTGTAAAGGAAATGATCGGCGAGCTGAGACTGCTACAAACCGCTTCATGAAACTTTCCGGGCCCCCGGCACGTCTAAGTTGACAAGAATATGACCAAAATCCTATTATGGTCATAAGTCAAGAAGGAACTCAGGAGTGAATCGGATGTTCAAAACATCGGCAATTCAGGTGCTTGTTGCGTTTTTGCTCTTTAACCAATGGGGCTTCAGTCAGCAAACCAAACCACCCTCTCTGGATCGCAGCCAGCAGAAGGCAGTCATAGATGAGGTATCGAAGCTGCTGATCGACAATTACATCTTTCCGGATGTAGCTACAAAAATGCAAGAGCTCATTCAGAAAAAACTGAAGGATGGCAGTTACGACAAATTAACCCTCCCCGGTGAGTTTGCAAATGCCGTCTATGAAGATTTGCTGTCGATCAGCAAAGACAAGCACCTCAATTTCAGGTACGGCCCTCTGGATGCAAAGGAGCGGGCTCACCTCCAGAGTCAAAACGAACAAGAGGCGAAAGAAGCACGGGATCGAAGAATCGCAACTCTAAAGCAAGACAACTACGGATTCCGAAAAGTCGAAAGGCTGGGCGGGAATACAGGCTATCTGGATTTCCACTTCTTTGCGATAGCTTCAGAAGGCGGCGAAACTGCGGTTGCAGCCCTGGCATTTCTTGCGAATTGCGACGCGATCATCATTGATTTACGGGAAAACGGCGGCGGAGATCCCACTCAGATTCAATTGATTAGCAGCTACTTCTTCCAGGACCCAGTCCATCTAAATGACATCTACACCCGGAGGGAAAACAAGACTGAGAATTTTTGGACACTTCCCTACGTCCCCGGGAAAAAAATGCCGAACGTGGACCTGTATATTCTCACTAGCGGCCACACCTTCTCGGGTGCAGAAGAATTCAGCTACAACATGAAGAATCTGAAACGAGCAACCTTAATCGGAGAAACAACCGGAGGAGGCGCCCACCCGAACGATGTCCTGATCGTGCAAAAAGAATACCTGTTGGCGGTCCCTTATGCGCGTGCGATCAATCCGATCACAAAGACAAACTGGGAAGGAACAGGAGTCAAACCGGATATCGAAATACCGGCGAATCAGGCGTTTGACAAAGCATATCAAATGGCGATCGAAAAACTGTATGAGAAAACATCAGATCCGCAACGAAAACAAGAGCTGGGATGGATCATTGCAGGGCAGAAGGCAAAGCTAAATCCCGTCCAGTTATCCGAAGAGACATTGAAGAAATACGCTGGAATCTATGAGCAGCGCAAAATCACATTCGAAAACGGTCAGCTTTATTATCAACGCACCGGACCAAAATTCAGGCTCGTACCGATGACCGAAACGATATTTGGCCTGGAAGGCATGGACGACTTCCGCCTCGAATTTACGGTAAAGGATGGGAAAACAACTGAAGTAACCGGACTCTACGACAACGGCGAGCGAGAACCTTCCAAACGAACGGAGTGATGCAGCGCTGACGGGAGACTTGGGAGCAATCAGGATTTGCAGGCTGGAAGCCTGCGACCCATAATGCAGGCCGGAGGCCTGCGCTCCAAGGCTGCACTAGCGGGACCGGACAGCCAATTGTAGAACTTCAGCGAGGTGCAGTGCATGACGTCCGGTGGATTGTCGGATCTGTTCGCGGCAACTGAATCCGTTTGAGATAATCCACGTATCGGGAGAGGCGGCGCGCACCGCGGGAAGCAGCACTCTTTCTCCGATCCTTTGCGAAATTTCAGCATGCTCCTTTTCAAAACCGAACGAGCCCGCCATCCCGCAACAGCCGGAATCCAGAATTTGATAATCAACGCCAATTCCATTCAGAATCTGTTCTTCCGACGTCATGCCCATTATTGCGCGATGATGGCAGTGCGCATGGACAATCGCCTTGCCTGATAGGAGGGGGAATGTCTTCCCTTCCCTTTGGAGAAATTCACTGAGAAGGAAGAATTGAGATGCAAGCTTCCGCGCGGCCGCATCATTCGGAAACAGATTCAGCAGCTCATCCCGAAATACTGCAACACAGCTTGGCTCCAGACCCACAAACGGAATTCCGGCTGAAATCTCCATACGCAGTGAACGGAGAGTTTTTTGAAGCAAGCGCTTCGCAAGCGGAAGCATTCCGTAGTCGTAGAGCGGCCGGCCACAGCAGAGTTGCTTGGATGGAATCAAGACTTCGTACCCGGCCGCTTCCAGCACTACCACTGCGGCTTTTGCCGTTTCAGGATGAAAGTAATTATTAAACGTATCTGGCCAAAGAAGGACTTTCGGCGCGCCGGGATTGGGAGAAATGCGTTCGTGAAACCATTTGTGAAATGTCACTGGCGCAAATTGTGGAACAGTCCGCTCCGGAGCGATTCCGGCAAGCCTTTTCGCGACTCGCGATTGCAAAAACAAGTTTGCCACCCCGGGCGTGATCGATGCGATCCGGCACCACAAGTGAATCAAGCCCATCGAATAAGCAGCAAGTGGACGAAATCTACCCTGATAATAATGAGACAGAAACTCAGCTTTATAGGTAGCCATATCGACACCGACCGGGCATTCGCTTTTACATGCTTTGCACGCGAGACACAGATCAAGGGCTTCACGCACCGATTCTTCACGCCATGAATTTCCAATGACGGTTCCCTGCGACATTTCAAACAGCAACCGCGCGCGTCCACGAGTAGAATGTCGCTCTTCCGCTGTTACCATGTAGCTCGGGCACATCGTGCCACCTTTCATCTTGCGGCATTCTCCAACGCCGACGCATCGAAGCGTCGCAGTTGCAAGGCTCCCGTCATCCTGGGAAAATTGAAAATGGGTCGCCGTTGGCGCTGGATTGTAGTCCGGACCAAGACGCAGATTTTCATCGAGCCGGTAAGCATCCACAACTTTTCCTGGATTCATTTTTAAATCCGGATCCCAGATTCGCTTGAATTCACGAAACGCTTCTACAAGCTCCGGTCCGAACATCTTGACCAGAAGCTCGCCACGCGATTGACCATCTCCATGCTCACCGGAAAGCGAACCACCGTACGAAACCACCAGATCCGCAGCCTCTTCCATAAATGTACGAAACTTCCTGATCCCAATTTCCGTCACAAGATCAAAGTCGATTCGCGTATGAACGCAACCATCGCCGAAATGTCCATACAAAGAACAACCGTAGCCGTGTTGATCCATCAGCTTCCGCAAATCACGAAGATACGACCCCACCTTTTGGGGCGGCACAGCAGAATCTTCAAACCCTTCCCAATTCCGGACTTCACCGGGAACGTACGCCGTGGCTCCCAGACCGGATTCGCGAACCTTCCAGATCATTCTCTGATCCCCGGGTTTGTCAAAGAGCTTTGCATCCGGAGGTTTGAGACTCTCGATCAGGCTTTGTCCCCCGGCATTCGCTACTTCCTGTGTTTCTCCGCCGAATTCAATCAGCAGCCATCCTCGGCCGCCGGGAAGCAACGCCAACTTTTCCGGATGTAGATTCTTCTTGATCATCGCATCTACTAGACGATCATCGATTCCCTCCAGTGCCAGCGGTTTGTGCGAAAGAATCTCCATCACATGATCTGCAGCCGATGCGATGTCCGGATAGCCTGCAACAACAAGCGATCTTGCGGGAGGACTGTGGACAAGATTGACGGCAGCACTCAGGACCGTTACACATGTGTTCTCAGATCCAACCAGCGCGCGCGCAACATGAAAACCGTTTTCGGGCAAGAGCTGATCAAGGTTATAGCCGGAAACGCGACGCGGAATCGACGGATACCGCTGCCGGATCAAATCCGCATATCGATCGCGCAACGCTTTCAATCTGGAATAGATCTCCGCCTGCGGACCACCGGTGCGAATGATTTGATCCAGCTCGCCCTCTGTTGTCTTGCCGGCACGAAGACGCAGTCCGCGATATGTGAGGACATCGATGGTCTCGATATTCTCAGCAGTCTTTCCGGAATAAACGGAGTGGACGCCGCAGGAATTGTTGCCGATCATGCCGCCCAGAGTGCAGCGATTATGAGTTGCCGGATCAGGACCAAACGTCAGGTGATGAATTTCCGCTGCATCGCGAAGCTGATCCAGAACAAGGCCAGGCTCGATCTGTGCCAACCTGCTGTGGGGATCGATCTGCAGAATCCGGTTTATGTATTTGGAGAAGTCCAGAACAACGGCAACATTACAGCACTGGCCCGCCAGACTCGTGCCGCCGCCCCGAGCAAGCACCGGCGCGCCGTGGGTCCGTGCAACAGCTACAGTCTGGATCACATCGTCTGTATCTCTTGGAATTACAACACCTATCGGGACCTGTCTGTAGTTGGAGGCATCTGTGGAGTACATGGCGCAGGTTCCCGCATCAAATCTCACTTCGCCGCGAATCACATTGCGTAGATCCGCTTCCAAAGCTGCGACGTTACTGTCCATTCCGCATTCATTCTCTCGCAAAGGCGCAAAGATGCAAAGGAGATTCAACGCGGAGCGCGCGGAAAACGCGGAGGTGTAAGAAAAGTCCCCCCGATCTCCCTTGTTACACCCCGCTGGTGTTTTTTGGTTTATCGTTCTATGTTTATTTGATTTTTGATATCTTGTTTTGATATGAAATTCTTCCTTCTCGTCGCTTTGTGTTCTTTGTGCCTTTGTAGTGAATCCTTCTCCGCCGAGCCGGAAATTCTCATCAATCATCTGCTTGCCAAACGGCTTTCCCTGCGCGCAGGCGATATCGTTGAGCTTTCTGCTACCGGAGACATGAAGAATTCGGAGCGGTTTCGAGTGGCAGCGATCTACGAGGAAAAGGCGGATCCGTACAATGTCCCGTTGAAACGAAGCCTGATCAAAATGCATCTGCCCGATCTTGAACGTCTTGCCGGACGAACCGACCAGCTGGATCTGGTATCGATCCGGTTGCAAAAAACTGCAAATGCCCCGCAGGTGGCGGCACGCTTGAATGCGGAAGCGATCGGATTCACCGCGTTTTCAGCGGATGAGCTGGCTGTCCGTACCAGCACAACATTTCAGGTGGTAAGCCGTTTTCACAAAGCGATCGCAATGATTACCATGATGGCAGGAGCCGTCTTCATCTTTGCTCTGATGGTCATGCGGGTTGAAGATCAACGGAAAAACCTGGCGATCCTGACCGTCACTGGAATCTCCAGAAGAACGATCCTGAAGAGTCTGGTGCTGGAATCCACCTTCTTCGCCTTCTTTGCAAGTATTCTTGGCGCGGGAATCGGATATGCGGCTTCCTTCTTTGTAAATCTTTATTACCAGAACTTCTATCAAACCACGTTGATTTTCGCGAGCGTGACGGCGCCCATTCTGATCCGCGCAATCAGCATTTCCTTCTTGCTCGGCATGATCGGTGGAACGTTCTCCTGGTTTCGTTTGAAACATCTTGCTCCGCTGGAGGAACTTGGACGATGAGCCTCCCGTTGTATCTGGCCCTTAGAAATCTGCTTCGACATCCGGGTCGCAACTTCCTGTACGTCCTTGGAATTTCCATTACTGCCGCGCTTTTGCTGGACATGATTCTGCTTTCCAGCGGGCTGAGCGTGAGTCTGGAACGAATCCTGAAAGATATGGGTTACGAAATTCGGATCAGTCCACGGGGGACGCTTCCCTTCGAAACCGACGCACAAATTCAGGAATACTCCAGAATCAAAGACAGGCTTCGCAAAATCGAAACAGTCGATCACGTTGATGGGATGCTTGGCACAAGCGTGGAGATGGAAGCAAAGGGACAATCCTTTACATCCTTTGCTCTGGGACTGGACCAGCGGCGTCCGGTGCTGTACAAAATCACTTCCGGCATTGAGCCTAGATCCGGCCAGATATTGATCAATGAATATCTTGCCCGTCAAAAGCAGCTCCGCACCGGCGATCGCGTGTATCTCCGGATACCCGGGCAATCACAAACCACGGGGAGTGGCGAACACACTGCTTTTACCATCAGTGGAATCGCATATTATGCACTGGACGCGGAAGGACAATTTACCGTCTCCTGCCCGCTGCCGGTTTTGCAACGCCTCCTGCAACAACAGGATTCGGATCCGGTTTCTGTGATCATGATCCGTTTGAAGGACTCTTCAGCCGCTTCGCGTACCTCGCAACAGATCAATGCAGGCTTTCCGCAGATCACATCCTATACGATCGATTCAGTGATCCGAGCGGTGGATAAGCAGCTTTCTTACTTCAAACAGTTTGCATACATACTGGGCGGGATCAGTCTCGTGACCACGTTTGTGCTGATCTTTATCATCACCACGATTTCATTTCATGACCGGGTTGGGGAAATCGCGCTGCTGCGGGCCATCGGCCTGAGTCACCGGACCATCTTCACTACTATATTATTAGAGGGTATCGTCACCTCGATCGCTTCCGCGGTGTTTGGCTTTGTTCTGGGGAAATTGGTTGCGCTGTATCTGGACTCCATTCTGACATCCGCGCCGGGATTGCCCGAAACTTTTTCCTTCTTTGTCATGCAACCGCAGGCGGTTTGGCGCGCACTGATCACGCTTTTGCTGACTGGATTTTTTGCCGGACTTTATCCGGCTTCTGCAGCAGTCGCGCTGCCCGTTGCAGGAACTCTCCGGGAGGAGATGCTGTGATCGTCGAAGCCAGGAACGTTTCTAAAACTTATCATCAGATGGAAAAACCGGTCCACGCCTTGCGAGGTATTTCGCTGGAAATCGAGAACGGTGATTATGCAGCGATCGTGGGCCCAAGCGGTTGTGGAAAATCAACCTTTCTTCACCTGCTGGGCGCGCTGGATGTTCCCACGCAGGGAGAGGTGCTCTGGCATGGCGAATCGATCTCACGCTGGAGCGAAGCACGCCGGACAAAGCTTCGTCTACAGCGAATCGGTTTTGTGTTTCAGCGATTTTATCTCCTCCCGACCTTGAGCGCGCAGGAAAACATTGAATTGCCGATGCGCGAACTGGGACTATCCGCGGCGGAGCGATCGAAAAGGTCCGAACAGCTTCTAAAGGATCTCGGGCTACTGGACCGCAGGCAACACCGCCCCGCTCAGCTCAGCGGAGGGGAAATGCAGCGGATCGCCATTGCGCGCGCGCTCGCAAACAACCCGGAGCTGCTGCTGGCGGATGAACCGACCGGCGAGCTGGATGTGGCAACCGGAATGGAAATCGCAGAGCTCTTTCAACGATTCAACAATCAGGGGATCACGATTGTTCTGGTGACCCACAATCAAGAGCTTGCGTCTTCGGCAAAACGGACTTTGAAAATGAGAGACGGAAGATGGGAATAGCCTGGCTTCTTCTAAGACGCACCTTTAGCAGCCGGCCGAAGCGTACGCTTCTTTTCATACTCGGCTATGCGCTCGCGATCGCGGTTATGATCACGCTGCTCTCTGTGGGTGAAGCAGTCTTGCAGCAGGCGCAGGATAAGAATCTGTTGGGCGGCGGCGATCTCATCCTGGTGCCGCAGGGCATCGACATCGAAAGCATGAAAACAGGAGGCATCTCCGCGCTGTATTATTCGATTCCGCAAGCGAGGTTCGTGGTTCGCCAACTTTTAGGAAGCAGCCGGTTTCGCGGCGACATCGATACGGTTTCTCCTTATTTATTTTCGAAACTCAGCTATGCGAGACGCGCCGGCACGATCGATCCGCCGGAAACCGCATACGCAGAAGGCTCGCTTCCTGATCAGGAACGAACGATCAAAGCGATTCCCCTTCCATGGAAAAATAACGGGGCGGACGAAAAATGGCTCCATCCGCAATCCACAGATTTCTATAATGAAATCGACCGCTTTCATCTGCCTGCTGCAGCTTACCCCGAAATGGATCGCTGGGCCGAATGGCATTATTTCAATTTCGAGACGGATGATTATTACGGCTATCTTAGCATCATGGTTGTGGGCAATGTTTTGAAAGATCAGGCAAGCTGGACTGTGAGCTTGCAGCTATTTGATAACGGATATCGCCGTTTTGCCGCCAATTATCCTGCGGCTCGGTCAGGACTTCCACTGAACAAAGTGGAATATCAAGTCGGATCCAACCAGATACGATTCAACAAGGATCATTATGAAATCGCGCTGGATTTTCAGGACAAGGCGTCGATCCGGGGCACGCTGCGCTATTATCCAGACGCCGGACTGTATTTCCCGCCGACCTATCTCGCGCGCAACGATCAGATGGAATCGGGATACGTGATCCCGGCGATTCGCGGAACTTATCAGGGCACGTTGCGCATCGGGCAGAAAGAGTATGACTTCAACAATGTGACCGGATATCACGATCACAACTGGGGGATCTGGCGGCGAATCGAATGGAACTGGGGACACCTGTTCTCCGATCAATACGCGATTTTCTTCGGCGAAATCTTTCTTGACGGAAAAGGCAAAGGGTTGTTCGCCGGTGTATTTGACCGTTCCGGGTTTGTTACGGTTTTACGCCCGGATCACATTGAGTTTTCCGATATCAAGGACAACGTTCCACAACAGCTTCGGATCCGCGGGCAAAAGCAGTTTGCCGCGATCGATCTGACCGGGAAAGCAAGTTCGTTTGTGTCTACCAAATTAGAAGGCGCACCGCCGTTGTACTTCATCCAATCAAAAATGGAATATTCGGTGCAGTTAGAAATTGACGGAAAACGCGCGCTCTTCCCTGCTCGCGGCAACGCCGAGACATACGTAAAATAAGCGAAGGCAGGCAGTTTGCCTGCATTCTGCTATCAGAGCAAAAAAGAAATGCAGAAGACCAGAACGTAGAGTCCGGGGAAGGTCCAACGGGAGAGAGCATCGACACGGGTCGCTAGCGCCTTGTTGCCCGTCAGAAGGCGGCCGATCAAGACGACATCCAGCAGCGAGACAAAGACAAGAAACGTGCAGCTAAATACAAAAATATCCATTCGCGTCAGGTAGGAAAGCCGCGGCAAGAAATTGCTGAGCATAAGACGGAAGGCTACTACCGTGAGCATGGATGTCACGGAAAAACTGAATCTTGGCGCGGGCTGTGCGGGATCGATCCAGAAAACGAGCCACGACATACAGATTATCAACGTCAATGGAAAGACGATCTGCACGAAAAAGAAACGGGAACGGCGCGAGGCTTCAAACTCAAAGCGGTAGCCTGAAATCGATCTTCCGCCAGGAGCGAATTCATACGGTTCCTGTTTGGCCGTCCAGGAAGTCACATTCCAATCGGTCACGGACAATCGCTTTGCAAGGCCGCCATCTTTGTCCTGTACGAAATGAATGTCCTCCGGTGAAATCCCGGGTGTCGCAAAGAGGATTGGAAAGATCTGGTGGTCAAATGGAAATTCGCTCAGATCCATCCAGCATGAGAACTGTCCGGTATACCGCTGCCGGTAGATAACATTTCCGGCCTGATCCACCTGTAGAACATCGGGGAGGCTAGTCTGAACCGAAACGCGATTGACGATCTGCGCGCCGGGATTCCAGGCAGCGCTCAGCGGAAGCGTCCGCTTCCCATCGGCGCTCGCCAAACGTGGATCTTTCCATTGCAGGCGGACGAACACATCGGCCGTAAAACTTTGCTTCGCACCATCGATTTCCCGCACATCCAGGATAAAAATCGCGATGCGGATTTGCGCAGGAGGACCGCCTGCACCTGGTCTCATTTGCAGAGAATCCACTGTTTCCGAGTAGGCCGATCTGCAGAGGAATACGAACAAACAGAAGCAGAGAAAATATTTTGATGCGCCCGCTCGAGTTAATTCGGGCAGAACATTTCGGCTGTTCAGATTCATGGTTGCACTGAGAAACCTTCCATCAACCGCGGGAAGATATCTTCAGTTTTTTGTAACCGATTCTTTCCCTTTCCTGCGCTCTTCCATTTGCTCCATCGTGAGCTTGTAGGCGATGTAGTACTTGTAGATATTGCTGACATACGTCACTGTCTCCCGTCCTACTTTTTCGGAAGTAATCTGTTCGACATGTCCAAACCATTTGTTCGGATCCAGACCTCTTGCCTGCGTTTCCTTCCGGAGTGACTTCATGCGCCCAGGCCCGCAATTGTAGGAAGCAAAGGTCATGAGCATTTTGTTGAGATCATCCATTGGTTCGTTTTTGTAGTACTGGTCTATCATGAAACGCATATACTTGACCCCCGCCTGAATGTTCGGATCCAGCTGCGTAATGTCTCCCACATTCAAGTCCTTTCCCGTGGCAGGCATCACTTGCATCACCCCGATTGCGCCCACCTGGCTTTTGACCGTTTGATCCAATCTTGATTCCTGGTATCCTTGCGCCGCCATCAGGAGCCAATCCACTTTGTACTGAGCTCCATACTTCTGGAACATCGCGAGCATCGCCTTGAATTTCTTGGCTTCGGCTTCGGAGGTTGCATTCTTCACGTACTTGAAGTTCTTGAGATACTTCTGGAATGTGACATTGCCGAACGTAGTGCCCTTTCCGTGGGTTTTGAAGAATGCATTCAGCTCGGCTTTGAATTGGGGGCAGTTCTTCCGGATGGCCCAACCACAGTCGGCGCCGGTGCGAATGGCTGCTTGGGGATGAAGTGTAACATCCGTAAATACCTGTTTCCATAATTCGGCAATCATAGTATCCACAATGATGATCTTGAGCAGTCCGGCGTTGGCCATTTCAATCAAGTCCTCCGTCTCGAGGTTCTCCGGCGCCTCCTTGATGATGACTACCTTTTTGCCTTCTTTCTTGAATCGCTCGTTGAGCGCCCTCAAGCTTTCGTAGTAGCTGGAAGACTTGCGTGCAAAAACTTCCTTCCCAGAAAGATCGTCCACCGTATTGATGACCGGCGCTCCCGGTCCCGTGACGACAATTTCACTCACGTTTCTTACCAGGGGGTCGGTGAAGTCCACGGTTTTCATCCGCTCCGGAGTGATCGTGAGAGTGCCGATCGCTATGTCGCCCATCCCGTCAGCCAACCCGGTCAACAGTCGCTCGCGGGATGTCGGGATGAAAACGGCGTTCACCCTAAGGTTGCCCGTCTTCAGTTTCTTGTTCAACTCGTCTTCGAAGGTCTTCATGCCATCGTAGGCAACTCCGCGCTGCGTACCCTGATCCACGAAGTAGTTGGTTTTGTTGTAAGGCACAAGAACGCGGATGCGGCGGCGCTTGACCATGCCATCCAGATCCCCGGTCCATGGCTTGAAATCGACTTTGATACTCGCATGCTCAGCCTGCTGCTTCTCAGCCTGTTGCGCCCAGAGCCCACAGTTCAGCAGCAAGCCCGCAACCAGGAAAACAAACGTTATTGTACGAATACTTCTCATATATCCTCTCAGTATTTCCATTCAAAAATTCGATTTCTCTCAACCGCCCCTTGTTTCACTTCGACAAATGAAATGCCAGATCCCCCCTGACTCGCCTCAGAGTTTATCATGAGTTATTGTCGAGCAGGCATTCCAGTGGATCGCCAACCGTTTCCATAGATGAGTGGACTGACAGTATGTCTCCCGTTTGCGCCGAAATGTCGGGATTAAGAAAGTATTGATGTGGGAGTGCGGCTTCCAGCCCGCCCTACTGGCCAGAAGCCTGCTACCCAGCTAAATGTGAGTGATTGGACCTACTTCAGAACACCGCTCAGGATGTTTTTTGTAGCATCTCCCCCTTTTTGTTGTGTGAAATTCAAAATCTCCGGAACAAACTTTCCCACCATATCAGGAGACATGCCGAGCTGCTTGAATGGGCCGGCTAAAGTCGCAATTCCTGAGACGGCGGATGGCATTTGGCTCATCATGGAAGAAGAAGAAGAAGAAGAAGAAGAAGAAGAAGAAGAATCGGGGGCCGGCGCGGCTTTTAATAACGCATCCATACCCGGGACGGCGTTGGAGACCTTCGCAAAATCCTCTTTGCTTAACTTGCCTTTTGCATAGTTGAAGATGGCGCCTGCTCCTCCAGCAGCCTGCTCCGGTTTGACCGACAGGTTCTTAGACATCGATTTCACCAGCTCCAGATCGTTGACTGAAGCAGGCTGACTTTGTGAGGCTTCTTCCGCAACAGCAACAGAACAGACAAACAGCAAACACACAAGCACAGTTGCCCAATAAATTCTCATTGTGCTACTCCTCTTTTCATTTTATCACCTTCTATTGTTCAGCATCGCTCGGAAATGTAGCTTGACGCCCGTTCCCGCTCGCGTATTCTTGATCTGTCACATTATCACGATCTGGCGAGAGCGCCAAAAAAAATGGAAAAACGATTAAAACAAATTCAGAAACAACTAGAGCAACTTGCGAATCCGAATCGCGCCGCGATTTCCATCCGATTCTTCAAAACGGGAAAAGGCCAGTATGGAGAAGGCGATCGTTTCCGCGGAATACGCGTCCCGGAATTGCGCCGGCTGGCTCGAACACATGCGGGCCTACCGCTCTTACAAGCGGAAGCTCTATTAAAGTCCGGCTTTCATGAAGACAGATTACTTGCGCTTCTGATTCTTGTGCGTACTTATTCCAAAGGGAACGAAGATGTCCGGCAGGAAGTATTTGATCTCTACTTAAGAAACACCGCTTTCATCAATAACTGGGATCTTGTAGATTGTTCGGCGGAACATATCGTTGGTCCTCATCTATCCAACCAGAGTAAAACGCTGCTACTCAAAATGGCCCATTCCAATGATTTATGGGAGCGTCGCATCGCAGTGTTGTCCACATTTCATTACATCAAGAGCGGTCAATTCGAGCACACATTGCAAATGGCGAAGCTGCTCCTAAACGACGAGGCAGATCTGATCCATAAAGCCGTGGGATGGATGCTTCGTGAAATTGGAAAACGCCATCTGCCGGCTGAAGAGACATTCTTGAAACGTCATTACAGTAAGATGCCGCGGACGATGCTACGATATGCGATCGAGCAATTTCCACAAGCCAAAAGACTCGCATATCTGAATGGGACTATTGCGCGTCGCAGGTAAAATGCCTGCAGCCCCTACTACTGACTGGAAGCGACTGGAAGCCTAGGCTCCAACCAATTATATTTACCGTCAATGAATTCCTTCCTGCTGAATGAATTGGTTAAACACGATCAGGAGAGGTGCTGAATTGGAAGGAGTTATTCGGGCCTGGGGCAAGATTCTTGCCGGTCATAATCCTTGTTTATCCATTGAAATTACCCGTGAATGCCCGTTACGCTGTCCCGGGTGCTATGCATATGGCGATGATCATTTGGGGGGCACAGTTACCCTTCGCCAGGTCAATGACCTGAAGGGTCAGGCGCTTGTGCAGGGTGTTCTGGATTTGATTGAGGAACACAAGCCTCTGCACGTTTCGTTGATTGGCGGCGAACCTCTGGTTCGCTATCGCGAGCTAAATGATCTGCTGCCCGAAATGTCCAAACGTGGAATCCATACTCAGCTCGTAACAAGCGCAGTTCGTCCGATTCCGCTGGAGTGGTCCAGTATCCCTCACTTTGAAATCTCCGTTTCCATCGATGGTCTCCAACCGGAACATGATGAACGTAGAACTCCGGCGACTTACGAGCGAATCCTGAAACACATTCAGGGACACCATGTGACCGTCCACTGCACCGTAACACATCAACAGGTCTCACGCGAAGGCTATTTGGAGGAATTTATAAAATTCTGGTCCGGGGTCCCTGCAGCCAAACGAATCTGGATGAGCCTGTTTACGCCGCAAAAAGGCGAAACTTCGGTAGAAATTCTAACTGTGGATGACAGAAAGAGAGTGATTGCAGAATTGCTGGATCTGCGAACGCGGTATCCGAAGCTTGCCATGCCCGCTTCGGTAATTGAAGTATACGCAAACCCGCCTGAATCTCCGGAAGAATGCATCTTTTCCAGAACCACAACGTGCGTTTCCGCGGATTTGCAGAAGGTGATTACACCGTGTCAGTTTGGCGGCACGCCGGATTGCAAGAACTGCGGCTGTATGGCTTCAGCGGGATTCGCTGCGATTGCCCGTCATCAGCTTCCGATCGGTATTCGGGTTGGGCACATTTTCGAAGCTTCCTTCCGAGTAGGCGCGTCCATGAGATGGCTCCGTGAATCTCTGAGCAGGTCCAGTGACGGAACAACCTCAATCCCTCGCAAAGTGGACGCATAGAAATCCGCTGGAACACTGCCTCTGTCGCGGGTGGAATTCCACATTCATGCAAAATTTTGGTAGTACAATAATCAACTATGCTGACACAAAATGTCCTCACCATGATCCTTGCCGGTGGCGAAGGAAGACGGCTCTTCCCACTCACACGAGATCGCGCCAAGCCGGCGGTTCCATTTGGGGGAAGATTTCGCATTGTCGATTTCGTCTTGAGCAATTTTGTAAACTCGGGGTTCTACAAAATCAAAGTCCTGACACAGTTCAAATCCGATTCCTTGAACGTCCACATCTCGAAGGCCTGGCGGCTTTCTCCAACTCTCGATCAATACGTGGACGCTGTGCCCGCGCAACAGAGGGTCGGCACACACTGGTATCGCGGCACCGCAGACGCCGTCTATCAAAATTTGAACCTGATCTTTGATGAGGAACCCGACCATGTGTGTGTGTTTGGCGGTGATCATATCTATGTGATGGACATTCAGCAGATGCTGCAGTTTCACAAGCAGAAAGAAGCGGGGGTTACGATTGCTGCCATCCCGATGCCGGTATCGGAATCAAAACATTTTGGTGTAATCGAAGTGGATGAAGATTGGCGCGTGACCGGATTTGAAGAAAAGCCTGCGGTTGGAAAAACGATTCCGGGCAGACCGGACATGATTCTCGCCTCCATGGGAAACTACATTTTTAACAGGCAGGTCCTGATCACCGAACTCGAACAGGATGCGATTCTGCAGGATTCGGCACACGATTTTGGAAAGACGATCCTCACAAAATTGCATCTCCATTCCGGCGTATATGCGTATGATTTCTCATCGAACATCATCCCAGGCGCAGAAGAGAAGGAGCGGGGATACTGGCGCGACGTTGGAACGATTGATGCCTATTTTCAGGCAAGTATGGATCTGATTGCCGTGGATCCGATCTTCAATCTTTACAATTACCGATGGCCCTTGCGAAGCGTCCATTACGACTATCCCGCTGCAAAATTCGTTTTTGCCGATTTTGACAAAGATCGCGCGGGGATCGCCTCCGATTCCATGGTATCCGAAGGCTGCATCGTCAGTGGTGGTAAAGTGAACCGCTCGATTCTATCTCCCAGAGTTATGGTTCATAGTTACAGCTCGGTCGAAGATTCCATTTTGATGCACGGTGTGGATATCGGACGTTACGCAAAAGTGCGTAGAGCCATCATTGATAAAGGAGTGAAGATTCCGCGTGGCTGCCTGATCGGCTACGACGAGACGGAAGATCGTCAGCGCGGTTTGCACATTTCTGAAGGGGGAATCGTGATTGTTCCCAAAGGAATCACATTGGAGGAGTAGGAAGAATCGCTCCCTGGTCGATCGGTCTTCCATCCGCCGGAACTGCCTGAAACTCCATTTGTTCCGGTGAAACCTCAAAATACATGAAGTGAAGAACCTTCTTCGAGAAGGCTGTCAATGGAGTTGGCTCCGGTGTTTTCAAGTCTTTTCCTCCGCCACCAGAAACGAAATACGTGACGCCGTTTTGCGGTTTCATCCGCGCGTAGTAGTGACTGTGTCCCGACAACACCACCTGAACGCCCGAAGCCGTGAGGATTTTTTCAATGTTTGAGCGCAGACCCAGTTCCTGTTCATGAGGACCGCTCGGCGAATAGACCGGATGATGAAAATACGCGACCTTCCAGACCGCTTTGCTCCCGGAAAGCGTCCTGCTCAACCATGAAATCTGTTCAGGGTCCGAGCCCTCTTTTAAGAGCCGGTTTGAATTGAGAGCGAAGAATTGAATCAAAGGTCTGTCGCCTTCCTTTACATCCGGACTAAACGAGTAGTACCCCAGATCTTGAAGAATATGAAAGCGTGACTTGTCCGCGATTTCATCAGCTGCCGAGTTTGTTTCCAAATCGTGATTGCCGATGGTGGCATAGAACTTTACACCGTTTGATAACAACGGCTTGTAGACCTGATCAAACCGCTCTTCGAAAAGAAACCGGCTTCCTCCTCTCCATCTCCAACCCCCATAAATATTGTCTCCGAGCATTAAGACGATTTCATACGGATTCTTCCCGTGCCACTCTGCCATCCGGGCCGCTACCCACTTTTGTTCATCACAGCCACATCCCGAATCTCCAATGGCCACAAACGAAAAGGAGCTCGGCCCACTGGCGCCCGAGAAAATAATGAGAGAAAATAACAAAAGAAGTGTAAGGAATCGATTGCGCATCTTACTAAATATAGACTGCTTGCGCTAGGATGAACATCCTCATATCTTCTTGACAGTAGGAGGAATCATGATTCGGGGAAAGCTGCTGGAGACAGGAGTCGTTTCAGCGTCTGCGCAGGTGAACTCCTTTTTGCGCGTCCGGTCCGCAACCGAAACAATCTGCAATCCGCTCGAGACTGAAGATTATGTGATCCAATCGATGGATGATGTCAGTCCGCCAAAATGGCATCTCGGCCACACCACCTGGTTTTTTGAAACATTCCTGCTTGGCCGTTTTACGCGTAATTACAAAACCTATCACCCTCAATATGCATATCTATTCAACTCGTACTATGAATCCATCGGAAAAAGGGTTGCCCGGCCCACCCGCGGGCTGCTTTCGCGTCCTACAGTAAAAGAAGTTTACGCGTATCGATCTTCCATCAATGAACAGATGTGTGAGCTGCTGGAAACCTCAGCTGCGGAACAACCTGAGCTTCTTTTCCTGTTGGAGCTCGGAATCCACCACGAACAACAGCATCAGGAACTGCTTGTGATGGACATCAAACACATCCTGTCTATGAATCCTACCCGGCCGTCTTATCAGAACAATGCAGAAGATTCTCCACAAAAGTCGATTGCTTTGCGCGATCTGGAGTTTCCAGGTGGGATTACCGAAATCGGGCATGCGGGAGTCTCCTTTTCATTTGATAATGAGCGCCCACGTCATCGCGTCTGGCTGGATCCCTACCGTCTTCACAACCGCCTGATCACAAATGGGGAGTATCTTGAGTTTATGAACGCAGGCGGATACAGCACTCCCGGTCATTGGCTTTCTGATGGCTGGTTCACAATCAATCAAAATTCTTGGCGAGCGCCGATGTACTGGGAAGAAGTGGACGGAGAATGGCAGATCTGGACACTTTCCGGATTGCGGCAGTTGAACCAGGCAGAGCCTGTATGTCATGTTAGCTACTACGAAGCGGATGCGTACGCCCGGTGGGCCGGCCGTCGTTTGCCGGCGGAAGGGGAATGGGAGCATGCAGCGGAAACCGTAAGAGGAAGAATCAAGGAAGGAAACTTTGTAGAAAGCGGGTTTCTCCATCCCGCTTCTTGCAATACGGATCAAGATGGCCTTGTCCAGATGTTTGGTGATGTTTGGGAATGGACATCCAGCGCTTATCTTGCGTATCCGGGCTTCCAGCCTGAAGCGGGCGCGGTGGGAGAATACAATGGCAAATTCATGAGTAACCAGATGGTTTTGCGTGGCGGATGTTGCGCGACTCCGCTCAGTCACATTCGTTCCACATATCGAAATTTTTTCCAGTGCGACAAGCGCTGGCAGTTTGGCGGATTCAGACTCGCCGGCAATCTCTAACGGAGCGCAGGCTTCCAGCCTGCATTATGGGGCCGGAGGCTGAGGCTGTTGAAAAATGCAAAGAGATATCCCCGTTTGCGGTTTGTAACGCCCACGTCCCGTGGGCTGAGCTCGAGCTCAAGAGCCCGCCAGAGGCGGGCGTTACAGATTGCAAACAAGACTTTCCTGCATTTTTCAACAGCCTCTGCTTCCAGCCTGCAATGAATTTGAGGAGCGAGCTATGTCAGCCTATAAAGTCCTGAAAGAAAAGGAGACAACTCCAAGCATCCGCGAATCATTTGCCCGCGATGTCCTGATTAGTCTCTCTGAATCCCCAAAACGTATTCCGTCCCGCTATTTTTACGATGCAGAAGGAAGCCGTCTTTTTCAGAAGATTATGGAGTTGCCCGAATATTATTTGACCGGCTGCGAATTTGAAATCTTTCAGAACAGCAAAGAACAAATCGCGGACTTCCTATCGATGCAGGGGCATTGCAATCTGATTGAGCTGGGCCCGGGTGACGGCAGGAAAACAAGAATTCTGATCGAACATTTCCTGGAAGCGGGGTTGAATTTCGAATATGTTCCCATCGACATCTCCGAATCCGCCATGGAGGAGCTGATCCCCGATTTGCGCTCCAGCTTCTCAGGATTGCGATTGCGCCCCATTGTTTCCGAATACTTCAACGCGCTTCACTGGCTCAAGAACTTGAACTCCAGCAGAAATTTCGTCCTGTTTCTCGGATCGAATATCGGGAATTTCAATGCACAGGCAGGCCGGGTCTTTTTGCGCAGTTTATGGAACGCGTTAAACGCGGACGACTATGTGTTAATCGGGTTTGATTTGAAAAAGGACATCGATCTTCTTCTGAGAGCCTACAACGATTCGCAGGGCGTGACGACACGTTTTAACCTGAACCTGCTCACAAGGATCAACCGCGAGCTCGGTGGAAATTTCGACGTCCGGCGGTTCCGCCATTTCGGTACTTACAACGTGTTTTCCGGCGCCATGGAAAGTTACCTGGTCAGTCTGGAAAGACAAAGCGTGTTCATTCAAGAAATCGGGCAATCATTTTCTTTTGAACCCTGGGAGCCGATCCATACAGAATATTCTTATAAATATCTGGAATCGGATATTCTGAAGTTGGCGGACGAAACCGGATTTGTTCCAGTCCGGCAATTCTACGATTCGCGCGGCTTCTTTACCGACTGCATCTGGCGCGTCCAAAAATCCTAGTGGCGGGGGCATCCTGCCCGCCAGGCAGTTATAGAATCAGAACGTGCTGGAAGTCTGCGCTGCATCTAGAAGTCATAACGCAGCACAAGCGCCGGATTGGAGCGCGAGGCGCGGAATGCGGGAATAAAACAGGCAACGCAGGAAACTCCAAACAAGATCAGGGAAGCCGTAATCAGAGTCAATGGATCTGTTGGCTTCAAGCCAAACAGGAGGCTTTGCAAGAATCGCGTGAGCACAAGCGCTGCAGCAATCCCGGCGACGATTCCACCGAGTGCCGGGCGAATGCCGTTTCCAAGCAGCAACATCAAGAGATCATTCCGGTTTGCGCCCAACGCCATCCGGATCCCAATTTCGTGAAAACGTCGGCTCACCCCATAGGCCATAACGCCGTAGATGCCGAGCGCAGCCAGGAACAGAGCTGTCAATGCGAACAGTTGCAAAAGATGCAGCGTGAAGCTGCGCCGCCCAATGCTGGTTTGAACTACCTGCTCCATAGTAGCAACATCGGAAACGGATTGGCCGGGATCCACGGACCGGATCGATCGCCGGATTTCTGTAGCCGCAGTGGCGGAATCCCCCGTCACCCGCGCGACAAGAGAGAAAGTGGAATCGGACCATTGTTCCAGAGGCATGTAGAATTGCATCGCAAAGGGCTCCTGAAGGCCGATGTGGCGGACATCTTCGGCTACACCAATGACGGTTCTCCAGGGTCTGCTTTTTTCACCGATATGGATCTGCTTTCCGATCGGGTTCTCACCAGGCCAGATTCTGTCTGCGAAAGTCCTGTTCACGATTACGACCGGCAAGCTGTTTGCTCCGTCCAACAATGAAAAAAACCGACCACTGAGCAAGGGAATGCGCATCGCCTTCAAGTAGTCCGGACTTACGGCGAATCGTTGTGCACTCGGGGCGAGACCTTCATTGGCAACGGGCTTATCTTTTACCAGTATTCCGTACATATCCAGATTGGTCGTTAACGGAAGCTGGCTCACAACTCCTGCCGATTGCACTGCCGGCAACGCTTGAACGCGTCCGAGAACCTCTCTGAAAAAGGACTGAACTTTCGCATCTTCATCGTATTTCGGCCCGGTAACTGAGACCGTCATCGTAATCAAACCTTCCGGCTGGAAACCGAGCTTCTGCGACATCAAATGCTGCACAGTTTGCAGCAGTAATCCCACCCCGGCAAGCAACACCAGCGCAAGCGCGATGTTGAACGCCACGAGTCCTCTCCGCAAATTTTGCCTGTTATCTGAAATGCGATTCGACGAGACGGCAACTTCCCAGAGCTTTCCCTCCGTAGACCGCAACGCAGGTACAAGACCGAAAAGAATGCCTGACAACAAGCTGACCGCAATCGCAAACAGTAGTACGGGCCCTGAGATGGAGACTTGATGCAATCTTGGAATCTCTATCGGCGCATGAGCAATCAGAAAGTCGACACCCCAGCGGGCGAAGAGGATCCCAATCGTGCCTCCAATCAGCGCAAGCAACATGCTTTCCGTCAGAAGCTGCCGCAGCAATCTGATGCGACCTGCTCCCAGCGCCGCTCGAACCCCCAACTCCTTGCTGCGATGGATTCCACGCGATAACATCAAACTCGCAAGATTGGAACAGCCAATCAGGAGGATCACAGCAACAGCCCCCAGCAGGATCCACAGCAAAGTTCTCACATTTCCTACGAAGTGTTCACGAAGCGGTACCAGAGTGGCGCCCACACCCCCATAATCATTGGGAAACTTGCGAATCAGCTCCCGTGTGAACGAATCGATCTCGCTCCCTGCTTGCTCGATGCTGGAACCCGCGCGAATTCGTCCAATCGCTTGCAAATGATTGCAACTCCGACAAGCATAAGACAACGTTTGATCGTAACCAAGCGGGCGAAAAATTTCTGTTTCTTTGAAGTTGTATGCTATCAGCGGCTGAAAATGAGATGGCATCACACCGACAACCGTGCGCGGAATTCCGTTTAGAAGAATCTGTCTACCTATGATAGAAGGGTCTGAATTGAAGCGCTGTTTCCACAAACGGTGGGTCAGAATTACAACACGATTTCGATCGGGGCGATCTTCTGCTACTTGAAAATCACGGCCGAGCATTGGAGGAATGCCGAGAATCTTGAAGAAGCCGGAAGATACGGACATGCCTTCCAAGGGCTCAGGATCGCCATATCCACTGATGATCGGCTGCCAGTTGCTTGTGGCTGCAATGCCGCTAAACGAATGAAGAGTCTGCTTCCAGTCCTCGACCGTCGCATAGTTGGTGTTACTGAGCGAGCCATCCTTTTCACGCTGCCACAACATCGCAAGCCTGCCGGAATCAGGATAAGGGAGGGGCTGAAGCAAGACTGCCTGTGCAAGACTGAAAATCGCTGTGTTGGCTCCGATACCAACCGAGAGCGTAAGTATCGCTACTGCAAGAAACCCGGGTTCCCGGCGCAACGAACGAAACGAATAACGTACATCTTGGAGCAATATTTCCACGAACTGACCTGTGCGAACCTCGCGAACTCTTTCTTTTGTTTGTTCCACCCCACCAACCTGTAAGGAGGCCTGACGCCGCGCCTCCTCTTCGGTCATGCCTTGTCCCCTGTTCTGTTGGATCTGCATCTCCATATGGAACTGGATCTCTTCCTGTAGTTCCTTTTCAACGATTTTTTTGCGGAAAAGATTGCGAAGTGCAAAAACGAAACGACTCATTTCAAACCTTCCTCAAGCGGACTGAAGCACGCGCGCGATCGCAGCGCTGAGAACCTGCCATTGTTTGGTCTCCTGCTCCAACTGCTTGCGCCCGGCTCTGGCCAACTTGTAGTATTTTGCCTTCCGGTTGTTTTCCGACATACCCCATTCAGACTGAATCCATCCTTTCTCTTCCAGGCGATGCAATGCCGGATAAAGAGAACCCTGGTTGACACGAAATACATCCCTCGAAATCTGAGACAGGCGATGTGAAATTCCAAAACCATGCATTGGTTCGAGATCCAGAATCTTCAGAATCAGCAAATCGAGAGTGCCCTGCAAAAGTTCGGTCATAGTTACCCCTGTAGATAGCCTACATAAGAATAAGGTGACTCCTGTAGAATGTCAACAGGTAAGGAGCGCAGGCGTCCCGCCTGCATTATGGGTCGCAGGTGTCCCGCCTGCATTCACCGTTTATCTTTCCGCGCAACCGCGCCCCACTTTGTTGCTGGAACTTCACGGTTTGGGTCTGATTGATCCACTCCTTCAAACCCAGATAGATTCCATCATCAGGGGAGCGTCTCGATTCTCTCAGATTGGATATGCTTCCTGTCATATCCAGGCTCTTAAGATTAATTCATGATGGCCGAGCGACAACGATTACCGAGGCAATCCTGGAACATGGAGGCGAGGGACTGGCTTCTCAAAATCCGTTTAGAAACCTGGCACATAGCGATCAGCAGGACCTGATCAGCTTCCTGAACAATCTCGTACTATTCAAGACTGCTGAGGAGTAAATATTCACAAATAGGGGCGCCTCACTGGCGCCCCTATTTACTCTGATGGGGATCCTCGTGGAAGATCAATTTTCTTTACACAACATTCATGGACATTTAACTTTGCGGTAACCAAAAGCTTCATCAATAAGAATACAATGAACTTGTTTATCGTTTTGTGTGATCGCTAATGAATTTGGATCTGCAATATGAAACAATCGAATCCAGTATCGGATTGGTTCGCCTATCAGGACGCCTTGACGTTCCTGGGGTCCAGGAAATTGATCTTAAGTTTACTGTCTACACTTCTACTCAGCGCCTTCCTGTCATCGTAGATCTTGAAAAAGTCACTATGATTACATCGATGGGGCTCGCTATGCTGGTCACAAGCGCGAAATCACTGAAGCCTCATGGAATTCCCTTCATCCTGCTCAATCCGCAGCCGCAGGTGGAAAAGGTGATTCAATTATCTGGACTGGAAAATCTTCTGCCGATCGAAAAGGATCTTTCTTCCGCGATTCAGCGCATCAAGAATTTGCCCCCCTCCGCATAGCAATCGTTCTCTGTTTTGACAACGAAAGCAAACCGTCCGAAGATAACTGCAATGAGCAGAAAATTTCTTGTATTGATTCTGGCTTCTACTTTGTGGATTCCAGCTCTGGAAGCTGCAAAGCCGCAGCTGGTTTTGCAGACTGGAATTCCATATCCGGCCGTGATTCTTGCATTCAGTCCTGACGGCAAACTTCTCGCTTCGATGAGCTACGCGGGCGGCTCCATTCAGTTGTGGGAGATTGCCACCGGAAGGCAACTGCTATCGATCGATCTCGAAGTGCGCTCCGCAGTTGCAGTAGCTCTCAATTCCGCATTTTGTTTTACTGCCGATGGCGCGTCTTTGATCAGCGCCAGCGCCGGATTCGTGAAGGAATGGGAAACGAGAACCGGACGTTTGTTGCGCAGTGTCGCAATCCACTGTGACTTCGGAGCCGTGGCATTGAGTCCTGATGGACGACTCCTTGCCGTGATCAATCAAACGCGGCAGAGCCTTTCTGTCTGCGATACACAATCAGGACGCTGATGCGGGAGTGCTTCGCTCAGTCCGGATGGAACCCGGCAGATTCATCCGTTATACCGTATCGGAATTTCACGAAGACGGTTTCCGGTGTTTGCGTCCAACAAGCTGATTCCGATACTTGTTTGGCAAATCCCATTTGATCTCTGGATTTCTCGGGCGCCGGTCGTGGGATCTGAAATATCCCAGAGTCTTGTGGAATAGGAATAGAACCGTTTGACAGCATACACTTTCAATCAGGATGATGTGAAAAGTGCCGATGCAACGCTCACTGTAACGGGTGGAAGCGAATTGCAGCGAAAAGGCACAGCCTACATCGTGACCATCGGAGTGAATCGCTATTCGAATGAACAGTTCAATCTAAAGTATGCAGTCACAGATGCTTCAACGTTCGGGCAAGAAATGCAAACCGAACAATCACAACTCCGAAACTACGGCCACGTGAAAGTGATCGTGCTGACAGATGCAGACGCGACCCGGCAAAATATTCTGAAGGCATTGTGCGCGAATGGTTCAATTATGCGAGCGATCGCGTTCCCCAAATGCAAGAGACGGAGCTGCAGTCGCGACTTCTGGTTCATCAGAACCTGGCCTTTGTTGAAGGAGAAGAGCAGATTGAGAATCCCGCCGAAAAGAGCGTACAACGTCCGCGCATTTTCTATCGCCGTGAACCGGACCGCAAACCACTTGTAGTTGGCCGTCCCTAAATAAATAAGTGCAATTGAAGAAATCAATGCCTATTATGAAAGGATCACGATTAAATTTTTGAAAACACAATTGTCAGGAGGTATTACATGGTAACTGTAGCTCTATACGTTCAACTTGAGGCAAAACCCGGAAAGGAAGCGGAAGTTGAGGAGTTCCTTCGTGGAGGACTGTCAATCGTTCTGGACGAGCCGGCAACAACGGCCTGGTTTGCGATCCGAATTGCGCCATCCACCTTTGGGATCTTCGACGCTTTTCCTGACGAGTCAGGACGGCAGGCACACCTGACAGGCCGAGTCGCAGCTGCGCTGATGGCAAAAGCTTCCGAGCTTTTAGCGAAACCGCCCGTGATCGAAAAGGTTGATGTCCTGGCTGCCAAGCTTCCGGGGTAGTACATTCCCAAGACAGAAGGGTTTCAAGGTCCGGTAGGTCGAACGAGACGGGAGTACGTGTAGGATACGGCCCAAGCATCGTCGACACTGGTTGAACCTTTCAAATTGTTGCGCGTGAAGGTCTTAATAGATCCTAATGAAAGTCCGTTTTGAAAATCGTTCACCCGAGCCGATAGAAGCGCCCCTGCATTATCCTTTCCTCCGACTTCTGCGCCAGGCGCACCCATAAAAAAGAACAAGTGACCCATACTCATCTGGGCCCCAAGGGTTGCTCCGTATCTATCACCTTCGTTTCGCCCGCCCTTTAGTTTTGTTCCAAGGTCTTGCCCCAAAAACGCGGGCGGTTGGCCGTTCTTGGACCTGAAGAAATCGACCGCACCGGTATCGAAGCGGATCGGGTTTCCGATCCTTTCATCAAAAGGAGATCCCATGCCAATTAGAAAATTACCCGGGGTTCCGCCTGTGGCAACCGAAAAGCCGGATCGACCTCCGGGCAACGAAAAGGGGCTCCTCAGAAAAGTACTGTTCATTGTTGTAAGACCCCCCGCAGTTCCATTTACAACGAATGCGCCACCTGTATTATCATCCAGATCAGGCGCTGTTAGAATCGCATCAGCAAAATCATCATTGTTGCAATAGCAAGCACCCAACTCGAATCCGAGACCATTCGGCTTGTTCGTTTTCAGGGTGATCTTTTGATTTCCCGGAGATCCTAAGCCGCCGGGGGGGAACCGCCGTAAAGCGCATTCACCGAACCCCTGAAATCGCTTTCTACTGTATTGATGAGCACGTCATCGAATCGATCGTTGTTGATGTTCAGAACGGAAACCCGCCGACCAAAAAACGCGTTGGTAGTTGGCTTCCCTTTAATACCTCGAGTTCCCCGATGAATTTCTCCGCGAAGCGATAGACCGGTAGAGGAACCACCAAATTCCAGTATTTTCCCCGCATTGATTTTTCCATTGACAGTTGCGCCCGGTTCCGATGCCGCGATATCCAAAAAGCCATCTCCATCAAAGTCCCCTGCAGCTACATCCGTACACAGCAGACCATTTGGTTGATCTCCAACCAGGAATTGAGCAGGCTCCAGGTCGGCTCCTCGTTTTCCAAGATACAGGAGCATGCCGCCCGTGTTCAGCCCGAATTCAGAATCAAATCCGTTCGTACACACAACAAGATCGGAGATATTGTCTCCATTCACATCCCCGATGCGGATGAGATTCCAAAAAAGTCACCCGGGTGTGGTTCTATCCCACCACGTTTCCCGCTCCAACGTCGGCGAGGTTCTGACCGTGAAGCGTTACAACCCGCTGATCGATTTCAGTTGCTTCAAATGATTGATGTCATGTCCCGCGGTCAAACGAGCCATATCGGCGATCGATTCTCTGCCCCGCTCTGAATGAATGCCGGCATAATTCCAATGCTTCGGTTGCAGTGATCGCAGCCGCGCAAGATTGCTTTTTCGCACAGTACGGAACAAGCTCAGCGCGAGAGAAGGATCGTCTTGCAAATAACCTGAGTGCCTCACCCAGATATCCTGATCGTATGCCTGGATCGGCGAGCCGTCGGAGCTCAAAATCATTCGAAGCCGGTATGCAAAAACGATCTCTCCTTCAGCAAGATGCGCGAGAATCTGTGCGGCGCTCCACTGACCGGGAGCGCGCGGGGCAGTCAATCGTTCACCCGGGAGAGTTTCTATAAGCCGATCGACTTCAATAAGTGTTTCTTCCAGGACTTTAAGAGGTTCTTTGCCTGCAAGTGTCCGGATCAATCGTTGTGTATATTCCTGTGGGGTTTCGTTCATTCTATTCCTCCTGATTCGCTATTCATCATCGCAATAAAATCTGATAATAATGAAGCATGTCACTGTGAATCTAGTACAAAATTGCTGCCTACTATGGACTGGTATCGTTCTTTTTATTCAAAAGAGTTTCTTCACTGCGTGGGATTTGCGGACACCGCTCAAACCGAAGCTGAAGTCGAATTCCTGTTCAATGTCCTGGATTTTCAGTCTAACGCAAAGGTTCTCGATCTCTGCTGCGGTTATGCGCGCCACGCAACGTTGATGTCGGAGCGCTCCACACTTCACGTAACAGGCATGGACTTGTCTGCGGACTACCTCCAGATTGCAAAACAGGGGCATGCCGGTTCCAATTTACATTTTGTCCGCGGCGACATGCGAAGAGTTCCGTTCCATGATTCATTCGATGTTGTCATCAATCTGTTCACATCGTTTGGCTTCTTTGAAACTGATGAAGAGAATGAAACTGTATTGAAACAGATTCACCGAGCCCTCAAGCCTGGCGGTCAGTTCCTGTTGGATTACGAAAACAAATTCCATTTCGTGCAAAACGATGTCCTGCAAAAGGAACGTTGCTGGTGGAGAGATGATTCCGGCTCGCTATATTTGATCGAAAACAGCTACGATGCGAATACGGAACGGGAAAGATTACGCGTCTTGAAGTTCGAAAACGAAACGATCACTGAAAGCGGTTACAATATCCGTTTATATAGCCTTCCCGAATTGAAGAGGATGCTGGAAAGAACGGGGTTCCAGCTTGTTCAAGTATGGGGAGACTTTAACGCTGAACCCTACTCTGTTCAAAGCAGACGATTGATCACACTCTCCCGAAAAGTTTTGTGACGGCCTTTATTTGCCGGTCAGCATAGACAATCAGAAGCGTTTCATTTCGGAAACGATTTGTAGCGCCGGCGTCCGCGCCGGCAGGAACATTATGCATTGCCGAGATCTGCCGGCGAGACGCCGGCGCTACAAACCGAGCAGCATGGTTTGTAAATGCTACAATGGCTCCAGGCAACATGGTGGATGACAAAATCATTCGGATCAGCAGACGTGAGGCACTCGGTATGCTGGCCTCGCTCGTTACCCTCGGGTTCACTGGCCGTGTGGAGAGTGATAGTAAAAGGAACTCGAGTGGATCCAATTGCCTGCTTACCCCGCAGCTAACTGAAGGCCCTTACTTCGTTGATGAAAAGCTCCATCGATCCGACATTACCGAAGGCCAGCCAGGCTTGCCGCTGCGGTTGAACATCTATGTTTATCATGCCAACTCCTCCGCATGCAATGCGATCCCTGGTGTTCAGATTGACGTCTGGCATACAAATGGAAACGGCGTTTACTCCGATGTTCCCTTTTTGAATTCAGATGGACAGACATTCTTGCGTGGATATCAGATCACAGATAAGAACGGGAACGCGTCGTTTGCTACGATTTTTCCGGGCTGGTACCCAGGACGGACATCTCATATTCACTTGAAAGCCCGGATCTTGAATGCCTCCGGCAAAGAATCGTTAGAAGCAACTACCCAGGTATTTTTTGATGATCGTATTACAGACGATGTTTACGCCAACGTCCCACCTTACAACGCTCGTAGGAATCGTGACACTAGAAACTCACAAGATGGTATCTATGGTGGGCGCACAGGTCTGCTGCTTAGTCTCACTGGAGACAATATTTTCGGGTACGCGGGTTCAATTCCGATTGGTATCGCCCTGTAAATCCGGCCAATCAGTCAGGATTCCTGCCAAAACGTCAGTTTGAAAAAACAAAATCGCCGGAGGGCATTGGCATAGTGCTTGCTCTTTCGAAAGGCAATGAACAAGATCTCAATTCTTGAAAAGTTTGATTTTTTCAGCAAAGCGCCACCTTCGTTTCGGAATGAGATGGAAGAGGCAGCACATCCAGCCCGATTAGACACGGGTGCATTTTTCTACCACGAGGGCGACTACTGTCCCCAATTTGCGCTTGTCGGTTCTGGAGATATTCGTGTCTTTAAGATCAGCGATTCAGGCCGGCAAATCACGTTATACCACCTCCGTGACGGAGAGACCTGTCTCGTGAACATGCTTTGCGGGTTTCTGAACCAACCGTCTCCTGCGTCAGCTCAGGCTGAAACCGAAGTCGAAGCCCTCCTGATTCCTTCGTCGACATTTAGAACATGGGTGAAAACAACCGACATGGTTAGAGACCATGTCTTCGAACGGATGTCATCGCGGATCCTGGAAGTCATGATGCTGGTTGAGGAAGTTGCCTTTCGAAGAATGGATCGGCGGATCGCGGCGTTCCTGTTGCAGCGTTCTCAGGGTTCCGCTGGTTCACATCCGGTGATCACAACTACACATGAAGAATTGGCCGCGGAACTGGGATCAGCAAGAGAAGTGGTGAGTCGTGTACTGAAAGACTTTGAGAGACTTGGCGCCATTGGAATCGGAAGAGGGCGCATCGAGATCCTGAACCCTGCCGTTCTGCATGACCTGAGCGAGCACTGAACCTGTCAACGATGCTGGCAATGTGTGACTAAAGTCACGGAAAGAAAGAACAGCAGCAATCATAATTGAGATGTGGGAGAGGAGGAGCGATATGAGATGCAAGCATTACTTCATTCTGATTACAATTTTTGTATTGGTCTCTGGTGTCCTTAGCTCTCAAGCTGTGGCTTTGACTCTGCCGGGCGACAGCACGGTCAGTGCTGCAGCTGGAGAGCAGTTACAGCCGGCAATTTCTCGAGGCAGCAATACGATTCTCACCGTATGGTCCGACAATCGCGCAAATCCTTACGGACTTTATGAATACGAAACCGGGAAAGATATCTATGGCATGCGGATGGATATCAATGGAAACCCCATCGACATCTTACCGATTGTGATTGTTACGCGCCAGGCCAACCAGGAAAATCCGAAAGTAGCCTGGAACGGAACGAACTGGCTTGTGGTGTACGAAAGCTATGATGTTGGCGGTACCGGTTACTACTATCAGAAGTCGTTGGAAGCCGTGCGGGTATCCCCTGCAGGCCAGGTGCTGGATGCGAAGCCGATCAAGCTCTATGGCCTGATCCCGTCAGGGAGCGCGTGGGCGCTCGCTTCCGACGGCAACAACTGGGTGGTGGTGAACGAAGGAACGTCTGCGAGCCTCGACATGGTTGCTGTAAGGATTTCGGCAACCGGCGTAGCCCTTGATCCGTCAACGAGGGCGCTTGTGAAAGCCACGTACTACACACGCACCAACCAGAAACTCGCTTACGCAGGCGGTGTCTTCCTCCTCACCTTCAATGACGTATATATGAACGGTCTCTACTCCACCTCAGCTCTCCGCTTCGATAGCAATCTAAACTTGCTCGATTCAACTCCAATTCTTTTTCTTGGTGGGCCACTGTCAGATCTTGCTGGAAACGGCACACAGTTTTTCGCGGTTTGGAATCAGCAGCTTCCTGATTTCAGCATGGCAGTGACAGGTTCGCGCGTTGGCGCAAACGGTCAGAAAATGGACGGCGCCGGTAAAAACATCTCAGGCAATTTTCCAAACGGAGCGTACGATGCGATCGGTGTCGTATGGGACGGCATAAATTGGAAAGTAACATGGGGCAATAACAATGCAGTTCGCGTCTCGCGCGTCAGCACGACCGGCACGGTGCTCGATCCGGGAGGAGTTGCTGTGACCGGTCCTCAGACCGGGCCGGGAGCGGGCACTGGTAACGGCGGCGTTCAACTTGCCTGGACTGTGTACACCAACAATAGCTACGATGTGCAATCGGCAAACATTTCTTCCGCCAACGTTGCGGGTTCGAATCGAAACCTTTCGCTTGGCACTCCGCAGCAACTTCGCGCCGATATTGCAACAAGCGGAACCGGCTACATGGTAGTTTATCGCAGTAGCAATACAAGCCAGAATCGAGTTCTGGCTCAACCGTTAGACGCAAGCGGCAATGGATTGACTGCGCAGCCGATTCAATTGGACGCGGGGAACAACACAACCGGACCCGGCTCGCCCAACGTAGCATGGAACGGCTCATATTATCTGGTTGCGTGGAGCAATGCAAATGGAGTAGTTGCGCAACGGTTGCAGACGAACGGCGTGAAAATCGATTCCGCACCTTTTGTGGTAATGAACCCGGCGTTTGGTCCAGCCGATGTTGCCGCGCTGGGAACAGAATTTCTCGTTACGGCTCGCAAGTTTGGATATACGCCACAGATCATTAACGCTGTAGCTGCGCGAGTGCGTGGCTCAGACGGAGCGGTTCTGGATACGACGCCTATCGCTTTCAGTTCAACTTACGCGCGCACGCCGGCTGTCACCACACTTGGTGGTCAATGGCTGGTAGCATTCCATAATAATGCGACACACGATAACTCCTATGCGAATACGCTAGGCGCGTTCGTTTCTGCTGCAGGGATTGTGTCTAACTTTACGATTCATGGCCCGTTCTCAACAAGCGGCGGCAACGCCATTTTCGAATTAGGACTTGCCTCAAGCGGCAACGTCGCGCTGGCTGTACAATCGCAAGAATTGACAAGCGGCGTGGAAAACGACCTGCTTGCTCGCACCATCAGCAGCAGCGGCACGGTTGGACCTGTGATCAACCTGACACCGTGGGCAGGCAATCAATACCGGCCACGCGTATCCTGGGATGGCTCCAACTTCGTTGTAGTATTTCAAGATCAAAAGAACCGACTCGCTGCGCAAACACTGGATCAACTGGATGCGCGCAGCGACCTTTTTGGAATGCGAGTCAACGAACTGGGAACCAAGATAGACTCCCAGGGCTTTGTGTTCTCTGCAAAACCCACTGCTGAGACGGATCCAACGGTGGTCTCATCCGGCGGCGTTTCGCTGCTGGCAGGCTCTGTAATGATGAACGACACAAGTTCCGCAAGCTACCGGATTCTAATGAATCGATTCGGAGTCGGCGGCAACAAGTGGCCCGTTGCGGTGATCAATGCCAGCACGACAAGTGGAGATGTATCTTTATCTGTCAGCTTTAACTCTGCCGGTTCCGTTGATCCGGACGGCTCGATTGCATCGTATCAATGGAACTTTGGTGACGGCTTTACTTCGTCTCTTCAGAATCCATCTCATACATTCGCATCCCCCGGAGCATGGCTCGTAACTTTGACCGTTACGGATAATCAAGGCGCGCAAACACAACAGGCTGTTATGATCGATGCGACTGCGCCAAACCAAATCCCGGTGGCGGTTGTGACAGCGGACAAAACAAGCGGAAACGCTCCGCTGGATGTTATCTTCTACGCCGATGGTTCCTATGATCCGGACGGCTTTACGGGTAACCTCGAATGGATATTCAGCGATGGCGGCAGCTATTATGGATCTCCCGCTTATCACACGTTTTATTCAACAGGAAACTACACTGCAACTTTACGGGTATATGACAGTCGCGGCGCCATTGGAACTGCCGGCATTACGATCCATGTACTCAGTACGAATCAGCCACCCCTGGCGAATGCGAGTGCTACACCAACAAGCGGCAGCGCACCATTGACTGTTGCTTTCAGTTCCGCCGGTTCGAGCGATCCGGATGGTACGATTGTTGGATACCATTGGGACTTCGGTGACGCCGTCGGATCAGCAAATGTTGCGAACCTGAGCTACACCTACAGTTATGCCGGTACATATACTGCCACGTTGACGGTCACTGATAATAACAACGTCAGCAGCAGCGATAGTGTGGTGATCAACGTAGCTCAGCCATCCACAACCGTGCTTCGATCCACGGCAATCAATCTGACCGCAACGCTGCGTGCAAAGAAGGTCGCCGTTACGGGTCAAGTAACTGTGCGCAATGGTAGCAACGCTGCCGTTTCGGGCGCAACCGTGGCCGTGAGATGGACAAAGCCAGGAGGTTCCACAGGAACGCAAACAGCCACGACGAATACAAATGGCGTCGCGGCGTTCAGCACTAGCGGCGCTACGGGAACGTACACTCTGACGGTTACGAATATAGTAAAGACCGGCACTACATTCGACGCCGCCCACAGCGTACTCAGTAAGAGTATTACAAAATAACTTATGGAGCGCAGGCATCCCGCCTGCATTGCCTTCTAAGGCGAGATTCACTCCACCATCGGAACGATCAATACCGGCAATGAAGTTCCATTCACGATTTTGCTGGCGGCATCGTGCAAAAGAAATCGCGGAGGCCTGCCCGGAGGTGGCGCCCCGATAACGATGAGATCATATTTGCCTGTTTCTGCCTGTTGAAGGATGAATCCTATTGCAGGCTCTTTGCCGATCATGCTGTCGCCGTTTACGCCGAAGGTTTGCAACGTAGAGAGTGCTTGCTGCAGGTGTAGTTCGCTTCGCTTCCGCTGATCTTCCGTTTCTTCATGACTGCGAACGTGGAGAACTGTCGCATGGCTCCCGTCAATCTGGCCAGCCGACCGCCAATCCGGACATCCGCCTTTCCGGGCTCACCCACCGCGCTGCAAATCAGAATGCGCGAAAGCTGTCTGTCTTCCTGAGCAATCACAACTGAGATTCCAATTTCCAGAAGACGCCTCACATGTCTTCCGAGGCCCGTTCCGGCTGTCCGCGAGCTTTCCTCTTTTCCCAGAATGACAAGATCATAATGACCTTCCTGCGATTCCTCCAGAATTTTCTCATCGGTGGATCCCATACGGACACGAGTCTCCAAACGCGGCAGTCGATCGATCCATTTCTGCCGAAACTTCTCTAAATTCTCTTTTGCGGAAGAAACTTCTTCCTCTGAATCCACAACGGAGAACAGTGTTGCGGGTAGCCCCGCTCTTTCCGCCAGATGACATCCGAAATCTGCAACTGCTGTTGCAGTGGGCGAACCAATGCACAGGAGCAGCTTGGGACCGGCAGCCTCCAGGACATGATACTTCTTGAATCCGATCCAGAGCATCTGCCCTGGCGCAAAGTCCATTTGAGGGGCTACATCGCTCGGCCGAACGGCTTCAACATACATTGTCTTTTCAGTGCCGAATTCTCCCGCGTACATTCGAATGCCTTCCGGACGCTCGACCTCCAGAACGACCTTTTCAAACGAACCGGCAAAGACACGTTCGGTGACCTTTCCGCGTCCAAGAACCGAAACACCGCCGGCTGAATCAAACGGTTCAGCTTGAAGCAGCACGGTTTCAGGACGGAACAGGATTCGCACACGCGCTCCAGGCGAAGCCCGCAGGCGTTCCGGGACAGGCAATGAAGTGGCCCCAAGCTTGATCACCCCGCCATCCACACGTCCGATCAACACGTTCCTTCCGCCAATAAAGTTCGCAGTAAATGTGGTCCGCGGGCGATGATACAAGTCTTCCGACGTGCCGATCTCAATCAGATTTCCACGGTCGGTGACGCCGATCCTATCCGCCAGCTCAAAGGCTTCTTCCTGATCATGAGTCACTAATATTGTAGTAAGACGGAGTTTCCGGTGAATGGCTTTGAGATTTTTCCGTAGTTGGCTGCGGATTCTTACATCCAGCGCCCCAAACGGTTCATCCAGCAGCAGTACCGCAGGCTTATATGCAAGCGCGCGGGCCAGCGCGACTCTCTGCTGTTGTCCACCGGAGAGTTGATGTGGATAGCGGCTCCCCAGCCCTGCCAGCCCGACCAGATCCAGAAGTTCGTCCCGGCGGCTGCGGCGGTCGGGGACGGACACTTTGCGCACCTGCAATCCAAACTCAACGTTCTCAGCGACAGTCATGTGACGAAAAAGTGAATAGTTCTGAAATACAAAACCCGCCCCGCGCTGCTGCGGCGGCAGATGTGTAACGTCTTTTCCGTTCAGCTCAATCGTTCCCGAATCCGGACGGGTCAGACCGCCGATCATGCGCAAAATTGTGCTTTTCCCGCTTCCGCTGGCGCCTAGCAATACAAACAACTCTCCATCTTCAACAGTCATGGAGATGCGATTGACTACCAGGTTGTTTTGATAACGCTTGGATAAATCCTTTAATACGATTGACATCGATGAACACGAATCACTATGAAGCGCAGGCGTCCCGCCTGCATTACGGGCCGGCGGCTTCCAGCCTGCCTCGCCAACGAGACGCAGACGTTACAAGACGAAGGCCCTCGGCTATGGTGCACTATTTTTTCCTGCTTTCAATGATAGCAATTTCTTCAACAACAACGTGACCACCGCAAGAAAGGTCAAGAGTGAGGCAACTGCAAACGCAGCGGTGAAATTGTACTCATTGTAAAGAATTTCGATATGTAACGGTAGCGTATTGGTTTGTCCGCGGATGTGACCAGAAACCACCGATACGGCGCCGAATTCACCCATCGCGCGAGCGTTGCATTGAATCAAACTGTACAGCAGACCCCATTTGATGTTTGGCAGAGTGATCTTAAAAAAGGTCTGCCAGCCACTGGCGCCAAGAACCAGTGCAGCTTCCTCGCCTTCCCTTCCCTGCGCCTTCATCAACGGAATTAACTCGCGTGCGACAAACGGAAAGGTCACGAAGATCGTTGCAAGGACGATCCCGGGTGTTGCAAATATGATGCGAATATTGTGCGAGATCAGCCAGGGTCCCAGATACCCTTGCATGCCAAAAAGTAGAATAAAAACCATTCCCGAGATGACAGGAGAAACAGCAAATGGCAAATCGATCAGAGTAATCAGAAAACTTTTCCCTGGAAATTCGAACTTTGTGATTGCCCATGCCGCAGCAATTCCGAAAAGCATGTTGGCAAAAACAGCAACAAGCGCCGAAATCACGGTAAGCTTGATGGCCGCGACGGTGTACGGTTCGACAATCGCAGCGCGGTAAAGACTGAATCCTTTCCGCAGCGCCTCTACGAAAACGGCAACCAGCGGGATTCCTAGAAAAAACGACAAAAACAGGAATGCGACGGTAATCAAAAACCACCGCACCAGACGAGGCTCGGATAAGTGACTCCCCTCAAAGCTCTGGCCGCCCGGGTTCATCCGAGGCCCTCGAAGCGTCTTCTGGACCGAGCTTGCAAAAAGTTGATCACAAACAAAAGTAGAAAGGACAAAACAAGCATGCTGAAAGCTAGAGCTGTGGCGCCTGCATAGTCGTAATTTTCCAATCTGCCAACGATGAGGATCGTGGTGATTTCTGTTTTCAACGGAATGTTTCCGGATATGAAAACGATCGATCCATATTCCCCGAGGTTTCGCGCGAACGCAAGCGTGAAACCGGTAAGCATAGCCGGCCAGACTTCTGGTAGTATCACCCGCAATAGAATCTGACGCCTGTTTGCGCCGATGCTCGCAGCGGCTTCTTCGTTCGAACGATCCATCTCGGACAGGATAGGCTGCACGGTTCGTACAACGAACGGAAGCCCAATAAATATAAGAGCGATCGTGATCCCGAGAGGTGTGTAGTTGACCTGGATTCCGTGGGGAATCAGAGCCCTGCCCAGCCATCCATTCGGTGAGAAAAGGGTTGTCAAAACGATTCCCGCAACCGCTGTCGGCAATGCAAGCGGCAAATCTACCAGCGCATCCATCATCCCTTTCCCGGCAAAACGGTAACGCACCAGAACCCAGGCAACCAGCGTTCCAAATAGCAAGTCCGCTACCGCCGAGGCAAATGCCGTCTGGAAGCTGATTTTGAATGCTGCAACTGTTCGCGGCGACATCATGATTTGCCAAAAATGTGCCCAGCTCAACGTGACTGTCTTCAGGAGCAAGGTGGATAACGGAATCAACACAATGAGACTGAGATAAAGGATCGTAAATCCCATTGTCAGACCGAATCCGGGAAGAACAGAACGTTGAGCCGGGTTAGCCGCGAACAGTCTCATTCTTATTTTCCAGGCTGATAGATTTGATCGAATACACCGCCATCGGCAAAGTGCGCTTGCTGCGCCTTCTCCCATCCGCCGAATACTTGATCGATCGTGAATAGATTCACTTTGGGAAGCTGCACGCCGCTCGCCGCCTGCGCTGCTTCGGAGCGCGGACGGTAGTAGTGCTTGGCTGCAATCTTCTGACCTTCCTCCGAGTAAAGATATTTCACATATTCTCCGGCAACGGCTCGCGTGCCGCGAAAATCCACAATCTTATCCACCACCGCTACTGGAGGCTCCGCCAAAATGGTAATCGATGGAACCACAATCTCAAACTTGTCCTTTCCCAGTTCCCTCACAGAAAGGAGCGCTTCGTTCTCCCATGCCATGAGAACATCCCCAATCCCTCTTTCCACAAACGTGATTGTGGAGCCGCGGGCGCCGGTATCGAGTACCGGAACGTTCTTGAACAGCTTGGAAATGAATTCTTTGGCTTTCGCCTGATCATTGTTGTTCCGTTTCAGCGCATATCCCCAGGCGGCCAGATAATTCCAGCGCGCGCCTCCGGACGTCTTTGGATTTGGCGTAATGACGGAAACGCCGCTTCGGACGAGATCCGGCCAATCCTTGATGCCTTTGGGATTTCCCTTTCGAACCAGGAACACAATGGTAGACGTATACGGACAGCTATTTTGAGCCAAACGTTTTTGCCAGTCCGGCTTGATCAAACCGGCCTTCGCAATTGCATCGATGTCATAGGCCAGCGCAAGGGTTACAACATCGGCCTGCAGACCGTCGATCACCGAACGGGCCTGCTTGCCGGATCCGCCATGCGACTGATTGATCACAACGCTCTGTCCCGTCTTGCCTTTCCAATATTTTGCGAAAGCCTGATTGTAGTCCTGATATAGCTCGCGCGTCGGGTCATAGGAAACATTCAAAATCGTGACCTCTTGAGCCGCATTCAAGAAAACCGCGGCGCCGAAAAAGATTGCCAGAAAGATATATTTTTTCATAAACCCTCCATTACCGTGCAATCTGAAAACGGGTCATCAACAACTTTTCCGTTTTGATGTTGGCGTCTTCAAAGCTCGTGTTGTCATAGCTGAACGCGAACTTCACGTTCTTGTTCAGATACCAATTTAGTCCGGCTGTCCAGTTTCTAGCCTGACTCGCGGCAGTCAATGGCTCGGCAAAGACCAGGAAAGCATCTTCATCAATACGGAGCTCGCTATAGCGAAACGCGATTTCCCACGCCCGAGGTCCCGATTCCAAATCAAATGGATTCCTGGGAACAACTCCTTTGTATCCCGCCGGCTCACCGCTAAGGACAAAATGCCCCGTGAGATTCCATGCGTCATTCCTGATATCGGCTGTATTGGTTCCATTGACGACCTCTTGCGAGGAGCTTACATATTCCACCAAAAGGCCGAACGGTCCTCTATAAAACGTTCCCTGGGGAGAATAGCGGATTCTCGCGCCGTCGGCAATCGTAGTCACATCCAAAGTTGTGCCAACACGATATCTGAACCAGGATAGTTGACCTTGCGTTCTGTAGTTGGGCAAGTTGGGCGCAAGCAGCGAACCTCTCTGGTTGCATGCGGACATCTCCATTCATGCCGCGTACTTGTTCCGGTGACATGTATGGAACCGTACCCAGAACCATCCCGGCCTCGGTAGCGACGGACGTAGTAGGCAGTTGTGTCAGTTCTTGTTTTGGCGCCGGTTGTTCCAATCGCGCGAGACCGAAGTCCAGGATTTTCACCCGGCCTTCGGATGTCATAAAAACGTTTTCGGCTTCAGATCACGGTGAATCACTCCCGGGAGTGAGCAGCGGCCAGGCCGTCGGCAATCGCGATTGCGATTTCCAAAGCATTTCGCCACGGAAGAGAAGCCCCTGCGATCCGCATCCGCAGCGTTTCGCCTTCCAGTAATTCCATGACCGCATAGGAGACGCTGTTTTCCGCGCCGAAATCATGGATTGCCAGAATATTCGGATGAGACAAAGCTGCAATCAAACCGCTTCAGTGCAACAGGATCTTTAGCCAGGCGCTCGGGCAAAACTTTGATCGCGACATCCCGATCCAGCCGCGTATCTCAAGCCCGGTAGACTTCGCCCATTCCACCGGCCCCAATGGAGTTGAGAATGGTATATGGTCCGAGGGTCGTGCCGGCGGAAAGCATCCAAGTTTACGCTCCGAGTGAGTAACAAGAATATCATAGGGAACAGCCTCATTACGCTGGAGTCTGTTTCAGCGCATCTTCGACAAGGGATCTGACTTTATTGACCTTGAATGGCTTATCCAGGAAATAGAATGCTCCGTGATTGAAGGCGCGCACATAGTTTTCCCAATCGCCAAAAGCGCTCATCACAATCGTACAGGGATGATTCTTAGAGTTCGTGATTTGCTCGTAGTAATCCAGGAGGCTGATTCCGTTTCCATCGGGCAAGTGGATATCCAGGAAAATCACATCCACTTTCTGATTCTCCATTACGTTGATTGCCTCGGCTATCGTGCCTGCAGATTGGATAATCGTATTCGCGGAGTCAATCACAATCGTCAATAGATCCCGGATTTCTTCATCGTCATCCACGATTAAGATCGTTTTCTGTAATCTGTTCATAACTAAAAGACTTAACTTGCAAACAAAAAAGATGCCATTCCCCCTCAGCAGCAGAAAGGATCTCCCTTGTTTGCCGGTCTGCCCCGAATCTCACCATGCGATTGTTGCAAAACGCTACAGACGCCTTGCGATGAACCTCATCAGCTCTAGACGGGCAATTGACCGGGTTTCGTGTTGCGTCTAAAGTAGATGACCATGAACCCGGGTGAAACCCGAAGCAAAAACATCCCCGTATATCTCGCAATTCTTTGTGTTGTATTTCTTGCTTCGCTTCCCACTTTCGCAGCAATCTGGAACAAACCTCTCACGACGGAATGGACCGGTATCCTTTCGAGAAATACATCCGATCTCAATATCTATATCAGTCTCATCGAACAAACGCGGTCCGGGGCGTATCTCTGCAAGAATCTCTTTACTCCTGAGCCGCACGACCCTTTTATTCTCAGACCGGTTTATCTTCTTCTGGGCTTGCTCGGACGACTGAGTTCTTCCCTTTCGCCTGTTGGCCTCATCGAAGCGGGCCGGCTGGGCGCGGGCCTCACAATGCTTTTTGTGTTTGCAGCCGTCACGCGCAAGCTATTCAAACAATCCTGGAAGGCCGCCGGAGTCATCCTGATCCTATCTCTCGGATCAGGAGTCGGATGGCTGAGCCTCGTAAAGGATCCACCCGATCTCAGAATTGTGGAAACATCCACTTTTCTGAATTTTCTTTCACCGCCGCATTTCTGTATGGCGCTGGTATTTGTGCTCTTGCTGTTTCTCCTTTTAGACAGCGGCATTGCAAAGCCTGTTTCCAATCACAACCTGATTCGGCGAACAGGGATCCTTCTTGGCGCATTGTGGATTGGGCTGGAGTTTCCTTTTGTTTTGTTCAACGTTGGCGTTGCTATGCTTGCCGTGCTCCTGCTGGATGGATTGAAAGAACGAAATTTCCCCATGTCAACTTTCAGTCATTTCCTTCCTGCAATGATCGGGATGGCAATCGCAGGAGGTTTTTATGTCTATCTCACTTCCGTTTCGCCGATGATGGAAATCTACACCCGGCAATTCTTGGTTTTGAGTCCCGAACCTCTCCGGTTGCTCAGCTCTGGCGGTTTGTTGATTCCGCTCGCCATATTCGGGATCCGTCCCATCTGGAAAATTTCATACCGTTTCGCAGCAATGATTCTTGCATATGCAATCACAGGAACAATCCTCGCCTACGCGCCTGTTCCGTATCAGGAGCGTTTCCTCTTGGGCGTGCCTGCTTGTCTCGCGCTGTTTGCTGCCTCGGGATGGGTGCGCGTCTACGAACATTTGAACCCGGGCCCGCTCCGACTTGTGATAGCAATCTTCATCCTGTTGCTCCTCCTGCCATCCGGCCTGATCGGCCTGCGACAGGATCTGACAATACTACAAGAGCGTGGCGCCCCCCAGTATTTACCGAAGACGTTCCTTCAGGGAGTGCAAGAGGTTAAGAACCTTCCTCCTGATCAAGCGATCTTCTCCGCTGAACTCTCCGGAAACTTCATTGCCGGGCGTTCCTGCAGGCCGGTTGTAATCGGTCAATTCGTTTTAACAACGGACATGCAGAGAAAACGTTCGATGGTCGAATTTTTCTGCCGGAAGAATGCAGCCGATCCCGCTGCAAAACAGATCCTGGAAGAAAGCGGAGCAAAATGGCTTTTCTGGGGACCGCCCGAAATATCGCTGGCCAGGAACGGTTTTAACCCGGAAGAGGCGCCCTACCTGACACGTGCATTTTCTAATAAGGTAGTAAGTATTTACCACATCGACAGATAATCACCGGATGCAGGCAAGATGCCTGCGACCCAATATGCAGGCGGGACGCCCGCGCTCCAGGGATACTTCTTGATCCACCGAAATCCATCTCGTGTTTTCCTTCGGCGTTTTCGTTACCATGTTGCTTCTAGAGTTGCATCATTACATTTAAGCTTCCATCATGAGAAATAGAATTCTGTTTTCTTGCATGTCTTTGTTGGTGTGCGGCTATCTTGCGGCCGCCGACAATTTTCTGAAGACCATTTCCGGATCCGGAAATGAGTGTTCCAGTTCGGTTGCAGTTCTACGCTCGGGCGACATTGTAACCAGCGGATTGGATTTCAGCTCGAATGACATCGTATTCATCACATTGAATTCCGATGGCACTGTTCGAAGAGCTCAGAGAATCGGAGGATCCGGCGACGATGAAGCGCAGGCCGTTGTTGCAACAAACGACGGCGGCGCGGTAATTATCGGGAGTACTACGTCCTTTGGCCAGGGAAACGCAGATGGTTTTATCATGAAAGTGAAAGAATCGGGGTCGTTGAGCTGGAAAAGGACGTTCGGAAGCGCGGCCGATGAGCATTTTGTACGAATTGTGCAGACATCTGACAGAGGCTTCATTGTGCTAGGGGATATCTCGAATCCAGCAACGAGTAACGATATCCTGGCTGTCAAATTCAATTCACGAGGGAAGCCTGTATGGAGGAAGACGCTGAGCACTCCGGGGTTCGATCATTCATCCGGATTATCGCTGACGTCAGATGACGGAGCTCTTGCTACGTTTGCTACGGATGTTTCAGGCGCGCTTCGCGCGGTGCTTGTAAAGTTTGCCGCTAACGGCGCAGTGGAATGGTCCAGGATGTACGGTTCATCCGACTCGCATCTAGGCATTTCCGCTGTTCAGGCGGAGGACACGGGATACTACTTCACGGAGTTGTTCACACCGGCAGGTGGGCAAACAACGCGCACGATTCTTTCCAAGCTCGACTCCAATGGCGTTCCTGTTTGGTCTCGCCAGTACCGGTCGAGCGGATCCGATCTGACAGGAGCCGTCACATTGAATCCGCAAGACCAGAGCTTGCTCCTGACCGGGAACATTAGTTTAGCCGGTGGAATCGTTTCCGAAGGGATCTTGATCGGCGTGAATCTTTCCGGAAAAGTTTTGTGGCGCAAACAACTCAAGCCGGATGCGCGTCCGGTTTTCATCGGACAACCGGTGTTTTCCCAAACCGACAGTTCTATCCTTGCAGCCGGATGCGCAGGCGAGCGCGCAGGGAACGATATGGACATCTTGCTGTTGAAGACCCGCGACAACGGAAAATTTGAAGGAGGCTGCTCCAGCCTGTCTAAATTTCCTCTCTCTTCCTCGAGATTCGACCTGACGAGCTCTAGTTTTACGATGCAAGAACTGCAGGTTACCTACACACGGGGGAAAGCGCGATTTATAGCTTCGACTTTTTCCGTGGGTGAGTCTCTTTTTTGTTCGAGCGAGTGACTGGCCGTTTCGCTGCGCGCGCAACTGGAATGCTGGAATCATGGAATAATGGAAGAATGGTGTCCCCTACACACTTCTGGAAACAATTCTACCTTGTTGTTGTACCGCTTACTGTCATCATTATTTTTCGGGATGCTTTCCTGGATTTCTTTTTCCTCCATCGGGCGGGAAGTCTCCGAATTACTTTTAATTACAACCTGACAGTCTGGATATTGTGGCTGTTACTGGCGCCCGTAATCGCCTGGATCTTTCAGCGGATCCCGATGCGGCCTCTATGGCAAAGAATTCCACTGCTCGTTTTGCTTGCTTTCAGTACGGCTGCTTTTCATCAGTTGATTCATCATTTCCTGATCAATTCAAGGATGACTTTCATGCGCATTGGCTGGGGAGCATTGATGGTCGGCATGTTCCTGGCGTTTCTATCTGCTCTCAAGCTTCAAGAGGAGCGAAGAAATGCCGAAATCCGCGCATCACAAATCGAAAAGCAAATAGAAGAAGCAAAGTTACTGGATGTCACAACCCAGATGGAACCCGATCGCTTGCTCGCCACACTTCAGGATGCGCGAAGAACCCTAGCGTCCGATCCGGAAAAAGCGGATGAGATTCTGACGGATCTGGCAGATCAACTTCGGCTTACCCTGAAAAGCTTTGCGAAAACACTGGTTTCGCTCGATTCATCCAAAGATCGAAGTTCACCCGAAAAACCACGCGCACTCTTCTGGATGTTATTGGCGGCCACTGCATGGTTCCTTGTTGGAATCTGTATGGCCGGATCGCGGCTATTAGATGATCTGTATGTGTGGCGAGATCCACTGAACTGGATTGGTTATTTGAATAGCTGGCTGAGCTGGGCCGGTGTTGCAATCCTGACGCCTTTCATTTTCTGGATGAACCACCGCTTTCCGCTTGATCGCAGCCATCGAAGCAATATCCTGGCGCACATTCTCGGTTGTATGCTTTTCTGGTCTCTGATTAACGGAGCGTTTCGCCTGGTCCAGGACGGCTTCCATCAATGGCTTGTGAATTTTCCAGACGCTCTTGGCATTGGTCTCGCCTGGGGATTCAAGTTCGACGTTTACGGAGCGGTACTGCTCGCCGCGATTGCGCTCACAAATCTCGAAATGAAGAAGCGGGAAGAATTGCGTGTTGCCCGGGTCGAGGTAATGTTTGTTAGCGCGCAGCTGGAAGCGCTTAGAATGCAGTTGCATCCTCACTTTCTTTTCAACGCTCTGAATTCCATCATTGAGCTGATCCACCAGAATCCACGCCAGGCGGCCGAGTTGTTGGATCGTTTGGAGCAGTTCTTCGTGATGACCCTGTTGATCGATGGAGTTCAGGACGTGTCTCTCCGCAAGGAGCTCGATTTTGTTGAATGTTATCTAGAGATGCAGAAGGTACGATTCCCGAAACGTCTTTCGGTAAGAATGGAGATCGATGAAAACAGCATGGAAAGCCGTGTCCCGGTCTTGATTTTGCAGCCGCTAATCGAAAATGCAGTCCGGCACGGCATTGCGCAGAATCCGCGACCCGGTGAAATTTCCATCCAATCGAGAAAGAGCGACGGCGCCTTGCATCTGAAGATCAGGGACACCGGACCCGGCATCTCCAACCCATCAGTCCAGGAAGGAATCGGATTGGCAAATACAAAACGCAGACTCCAACATATGTATGGAAACGAGTTTCGCTTTGAAATCAAAAACGAAGATACCGGCGGTCTGCTTGTTTCTCTGGAAATTCCATCCCGATGAGACTCGCGGTGCTGATCGTAGATGACGAGCCTCTCGGGGCCGCGCGCATCAAACGCCTTCTGCAAGATGACAAAGATCTCGAGACTCTCGATATTGCTGAAAGTGGCGAGACGGCGCTTGAGATGCTGCGGGAGTCATCGTACGACATCCTCTTTCTGGATATTGAAATGCCGGGGCTGAATGGCTTTGAGCTGCTGGAACATCTCCGGCCGGGGAAAATCCCATACGTGATTTTCGTCACGGCTTATGAAGAACATGCGGTACACGCTTTTGAAGTTCAGGCAGTGGACTATCTCTTGAAACCGGTCACACGACAGCGTTTGGCAGGATCTTTGCAGCGCGCAAAAGATTTATTGCTGCAACGCGGAGCCGCACAGCATTATGCAACCCGTCTGGTCATCAAGGAAACAGGTGGTGTCCATCTTCTTAAGAGTTCGGAAATCGATTGGATCGAAGCCGACAGGCGATATGTCATCCTTCATGCGGGAAAAAAAACATTCACACTTCGCGAAGGAATCAGCAGCCTTTCAGAGCGATTAGACCCGGCACGTTTTGTCCGCATCCACAAATCTTACATCGTAAACATGGACCGCGTTTCAAAGTTCCAGCCATTGTTCCGCGGAGAATACCGTGTGCTCCTTTCTGATGGGACACAACTTCTGCTGACGCGTCACTACAAAAAAGCCGTGCAAAGGGTGCTGGGGGATAAGACCTTTTGATAGAACAGAGCAGGCTCTACGAAAGGTTTCGTAGCGCCGGCGTCTCGCCGGCAAAATCAGAGATTCCAGCTCGAACTCAGCCAGCGGGACGCTATCGTTACAAACCACAAACATGTTTTTGCGTTACACTCCACTAGGGACCGCCTTTATCTGGAATGCCAAGGCGCTTCATCATTTTGCGTAGCCCAAAACGTGTGATCCGGAGGTTTTTCGCGGCAGCTGTGATGTTCCAATTCTGAAGGTGAAGCGCGCGCAGAATCAACGTCTTACTGAGCTCATCCAGTTTTCCATGCAGATCGAGAGAACTCTGAGAAAGATCGATCTCCGGAGCCTGAAAGTCAGGCCCCTGTTGCACTAACTTTGCCGGTACCAGATGCAGATCCAACAACTCTCCCGGATGCGCAAGCGCGATCATTGAATTCAAAATATTCATCAGTTCCCGGATGTTCCCCGGATACGGATACCGCGTCAGCAATGAAAGGAGTTTCTTGCTGATTCCTGCAATCGGCTTTTTCTCTTTTTTTGAAATCTGCTGCAGAAGCCCGAGCAACAAATACGGAATATCTTCGCTGCGTTCCCGAAGAGGCGGGATTTCGATTTCCACTGCCGCAACCCGATGATACAGATCCTCCCGGAGCTTTCCGGTACGAATGAGATCCTGCGGATCTTCGTTGGTGGCTGAGATCAGGCGAAAATCTACAGGAACCGGACGAGGCTCGCCAACAGGCGTAACAGCTCTTTCTTCAATCGCACGCAATATTTTTGCCTGTAACGCGATCGGAAACGCGCCCAGTTCATCCAGAAATAGTGTGCCTTTGTTTGCCAATTCTATTTTGCCTTTTCTTCCATGGACATCTGTCGCTACTTTTTCTCCGATTCCAAACAATTCGGCTTCGAAAAGTTCGGAAGGAATAGCCGCACAGTTGACAGCAACGAAAGGACCCGTAGATCTCTTGCCGGACAGTTGCAGCATCCGCGCGAACATCTCTTTTCCTGTACCGGTTTCTCCAATCAACAGGACGCTAACATCGCTGTCTGCCAGCGAATGAATCTTCTGATAGATTTCCAGCATCCGCTCCGATTTTCCTGGAATGGTACCTTCGGGAAAAATTATTTTGCTGGATGCAAAAATACTTTCCTGCAGCTCTTCATCAAAGCCACCGACTTTATCTGTTTGATTCTCCGGGCGTTTGGATGCCTTTTCATTCGGAAGATGAACCAGGTTTGCATCTTCCGATTCCGCTATGGTGATCTCAACAATGCCTGCGTGAATTACGTCTTGTGATTTGATCGGCGATTCCACTACCTTCGCTCCATTTAATCGAGTTCCATTCGTGCTTCCTTCATCCTTTAAGAACCAGCCGCCATATGCGCGACCCGCATAATCCAATCCATCGCTTCCACTGATTGCGAAAATTGCCGTGCGATCCTTACTTGATTGGATGCCCGCCAGTACGAAAAGAGGCTGAAAATCGCCGAGACAAGAATCAACAAAGATGCAAGCGCCACAACTGCGGCAATCGTCTTGTTCTTCCTGATCTTCTTGGCAATCCGATACCGGAACGTAGGTCGGCGCGCGAGAACAGGCTCTCCTTCCAGATAGCGTCTTAAATCATCTGCCAGAGCCCGCGCGGAATCGTAGCGGCGCGAAGCATCCTTTTCCAGACACTTCGAAACGATGATCTCCAGATCATCCGGAATTCCGGGATTCATTTTCTTGAGCGGAACAGGATCCTCGGAGGCAAGCTGCACAAGAAGATGAATTCTAGAACCCTAAAAGGGCGATTGTCCGGAAAGTATGTAATATAGAGTCGCTCCCAATCCATAAATGTCTGTGCGACGATCGACCCTGCCCTGCTCCCCCATCATTTGCTCGGGGGCCATGTATGCCGGCGTACCGACAATTGCATCCGTTTTCGTTTGATCCGGATCCGTAATATCACGAGCAATCCCGAAATCCATGATGTATGGATGAAATGTTCCATCCTCACTTTGCTCCACCATGATATTGGAAGGTTTGATATCACGATGGATGATCCCGATTCTGTGTCCGGCCTGCACGGCATCGGATATCTGCTTCATCAACAGGATCTTTTGCTCAAGCGACATCTTTTTTGCGGACTGCTGCAGGGTTTCGCCCTGGATGAATTGCATCGCAATGAAAGACTTCCCTTGCACTTCTCCAACTTCATAAATCTTGCAAACGTTGTCGTGTTCTATTTGTGCCTGAGATCTCGCTTCGCGAAGCAGCCGCTTCCGGAGATTCTCATCATCGCTGCGTATGAATTTGAGCGCAACATTGCGCTGCAGTTTTGGATCATATGCTTTGTACACATGAGCCATTCCACCTTCACCGACGAGTGACTCAATCTTATATTCGTTCCAATCGGTAAGGAGAAGCTGCGTTTCGTCCGGTGAAAGCGGCTGCGGATCGCTGAGGTGAGTCGTTTCGTCTGGGCTGGAACTCATGAGGTGTGAACCTCAATACCAGTATAACCTAATAGAGCCTAGTAGGGGCCGAGCATTTTCCATCGTAGTGCTGTTCCGGTTGTAATTGGAAATGCTCTTCCTTCGTGAACGAACTCATTCGCAGTTGAAAATGCTCAGCCCGTCTTCGAAAAACGAGATCATGCCGTTGCCGTAACGGGCTCTGCATTTGCGGACATATGAATGATCTTAAATTGCTTTCGAAGAATAGCTACTGTGTCTTGCAGTATCCGGTTGGCAAATGCATAGTCCCTACATCTTCTTAGACGGCTCCCCCGGTTCATGCCCCTCTTGAAAAACGGTCATACCGGTGACCTTATTTTTGGAATCGACATCAAATCGAAGCCAGGTTGCAGTCCCTTCGTAGAAGAATTCAGTCTGCGACATCGGCCGAATCGGACGCGGCGCGGTTTCACCACGCTGAGTATAAAGAATGTTACCGGCTTTTATTACACGGCGAGATTCTTTCTCATTGATCTTGTAGACGCCAACATAGCCATTCAATACTTCATCCGGAACCGAAACGATCTTACGCGGGGCAATGAAAGCATCCACTTTGATCGAGGTTCGATTTTTTGCGAGCTTCTCGCCGCGCATAAATGTTTTCATCGCGATCAGAATCTCCGGCGAAGAGAGAAACAACGGATCGCTGTGACCGGCTCCATCGATCACCAGCTGCTGCGCTTTCTTCAAATACGGCAATACCTCTTCCGCGTTTGACGGAGGGGTACGTCCGTCCAGTGTCCCGCTGATCAAAAGCACGGGGATATCCGATCGAACGGGTTTTCGAAACTCATCTCCCAAATCGAATCCGGCCGGACAGATCTCCGGAAACGGAAAATCGATCGCGTCACCGAGCGTAGTACTTTGCGCCTGTTGCGCAATTTTCTGAAGCCAGCTCCGGTCCACTCCGGAAGCACAATCCATAGCAACGGACATGGCGTTTGGCGCTTCTCCGATCCGGTTTTGGGCGCTTAACAAAGCGAGCGCAGTCCAATCTCCGTGCTCCAACCGGGATATGAAATCAGGCATGCCGGCAAAGGTCTGAGGTCCGACCAGCATCTGTGCGAGCGCGAATTGCAAATCGAATTTTCCTACCTGAATTTCTACAGTCATCCCGTTTTGCGGATGTGTTAGTGAAACAGTCTGCGGCTTCTCTTCCAATTGTTTCTTCAAATTATTGACTGAGTCAACTAAATTGGGAACCACCGCTCCAACTTTCGCATCCTTTCTCGCGAGTTCTCCGATCTTTTCCAGCAGCGCTTGTTGATCCGACGGAAGCTTATAGGTGTGATGAAGCGGTTCGACACCCGCCAGAATCGCGCGATCGATGCGATCGCCGTAATACTTCATGAATGCGAAAGTCAGATGCGTGCCGTAGCTGATTCCCCAGAGAGTTAGACGAGGCGCCTTCAGGGCGATCCGCAGGTCATTTAGATCGGCGGCGTTTTCGCGAGTATTGTACGCCGTGAGATCAATTCCCTGTTGGTTCAGTCGCTGGAAACATTTTCCCTCAGCATCCGCAAGGACTTTACCTGCCGTGACACGATCCGCCGGTTTGGAAAGTGGGACCATGTACTGCTCCTTACAGTCAAGATCAGGCTCGGACAATCCCGTCCCTCTCTGATCAAAGGCGATGACATCGCCGAATTCCCGCATCGCAATGAACAACGGGAATCGCGCGCCGCGAGCCGCATCAATTCCAGATCCGCCAGGTCCCCCGGCAAGGTAAACGATCGGAGACTTCTCGCCTTTTGAAGTGCTTGCAAATTTGACAAAACGAAGCGTGATCGTGCGAGAGCTCTTCCCGCTACGGTTTTCCAGTACGACCAGTTCTCCTACCTCAGCTTGAACCTTTTCACCATTTCCTGCTTCAAATTCGTATGGTTTCAAAGTCAGTTGAGGTTGATCCGTTCCTTCAGCAACTGAAAACCAAACGACGAGAGCTAGGATAGATATCAAAACATTTCGCATACAGGACCTCCATTTTCAGACAATACGATGCGGCCGGCGCTGGAACTGTATTCACCCGGTCAACGTCTCAAAGATTCGGTGAAATGCTCCGGAGCAGCACAATGCGCATGCTAGACTACTTTCTATGACCCGCCGGACCGCGTTCTTCCTGTGCGTGATGTTCTCTGCAGCTTACGTTTGCGCTGCTGGGCTCATCGATCAATCAGATTTCCTGATGAAGGTGGGAGACGATTCACGGTGGGCTCAACCTTCGTGGGATGATCGCGACTGGACTCCAGTTCAATTCCAGCTGGCTCCGCAAGCAAACGATATCGTTTGGTTCCGGGCGAAAATCCGGCTACTCCCCGGGCATTTCATCGCAGGGCATCCTCTTGGAGTCTACTTCGCGGCGCTGGCCTCCCATGAAATCTACTGGGATGGCTTTCTCATAGGCCGTGGCGGCAAGCCGGCAAGAGTCGCCCGGGAGGAAGTTCCAGGGCCGATTCAGACTCACTATGTTCTGCCGGAACGTCTGGCAACACCTGGCGTGCATACGGTCGCCGTGCGCACCTCCGCCCATCAACGGCATTTCAAGCCGTTCAGCGGATACTGGATGCTGCTGATAGGCGACTACGACGTGATTGTAGATTTAGGAAGATACACGACCTCTGTTTCGCTGATTTCTCTGAGCGGAATGATCCTCGTTTCGATCATCGCCTTTCTTCTCTTCCTGATTGATCGAGGAGACAGATCGTACTTGCTTCTCGCGTTGCTAGGAGTTGTCGCGGCTCTGCTTTTGGTTGCGGAAGCGTGGCGAAACCTGTTCGGTTATACATACAACTGGCATCTCTTACGTCTCTCGATCATTACGGGACTGACTGCGCTTTTAAATTTGCTTTTGCTGCTCTTTGTGATCCTCCGGTTTCCGGGGAGGCGCGGCAAATTGTTTCTTTTGATCGCACTGTCCGGATTTGCTCTCAGCATGCTCGCTCCCGGATGGGATGAAAAATCCCTTGCCATGTTTCTGATTGGAATTACGCTCTCCCTAACCTGGACGATTCGCGCGGCAATAGATCGACGCCGCGGAAGCTGGCTCGCGGTCATCGGCCTGGCTACTACAGGAATAGTATTATATTGGAGGCCTTTCCTGTTCGCGGACCTGACGGTGTATTTTGGAATTGATTTTCTTCTTCTTTGTTTGCTCGCCTCGCATGTTTTGCAGGTCCGTCAGGCCAGAATGGAGCGCGAAAAAGCCCGGTTGAAGTCGGCCCGTCTGGAAATTGAGCTGCTGAAGAAACATATCCAGCCTCACTATCTCATGAATACATTGACTGCATTGGCGGAATGGATTGAACAGGAACCGAAGGAAGCGGCAAGAATGATTCAGTCCCTCTCAGATGAATTTCGAATTCTATCGGAAGTCTCTCATCGCACGCTGATTCCGCTCAAAGATGAGATCCGGCTGTGTTCCAGCCATCTTGAAATCATGAGCAAGCGCAAAGGAAGAGAATTTGTGCTTTCCGTTAACGGGAGCGATCCGGAATCTATGGTTCCGCCTGCGGTGTTTCATACCCTAGTGGAAAACGCAGTCATCCACAACAAATATTCGTCGCAGCTCATCGAATTTCATTTGAGTGTCCAAAAAGAGAATGGAGTGAACCATTACACGCTGGAAGCGCCGCTGGGAAATCTTGCCCAAACGCCGCAAGTAACGAAAGAGGGCACCGGATTTCTATACATCAAGGCAAGGTTGCAGGAGAGTTATGGAGATCGATGGAGATTCCGGGCCGGAAGCGACGCCGGAGTCTGGAAGAACGAAATCTGGATTCCGGCGTAGCGGTTTGTAACGCCGGCGTCCCGCCGGCCAGATCCAGCAAGATCGCCGAGGAAAAAATATCATGAAAATACTGGTCATAGAAGATGAACGAATCGTTGCTCAGCGGTTGATTCGAATGATCCATCAGATTCTGGGAAAAGACGGTGCATCCATCCGGCATCAGGAAGATTTGTACGATGGGCTTGCCTATATCCGCGAACATCCGATCGATCTTCTCTTTCTCGATTTGAATTTGAACGGCTCTGACGGTTTTCACATTCTTGCAGAAGCTGTATCGAGATCCTTTCGCACGATCATCGTATCCGCTCACGCCGGGCAGGCGATCCGTGCTTTCGAATATGGAGTTACGGATTTCATCGCAAAGCCGTTTACGGAAGAACGTTTACGAAAAGCATTGGAGCGCGTGACGGATCCGCAGGCAACGGATCGCAGGCAACTCAGATTTCTTGCAGTCCGAAACGGGCATGAGATCCGGTCAATCCCGATTTCTGAAATTCTCTATTTGAAAGGGGCGGACGACTATTCTGAAATTCACTGCAAGGACGGTTCGATCCATCTGTATGACAAGACTCTGCGGAACCTCGAAACATCAATGCCTGACGGTTTTCAACGGCTTCATCGTTCCTACCTGGTAAACATGACGTATGTTGCCGGACAGGAAAATCAGGCAGGCAGCCGCTATCATGTGATTCTCACCAATGGAGAAAAACTACAGCTGAGCCGGAGAAAAATCCATTTCTTACGCGCCCTCTTAAATTCTTAAAGAAGGACTTCCCTTCCCAATGAGCCATTCACCGATGCGGTGAGGCATTCACCGATGGAGATCTATCCATCGCCATCCGACATCGTATTTTCTTTACGTGCAAGAAAGAATTTCGGGAGGCGCCATGAAATATTTCCTGATGATTGTTTTCCTTTTTCCGCTGTTGTCCGGAAACGAGCCGTCAAGGCAGGTTTACGAATTCTCAAACGGCTTAGTGTTCAACGGACAGAAATACGAAAAAAAGACTTTCTACTCCGTCGATGGTATTTTTCAATCTCAAAAGCCCAGGCACATAGACAGAACCATTGATCTTACCGGCAAATATGTCCTTCCTCCTTTCGGTGAAGCGCACAATCACAATGTGGCGGACTCCTCCGGCATCGATGAACTCGTCCATTCGTACCTTACCGGGGGCGTTTTTTATGTGAAAAACCCGAATTCTTTGCCTCGCCTAACGGCCCCGCTGTCCGGGAAAATCAATTCCCCGGAAACGATCGATGTCATTTTTTCGAATGGAGGTATTACAGGATCCGGAGGTCATCCGTTGGAAATCGTGGAACGAAATATCCAGAGAGGTATTTGGACCGAAAAAGATGGAGAGGGCGCTTTTTATTTTGTGATTGATAGCCCCGCAGATCTTGAAAAGAAATGGGGGACGATCCTTTCGGGTCACCCGGATTTTATCAAGACTTACCTGCTCTATTCCGAAGAATACGAGACGCGAAAAAATGACAAATCCTACCGAGGATGGAGAGGGCTGGATCCCATGCTGCTCCCCGCGATTGTCCGGCGCGCTCATGAGTCAAAGTTACGCGTTTCTACTCATGTAGAATCCGCTGCAGACTTTCACTATGCGCTCGCGGCTGGAGTGGATGAGATTAACCATCTCCCGGGTTTCAGGCCAGAAAAGGAGAATCCCGCAAATTATCAACATATCGATCGCTACCGGATATCGGAAGAGGACGCTGTCCTTGCCGCAAAACAAAATGTAGTTGTCGTCACTACTGTGGGTGATCTCCTGGAGGTCCTGGACAGCATCGAGACAGGCAGCCCACAAACGGAGCTTGCCGATGCGGTTCGCGAACTTGTGAAAGAGAATCTGTCGATACTCGCAAGGCACAAGGTACGTGTGGCGATCGGTAGCGATAAATATTCCGGCACATCACTTTCCGAAGCGATCGAATTGTCGAAGTTGAAGATTTTTGACAACGCAACCCTTCTGCGTATGTGGTGTGAAGTGACTCCACAAGCGATTTTCCTAAATCGAAAAATAGGACGAATCGCGGATGGGTATGAAGCGAGCTTTCTAGTTCTCAGCGCTGATCCTATCCAGGATTTCTCAAATGTGAAGGCGATTGAAATGCGCGTGAAGGAAGGCCATATTCTTTCGGAAGATTGATTCTTCACGCAGCAATTGGACATAGAAACTCCTTGTCCTCCTATCTTTCGTTTGACAAATAAAGGCGCTATTAGTACAATTGCTTTCCTAATTAAAATCCTAATATTTGTTTTCTAACACATTTATCATTAGACTAGGATCGCGCTAACGTGCGAATCGAATTACACATCGTTACACTCTTCTATCCCTTTCAAGTTCCTGACCGGGAGGCAACTGTGTAACCTGCTTTTAAGACTTTCGATTCTGCGAAATTCAGATTGCAATACAAACCAATGATCGCGCAGGCATCGTGTTATTTTTTTTGCAGGGCTACGCATGACCAGGAGACGATCCTGCGGTCCATAGCACAGGCCGGAGCTTCTGTCTCGCTCGGTGATCCTGTCAATACGAAAGGAGCGGCGGTTGTCTTCTTTGATGACATAACCGATCGCGTCTTTGACTTCCTTCAGCAAATGAGCCGGCAAGGCCAAAGGCGAGTCCTTGCGGTTTCCATCAACGATAAAGGACTGTCGGCCGATCAGGTGTGGGCGTTTACTCATTCGGGCGCCTCCGACGTTATTTGCTGGTCCTCGCAAGGCCTCGCGCAACGGATTGCTGCCCGACTGTGTCGTTGGGATCAGATAGAAAGCCTGCTAGATTCACCGAGGGTGCAGAATTTTCTTGTCGGGCATAGCTCTTCCTGGATTTGTATCTTGCGTCAAATTATGGAAGTTGCACACTTCACGAATTCCTCCATTCTCATCGTAGGTGAAACAGGAACCGGAAAAGAAGCTGTGGCCTGCTTGATTCATGACCTGAATCAGCGGCCGGACAAACGGGAGATGGTAATCGTTGACTGCACAACGATCGTTCCCGAATTATCGGGCAGCGAATTCTTCGGCCATGAGCGTGGAGCATTTACGAGCGCGTTTTCCTCCCGGGACGGGGCCTTCGCCCTGGCACATCTGGGAACTTTGTTCCTTGATGAAGTCAGTGAGCTTCCACTTACGCTTCAAGCACAGCTCCTACGTGTGATCCATGAACATTCTTTCAAGAGAGTAGGCGGCAATTCCTGGCAAAAAACGCTTTTCAACCTTGTTTGCGCAAGCAACAAAGATCTGACCGAAGAAGTGAAGCAGGGCCGGTTCAGGCACGATCTTTATCATCGCCTGGCAAACTGGACTTTCAGACTGCCTGCACTTCGGGAACGCATGGATGACATTTCGTCCCTGGCGCAACACTTCTTAAGGCAATTGCAGGGGGATCAGAAACCGCTCGAATTTGATCAGGCTGTACGAGATTACATCTTACACCGCGAATATCCCGGAAATGTTCGAGAGCTCAAACAGCTCATTTCGCGAATCATGGATCGACACGTAGGGCCAGGCGTAATCACCGCGGGTGATCTTCCTGAAGAGGAACGCTCAAAAACTCCTGCAGAAGGGTTACATTGGCGTGGTGATTCGTTTAAGTTGAGCATTCAGACTGCGCTTGAGCTGGGAATCGGATTGAAAAAACTTTCTCGCCTCACTGAAGAGACCGCCGTAGAAGTCGCGCTCGAAGAAGAGAACGGGAATTTGCGACGCGCAGCGCGAAAGCTGCAAATCAGTCAACGCGCCCTTCAAATGCGGCGCGCGGAAACGCGCAAGAAGTACTCAGCATAGGGTCATGGGACTAAAGCCGGCAAATCTTGCTTTTTGTGCCGGTCGGGAACGAACCCCGGAAATCAATCGAAGAAAATTCCCGCCAAGAATCAGAGCCTGTTCAGATGGACTGAGGTTCAAAGCGCGTATTTTGGCCACCTCCAGTCCAGGATGAAGCCACGGCCCGTCCGAACCAAACAATATTTTCTTTGCCCCGGCTCTTCTCACTGCTTCCGCCAACACATCGAATCGCCGAACACCTGCCGTGTCTGCATAAATGTTGGGATGCCGTACCAGATGATCGATCAGGGCGATTTGCGCGCTCCAATCATCGGCGAAACTGCCGAGATGAGGAATGATGAACGGCACATCAGGGTATTCACTTGCCAGCAGTTCAACAACAGACACCTCACCGACGATATCGTAAAGAACCGGCAAGGCGTACGCTCTGGCTGCTTCACAGATTTCCCGTGAGATGCGCGCATCGTGACGGTGTACCTTGATACCCACAAAGTGAAAACGATGAACGGCTTCCTGCAGCATCGGACAAATCCGGCCGCGATCACGATCGGCATGGACAAACGCAAAACCATAAAATCTGTTCGGGCGACTCGTTATGATTCGCGCTATTTGCCGGTTGGCAATCGAATAATCCGAATGGAAAGCTGCAAAGATTGCAGTTCGATCAATTCCAGCTGTCGAAGCCCTGCGAAGATAGAGCTCCAGCGGGGCGGCCGTGTCCCAGGGTCCGGTCAATCCATCACCCTTTCCAGCGTGACAATGGCAATCGATGATCATAACTAGACCCTGGGATTCTCAAATAATCTCTACGGTCTCGCCCTGCGATTCGAAATTGAATCCTTCGTCTTCGTATATTTCTTCAAATGGCAAGCCGGACTCAAACTGTTTTTGTTTTGGAGAAGGTGGATTGTATTCCCAGTGCCACGGTTCCGGCGGGTATGGATAAAACCCGAATCTCCGCGCATTTGCGAGCAGCCATTTGTACGCCGGCAACCGCCGCAGATTCTCTGCGTTCTTGCTGCTGTTCGTGCCGCCTAAAAAGAAGTCGATAGCTCTTCCCGTTTGATGCACGCTTCCTTTCGGCGGGGCCACCCATCTGCGCGCAATTTGTGGTGACTGATATCTGGCAAGTGCAGCTTTCCATAGCTCCAATTGCCTTTCGCGACTTCGATAACCCGAGACAACAAGCAACAGCGGGTGCTTGATGCCGGTTGCACGTGCAGCAGCAACGAGAGCTTTCCAGGCACGGGCTGCATACTTGTGTAGTTGGATGTTTTTTCCACCGACTCCGCGAAAGGTGACTAGATCGATAATCTTAGGCGGTGTCTTATCCCGGATTCTTCCGCCTCCCGGCCTTTCCACAGGAATCCGCACAAATTCTTGTTCGTATGATTCTTCAAATACGCTCTCATTCTCGTAGATCGATTCTTGCAGATCGCTTTCAAAATCGAAGTCGCGTCTCATCGTCCACCTCCCTTCTCCAGCGGTTATCGCAATACACGTTGTCGCTGCCTTGCAAGACGATTGCGAAGCAGAAGAGATGGCTGCATGTAACGAACCGACGCCTGCCGCGCATCGGCAGCATCGGCAGTGAGATCGACACCGGTCACCACGCGGTAGGAATAGGTGTAGTCCTGGATCGCGCTCCGCCAGAACCGGGCCCAATTGGCGGCATTATCTGCTGTCATATTGGTACTGTTCCAATCGCCATGGCGAACGGAAAGCAGAACCTGCTCACCGTAGACCGCCAGCTTGTAGAAATGAGTGATGCTCACATCCGTCCAACCCTGAATCTTCTTCATGGTATCTACACGATCCATCCACGGTTCTTCATATGGCACCATTATCCGGCCGCCCAGGAATTGCTGGATTTCGGTTCGCGAGAGAAGCCATTGCTGCAGAAGCATCTCTCTTCTCGCAGTCCAGGGCAGATCGCCGTACTGGTTGTGCGCCCCTTCAGCGAGAAGCAAATGCACTTCACGCAAACTGTTCAGCAAAGGAAACGCATCGGGATAAATTGTCGTATCGTCCTGTTCGCGGAAATATCGCGATGAGAGATACAACAGATTGTGAAACGCTTCGAGGAACTTGGAGCGACTGTCTGCCGATTGCAGCTCCGGAACCGCCTTGCCGTACAGCGTTAATCCATATTCGTGGTCGTATTCATAGACGCGGCGCTGGATAGATAGACGATGTTGTTCATCCTGAATATAGCCCCACATCAGGTTGTTCAATCTTCGCAATGGGTCAATGTCGAAATTTGCGAGCGGATCGGGACTCGGCCCCAGTCTTCGATTTTGAAATCTCACGCTGATGGCGTTCATCGTCTGCACCAGCATCCCTTCTTCCATCCAGTAACTCCAGATTAATTCCAACAACACCGGACACGTAAGCCTTTCCTTCAGTGCTGTATCGCAGTCCTTCGGCGCCATCCCGGGCCTGCTCGCAATCGACCGGAGGTACGGCGTGGTTGCAAGATTGTCGATCTTGTAGTACCTATCGATACATTCTTTCAGCGCAGCGTCATTGCCATCGGCTCCTATCATGTCTTCAATGCAGCTGGCATCGTCCGCCACTCCAATCATATTTTTGAGTTGACTATCGATTTTGTCCCGAAGGACCTCATAGGCATCCATACTTCGAAAAGTGGAATCGACTTCATTGCAGATTGCTAGATCAATACCTGCTTGAATCGTCTTGAACTGTATTCTTTCGGTGGCGAATTTGATGATTCGCCAGAGAATCTGATCACAAGTAGATGGAGTCACCGAACGGTCCAAAGACACGCGGAGAGTCTTCCCAGGCCCAGGCATCTTTGCAGCAATTTCGCCGATTTTGTTATCCAGGGTGTCCTTTAGGATCAACCCCATATTCAGATATTCGCTGTCCTCTGCTTCCCCTGCTTTTACTTTAATCACCTTTATGATGGTGTAACGCCCGAGACTGACCGTAATTGTGTGCGATCCTCCACTTGAAGGTTGCCAAATGATTTCATGTGCTGATTCGTAAAAAATCTTTTCCTCGCGAGGATAGATGGTCCAATTGCAATCCAAATTTTCGGCAGTCTTTGGAGGATGCACTTTGAGCTTCACGGTCAAGCCTTCCTTCACGTGTTCAAAAGGGATGACCTCAATTGCGGGAAATGTGAGCTCTTCGAAATGAGGCTGACTTCCTAGTATCACATCTGTGTGGAAGGAATGGTCCTGACTTGTCACGTCGACTGGATGGGCATGGTTCGTTCCTTGTTCAAGGTTTTCGAACACGAACTCTCCATCTTTCTTGGTTGTTTCTTTCCCATCAACCTTAACTTTAATCTCCTTGTCGAAGCCTTTGAGCTTGTGAACCTTTACAACGATTGTTCCGGTCTTTGCATCATCTTTCGTTTCATCTGACATAACTTCCTCCTTGAGCCAACTACTGCATCGCGAGATACAGGTTGGAGATATTTTGTTGGCCGACAATTTCCTTTACTGGACTGCGAGCAGAGAGGGCCATTAGTCGGCGAAACGACCACTGCTGCAGGAGGTCGGCCAGCAGCCTGCTTTCCTCTTCGGGTGTAATTTCTCCGTTAAAACGGGCCTGTCCGATTGCTGCAAAAACAAGCGTTGGCGGCGCTTTGAGCATGGCTCCTGGGTCGACGCTCCACGCGCGGTGATAGGCCGTCAGGCGGTCCGGCATTCTTTCCTGAACGGACAGTACTTCTTTCAATGAATGTCCGCGCAGACTCTTCGGCCGATGGTTGACCAGCAACGCGGTCAGTGCCGGCATACTCGTCTCCAGCTCCGTGATCAGCGCTCTTTTGTTTGCATCCAACTGTTCGACCGGATACATCGATTCCCAGAGTTGAGCGAGTTGACTCCATTGAGGGTGTGGAAACAACGCGTCGCCCATAGCACAGCTCACTTTCGCGCGGATGAACGGAAATGGATGCGGGTCGTCCAGGCTTATGCGAAAGACAAACGCTGTGGGAAGACTGACCACTCCGATGAGACCTAAAGTGGCCGTAATGCCAAGCTTGGCGACTGACCAGAAGTCTGAGAGTATTTCCGATATCCAGCGGCTCCAGCAGTGCCATGCGATTCGATCCGAACCGCCTCTCATCCCTTGAAGTAACGGCCGCAACGACTGCAACAGTCCGAGCAAATCGGACGCCTGGTGGCCGGTTTCGTGGACAAGAGACGACGCAATGCCACTGCCGATCATCCGTTCACGCGGGACTCGAATGACGGCAACGGGTGTTACGCCTCCTCCCGGAAGCCGTGTTCGGGCGCGGCGGATTGCCGCGCCGTGACCACGATCCAGGTAGCAAATTACCGGTGGAACATTGTAGTAAGGCGCGGAAAGCTCCAATGCGTCCGCTGCAACCACATCCAAACCGGCAAGCCAAACACCGTTATCATGTTCCGCGCGTTGAACGAGCGCGTCCGAAAAAATGTCCAGCTGCGAAAGGCTTACGTTGAATCTAAGCCTCAAAAACGCGAATCTTCGTTGTGCTTGTGCCGCGGATGCGCTCATTCCTTCAGCAGAATTCAACCAGGCCAGGTACTTGCGGACGTTCGCATGTAATTGGCGACGCCCTTGGGCAAGATAGCCATCGATTGCCCCAAGTGCATCGGGATGAATCGAGGCAGCCGGCACCATCGGCACTTGAAGAGCAAACGGCTTAACGCGACCCAGGCGCATCAGCAACGCGCGTGCTTCTTGTTTGAGCAACCGGTGGGCAAATGAAGACATCGACTACACTCCAAATAGAATGATTTTTCGTCCGCGACGAATCCAACGCCCACTTTGACCTGGACCTCCGATAAACGGCGCAGTGTAGACGGCACCCCTTCCCAACAAACCCGGAGCGTAGCGGCGCGCCGCTTGAGTGATTGCCGCCTTTGCAACCGCCTGTGGCGATGCAGTTGCAGGAGCCATCGCTACTCTTCGGGCAGCGTCACTCGCAAAACGTATAAACTGGCGGCTCACTTCGTATTGCTGGTCTTCAGCACTCAGACCTTCCACTTCAAGCCCAAATAGTTTCCCCGCCCCCGAAGCAAGATGACCGCCAATCAACGCTCCCGCAGGTCCACCGAACGCTCCTCCGAGAGCCCGGCCTGCAATCGGCAGCGCTCTTTTGGCCACAGTCTTGAGATAGCCGCCCAGCATGCGGCCGGCCGGTGATTTGATGAAACGCCCCGCAGCCTGCCCGACTCTTTTGATCAAGCCTCCCAAAAAATGATCCAATTCGCCTTCGTCCGAAATCTCAAGCAAGTTCGCCGCAAATTCCAACTGTTCTCCCTCGTCCAAAACACCTGCTTCGGTGTCGCTCTCTCCAAATATCCCTTCCTCTTCTCCGGCAGATTCGAAATTGAACTCCTCCGGCTCCAACCCTTCAAAATCTTCCAACTGCGTACGATCTATGTCGTGCATAGCTTCCTCCTGATTTGATTTGGTCCGCTTTTATGAATGCGGAACGTTGTATCTCCAAAGCAATGGGTATGCCACGATAAACCAGATGCTAGGCAGGTTATCTATGTGCTTGTAATGTAATAATTTAGAATGCACAGAGTGACAAACATCGATCGCCGCAAACCGAAGCAAGCTTCGCGGTTCATGTCGCTTGCACATATAAATCGTGAAGCTCGCTTCACCCGAAGTCAGTGAGAAGGCGAAATGCGGCAAGTTTGGGAGTGAATGGAGTTGCCGTCCTTGCCGCAAAACAAAATGTAGTTGTCGTCACTACTGTGGGTGATCTCCTGGAGGTCCTGGACAGCATCGAGACAGGCAGCCCACAAACGGAGCTTGCCGATGCGGTTCGCGAACTTGTGAAAGAGAATCTGTCGATACTCGCAAGGCACAAGGTACGTGTGGCGATCGGTAGCGATAAATATTCCGGCACATCACTTTCCGAAGCGATCGAATTGTCGAAGTTGAAGATTTTTGACAACGCAACCCTTCTGCGTATGTGGTGTGAAGTGACTCCACAAGCGATTTTCCCAAATCGAAAAATAGGACGAATCGCGGATGGGTATGAAGCGAGCTTTCTAGTTCTCAGCGCTGATCCTATCCAGGATTTCTCAAATGTGAAGGCGATTGAAATGCGCGTGAAGCAAGGCCATATCCTTTTTTGAAAAGTAATGCATTCGGTTGTAGCACCGGCGTCTCGCCTTCGTATCTTTGTGGTGAATCCTGGGAAGTTCCCGCCGCAGCAGCGGCGGGACTTCCTTGTTGGAACTGTGGTTACTTCTCTTTACCCTTTGTTACAGCGGACAGCTCATGCTCCTGCAATGAGGAGCCGATTCTGATTTCATTCAAGACATCCCTGACTCCAAAAGTAGTTTCAGTGATATCTTCTGCCAGTCGTTTCTCGAACCGTTCATCAACAGTTCCTCGCAATGTTACTTCACAATCTCTGACGATCACTTCGACATCGGTTGCGTCGATTTCCGGAGTCAAAGCAAGGCGCTTGCAGATTTCATCACGAATCAGCTCATCGGACCGTTTGTACCCCCGGGGCGGACGTCCGAAGGCCCGACTTCCCTGCCGTATGAACGGACTTCTTTGAGTTAGCCCTTCCAGTCCGGCAGACGGCATCTGCGTTTCCGGTACTCCGGATGGCGAGTTCATGCCTTGATAAGGGCTTGCCAAAAACGGATGTCCGGGAAGTTGCGCATACGGATTCATCACGGGATTCACTCCGAAATGCGGAGACAACCAGTAGACATTTTGGCCCACTGGAGTGAAGGGCGGGTTGATCGAGGGGGAGATGGCCGGTTGGCCAATCGGCTGAACCGGTCCCGCCTGCAAGGGTGTCGTAAACCCTGGAACAAATCCAAAGGATTGAGACGGAACAAAACCTGAGAACACTCCGGGCGCAAATGGCTGGTTCTGTACATAAGGGGTATTGAAAACCCGAGGCTGAGATTGCCAGATCGGATCACCCGAACCAAGAGAGCTTGCTATAGCTCCAATGCCATAAGGACTCAGCGTTGTTTCCGGAAACCTTTGTGTCCAGAACCTGCCTTCATCCATTCTGGCCCTTTCGATGTCTTCGTTGCTGCGGTCATACTTGCTTGTCATTATTTTCCTCCAAAGTTTGATTCGCTATTTGACCGGAGGGTCGCGTTCTTTCCCACAACCCTTCCTAATTCATTTGACCGCTTGCCCGGAAGAAAGTCATTCTTGTAGTTGAAGACAGTTGTTCGACTGGTAGAAGCTTGCTAATAATACTATTAAGATAATACTATTCTCGCTAAAACGAGTGTGCGAGAGCAGGCGTAAACGCGGGGTCCGGCAGTCCTTTTCGATGCCAGAGTTTCTCCAACCGCGTAACAATGAGCCATCCCCTGTCGCGTCTGAGTATTTTGTCTTTCTCCAATTGCCCCATCATCCAGCTCAAATATTGCGGGGTGACGGCAAGAAACTGGGCAATTTCGAATTGCTTCGCCGGAAATTGAAGACGGATCGGCTGATCTGGCGCAGCCGGTTCCGTGCTGGAGATCAACTGCCAGATGAATTCTTCAAGCCGCTGGCGCGCCGAAAGACATTCGATTCCGGTCAATCGGGCTACCTGGCTGTAGACTTCGCGTGCCATCATCTGGTGAAGCTTCCAGGAAAGATCAGCGTCCGTTCGAATCAGTCCGCGAAATTCCTCAGCAGGGACGCGAGTTAATTGACAGGCTGTTACTGTAATAGCAGTCACCGGAAGTGGGGCGTCCAGAATCACTGAATCGGCGCCGAGCAGCCAGCCGGGATACCGGATCGCGGCGATGCCTTCCTTGCCGTCTGCTTCGCTGCGAATCAGTTTTACCAGACCTTTTTCAATGGAATAAATCTCTCGGGCGCGCGAGCCCTGCCGGAACAACTCGGAACCTTCAGGGATGATTTGTGCAGAAGCGAAGCTCGCGTTCTTATTGGAATTCTCTGTTTTGGAAAAGGCATTGCAATTGGAACCGGGCGATTGGGAGCCGGCAATTTGATCAATTGCTTCGAGAGCATCGTTAAATTTGCCCACCTTACCGATCAGCCATTGTTTGATCTCCAGCAGCTTGTTTTCGGAAGGCTGGTCGATCAGAGTCATTTCTACAGTTGCCTGAAGATCCTGATTTCCGATCGAGTTACCGGGTTCCCCGGCGGGCTCACGAACAAGAATTTGCTGCGGCGCGTTTTCGTTTTCCCGACTTTCGACCAAAGGAAGTTGTTCTTTTCGAATGGCTCACCTCAGTTCTGGAGTGAACGGAACATTTAGTTAGACGCTCGACAGAGGTGCTTTTACAGATCAAGCTCAAAAGATGAAATTCCGGAAGAACGGAGAATGCGGAAGCTTCTTAAACAGAATGGAATACTCGGAATATGAAATTAATGCCGTGAGTTTCGCCATGATCCTGCCACCTCTAAGCGAAAACGTGATTTTAACATACGGAATGCAGCGAGACCGTCAAGACTTCTCTCGATTCGCTGTCAAGTGGGAGACCACAAATTCGCGCTTGCCCGTTTTCGAATCGAGTTTTGCCGATGGAACTTGCTTTGATAAACTGCAACACCAACGCCAATGAGCAACATCGCAAGACCGCCCTGTGATCAGGGAGTCATCCTATCCGGAGCAGTTGTAGCTCCCTGCTCGAAGTCTGCGGCGCCATGGATTCTCACCGCTACAATTCTTGGGTCGAGTATGGCTTTCGTTGATGGAACAGTAGTGAACGTCGCCTTGCCGGCGCTTCAAGTAAATCTGAAGGCAACTGCGGTGGATATCCAGTGGGTGGTTGAATCGTATGCGCTCTTTCTTTCATCCTTACTGTTGATGGGCGGTTCGCTGGGGGATCGCTTCGGCAGAAGACGGATTTACGCAATGGGAATCGGACTTTTCGCCGTGTCCTCTGCATGGTGCGGACTCGCTCCAAATGTAGGTCAATTAATTTTCGGACGCGCCATTCAGGGTATTGGCGCCGCCTTGCTCGTCCCGGGAGTCTTGGCGATCATCAGCGCATCGTTCGGCGAAGAACAGCGCGGTAAAGCGATCGGCACGTGGTCAGGCTTTACTTCCATCACTGCGGCTATTGGACCGGTGTTTGGCGGCTGGCTGATCGAGCACATTTCGTGGCGGGCCGCATTCTTCGTGAACCTGCCACTCGCGGTGATCGTACTGCTCCTTGTTTTCCGGTATGTGCCCGAAAGCCGTAACGAAAAGAATCTCGCGGGACTGGATTGGCAAGGGGCCCTTCTTGCATCGATCGGTCTGGGCAGTCTTATATACGGCTTGATTACATCTTCCAATCTCGGCCTGTTTCATCCTGTTGTGCTCTCTTCGGTTACAGCAGGAATTGTCATTCTCGTGATTTTCATTGCGGCAGAGGCCCGCATGCGAAATCCAATGTTGCCGCTTACACTGTTTCGCTCAAAGAATTTTTCGGGCGCGAATTTGCTGACATTTTTTCTTTATGCCGGACTCAGCGGGGCGCTCTTCTTCTTTCCGCTAAACCTCATCCAGGTGCAAGGCTATTCTGCAACGGCTGCCGGAGCTGCGTTTCTACCGTTTATCGTGATCATGTTCCTTCTTTCGCGCTGGTCCGGCGGACTTGTGAAGCGGTATGGCGCAAGATTTCCTCTGATCATCGGCCCGATGATCGCAGGCATTGGTTTCGCTTTATTCGCTGTTCCTACGATCAGTCACAACTACTGGACAAGTTTCTTTCCGGCAATTGCCGCGCTTGGTTTAGGCATGGCGATCAGTGTAGCGCCGCTTACCACTACAGTGATGAATTCCGTGAAAGAACATCAATCCGGGATTGCTTCCGGAATCAATAATGCTGTTTCACGAACCGGCGGGCTGCTTGCGGTTGCGATATTCGGCGTAGCCATGTTGCACCTGTTTCATCACAATCTCGATCAGCGACTGGCGCAAGTGGATATCCCCCAGCAGGCGCGGCAGTCACTCAGTCAACAGCGAAGTAAGATGGCTGCAATCGAGATGCCTACGAATCTAGACAAGGGTACGCAAATGCTGATCCACCAGGCAGTTGACGATTCTTTTGTTTCCGCCTTCCGCTTAGTTATGTTGGTGGCTGCAGTGCTGGCTTTTGCGAGTAGCCTGGCGGCGTGGTTTACGATAGAAAGGGAAAGCGACAGTCGCAATCTCTCACAGGTTTTTTGAAGACATTAGGGATCAGACTTTGGCGCTTCCCTTTCCTCTTCGTACGGGCCGGCGTAAAGGAATGTTCCATCAAAACGCTTTTGAAGACCTTCCAGATAGTCTTCGATCTCCTCACCAGACTTGATCAGCCAATCCTTCAAATCGTTCAGAAAGATCTCATTGACCGTGCCTTGTAACACGCCTTCTTGATTCCACACACGTCCAATCTCTATGTCCCTGTCCTGTTTTTTCGTATAGAAAATAACGAGCTTCATATTTGACGTTCGGCAAGGAAAATACCTCGTTGAACGTACCACTCCTGCAGCTTCAGCCTGTTTCTGTTTAGCAGGCTTCTCGAAACAAAGCCATCGCTGCTTCCCAGGGCTTTGAGAAAAAGACCGGAGGCCTTATGGAGGCTCTGTTCTCACTGTCACTGTCTGGACGAAACGCCGGCATTCTCTTCTTCATTTTACTCTTGAATTTTGGTTGCAAAAGCCGGCGTCGAACAGAAGGGGATTCCTTTTTAGGCCGGCTCTGCAATAAAATAGTCCGGTGTCTACTGACGTTTTAAGGAGGATCTATGAAGATTGCGATTCTAATTTATGAAGGATTCACTGCGCTCGATGCGATCGGTCCCTATGAAGTTCTCAGTTGCTTGCCGGGGGCTGAGGTCCACTTTGTCTCAACAGAAACCGGGCCGAAGCGCGCGCATACGAACTTTCTTTCCATTGTGGCAGACTACACGCTGGAGGATGTCCCGGATCCTGAGATCATTGTCGTTGCGGGTGGAACAAAAGGAACGATGGCCGCGGCACAAGATCCCCGCATACTCTCATGGCTTCGGAAAGCTCATGAGACTTCAAAGTGGACAACTTCTGTTTGCACGGGAGCACTGATTCTCGGCGCTGCAGGCCTATTGAACGGAATCCGGGCCACAACACACTGGTTTGCCAGAGATTTTCTGGCGAACTTCGGCGCGCAATATGTGAGCGAACGAGTCGTGCAGCAGGGAAAAATCATAACCGCAGCCGGCGTTTCCTCGGGCATCGATATGGCGCTCCATCTCGCGCGCGAAATTGCAGGAAAGGAGATGGCCCAAACGATTCAATTGATCATTGAATACGATCCGAAACCTCCTTTTGATTCCGGATCCATCCTCAAAGCGGATCCATCGATAACCGAAATGGCAAAACAGGCCGTTCAAAGCGCCTTCGAATGACGCGGAGCTTCGGCTCGATTAGCGCACGTACTTCGCGGTCCTTCATCAGGCCAGGTTGCGAACAATGAGCCTTTGCTCAGGCACCGGATAGCCCGATCACTGTGATGGTCGAGACCTGCCGGTGAGACGCAAGGACCGTCCGATTGGCGAGATCAGCCTTCAACACAGTAACCGCGATTGCCTGGTGAATCTCCGCAGCAATTGCGCTCCCCGAAACAATGAATGCGACGTAGATCGTCATGGAAAGCTTTGCAGTGTGTTTCATGATGCTTTCTCCCGCAATGGGTAGACTTTGGATACATTCATTGCTGATCGCTAATTACCTGATACCGTATCTTTGCCGCGTCGAACACCATGGTTGCAAATTCCGGATGATCGCGCAGAGCTTTATGAAAATCCTCTTTTGACAATGCGAACAGGTCGCATTGCGTCACAGCGCGTACCGTCGCATTGCGAGGCTCGAGTCGAAGCAGACTGATTTCGCCAAAGAAATTTCCTTCTTTCAGCCGAGCTATCGCCATTCCGTTTTGATTCAAAACTTCAACCTCTCCCCGGCTGATGATGTACATTTCCTGCCCCGTTTCTCCCCTGCGGACAATGGTCTGCCCTGGGGAGTAAATGACCGGTTTCAGCAGCATCACGAGGGCATTGAGAAATTGCGGATCTGACGATTGAAATAAGGGAATTTGCTGAAGGGCATTGTAGTTGATGATTTCAATCCATCTGCGTCCGTCTCGTTCGATTAAATCGGATGCCGAGCGCGGCCCCCAGGAACCTGCTGGATAATTGGGAAACTCCGGCGCCGGTTCCGATTGCCAGAAATCCAGAATTGGCTGCGCGATCCGCCAGCAGCTCTCCACAAGATCGGTGCGCGAAAACAGCGTTGCATCGCCGGTCATCGCGCTGTAAATCAAAAATTCATACCCGGTGCCGCGCGCCGCTTTAAACACCTCGCCGTACCCGAACCGCATATTTACGTCCTGAAGATCCATTGCAGGCCCCGGAATCTTTGCCTGAAATCTCAGCTCAATGGCCTGGTCCGGCTGAACATGAAAAATCAATCGATTCGGTTCCACATCGGTAATCTCCGTTCCGCGAAAAATGCTTTGAGGACTTCTCTTGAATTCAATCACAACCTCCGTTCCTTTCTTCCAGAGACTCTTACCGGACCGAACGTAAATTGGCACGCCTTCCCAACGCCAGTTGTCGATAAATAATTTCAATGCGGCGAATGTTTCTGTTTTTGAATCTGGGTCGACCTTCTCTTCCTGGCGATAACCGGGCAAACGCGTTCCATCTTGCTTCTCTCCGGCGCCGTATTGCCCGCGAACGGCATGAGCGGATACATCCCGGGACTGCAGAATGCGTACAGATTCCAGCACCTTCACCTTCTCATTTCGAATCGCCTCCGAACGGAAAGAAGAGGGCGGTTCCATGCAAAGATAAGACAATATCTGAAGCATATGATTCTGAATCATGTCGCGCAGAACGCCGGATTTGTCGTAATAGTCCCCCCGCCCTTCGACACCCACGGATTCCGACACCGTCAACTGGATATGATCGATCGAGTTTCTGTTCCAGACGGATTCAAAAATTCCATTTGCGAACCGGAAAGCAAGGATGTTTTGTACGGTCTCCTTTCCCAGATAGTGATCGATTCGATAAATCTGCTCTTCGTTCCAGTACCGCAGAATGAGTCGGTTCAACTCGATCGCCGATGTCACATCGTGACCGACCGGCTTTTCAACGATCACCCGGCGCCAACCCTCGTCCGACCGGTGCAGGCCCGCCTGATGCAAATTCTCGCAAATCGCGCCGAAAACGGGAGGAGGCGTTGCTAGATAGAAAACGACGTTCCCCGATGTCCCAAGTTCCTGCGCGAGGGCGTCCAGAAACTTACGAAGGGCATGATACGTTTCAAGATCATCAAAGGAAACCGAAGCGTAGTGCAACAGAGAAGATAACCGGTTCCAGGACTTCTCATCGAACTGCGGGCGCGTTGAGAATTTCCTGATCTCCTCACTCATCCGTTCTCGAAAATGCTCGGTGTTCCACTGGCTGCGCCCGACCCCCACAATCGCAAAACGTTCCGGCAGTAATCCGGAACACGCAAGGTTGTAGAGAGAAGGCATCAACAATCGTTTCATCAAATCCCCTGAAGCGCCGAAAATCACGAGCAAACAACCCTCGCGGGGTGGAGCATTGTGTGCGGCTGCCAGAGTTAAGTCTGTGTTCGCATGAACCGGATCGACCATCACGTTCTCCTGATTGAAAATTGCGGATACATGTACGTAGTCTTTCGAGAGGCCAATGATACTGTTCTGAATAGATCAGCACTGATTAGAAGCCGATTCTTTATATCCCCTACCAGTCTGCTACATCTGCGACCCAATCACCTACGGCTTCGGCGGTATCCGAAATAGCTTCGCCTAGATCTTCGATTACGTCGCCTGCGATATCAGCTGCCTGGCCCGTCTCATCCATGGCGCCCTGTACGAAATCGGAACCAGCATCACCCATGCCCGAAAACCATTCTTTAACATGTGTGAGTATGTCTAAAACTGAGTTTCCCCCCATTTCTGTACCTTCGGGTAGATTCAGTGTGAAGCCCAAGTCCAACTCTCCCCCAACTATCGCTCCGAATCCGAGTCTTACATCCGCGCTGATTGTTCCATCTTTGATGCCGAGATCGAGATCGGCAACCCCAACCAACTCCAAGCCATGCTTCTACACCACCGTGAACTTCTCCGGCGTCACCAAGTTCGCGCCGGCCTCCAGCCGGACGGACGCACCACTGAACAGGTCTAAACCAACCTGTAAGTGCGTATCATTTCCAATACTCACTTCGGCAGCATATCCACCGGCTGCCATCCAGGTGATCGCGGCATTTACCGTGAAACCGACTTCCTTACCGTCCTCTTGAGCGTTTGGTAACGTGTATCGAAACTGAGCAGAGGCCCCACCAGACCGGGATGGTATCGATTTAGCCCCCGACAACTAGCGACTGAGTCTCTTCGTTACCACCCAGCCCGGAGTGTCTCTCTGTCTTGGTGCTTCCAGTGGACGCCCATCCAGTTTCAAAACTGGTCGGTCCCTCATCTGCCGCACTTTGCAACGAATCTTCTGCGGCGGCGACACCTGAGCTGGTTTGATCTTTTGAAGCTTGCTGTTCCCGGGTTGGTTCAGACGGTGGAGTTTCGTCAATTTTCTTCCGACCAATTCCGGGAATATCCATAGTCCGTTCGCTTGCAGTATACACCCTGCATCAGCTTGAAGTGAGCCGTGCTGAATTCGCGTAGTGTCCTAATCGCGTGTTGCCGGTGGATTCGAATTCAGGTACTGTCCTAAGTTTGTGTTGCTCGTTTCTCCCCCTTATGAACCAGCGCCCCACTCTCATTCCTTCTTGAAGATTTCGTCCAGATTCCGGATCCTGCGTTAAAATTCCGTAAACACATCGCAAAATGCAATAGTCTTTCAATCCCTTTGCATTTTGATGAAGCGTTGGAAAAATCCGGTGGATTCTTCAAAATTTTCCAGCATCCATAACTCTGAACTGGAGATGAAGCGGGACGTCACAAAACTTTTTCCATCGGCCGCAAGACTGAACCCGATCATGGGAGTATTCGATACAATCAGCGGGGCCGGACCGAGATCGGAAATGATCCGTTCTTTCTGATCCGCAAGCGATACTTCAATCACCAGCAAATGACGGTCGTCGGATTGTTTGACGCCAAAAATTTTCATGCCATCCTTCGACCAACCACTCGAATGCCATAGTCCAGGAGAAATCTGTTGCTGGTTCTTTCCGTCAGACGTCATTGTATGGAGGCCCTGGCTTGTTTGATATAAAACAAGTGTTCCATCAGGAGACGGATAGGGAGGATAGAACATGTCAACCCTGATTAAGTCGATTGGGGGAGCGCTTCCATCCACACGAACTTTCGAAATTCCATAAGTTCCCTTTTGATAGACGTAAAAGATCCAATTTCCATCTGGGGACCACCTTGGACAGTACTGCCGGCGGTTTTCTTTATAAACTTGTACGGGAGTTCCTCCCGCGATTGGTGAAATCCAAATTGCACTTTCATCTGTTTTGGTGATGCGGTGATAAGCGATCCGTTCTCCATCAGGAGAAAAGCAAGGACGGGAAAAGAAAATTGTTGAATTGTCAGGAAAATGATCCGGTGTCACGACCGGTCGTTCCCATCCTTCTTCTGCGTTATGCAGCCAGATCACCGATTTCCCCGTCTTGCGCGATTCATAAATCAGGTACTTCCCGGAAGGAGACCAGGCCGGCGCCATTTCTATCTGCTTTGTGGCAATCAGATTCCGAAGCGGTCCTCCATCCAGCGGGATTTCAACAATGTCGTGTTGTGCTTCCGTTATGCTAAACAGAATTCGTTTCCCCTCTGGATCTACCGCCGGTTTTTCTTCCCAATTAATCCCTGACGTCAGACTGGATGCTTTCTCTTTGTCCAGGTTCAGCAGCCAGAGATGCGGCTGAGTTCTCTGTGACTGAAACATAGATCCGCTAGCAACTGCGTGCCGATTATCCGGCATCCAACTCAGACTCTCAATGTAATCACTGCTGGATCTAAAAATTTGTTTGGCTTGACCCGAAGGAGAATCGACCAACCACAACTCCCTACCAGTGTCGTAGATGTCCAAAATAGCAGCCACCTTATTCCCATCGGGTGAAAACTGCAAACTTCCGCTTACGATCTTCTTTTTATCGAAGATGGGATTCTTGTATGGTTCCGGTTGGGCAGTAACAGGGGAACTTTTGGAAAGAACGAAAAATTGATCCTTCTCGGAATTGTGAAGGCACAACAAAGTTTTACCATCAGGAGAAATGGAAGCCGCAAGGATCCCTTTTTGCACCAAAACCGGTGATCCGCCTGCGATACTGACGATCCAGAGATCCGAGAGTGAAGTATGTTGTTCCCGCCAGCCCGTGTAATAGATGCGCGTGCCATCAGGCGACCAGAATGGTTGCACGCAGTTCGTTTTAGCGTGAGTCAGTTGAACAGGAACTAGAGCTTCAAAATTTCGTGTGAAAATTTGCGTAACACCATTTATATCTGCTGCGTAGGCAATCGATTTTCCATCCGGTGACCAAGCTGCCTCAGAACCGGGAGTCTCTACCGGCGTGAAGCGGTAGGACGCGGGATTTGGCCCGCTTTGCGGGGCAAAGAATAATGCGGTTAGTATCCCTCCAAGGAAAATCACACTAACCGCTGCGATCTGAACAAGACGGCGCCGCAGCCCTCGCGAGACGATGGACTTAGTTCGGCGACCCGTCTCAATACCGGACGTTTCTGAAAGGTGATTCCGGAAATCACGGAGCTCATGATAAAGATCGATCGTGGCTCCGTATCGCTCTTTGCGGTCCTTCGAAAGACAGCGTTCGATTTGCCATCGAATTGCATTGGGCAGTTTCGCATTCAATAATGCAATTGGCTCAGGTTCGTCTGTGATGATCGCCGAAAGAGTTTGAACCGTGCTGTCTCGCTGAAACGCTGTTTTACCAGTAGCCATTTCGTAAAGAATTAAACCGAATGAAAATTGATCCGTTCGAAAATCGACCTCTTCTCCGCGTGCTTGCTCCGGACTCATGTAGGAGGCAGTTCCCATAATTAGGCCTGCGCGAGTGATGACAGCCGACTTCGTGGCGTCTGACTCTCCACCCTTTTCCGGAATCGCCGCCTTCGCCAGTCCGAAGTCCAGAAGCTTCACACGATTATCGGGGGTAATCATGACATTTTCAGGTTTTAGATCGCGATGAATGATTCCCGCTTCATGTGCAGCGGCCAGCCCGGCGGCGATTTGAGTTGCGATGTCCAGAAATTTTCGTAGCGGCATCGGCCGCCCTCGATCCAGAATCTTACGGAGAGTCTCTCCTTCCACAAGCTCAGAGACAATGTATTGCATCCCGCTCTCCATTCCGATGTCATAAACGACAAGTATGTTCGGATGATTGAGAGCGCTGGCAGAACGTGCTTCCTGCACAAATCTGCGTTGTCGATGCGGATTGCCGATCGCTTCGGGCGAAATGATTTTGAGTGCAACATGCCGTTCGAGCCGCGGGTCGCGCGCACGATAGACTTGCCCCATTCCACCCGACCCAATGAGATCAACAATTTCGTAAGGTCCTATGGTTGAACCGGCAAGTCTTTCCATGCAGGTGGATTATAACAAATTGATGATTTGATCAACTTTTATGGTATCGATCGTTCCCGATCCCATCCAAAGGAAGTGGCTGTGATATCATCGGAAATTGCTCGTGCTCGACTATCGGGGACATCAGTACCAGGATTATACTGGAATCGAAGTTAGTCGATTCATGATTGGTAAGACACTCAACCGACTAAATACAAAGAATATTGTTAAAATGAGAATGAACTACTTGTTTTCTTAATATAAAAACTATGTCAAACGTAGGCCTTGTCACCAGAACAACGTGAAGAACTACTCAGAGCATTGAAAGCCCGTTTTGAGAAAAACATGAACCGCCATAAAGGTCTTGAATGGGCCAAAGTACAAGCAAAGCTGGAAGCTAATACTGAAAAACTGTGGTCACTCAATGAAATGGAAAGAACCGGCGGTGAACCGGATGTTGTTGGTTATGATAAAAAGACGGGCGAATACATTTTTTATGATTGTTCAGCGGAAAGTCCTAAAGGCCGCAGAAGTGTTTGTTACGACCGTGAAGCGCTGGAGACAAGAAAAGAACATAAGCCAAAAGATAGCGCTATTGATATGGCAACTGCCATGGGCATTGAGCTTTTAACGGAAGAACAATATCGAGAGTTGCAGAAACTTGGAAATTTCGATACGAAAACGTCGAGCTGGGTGAAAACACCTTCTGATATCAGAAAACTCGGCGGCGCCCTCTTTTGTGATCGCCGCTACGACCATGTCTTCGTGTATCACAACGGTGCGGAGTCTTACTATGCCGCCAGGGCGTTCCGTGGCTCGCTAAGGGTCTAAATTTGGACTTTGTGTTATAGGCATTTGCTTATTGTCCAGGCATCAAGACATGTGAAAATGGTTACATACCGAACCGATCGAGTCCAATTGTAGGGCACCTGGGCGGTCGCGCCGTGGAAAGGCCCTACTCCAGAATCGACTCTTAGTGCACTGTAACACATGGTCATTTGGTGTTCCATTTCCGGCAAACGATTTTGTAACGCCGGCGTCCCCCGGCCAAATCACTGTGCCCCGTCGAGATCTGCCGGCGAGACGCCGGCGCTACAAACCGAATGGCCTGATCCTCCGCTTTCAGAATCTTTCTCAATCACTTTACAACCTTGTGTTACAGGACACTAGTTGCTGAGAAAATCTGATGTTACAGTTGTGCAAAGAAAGAAACTGTTTTCATGATCGGCAAAACACTAAATCACTTCAAAGTCCTCGACCGTCTGGGGAAAAGTGGAAAAATCCAAAATGCACAAGAGTGAGCCGTACTGTACTCAAATTGCACTTCGGCTTTGATAAAATGAAATCAGCGTTATTACCAAATGCACGGCACGATTTTTTTTGAACTGAAGAAGTATGTGGAAACAAAGCTAGGCCGGGAAGCCTGGGACCGACTCCTTTCTGAATCAGACCTGGGAGCCAGAACATACGAAGTGATGGCCGATTACCCGGATAGCGAAATAATCAAACTGACTTCAACTGCATCGCGGATTACAGGACTGCCGGTTCCCGCCATCCTGGAAGACTTTGGGGAATTTATTGCGCCAGATCTGCTTCAAATGTATGGAAGCGTCATCAACCCGAATTGGAAAACTCTCGATGTCATTGAGCATACGGAAGATCAGATTCACAGCGTGGTCCGGTTGCACAACACCGATGCTCATCCCCCGGATCTCAAGTGCGTCCGCACATCAGAAAATGTTGTCATCATTCACTACAGTTCACAACGAAGGATGTGTGATGTTGCCAAGGGAATCGCGAAAGGGCTTGCAAAACATTATGGCGAAAGCGTTTCGATTTCCGAGTCAAGCTGCATGCACAAAGGCGATGCTGCCTGCACAATTCAGATAATGCGAGATTGATCCACCAATTGCCTCCTGTTTCAAGATCATCAATACGAAATGGCTATGTGATATCATCGAAAAAGATACTCCTCTGAGCATTCCGTGATTGGGAAAACACTCAACCATTTCAAAATACTCGACCGTTTGGGGAAAGGTGGAATGGGCGAGGTTTACGTCGCCGAAGACGGCAAACTGAAGCGGAGAGTTGCGCTCAAAGTCTTACCGGAAGACGTGGCACGGGATCCCGCCCGATTAGATCGGTTCCAGCGCGAAGCGGAATCCATCGCCGCGTTGAATCATCCCAACATCGTAACGATTTATTCCATCGAAGAAGCCGATGGAATTCGCTTCCTAACGATGGAGCTTGTAGAAGGCGAAACGCTCATCCAATTAATTCCTTCGAATGGAATGGATGTTGAATCCTTTCTTCGTTTCAGCGCACCGGTTGCTGAAGCGCTTTCTGCCGCCCATGAAAAAGGAATCATTCATCGCGATTTGAAACCTGGAAATATTATGGTGAGCCATGAAGGAAGAGTGAAGGTACTCGACTTCGGTCTTGCCAAGCTGATGCGGGATGATTCCGATCCGGATTCGTCTCGAATGGAAACACGCGCCCACACGGAAGACGGAATTGTTCTGGGAACAATGCCTTACATGTCGACGGAGCAGATTCAGGGAAAAAGATTGGATCACCGGTCAGATATTTTCTCTCTTGGAATCATTTTTTACGAAATGATTACGGGACGCCGTCCTTTTCATGGAGACACCTCGGCTGAGCTGATTTCCTCCATCATGAGGGATACACCTGGCCCGGTCGGTGATTTAAAACCGGGCACGCCAGAACACCTGGAGCGAATCATCCGGCGTTGCTTGAGGAAAGATCCGAGAGATCGTTATCAGACTGCACGCGATGTGTACAACGAATTACGCGACTTGAATACAAGCAGCGGATCATCCACGCGGCCGGCGTCCAGCTCTGCGTCCGGAGGGAATTCGATCGCCGTCTTGCCTTTCACGAATATGAGCGCGGATGAGGAAAATGAATATTTTTGTGACGGCTTGGCGGAAGAACTGCTCAACGCGTTGGCGAAGATTGAAGATTTGAAAGTGGCCGCTCGCACGTCGGCTTTTTCGTTCAGAGGCAAGAATACAAACGTCAGTGAGATTGGAACCGCCTTAAACGTGAAGACAATTCTGGAAGGCAGCGTCAGGAAATCGAGGAACAAATTAAGAATCACGGTTCAGCTTATAAATGCTTCAGACGGTTATCATCTCTGGTCTGAGCGTTACGACCGCGAGATGAAAGATATCTTTGACGTGCAGGATGAAATCACACTTGCGGTTGTCGATGCGCTGAAGATAAAGCTGTTTGGCGAAGAGCAGGGCGCCCTACTGAAGCATCACACGAACAACCCCGAAGCGCACGAATTCTATCTCCGAGGTCTTTTTTACTTCAACAGGTTTACGCCTGACGATTTTCAAAAAGCCGGCGAGAGTTTTCGCCGGGCCATCACCATCGATCCGCGCTACGCATCGGCTTACGCCGGGCTGGCCGACGCTTATACCGAACTGTCCTTTTTCTCATTCTCCCCGAGTGAAACGATGCCGAAGGCGAGAGAAGCAGCCAACAAGGCGTTGGAACTCGATGACAGGCTGGCCGAAGCTCACAATTCCCTGGCGATCATCAGCAATACGTGGC
>CAWJJO010000014.1:0-183436 GCA_963843285.1 uncultured bacterium
GACCGAGTACCACCATGCCGATTCCCATCTGGACATCGGCAAATCCCTGATACTGCGCAAGCAGCGCTCCGGTCAATCCGACCAGTCCATTGGAAAGAGCCAGACCCAGAACGATCATGTGATTCACATTTACACCAAGTGCGCGCATCATCTGTTGATTATCACCGGTGGCACGCAAGGCCGTTCCCAGATTTGTCCGGAGAAAAAGAAAGAGCATCCAACCAAAGAAGAAGACAAGCAAGAGCGCCCCGATGAGATTAGACGCATCATGCAGACCTACTTCCCAACCAAGTACCGTCAAACTGACCGCTCCGGGCAAGACCCTTTCGGCCACTTGTTCAGCATTCGTAGCCAGCGTGGTTTCTGTCAGCAAAGGCACATTGCTTTTTCCCATGACATGAAGGTTGATGGAATACAGTGCCGTCATGACCAGAATTCCAGCAAGCAATCCATTGATCTTGAATCGTGTATGGAGAATTCCGGTGACCGCGCCGGACACCATTCCTCCTGCAAAACCGGCTGCGGTGGCCAGAACGGGACCGACTCCTCTTACCAGGAGAATGGCCGCGATCGAAGCGCCGAAAGTGATCGATCCTTCCGGCGTGATATCGGGAAACGAGAAAATGCGAAAACTGATCAGGACACCGAGTGCCAGAAGAGACAGAATCAGACCGATGGTAAGCGCTCCGATTAAGAGGGTCATCGTTTCACCCCGGAAATCGGACTGATCCAGCAAGCGCCCCGCACGAATTCGCTCTCCCCGGCGCCCCCGATCGCGCGATCGTCCCGCAACAAATGCAACACACCCAGAATCGTCTCCGCCTCGAATAATGTAGAAACAGTACGGGCGAGTTCCAGAACTCCCTTCTGAAGCGGACGGTATGGAAACGCTGCTGCGTGAAAATGACTGCGTATTTTTCCTCTGCCGGCAGGGCGGATAAAGTCTGAGAGTCCATCCTCAGTTCCGCGATCCAGAACGCCTGCTGCCAGGCTTACACATCTCGCATGCGCGCGTTCCGTCGTGAACGAAATCCAATCCCGCGCTTCAGGATATGCGAACGGAGCATCGGGCAGCGGTCCGGATGCAGGCGAATGCATCAATGCCGCGCCCATCAAGCCCGCCGTTTCCGCAACGATCACTACGCCAGCCGCATCGGATCCGGCAATCTGAAGGCATGCTTCCCCCAATTCACTAAATGAAACGGCTCGCGCATCTTTTTTTGATTCAAAACGGGCCAGAGATGCAAATGCGCCTGCGCAATTCACGGAATAGAGAACGGTGATTTCCGGGATATAAGGACCCGAAGCGACAAGGAAATCGGCGACATTGGTTCCATCCGCCGGTAAGTAAGCGGCGGCTCCGGCTACTGCCAGGAATTCACCAAACCTGCTGCGGCATTCCGAAAAATCCGAGCCGAACGCTCCCGCTCCTACCGCAAAAAGATTCTGGGAAAGAGAAAGTTTGCTGGTATCTTTCTCGCTAAAACGGAAACCGTTCAGCAATTCCGGATTTCCAAGCAAATTGCATTGCAACGTAGCGTTTTGGCGCAACGGAAACACTTCGATGTTTGCCGATGGTGTCTCCATAATCCGGCCGGCCGGCATCGTTTTCACCGGCGTTCCCGCTACTGGTTTTTCGTACAAGAGATCTTTCAGTCCTGCCAAATCCAAAACGGATTGCGCCTGACTGGAAAGTTGCGAGATCGACAGTGAACCTTGAATGGCCTGGAGTTGTTGATAGAGTTGCAGAAGAACGCGAATCCCTGCGGAGCTAATATATCCGAGCCCGGATAAATCAAGACGAATGTGGTGCGCTCCTTCGCGGATTACTGCATTCATTTCATTTGTGAAGTCCGCTGACCAGTAAGCATCCAGACGCCCATTGATTCTCAACTCAACGGTTTCACCGGAACTCTTTCTGATAATTTCCACTGTTATTGAATCACATGAGTTGCTTTGTGAAGGACCGAAGCGGGAATGATCAGACCACAAGACTTTGCCGCTTTCAAGTTGATGAGAAGCCGTGTCGTTCTCAACGGCGTAAACGGCATCGAAGCAGGATTTTCTCCGCGCATCACCCGCGCCGCCATGAGTGCTGCTTCTCTTCCGCCATCGTAATAATCACGGGCCACAACGACGCATGCGCCTCCATGGGCCTGACTGCTCTGAAATCCGAAGATCGGAAGCTTCGCTTTCCTCGCGGCTTGCACAATGCTGGGAAACGCGGATGCGGTCAGATTGCCCGCAATCTGACAAACTGCATCCAGAGGACGGCTCATGAGCGACAGGGCGGCGTCCGGGACGTCGGCGCTTGTGTTGGTAGGAACGGAAACGATTTCCATACCTGCCCTGTTTGCGGCTTCGGTGATCTGTTGCATGTTATAAACGGAATTGGTTTCGGAAGGCACAAACAAAGTGCCGAGACGCCGGGCCGAAGGCATGGTTTCACGCAAAACAGAAATCAGTTCGTCATAGGCGCTGGTGGTGACTACACCTGTTACCCCCGGAAGATGATCTTCGTTCGTCCGACCGGCTCCGGCTGCAACAGCGCTTGCCACCAGCGTGAACACAACCGGCTTCCCGGCCCCGCGTTTGATGGCAATCTGCAAAGTCGGAGTGGACATCGTCATGAGCATGTCAGCCCCTTCGGTTACAGCGGCATCGATTAAGGAACTCAGCACCGCCATATCTCCCTGGGCATTCCGGACGTTCCAGACGTAATCCTTTCCTTCGATCAAGCGAGCTTCGTGGAAGCCGTCCTTGATTCCGTTCTCGGATTCCTCCACATCCAATACGTTCGTGTATTCGATCAGATGGACTTTCCATTTCTTTGTGCTCCGCGCCGGTTCTGCGGAAGTCCGGGGCGTCGCAGGATTGGCGCCGGGTGAGATATCTGCCGCTTTTCGCCGCTTCCAGTCGGAAATGAGCAGAATCGCAGACGCGATAAGAATCAGGATGATCCCGAGAGAAAGACGTTTGAGTATCCTCAACATTACTAAATAACTATTCTGGAGCGGCGGGCGTCCCTGCCCGCCGGAGCCTTGTCCATGAAACTATTTGGCGGGCAAGGAGGCCCGCCAACTCCAGTTTGGTGCTAATCAATATTTCTTTTTCAACGTGAGGATGTTCTTTCCATTTTCTCTGCGATATTCAACCTGATCCATGACTTTGCGGAGCAGGAAAATACCCAGTCCACCGGCCTGCCTCTCTTCGAGAGGCATTGCAAGATCGGGCTCAGGCTGATCCAGGGGGTTAAACGCGCGCCCGTCATCTTCGATCTCCATGGTCAGTTCTCCCGTTTGAATCGAAAACCGGACCAGGATGTCATGTTCTCCGGCATGATCGTATCCATAGGAAATGATGTTTGCCAGAACTTCCTCCAGCGCCAGATTCAGATCGAACTGAAGACGAGTATCCCAGCCTTGTTGCTGCGAGAATTGTTCTACGATTTCGTGAACTCTTTCAATCTCAGCAATCTGGTTCTTGAGTGGAATCGCAAGCTGCGTCATCCAAATTCACCAACTTATTCTGGCATCAGGGTGATTTGATGTAAAGTATAAAATGAGATCGTTCAATGAACTGGCTGAGAAATCGGAGTCTGTTATTCAAGATGCTTGCCGGTGGTCTTTCAGCCATTGCGGTAATCGTTTTGCTGGAAATGACCTCGGGAAGTTATTTCTGGAAGAAGCACGACAAGGCTTTGGAGATCCGCCGGATTGCCTTTTCCATCCAGGTTCATATGCTTCAGGCCCTTCGCGCAGAAAAAGATTTCCTGTTATCCGATTTGAGCACTTCCCGGTTTTTCGAATTCGGAGATACGGGGAATCTGCAACGTTATCGTTCCGCAATTACCAATCTCCAAAAAGATCTTCAAGAAATTCTCGTGAATCTGCCGCCAGAGGATCGCGCGAGTGTCGAAGTACTGCGGAACCTCACCGAAACCTATGAGCAGACATTCCGCCAGTTAAGAGACCTGAAGAAGAAGGAGGGCCTCTCACCTTCAACTGTGGCGTCCGGCGCTCTGTCAGCGGAAACGGAGCTTCTGGAAACGATGCGGCGGGCGGTCGGCGGCTTTGAACCGATCATCAACCGGCTTGTAAACAGTTCCGTTGTTGCGGCTGAAAAGGCGCGATCCGATTTTGATCTTTTTAACCGGATCGTCGGCATCGCCAGTCTTGCGTTTGGTTTTTTAACGGTTTATTTGTTCGCACGTTCACTCTCGAAACCGATTACCAAACTGAAGGGCACCGCGGTGGAAATCGGGAAAGGGAATCTCGGGGTAAGAATTGAATCCGACTCCCGCGATGAGATTGGGGTGCTGGCCGCCAGTTTCTCTCAAATGATCTCAAACCTTCTGACATTGATTCAGGGAGTCAAATATTCGGGGATCCACGTGACCAGCTCTTCTACTCAGATCGCTGCGGCCGCAAGACAGTTGGAAGCGACAGTCACGGAACAGGCGGCAAGCACAAACCAGGTGGTCGTCACAGCAAAAGAGATTTTTTCCATATCCCGTGAGCTGGCGGAAACTGTAAAAAATGTTCACAAGGTCGCAGAGGACACCCGGTTACTTGCAGAAGCCGGACAGGGAGGATTGATTCGCATTGAAACGACCGTGCAGAAACTGGTGCAAGCAGCCGCGCTTATCTCTGCGCGTTTTGCGGATGTTAGTGAAAAGACCGGCAAGATCAACGGTGTCATCAACACAATTACGAGGATAGCCGATCAGACAAATTTGTTGTCCTTTAATGCCGCGATCGAAGCCGAAAAAGCAGGCGAATTCGGATTGGGATTTTCTGTTGTTGCGCGTGAAATCCGGCGTCTCGCCGATCAGACAGCTGTTTCCACTTTGGATATTGAGCGCATGGTCAAGGAGATGCAGACGGCGGTTGCGACCGGTGTATTGAGCATGGAGCAATTCTCAGAAGAAGTCCGGCGCGCAGAAAAGACGGTTCAAGAGATCAGTCATCAACTGTCGCAAATCATTACACAGGTCCAGGAACTGACCCCATCGTTCCGGGCGGTCAACGAGGGAATGGAATCGCAATCTCTAGGGGCAGAACAGATCACCGGATCGATGGTCTACTTGAGCGAGGCGGCCCAGCACACAGCGCAGTCCGTGCACGAGCTCAACCGGATTACTGCGGAACTGAACGAGGCTGCACGCACTCTGCAAACAGAAGTCTCGCGGTTCAAAGTTCCCTCATGAAAAAAAGATATGGTATCTTCCTGCTGCTGATCCTCTTTCTCGGTTTTTTTCTTTTTCGACCTCGCGCGGGAAAACCGGTTCGAGTAGGGATTCTTCATTCCATGACCGGCACGATGTCCATCAGTGAACGTTCGGTTGCAGAATCAACCCAACTTGCCATTGATGAGCTCAATCAGAAAGGCGGCGTGCTGGGGAGAAAAATTCAAGCAACGGTCGCGGATGGCGCTTCGGACTGGCCGACTTTCGCGTTACAGGCAGAAAAACTAATTGTAGAAGAACGAGTGTGTACGCTATTTGGTTGTTGGACCTCAGCCAGCCGGAAAACCGTCAAACCCGTGGTGGAGAGGCTGGATCATCTTCTTTTTTATCCAGTCCAATATGAAGGCCTCGAAAGATCTCCGAATATCGTTTATACAGGAGCCGCGCCCAATCAGCAAATTATTCCAGCAGTAAAGTGGAGCCTCGATCATTTGGGGAAAAGATTCTTTCTGGTAGGCTCGGACTATGTGTTTCCGCGAACAGCAAATGCGATCGTCAAGGATCAGGTTGCCCTCCTGAATGGCGAGATCACCGGTGAAGAATATTTACTGCTTGGAAGTAAGGATGTCTCTGGAATCGTTCAAAAAATTGTTCAAGCGCAACCGGATGTGATTCTCAATACGATCAATGGAGACAGCAACGTGGCGTTTTTTAAAGAACTGAGAAAGGCCGGCATTACTCCACAAACAATCCCGGTCGTTTCGTTCAGTATCGGGGAAGATGAATTGCGGAGTTTGAAGATTCAGGACATAGCAGGGGACTACGCCGCCTGGAACTACTTTCAAGGCATCCAGAGTGAGGAAAATTCGCAGTTTGTACAAAGTTTTCGAAAGAAGTTCGGCCCCGACCGCGTCACCGATGATCCGATGGAAGCCGCGTATTTTGGAGTGTATCTCTGGGCGCAGGCGGTGGAAGACGCTGGAACTGATGAGGTGAAGGCGATCCGCCGGGCAATCAAGGATCAGAGCATGACTGCGCCTGAAGGGATTGTATATATAGATGGAGAGACTCAACACACCTGGAAAAGCGTCCGGATCGGCCGGATCCGCGACGATGGTCAGTTTGATATTGTGTGGAATTCGGGAAGGCCCGTTCGTCCGGTTCCCTATCCCGTGTTCCGATCACGCGCGAACTGGGATTCATTTCTGGCAAATCTCTATTTGAGCTGGGGAAAAAAATGGGCGAATCCGGGCAATTGAATATGGAGAGCGGCGAAAAAATAAAAACAGGAGCGGCGGCTGTCTCTGACCGCCGGAGACCGATCAAAGCGCGCAAGCTCACCATTCGAGCGCGGCTGCTAATCTGGTTTTTGATGATCGCGCTGATTCCCCTGGCCATTGCGCTTTATTTGACTTACACAACATCCAGAAGGGCTCTCGAATCGGTCCTGCATGACTATCTGATGACTTTTGCAAATGCAAAGGCGCAGGCGCTGGAAGCTTACGCGGCTGAACGTAGCCGTGATGTAACTGCCCTTTCGCGCACCCAGAATGTCCGCGGAGCTCTAACAGCATTTGGAGACGCAATCAAGAGTGGAGGCGCAGGTTCCGCGGGGTATGCGGCGGCGGATCAGGCGTTCGGCCCCTTCCTCAGGCTTTATACCGAACAACTGGATTACGATGATGTGATTCTGATTTCTGCTGCCGGCGATATCGTTTTTTCAGTCAAGGGAAGGACGGGAGTCAATCTGCACAACGCTTCTACCCAAGATCCGGTATTGGCCGGTGTGTTTGATCGTGCGGAGACGTTGATGGAAACGGAAGTTTCTGACTTTCAAACAGACTCTACCTCTGAAACCCCGATTGCGTTTATCGCAGCACCGGTGCTTCAGGAAGGGGTGGTTCTTGGATCTGTTGTACTCGCACTGAATACAGGCCAAATCACAAGGATTGTGAATGATTACACCGGATTGGGAGAAACGGGTGAGACTTTGATCGGCGCCATCCAGGGGGGTGAAATTCTATTTGTGACGCCGCTCCGGCATGATCCTTCCGCGGCTTTCAAGAGGAAGATCCCAATCGGTGGATCCAGCTCGCTTGGGATGCAGCGGGCTGTCCGCGGTTCCAAAGGTTTCGGCCGAACTGTCGATTACAGAGGGAAACAGGTAATCGTCGTATGGAGATATCTTCCTTCGTTCCGGTGGGGGCTGGTTGTAAAACTGGACATCGCTGAGGCTTTTGCGCGGATCACACGTCAGCGAAATGCCGTATTGTATTCCGCCGCCGGGGTACTGATTCTGGTGGTGCTGATTGCTGGAGCTGTCGCACGTTCGATCTCTCAGCCGATCACCGGGCTTACACGATTTGCCAGACAGGTATCTGCTGGAGATCTGAGAACTAGAGAAACCGGAACAGCCGTTCCTGATTCGAAAGATGAAGTCAGCATCCTGTGGTCCGGCTTTTTTAAGATGACGTCGAATCTTGTGAATTTGGTTCGTGGAGTCAAAGGCGCGTCTGAAGATGTAACCGCTTCCTCCTCACAAATAGCGGGGGCCTCTAAACAATTAGAGGTTACGGTTACCGAACAAGCGGCTGCCACACAGGAAGTAGTAGCCACTTCTTCCGAGATCTCTTCCAGATCGCGGGTTCTTGTGGAAACGGTGCAGGAAATTGCGCGCGTTGCTGAGGAAACGGCTTCGCTGGCGAGATCCGGTGAGAACGCCGTGTCGGAGATGGAGGCTGCGATGCATGAGCTGGTGGATGCGGCCGTTACGATTTCTGCGAAATTGTCGGGATTGAAGGAAAAAGCGGGAAATATCGGCGCGGTGATTACGGTCATTGCTCGCGTGGCGGATCAGACCAATCTGTTATCTTTGAATGCGGCGATTGAAGCGGAGAAGGCGGGAGATTTGGGCCGGGGGTTCTCCGTGGTTGCATCTGAAATCCGGCGGCTTGCGGATCAATCCGCTCTTTCGGCGCAGGACATTGAGAGGATCATCAGTGAAATGCAGTCTTCTGTTTCGGCAGGAGTTCTGAGCGCGGAAAAGTTTGCCAGGGAAGTGCGGGGCAGGGCAGAGAAGGTGCGGGGAGTGAGCCGCCAGTTCACCCAGATCATTGAGCAGGTGCAAACTGTGACACCACGTTTCGAAACTGTGAACGAAGGTGTGCAGTCGCAGTCGATCAGTGCGGAACAGATCGCTGAGGCGATGACATACTTGAATGAGGCTGCGCACCAGACAACTCAATCCGTGCGGGAGCTGAACCGGGTTGTACAGCAGCTCAACCAGGCAGCGCAAAATTTACAGGAGGAAGTTTCCCGTTTTACAGTCTCTTGAACCGGTTTGTAACGCCCGCCTCCGGCGGGCCCTTTGAAATCTGAATAGTCTAGTCAACTCTTAGAGTTGTGGAGGTCGATCCTGTGGCATACCGTGATCGAGGTTATCTTCCACATTTAGAAGTGCCGGACTCAACCTATTTTGTTACGTTTCGTTTGGCTGGAACATTACCTCAGGAAGTTTTGAAACAGATCAAGGCAGAACGCCAGGCAAGGCTGGAACTTGCGAATAAACGGGCTGGTAACCCGAGCTATCAGGAGAAAATGCGCCTCAAATATCTCGAGAGCGCCAGGGTTCAAAGATATCTGGATAAAGGAGTTGGGAGGGTCCTCGTTTACATCTTGGAGAATCCGGTCAAAGCTGGCTTGTGCAAGACTTGGTGGCAATCGCAATGGAATGTATGCAGTAAAGTAATTCGAGCTTCCACGAACCGCGAAGACCGGTTGATTCAGGGGAGGGCCCGCCGGAGGCGGGCGTTACAAACCGTTAACGATGCAGTTTTAGTATCGATGGAACCGGATCAACAGAACGCGATTGAATGTCTGCTGCAAGGCAGGATTGGAATGGATCCGGCTTCCGTAGGATGGCGTGGAATCGAAAATGCCGTAAGGAATCGCATGGTCGAGTTGGGCTTGCAAGATATATCTCGGTATCGCGGTCTTCTTCAAAATTCGAAAGAAGAGTGGGATGCATTTGTGGAAGATGTGATTGTTCCGGAGACATGGTTTTTTCGTGATCGCGAACCGTATCATTATTTGAGACGGTTTGCCGGAGATTGGCCGGAGCGCCGCGGTCCGGTCCGGATTTTGAGTTTGCCCTGCGCTTCGGGTGAAGAGCCATACTCGATCGCGATGACTTTCCTGGATGCCGGATTTGCGCCGGATCGATTCCGGATCGATGCAATCGACATCAGTCGGCGAGCGCTTCAAAAAGCGGTGGCCGGGGTATACGGCAGAAATTCTTTTCGCGGAAGCGATTTGCTGTTTCGAAATCGATATTTTAAAACGATGGCCGATGCGTATCGATTGAATCCTGAGGTCCGGAATGCAGTCAGATTCGCGTACGGAAATTTACTGGAGTCCCGCACGTCGATCAAGGCGTATGACATCATTTTTTGCCGCAATCTTTTGATCTATTTTTCAAGAGATGCGCGAAAAAAGGCAATTTGTATTTTGGATGAGTTTTTGAAACCGGATGGATTGATCTTTACGGGACATGCGGAGGCCGGTGTGATGCTTTCGTCCGCGTTTGAGTCGATCCAGCCATTCAGAGCGTTTGTTCACAAAAAGCGGGTGAAGTCATGAAGAATCCAATGGCCGCTCAAGGGATTACTGATTGCTGGAATCACATCGGCGTCTACGGCGATTGTTCCTGCCGGGAAATTGTGGTCTATGCGCATTGCAAAAATTGTCCCGTATATGAGGAGACGGCCCGCAGTTTTCTCGATCGCACGCTATCCGATGAATATCGGATGGAATTGAAAAAGGCGTTGGCCTGGAAGCAGGAGGCTCCCGGAAATCTACCGATGGTTGTATTTCGGCTCGGAAATGATTGGTTTGGCCTTCCCGCGGGTGATTGCGCAGAAATTACAGAAACCAGAAAGCCTCGAACGCTTCCGCGACGCAGCGGCGACGTACTTCTCGGACTTGTGAATATCCGCGGAGAAATTCATCTTTGCGTATCCCTTCGGAAACTGCTTGGGATTAACGCGCAGGGGGGTGATCAGAAAGGGTCCGGTTATCCGCGAACGGTTCTGGTGCAAAAGGATCAGCGTTGCTGGGCGTTTCCTGTGGATGAAGTGCAGTCAGTTTATCGTGTAAGACGACAGGATGTACAGTCGATTCCCGGAATGGAACCTGTAAAAGGGATCTTTCAAATGGAAGGAAAAACAGTGCAGTGTTTGGACGAGAACGCTTTTTTCGCCCTTCTGGATCGGAGTCTTGATGAGCGCGGATGATCTGAGCAATTTTTCAATGATGGATCTCTTTCGCGCGGAAGTGGAGACCCATGTTGCTGTGCTGAATGCGAGTTTGCTCGATCTAGAACGCGACCCGTCCTCAAAGTCACTTCTGGAATCTTTGATGCGGGCCGCACATTCCATCAAAGGAGCGGCCCGCATTGTGCAGTTTGATTCCGGTGTCAGAGTAGCCCACGCGCTGGAGGATTGCTTTGTTGCAGCACAGTCGGGCAAGGTAGGACTACGGCCGGATCACATGGACGTTTTACTGTCCTGCGTCGATCTGCTCGGACGAATGGCCGGCGTGAATGAAGCGGATCTGCAGGAATGGCAGGCTGCCAACATCCCGGAAATTACGCAATGCATCTCCGCAGTCGGGGCGATCACTTCCGGCGCGTCGGCTCAAAACCCCTCATCTGGAGAAGCGGGCGTCCCTGCCCGCCAACTTCGCGCCAGAAGACATCCCGATGCAGCCGGGCACGGAGGGCCGTCATTCCACATTTTCGGAGCAGACTGTTCGTGTGGATGCTGGAAATCTAAATCGTTTGATGGCGCTGGCGGGAGAAGCGATGATTGCGGCTGGGGCACTTGAGCCTTATCTGATGTCGCTCCGGCAACTAAAAAGCGCAGAAACGGGACTTGCCGGAAGTCTCGAGCGCCTTACGAACTCATTAGAAGGAATGAAGGAGAACCATGCAGCCCGGCAGCACCTGGTCGATCTGCGCCAAAAAATGGAGGAACTGCGGCAGGGCGTGTCCGACCGGTTGTCCGACATGGAAACGCTTTCTCGGCGCTCGTCCACGCTGAGCGATCGTCTGTACCGGGAAGCTCTCGCAAGCAGGATGCGTCCATTCGGGGAAGGAGTCACCGCGTTTCCACGCATGGTACGTGATCTTGCGCGAACGTTAAAAAAGAGAGTCCGGCTTGAAATTACCGGAAAAGCCACAAAGGTGGATCGAGACATTCTGGAAAAGCTGGAAGCTCCTCTAAATCACTTGCTGCGAAACGCGCTGGATCATGGGATGGAATCCCCGGAAGAACGCGAGGCCGCCGGGAAGAATCCGGAAGGATTGCTCGGACTACAGGCGCATCACCGCGCGGGGATGCTGCAGGTTACGGTTTCGGACGACGGACGCGGAATCGAGTTTGATCAATTGCGCGAAAAGCTATTACTGAAGGGGCTTGTCTCTCCTGAGATTGCAAACAATCTGACGCAACAGGAAATGCTGGAATTCTTGTTCCTGCCGGGATTTTCGACATCCGATCGTGTAACGGAAATTTCCGGACGCGGTGTCGGACTGGATGTCGTGTACAACTCGGTTGCTGAAGTCGGTGGAACCGTCAGGATTGCTGCACAGCCCGGAAAGGGAATGACATTTTATCTGGATTTACCTCTCACACTTTCCGTCATGCGGGCATTACTGGTGGAAATTGCGGGTGAGCCGTACGCATTTCCGCTTTCCCGTGTCGACCGGACACGCATCGTTCTGCAAGAGGAGATCAGGAGAAAGGAAGGAAGGCAATTCTTGGTTCACGAAGGCGAGGAAATCGAAATGATTCTGGCGCAGGAAGTTCTTGAACTGGAGGGATGGAGCCTGGAGCCGGGTGATGCAGCAGTGATTATCATCAGCGACCTGCTCAACCGGTTCGCTCTTCGTGTCGACCGCTTTGTCGGTCAAAAGGATCTGGTTGTCCGGCCGATGGACCAGCGGCTTGGAAAATTACAGGACATCCATGCTGCAACAATTCTGGAAGACGGCGCTGTGGCTCTCATTGTGGATGTCCAGGACTTTGTTCGTTCCATCGATCACCGGTTGCGCGGAGGACACGCGCGCACCGTTTCTCCGGTAGCCCAAGCTGTTGCCCCAGGCAAGACCAAGCGAAAGAGAATTCTAATCGTGGATGACTCTCCCGCAGTTCGTGAAGCCGAACGGCGTTTGCTGGAAAGCCGCGGCTACGCAGTCGATATAGCCGTAAACGGAATGGACGGCTGGAATGCGGTTCGCGCGCGCAATTTCGATCTGGTGCTGACAGATATGGACATGCCTCGCATGAACGGTGTCGAACTCGTACTGCGCATCCGCGAGGACCCCCGGTTAAGAGAGTTACCAGTCATCATTGTTTCCTACAAAGATCGTGAGGAAGACCGGAAGAAGGGGATACACGCGGGAGCAAATCTCTATATTACAAAAGGAAACATTCACGAAGATACTCTGATCGGTGCCGTGTCAAGCTTGATCGGCGAACCATATGTTTAGAAGCCATACAAACCATTTTGGAGACCGCGGGCGTCCCTGCCCGCGGAAACGTGAATCCAACACGTACTGCGGGGCACGGAGGCCCCGCAACTCCAATCCCGGGATTTTGTGAAATGCGAATTGCGATCGTCAACGACATGAAAATGGCAGTGGAGGCGCTTCGGCGAACAGTCACCGGCGTTTCCGAATATCAGATTGCCTGGATTGCTTACAACGGAGAAGAAGCGGTTCGCAAATGTGCCTCAGACATACCGGATCTCATTTTGATGGATTTGCTGATGCCGGTCATGGATGGAGTCGAAGCGACGCGCCGGATCATGCTGGAATCGCCCTGCGCAATTCTGGTGGTGACAGCTACCGTAAGCGGAAACGCTTCTAAAGTATTCGATGCTCTTGGCCATGGGGCACTGGATGCCGTCAATACGCCTGTTTTAGGGATTTCGGGAATGGCAGAAGGGGCGGACGCGCTGTTGAAGAAGATTTCGACCATCTCAAAGCTGATCGGGATACATCCGGCGGTGCGACACAAGTTTGTTGCGACAGCTCCTGCGCGTGGGAATGTGTTGCCTCCCTTTGTTGCGATCGGAGCTTCCACAGGTGGTCCGCTGGTGGTTGCAAAGATTCTGGAAGCGTTACCACAAACATTTCCGACAGGGATTGTCGTGGTTCAACACATCGACGCAGAGTTTGCCCCCGGTCTGGCGGAATGGCTGGCGGGTCTAACTTCGTTGAAAGTCCGAATCGCTTCACAGGGAGATCGTCCGTCTCCCGGAACCGTTCTCATTGCTGATCCCAAAGGTCACCTGTTACTGGATGCGGACGGTACATTGACCTATAGCGATGAGCCAAAGGATCTCGCCCACCGCCCTTCTGTGGATGTTTTTTTTCAGAGTATCGCGAGCCATCATCGTGGTCGCGGAATTGCGGCCTTACTCACGGGAATGGGAAGAGATGGTGCGGAAGGACTTCTTGCGCTTCGGCGTTCCGGTTGGTACACGATTGCACAGGATCAGAAAACCAGCATCGTTTACGGAATGCCCAAAGCAGCGGCGGAACTGGATGCCGCTGTAGATATCCTGGCAAGTGATATGATTCCTTCGGTTCTCCTGAGAAAAAGTACTTTATAATCGAATTTGGAGCGCAGGCGTCCCGCCTGCATTATGGGTCGCAGGCATCTTGCCTGCAGAAATGAATGTCGTGAATGAAACATCAGCCGAACATCAGATCACAGTTCTGCTCGTAGACGATCAGGCTATCATTGGAGAAGCGGTGCGTCGAATGCTGGCAGGTGAAAAGGACATCCGGTTTCACTATTGCAGTGATCCATTGAATGCGATTCAAACAGCATCGGAAGTCTTGCCGACCGTGATTCTGCAAGATCTTGTCATGCCACAAATGGATGGGCTGACACTGGTTCGTCACCTTCGGGAAAACCCGGGGACACACGATATTCCACTGATCGTCTTATCAACAAAGGAAGAGCCGCTTACAAAAGCGGAAGCCTTTTCGCTGGGCGCAAACGATTATCTGGTAAAACTTCCAGATAGGATCGAGTTGATCGCGCGCATCCGGTATCATTCCCGCGCGTACATCCATTTGCTGGAACGCAATGAAGCATACAGTGCGTTGTTGAAGAGTCAGCAGCAGCTTGCACGTGAGCTGGCAGAGGCAGCAGAATACGTCCGTTCACTGATTCCATCCCCGCTGGAAGGAGCAATCCGGACAACATGGAAATTCATTCCATCTACACAACTGGGTGGAGATTCGTTTGGATATCACTGGCTGGATCAAGAACATTTTGCGATTTACCTGCTGGATGTTTGCGGGCATGGCGTAGGGGCGGCATTGCTGTCCGTATCGGTAATCAACGTTCTGCGTTCGCAAAGCTTGCCTGCCACCGACTTTCACGATCCTGCACGGGTCTTGACGGCGCTGAATGAGGCGTTCCCGATGGCCAACAACAACCGGATGTATTTCACGATGTGGTATGGAGTGTTCAACCGGAGCACGCGTCAGCTTGCCTATGCAAGCGGCGGGCATCCGCCCGCTGTGCTGATTACCGGCAGTTCCCGGGAGAACGCGCAACTAGTTCAATTAATGACTCCAAATCTGGTGGTTGGGGCTCTTCCGGGGATCCAATTCAAAGGCGCGGTTGTAGATCTTGGACCCTATGCAGAAATGTACGTTTACAGCGACGGTGTATATGAAGTCAATCAGCCGGATGGAAACATGCTGGATCGCGACGATTTTATCGCGATGCTCTCGAAAGAGGATCCGAACGAAGCGATTGATTCCATCTATCGGAAGATGTGTACTCTGCAGGGATCGGAAGCATTCGAAGACGACTTCTCGATTCTGCAAACGGTATTCCACACATCGTGATTCTTGTGCACTGTAACACAAGGTTCGAAGCGAGTAAGAAAGATTCGATTCGGTTGGTAACGCCGGCGTTAGATTCCGGGAGAAACATCCGTTTATGGCCAGGACAATCCGGTCGTGAGCGTGCGACATAGAATCGTTCATTTTAGCCGAAATTGGGATTTGATCAGGGCCATGTCCTTTCTAGGAACGTCCCACTCGATCGCATGCTGATTCCAATTCATCAGCGCTGCGTGAATTGTTTCGATCACCTCCATGCCGTCACTCTTGATACCGAACTGTTTTCCGGTGTTGAGCAAATCTTTGAGTTTGAATCCATCGCGTTTGCCGCCAAGGGTCATCTGATGCTGGCGCGTGTATCCGGAGCCGCGGGAGTGCGTCAAGTCATACGCGGGCGCCAGCCGCCAGTTTCCAGCATCATCCATCAGGAAGGCGATATTCTTTACGTGATCATCTTGATTGACAGACATGATGTTGAAACAAATACGGCGGAATGCCTGCTCCAATGAAGGATAGCCAAGTCTCATTTCAAGAATGATGCGAAGAAATTGCTCATATGAATAGGAGCCGGGTGCATTGTAATCTGCGTGCTCCAATCCACCGAGGCTGTGCTGATGCAGTTTTTTTCTGCCGTCGCGATCAAAGCGCCTGACCATAAAATGCGCATATTGCTGTTGAGTCAACAGATGTGTCTGCTCCATCTCAATTCCGGCTTCCTTTGCCATCAGTGAGTACACGTACTCGATGCGGTTGTAAGGCTGAGGCTTTGGATTTGGAGCATCGAGCTCGCCGACACCATCAAACTTGATGATCCAGTGCTCCTCTCCCGGCCGGGGCTGTGTAAAGTCCGAGCGCACTTCTCCTTTTTCGCGGTTCCAAAGAATAACTGCCTTGGGGCGGGCGCCGCCGGCGGAAGAGCCCACGTGCATGATTTCTCGCAGAGCAACATCGGTCTTTCCTTCCAGAAGGCTGCGCGCCTGTTTGACCAGGTCGGCAATTTCAAGCGACTGGCGCTCCTTTGTCGATGCCCCGCCCGGAATCGCGGGCTGAAACTCGAGCGCGCCCAGAGCGCGCTTGCCGATATAAAGCAGCTTTTGTACCGGACTCATTGCGTTTTCCGGCTGACCGCGAACCTCGAAATACTTCTTGATGATGGCATTGCCGAAGCGGTCCGGCAGCGAGTCCGCCAACACACCCGGCAATCCTGCAAATGCCTCAATTCTATGCAATTCGGGAAAAGTCACCGGCCCGCGCAGACTGAGAGGCAACCTGCGTGGCGAAATTTCCAGACCACTCTTGCGAAAGGCGTCGTCATATTCAAAGGTGATTCTTCCATCCTCTTCTTCTGCAACGGCGCCGACAAACTTGTTCCATAGCCATACCTGCGCGAGCGAGCTAGCCATCCATGCGCTTCCTTGCGCGTTGACGCGGTTTTCCCTGGCGTTTCAGCAATTGAATGGGCGATACCGGTGGTGCGGGCAATAAGACATTCAGATTCTCCAGACGTCCCAGTGCGCGCAGAATCTTTACAAACGTGGAGAACTGCCAATCCTTGCCCGCCTCAACATCCCGGATCGTAGTTCGATTCATGCCTGCTAGGGTCGCAAGCTCCGCCTGCGACAGGTTTAGCTGCAGCCGGTAGGTGCGAAGCCGCACGCCAATCTCCCGCAAGATCTCGACATCCGTTTTGTAGTCTAAAGCCATCTTTATACTTGATTATACCAGTCAAAGATGATTATAGCCATCTTAAACAAGAAATCATGTAATGATGTAAATAACAATCATTAGCTAGTGTAATATGATTTTATGATGGATAAAGACATCAATAGCACAGGGAGAATAGAAAAAGCCTCCAGGACCACGCGGTCCTGGAGGCTTTGGGGGCAATAACTCAGAAGTTGTATCGCACGCCGAATCTTACGATTCTGGGGCTGATGATTTCCTGAGCTTCGCGGAACTGGAATGTATTTGCGCGCCGTTCGATCCGGAGCGCAGTGTTGTCGTTGAGCGAGTTGAAAATATCCGCCACTACGGACAGCTTTCCATACGCGCCGACCGCAAAACCTTTCTCCACTCTGAGATCCAAATACTTCAGAGTTTTGAGCCGTTCTTGATCGTTTGGAGCCAGCAGCACGTTAAATGCGCCGTTGGTGTAGTTATGGAAGCTGAGTCTGCGGATAATCGGCACGATGTTTCCATCGATCACCTTCAAGTAAGCGCCCAGATTCAAATCCCAGGGCAATTGATATGCGCCGCTGACTTTGAAACTCCAGCGCGAGCCGGAAAACACGCCGCCGGCGCCACTCCCGTTGGACTGTTCCGCCCACCAGGTATTGTTCTCGTTGGGAATGTTGGTCGGATTCTGGAACGAGCCTCCAAAGGTTGTACCGTCATCGTCATAATGGATCTTCTGATCGCCAATGTTCCCGCTGACGCGGAGCAACCAGTTGTTTGCCATTCTCTTGTTGAATGACAGTTCCAATCCATTGTAGGTGCGGTTCCGGTTCTGTGTATTCAACAACACCAGCCGGTCGATGACTCCTGGAGTATCGCAGAGGTTGGTTGTAAACGATTCACCGCTGACCGGGTTGGTGACAGTTAACGGGGCGCATGTGAAATTCGAGGAAGTAAGTCCCGGAATGTAGGCATCCTGCAATTGATCGTAGTCTCTGTGGATATACGAAGCCGAGAAGGACATCGTTTCTCCCAGTTGACGTTCGAAACCTGCAAGATATTCCTGGGTCCGTTCGCCGTTGAAATCGCCATCGATGGAGCGGAAAGAACCGTGTTCATTTACAGTTCTTTGCGGATCGCTAACGAACAATCCGCCGATCGTGGAATAGATGCCGTACTGGCTATCGAGCAATTCGTCACGGGTGACGGTGCCGTCGCCGTTTGCATCATAGTAATAAACATACAACCCTGCATAACAACCGACGCACGCGCCGATCGGGTTGATGAAGTTGGCAGGTGTAGGACCTACCGGGCTGTAGAACCGCGCATAGTTACCGCGGATGATCGTCTTTCCATCTCCCGCTACATCATATGTAGCGCCCAGGCGTGGAGACCAGTTATTAAACGTGGCACCGTCCCCGCCGGGGAAGCTCAACGCAGGCAGCAGATCCGGCGCAATCGCGTTTGATGGCGCAGCGGAACCTTTGGCGTTTGTTGTGGAACGATCGAAACGAAGTCCGAGGTTCAATGTCAGACGATCCATACGCCACGTATCCCCTGCATAGATACCGAGACTATCGATATCATAGAGGGCATTGATGAGATAGCGTAGTTTCGCAAGTCCGAATCCCGCGCTTACGTCACCGCGAGCTCCTGCAAAATCATACAGGATGGTGTCGCCACCATACTGGCAGGATGTGGTAACAGAGGCTTGCTTGTATGCAAATCCGAACTTCAATTCGTGATCACCACCCCACTTGTTTTGTACAAAGTAGTTGGTGTCTTCCGAAAGATTGTACTGGGTTCTAAACGTGTGGTAGAACACAAATCCGTTTTCCAGGAAGAAATCGTTGTTCAACCGCAGGATTGGCTGCGCATCAAACCCGATTCCTGACAACGGATCGAGCGTAAAATCGTTTTTCACCCACGCAAATTTTCCATCCAGGAACAGATTTGCATTTGGAATCCAGGAGTGTTCAGCTTTCAACATCTTGGTCGGTCCATGCTGCTCCCAGGTAGTATCAGCAGATTGCTGATTGGGAGGAAAATTGAATCGGCCATCGAAGTCTTTATTGCCGTACAGCCACTGGAAACTACCTTCATTTGCCGTATTGTACGAAACGTTGAACTTCGCATTCACATCTTCCAGGATAATGTGTTGCGGGGCTCCGCCCGACAGTGTGCCATTGAGAAGCGGGTTGGCCTGGTCATGCAGACGCACCAGGGCGGTGACTGTCTGAATATCCTGTTTGCGATAAGCGCCCCAAGCCCATGCTTTGTCTTTTACAATGGGACCGCCGAGATCGCCACCGTACTCATATACCTGATCGACGTTATTCGGTACGGCAAAGTTCTGTGCGTCCAGTTCCGCATCCAGATTGTCACTTTGCAGATCCGAGTTATCGAAATAACCGGAAGCCTGACCGGACCAGGAATTTGTGCCGCGTTTGGTAATAAAACTTACCACGACACCGCCGGTTCCGATCGCAGGATCCTGACCACCTGTAGTGATCTGGATTTCCTGAAACGAATCGAAATCAAAATAACCCGGCGTTGCTCCCTGTGCGGCAGGATCGGTAATGTCTACGCCATCGTAGCTCCAACCGTTTTCTGCAGAACCGCCGCCGCGAGCAAAAAAGATCGATTGTTGTCCCGATTGGTTGCCGCCCACATTCACGCGGTCGACTTCCACTCCGGGTGTCTGATCCAAAATGACCCACGGATCGCGCGCTGAAGGAACATTGGTCAGGTATTCTTCACCATAAGACGAGGAAGTGCTGGTCTTTTTCGTATCCACTACAGCTCCCAACGCCGAAACCACGACCACTTCTTCCTGGGTCTGTTTCATGGTAACTTCAAGATTGACCGTTTGACCTGCAGTCAGGTTCACGTCCTCCTGGCGGAGTTCGGTGTAACCTTGCAGTGAAAAGGTGAGAGAATAGGAACTGGGAACTAATCCCGTAAATCGGTACGAGCCTCCTGGCCCGGTTGTAGCGGTTTTGGGAGCCGAGCCTTCAGCTTCCAGAGTTACCGTTACGCCGGGTAGGGGGCCGTTTGCGTCCACTGCCTTTCCATAAATGGATCCGGTATTGAACGCGGTTTGTGCGAGCGCCTGCCCGGCAAAAATACCAGCTGCCAGAAGCAGACACACTGCGATCTTTCTGTACATTCACACCCTCCTAAATCAGGTTGTTACTGTAAACGATTAGAAGAAACGGCTCGCTTCAGGCGTGCCGCCAAAATACACCTCCAATACAGCAAGTGTTGTGCCACTCCACGAATGAAGAGTTGTCGCCTGTATGTAATTGAATTTGCAGTAGTTAAGTTCGCTCCGGGGCGTCGCCTGGACCGCCGGCCCGTCCGAGGCGATTCATATAATTGGATTAGACTCTATAGATTAGAATGAATGTCTTAGATTATGATGATTCTCTCTCGAGAAACCGGGACCGTTGATCCTGAAGTTGTAATGTAATCTTAATCCATGGAAACCGCTTTCCGAATGCCCGGGTCACGAAACGGCCTAATCTTGGCCTGAGCGGGCGAATTACCGGAACGATTTTATGGAGGGGATGGGGAGATAAAAACGGAGATAAGGAATATGAAAGTTCAATTCCGCAATCCGAAATTCACAATCCGCAATAAATAGAGAAGCCCCCTGAGATGCAGTCAGGGGGCTTAGGAAACCTTGTGAGGAGTAGATGCTTTCGTTTCCACAGACAGAATAGTTGATTGGGTGAATGGCGTAAACAACTTTGACGCGAACGTGCCGCAAATAGGAATGAAAGGGACTTCTGCGCGCTTTAACGCGCGTTTTCCAGACAATCAGAAAGGAATTTAAACCCACGAAGGGCACGAAGTTCACGAAGACAATTCTTTTTCCGCTTCGTGTTCTTCGTGGTGAAATTCCTAATCCTTCCACTCGGGGAGTTCGAAGTGGAATGTAGCGCCGCGGCCTGTCTCCGTGTCAAACCAGATCTGTCCGCTATGTCTTTCGATGATGGCCTTCGAGATGTTCAAACCCAACCCGGTTCCCGTTTTCTGTCTTATGCCGGTGGTGTAGCCTTGCGCAAATTTCTGGAAGATTCTCGATCTGAATTTTTCCGGGATGCCGGGTCCCTGATCGGCAACGGATACGCGGATATTTTCACCGGAGCGGGAAATGGTAACCATCACAGTCTCATTTGGGGGAGAAAACTTGGCGGCGTTTGAAAGCAGATTTGTCATCACTTGCATGATGCGGTCTCCATCGGCCAATACGTGAGCGGAATCGAGATCGCAATGTACTGCGAACGTCACACCAAATTGCGCGCCATACGCCTGGTTTGCTTCTGTGATTTGTTCCAGCAATGGGATGAGATCCACTTCCTTTAGATCCAGTTGCACTCTACCGGATTCGATTTTGTCGATGTCGAGCATGTCGTTGATCAAACGCACCATTCGTTCGCTGCTGCGGGAAGCGATTTCAATCATTTTTCGCGCTTTTTCCGGAAGTTGATCCGCAAATTTGTCGATGGTCCATTCCAGCGAACCTCGAATGGAAGTCAATGGAACGCGAAGCTCATGCGATACGATCGAAATAAATTCATTCTTGGTTTGTTCGATGCGTTTTCGTTCGGTGATATCTTCTACGGTCCCTTCGTAATGAAGCACTTCTCCCTCAGGGGACCGGATGATTTGCGCGTTCTCGCTGACATGAAGCAGCGAATTGTCCCGCCTCTTCCAGACCGATTCCAGCCCCATGATTTTTCCGTCGCGTTGGATCAGCGCATCGAAATCGATTCTTGAATCCGGCTCAAATGTATATGTGGCCGCTTCCTCCAGCGTCTTGTAGCCGAGCATCTTCAACAAGGCGGGATTCGCATTGACAATTTTGCCTCCGGAAGTCATCCGGTAAACACCGATCGGAATATTTTGAAAAAGGCTGCGGAAACGTTCTTCACTTTCTTGCAACGCCTGCTCCGCTTGTTTGCGTTCGGTAATGTCCTTGGCGATGCATACGATTCCCTGAACGATCCCATTCGAGTCTGCAACCACACTGCCCGAACAGCTCATTGGAATCGTCCGGCCATGTTTGGTTACGTAGGCAAGCTCAAATTCATGTACCGATCCCGCTTCGATCAACCCGCGAAGCGTAAAGAACATATCTTCCTCTTCCAACAGAATTCCCATCGGACGTCCGAGCAGCTCTTCCTCAAAATATTCCAGAAGGTTCAAGATGGCCGGATTTACAGTCTTGATCATTCCATCCGGATCGACTACTACCAGCGTGTCGATCATGTTGGAGATGATGGAATCCAGATAGTCGCGTGTCGCTATTTCCATGATTTTAGATAGTAGCATTGAAGCTTGCTTTGAAAAAATCCCTGGATTTTGGAGCCGGCGGGCGTCCCTGCCCGCCTTTAAGTGATCATTCACTTCCTGCGGGCACGGAGGCCCGCAGACTCCAAACCTTAGGGGCTCCCAAATCAGAACGTGAGGCGAATCTAAAGGTTGTGTTATCTTAATGAGGATGATTCTCGAAAGTGAGATTTCTCCAAACAGTCCCGAGTTTCAGCGCAGCAAACAACATCATTTGCGGCTGGCAGAAGAACTGAATACCCTGGTGGAACGGATTCGGAAAGGTGGTTCGGAGGCTGCGCGAAAGAAACACGAAGAGCGCGGGAAGCTGTTCGTCCGCGAACGAATCCGCTTGTTATTGGATCAAGACAAGCCGTTTTTGGAACTTTCTCCTCTGGCGGCGTATCAGGTGTATGAAGAAGAAGTGCCGGCGGCCGGCATCGTCACCGGGATCGGCTGGATCCATGGTGATCCGGTCATGGTAATTGCCAATGATGCGACGGTAAAAGGAGGGACTTACTATCCGCTGACTGTGAAAAAGCATGTTCGCGCCCAAGAGATTGCGAAGGAAAACCGGCTCCCCTGTGTCTACCTCGTCGATTCCGGTGGCGCGTTCCTTCCGATGCAAGCAGAGGTGTTTCCGGATCGGGATCACTTTGGCCGCATCTTTTATAACATTGCGAATCTGTCCGCGGCCGGCATTCCACAATTATCGGTTGTCATGGGATCGTCGACTGCAGGCGGGGCTTATGTGCCCGCGATGTCTGAAGAGACGATCATGGTTCGCAATCAAGCCACGATTTTTCTGGGCGGCCCTCCTCTTGTAAAGGCGGCAACCGGCGAAGATGTAACCGCGGAAGAATTGGGCGGAGCCGATCTTCATTGTAGAAAATCCGGCGTTGCCGATCACTATGCGGAGAACGATACGCACGCGATCGAAATGGCGAGAAATCTCCTTCAGTTTCATGGACACCACCTGAAAGAGGAACGATGGCTCATCCCCACGCGAAGCGAGCACGCACGATATTCGCAAGACGAGATTCCCGGGGTTTTGCCGCTGGATCTGAAACAACCGTTCGATATGCGCGAGCTGATTCTGCGTGTAATTGATGGGGGAGCGTTCCAGGAATTCAAGAAACTGTACGGGACCACCATCATCTGCGGAACTGCTCATGTCAACGGCTATCCAATTGGGATTCTGGCAAACAACGGTATTCTTTTCAGCGACAGCAGTCTCAAAGCAACTCATTTCATCGAGTTGTGCGAGCAGCGAAAAATCCCGCTTTTGTTCTTGCAAAATATCACCGGATTCATGGTAGGGAAGGATGCGGAAAGCGGTGGAATCGCCAAAGATGGCGCCAAGATGGTCACTGCTGTGGCAACCTGCAGCGTTCCGAAAATCACGATTATTGTGGGCGGATCTTACGGCGCGGGGAATTATGGGATGTGCGGCCGGGCGTATCAACCCCGCTTCCTGTTCATGTATCCCAACGCCAGGATATCGGTCATGGGCGGGGATCAGGCGGGCTTTGTCTTGTCCGCCGTTGGCAAGTCGAATCCTGATGAGATCCGCGCCAAGTATGAAAAGGAAGGACATCCATATTATAGTTCGGCGCGATTGTGGGATGATGGCGTCATTGATCCGCGCGATACCCGTTTGGTGCTGACGATCTGTCTGGAGGTGATTGCGCGCGGTCCCGTTTCCTCCGGGCGCTTCGGTCTTTTTAGGATGTAACCACAGATGAACACAGATGAACACCGATATTCCTTTTCCTAAATCTGTGTTTATCTGTGTTCATCTGTGGTTTCAATGAAAAAACTGTTTGTAGCGAATCGTGGCGAGATCGCTTGCCGCATCGCCCGTACCGCACAACGGATGAACATCGCGACGTGCGGTGTCGCCACGCCTCAGGATTCGCGAACGCTGCATGTGCGCACACTGGACGAGATCTCATGGCTGCCCTCCGGCGATCTGGCGGACAACTATCTCAATCAACAATTACTGATCCAAACCGCACGCGATTTTGGAGCGGGTGCGGTCCATCCCGGCTATGGCTTTCTTTCGGAGAATCCGGAATTCGCGGAACGAGTATTGTCCTCCGGTTTGATCTGGGTTGGACCGAAGCCCGATGCGATGCGCAGATTGGGCGGCAAAATGGAAGCCAAACATCTTGCCGCTTTGGCCGGTGTTCCCGTCGCGCCCTGGAGAAGCTTGAGTGAAGAACCGGATGCGGAAGAAGTTCGGCAGATTCTGAGTGAAATCGGATTGCCGGTATTGATCAAAGCCTCGCACGGGGGAGGCGGGCGCGGCCAGCGGGTTGTTCGCGATGCATCGCAGTTTGCCGAGAATTTGCGATCTGCCCGTTCTGAGGCTCAGCGGGCGTTTGGCGCCGGCGAAGTGTTTGTCGAGAAATTCCTGGAGCGTCCTCGCCATATCGAGGTCCAGATCCTGGGAGACGAACATGGTCACCTGTTTGCGTTTGGAGAACGCGATTGTACGCTGCAGCGCAGAAACCAGAAGGTGATTGAGGAAGCGCCTGCCGCCATTCTGGATGTTGAAACCAGAACCCGGATCATCGATTCCGCGAAAGCTCTTGCGTCAGTCGTTCATTATTCCAATGCGGGAACGATTGAATTTCTAGCGCAGAAAGATGCGCAGGGATCATGGGAATATTATTTTATGGAGCTGAATGCGAGATTGCAGGTGGAACATCCGGTGACCGAGATGACGTGGGGTATTGATCTTGTTGAGTTGCAATTGCGGATCGCGCGGGGCGAGGAAATATTGGAGATTCCCCGGAACCCAAACGGTCATGCGATTGAGCTGCGGCTCTGCGCGGAAGATCCAGCCCATCATTTTTTGCCGACTCCGGGCCCCATCACGGAATGGAGTGTTCCAAACTGTTCCGATCTGCGAGTGGATACCGGTTTTGAAGCCGGAGATGTGATTCCTCAGGAATACGATTCACTGTTTGCAAAGGTGATTTGCAAGGGAACAGATAGAGAAGAAGCGATCAGAAATCTTACGAATACATTAGATGGAATGGCGGTAGGTGGAATCCTGACAAACCGTTATTTCCTCCGATCGGTGCTTGCCCATCCTGACTATTTCGAGAATAAAATCCACACACGCTGGATCGATGCTCATCCTGTTGCGCCATCGGAGCGTCTGGACGGCGACCTGGTGTTTTGGGGAAAGAAGTTTTGTTCCGAGATGTTCGTTCAACGTGGAGAGTCCTCAGTAGTGAATCAGCGGCCTCCTGTAGAATTGCTGCTCGAGTTTGCGGCAAACGAGAAAATACACGGGACGTATTCCCCGCAAGGTTTGGTGCGAGTCGGCGGGCACTTTCGCGTGAAAGAGAACGGTAAGGTTTATGCAACCGGCTGGATCAACCGGTTCGAGATCTGTCTTTCTTTTGAGCGAGAGATCGAAAGTGTGGGACAACGACGCATCGCGTTTGCCGGTCAATTTGAAGTCGACGACGTCCGTACCCATCATGGACCCATTGTGGCGCAGGTTCCGGGATTGGTGCTCGACGTGCGGGCATCAGCGGACCAAGTTTGGGAAGCGCATTCCCCGATCCTTGTGATCGAAGCGATGAAGATTGAAATGCCGGTGAGTCTTCCGGTTGCTGCGAAGATCACTGAAATTCATGTCAAGCGAGGGGATCGAATTCAGCCGGGGCAGACTCTGGTGACCTGGGAGCCTTCGCTGTGATCAGAATGTTTGAAGTTGGTCCGCGTGACGGACTGCAAAACGAAAATAAACTACTGACGCTCGATCAAAAATTGAATTTGATCGAAGGGTTATTGAAGGCCGGACTGGACAATATCGAAGTGGGGGCGTTTGTGCGTCCGGATCGGATTCCACAAATGGCAGATACGGAGGAAATCTACCGGAGCAACCGGCTGCGGCAATGGAAGGACGAATTTCCGCATGCGAAATTCTGGTCGCTCGTGCCGAACGAAAAAGGGCTCGCGCGCGCGGTCGAATGCGGCGCAAAACACATTGCAGTGTTCGGCGGCGCGACTGAAACATTTGTTAAAAAGAATATCGGGATGACGATTCGGGAATCGCTGGATGTGTTTACAACAGTCGTAAAACGAGGGCTTGAAGAAGGGATGGGAGTTCGCGGTTACATCTCCGTTTGCTGGGTTTGCCCGTACGAGGGTGAGGTCAGTCCGGAATCAGTGCTCCGGGTAGTCCTGCCGATGCTGGAAATGGGAGTTCAGGAAATTTCATTAGGAGACACGATCGGTCGTGCGCATCCGCTTGCGGTCGAAGATCTGTTGTCTGCCGTACTGCGGCATGCGCCGTCGGAACGGTACGCAGTTCATTTTCATGATACATATGGATTGGCGCTTGCCAATATTGACCGCAGCATTGGGATGGGAATCGGCGTCATCGATAGTTCCATTGGTGGATTGGGTGGCTGTCCTTATGCGCCGGGCGCTGCGGGGAATGTCGCCACGGAAGATGTTTACACTTTGTTGGAAGGGTACACACAGCGTGGCACTCCGGCGCAAACGTTCGATCTGCAGCAGTTGATGAGCGTGGCTCATCTCGCGCAAGAATTGGTTGGCAGGACTTTGCCGTCGAAACGTCTCGCGGCGCACGGTTTCAGGTCACAACCGTAGGGGCTGAGCATTTTCCATCGTTGTAACGTTCCAGCTGTAATTGGCGATATCCTTCCTCCTTGCACGATTTTATTGGCAGTGAAAATGCTCAGCCCTTCACGCGATATGCGAGATCATGCCACTACGGTGCCGGGCCGTGCATTTGCGTGCACTTTAAGGATCTGAAATTGTTTTTCCGGAATTACAACTTTGACGATTGGCCTGCTTCACGCGGCAAATGCACGGCGCCCCTACGAGCCCTCCATTTGACTTCGTTCGTTACACATACTACATTTGCTTCTTCCGTAGGAGGATTCATATGTTTCAGAAAATCATGACACGCATGCCGATGTATGACGAGGAAGCCGTTCAACCGATGCGCGACGAGTTGATCGCGTACGGCTTCAATGAAGCCCGCACACCCGAAGAAGTAGACCAGGCCGTTTCTCAGAAAGGCACGGTGCTGGTGATGGTCAATTCCGTCTGCGGTTGCGCTGCGGGAAGCGCGCGTCCGGGAGTAGGCGCCGCGCTGCAAAACAAGGTGATTCCCGATCATATGGTTACCGTATTTGCGGGACAAGATCTTGATGCGGTTGAACAAATGCGTCAAGTGCATCTGAAAGACTTCCCTCCCTCCTCTCCTTCCATGGCGTTGTTCAAAGATGGTAAGCCAGTATTTATGATGCATCGTTCCATGATCGAAGGAAGAGGACCGCAGCAGATTGCAAATGAGCTGGCACGCTTGTTTGGAGAGCATTGTTCCAATCAGGGTCCGTCGATTTCGCCTGACGATTTCGCGAAGGTATCCCATGCGGTTGCCTGCGGATCTACGATTCCCCGCGCACATTAGCGTCGTCGCGTCATCGCGTCGTAGGGTCGTCGCGTAGGGTTCTAATGAAGTATTTTCATCCACCCGTGCGACGGTGGTTTCAGAGCGTGTTTCCGGCGCCGACTCGCGCGCAGCAGCTTGGCTGGCCTCTGATTGATCAGGGCAAACACACGCTGATCTTTGCTCCTACCGGTTCCGGAAAGACGCTGGCTGCCTTTCTCTCCGCGATCAATCACGTAATGTTTTCACCCGTTCCCCAAAAGCAGGAGCGGTGCCGGGTTCTGTATATCTCGCCACTCAAAGCGCTTGCGGTGGATGTGGAGCGAAATCTTCGCGCGCCGATCGCCGGGATCTCAGCCGCAGCCCACGCGAATGAACCAATCGTAATTCCAACCGTCGCCATCCGGACTGGAGATACGCCTTCCGTTGAACGTGCTCAGTTTCTTCGCAATCCGGCTGACATTCTGATCACTACACCCGAATCGCTTTATCTCTTGCTGACAAGCAATGCTCGCGAAACACTTCGCTCCATTCGGTGGTTGATCCTGGATGAGATTCACACGATGGTAGCAACGAAACGCGGCGCGCATCTTGCTCTCTCATTGGAACGATTGCAAGAAATCGCCAGGCAACCGGCGCAACGAATCGGGCTGTCTGCAACGCAGCGTCCGCTTGACGAAGCCGCCCGTTTTCTTGGCGGCGGTGATGTCATCAACGGTAACTGGACCCCGCGTTCGGTCAGTGTTGTGGATGCCGGCGCTTCCAAGGAACTCAATCTTCGAGTGATGGTATCGGTGGAAGATATGAGACGTCCGGGAGAAGCGCTGGATGAAATCCATTCCGGTCCGGCGTCTCAAGGACCGGCCCGTGGCAGTATCTGGCCATCTATTTATCCGCAGATTCTTCAGTTGATTAGAACGCATCGCACGACTCTCATCTTTGTCAACAACAGACGCCTTGCGGAACGTGTTGCTGCGGCGCTGAACGAACTCGCTGAAGAAGAGCTGGTCCGTGCGCATCATGGATCGGTCGCGCGTGAACAGCGCTCGCAGATCGAAAACGATCTGAAAAGCGGCAAGCTGGCGGCGATTGTTGCAACGTCTTCGCTGGAACTCGGAATCGATATGGGATCGATCGATCTGGTAGTGCAGATTGAAACGCCTCCAAGTGTTGCGAGCGGTTTACAGCGAATCGGTCGAGCGGGACATCGAATCGATATTCCAAGCAAAGGGATCATTTTTCCCAAGTATCGCGGAGACCTCTTGGCTTGCGCGGCTCTCACGAAACAGATGCTCTCAGGACGTGTGGAAGAAATGCATTATCTGCACAACCCGCTGGACGTTCTTGCGCAACAGATTGTTTCCATGATTGCCATGGATGATTGGAAAGTGGATGACCTGTTTGATGTGATTCGTCGCTCGGCGCCGTTTGCCGGATTGTCGCGCAATATTCTGGAGAGCGTGCTGGATATGTTATCCGGCCGCTATCCATCGGAAGAGTTTCACGAATTGCGCCCTCGAATTGTCTGGGACCGGATTGCGGGCACGCTTCATGCGCGTGAAGGAGCAAAACGGATTGCGATTGCCAACGGCGGCACGATTCCCGATCGTGGTTTGTATCCGGTATTTCTGGCGGGAGCAGATCCGGGGAAGGGGCGTGTCGGAGAGCTCGATGAAGAGATGGTGTTTGAAACAAAACCCGGTGAAACGTTTGTGCTCGGCGCCACAACATGGCGCGTGGATGATATCAGACACGATCGCGTCATCGTTTCACCCGCGGCGGGTCAACCGGGGAAGATGCCCTTCTGGCGCGGTGATGGCGCTGGGCGTACTTACGAATTCGGAAAAGCGATTGGGACTTTAATCCGCACATTGCGTGGAATGCCTCCCGCAGATGCTGAACAGATGCTGAAAACTGAGCATCGCCTGAGTGGATGGGCAGCGCGAAACGTGCTTGCTTATGTCCGGGAGCAACAGGAAAAGACAGAGGATATTCCGGACGATCGGACGATTGTCGTGGAACGATATGTGGATGATCTGGGTGACTGGCGTGTCTGCATCCTGTCCTTGTTCGGCGCGCGGATTCATGCGCCCTGGACACATGCGATTGAAGCCACAATCAGAAAGAATCTGAACTTGCACGTGGAGACACTGTGGAGCGATGATGGCATAGTCATTCGTTTTCCCGAAACCGAAGAGCCACCCGATCCGGACCTGTTCCTCCCCGACCCGCAAGAAGTGGAAAAACTGGTGATCGATCAAATGGGAGCTTCCGCCCTGTTTGCCGCGCGTTTCCGCGAAGCCGCGGGCCGGGCGCTGCTTTTGCCGCGGCGTTATCCCGGACAACGAGCGCCGCTCTGGCAACAACGGAAAAAAGCATCAGATCTTCTCCAAATTACTTCCAGGTTTCAAGATTTCCCCATCATTCTGGAAACGTATCGTGAAGTCTTGCGTGATGTGTTTGATATGCCCGGCCTGATTCAGCTTCTGCAAGATGCCCGCAGCCGCATCCTCCGAGTGGTTCCCGTCACAACCAAAACGCCTTCGCCGTTTGCCTCTAGTTTGATGTTCGGCTACGTTGGGAATTTCATCTACGATCTGGACGCGCCGCTTGCGGAGCGCCGCGCTCAGGCCCTATCGGTGGATCCATCCCAGCTGCGAGAGCTGCTGGGAGAATCGGAACTTCGGGAGTTGCTGGATCCAGAGACGATCTCGCATCTGGAGTTGCAGCTGCAATCTCTGGATTCCGCTCATCGTGTTAAACATGCAGACGGATTGCAGGACCTGCTGCTTCGCATCGGCGATCTTTCGCGACCGGAAATCCAGGCCAGATCCTCGCATGATTCGAATACTGTAGAATCGTGGCTGGATTCGCTGACCGCGCAACGGCGAATCGTTCCGATTCCGATTGCCGGAGAGACCAGATGGATTGCTGCCGAGGACGCCGGACGCTATCGCGATGCGCTCGGGATTCCAACAGGACAGGGACTGCCGGCAGCATTCCTATCGCCGGTGCAGGATGCGCTGTCGCAGCTACTGGCGCGATATACGCGCACACACGGTCCATTTACTTCCGATGAAATTTCGGAACGATTCGGTCTGGCCGTTCTTGCGGTGGATTCCTCACTTCTGAAGCTGGAGGCAAAAGGACGAATCGTTGGCGGAGAGTTTCGCCCCGGCCATACAGGACGGGAATGGTGCGATGCTGGGGTTCTGCGCTCGATCCGGCAAAAATCACTTGCGCGTTTGCGGCAACAGGTAGAACCGGTGGAGCCGTCTGCCTATGGACGTTTTCTACCGGAGTGGCAGCAGGTAGGCAGCGTTCGCAAAGGCGAGAACGCATTGCTGGAAGTGATCGGGCAGCTGCAGGGATCTCCGATACCGGCATCCGTTTTGGAGTCACAGGTCCTGCAATCGCGAATCAAGGAATATGATCCGCGTGATCTGGACACGCTTCTTTCTTCCGGTTTGGTTTTGTGGACCGGTGTGGAAACGCTGGGACAAAATGATGGACGTGTTGCCCTGTACCTTACGCAGCACGCTCCTGTTTTGTTGCGTCCGCCGGACGGCCTGAAGGGAGAGATCTATTTGCGCATCAAGCAATATCTTGCCTCTGCAGGCGCGTCCTTCTTCCCGCAGATTCTCGCGGCTTCAGGTTTGCGCTTTAAACGCGATGTCTTGCGCGCGCTCTGGGATCTTGTCTGGGCAGGCGAAGTAACGAACGACACGTTGCTTCCACTGCGAGCATTGCTGAATACGAAGAAGCGAAAACGCACCGTCAGCGCATCGCTTCCTGAAGAAGCTGCAGGAAGATGGTCTTTGATCAGTAAGATTACTTCACAAAATGTAACGCCAACCGAACAAATGACCGCAGCAGCGCGGCAATTATTGCAGCGGTACGGAGTTGTTACCCGTGAATCGATTGCAGCCGAAAAGATGCCGGGTGGATTCTCAGCGATTTATCCCGTATTCAAGGCGATGGAGGAAGCGGGAAGGATTCGGCGCGGCTACTTCATCGCAGGAAGGGGTGCGGCACAGTTTGCTGATCCAGGCGCGCTGGATCGTCTGCGTTCCCTGCGAGAAGCCCCGGAACAATCGCTCGTCCGGGTCCTCGCTTCGACCGATCCCGCAAACCCGTACGGCGCTACTCTCCCGTGGCCTTTGCGCGAAGATGGACGCAGCGTCAGCCGTTCTGCAGGAACACACGTGATCCTGGTGAACGGAGAGCTTGCAGCATACTTGAGCAAAGGCGAGAAATTCCTGCTGACGTTTCTATCCTCGGATCAGCAAGACGACCGATCTGTGATCCGCGGAATTGCGCGCGCGCTTTCGGATCTTGTGGATTCCGGAAAACGCCGCGCGATCTATCTGACTGAGATCGATGGACGACCTCCAGCAAATTCTCCACTTGCATCTCTCCTTTTGCAGGAAGGATTTGTGCGTTATTCGCGCGGCTGGCAGAAGAAGCCCTCCGCGGAAGAGCTTACCATCGCGAAAAAGGCGAATGCCTGAAGAAGATAGACCTGACTAGCGATGGAATTCAGTACTCTGCTGAATGGCGTTTGTCTGCACGCGAGCGTCCGGATAAGTTATCTCGATTGTTACAAAAAGTCGCATTAGACTCCAGTCCAGCTAGCGATAACGCCCTAGTCTTTCCATTTCACTCCACGTAAGTTGCTTCAATGAAATGAGTTAGAAGCCTGGCTTTCGGCAGGCACAAAAATTGCTCGAGTTCTCTGGTAACGAGGAGTTATTCATGACGGCAAACCGGGTCTATCGTTGGGAAAGAGGCTTTACTCTTGTTGAGTCGCTGGTCGTGATCGTGATCATGGGGCTCATGCTTCTAATAGCCGTTCCTGCGCTTTTGAAGACTCTTCAGACTTATCGCGTTAGCGAAGCGGCCAACCAGATGGCTGTACATATTCGTTTTGTACGCAATGCTTGCCTGCAGCGTAAGATCAACTTCAGGATGATTGTCAATAACAAGAACGCGGGGAGCCCGAATACCTATAACGTCTTGTACGATCCATTGCGGACGAATACGTTTCAGCAATATCCGTATATCAACGACGTTACGCTTCCACCCGGGGTCGTGATCCTGGATTCCGTGGCGTATGCCAATCCCACGGCGACTATTAACTTTACAACCCGAGGGAGCGCGGACGCGGGTGATATCAATCTGCAGGGAGCGGATACGACGTACCAATACAAACTCGATGTGAAACCAACAGGTGCTGTGACGGTGACAAAGATCCCGTAACAAGATCGGAGGCTAAGTACATGAAGCAAATACAACGCTTTTTCACAAATATGGTTCAAGGATTTACGTTGATCGAAATTCTGGTATCGATCGTAATTCTTTCTGTTGCGATCCTTGGAATTCTTGCTCTTCTTCCTGTTGGATATACCCAGGTATCTCAAGCGGGGCGTATGTCTACTTTGAATCATCTTGCCCAGGAGAAGATCGATCAGCTTCGGGCCATTCCCCTCGCATCGAGCGATCTGCTAGACGGCCTTCATCCATCCACGGGTCTTGGAGATCCTCTGAATGTTGAATTTCCACATGATCAGGATTCCAATGTGTCTACCAACTATTCGATTCGATGGATTGTTACCCCCAACAGTCCTGTGACCGGCATGAAAAGAGTGATTGTTGAAGTGGGTTATAACTACTTCCAATACGGGACAGAGACTCAGACAACAGATCCGACGCCTTCAATTACGGACGATAATGATAATGCAAAGCGGGCGTGGAAGAGATATGAGACGTACATTACGGAATAATTCTTCTCGAGGAGTGCGATGAACAAAAGAGAATCGGGATTTGTTCGCGACGTGAATCACGGGTTCACAATTATAGAAATGCTGGTCAGTATTTTGATCTTTTCCATCGTGCTTATCGCAGTCTATTCGCTATTTGATCAGAGCCGCTGGTATTCGCTGCACGCGGAAAGAGCAGCCAACGCTCAGGATAACGGCCGCCTGCTGCTCGAACAAATGGAGCGGGACTTGCGCATGACAGGCTCCGGCGTTCCCTATGGCACAGCAATCAACGTAGGAACGACCTGGCGTCCGTGGGTCTTTGAGGCGGCGCCTGACCACATCTATTTCCGGTCTGATCTTGATAATGGAAACAGCCAGCTCAGTGTCGGGGAAACTACGGGAGATACGGACGTTCACGTTGTGGATAACTCCTTTTTCCCAAACGGTACAAAAGTGGTGATTCAAAACAGATTGCGTAGGTGGCAGCCACTCACCGTAACAGGAACCGGGTCGGATGCAAGCGGGCCTTTTATCACCGTTGGAGCGGCGCTCTTGGAAGACTTTGATCCAGGCGAAGGGGAAGTCTTTACACCTGAGCATGTATTTTACCAGTACACTGCAAATGCCAATTACCCTTTTGGAACTGTTGAGCGGGCTATCCGTAACGGGAATGATCCTGTAAATGATTCTGCGACTGCAGGGCTGACCTGGTCCACAATAGCCACGAACATCTTTTCTTACAATTTGCGTTTTTTTGCACTGGATGGAACCGAGCTGACGGGGAATCCGCTCGCAGCGAACGCCCTCCCCAATGTACACAGAATTTTCGCCACAGTCGTCGTGCGCGAACGGGCGCGGGCTGCTCAGGCGTGGCAAGATCACACATTTAGCTCGGAAGTATTTGTCCGATCAGTGAAGCCGTAACTCATTATTGGAAACAAGTTGTGGAGGAATCGTCTATGTCGATTAAAACAAAGACTCAATCTTTGATTCAAGCAATTCGTAAAGCTGTCAGCAAACAAGAAGGCGCAGCTCTCTTTGTGTCCCTTCTGGTCACTCTGGTTCTTGTGCTTCTGGGCATTACTTTGTTGCTCATGAGCGGCACGGAGCATCTGCTGTCTACCAACGAACGCGATTCTCAAGACGCGCTTGCAAAGGCGGAATCAGGCTTGCAGTGGGCAAAACGAATGGTCCTGGATTACACAAACAATGGCCCGCCATATCCAACGGATCTGGACGCTTTGCTCCTAGGACCTGATGGGACGACAGGAACGGCCGATGACAACCTGCTTGGAATCAAGGATCTGACTTTAGGATTAACCAACACTGTCTCGATCAATGGGAATAATGAAGAGACGGCATCCGCAATTGTTTCTAAGGATTTCGGTGATGGAACTGCCATGAACTATGAGGTATTCCGTCTCGGTACGGACTCCGATGGAGTAACCGGCTGGGACGGCCCGCGCGCGCTCGTATATGTCCGCTTCTTTGACAACCTGGATGATGGCGCAGTGGATAGCCAGACAAATGATCAAGACTTGCGCGCCAGAATTAAGGTGGTTGCCGAATACCCGATCTTTGTCAGTACCCAGGGAGGAATTCCAGCGGTCCAGGATACGAATGTAAACATCCAACGTGGACAGGCCCGGCGCGTGCTTATAGGTAGAGTGGGTCCCCAGGATCAGCAGGCGATCCTCGCAAATAAGGATCTCGATATGGTTGGGACAGTAGACGTTTGTGGAGAATGCGGTGGTGTCCATTCAAACGCAAATTTTAACCTTGGCGGTCAAGCGAATGATGATGTCGATATTTGTGCTGATGCCACCGCGACTGGAACAATGACCGTAACCAATAACGGGACCTTGAATGGCTATGTCGGCTATGCTCCTCATATCGACGTGCCCGTAATCAATCCATATGACGATATCTTCGTGCCGCTTCCAGCAACTTTCAACCATGCGAGCGACACGGAGCTAGCAAATGGACCTGATGGAATCGCCGCAACCGCTGATGATTCCACTTACAATCCGCTAAAGTGCACGTTTGATCCAATACAGGACCCCGGGGCTTCCAAATACTTCGCGCTCGTAATCCGCAAGACAAGTGGAAAGCATGGCTATATTTTCAAAGGCTACTGGAACGTTGCAGAAAACCGCTGGGACTGGCGCTTAATCGATGATCTGGACGACTCCGATAACACGATCCTCGATGATTGCGGACGTGTCATTTCCGGTACGATTACGAGCACTGGTGAGGTGTTGGTAAGTGATCTCACACTAATTACAGGCGGATACGTGCGCACAGACACGGCCGCCTCTGTCGATGATGGCGATGCGTCCAAGTTTTACAACTTTGATATCCACAGTAATTACGGAACTGTAAGTTGTGCCGCCGACGACACTTTATCCGGATTGGCGTCAAATGATTATAATCCGAACACATTTCGGCGTTGGTTGGCTCCTGGCTCTATAGCACCGCATCTTCTCGGAGCAGATGTTCCGCCACTTCCGGGAAATAATCCCGTGCCCACGCCAACGCTGCCTAACGAACCAGACGGCAGCGCTGATTTTATCATTGCCGATGCAATGGGCAAGAACGACGCTGTATGGAAAATTGCCAGTGGAAATAACGTATATTCACCAACTTTTAACGCTGTTATTTGGATATACGGCAACTTCGACTTCGAAGGTGGACACGACAACTTGACGCTGTCCACGCTAACAACCACTCTTCCGATTCTTCCGCCACCACAATCGCGGGCGGTCTGGCGAGCTTCCTTCATCACGTTCGGCGGAATCAACACCGCGGGTAGCGTCAACTATGCGCCTGCGAATGGCAGCAATTATTTACTTCCTGCTTGTAGCGGGGCGGGATGTCGATTTGCAGGGAACTTCAGGAGGTGGACCGAACATGTGTCCCTCCGGAGGTGATTGTGGCGCCCTGCCGACGGATCCAGGCGGTTATGAAGGGATCGTCGTGGTACACGAACAGACAGATTGGGGCGGAAATCCTGGACTTGATGGATTTATCATTGTGGAGGACGCCGCGAGCTGTGACGACGATGTCAGCTCGGATGCCACACTACACGGGACTCCTAAAGTCCACTACGATTGCGATAACCCGCCCAACCCCTGGGCAGCAACACATGTCCGCGTGTTGAGCTGGGAGGAAGTGCAGTAATCCTTATCGGGGGCGGGTCCGTTCTAGGATCCGCCCTTCTCTTTCGACAAGCGTTCCACGACATCAAGCTTCATGTTCCAGTAAGGATTCGCCGGCTCCATCTCGCTGCCTTTTTGAAGCAGGTTCATTGCCTTTTCATACTGTTGGGTTTGTAAATACGACTCGGCCATCATCCGGATGAGATCGATTGATTCTCTCCTCTGCGGGTAGACTGTTTCGAAGTAGGGGAGGGCTTCCGCGAATCTTTGCTTGAGGTAAAAAACAATTCCCAATCCGGCTTGAGCATCGGCAAGACCGGGATCTAATTCCAGCGCTTTTTTAAAATTCGTTTCCGCTTCTTCAATCTGGCCTTTAGTCAGGAAGCAAGAACCGAGTCCACTGTAAACGGCCGGAAGACGTGGGCTGAGCGATCGCGCGATGTAGTACTGCTGCAGCGCTTCATCCGCAGCGTAACTTCGAAGAAGAGCGCCAGCGTAGTTCAACCGTGGGCGAGGTTTTTCCGGAGATTTTTTTACAGAGTCACCCCAAAGAGTCAGTTCATCATGCCAAATCTGGTTCCGTTGCACCGTTGCTCCAAGGTAAAACAAAAGCTGGATCACCAGCGCTCCGGCAATCAGTGAGGATGGCTTGCCGTTTTTATGGAACGCAACCACCGGAAACGCCAGGACAGTGCAAAATCCCAGCATACTCAGATACGTTCGGTGTTCCGCCATGAAGTCATTCAGTGGGATCACTGAAGAAGGAAGAAGAGTCAGGAAGAACCAGTATCCCCAGAAGCACAATATCGGAACACGCAATCGAATTTTCCACAGCACAGCTAGAATTCCGACAACCACAAGAAGAGAAAGCCATGCGGTGGGATTGTGCCACGTCAGCGCCGCAACGCTGTGGTCTACATTCAAAGAAACGGGATAGAAGGCAAGCGCAATATACCGGAGCCAAACAGTAATTTCGGTCGCAAGATAAATATGCAGAGGCGCCAGAGCCATTGCACTCCATTTCCAGTGGAGGATCACCCGTAGCATGCCGGCTGTTCCGAAAAGCAGAAATGCGATGCAGTGAAAGCATTTGTGCCGTTTCAATGTATCAAATCCAAATAATACCCATTCATAAAGCAGAACGGCGGGCAGCAAAATCCAGCCTTCTTCTTTGGAGCCGATCGCCAGCAAAAACAAAAGGAAAAAGCCGATGGCGTTTTTCCATCGTGATCTGCGAACGTAGGAATCAAATTGATGCAGCGCCAGGAGAGAAAAAAAAGCGCAGAGTAGAATCGAACGGCTTGCAAGATAAGTGACCGACTCGGTGTTCAAAGGATGGACAGCCATCAGAGCAGATGCCAAAAAACAGAAGATGGCGGACGCTATACTCCGGCGCAGAAGAAGATAGAACAGCAGAACATTTACTATGTGAAGAACCAGATTGACTACATGGTAGGAGAATGGATCCTTTTGGCTGATCTGGAAATTGAACGCAAAACTGAGGAGCGTTATCGGGCGGAAAAATTCAAAGGCAAGAATCGTCTTCCATTGCGTCAGATCACGCAATGAGAAATTGAACCGGATCAGACGGATGTCGTCGTATTGAAATTGAGGATAAAAGGAGTTGCAATACGCGAGCAGGCAAAGCGCGCCAAGGATCGTAGTGCTCAGAAGGAGTCTGCGGTCAGGCCCCTGGATAGTCACGTTGATTTCGGGGATACAAAAGGCTGGGACGGTTTACAGCTGCCATCACTTCCTAGTTTACCCTATGATCCGGGCGTGGCGCCTCTCAACAAGTCACCAGAGAAAGTGTGGAAGATCCGGTGAGGTTATAATGGTGATCGCATGTTGCCACGAATTGCAGCTTTGCTCTTGGTGATCCTTGGTACGTCTCCTCTTTTCGCCTCTACGAAAATCACTTATACGATTTTGCTTGCGGGAAACCGGGCGGGCGTTCAAACCACAGAGGCTCTTGAGAATGGCGAACGCCGGTTTTCGTTTGAATACAACGATCGCGGAAGGGGTCCGAAAATCCAGTGCCGCATGATCCTGAATCAGCAAAGCATTCCCGTCCTTCTAGAAATCTCGGGAAACGATTACCTGAAAAGCCCCGTTGAAGAACGATTCCATCTGGAGAATGGAAACGCTTCCTGGAAAAGCCCGGCTGAGACAGGGGAGAAGGCTTTGGACACCGGAGCATTTTACATCAGTGTAAACGGTGTTCCGGAAGAGATCGGGATTCTGGCCGCCGCCCTGCTGGCCTCTCCGGATCATACACTTGCGCTGTTACCAGAAGGCGAAGCACAGATCGAACGCGCAGGAGAACTGGAAATCAAATCCGCCACAAAATTGGAGGGGCAGGTCTCCGTGGCGGCCGTGAGCCGTAAAGTAACTCAATACGTGATTACCGGTCTTGGGTTTCTCCCGATGGCCGTCTGGCTGGATGACGACAATTCATTTTTTGCGTTCGTGGATCCCTGGTTCACTACAATCCGGGAAGGATGGGATTCGTCCGTTTCAGACTTGCAAAAAGCTCAGGACGAATTCTCATCACGTCGATCTTCTGAACTGACAGGCAGACTTTCCCACAAGCTGGCGGACGAAGTTGTCATCGAGCACGCAAACCTGTTTGATTCGGAAAGTGGAAAGATTCGAAAGAACATGACAGTCGTCGTTTCCGGAAATCGAATTCAATCGGTTGAACCCGATGAAACCGTCGCAATCCCGCCGAATTCAGAAAAGATCGATGCAAGCGGGAAGATGCTGATGCCGGGATTGTGGGACATGCACGTACATATTCAAGAAGTGGATGGGCTTCTGGATCTAGCCGCAGGCGTGACGACAGTCCGGGACATGGCCAATGACACAGATACATTGATGGCGCTGAAAAAGAAATTTGAAGAAGGTACTCTTGTTGGCCCACGGGTGATCCTTGCCGGAATCATTGATGGTACCGGGCCATTCGCCGGACCTACCAAAGTTCTTGTATCCAATGAGCAAGAAGCACGCGCAGCCGTAGATCGGTACGCGAAACTCGGTTATGAACAAATCAAAGTTTATAGCTCCGTGAAGCCGGAACTTGTTCCGTTCATCATTGAGGATGCTCACAAAAATCATCTCCGTGTGAGCGGTCACGTTCCCGCCTTCATGACGGCGGAGGAAGTCATCAAACTGGGATTTGATGAGATCCAGCACGTGAACTTTCTCTTTCTCAATTTTCTTGCGGATACAGTCAAAGATACGCGGACGCCTCTTCGCTTCACTGCGGTTGCGGAAAATGCGGCAAATCTGGATTTAGATTCCCAGAAAGTGAAGGGCTTCGTTGAACTGATGAAGCAGCGCAAGACTGTAATCGATCCCACAGTGAATGCTTTTGAAACCCTTTTTACAAGCCGTCCGGGAGTAGTCTTGCCCGACTATGCGGTTGTGGCGGATCGATTGCCGCCTCAAGTTCGGCGCGGGTTGTTAACAGGCGGACTTCCGGTGGCGGAAGGTATGGACCAGCGATATCGGGACTCTTTTCAGGCAATGCTTCGCATGGTAAAGAAGCTTTACGATGAAGGCGTTCCGATCGTTGCCGGGACAGATTCGCTCGCCGGCTTCGGACTGCACCGCGAGCTGGAGCTGTACGTGAAAGCCGGCATTCCGGCTGCAAAAGTTCTGCAACTTGCGACATGGGGAGCCGCGACAATCATGAAGAAAGAGTCACAACTTGGTTCCGTTTCGCCGGGAAAGCTTGCGGATTTGATCTTGATTGATGGCGATCCTGTTTCGAATATCAGCGATATTCGCAAGGTGCGGACCGTAATCAAGAACGGCGTGATGTTTCGATCGTCCGAGCTCTATCAGGCCATCGGTGTCAAGCCGTAAGTTCTTTTGGAACGATAGAGGATAGAAGATAGTGTATGGAGGAAGGAAGCGGTTTGTAACGCCGGCGTCCCGCCGGCTGGTGATCGAAGTGCTTTGTCTGGCCGGCGAGACGCCGGCGTTACAAACGCGCTCGTAAAATCTTTCCGAAATGAGAATAAACTCGACATTTGTAGTGCATAGTTCACAAAGAGAATCCCAGAAGGGAGAGACAGATGAAGATTAACAGACGGCAATTTTTTACTGCTGCTACCGCGACTCTGCTGGCGCTGACTCGCACGAAAGTGTCTGCCGCGAATACGGAAGCCTATGATACGGCGACCATTGTGGATGGTTGCGGCGGTCCCGGCGGATTTTCTTCCGATCCCGTGGCGCCTCTGACCGGAACTATGATTCAGGATGTTCGCGATTCAGGCATTACATGTGTCAACTTTACGATCGGCTCAGTTGGAAATCGGCCCGAATCGGAAGCGTTTGAGGCAATCTTTCGTGATCTTGCTTACTGGGAGAATGAGTTTGATCACCATCCGGATGTATTCCTGAAGGTCAAGAAATTCAGCGATGTCGCGCTTGCAAAATCTTCACGCCGGCTCGGTTTGATTTTTGGACTTCAGGATGGCGTTGCTTTTGCAAACGATTTGACGAAGCTGGAAGTTCTTTCCCGTTTTGGAATCCGGATTATTCAGCCGACATACAATTTGAGAAATATTCTTGGCGATGGGTGTTTGGAGCCCGACAATGCCGGCTTAAGCAAGACGGGACACGAAGCGATTCATCGCATGAACGAACTGGGAGTTCTCGTAGATCTGAGTCATTGCGGGCGCGAAACCACTGCGGACGCGATGATCGCATCCACAAAGCCTGTTGCATTCACGCATACCGGTTGCGCCGCAATTTGCGATCACCCGCGCAACAAGACAGATGAACAACTGCGTGGCCTTGCTGAGAAGGGTGGTGTGGCCGGCATTTACTTTATGCCGTATCTGCGCAAGGGTGGCCAGCAGATGGCGGAGGATGTCATCCGGCATCTGGAACATGCAATCCAAGTTGCCGGTGAGGATCATGTTGGAGTGGGAACGGACGGGAGTATTTCCCCCGTGCAACTTACTCCTGAATACGTGCAGCGTCACAAGGAAGAGGTTGCCTCCAGACGAAAAGCAGGGATCGGTGCGCCGCAGGAGACGGAAGATGTATTCCTCTTTGTTCCGGATCTAAATGCGAGCCGGAGGTTTGAAACATTGGGAAACCTACTGCTCAAACGCGGTCATTCACAGTCCCGCGTGGACAAAATTCTGGGTGGAAATTTTGCCCGCCTGTTTCAAAGCGTATGGGTTTAGTTTCAATGGCGGATGCCTCCCCCTTATTAAGGGGAGGCCTTCGTGCTCTTCGTGTCCTTCGTGGTTTAATTCTTGTCACAGTGGAGGAATCATCGTGAATGAAATTGGAACAGAAATAGAAGCCTGGTGCGGGCAATGCAAGGTGGACCGGCGTTGCGCCATCGCATCGCTGAATCCGGACGGATCGATCGATCGCGTGATGTGCACGTATTGCCAGACATCACGCAATTACCGTCTGCCGCAGGGTCCCACATCTGAAACGCCTTCGCGTACTGTAACGGTCGAAGAGAATGAGCTGCGGGCTCTGGTCCGCTCAGTTGTCCGCGAAGAAATGGAAACAGCAAGCTCTCCGCTAGGAGAAAAATGGATCGGGGGGAACCTGATTTTGCGTCCCGGAAAACCGGGACTGCAAGATAAAGTAGTTCCGATCGATGTTCTCTTTCATAAGATTGTCATGTTGCGCGACCGTATGCGGGTGCTCGAACAGCAGATTAATGCAAACGACAAGCTCACGGATGCGGAGAAAGTGCAGTTGCAACAGTACATCACACGTTGTTATGGAACTCTCACGACGTTCAATGTGTTGTTCAAGGATAAGGAAGATTATTTCGTGGGTTCCAAATCAGAATAGTGGAAAATGCTCCTTGGAGCGCAGGCTTCCAGACTGCATTAGGGATCGCAGGCATCTTGCCTGCTAAGGCCGGCGAGACGCCGGAATTACAAACCGAATGGCATGTTCCTCCCGGCTTTCGAGGTAGAATCGTAAAAATGAAAAGTTTTCGCAAAGAATTGTGGTTTCAGACATCTACAAGAGTTGCCTTCCTCAACATAACCACTCAGGTAGACGAATGTGTTCGGATTAGCGGAGTAAAGGAGGGACTGGCACTTGTGAATGCCATGCACATCACCGCTTCTGTCTTTATCAACGATGATGAATCAGGACTTCATCACGATTATGCGCAATGGCTTGAAAAATTGGCGCCGCATGAACCGGTTCGGCAGTATCGTCACAACGATACAGGCGAAGACAATGCGGATGCGCACATCAAACGCCAGGTCATGGGACGCGAAGTCGTCGTGGCAATTACCGGAGGCAAGCTGGATTTTGGTCCGTGGGAGCAAATCTTCTACGGTGAATTTGACGGCCGCCGCCGCAAGCGCGTGCTTGTAAAAATCATCGGTGAGTGAAGTATGGACCGCAGGCATCTTGCCGCCTAAAGCCGCCGGGACGGCGGCGTTACAAACCACCTATAAGTCTCTACGGCTGAATTGGCGTATCGCGATTGCGAGCATGGCGATCAGGTACAGACCCGCGTAGACGATCATCAGAGGGTTGGGCACGGAAACGGCTCCGAAGGGACCTGCCTCAATTCCAAGAGAGCGGACGACAGAGGAAGCCAATTCGTAGGCGGCACGCTTCCACAATGCTTCGCTTGGAATGATCAGGCTAGAGAAAATTCCGATATTTACTGCTGTTTGATTCTTTAGCGCGGCGCCAATCTGTTCGACCCATCCGCCGATAAAGCCAAGACCGTAAAGTCCAAACACAATTCCGCCGGTTGCAAGCGTTGAAAATGTGCTGCTGCATGCAAGACTGACCGTCATGATCAGCAAACTCTCCAGATAGATCAGGCTCGCTCCTGTCAGGATATTGTGCAAGTGATAACCGCTACGCAAGTAAACAATGCCCAACACACCTCCGGTCATAAAAAAAAGGTAGACTGCAAGTAGGACCGCAAAACCCAGCCACTTTCCCCAAACGATTTCGGACCGGCGAAGCGGTTTGGATGCGATGGTTTGAATCGTTCCGGAATTGATCTCACCAGCGAGTGTGTCCGAGGCGATCAATGCCCCCATCGCAAGCGCAAGAAAGTTAACTGCGTATAGGCCGGCGGTGGAGAGGAAGTTATATGCCTGGTTCTTAATCAGCATCTCCCGTGGTCCGGTTTTCGAAGGAAGACTCTTGCAGGTGTAATGAAAGCCCACGCCAAACAAGATCAGGAAAGAAATTCCTAGGACAAAAGCCGCCACGGCTATCCTGCGCCGGACCGATTCCAGAAACGTCAAGCGCATGATCACGTATGCGGCCAACTATAACCCTCCATCCGTTCCAACAACTTTCAAAAATAGTTCTTCCAAGGTCATTCGTTCCTGGGTGATCGAATACAGTGCCGCTCCGGAATTCACCAGATGGCGCGAGATCTCCGGAAGAACCGATTCATCCTGAATGCTTAGCGTGATCTGTTCGCCTTCCTGCCGCACGTCTTGACTCCACCTCTGCAGACCTGCGAGAGTTTCCTGCGTCACCGCGGCTGCGCGGATGGTCACGTTCATTTGCCCTTCCATCAAGTTTTTTAGATCGCTGAGATGCACGACTTCGCCGTGCTTGATAAAAGCAACTCGGTCGCAAGTGACTTCGACTTCGCTGAGTAGATGCGAATTCAGAAAGACTGTCGTTCCCTGGTTCCGCAGATCGCGAAGGATATCGCGAACCAGACGACGTCCGGCAGGATCCAGCCCCGAGGTTGGCTCATCCAGAAACACAATGGAAGGATGATTTAGCAGCGCCTGGGCAAGCCCGATCCGCTGAAGCATTCCCTTCGAATACGTTCGAAGTTGCTTGTTCGAAAACGGGATCAGTCCTACAAGATCGAGCAATTCCGGGATTCTCTTGCGCAGCTCCGCATCGCTCATTCTATAGAGACGGCCGTGCACTCCGAGAAATTCACGGGCGGTCAGCCACTCATGAAACCGAAAATGCTCGGGCAAAAAGCCTGTCTTTGCGCGTGCATCGCGATCACCGACCGGTTTGCCAAGAAGTACGGCTGATCCGGAAGTTGGCTTCGCAAGTCCCAGCAGCATTTTGATCGATGTGGTTTTCCCCGCTCCGTTCGGGCCAAGAAATCCGAATGCTTCCCCTTTACGCACCTGCAGACTGAGGCCGCGAACAGCGATGTTTTCGCCGTAGACTTTACGAAGATGGACCGTATCGATCGCGAAATCAATCATAGTTTGACGTGGTAGGAGCGGGGCTTGTCCCCGCCCGCATATTGTCGGGCGACCACAAGGGTCGCCCCTACCACAGCTCGGATGTCGGCGGGCACGGAGGCCCGCGTCTCCAATCCTTTCGGGTCACCTCATTGAATTAGCGATGGCGACTGCATCTTGCGAGTTACCCTGTCCCATCAACGCGTACAGAATACCATCCCGCACCCACATCAAGTTATAGGCAGCGGGCATCCTCGGCCCATGTTCGCGCGAAGTAAACAGCGTGCCTTTGACACCGTCCACTTCCACTTCATCGAACTGCATTCGTCCGTCCACCGGCATCGGAATCACCAGCGTGCTTGCCCAATCGATCTGCTCGCTGAATTTCTTTGCTTGCTCGGCGGACATCCCCAGCAGCTGTAACATCGTCTTTGCCAGTTCCGGAACGTTCAGCTCGGGTGGCGCCACAACTGTCGGACTCGGAAGCTGCGCCAGAACTTTGCAATCAGGATAATTGATGTGTTCGTGTTCTCGGTCTTCCTGTGCGCTTTCGGCTTCGGTTCTTTTCGGACATTTGTCATAAGTGGAAAGCACAGACGATGGAATATTCAGATAGACCATTTGCCCATCGATTTCATCTGGAAGCCGAATATCGCTTCGGCCGACGTCATCCAGAATGGATTGCATGCGTGGCACATCGACTGAAAACGAGATATCCGCAGCGGGCTGGACATGGAAATGCGGATTGGAAAGCGAAGAGGGGAGCCGGATGCCAAATCCGGCCGCGGCAACCGCTTCTGAAATGGAATCCGCTTCCACCGGGGCGCCGTGCTTTACGACATGCACGGTATCCGAAAGCATCTTTTCGATTCGAGTGCCAGTTTCTGAATTGAACAGGTCGCCCTGCAACTGTTTCAGATTTGTGGGATCGATCTGCACAACGGCAATCTGCTGGATGCGGAACATGCTTAGAAATTCGGTAGCCCAAACGCGCACCGGCTTCAGGTTCATGGCAACAACCACAAGAGCCACAGCTCCGAGAGCTGCGAACGCAGGTCGCATTCGTGCGCCGACCAGACGTCCCAGGAACCCTGGCTGTGCCGAAAGCTTACGTACTTCGAAGCGGTTCAGCGCAACTTGGGGATCCGGAATATTCTCAGGAGCAGCTGCGTCTAGAAGACTGCGGACGCGTTCCGCATTGTGTTTCAAGGATTCAAGCTGGTCTCTACATGTGGCACATTGCCGTAGATGGTCCGATGTAGATGCCGTTTCCTCATCGGAAAGTTCATGGTCCAGGTGTGAACGAAGAATCGATTCGGAAATATGCATGCTCAGTCTCCTTTCAAATAAACTTGCTCAAACTCTCGTTCGGCACGCGACAGAAGTGTGCCGACGGAGTTTGGCGAAACATCGAGCGCCGCTGCAATTTCTTTGTAGGAGAATCCGGAGTGATGAAGGACAAGCAGTTCAGCGTCTCTTCGTGCTATCTTCCGCAGTGTGGCGTGTACTCTCAGCTGGTCTCTTGCGCGTTCGACTTCCATCGCTGGGTCCATCGCGTTTGTCTGTGTCAGAGACGCTTTTTGTTCGTAGAAGTCCCGGCGCTTTGCTGCCCGCAGTGAGTTATAACCAAGACGCAATGCAACGCGATAGAGCCATCCCTTCAATTGATCCGTATGTTTTGGGGAGCGTTGCCACAACCGGAAGAAGGTTTCCATCGCGAGATCTTCAGCTTCCGCCCTCTGTCCTGTCAGTCGGTAAAGCACTCCATAGATCCGTTCATAGTTGGCCAGAAAGATCGACTCGAAAAGCTCGTCTTCACGCTTCGTATCCACAGGGAATGCTTCCGTATTCTCCATGACTTTGGCGCTCATCACACTCTAGAACACCGGCCGGCGCTCTTTTGTGACAATCCCTGCCGCGTTTTTTGCTTTCCGGAACACATTGAGAAACATTTCACGTGTCAATTTGCCGGTGAACGTATTTTGCTGACTGGGATGGTAGGAGCAGATCAGGGTCCTCCCATCGGGAAGTTCTGAGGTCTGACCGTGACCGAAAGGTGGGAACCGATGTTGCTTGAGTCGAGGATCTTCTCTCAGAATCTTTTTCAGCGAGTTGTAGGCGATCGATCCGAGTGCAAGAATTACTCTTGCTGAAGAAAGAGCGATCAGTTCCCGGTTCAAGAACGTTTCGCAATTCATAAATTCACGGCGAGCCGGCTTGTTTGCCGGGGGAGCACAACGTACCGCTGCGCCGACATATATGTGTGTCACTTTTAGTCCGTCGTCAAGTGAAATCGATTGCGGTTGGTTTGCAAGTCCGAGCGCATGCAGTGTACCGTAGAGCCAATCTCCGCTGCGATCGCCCGTAAAGATGCGTCCTGTCCGGTTCCCTCCGTTTGCTGCAGGCGCAAGCCCAACTACATATATGATAGCCTTTGGATCGCCGAATCCAGGCAATGGTTTCCCCCAGTAAATTTGTCCCTTGTATCGAAGAGGCGGATTCTTTGCGACTGCCTCCCGGTGTTTTACAAGCCGCGGACATCTTCTGCATTGAATGATTTCGTGATTCAATTCTGCTAGCTTATGCATTTCAGGAGAACATAACATGAATCAACAGGAGTTAGAAGAATTTCGAAAGTATCGCGAGAAAATGAACGTGGAGATTTTGGGCGCGGATCATCTGGGCATCAAACGATTCTTCAATCTGGATACCCAGGCATATGTGGATGGCGCGCTGGATTCCAAGACCAAAGAGATGCTGGGTCTCGTTGCCAGCATGGTGTTGCGTTGCGATGATTGCATCACATATCACATTGTCCGGTGCGCGGAGGAAAAGGTGTCGCGGGCAGAGATGACGGAAGTATTCAATGTGGCACTTGTGGTTGGAGGCTCGATTGTCATTCCGCACATGCGCCGGGCATTTGAAACGATGGCTCAGACCCTTCCGGAGTAATGAAATTTATGTTTGGAGCCTGCGGGCGTCCCTGCCCGCCGGTTCGGGTGACCATCCACATTCGTTTGGGGCACGGAGGCCCGCAGACTGCAAATTAAGTTGGGTCGTTTAGAAACCTCATCGCCCTGGTTTCGGACCAGTATTCACCGTCTCTGCTCCAGGTGAAGAAACCTGTGTGTCCTCCGGATTCGGGCGCCTCCAAAGAGAAATTCGGGTTTGCTTTCGCTTCTTCAAACGGGTAGCACGGTTCCGCAAGAAAGGGATCGTTTCGGGCGCTAACAAGCAGGGTTGGAATTCGGATCGCCGGAATAAACTGCCGGGAGCTGCATTTAGCGAAGTAGTCGTCCGCATCTTTGAATCCATGGATTGGCGCCGTGTAGCGATTGTCAAAATCATAAAATGTCTTGATCTGTCCGAAGCCATCGTCGTTGATTTGGTCCGGCATGATCTCCACCTTGGCGCGAACCTTTTCATGCAAGGATCGCAGGAACATCTTCATGTAGAGAACGTTGGAAAGTTGCGCAAGTTTGAGCGCGCCCGATTTCAGATCGCATGGCACGGAGAATGCAACTGCCTTCGAGATCAGCGGATGAACCTGGGAGCCCAGTTCGCCCAGATACTTCAGTGTGATGTTCCCGCCAAGACTGAATCCGATCAGGACAATCTCCGAATATTGATTTCTTGCGATCACGTGGGATAGAACCGTATGCAGATCAGACGTTTCGCCGCTGTGATACGATCGCAGTTTTTTGTTCGGCTCGCCGCTGCACCCCCGGTAGTTCCATGCGAGCGCGTCCCAGCCTCGGCGATGGAGCGCCCGGATCATGCCTAGAATGTAGCGTCGTTGCGTGTTTCCTTCCAAACCGTGAGACAGAATCGCGATCCTGCGGGAGCCCGCGATTGCCCAGTCGAGATCCAGAAAATCATCATCCGGAGTTTCGATTCTTTCGCGGCGGTAGTGAATCCCTTTCACTTCCCGGAACGCAGGTATGATGGTCTGTAGGTGCCCGCCCGGAAGCAGGAACGGGGACGGATACGAGGAAGGAGTAATTACCGGCATTTTGGTTTTCCGAATGTAGCCCGTTTCCTGGATGATGTAAAGGCAGAGTGGCTTTTTTGACGATAGAGTGTATCTTTTACAGAATTCGTTGTCTCTTTTGATATGACAAATACACTTGAAAAAGATCCGGTATGCGGGATGAGCGTGGACCCTGCCACGGCAAAAGGATCTTCCGAATACCGCGGTCGGACCTACTATTTTTGTAGCAAGCGTTGCGTCGAGAAATTTCAAGCTGATCCGGAAAAGTATCTTGTTCCCCTCATTCCTGCTGCATCCATACCCGTGAAGTCGGAGCCACCTGCGCCCCGGGATGTTGAGTACACCTGTCCGATGCACCCCGAAGTCGTGCAGATCGGACCGGGGACGTGTCCTAAATGCGGCATGGCACTGGAGCCCCGTGTCGTGAGTTTGGAAGAAAAGCCGGACCACGAGTTATTTGATATGACGCGACGGTTCTGGGTCAGTGTAGTTCTGAGTTTGCCGGTACTGGCTCTTGGAATGATGGAGATGCAGCCCTGGTTACAATTGATCCTGGCTACTCCGGTGGTGCTGTGGGGTGGCCGGCCATTTTTCCAGCGCGGGTGGGCGTCGATTGTGCATCGCAGTCTCAACATGTTCACTTTGATCGCTGTTGGAACCGGCACTGCATATGTCTACAGTGTCCTGGCTACATTGTTTCCTGAAATGTTTCCGGAATCATTTCGCGGTCATGGCGGACATGTTCCCGTTTATTTTGAAGCTGCTGCAGTGATTACTGCTCTCGTACTTTTGGGTCAGGTGCTGGAGTTGCGTGCTCGCGCCAAAACAGGGACTGCGATTCGCGCTTTGTTACAACTTGCGCCGAAAACCGCAAAGGTAAAGCGAGCAGATGGGAGAGAGGAAGACGTGCCGCTCGAACACATTCTGCCCGGGGATGTGCTTCGCGTGCGACCTGGCGAAAAAGTGCCTGTGGATGGAGTCGTCCTGGAAGGTATCACCAGCATCGATGAATCCATGATAAGCGGCGAGCCAATTCCTGTGGAGAAGAATGTAGGAAGTCCGGTTACCGGTGGGACTGTAAATGGAACAGGGACTCTTCTGATGCGCGCAGAACGTGTTGGAAACGACACTCTGCTTGCGCAAATCGTACGGATGGTCGGCGAAGCCCAGCGAAGCCGCGCTCCGATTCAACGTCTTGTGGATGTGATCTCGTCTTATTTCGTTCCCGCTGTGATCGTTGTCGCCGTGGTCACATTTGTTGTATGGGCCACCGTTGGACCGGAACCCCGCCTGGCGTATGCTCTGATCAACGCTGTTGCTGTGCTGATCATTGCCTGTCCGTGCGCATTGGGATTGGCTACGCCGATGTCGATCATGGTGGGGACGGGCCGCGGAGCGACTGCAGGTGTTCTGATCAAAAATGCGCAAGCGCTGGAAATCCTGGAAAAAGTCGACACGCTCGTGATTGATAAGACCGGGACTCTCACGGAGGGGAAGCCTCGTGTTGTTACCGTTCTCGCTGCCGGCGATGAGAAGGCGTTGATTCATCTTGCGGCAAGTTTGGAGCGTGTGAGCGAGCATCCGCTTGCAGAAGCAGTCGCTGCCTATGCGGGAACCGCATTCTCCGAAGTAACTGAATTCAAATCGATCACTGGGAAAGGAGTTACCGGTAAAGTGAACGGTCATACTGTCGCTCTGGGAAACGAGAAATTGATCGATCCTGGTGAATGGGCGCAGCGAGCAGAAGACCTTCGCAAAGACGGTCAAACCGTGATGTTCATGAGTGTGGATGGAAAGACGTCCGGCATGATTGGAGTCCAGGATCCGATCAAAGAATCGACCGTTGACGCACTCCGTGATCTCAAGGAGATGAGTCTCCGCATGGTGATGGTTACGGGCGACTCCGGTGTCACTGCCAGGACTGTGGCCCGGAAGCTCGGGATCGAAGAAGTCGAAGCGGAAGTATTGCCGCAACAGAAGATCGAAGTCGTGAAACGTCTTCAACAGCAAGGACGCTTCGTGGCGATGGCGGGTGACGGTGTCAATGACGCGCCGGCACTTGCGCAATCGCATGTGGGAATTGCGATGGGAACAGGAACGGATGTAGCGATGCAAAGCGCAGGCATCACGCTGGTGAAAGGGGATTTGCGCGGGATTGTACGGGCGCGCAAGTTGAGCGTCGCGACAATGGGAAACATCAGACAGAACCTCTTCTTCGCTTTCTTTTACAACTTGCTCGGAGTTCCAATCGCGGCAGGGGTTCTGTATCCGTTCTTTGGAGTGCTTCTCAGCCCGATGTTTGCAAGCGCTGCCATGACCTTCAGCTCTGTGTCTGTGATTGCAAACGCGCTCCGCCTCCGACGTCTGAAGTTGTAAACACAGAGGCACGGAGGCACAGAGAGTTGAATTCTTCGGTTAGAATAACCTGATGCAGGAAGACGGGCCTGGAAAAGAGATTTGGGTTGTACTTCTGGTTGCCGTCCTGATGGCTGTTCTCAACGTTTCTTATCTCTGGATCCAGATCAAGAATCCAACGGATACATCAACGCCGGAGAGTCAAACGGTGTACATGGCAAACCGGGTGGCTCATGGAGAAAATCTATACCTGGATTATCACGGTCCGCCATACAATATTGCGCCCTACACACCCGGTTATTATTTCGCCTTGGGTTACGCTGTCCGCTTTCTGGATGTTGAGCTGGAATCCATTTTTGTTCTTGGCAGGGGGATGACTTTTTTTTGCTGTCTGGTGATCGGACTCTTGATTTATCTGAGCTCGCGGTTTGATGGCGAGCATTCAGTTTATGCTTTCACCGGAAGTTGTTTGTTTCTTTCGTCCTACATTTTGGGCCCCTGGGGTTCTACGACTCGTCCGGACATGCTTGCGATCACTTTCACGATTGCCGGATTGCTTATCTGTACGCGCTCTTCCGACAAAAAGTTGATCTTTTCCGCTCCGTTGTTTGTTCTTGCCTTTCTCACCAAGCAGACTTGCGTCAGCGCTCCGGCTGCCGTTTTTCTGCATTTGTTGCTTCAAAGAGAGCGCAAGAACGCCCTGTTGTTTGCGGCGGCGGTTGCCGGACCGGTAGCCGGGATCCTGGCAATCATGCATACCTCGACCTCAGGTTTAAGCACGATGAACATCATCTACGGGAATATGGCTCCTATGCAGTTTCAAAACTTCCGGGTTGTTGCCGGCCCGTTTTTTCAGGTTGCAGCACTTCCAATGATTTTGGCGGCAGCTGCAGCTCTGTCGAATTCGTTCCGTGATATCAAGTCGCTTTATTTCTTGCTTGCGCTTGCTCAAGGCTTGATCACCTGCTCTCGCCTGGGCTCCAGTCTGAATTACTTTCTGGAAGCGCTTGCCGCGTCTTGCCTTCTGGTGCCGTCAGGTCTTCGAACAATGGAGGGCGCCTTGAAGAACTTACTGCGCCCGGTGTTGCCTGTCCTGGCGTTGGTCTTACTGCTTCCTTCCATTCTTTTTCTATGTTACTCCGTGCAAGAAGTTCGGTTTCAGGAAATGCAATCGATTCGCAAGCTGGTGTTGGAGGCGAAGGGTTTAGTAATCTCGGATAATTCCCGGCTTGCATTGCTGAGTCGGGACTCGTTTTTCATAGACCCCTTCCAACTTAGTTATCTGGAAAAAGCCGGCAAATGGAACGTTCAGGGTCTGGCAGACTTATTGCGTCGCCACGAAATTGAATATGTCGTCCTGTCCCGCCCCATTGAGCAACCTATGACCTGGCAGGGATTAGCGCGTCTACCGGATGGGGTGATCAATGCAGTCCGAAGTGACTATGTGTTTTTGCGGCTTGTTGATAATTATTACGTATATGTAGCAAAGCGTTGAGGATTTCTCGCAAAGACGCAAAGCACGCAAAGTCGCAACCTTAGAGTTTCAGCACGGAGGTGTAAGAAAGGAGATCGGGAGATAATGGAGATGTGGGGGATCTAGGTATCGGGAACGGTTTTTCTTGTCTATATATCCCCTTATCCCCATTATCTCCCTCATCCCCCTTCTTACACTCAGCGAGGTTAGTCCTGGTATTTGCCACGCAGGAAATCGAAACGGATCTTCCACAATGAACAGAACGTGATGAAAGTATCTTTGACGATGTGTACCTTTGTTTCCGGAGAGTTCATCCACCGTACAGGGATTTCCACCACACTGAGATGCTGCCGGTCGGCCAGAAATAGTATCTCGGAATCAAATGCCCAACGTTGGATTCGCTGTCTGGAAAAGATCTGCCTGGCAGCACTTTGCTCAAAGGCCTTGAATCCGCACGTAAAGTCGCTTTGATGCAAACCCAGGATCAAGTTGCTGATATAAGTAAAAACTTTTCCCATGGATTCTCTCCAAAGCGGCTGGTGTCTAAGAATCTGAGCCTGAGAATGCTTGCGGGTGCCGATCACAATAGAAACGCCGTTCATCAAATACGGAAGAAATCGGTCGAATTCCTCGATTGGTGTGGATAGATCCGCATCGCTCATCAGGATATATTTCCCGCGGGCTTCCAGCATTCCGCATCGAACGGCGTAACCCTTTCCATGATTTGGAGTGTATGGGATCAGCCGTAACGAAGGAATTTCCGGTTCCAATGCCTTTACTACATCCTGCGTTTGATCGGTGCTACCGTCATCTACGACCAGGATTTCATGGCTTTTGCCCGATTGCTTTAGATAGGTTGCGGTGGCTTTTAATGTCTCTGGGATTCGAAGCGCTTCATTGTAGGCGGGAATGACAATACTCAGGAATGGATCTTCCGGCATCTTCCGGGAAGATTATCACTTTTGCAGCAATGCGTGAAGACGTTCCCAGTAGCGGCGGCTGAGTGTAAGTTTGGTGCCGTCTCTTAAGTGCACCATATAGTCGCCGTGCGTGAGTGACTGAAGCTGCGCGATCTTGTCGATATTTACAATGGCGGTCCGGTGGATGCGAACAAACTTTTCCGGATCCAGTTCCGATTCATACTGGACGGCGCTGCCTCGAACGAGATGCGGTTTTCCGCCGATATAAAAAGACATGTATTTGCTGTGCGCCTCGATCCAGTCCACTTCATCCGTTTTCAAAAATAGAATGCGGCCTTCATTCTTGACCAGGATCCGTTGCAAGAATCTTGGCCGCCGGTTCATCTCGGTTAACATACCGTGAATTCGGTTATCCAGAAATTTATTTTTTCTTTCGTGAATCATTGTTTTTGCCCGGTGCAAGGCTTCTTGCAACCGCTCCGTATCGAATGGTTTGAGCAGATAATCGAGCGCATGAACATCGAAAGCTTGAAGCGCATAGCGATCATATGCGGTCACAAAAATGAATGCAGGGAGGCCGGGCATCTGCAATGATTTCAACACTGCGAACCCGTCCATATCCGGCATCTGAATGTCCAGAAATACCAGATCAGGCTTTTCTTGCCGGATCATTTCTATGGCGTCTTCACCGCTGCCGCACTCTGCCTGCACATGCATCTCAGGATCTTCGTGGAGCACCCTGAGGATTTTTCGCCGCGCTAGGGGTTCATCATCGACCACGATCACCCGGATCTGCGTTTTGTTGTCTGTCTCCATCTCTTCCCGCCTGTGGCACTTCTACGGTAACAGTCAGGCCGCCTTCGGGGGCATTTTCCATTTCGAGCACATAGCGGCTTCCGTAGAGTTTATCGAGCAGAGTCCTCGTGCTGGAAAGACCAAATCCTTCTGCAACAGTTCTTCCATTGGACAACCCGGGTCCATTGTCTTTGACTCGAAATCGGAGCGATCCGTTGTATCGCGCCGCCTGAATCTGGATATGCCCCTGCGAATTCTTTCTCGCAATTCCATGACGGATCGCATTCTCTACGACCGGCTGCCACAGAAGGTTCGGCAACAAATCTTTCATCGCCTCCGGTTCCACCTGGATATCTACTGCCAGATGTCCTTCGTAACGCATTTGCTGGATGGCCAAATAGCACCGTATGAACTCAAGCTCTTCTTGCAATGGGACCTCGAGCGTTCCCGAGGTCCTTAATGTAAGACGCAGGAACTGCTGTAAACGTTCCAGCATTTGAATCGCGGAAGATGCTTTTTCAAACATCAATTCGGAAAGAGAGTTCAATGCGTTGAAAAGAAAGTGCGGATGGAGCTGCATTTTGATTGTTTGGAATTCCGTGTGAAATAGATGCGCCTCCAGCTCGGAACGACGCAGCTCGCCTTCTTTGAATTGTCTCTGGTACGTCAATGTCGAGTGCAGTGCAACGATGGTCCAGTAAACAATCCCCTGGATTCCAAACATGGAACCGCGAATCCCTTCTATCAAAATGGCGCCGAAGCCCCACTTTGCAAGATAGAAAGCCCAGATCAAAAAGCTGGACGCAAGAGTCGAGACAAACCATACAAGAATGTTGATTCCTAAATGAATGGATAAAGGTTTCAAAAGGCTGGCACGAGTCAACGGGAAACGGTCCGCGACCTTCCAGATCAGAGGAGTGAACAGAGCCCAGACAACCCATACACTTGCGCTGGAAACAATGACTTGCCATGGAAGCTTGCCGTTGTTGACGTGATCGTATCTGCCGATGTGATAAGCCGCAAAGGTTGCCCAGCCGAGCCAGAGCAAAACTCCTTTCCACCGGTAAACAAAAGACGGATGACTCTCAGCAGGCGAGGTTTTCGTGTTGCGGAATCGCAGTCGACTGTGCAGAGCCTGTTCCGGATCGGGCTGCAGGGAATTCGAGAATTCCAACATCAGGACGTGATGCTGTGGAGTCAAGGCAATTGCGGCAAGTTCGATCTCCGGATACATCCGTCTGAATTCGATCGTCTGAATGCGCGATTCCGGAGCCGGTTTGGAAAGTATTTCATTGATTTCGATTCGGATGCGATCGCCTGTCACAGTTGGACGAACATGGATCTGTTGCCGGATCTGATGGTCGGAGAGACAAATTTCCGTCAAATTCTTTACGACAGATTGCAGCGCCAGACTTGGCATCCATAGATCCATCGTTTCGGGATCCATGTCGATTCTTGTTTCCAGACGACCATGCGTCCGGATCTCTTCTACGCGACAGAAGCTCCGAACCCTTTCCAATTCCTGTTCCAACGTTGTGACTTTTCTTCCGGAAAGATCCAGAGATTCACGCAAGAAAATGCCGACACGCTGGATCAGTCGTTCGGCCATGCGCACATCCTCACGGATCATGCCGGAAAGAAACTGCAAAATGTCAAACAAGAACTGTGGATCGAGTTGTCGTTTGTAACTTTCCAAGCGTGCCGCGGTCAATTGCGACTCCAATTTTGCCGCTTCAAGCTGTTCCTGTCGCAACCGCCTGCGAAAGTGGATCGCGAAACAAACGGCCAGGATGCCGAGATAGACAAGAAATCTCCAGAGAAAAACAAAGAAGCAAAACGAATGGTTGTCTATAGAAGATTTTATGAACGGCTGAGCCCTTCGAAGCAGAACCCATATGAAAAATACATTCAGGAACGAATGGAGGGCTGCAAAAGCGGCTCCAAGAGGCAGGTGAATCAATAGTTTCGGATTGGATAAGTGTCCGGCAGGAATTTCCGTGAGTTTATAGATCGCCGGAAAGAAAAGCATCCAGAGATACCAGCTGATGAACTGCCAGTACAACTCCTGTTTCCACGGGAATTGCATTTCATCAGGTGTCGCAGCCATGCCCTGAAAAAAGCAAACGATGGCAAGCAACGTGGAAATCAGAAGGACCGCCGGCCAGCCAGGATCCAGTCTTCGATCGTCTTTCACAGATGGATGCTAACACCCCGCGATGTCCACTCGCTGCAGTTATGGGATGGAGCGGGTAGATTCCGGGATCAGACGGGACGCGCAAATGGAGCGCAGGGCGTCCCTCGCTACGGAGCCCAGGCGTCCCGCCTGCATTATGGATCGCAGGCATCCTGCCTGCAGGTGAGACCCCGCAGGGTCTCACAAAACTACCCTTTCATCCCATCTATGTTCTCAAACAGAAAGTCAATTTGATAAAAGTGAACTGCGGAGGAATCTGATGAAGCAAGCAATGATCTTGATTTTCACAATCCTGTTTGTATCTTCACTTCAGGCTGTCGACATATTTACGATGGATACAAATGCGCAGCCATGTACCGATTTTTTTCAATATGCCAACGGAGCCTGGCTGGCAAATAATCAAATTCCGCCAGACCGTACTTCCTGGGGCGCTTTCAGTGAGATCGATGAAAAGAATTTGGGGCGCCTGCATGAGATTCTCGAAGATGCCGCCGGAAATACGGACGCTGCTGAAGGTTCCATCGAACGAAAAGTGGGCGACTTTTACCGCAGCGGTATGAATGAAGAAAGCATTGAGCGGGAGGGAATCAAGCCTTTGGAAGAAGAGTTCCATCGCATTGCTTCTATCAGCGATGTTGCCTCTCTTCAGGCGGAAATTGCGCGCCTTCATCGAAGGAACGTCTCTCCAGCATTTGGTATTTTTGTCTCACAGGATTTCAAAGACAGCACCCGGATGATCGCCTGGCTCTATCAGGGGGGTCTAGGGTTGCCGGACAGGGATTACTACACAAGCGACGATCTGAAGATGAAAGAGATTCGAAAGCAGTATGTAGATCATGTCGCAAAGATGTTCGAGCTCATGGGGACGATGCGGCGACAGCTCGGAATGCGGCAAACAGGATCATGGGTTTGGAAGACCGGCTGGCCAGAGTTTCCATGACACAGGTTCAGCAAAGAGACCCGCAGGCGCTGGATCACAAAATGACGCTGGCGGATCTGCAGTCTCCATGTAGCGCCTGTCAGTGGTCAACCTACTTTCAGAATGCCGGTTTAGCCGATCCCGGCACACTGAATGTGAGCCAGCCGGAATTCTTCCGGGAACTCAACAAAATGATTACCGGTGTGAATTTGAACGATTGGAAAATGTATCTGCGCTGGAACCTGATCAACGCAACGGCTCCCTACTTGAGCTCAGCATTCGTGCAAGAAGATTTTCATTTCAACAGCGAGATTCTGTTCGGCACAAAGGAAATGAGACCACGCTGGAAGCGCGTCCTGAGCGCAACGGATCAACGGATCGGGCACGCGCTCGGTCAGCTGTACGTTGCAAAATACTTTCCACCGGAAGCCAAAGCACGCGCGAATGAGCTCGTCAGCAATCTGATTTCGGCTCTTCGAGACCGGATGAAGGCGCTGGATTGGATTGATAACGAAACGAGGAAGCGCGGATTAGAGAAAGTGGACGCAATCGTAGTCAAGATCGGTTATCCCGATAAATGGCGCGATTATTCCACTCTGCCGATCAACGGAAAATCCTATGTGGAAAATATCCTACAGGCGGATGAATTCGAATTCCAGCGTAACCTGAACAAGATTGGAAAACCCGTCGATCCTTCGGAATGGGGAATGAGTCCGTCGGCAGTGAATGCCTACTACAATCCAAGCTTTAATGAGATTGTTTTCCCGGCAGGAATTCTGCAGCCTCCATTCTTTGATCCCGATGGCGATGATGCCGCCAATTATGGATCCATCGGGAGTGTGATCGGTCATGAGCTCACCCATGGATTTGATGATCAGGGACATCAATTTGATGCGGACGGCAATTTGAAGAACTGGTGGTCCTCAAAAGATGAGGCGGCGTACGCATCCCGTGCATCGGTAATCGATCAGCAATACAGCGAATATACCGTGGTGGACGGATTGAAAATCAACGGGAAGCTGACTCTCGGGGAAAACATTGCAGATCTCGGGGGTCTGAAGATCGCGAATCTGGCATTTCAAAAGACCGCTGCGGCGAAACAGCAAGAAGAAGACACGAGCGGCTACACAGCGGATCAACGCTTCTTTCTTGCGTTTGCGCAGGGATGGCGCCGGAATATCCGGCCCGAAACACTTCGCGTGATGCTCACCACAGATCCACATTCGCCTGCACGCTTTCGTGTGATCGGCACCCTGGCGAACATGCCGGAGTTTCATCGCGCGTTCGCCTGCTCCTCCTCCGGCGGCGGTAGTTCCCCCACCGTCGCCATCTGGTAGGGGCCGAGCATTTTCCACCAGGTGCTAAGCTGGCTGTAAAGTTAAGGATTCACTGCCGGGGACGATTCTGATCCTTGTCGAAAATGCTCTGCCCGTCGCGTGAACTGGTCTGATTACCTCATCGACGGCTGTGCATTCGCGCACACTTTGTTGTTGCAAAATTGCTTGCCATCAAATGACACTTGCATGGGCCTCATGTTTTCCATGGCAAATGCATAGTCCCTACATACATTACAGGAACGAAATTTCGTTCCACTTCCAAATTCTTGGATTACTAATATGTTAGTTGCATGGCGTTAGTCCCGCTTAGCCCTTTCCTACTCCGTTTGATCCCGCGGGCGTCTTGGTATCGATTTTGCTCCGCTGAGGTATGGAAGGTAAGCCGGCGGTGAAGTTATCAGTTTTCGGTTCTGCATCACATTCACCCCTCCTAAACGGCTTACCTTGGAATTTTGTACGAAAATTGCCTGCGGAAGCGGGTGATTCAAAAGGAGGACAAAGAATGAAACGAAACTTTGTGGCGATCCTGATCGTGACGCTCTGCTTTGTCGCCGTTCAGGTTTTCGCACAAACGGCATTCAATACCGGTTCCATATATGGAAAGGCGACGGATGCCAACGGCCCCCTCCCGGGTGTGACCGTTACGCTGGAAGCTGAAGGTACGGCTCCCAAAGCGTCAACGACCGGACCGGGTGGCTCGTACCGATTTGCGGGACTTACTCCCGGAACTTACTCGGTTACATTTTCACTTCAGGGATATACCGAAATCAGGCAGGAAGACGTGAAGCTCACAGCCGGTCAGTCGGTAAACCTGGAAGTGTCGATGAAGCAAACGACCGAAGAAGTTGTAGTGGTTTCCGGAGCAGCTGCAGTCGTGGATACAAAGAGGACAAGCACGTCTTCCGCATATTCACAGGAATACCTGCAGAATGTTCCGACTGCTCGCGATCCATGGGTCATTCTGGATCAAACACCAGGATTGGAAATGGACCGCATCAATGTTGGCGGAAATCAATCCGGTCAACAATCGAACTTCACCTCCAAAGGCGGGCTCATGGCTCAAAACGCCTGGTCCTATGATGGAGTGGATATCACTGATCCGGCAGCACAGGGAGCTACACCGACGTACTATGATTTCGACTCCTTTCAGGAGATTCAGATCACAACCGGCGGTCAGGATCCTGCGATTGCAACCGGCGGCGTCGTGATCAACTTCATCACGAAACGCGGTGGAAATTCCTGGGCAGGAACTGCATCCGGTTACTTTGACAATGATTCATTGCAAAGCAGCAACGTGGATGCAGATCTGGTGTCGCAACACTTTATTCAAGGCAATCGAGCGGATCAGAACTGGGAATTCGGTGGAGATCTAGGCGGACCGATTGTCAAAGACAAGGCATGGGCCTGGGGAGCTTACCGCTATCAGCACATCTCGAACTTTACACCGACCGTGCTGGTTCATGACAATCCATCTCCTGTGCTCAACAACACCCTGGCGGGTGGAGCGCTTCAGTTCATCAAACTGAGTGATGTGAATGCGAAAGCCAACATTGCGTACAATACGGAAAATGAAGGCAGTTTCCAGTATCTGTACGGCAACAAGGATTTCGATCATCGCTTTTCATTTCCGCCAAACCAGCAGAGCGAAGAATCTACGTTTATTCAGAATGGTCCGACCTCTATGTTCAAGGTGGAACATACCTGGATCCCCAGTGCGAACTGGTTTGTAGACGTAAAATACGGGTACATCATCAACAAGTTCAACCTGGATCCCGTTTCCGGGCTCTCAGCCGATGCCCAGCCTGTATTGCGGTTGAACGCCGATTTCTTCTTGGAAAATGGGAATGTGTTCTATCACACCAAAAGGCCACAGCACAATGTGACGGTTGACACCAATTACTTTGTGCAAAATAAATGGGGCGGTGATCATGAATTCAAGCTCGGTTTTGCCTATAAGAATGCTTCGGTAACAACGTCCTGCCAGTACGGTGGTGACGCGATCTTTTATGACTATTCCGGAGCCAGGACTCAACAGAGCCTGGGTGCTGGAGTCGCCAAGCTTCGCTATGCAAATGTCCCGAAATTTAAGCTCTTGACTACCGGGATCTACGCGAGCGACACGTTCCGTTTGAACCAGTTGACTCTAAACCTCGGAGTTCGTTATCAGCGTGATAGCTCCAGTGTGGATGCATCCAGCGCGCCGGCAAACGCCGTTGCGCCCGATCTGCTCCCCGCACTGAGCTTTCCAGGATCAAACGATCTGCCGGTCTTCAATTCGTTTTCTCCCAGAATCGGAGCCACATGGGATGTCAAAGGTGACGGCAAAACCGTCATCCGCGGAAACTATGCGCGCTTCTATGATGGAAACGGACCGCAAATCCCGACATTTATCAATCCACTCGGTGTTCCGTTTGTGAACAACTACGCAGGCGTGTATACCTACTACGCCGATTTGAATGGAGACGGTCAGATTACACGTGATGAAATCGACACTTCTTTCCTGGCTCCATTCCGCGCGGTTGTTCCCGGCGATGCGCAGGCAACTGTGGATGGATTCCCGAATCATCGCTTCATCGCGGATGACTTTAAATTGCAGACAACAGATGAATTTCTCGCGGGTTTTGAACGCCAGTTCGGAGAAGATGTTTCCGTGGGCGCCACCTATACGCACCGGAAATATGACAATCTTCAGAATGTGTTCATTCCCGGCGTTACTTCAGCTGATTTCATCTGCAGCCCGCTCACAGTAACAAACCCTGTTTCCGGTGAATCCTTCACCACGAATTTCTGTGATATTCCGGGTTCGATTGCTGCAAGGGATCAGTATGTATTGCTGAACGCGCCCGGTCAGACACGCACCTACGATGGTTTTGAAGTTACGTTCAACAAAAGGATGTCGCATAATTGGATGCTCCGGATGTCCGGCGTAATCCAGGATCAGAAGCTCCATTTTGCAGACAACTCCACCACTTTCCCCGGATCGTTTCAGGATCCAACGAATGTCCCGTTTACTGATGATACGTGGTTTGCACAGCAATCCACCGGCAGCGGTTCGGGCGGTGTATTTACCGGATCGCGCTGGAGCTTCAAGCTGAGCAGCGCATATCAGTTCCCGTGGGACCTGACCGTTGGTGGTTACTTGAAGGTGATTGATGGAAACGTCGTACCTGTCATCAACCGCAGCTTCCAGAGCTACTCGCAAGGGATTCTGAACGTTTTGCTTCTACCGTTTGACGATGTACGTCTGGAAACAATCAAGTATGTAGATCTCCGGATCGACAAGGGTTTTGCCGCGGGTAGCTTTGGCAAACTCAATGTGTCGCTGGATATCTTCAACGCTTTCAACACGAATACGGCACTGCGCATCGAGCGCCGGGCCAGCACGTTCCAATTCCGTGAACCGCAGGAGATCGTTGCCCCCAGAATTCTCCGCCTCGGTTTGCGGTATACCTTCTAATTTGTTTCGTAACCTGACGCTTCCGGGACCTTCTGTCCCGGAAGCCCCCTTTCTTGATTTCTCGCAAAGGCGAAAAGCCCGCAAAGCGCGGATATGGATGATCACTCCGAGTTTGGATTTGGAGTCACGGGGCCTCCGTGCCCCGCGGGGATATGAATATTTACAGACTAGGAACCATTGAGCGGAGCTGACAGGAACAGGTCGTTCAACTTGGCTCGATATCTGCGGCTGAATCGGAGCGTTGTACCGTCCCGAAGAATCACGAGGTAGTCCCCATGGAACATTTGCTGTAGTTCGCGAGTTCGATCGAGGTTGATAATGGCGCTTCGGCTGATTCGAAAAAACTTCTTTGGATTTAGTTGCAATCCCATGTGGCTGATCGAGGCTTTGAATAAGTGTCTTTCTTTTCCCACATGAAGGTAGACATATCTTCTTTTTGCTTCGATCCAATCGATTTCAAAGTCACGGAGCAAAAGGGTTCGTCCGGACGACTTCACCATCAGTCTGTCCACAGACTCCGGCTGCTTCCGTAGTTCCTGTAGGATTTCATGGAATCCGTTGTCAGCGCGGCCCTTTTGAAGCTGCGTTTTTGCGCGAGTTAAGGTTCGTTCGAATCGAGTCCTGGCAAAGGGTTTCAAAAGGTAGTCCAGCGCAAAAAAATCAAAGGCTTTCAATGCGTATCGGTCATACGCCGTCACAAAGATCACAATCGGAATTTCGCCTGGATCGAGAGCTTCCAGAACTTCAAATCCGTTCATTTCGGGCATTTGGACATCCAGAAAGATCAGATCCGGGTTCTTCTGCTTGATGGCGGCCACGGCCTGGTTGCCGTTCTTGCACTCTCCGATCACTTCGATTTCAGGATCATTCTGGAGCATCCGGCGGATTTTCCGGCAACTGAGCGGCTCATCATCGATGATGATTGCGCGGATCATAAGGAGCCAGTCATAAGAATGATTCAACTTTATGTAGGACGATCAAAGATAGTACATTCTCAGCTTGCCTTACAACAGTTTTGACACGAACGCTTCGCGAAAGGGAACAACCGCGTGAAGGAGGCCTTGAACGGGTATTACAGAGGCTTGCCAATGAGCTCGTTCAGTTTCCGCCGGTATCTGCGAGTCACAGTTAGAGCAGTCCCGTTCCGAAGAATGATTCGATAGTCGCCGTGAAACAGAGGCTGAACGTGTTCAATCCGTTGGATATTCACGATTGTGGATTTGTGGATCCGCAAGAACTTCTTGGGATTCAGCTGAGCCTCAAAACCACTCAGCCCTTCTCTAACAAGATGGGACTCTTGTCTTGTGTGAATCAAGGCGTACTTGCCCTGCGCTTCGATCCAATCGATTTCATCGGTCTTTACAACACGATTCTGAATCACCAGGCGCTCCAGACCGTGCGACTGGGTTCGGATTTCTTGCAATAAAGCGGCCAGATCATGATCGTAAGATCTTTCGCTCTTCTGGAGGATCTGAGCTTTCGCGCGTTTCAAGGCCTCTGCAAAACGCTTTTTGTCAAACGGCTTCAAAAGATAGTCGATCGCATGAACCTCGAAAGCGCGAATCGCATAACGGTCATAGGCGGTTACAAAAATCACGTGTGGCATGCGCGCCGTGCCTTTGATGGATTCCAATACTTCGAAGCCATCCATGTGTGGCATTTGAACATCAAGAAAAATCAAATCGGGTTGAACGTTCCGAATCGCTTCCGAGGCCTCTTCGCCATTTCTGCACACCTGGATGATTTCAATTTGAGGATCGTCTTTCAACAGACCTAGAATCTTCCGGCATGCGATCGGTTCATCATCAATCACACAAACCCGAATCACGCTGCCTTCCATTTGTTCTTATTCTAACGCAGAGAGTTGAGTTCAGGGAAATGGCTTGGAGCTAGGCCCTACGGTGGAATCGAACAGGAATTTCTACGGTCACAACCAGCCCTCCCTCCGGTGCATTGATTAATTCGAACCGGTGACTGTTTCCATAGAGCTGGACCAATCGTTCCTGAGTATTTGAAAGGCCTAAACCCGGGCGGGCGGAAATCAACTTTCTTCGTGATTTGTTCAGCCCTGGACCATCATCTCGCACGCTGACTGTGAGCACTCCATTTTTTCTCGTTGCCCGGATGTTTACCTCTCCGGGACTGGATCTGGGAGCAACGCCGTGTTTGATCGCATTCTCTACAATCGGCTGAAGCACAAGATTTGGAACCAGTACTTCTAATGCCTCCGGCTCGATTTCCATCTTTATGGTGAGACGATCCTGGAAACGTATGTTTTCAATTGCGAGGTAACACTTCAAGAATTCAAGCTCTTCTTCCAACGAAATCTCGTTCAGATCATTGCTGTTCAAAGTTAATCGCAAAAACCGTTCGAGATTCACAATCATCTCTTCGGCCGCATCCGGGTCCTCCTGCATCAACTGGGAGAGTGAATTTAACGCGTTAAAGAGAAAATGGGGATGAAGCTGCATCTTCAATGCTTGCAGCCGTGCGCGAGCCAGCTCCGCGCTAAGCCGGACTGCCCTAAACTTCCCGGATTCAAACCGGCGATTGTACCGGATTGCGCTTTCGATGGCTACGATCGTTGAATAGCAGATAATGTCGAGTCCGAACGTACGGGCCAAACCTAATTGGCTGAAATAAGTGCTTTGCCCAAGGTTGGCGGCCCACCGCACTGCAGCAAAGGCGAGATTTGCAGAAAACCATGCAGCAGCAAAACCGAAGAAATGAATCATCAGATGTTTCGGAAAATGTTGCTTTTGCAAAGGGTATCTGGAAGAGAGCTTCAATGCAAAAGGCGTGATCAAAGCCCAGATGTACCAGCCCGTGCAATTCAGCAACTGCACAGGCCAATTCACATGTTTTCCGCTACCTGCCGCGACGGCTATCGTCTGAATTGTGAAGTAGATAGAAAGGAAGGTGAAAATGATTGTAATCAGCAGCCACTTTCCTATCGGATTCGAGGAATCATTGAGATCAATATCCAACTCTTTGTTATCCTGAAGTGGCAGCTCGTCACCGATATCTTCTTCTGCGTTCCGCATTACGGGAACAATTGGGATTTCTATACGGGTTGTATTTCCATAACGATCCGTGACGTAATTCGTTTCTACCGAGGGCTGGTAGAGTGCATTCAGTCTCTTCAGCAATTGACGAAGCCGGGGGCTTTCAGGATCCAGATTACCGGTCACTACATCTAGGATCGTTAGAATGAGTCTGGAATCTAATATCCGGACACTGATCTTTAGCTTAACTGGATCACTTCCGTTATATCTGCGAATCGCATCTTCAACCGGCGCCTGCAAAATGAGATTCGGGACGCGATAGTCCAATATTCTGGGATCAATATCTAACTCGACTTTTGCTGTGTTACGCCTCATGATGTTTTCGATGTCGAGATAGCATTGGAGAAATTGAATCTCTTGGCGTAGACTGACATCGAAAGTCTCCGCATTATCAAGATTGATCCGAAGAAAATCACCGAGCCGTGCAATCAAGGCATCTGCATCATCGAGATCGGTATGGATCAACTTCGATACTCGATTCAGACTTTCGAAAAGAAAGTCCGGATCAACCTGCATTTTTATCGATTCGATCTGCGCTCGTAGAATCCCGTTTTCCACTTGAGCTGATTGAATTTCTGTTTCACGCGCCCGCCGGTAGAATTCCAATGCGAGGCAGATGGCCAGGATCGTGTGGTAAAGAAAGAAGCGCCAGAACCAATTCGGAATAAAACGGGCATCCAAAACCCTTTCCAGCGGCACCCTGTCATGGACTTTGAGGAATAGCCAGTCCAGAAACAGAGACTGAATCGCTGCATGTAACGCTGCAATTCCTGCTCCGGCAAGAAGGTAAACAACCAGGTGTTTTGCTCTTGCTCCTGGATCAAATGGGAATTTCCCGGCAATCGCAAGGATCAAAGGAAAGAATGCGGCCCATAGATACCAGATGGTTAATGATTGAGTAATCTGCTGTTTCCACAGGAAACTTCCTGCGGGACCGCTGTCCGCGAGATAGGATTGCACCACAAATATCAGAGCAATGACAGTGGCCAGCCCGATTACAACGACAAACCGGCTCGCGGGAGTGTTCGAACTGTGGTGATTCATGAATCTACTGCGCCTGTTGCAGTAGTATAGTATGGTTGAAAATTGTGGAAAATTGCGATCCTACTGATGTGGATCCTTTTTCGGTCCCCACAATTCCTGCAAACGACGTTCCCGCCCGCATCGGAGCTTGTACTGTTTGTACTGGATAGGGTTCGTCTTGAAATAATTCTGCTCGTTGCCGGCAGAAAATGCGGTTGCCTGTACAATCGGTGTTTCCACTTTCAGATTCAAAATTTGTTCGATCTCAGCTGCGGACTTCTCAGCCAGAGCCTTCTGTTGTCTATCGTAATAGAAGATTCCGCTACGATATTGCGGACCGCGATCACAAAACTGGCCTTTGGCGTCGGTTGGATCGATGTTGTGCCAGAACACTTCCAGCAGCTCTTCGTAGGTGACTTTTTCAGGATCGTAAGAGACCGCAACCGCTTCGAGCCCTCCGGCAAAACCGGAGCTTGCTGAGATTACGCCTTCCACGTGATCAAAAACATCTTCCATGCACCAGTAGCAACCTCCCGCAAATGTTGCCTGCGCTATTTTCGCCTGTGCCGGTGCCAAAGGTGCGGAGAGCAAGGGCAAAAGCAGCAGTATCATGAACCGAACGATAAGTTTCATTGGACCTCTCCTGATCTTCACAAAGTAATACACAGTCGTTCCGGCAGACAACAATTTTGACACGAGCGGTCGTGATCGGGCGCAACGGCGAGAAGGCAGCCTTGTACGGGTATCGGCTTCCCGATCAGCTTATTTCCGTATTCCTTGAACTTGAATACCGGTGATTGGCAAGTGAAATGGGCAGACCCACGCAAGACATGTGTATGGCGAATCCTCGCATGAGTACGTCAGATGAGTAGATGATTTTGTGGGGAAAGGCGGAGAGTGGCAAAACGATGAAATTCATAAAAAGGTAAACCGCAATGCCGTAAAGGATGCCGCAAGAAATGGAGTGTTGGACTAAAAACTCTAATTTGCGGCTTGCCACATGATACACAGCCGCGGCCGTCAGTGCGATCAGGAAATGCAAGCCGGCTCCAAGGGTCGCAGTTGCGAGATGCCCGTCGTAAGCATCCATGCCGAGTAGTCCGCTCGCAATCGATTGGAGAATCTGAATCGGGCTGCTTCCCCGCAAGCCGTAAACAATGAATGCTGCGGTAATGTCCATGACCCCGCAAATCACGCCACCCAGCAGAATTGCGCGATAGGATCTGGAAGTTGCCGGCCCGCTGGCTATCATAGTTGCTTTCATAAAAGTTCTCCTTTTGTTCTGGTCCTTTCGGTGGCTTTCATAGAACTATGTTTCAACGCGCAAAATCAAAGATTTTGTCATGAGCGGTTGAAGCAGCGCCCGAGTCGAGTAACGAGGGCATATCCGGGAGCGAGAGAAGCAGGCAGATGCCTGCGGTCCATAATGCAGGCTGGAAGCCTGCGCTCTAAAAAGAAAAGCCTCCGGGACTTAAGGTCCCGGAGGCAGCAGAACGAAAACTAGAACTGGTAACGAACTCCCAATCTGAAGATTCTGGGGGAGATGATCTCCTGCTCTTCGCGGAACTGGAACACGTTCGCGCGGCGTTCGATACGTAACGCAGTATTTGCGTTAAACGTATTGAAGACATCCGCGGAAACGGAAAGCTTTCCAGCGTTACCGATAGCGAATCCTTTGTCGACTCTGAGATCCAGATACGTCAAAGTGTCCAGTCTTTCCTGATCGAACGGTTCGAGCAACACGTTGAACGCACCATTGGTGTAGTTCTGGAAGCCCAATCTGCGGATGATGGGAACTACGTTTCCATCGATCACTTTCAGATAGCCACCAACTGTAAGATCCCAGGGCATTTGATATGCTGAGCTGACTTTGAAGGCCCAGCGGGAACCGGTGTACACACCGCCCGAACCGCTACCGGTAGACTGTTCTGCCCACCATGTGTCGTTCGTGAACGGAATGTTTGTCGGATCCTGGAAGGAGCCGCCGAAAGTCGAACCGTCGTCTTCATAGTGGATCTTCTGATCCTTGAATTCGCCGGTTACACGCATCATCCAGCTGTTGGACATTCTCTTGTTGAAGGTAACTTCGAAACCGCTGTAAGTGCGGTTCCGGTTTTCCGTGTTCAACAGGATGAACTTGTCGATGACGGCCGGGAGATCGCAGAAGTTTGTCGTGAACGATTCACCGGATACCGGATTGGTTACGGTCAGCGGCGCGCAATTAAAATTGGCCGACGTGATATCGGGCCGATAGGTATCCTGGAGATTGTTGTACTTGCGATAGACGTAGTTAGCGCCAAACGACATCGATTCACCGATCTGACGTTCGCCACCAATGATAAACTCCGTGGTGGTTTCACTGTTGAAATCGCCATCAATGACGCGATTCGCAAGGTTGTTCGCCAGAGTCTGCTGCGGACCGGCAAGGCTAAATCCGCCGATGGTGCCGTAGATTCCGTACTGGGAATCCAGCAGCTCATCGCGCGTGACTGTACCGTCACCGTTCGCATCGTAGTAATAAACATAGAGACCCGTGTAATCGGCACGTTCGCCGAGCGGGTTCACGAAGTTGGCCGGGGTAGGACCTACGCCGTCGTAGAACCGGGCATAGTTGCCGCGGATGACTGTCTTTCCATCTCCGCTGACATCATAAGTCATGCCGATGCGGGGGGAGATGTTGTTGTACGAAGGACCTTCCTGACCAGGAAAACTCAATGCAGGTACCAGATCCGGTGCGATCCTGTTTGCGGGAGCTGAAGCTGCTTTGGCCTGGGTGTCCGAATGATCGAAACGCAAGCCCATGTTGACTGTCAACTTGCTCATGCGCCAGGTATCCCCTGCGTAAAGTCCCCAGCTATTGATGTCGTAGAGAGCGTTCACAAGATAACGAAGCTTGGCAAGACCAAACCCCGCGCTCTGATCGCCACGTGCGCCGAGGAAGTCATACAGGATGACATCGCCACCATACTGGCAGGAGGTTGTAACCGAGGCGTTCTTATAAGCAAACCCGAACTTGAATTCGTGGTCACCGCCCCATTTGTTCTGAACGAACCAGTTTGTATCTTCCGAGAAGTTGTACTGAGGTCTGGTTGTGTGATAGTTCAACCAACCTTGTTCCAGGAAGAAATCGTTCGCTAGCCGAAGAATCGGCTGTGCATCGGCTCCTGCGATCGTATCCAGGTTGAACGCGCCATCGATGTAAGCGAACTTGGCATCGAGGAACAGGTTGGCGTTCGGAATCCAGGAATGCGAAGCCTTGTACATTTTTGTCGGACCTGTCTGGTTGAAAGTGGTGTTTGCTGCCTGCTGGTTTGGCGGGAAGCTGAAACGGCCACCAAAATCTTTGTTCCCATACAGGAACTGGAAGCTTCCTTCATTGGAAGTGTTGTAAGCAACGTTGGCCTTCAGGTTTACATCTTCCAGCTCAATGTGCTGGGGAGCCAATCCACCGATTGTTCCGTTCAAAACCGTATTGGCCTGATCATGCAGAATGGTTCCTGCCGTAAACGTTTGAATATCCTGTTTCCGATATGCGCCCCAAATCCAGGCCTTGTCTTTTACAAGAGGACCGCCAAGGTCTCCACCGTATTCATAGATCTGATCTACTGCGTTGGCAATAGCAAAATGCCGCGACAGAAGATCCGCATCTACATTGTTACCTTGTAGACTGTCGTTATCGAAATAACCTGATGCTTGACCGGACCACGAATTTCCCCCGCGCTTGGTGATGAAGTTGATGACAACTCCACCTGTCGCAACGGCAGGATCCTGTCCACCTGTGGTGATCTGAATTTCCTGGAATGAATCGAAGTCGTAGTATGTAGGTGTGGCGCCCATTGCGGCCGGATCTGTGATATCCACACCGTCATACGACCAACCGTTCTGTGTAAACGATCCGCCACGGGCAGTATAAATCGACTGCTGCCCAGACTGGCTTCCGCCTACGTTTACGCGGTCTACATCGACTCCAGGAGTCTGATCCAGGATGACCCATGGATCGCGTCCGGAAGGCACGCTCGTCAAATATTCTTGCGAATAGTTTGAAGAAGTGTTGGTTTTCTTTGTATCAACAACCGGGGGTTCACCTGAAACGACCACAACTTCTTCCTGGGTCTGTCTCAAAGTGATATCCAGCTGCAAGTTGGAACCGGCCGATACATTCACTTCTTCCTGACGCAGTTCTGTAAAACCCGTCAGTGAGAAAGTTACGGAATACGTTCCGGAAACCAGACCTGCAAACCGGTAAGAGCCCCCTGGTCCGGTGGTCGCCGTACGCGGAGCCATACCACCGGCTTCCAGCGTAACGGTAACACCAGGCAGAGCGCCGCCCTTGTCATCTACGGTTTTGCCGAAGATGGAACCGGTGTTGAAAGTACTTTGTGCGAAGACGGATGCGGCAAAAAACGCCAGCATCAGAACAACGCACACAATCATCTTTCTGAACATTGATCTCCTCCTTCTAATTGATATTCTCAATCGCTGATGAATCAGCGACTGCGACTGAAGCAATCCCTGTGCCACGCGGCTCACTCTCGAAAGAGGCGTCGCGGAATCCAATTGCCAGGATTATCCCATTCATTTTATTGAATTAGAATTAATTGATTAGATATAGCTCCGCTCGCCGGAAGAGCATCCCGCTCTTGAGTTCCAGCTTAGACCCGCGCCAGATCCAGCATCAAGAAACTTTGCGACATTCGGAGTGGGGATGTAACGGGCGGAGAATGGAGGGAACCAAAGTGAAACGATTTTCTACGTCGCTATCGGACGTATGATCTTTAGAAGCTTTCGTTCAATGCCTAAACAAATTTGTGGTCTTTTCTATAGCTGCCATTTTGATTGCATCAATCAACTCTTGGGGATCACAAGATTTCGAAACGTACGCGAATGCTCCCGCATTCAGGGCGGGACGCTCGAACCATTCTTTGGAGTGCATACTAAGAATCAGAACCGGTAGATCCGGGTGGTCTTTCTTGAGCTCGCGAAGGATGTCCAGACCGCTCTCCCCGGGGAACGAAATGTCTAAAAGAACGACATCGACATGCTTTTTCTGCAGTTCATCGAAAACTTCTTCGGAGTTCCTGGCCTCACCGACGACTTTCATATCCCGGGTGTTTAAGATGTTCCTCAATGCTCGTAGCACCATGGTATGGTCATCGGCTACCAGAATTCCAATTTCGCTGTTCATGTAATTCACCTAACTAGACAATAGCTTTCGTTCTGGTGTGGTGGCGTAGCAGATCGAAGCGGATTTTGGGGAGAAATGGTGGCTACGCCTGTGGCGACCTATGCGACACGAATCACTCAAGAAATTGTGTCACTGATCATTGATATGGGTATTCAGATGCGGATCTCATCCAATGATGTGGCGGTGGGGTGAAAACTCAAAGGGCTTTGAACGGCGCCTTCCCGCAAGACCTGTATCGTCCGCATTCCTGCGGTTCGTGCGGCATCCAGCTCCTCTGAAACATCGGACAGAAACAGAATCTCCGGCGCAGCTAGATTCAATTGCACGGCGATTTTGGCATAGGAAGCAGAATCGCGTTTGGAACCTGTCGTTGTATCAAAGTAACGATCGATGAAAGGGGAGAGATCTCCCGCTTCGGAATATCGAAAAATCAACTTCTGCGCCTCGATAGATCCGGAGCTGAAGATGGAAATACGAATCCCGGAGTTCTTCCACTTCTGAAAGCAGACGAGAACATCCGGATAAACGTGTCCGCGAATTTCCCCCGATACGAAACTCTGTTTCCAGATGCTTCCCTGAATCGATTTCAAATTCGTATCCTTCCTGTCCGCTTCGATCCATGATCTTAAAAGTGCGCTCGTTTCCTCCGGCGTGGCTTGATTGAATTCCTGAACCAGGCCACTCTGCCAGTTGTCCCGAACAAACTGGTCCATCTTCCGGTGTGAAATAGGAAACAGGACTTGATGCACGAAGGACAGGGAAGTTGTGGTTCCTTCAATATCGCAAACAATGGCGCGGATCATGATCAACCGGACGACAGCGCGCGTTTGCGGTACTCGCACTCAAAAAGGAATTCGAGAGCTTCCACGTGACGCTTTGCTTCGGCGATATCGCGGCCCCAGGTGTAAAGTCCGTGTCCTGCGATCAAAAAGGCATGAGTCCCGGATAGCGAACGCGGTAACGAACGCCACACGTCTTCCATTTCCTGACTGTTTTGGACAACTGGGATCGCTTCCGTATGTTCATGAGTGTTGATGCCAACCAGTGCTTTTAGCATCTCATATCCGCTAAGAGTGATCCGGGATTGGCCTATCGAGAGGACCGTGGAATGAACAGAGTGCGTATGTAAAATGGAACCGATTTCGGGATCCACTTCGTAAAGGCGGCAATGCAAGAGCGTTTCGGCGGAGGGCTTGCCATCTTGAGGATCCAGGACTCGTCCTTTCCGGTCTACAAGAATCACATCTTCTTCGCGCAACGAGCCTTTGTCCTTGCCCGATGATGTGATCAAGATCCGCTCCGGCTCGGCGCGCGCCGAGAAATTGCTGCTTGTCGCAAGCGACCAGCCACGCTGATAGAATAGATGGCTTACAGCAACAAGTTCCTTTCGCAATAGATCAAGATTGCTCATACTCTCATTAAATCATAATCAGGACTTCGTGAACTTTGCGTCTTTGCGAGAACTCTTTCTCGAGTACAATAAAACTGCCGGAGGGATGCTGTGAAGAAACGACAAATGCTAATGGTCATTGCTTCTATCCTATTCGTAATTCAATCGCTTTGTGGTGCGCAGGAAAACAAAGTGGCTGCGCTGGTGGGCGGCACGTTGATCGATGGTTTCGGGCGCCCGCCGATTCGCAACAGCGTGATCGTGATCGAAGGCGAGCGAATCAAAGCAGTGGGAACGGTAGATTCGCTGGCCGTTCCGCCGGGCGCGGAAGTCATTTCCACAGAGGGGATGAGCGTTCTGCCCGGTCTATGGGACATGCATGTCCACCTCATGATCAATGGGCACGCGGATTACGACCATTGGGACAAGACGTATCCGCCGCGATTTGAAAAGGAAATCATGCCGGCATCCGCAAAACAGCTTTTGATGGCAGGAATCACCAGCGCGCGCGATCTGGGTGCTCCGCTGAAGGAGATCATTGCAGTTCGTGACGCGGTGAATGCAGGCAAGATTCCGGGACCTACGCTTTACGTCTCCGGTCCCTTCATTCAACATGAGCCCTATCCCGGGACGGAGCAATTTCGCTGGGGCGTAAAAGGAGCGGCAGATGGGCGCGCAAAAGTGAATCAGCTTGCAACAGCTGGAGTGAACTGTATCAAGCTGATCGATCAGGATCAGATGACGATGGATGAGGTGCAGGCTGTTGTAGATGAAGCGCACAAGCATAAGCTCACCGTGGTCGCACACTCCCATCGCCCGGAGGAAATCCGTCGCGGGTTGCAGGCCGGTGTCGATTGCTTTGAGCATACCGGACTCGCCACAGCTCCCGAGTATCCGCCGGACATTATTTCGATGATCCGCGAACGTACAGCGAAAATGAGTCTGGGGCCCTTGTTCTGGACACCTACGGTAGAAGGTTTGCTGAACTACGAATCGATTCGTGACAATCCTGAATCGATCGATGATCCGGCATGGCATGAAGGAATGGCGGACGATATTGTTGCTGATATTCGCGCATCATTGAAGCATCCGGACCAGCTTCCGTATTATCAGATTACTCCAAACAGGCGTCCTACACTGGCTCACAAATTCCAACAGTTGAGCGATTCCGGTGTGGTTCTGCTGATCGGCACAGACAGCGGCATTCCGATGAACTTCCACAGTCAATCCACCTGGCGAGAGTTGGATGCCTGGGTACACAATTTCGGTGTCGATCCAATGATGGCGATCCGCGCGGGCACCTACTGGCCGTCGGTGCTGATGAAAGTGGACAAAGATGTCGGCACGATCAGCGAAGGGAAATATGCCGACATCATTGCCGTGCGCGGCGACGTATTGCGGTACATCGATTTGCTGCAACGGGTTGATCTGGTGATCAAACACGGCACACGGTATAAGTAATCGCGAACTTCTCAAGAACAAAAAAATCGATCTCATCATTGATGTAACGGCTTCGTAACCCTAGCAGATTCTGGGGAGTTGTTCGCCGGAGAGCATGTCGACCACGCGGCTGCCGCCGATGCGTGTGTGGAGCACGACAGTTCCGGGGTGTTCTTTGACAACTTCGCCGATGATCACAGAATCTCTTCCCAGGGGATGATTCTTCATCGCAGTCAGGACGCGATGCGATTCCTCCGGTGCAACAAACGCAAGCAGTTTCCCTTCATTGGCGATATACAGTGGATCCAGGCCCAGAATTTCACATGCGCCTTTGGTTGGTTCGCCAATCGGAATACAGGATTCCCTTACCGCAATCCCAACGTGAACCTGCTTGGCGATTTCGTTGAAGGTGCTGGCAAGTCCGCCGCGGGTCGGATCGCGCAGAACATGAATGTTCGGGCTTGCTTCCAGCATTTTCTGAACGAGATGATTCAATGGAGCAGTATCGCTTTCGATCGGTGATTCAAATTCGAGGCCCTCGCGGACGGAGAGAATCGCGATTCCATGCGCGGCGATCGGACCGTTGATCAAGATGTGATCTCCTACCTGCGCCCGCATTGGATGGATATTGATGCCGGGCTCAATCACTCCCACTCCGGAGGTATTGATGAAGATCTTGTCGCCTTTTCCGCGGTCTACTACTTTGGTATCGCCGGTAACCAGAGCTACACCTGCCCTTTCGGCAGCCTGCTTCATCGAAAGAACAACGCGCCAGAGATCCTCCATCGGAAATCCTTCTTCCAGGATGAACGCAGCGGAAAGGTAGAGTGGCCGAGAACCGCACATGGCAAGATCGTTTACCGTTCCATGGACTGCCAATGCTCCGATATCGCCGCCCGGGAAAAAGATGGGATTCACGACATAGGAGTCGGTGCTGAATGCCAGCCGAACACCATTCAGGGAGAAGATCGCGCCATCGTGCAACGGCTCCAGCAGTTCATTCTTGAATTGCGGTAGCAGCATTCTTTCAATCAGTTGGTGAGTCAATCTGCCGCCGCTTCCGTGTCCAAGCACGATCTCCTTATGATCCGTGATCGGAATCGGGCAGGAATTCAAAAGTGCCTTCAGGATGTCGTCTTGATCGGACATAAAAAAAATCAAAAATCAAATAAACACAATTCCATAAGCCAATAATCCCATCCGGATTCGTACTCATTACCAAAATTTGTCACAGCGTTTCTTTGCTTATTTGTTTCTGTTTATTTGATATTTGATTTTTGCTATTTGATATTTAAATCACGTCTTCTTCGCCCATCGCTACGTGGAGCATATCCCACATGATATGGAGGAGTGTTTCCTGAACTTCTTGAATCCGGTGGATGCTGAAAGAAGGCACCACAAAGCAATAATCGGAGACTTCCTGCATCCGTCCGCCGTCTTTGCCCGCGAACGAAATGGTGAGCATCTCCTTTTCACGCGCCGTTTGCAGCGCGTAGATCAGGTTTGGCGATTTTCCACTGGTGCTGATGGCAAGAGCCATATCTCCTGGTTGTCCCATGAGTTTCAATTGATTTACAAAGATGCGGGAGAAGTCGATATCGTTGCTGATCGCAGTCATCGTGGCAACATCGGTCAGCGCAATTGCCGGCAGGGGTTTGCGTTTCTCGATGATCGGATGGACGAATTCCACCGCTACGTGGAGCGCGTCGCAGGCGCTGCCTCCGTTTCCCATCACATACAATTTCTTGCCTTGCTCGAATCTCCGGGCCATGTCCGAACAAAGGGCGTCGATCTGTTCGGCATACATTCCGAAAAATTTATCCTTCATCTCCATGCTTTCACGGCATTTCCGCATGATCCTCTCACGCGCTGTGTCCGTTGCGGTCCGGTTCATCCCTGATGCACCTCTTGCTGTTTCATATGGCGGCCATACGCATGATACGCCGCGCAGGCGCCTTCTGCAGATACCATGGTGGCGCCCAGAGGATGATCCGGCGTGCATTCCTTTCCAAAAGCGGAACAATCATGAGGTTTCTTGATCCCTTTCAGGACCTGGCCGCTGATGCATAACGGCGACTCTGCCGTATCGATCTCTTCCACTTCGAAGAGCCGTTCCGCATCATGATCGCGATAGTCGTATTGCAGTTTGTAACCGCTTTTTGGAATCGTTCCCACTCCGCGCCACTTGCGGTCGCATACTTCGAATACCTTGTTGACGAGATCCTGCGCCGGCCGGTTGCCGTCGCGCGTGATAACCCGGGAGTATTGATTTTCTACTTCCGCTTTGCCGGATTCCAATTGCCGGACACACATCAACGTTCCTTCCAGCAAATCGACAGGTTCAAAGCCTGTGATTACGATCGGCACTTTGTAGCGCGCAGCCACCGGCTCGTATTCTCGATAACCCATTACGGCGCAAACATGACCCGGTCCGAGAAACGCTTGAACACGATTCATCGGCGACTGAAGAATCGAGGTCATCGCGGGCGGAACAAGAACATGAGAAACAAGAATGGAATAATTCGTAATCCCTGCATTCTTTGCGTGCCAGACCGACATCGCATTCGCCGGCGCGGTAGTTTCAAATCCAATCGCAAAGAAAACAACTTTGTTATTCGGATTCGCGCGAGCGATTTTCAGACAATCCATGGGAGAGTAAACGATGCGGATATCAGCCCCCCGCGATTTGCAGATCAGTAGATCTACCTTTGAGCCGGGCACACGCAACATATCTCCAAATGAGCAAAAGATTACATTCGGTTGCTGCGCGATCGCGAGAGCCTTATCGATCATTTCCAGTGAGGTGACGCATACCGGACACCCGGGGCCGTGTACCAGCTCGATTTCCGGAGGAAGCAGGTAATCCAGCCCGTACTTGACGATCGTATGAGTTTGCCCTCCGCAAACTTCCATGATGACCCATGGTTTTGTCGTAGTCCTCCGCATCTCTGCGGTTATTTTTTGCGCAATCTCCTGGTCGCGGTATTCATCCAGATATTTCATGGCTCACCATCCACAGGCATCGATTCGGCATCTGGGATGCTTAATTCGGCAAGCTGGTTTAATTCCTCCAGCAGCTTGTACGTTCTTGCAGCCTCTGCTTCATCCATTTTACTTAAGGCGAAGCCCACATGCACAATGACATACTCGCCGATTTGCACATCAGGAGTGTATTGAAGACATGCCTGTTTTATGATTCCGCCAAAATCTATTTTTCCCATCAGGATCCCTTCGGATTCCTGAACTGCAATCACTTTTCCCGGAATAGCAAGACACATATTTCCTCCTCAGGATAAGAATTGAAACGCAGAGGCCGCGGAAAGCGCGGAGTTTCATCCTTCATCATTCATCCCTCATCCTTTCTAGGCGCGCGTTGGCGATCACTGCCTGGCCCAGCGAGATTCCGCCATCGTTTGTTGGCACCCTGTGATGCGTGTAAACATCAAATCCTTCTGCCGCAAGACCGGAGATCGTTCGATCCAGAAGCAGCATATTTTGAAAGACACCGCCGCTGAGAGCCACGCGCTCCAATTTCTTTTGTTTCCTGATACGGATAGCGAACTGCAAAATCAAATCAACAACCGCATTATGAAACTTTGCTGAAATCTGCCCAGCAGGAACCTTTGCCGATAAGTCCGATACGATCCCGGTAATCACCGGATGTATTTCAATTGTACGCCCATCTTCCGACCAGCCAAAATCATAGCGCTCGTGGCCATCCAGGTCGGCGATCATCTCCAGCTCGATGGCGGCCTGGCCTTCGTAGCGGATGAGATCTCGAACTCCAATCAGGCTTGAAACCGCATCAAAACAGCGCCCCATGCTGGACGTCAGGGGACTGTTCAGATCTTGTTCCGGCATCTTCTGCAGGACCTTCCACGTCTTCAGGTCCAATCTTTGGATAAACGGCAGATCCAGGTTTAGAAATTCCCGACCATATGTATGGTAGAGATATGTAGCCGCCATTCGCCACGGTTCCCGGATGGCTTTTGTTCCACCCGGAAGAGGCATGTAGCGTAAATGCGCGAAGCGTTCGAAATCCAGCAAATTCGCTACCAGGAATTCGCATCCCCACAACTTGCCATCCAGGCCGAGTCCCAGCCCGTCCATCGCGACACCGATGACATCACCGGTGATCCTGTTATCCGCCATGCAACTCGCAATATGTGCATGATGATGCTGCACAGCGATTTTGATGGGAATCGATGCAAGATCCAGAGCGTACTTGGTGGATAGATATTCCGGATGAAGGTCATACGCCACAACTTCGGGCTCCAGATAGAATAGCTTCTTGAAGTGTTCAATCCCATCCTTAAATGACCGAAGAGTCTCCAGATTTTCCAGATCTCCGATGTGATGGCTGACAAACGCTTCATTCCCGCGTGTGAGACAGAATGTGTTCTTCAGCTCCGCGCCGCACGCTAGAATCTGTTTGCGGAATTCAAACGGAAGCGAAATAGGGTCCGGAACATACCCGCGGGATCGCCGAACAATGGACTCGTTGCCTTGCACAATTCGAGCAACCGAGTCATCACAACGGACGTGGATCTCGCGGTTGTGTGTGAGGAACCAGTCTGCGATCCCGGACAATCGCCGGAATGCATCTGCATCCTGATACGCGATCGGTTCTTCCGATACATTTCCGCTGGTCATGACAAGCGGTCCGGGTTGGTCAGCCAAAAGAAGATGGTGCAGAGGTGAATAGGGAAGCATGAAGCCAAGATAGTTCAGCCCCGGAGCAACGGCTTCCGGCAGTGCGCAATCGGGTTTCTTCAGGAGCAATACGATCGGGCGCCGGTGCGAATTCAGAAGCTTTTCCTCTTCATTGTTCACAATACAAAAATCACGAATCACCGAAAGATCTTGCGCCATCAAGGCAAACGGTTTGTCCTCGCGATATTTCCTCGCTCGTAGCAGGCTGACAGCATCAGAGTTTAACGCATCACAGACCAGATGATATCCACCGATTCCCTTGATAGCGCCGGTTTCACCGCGTTGAATCCTCCGGATAGCTTCGGAAATCGCATCATTTCCGGTCCAGGTATTCAGCATAACCTGCGGCCCGCATGCCGGACATGCATTCGGCTGCGCGTGAAAACGCCGGTCGGCGGGATCGTGATATTCCCTGTCACAATCAGCGCACATGCGAAACACTTTCATTGTGGTGTTGCCGCGGTCATAAGGAATATCTTCGATGATCGTGAAACGCGGCCCGCAGTTTGTACAGTTGATAAACGGATAGCGGTAACGCCGATTCTCCGGATCGAATAACTCCCGCAGACAATCACTGCACGTAGCAGCATCCGGAGAGAGCAGCGCGAGCTTTTCCACAACAGACGAGCTGTCGCGAATGATGAAATCAGAATATCCTACCGGATCCAGATTGCCGTGAAACTCCAGCGAATCGATGCGGGCTAAAGGCGGTGCATTCGATTGGAGCGCTCCAACAAAATCATCGATTGCTCGAGATTCTCCTTCCACTTCGATATGAACGCCGCGGGTGTCATTGAATACGTGTCCGCGGAGCGCGTATTTTTTTGCCAGATTGTAGACGAACGGGCGGAATCCAACACCTTGAACCATACCTCGAATCTCCAGTTGCATCCTGTTGATCAAAGTGGTCTCCATGTCCTTCAGCTCGTCATGGCTGGAAGCCTGCGCGCCATAATCAAATGCCAAATTGAGTAAGATCGACGCGGTTTTTTCCCAGGACGGGTTTCCATAAATCCCCGACCTTTTTCAACCTGCCAGGTAAATTGTCGAATCGGAAGTTCTTCATGTCGATCCCTTTCTCAATCTCTTCCCACGTTACAGGAGTCGATACAGTTGCCAGTGGAGTGGGGCGAACCGAATAGATGGATGCAAGAGTGCGGCCCCACGCATTTTGGTTGTAGTCCACCAGAATGTGTTTTGCGGGTCGCTTGGCAACGCGGTATTCCGAGGTCAAAATCTTCGGGTAAGCGGAATCAAGGAAGAGTGCCACTGTTTTTGCAAACCCCCATACCTCCTTCTGGGTTGGTCCCCGCTGAATTGGAACGTAGATATGTATCCCTCGTGAGCCTGTTGTTTTCGGAAAACTATGAATTTGCAACGAATGTAGAGTTTCACGAACGATCAAAGCGGCTTCGCAAATCTGCCCGAACGTTGCGCCGGGCGTGGGGTCCAGATCGAAATGAAGGAAGTCGGGCCGGTTCGTATCATCGCAACGCGAATACCACGGGTTCAAATCGATGCATCCCAGATTGATCAGCCACAGGAGAGTTGGCAGGTCTTGAACCATCGGAAAATCGATCACGTTTCCTGATCCATGATAGATCGAACATGTTTGGATCCATTCAGGTCGTGGAGCAGGCGCCCGTTTCATGTAGAAAAATTCACCATCCGCGCCGTGAGGATACCGCTTCATGACCATAGCGCGATCGACAATGTGCGGCAGCAAGTAGGAAGAGATTTCCAGATAATACCGGATCAAGTCCCCCTTCGTGATTTTCAGATTTTTCCAGAAAATTTTGCGGAGGTTCGTTAATGAAACAATTTTTCCGTTTATTTCGATTCTGGCGGAGTCCTGATCAACCGGGATCACAGGTTTTTTCATTGATGACTCGATCCGCTGCTTTACCGCATTGAGAAAATCTCTGCCAGCTCATATGGGACAGCGCTCTGAATTTGATCAAAAGTGCATTCGCGCGGGCGTTTATCCGGACGCCATCGCAGGAAAGATGCGGCATGGCGAAACCGTTCTCCCTGAAGGTGATCGAAAGCAACTTCACAAACGAGCTTCGGACGCAGCCGCTCCCAGTCGACATCCTTCCCTTGAGTCCACCGGCTAATGCCTCCGGGCGTCCTTCCTTTTCCAAAGCCCTGATTTTCGGAGGGATCAAGATAAGGCTTCAAAACGGCAACTAGTTTGCGACGTTCCGGATTTTGAAAATTCGAGGCGTGCCCGACATAATGAAACGTATTTCCTTCATAAAGTCCCAGCAAGAGCGATCCAACTGCCTTTCCTTTCTGATCCTTATACCAACGAAAACCACCCACCACACAATCAATTGTCCGTTGATGTTTCACTTTGAGCATGACACGCGCGCCCGGCACGTACGTTTGTGTAAGCTTCTTTGCAATCACACCATCGAGCCCGGCTCCTTCAAATCGCGTAAACCACTCCCTGGCCTTGTGGAGATCAATAGTTGACGGAGTCAAGTAAATAGGCGGCCGGAAACGCAAAGCGATCCGCTCCAGAGCCTTTCGCCGCTCTTGCTGCGAAGACTGCATCAGACTCTTATTCCCTTGCGCGAGAAGATCAAACGCGACAAACGATGCGGGGATTTCTCCGGCCAGCTTTGCAATTCGTGAAGCGGCAGGATGAATTCGCAAAAGAAGCGCATCAAAATCAAGACCATCCTTGCACGCGATCACAATTTCGCCATCGAGGACAATTTTCTCCGGCAAAATCTCTTTTAGCTTTTTGTTGAGCTCCGGGAAGTAGCGGTCGAGTGGTTTTAAATCGCGGCTCTGGATCAGCATGGAATCTCCATCCCGAAAAACCAGAGCGCGAAAACCATCCCACTTGGGCTCAAAAAGGAAGCCGTCTTCTTCAGGTAGTTCGCGTGTCAGCAATGCCAGCATCGGCTTGATCGGAGGTTTGACTGGAAGATTCACGTTCTAAATATACAAGTTGGAGAACGAGTTGGAAAGATTCAAAAGCTATACGGAATAGAAATACTTCTTCATTCCTATTCTGATAGAATAGCAACATCGGCGGTTTTTTCCTCCGAGTTCAATGATTGAGGTGATTCAGTCATGCGCATCGAAGGTCCAAACGCATTTACCAACTTCCTTCCACAGGAAAGTTACACAACGAAACAGGGTGACACCTTGAACTCCGTTGCCCAGCAGTTTCAAGTTTCCCTGCAAAATCTGGCTGAGCTGAACAAACTGAGCATCAATTCGGCTCTGACTCCGGGCACGCAGTTGTTGCTTCCTTTGCAGCAGTTGATCCAGTCTGCGCCGATTCAGGCGGCACAGCTGGCCGGTCTGGACCAGCTTGAGCCACAGAGTGGCGGGGAAGTGCTGGGAGTAACAAGGCAGCCTTTGATCGGGGCGGTTACGAATCCGCTTGATCTCACGCATTTGAAGCAAACGGAACAAAGGGCGTGTGGCACAACAGCGCTCGCGATGATTCTTAACTTCTTTGGAGCAAATACAACTCCAGGCGATATCGATAACGAGATTCGCAGGATGAATGTGGGTGTTGCGCCTGAAAGGATCATCGATTACGCAAGAGACCAGGGATATAACGCAGAACAGTATAACAATGGGTCCTGGGAAGAATTGAAAGGCTTTCTGGATCGGGGAATTCCCTGTATGTGTCAGATCGATCCGGATAGTCCAGACAACTTTAATACACACTATGTGGATGTTGTCGGATACCGCACGAACGAAAAAGGGGAAGAAATTGTAATTGTCCAGGATCCGAGCAAAAATACGGGCCCCACCGAAATGACAAAAGATGACTTCATGAAGAAATGGGGCAATCTCAATATTGAAAACGTGGAGAACGGATACAACAACTTCTTCATCGCGATTGCTCCTGCCGGAACAACCTTGCCGCCCAGCCGAGTGGATGAGAATGCGGCGGCAAGCGCGCTGGACACCGGGAAATCGGATCTGACAAACGGGCTGGACCGGATGTTCAGTCCGGATAATTTCGGTGATCCGTTTCAGGGCTTCTTTGAAAGCCTCGGCGGAGTCTTTGGATTGGTCGGCGGCGGTGTCGGCTTCGGCATCTGGAAAGCGGGCGACTGGCTGAATGATCTGGTTGAAGGCATTCCTGTGCTGGAAAATCTTGTGCAGCCGTTTGGCGATATCTTCGAAGGAGTCGGCGAAGGCGTGGCGGACATCTTTAATGCAGTCGACAATGTGGCGAAGGACGTTGGCGATATGTTCGGTTCCCTTTTCGAAGGGGATTTCGGAGGAGCGGCTCAGAGTGCAGTCGACGTAGTCGGCGATGCCGTCGGAGGTGTTGTCGATGCGGTCGGCGATGTCGCCGGGGGAGTTGTGGACGCAGTGGGCGATTTGTTCAGCGGCTGGTAAGTTCTACGATTTCTCATCAAAAGGCTGCCAGGCGGGAGGCGCGCTGGTCAGGAATTCTTGAAAGCGTTTTCGAAAATTCTCCGGGCTGATCCGGCTCTCCGACGCTTCCTCCAAATGAAAATGTGGGACGATAGAATCGACTCCATCAAAGATCCAGCGGCCTCCTTCCATTTGTGAAAATTCTTCAGCCAGAGGCGTCAGATCCACGCGGGGTAGCGGGCGTTTTGAAATGTATTGAACCCATGTTTCATATCGATAGTAGAACTGGTACGTGTGCCCGCTCATCAATAGAATTCGAAAACAATTCGTCGCGTTGTGTAACGCCATCGGATGGCATTCGTTCTGATTCTCAGGCAAGGTTACAACAGCAAATTCCAGGGGGCGGATTTCTTCGATTCGAATGGAGCCATTGCGAATCGCAGTTTCATCAGCAATGAGACTTGCTTCTTTTGTTTCCCAGTAGGTCCGAAAACGATCCGGGTGAGAGATGATCTCCGGCAGACGGTCGAGCATTTCCGAATACAGGGAAGCGGTGTGCTCCATATATGGTGTGGATGTATCGGCATCCGCGAAGGACGAAATCACAAAGGCGATTCGTGCCGCATCTCCCAGTCTGTAGGTTCCGAAATCACCCGCAGCCGCGATATCAACGAGAAGTTCCTCTTGCTGCATCGCATCTTCCGGATGGATCATGCTGTATAAACTGACTAATCCATCTTCATCAAAGTGATTGTTGGAAACTGCATCTGCCGAAACGTGCAAATCGGGACGCTTCAGATATCGAAACGTGATTTGCGCCGAAAGATCATCTTTCAATTCCCATGGTGTGCCGCTTTTTGGCCAGTGAGACAGAGTAATTTGTGTGTGCTCATTGCCTGCTCCATCCACGATGATGTTGGGAGTGTCTCGTAATTTGTGGTAGGGGACATATCGCATAGATTCTGTTGTTTTATTGTTCAATACGCGCAAAGAATCCACCGGAAGCGTACACCCCGCCGCGCGCACGAACAATGATTTGATTCTCTCCCTTTCTTACTGGAATGGGGACTCGCTGTCCCGCGTGATTCTGATTCTTCCCAAAATCGAACCAGGCGTACTCCCCCCGCGAAATAAACCATTGGAAACGCCCATTTACCCACAAAGCCAGATCATCAACCGTGCTGAGATGCAAGAAAAGTTCACCAGCCGTATCCTGATGAAAACTCGCGCGAAAATACCCGACATTGTGGGGTCCGTGATAATCAATGATCATACCGGTAATCACAGCACCCCGGGGATCAGCAGGAAACGGGCGCCACCGATGACCTCTTCCATCCGGATTGCGGGCAATGTCATCGTCACTCTGATCGAGTGGGCCGATCGATTCCCACTTTGTGAGTAGTTCTGCTGTTTCATAGTGAATGCTTGGCCTGGCTTCTCCTTTGTAAGAAAATTCTCGGATCGAATGGATTACAACATTATCGATCCATACCTCTCCTCCTACCGATCTGGGCTGAAATCCGATCAGACCGGATTTCAAGTCCGACAGTGAAAACGTCAATTGAGGCGATTCCATATCACCAACAAAAAAATGACATTCGCTCTGTATGATCTCTACTTTGAAATGTTGCCATTCGCCGATGTGAATCGCCGATCCGCCATCCAACGTTATGTGATATTCCGGATACAGAGTTCGCCCTACGTTGAAATCCCGATGTGGATTGACCTGGAGGTAACTCCCGTTGCCTTTGATATATATGTTTCCAAAATCCACGCGGGCATCATTTTTCTGAAAATTGTAAATTACGCCAAGATAATTATCCTCATTTTTTGGAAACAAAACATCTCCTTCAATCCGGACCCCACTCCACCGATCGGACCCTTTGATCAGTGCATACACATCACCGTTTGGAATGAGAACCAGCACGCGATTGTGAGAAGGATCATTTGAATCGCGGATTGCGACGTCGCCCTGTCGGATCACTTCCCATCGGTCCAGATTGCCCTCGAAGTTGTCGGTGAACAAAACGTCGGATTGTGCCCGGGCCAGTTCCGTTAAGCAGATCAAAATCGCAAGAACAAATGTGCAAAATCGGGTACATGTCATCTTCATAATCGAGACTCTCTTCCTTGTTTCAATGCTATTCATACAACCTCAATTACCCGACGGAAATGTGTTTTGACGCGGGAAGGAGGAAAAGGAAGATGAACCGGCCTTGCTACGCTATCGCATTATGCCCTGGCAGGATCCAGCGCGGGAATCAAGATCGAGTTAGTACGCCGCTTCACATCAACTTACGCTGCTTTCTTGACAAATTCCTGCAACACTGACTTTCGCAACAAATCGGGAGGAAGCAATCCCTGATGCAGAATGAAATCATGGAACTTTTGTTGATCGAAGCCGGACCCTATCGCAGTTTCCACTTCCTTTCGCAGCTGCATGAGCCGGGTGTATCCGTAAAAATAGGATGGAGCTTGTCCCGGAGCGCGGAACGTGTAGCGCTCTACTTCCTGCGTGGACATCGCATCGGAAAAGACTCCGTCTTTCATGAGCATTGCCTTGGCCTGTTCCGGCGTGACTTTTCCCATCTGAAGCTCAGGATCAAGAAACGCGCGCATGGCTCTCAGCAGCCTGAGCTGCAGTGTGATGAGCTGACCTTCGGCCGGTTCGTACGGCTGTACCAACTTTTCAGCATAGAGCCCCCAGCCTTCCACGTTTACGCTATTGAACGCAAATAACACGCGCGCGTCCGAGACTCCCGCTTCGATCACGGACGCAAACTGAAGCTCATGGCCCGGGCGGCCTTCATGCGCGGTCAATGTCCAGGATCCTGCTTCAAAAGTAAAATCATCAAACTGTTGCATCGCTTCTTTGCTGCCGGGAGGAGCTGGAATGTTCAACGGAAGAACAAACTCTCCCATTTCTCCGGTGTTTCCCATCAGACGCGGTGGGCGCATATTCGGAGCAGGGGTGTTGGCGCTTTCCGCCTCACTGGCAATTCGAATCCGCATTTCGCGCGTGGGAAGCGTTACGAGTTTTTCGCGCTGAATGATGGCTTCGAGATCCTTGATCCGTTTCTGATAATGAGGAAGAATCGCTTCTCCGATGAGCTGATTCTTTTTCAGCTCACGAATGACATCTCTGTAGTCCGAGGACTTGTAACCCTTCTCTTTTGCTACTTTTGCGGCAATCACCTGCATTTCCTTTTGAATCTCATCAAATGCAGTGTGTGCCTGTGCAACGAGCTGCTCTGCGGGGATATCAATTCCGAATTGTTCCAACGAGAATTGGTAGAGTTCTGCCGGCAACCGGAAATCTGCCCGCGCTTTTGGAAGAATTTCTTTGCGGACAAAATCATCATAGGCGGCAGTTTGTTCTTTGATTCTTGCAAACGCGTCCTTGTAGCCATCAATGGAATATTTTTGGAAAAGTTTCTCGATTCCGTTTACAAAGAATTCCGAGTTGGCCAGATCCTTTTCTATTTCTTCTTTGGACGGGCCAAGAAGTCCTGGAACAGAGAGACGTTCGCGGATGCGCTCTTCTGCCAGCACTGCGATGGGAGTGTAGCCTTCTTCCACGCCGGCGTAGCGCTTCAAGCGAATCAGCGCGGCAGGACGGCGTTCCCCGGGGATCTGATCATCCAGTAACGCGCGGATTCCGCCAAACATGGTCTGGGAAATACTAAAAGTTGGGATCAAGTATTTGTTGTTCAGCTCCGATCCTTTGATGCTGTCTTGCGCGCTTTTGATCAGGATCTCAAGATCTTGTTTTACTTGAGGATCTGTTTCTTTCGACAGGCGGTCCCGAAGAACAGTGATCGCTTCTTTTGTCGCCTGATTGGATCGTTCCACGATTCCGGGTTTGAGGTCTATGACCTGGTCATCGAGCCCGTCCACTCCAAACTGACCAGCCGCCTCTGGATTAAATTTTGCAATAACCTGCACAAGGACTTTCGCATTCTCGTTGCTACGTTCTACCCAGCTTTTTGCCGGGGCCGGCGCTTCCGCAAACAACGATCCTGAGATGATGAAGAGCAAGAAAGAGAGAAAGAGTTTCCGCATTGTTCCTCCAGGCAGTAAATAACGGAAATAACAAATTAAAGTTCTCGCACCGTTTTGGAGCCAGCGGGCCTCCGTGCCCGCCGAAAATGCTGGTTGTCACCTGCTGGTTGTCACCTGAATGGTGGGCAGGGACGCCCGCTACTCCGATCGGATTGTCTCAGGGCAGCGGTGTAAAAAACCTGTGCCACCGTGGCTCGTAATAATGATCCGGGTTCAAAGAGGCCACCACGGTCAAGGCACGGCCCACGATTCTGCTACGTTCCACAAAGCCAAACCAGCGCGAGTCATAGCTGTTGTCTCGATTGTCACCCATGACGAAATAGTGTGTCGCGGGAACAATCGCAGGTTCGAAGGAACGAAGGGAAGGTTTTGCGGGAGTCAGCATCACCGGATGCGAATGATGTTCAATCTCTTCAGCTGCGAAGGAATGATCGGGCTGTTCCTGACGCGGAATCCAATCGATGATTTTCCGGTCGAGCGGTTCGTAAATCGCTACTTTGCCGTTTACATAAACGCGATTTTGCCGCATCTCGATTACGTCACCGGGTATGCCCACCACACGTTTGACGAGTCGCTTGCCGTCGGCCGGAGAGTAAAAGACGACGACTTCGCCCCGCTGAGGATTGCTCCAATCGGCGATATGAATTGTTGTGAATGGAATCTTAAAATCGTAAGCCAGTTTGTTTACAAAGATTCGATCCCCTTCGATAATTGTCGGTTTCATCGATCCTGTGGGAACATCGTACCAATCTGCGACCGCAGAACGGAACGCGCTGGTAATCAGAAGCACTACAAACAGCGGCTTCATCCATTCTCGCCATAATTTCGTAAGTCTTGTGTTCATGTAGAAATCCTTCCAGCCAATAATACTGTTCACTCACTCCGGAAGCCAATCCGGCTATTTCAGGTGGAATAAGACCTTTGCGTTGCCCTGTACAACGTTTACGAAGTCCTCAGGAGAAAGTTCCTTTCGCAAGAGATCGAACAGTGTTTGATACTGTTTATAATGATCGCGGCCAAAGTAAGTTGCGTCGGTTCCAAAAAGAACAGAACTGCTACCCAGTTCGCGGATTGCGGACAGTACTGAATCCGGATCCGCTTGAGCGGTTTCCAGATACAGAAGAGCATCCTTGTTCCTGCGCGCTTTTTTGGCCGCGGAAATTGCCGGTTCGTGCGGCCCCAAAAATCCCATGTGGTACAAAATTACCGGCACCGAGGGATGTCGTCTTGCAACTGCATAAATCTTATCGGGGTCTGATCTGGAGCCGGGATATCCGCAATGAAACACGGCCGGGATCCGGTACTTTTCACAAAGCTTCAGATATCCATCAACACGCTGATCGTCGGCAGGGAAGTGGTTGAATTCCGGATGAAGTTTGATTCCAACAAAAACAGGGTCTCTGTTTTCAAGCTGATGTAATAGAAACGGTTCCACCCCGCCGGGAGAGCCGTTTTCCGGTTTTGCCCAGATCAGTCCGCGCAGCAATTCCGGGTGTTGTCTCACAGCCTGCTCCGTAGCGCGATTTGTCTCCGCCTCGTTGAGATTTTTTGTGAGCAGCGTCACATTCGCGCCATCGATGTTCGATATTAGAGCTGTGCGGATGCCATACTTCGTCAGATTTTCCAGGAGTGTTTCCAGCCCGAGATCATATCCGCGAAACGTGCCGATATGCGCATGGATATCGATGATTCCGTATTGAAACCAGTCTGATTCGCCGGCATAACAGTTGGCAGCGAACAAAAGAACAACCCAAACGACCACATTCATCATCGGATCTTAACGTAGGATGATAGGGGCGACCCTTGTGGTCGCCCGCCCTTTCGAGTTCCGATTTCCGGCGGGCAGGCACAAGGCCTGCCCCTACCGCCTGACGCGGACATTGTATAATAAGCAGTTCCTTGAGGAGCAGAATGTCCACATGCTAAAAGTAGGCTTATTAGTCGGCCGTGAACGGTCGTTTCCAGACGCATTAGTTGACTCAGTCAACAAACGGGGAGCGGGCGTCACGGCGGAATATATCAAGATCGGCGACGTCACGATCGATGAGCCATGCCCCTATCATGTAATCGTGGATCGGATTTCGCATGAAGTCGTTTTCTATCAGCCATACTTGAAACAGGCTGCATTGAATGGCGCGGTTGTAATCAATAATCCGTTCTGGCGGCTGGCGGATGATAAGTTTTTCGGGACTTCGCTGGTTCAACGTCTTGGAATCGCTGTGCCGAAAACCTTGATTTTACCGACTCATTCCTATCCGGAAAGCATCATTCCGCAAAGTTTGAGCAACCTGAAATATCCGCTGGATTGGAATGCAGTGGTCGCGTATACGGGGCTGCCTGCTTTCATGAAACCTCACTGGGGAGGGGGCTGGAAGGACGTACACCGGGTGGACACGCTGGAACAGCTGATTTCGATCTACGACACGACCGGTCAGCTTTGTATGATGCTCCAGGAATTTATCGACTGGGAGCTGTATGCGAGATGCATCTGTATCGGCAAGAAGAAGATACTCGTAACGAATTGGGATCCGCGAAAACCGCATTTTGAACGCTATCGAAATGTCGATCAAACCCTGAAACCTTCCATGGTAGAGCGCCTGACCGCGGACGCAATCAAGATCAATGAGGCTCTTGGCTACGACATGAATACGGTGGAGTTTGCGATCCGGGACGGGATTCCTTATGCTATCGATTTTATGAATTCCGCTCCTGATTTTGATATCACTTCACTGACGGAAGCCTACTTTTCGTGGGTGGTTGAGGAAATGGCTGATCTGGTGATCTTGCGCGCCAAACAGGCCAGCAAGAAACGTCCTAAATACCGCTGGGACGCGCTAATGAATCTCTAAACAATTTTGAATTTCGTCCCATGCTTGTTCAAGCGATCGATTCCTATCATAGTCTGTTAGAACGCGATCACCTTTCCAGCACGCAAGAGTTTCTTTCCGCGCAAAATGAGCGACTCTCCGTGGCCGGGCGTCCTACGTGCACTGTGTTGCGTCCGTATTTCATCGACCGGCGAACGTATGATTTCGTTCGCGATGCATCCTCGAAAGTAATGCGCGGGCTCCACATGCTGGGTCAAAGACTGATCGATGACCCGCAATTGCGGGCGCATCTGGACTTATCCGAGTTAGAAGAGGAAGCGATTCGGCTCGATACCGGTTACGGCGCTGCAGATGTAAGCGCGCGGTTAGATGGATTTCTCAGTCCGGAAGGAGAATTCCGATTTGTCGAATACAACGCGGACAGTCCGGGCGGACTTGGCTATGGCGACGCGCTCGGCGATGTATTTGCTGCGATGCCGGTGATGGAAGCATTCCGCAAACGCTATGATTTCCATAGATTTCCGGTTCGCAATCTCGCCATCGACGCGCTGCTCGGATCGTATCATCGTTGGGGTGGAAGCGGGCTTCCGAATATTGCGATTGTCGATTGGCGCGGAGCAGCTACATATAAGGAATTCCTTCTCTTTCAGGAATCCTTTGAGAGGCGCGGCTGCAAAGTGAAAATTGCGGATCCCGATGAACTGGAGTACCGGTCCGGCCGGCTTGTAATCGCAGATTTTCATGTCCAATTGCTTTATAAGCGTGTCGTAGTTGGAGAATTCTTGCATAAATTCAAGCTGGAGCATCCGATCGTTCAAGCCGTTCGTGACCGTACAGTCTGCATGGCCAACGGATTCGCAGTGCAGATGCTTTTCAAAAAAAGCATCTTTGCCGTGCTAAGCGATCCGGAATTTGCGCGCTTGTTCGATGCCGAATCGGTTGCTGCGTTTGCCATGCATATCCCCTGGACACGAAAAGTTCGCGAATGTAAAACCACATACCACGATTCTTCTATCGATTTGATTCCCTTCGCGGCCGGGAACAAAGAACGACTGGTTCTCAAGCCAAACAGTGAATACGGCGGCAAGGGAGTTGTGCTGGGATGGGAATGTGAGGACTCGCAATGGCGGGCGCTTCTACAGGAGGCGTTGAGGGGCTCGTATGTTGTCCAGGAACGCGTTCCCGTGGGACGCGAATCGTATCCATCCATTGTGGACGGCCAGTTGCGCTTTGAGGAACGTTACTTTGATCTCGATCCGTATGTCTGGGATGGCGAACGAGTAGAGGCATGCGGAGTAAGACTGTCGCGGCAGGCCCTGCTGAACGTTTCGGCAGGCGGCGGCTCCGCTACTCCGATGTTTGTTTTGACGGTGCCGGAATGATTCAGGTCACAGAACGAGCCGCCGCTCTATTGGATGAGTTGAATCCGGCACAACGCGAGGCGGTTCAAATTTTGAAAGGTCCGGCGCTGGTCGTAGCCGGAGCAGGATCGGGGAAAACGAGAGTCATCACGCATCGGATCGCTTATCTCTTGCTGCAAGGTGCGGCGCGGTCTGAAAACATCCTGGCGTTGACATTCACCAACAAGGCAGCACAGGAGATGAAGACCCGTGTGGCCGCCCTGGTCGGTTCTGAATTCCGGCCACCGCTGATATCCACCTTTCACGCTTTCGGTTCCGTTTTTCTGAGACGGCACATCTCGGTGATTGGATTCACCCGTAATTTTGCTATCTATGATGAGGAGGATCAGATTTCCATCCTCAAAGATTGCTGCAGACAGTTGAATCTTCCGGAAGCGCGCTACAGTCCGCGCGATCTGCACTATTTCATTAAATGGCACAAATCGCGGATCGACAATCCTGAAGTCTTCGATCCGAACATGCAGCAGGTGTTGCACCTTTACGAAAATACACTTCGATCGGCCGATGCGGTGGATTTCGAAGATCTTCTGCGGTATCCGCTGAAGATCCTTCGCGAATTTCCTGATGTATTACAACGCTATCAGAATGTATATACCTTCCTGATGGTGGATGAGTATCAGGATACAAATGAGATTCAATATGAATTGCTAAAAATGCTGGCGGGCGAGCGTGCGAATGTTCTTGTGGTGGGCGATGAAGACCAGTCGATTTACAAGTTTCGGGGCGCGCGGTCTGAAAATATTCAGTTTTTCATTCGGGACTTTCCGCAGTTGAAGATTGTGAAACTGGAGCAGAATTATCGTTCCACCAAGACGATCATCAAAGCTGCTCAAGCTGTCATCTCGCGAAACGTTTCAAGGATCAAGAAGGAGTTATGGACTGAGAATACCGCGGGCGAACCCGTCGAAGTCTATCACGCGGTAGACGAAGCGGATGAAGCTACATTTGTAACGCTTCGTGTGATGGCAGCTCTCAAGGATTTTTCTGCAAATGAGATTGCTGTTTTATATCGCGCTAATGCGCAGTCGCGGGCGCTGGAAGAATCGTTTGGGAAAGCGCAGATTCCACACCGGATCGTGGGATCAGTCGGGTTCTACGAAAGACGCGAGATCAAGGATGTAATTGCGTTTTTACGTTTGAAGGTCAATCGCGCAGATTCGGTCAGCTTTTTGCGTGTATTGAATGTCCCTCCACGGGGAGTAGGGAAGAAGATGGCAGAGCAGATTCAGGCAGAATCGGCGGGCGCACAAATCAGTTTGTTCGAAGCGGCGAAGCGCATCGGAGGGAAGGCCCTCCAACATTTCCTTCATTTGATTGAGGATGCTCCTCCTTTGCAACCGGCGTCGGAATTTCTGGAACAGCTTCTCAAAGAGATTGGGTATGAAGGGTATTTGCAGAAGGACGATTCGATGACAGCCGCTGACCGCATGGAAAACATTTCGGAATTTCTCTCCTATTTGCGTGAAAACGAGGCATCCCCTGATTTCGATCTGAACACATTCCTGAGTGAACTGCCCCTGCAATCTACGAAGGAAGAATCGGGAGAAGCCGTGACCTTGCTGACAGTGCACAGCGCGAAGGGATTGGAATTCCGCCTGCTGTTCGTTGTGGGACTCGAAGAAGGTCTGTTTCCGCATAGTCGATCGCTGGAATCGGCGGAAGATACTGCGGAAGAACGCCGGTTGTTTTATGTAGCGATGACGCGGGCAAAAGAGAAGCTGCATTTGACCTGGGCGCAAAGACGCGGCATGTTTGGTACTACGAATTCGAATCGTCCCTCGCGATTCTTGGAAGAGATTCCCGATTGGTTCAAAGTCACGCAAATCTCAGAGCGTTTTCGTTCTCCCGTTTCGGATGCAATGGTCCGGAAAAATTCACCGGAACCGGTCAGTCCGTATCGTGTGGGCTCCGGTGTGCGCCACGAAAAATTCGGACGCGGCACCGTGCTGGCGGTGGAAGGCGTCCAGGGTGACTGGAAAGTCACGGTTCGGTTTGCGAGCGGGGTAAAGACGATCCTGACTCGATACGCGAATCTTGCTGCATCTTAGAGAGGAATTTCTCGCAAAGACGCAAAGTCGCGAAGTTCCAATCACACTTTTTCCGGCTGGTATAATTACCGGCATGCAAACTCTCACCGGGAAAACGATCTGTTCATTTCTGATTTGCTTGCTTTATTCTTTTACGGCCTTTGCTATCGACCACGTCGATGAATTTGTCCAGCAACAAATGAAGAAGAAACAAATACCTGGAGTTGCTTTACTGGTTATCCAACAGGGAACGACCGTGAAGGAACAGGGATACGGTTTTGCCAACATCGAACTGGAAGTCCCGGTAAGACCCGAAACGATCTTTCAATCCGGATCCGTCGGCAAACAATTTACGGCGACAGCGATCATGATGCTGATGGAGCAGGGCAAACTCAAGCTGGATGATCCCATTTCGAAATATCTGAAGGTTCCGGGCAGATGGAAAGGAATCACAATCCGGCACATGCTCACGCACACTTCGGGGCTGGGAGATTATCCGGACGACTTCAATTTTAGAAAAGATTACACCGAAGATGAGCTGTTGCCGATTGTCGCGAAAACGCCGCTTAAGACACCTCCAGGGGAGAAGTGGGCGTACAGCAATCTGGCTTATCTGACGCTTGGCGTACTAATTCACAAAGTTAGCGGGCAGTTTTACGGTGACTTTCTGCGCGATCATGTCTGGAAGCCGATTGGAATGGACAGCACGCGGATTATCAGCGAGGCTGATATTGTGCCGAATCGCGCCGACGGCTATCAGCTGGAAAATCAGAAAATCAAGAATCAGGAATGGATTGCTCCGATGATCAATACAACGGCCGATGGAAGCATGTATTTCAATATTGTGGATCTGGCAAAGTGGGACGCTGCGCTTTATACGGATCGGCTCATTAAAAAAGAGTCACTGGATCAAATGTGGACGCCGGTAAAGCTGAATAACGGCTCTACCTACCCCTATGGCTTCGGTTGGAGAGTCGATCAAGTCAACGGACATCGCAGAATCGAACATGGTGGCGCGTGGCAGGGTTTTACCACGCAAATCAGCCGTTATGTGGACGACCGATTGACAGTTATCGTTCTCACAAATCTGGAAGGAGCGAATCCTGAATTCATAGCGCACTCCGTTGCCGGTCTTTATTTGCCTGCGGTTGCCCTGCCAAAGCACACGGCAATTTCTCTTCCACCAGAAGTGCTCCAATCTTATTCCGGCAAGTATCAGGTGGAGAAAGGCAGTATCGTTACTGTTTCCGCAGATGCGAATCAAGTAAAAGCAAAATGGAGTGAAACAGTTTATGAATTACTGCCAGAATCGGAAACTTCCTTCTTTCAAGAAGATTCCGAGACTACCGTAACTTTCAAGAAGGATGAGCAAGGCAAAGTGACCGGCTTGATCTGGCACTCCGAACCGGATTTAGAGCTAAAGAAGATCAACTGAGTAATCCTGTTTGCAAGTGCTAGCAGGAGCGCAGGCTTCCAGCCCGCAGAATCCAGCTCTGACGAGACTTGCGGGCAAGATGCCCGCGCTCCGGCTAGGGGCAACACAAAATTGGGACACTACCAAAAAACTAAGTTCGCCAACCTCGTAGACGGGCTAGCTGACCAGCGATCAGTGCTGTAACAATCGTACCGGCTGCGATTGCGAATAGATAAAAACCAACGTGACCAACCGCGTTCGGGATCACGAGCACGAACACACCGCCGTGTGGCGCGCGCAAAGTACAGTCGAACAGCATTGACAGCCCGCCAGTGACCGCAGAACCTGCAATGCAAGCAGGTAAGATTCGCACAGGATCTTTGGCTGCAAACGGGATCACGCCTTCCGTGATGAACGATAGTCCAAGCACAGCAGCGACTTTGCCCGCACGCTGTTCATCCTCCGTGAAGTATCGTTTCGCGATCATCGTAGCGAGCCCCATCCCGAGCGGTGGCGTCATGCCGGCAGCCATCGCCGCAGCCATCGGCTGATAAATATTGCTGGCCAGCAATCCTACAGCGAACGTGTAAGCAGCTTTGTTCACCGGTCCACCCATGTCTACTGCCATCATTCCCCCGAGCAACACACCAAGAATCAACGCATTGGCCTGTCCCATGTTTTGAAGAAACGAAGTCAGTCCATCCAGAATCGCCTTTACGGGGCGGCCAAATACGTAGACAAGAAGGAGGCCGACAACCAGTGTAGATAGCAACGGGATAATCAGCACAGGTTTGAGTCCTTCGAAATTTGCGGGCAGACGCACTTTCTCGCGAACGAAGAGCGCGGCATATCCTGCCAGGAAACCGGAAAGGATTCCACCCAGGAATCCCATGCCAAGACTTCCGGCAAGCATGCCACCAATAAATCCGGGAGCAAGTCCCGGACGATCGGCAATTGAAAAAGCGATGAAGCCGGATAACACAGGAACAATCAACGCAAACGCTGCTTTGCCGACTGCAAGCAAAACAGCGCCTGGTGATCCATCAGGCGGATTGATTCCGAATACGAAGGACAATGCAATCAACAATCCGCCCGCCACAATCACGGGCAGCATGTATGACACTCCGGTCAACAGATGTTTGTATGGGCCGGCGCCCTTCGCCGCTTTTCCGGACTTTGCCTGTTGCGCAGCGGGGACAGAATCAGCGCGCGCTGTTGCATCCGCCAAGGGCGTGGAGAGCGCCGCATCCAGCACACTCTTTCCTTCTTTTAGCGCATGTTTTGTGGTGGTTTGATACAGCCGCTTTCCATGGAAGCGCGACAGATCAACATACGTGTCTGCTGCAATGATCACGGCATCGGCGCGCGCAATCTCCTCCGGAGTCAGTTGATTCTTGGCGCCCACCGATCCTTGCGTCTCGATCTTGATGTCGTGTCCTAATTCTTTCGCGGCTTTTCGCAGCGCTTCTGCCGCCATGAATGTGTGCGCGATGCCGGTAGGACAGGATGTGATTCCCACAATGTTCTTTGGACCAACGGTTACAGCAGCCGGAAGTACGTCCGCGGGTGCTGGAGATGGGACAACAGCCGGTTCCTGATTTTCAGGAGACGATTCGGCAATCGCCTCTTCAATCACAACTTTCGTATTCCGGATCGCGCGACCCGTGGATGTAGCATAGACCGGTTTTCCGCTAAAGCGCGACACGTCCACATGAATATCGGCAGCTACGATAATCAGATCTGCCTTTGCAATGTCATCCGGCAAGAGTTCATTCTTGACTCCCTGCGCGCCGTGAGTCTCCGCTTTGAAATCAAATCCCAACAACTCCGCCGTCTTTCGGAGGGCTTCAGCCGCCATGATTGTGTGCGCGATGCCAGTTGGACAAGCCGTCACCGCCACAATTCTTCTTACTGCCATAAACTAAAGACGCTCCAAGGTTACCTGCTCGGCCAGCGACTCCACGACTTCTCGCGGCGGCAATCGCGGTCCCAGCAGGCTCAGAGTGCCAAGCGAAAAGGCCGTCGCCAAACGCGCGCAATTCGCCAGCGAAAATCCGCGAAGCTTTCCAACGATCAAGCCTGCAACCATGGCGTCACCCGCGCCGACGGTGCTTTTCACGTCGACCGCAGGCGGGCGTGCTGCTACAACTTCATCACCTTCCAAAAAGATAGCACCGCGCGCGCCCATCGAGACAGCAACGAAGGAAATCCCTCTGTCCAACAGATCACGGGCCGCAGCAATGACCTCTTTTTCGGTGTTCAATGAAGTTCCCTCAAGCTCCTGAAGCTCCGCAATGTTCGGCTTCAGGGCGTATGGAGCTACGGGAATTGCAAGACGCAGACTTTCTCCGCTCGCATCCAGGACAACCGTTTTTCCTTTCCCTTTGAGCTCCGCTGCCAGATCGCGATAGATTCCGGCAGACATTCCAGCGGGAACGCTGCCGGAAATTACAAACCATTCACATGATTTCGCAAGATCGTCAACCACTTCGGCCAACTTCGCCACATCGGAATCGTTCGCCGTCTGCCCGGGAAAATTCACATCCGTTATTTTTTTCTGCGCCGGATCGATGATCTTCACATTTACGCGCGTCTTTCCCGCGATTCGGATGAATCGATCGTCGATTTGTTTTTCCGCGAAGAATCTTGTGAACACATCCGCATTTTCAATTCCGAGAAACCCGGTGGCGCTCACGCGATATCCAAAAGTCGACAGAAATGCAGCCACATTCACACCTTTTCCTGCCGGATCCAGTTGCTCCGATTCCACGCGATTGACCTCACCCGCGGTAAAGTTGGGTATCAGCACGGTCTGATCGATCGCAGGATTTACCGTGATTGTGGCGATTGTTGGCGCATTCATCCGGTATTACATCAGCGCGCGAACGTCTTTTGCATTGCGGCAGGCAAGAGCGCGCTTTGCCAGGTCTTTCGTTTTTGCGAAGGACAGTTGGCGGATTTTTGCTTTCACCGCCGCAAGAGAGGGGATGCTGATGCTCAGCTCAGCCACTCCCAGGCCGATCAAGATTGCGGCGCCTTTTGGATCTCCGGCCATTCCACCGCACACTCCTACCCATTTGCCTGCCGCTGCGGCTGCCTGAACCGTACGGTCGATCATCCGCAAAACGGCCGGATGCAACCCGTCCGCTTGCTTTGCAAGTACCGGATGTCCGCGGTCGATGGCAAGTGTGTACTGCGTGAGATCATTTGTGCCTACGGAAAAAAAATCGACTTCGCGCGCAAATTCATCCGCCATGACAACGGCGGAAGGCACTTCAATCATAATTCCGATTTCCACCGGTGCTGCGTCCATTTCCCGCCGTACCTCTTCTGTGATTCGCTTCGCCTCCTGCAGATCTTCCAGAGTTGAAATCATGGGAAACATGATTCTCACAAATCCGGTTTGCGATGCGCGGAAAATCGCGCGCAGCTGCGTACGGAACAGATCGGGCCGAAGCAAACACAAACGAATTCCGCGTACCCCTAAAAATGGATTGTCTTCTCTCGGAAGATTCAGGTACGGAATCGATTTGTCTCCGCCGACATCCAGCGTGCGAATGATGAGAGGCAATCCGTTTAACGCATCGGTCATCTTCCGAAACGCCTCGAATTGTTCGGCTTCCGAAGGCGGTTCTTGCCGGTTCAAGAACAGAAATTCAGTTCGCAATAATCCGACTCCCTCCGCGCCGGCCTGGACCGCTTGTTCTGCTTCAGCGGCCGCTCCGATGTTGGCTACGATTTCCACGCGATGACCATCGATCGTCATCGCAGGTTGATAACACGAATGTTTTTCCGATTCGCGAATCGCATAAAGCTGCTTTTGCGCCTGCTCCGCTTTTTGAAGATCGGTAACGGTAGGATTGGGATAAAGATTACCGCCCGCTCCATCCAGTATACAGACGGTTCCGTCCGCGAGATTCAAAATCGCGGGACCTATCCCGACCAGCGCGGGAATGTCCAGCGACCGCGCAATGATCGCAGTATGCGAGGTCGGGCCTCCAGCCGCCGTGCAGAACCCCAGCGTGATCGAAGGATTCAAGCTTGCAGTATCTGAGGGTGTAAGATCGTCCGCAATCAGAATGAATGGACATTCCGGCAAATGAAGATCATCCTCCAATCTGTTTCCAAGCAATTTCAGCACTCTTTGCCCGACATCAAGTAGATCCAACGCGCGCGCAGCCAGAAGCGGGTCATTCAATTGTTCCAGAGCGGTCGCGCGCTTTTCGATCGCCTGCTGCCAGGACCATCCTGCGCTGTGACCAAGCCCGATCGAATCAATTGCTTCGTTGACCGTTTCCGGATCTTCCAGAAATTCCCGGTGCGCCTGGAAAATCGCCGCATTGGTTGCGCTCGAACGCGTCTTTACTTCGATGTATAAATCGTTCAACTGTGTTTTGGCTGCTTCGATCGCTTCTTTGAGCTTTGTGACTTCCAATGCCGGATCTTTTGCTGTGGCCTCAACAATGATTTTTCCATGCTTTAGCTGATAAGCCGGCGCGATCGCAAAACCTGGTGAAGCGATGATTCCAGGAATGGGACGAGTCTCCAGTGGCAGCACCCAATCCTTTGCGACGGCACCTTGTTTTGCAGGCTGTTCCTCCTCCGCTTCGAGACCCCCCTCCACCGCTGCTTTGAGTGCTTGAAGAACCAGGTCTTCATCTTTGCCCTGAGCGGATACGCGGATGGTCCGGCCGCATTCCACACCCAGTTGTAAAAGGGAGATCATGCTTTTGCCATTCGCAGTCATGTTGCCAAGCCGCACCCGGATATCCGATTCAAACGTCTTTGCTATGGTTACAAATGCGGTTGCGGGACGGGCATGGAGGCCGGCTCTACCCGTGATCGTCAGATCTACGAACTTCGAATAGTCTACTTCTACTGTATACGAATCAGGCTTCGCCTGTGATTGTTCCGTAAGCTGTTTTACAATCTCGGCCGGATCGGTCGTCTTTGTCAGACGCTGGATCGTTGCCAGATCGTCCAGAACATGGGTCAGGTTTGTCAGGACTCCGATGTGCTCATCGGACTTTGCTGCGATGCCGACGACGATGTAGACCATCTCTCCCGGATTCCATTCCACACCCCCGGGTACTTGCAGCACGGAAACGCCTGTTTCGATGATCAATTCACGATCGTTGGGAAGGCCATGCGGAATCGCAATGCCGTTCCCAAGATAGGTATTTGCGACTTTCTCTCTGCCAAGCATGCTGTCGATGTAGCCGGGCTGGATATTGCCGTTTTGAACCAGCAAGTTTCCAGCTTGGCGGATCGCATCCAGCTTATTGACGGCTTGAGCCTGCAGGTGAACGTTTTCTTCGCGCAAACGGATCATCGTTTTTTGCCTACAGTCGATGGTATGCCGGGGTCAGGGCCGGGTCAACCAATTTTCGAACTATTTTTTCTTTGCGTGCTTTGCGCCTTTGCGAGAAACTTCATATTGCATGATCGGACGGGTTTTCGATCTGCGAGCCACTTCCACAAAGCCGGCCTTTCGAAATGTAGAAGCAAGACCGGTATACACAAATGTGTCGGGAGAGATTCTGTCGGCTGGATCATTTGCATAACCTTCTACAATATTCGCACCTCGACTTCCGGCGTACTCGACTACCGCTTTCAGCAACGCGACACTCAAGCCTTTGCGCCGGTAGGGTCTTGCTATGAAGAAGCAGACGATGGACCAGACCGGCCGGTCGTCCACTCTTTCGAAGATTCTGGATCCTGCAAGCCTCTGAAAATCTTCTCTGGGTCCAAAAGAACACCAGCCGGCCGGCTGTCCGTGGACATACGCGAGCAATCCCGGCGTACCGTTTGAATTCACAAGCTTTTTGAAAGCTTTCTTGTTCCCAATCCCCTTATTCTTTTCGTAGACGGAATGGGAGAGTCTCCAGTACATACACCAGCAGCCGCCGCACGCTCCCCGTTCTCCGAAAAGTTGCGCAACATCGTTCCAACGTTCACGCGTTACCGGCTGAAATTCAAGATGAGAGTTTGGCTGGTTTTTTGCCACGAGTTGTCAAGTAAACTACACGGGAACTTCGTCGTCAATGTTCCGTAGGCGCAGGCAAGATGCTGCGATCCCTAATGCAGGCGGGACAACCGCGCTCCATTCCTTGAGGCAAGGATCGCCATCGACAGGAAGTAAAAAGTCATCCAATGAGCGGAAAATCTTCGGATCGCAAGCAACTCTCCGGTTGCAACCCCCGGAATATTCCATATCGAATTAGCCAGAAGAACCACCCATACGATTTTCATCCAGCCGGGAATGCGGTTCCAGAGCCCCTTCCATCCAACACTCTTCACGCTGTAAATGGTAAACATTACCGTTGGAATCCATACAGCAAAGATTGCGAAGTGCAGAACCCATACAACTGGAAATTCCTGTTGCAGATTCAAGTCCTGGAAGGCTGCTGCATACGTAAACAGACTGAGAATGAATCCGATTCTGGCAACGTGAAACAAAAAAATGAGCATCGGTTTGCGCCGGTCTCCCTTATAATAATGTGGAATGACGAAAACACGTTGCAGTTGGGGCGATTCTCATCCGTTGTATGTTCAATACCATGATACGGAATGGGGAGTTCCGGAGCATGATGATCGAAGATTGTTCGAGTTCCTGATTCTCGAAGGCGCCCAGGCCGGCCTGAGCTGGCTGACCGTTTTGAGAAAACGGGAAGCGTACCGGCGCGCATTTGATCGCTTTGATTCCCGCAAGGTTGCCCGCTACGACGACCGGAAAATCAAGGAGCTTCTGGGCAATGAAGGAATCATTCGCAACCGTCTGAAGATTGAAGCTGCAATCGAAAATGCTAAGCGGTTTCTGGAAGTTCAGAAGGAGTTTGGAAGCTTCGATGCTTTCATGTGGCGTTTCGTGGGCGGCAAGGTAATCAAGAATGCGCGCAAATCGTTGAAGGAAATCCCGCCGACGACTCCGGAGTCGGATGCGATGAGTAAGGAATTGCGCGAAAGAGGCTTCCGTTTCGTTGGATCCACAATCTGCTACGCGCACATGCAGGCATGCGGCATGGTGAACGATCACCTTGTTTCCGTGTTTCCGCTACAAACAGGTATAATGTCCGCAAATCGTTATGGCTCGTCGTCGTCTGCTGACACCATTTCTTTGGGAAAAAACCAGGCTTTTACAACGAAATCGAACCATGGAATTGTGGGAAGGGACAATCCAGGGGCGTCCGTATCTGGTCAAACGTTTTACAAGCCCCGGGGCGAGCCGTTGGAGTGATTTCCTCCTTCAAAGCCGTATCCGGCATTCTCTTTTCTTGCGGCCCGAGATTGCAGGTTATGGAAGCCAGGAATCTTTCTGTTATGCAATTCCTGCTCATTTTTCTCCCAAGCCTCTTCCGGAAGCATGGGATTTCTTCCGGTTTGCAGCTCAATTTCTTTCTTTGGCTCACGCACTTTACTCCAGGGGGCAAGATTTCCGGTGGGACGCTGAGCATCTCCTTTACGATCCCGGCACAGAACGGGTTTTTCTAGCCGGACTTCATTCTCTAAGGGAAACGGGGTCAGGAAAATTAGAGAACAACGGCGTTGAAATTCTGAACCATCTACGCGTTCTTGGCGCCAAACATTCCCGGTCTGCCGGCCCGGTCTTGAACATCCTGAAGCGATGGGAACGCCGCAAGAGTGATGTTCTGGAGGGTTGCCTGGAGGAAATGATCCAGAAGCAGCCTGCCGCACTCGATGAGACAGTCTCCTGCTTTGATTGGAAATTCACCAGGGAGATCGAATTGATCGCAGGACTCTTTCAGATGGCGGAACGATCTTCAAGCCGTTCCGCTCTGTTTTATTCAGGCGCAGGGGAGGGAAAAACTACGCTTCTGAGACAACTCCACGGAGAACTCCTTTCGCGAAATGCGTTTCTTACGTTTTTCACCGCATCTTCTGAGACTCAGTCGTTTCATTCATTGCGAAAGTTGTTGGATCAGTTTTTTGAGAACACCGGCGCCTACCGATTCTTGAGAAAAGAGCTTGCAGAAAACGGGTGGACTCATTTTCTGGATGGCTCCCGCGAAATTCCGGACGATGCTGCTGAAGCCTTTTGTGAAATCGTGGAGAAGTTATGTGTCCGGCATGATGCTGTCTGTGTTTTTCTAATCGATGATCTGGATCACTTCGATCCGGCTTCACTGCATTTTCTCAACCGGGTACTGCAACGAATTGATAAACTGCCACTCATTTTTCTTTTTACTGCATGTGGCAAACCGGCACTTCCTGATTCCGTTTTGATGTTTCCGCTGGAACCTGCCGTTGCATTTGATCCGGTCCGCTCGTATGAAGTTCCACTCTGGAAGCAAGAGCAAAAGAAGATCTATATGGATGGAATTCTTGCCCGCACATCAGCTTCGCCGCTTCTTTTCCATCAATATTTGAAAGAGACATTGCGTCAACAACACCGCACGATTCGGTGGGAGGAAAGATGTTGGGCTTTTTCACGAAAAGAAATCCCGGCCTTGCCTGAAACAATGCAAGATTTCTTGATCAAATTGAACCTGGATCTTTCCCCTCATGAACTTCAAGTTCTCGAAGTTGCTTCGGTGCAAGGGCCTACCTTTGATCCCGAACTGCTTGACGATGAAGAGGGCAGGAGCGGGGAATGGATCCAGTCATTGCTGCGGAAGGGAATTTTGATACAGGGTCAAGGTGAGATTCGCTTCGCCAGACCATTGCTTGCGGAAGCGCTGTACAGGAGGATGAGACCCGATCACTTACGGAAATACCACAGCACACTCGCTTCTAGATTGATAGGTACCGGGAATCCCGAACAGACTCCGGCCGTGGCGAGACACTTGCTCAAAGCGGGTGACTACGAGGGGACGCTTTCCATTGCCTGCAAGATGTCCGAAGGTTCGTGGAAACTCAAGAAATATGTGCTTCCAATTCTGAAAGAGATGGAGCCGTTTCTGGCGGAGTTGAGCGCGGTTGAAAGGTTGCGCTTGTATCGCATTCGCGGGGAACTGCTTTCGAGGAGGGGAAATTATTGCGGGGCCATTGCGGATTACCGGTTGGCCTTCTCGCTGTCAATAGGGGATGACGGACTCCAATTTGAGCTAGGTGTGAAAATCGCTCAGTGTCTTCTGCAGAACAACGAAATCTTTCCCGCCCAGGAAATGCTGCAGACATTGAGTCCGCTGGCTCTGCGAATTCAGGATCCAAAATTGATTCATCAATTTTATCTTGCGCGTGGAGCGTGCGCATGGTTTCGCGGGGACCGGCGTCCGGATGATTTTGAACGTGCGATTGAAATTGCGGAGAAGCATCAGGACTACAGTTCGCTGGCCAGCGGCTACCGACAGTGCGCGGAACTGGCTCTTCGCGAGGGAGCCATTCCTCAGGCACGTTCCATGGTGCGGAAAGCGTTGAGCTATTGCAGGAAAATGAACAATCGTGAGGAACTGGGTCATGTCTGGCGGTTACTCGCTTCGATCGCCTGGAGGCAATCGCAATATTCGCGCGCCGAGCATTCGCTCCGGCGCAGTATTCGGGCATTGCAGAAAATTGAAAATCTCGATGGAATGGCGCGCGGATGGAATCTATTAGGCAACATCTACATGGAGCGCTCGAGATTTTCGCACGCTATGGCCGCATTTCAAAAAGCGCTGACACTCTTCAGTCTCCTGGACCATTCGTTTGAGCAAAGTCTTGTCCGTTTCAACATCGGAATCATTCATACAGAATGCGGCCGCTTGCAGGAAGCTGAGCAGATCTTTCAAAAATGCCGTTCTCTCGATCAGAAGGCTGGGAATAAACGATACTACGCCTACGATTTGCGCGCGCTTGCCGTTGTTTGCATACAGCGGGGATTTCACCGGAAGGCGGAACGCCTGCTTAAGCGAACTCTCGAACTCTGCGAGGAGCTTCATGCGGAAGGGGATATTTTACAGACAAAGTTGATTCTCTTGGTCAATGAGCTGGAGCTGAAGAACTATAGAAGCGCATTGCCTCTTATGGAGTACTTGAGCAAGAAAGCTCCAAATCTTAACGATGGTCGAACTCAGGGTCAGATCCATTTCCTGTCAGCCGTGTATTTCGTTGCGCTGAACGACGGTGAACGGGCCGGAAAAGAGATTGTCAAATCGATTCACCTTTCTCGCCGGCTGGGATTGGTGAGCTTGATCGGCCAGTGTCTGATCCTTCGGTTGATTCTGAAAGACTCGTTGCCCCGCCCGGGAGATCCTGATTTGATCCGGGCGGTTCGCTATCTGGAAAAGAACCGCAACAGAGTTGAGTTTGCCGATTCGTTCCTGCGGTTGTATCAGGCTTACCCGCTTCTTCTTCGCGAGCGGGAGCACGTGGGACGAATGACCCGTATGGAAAAGATTTACCGGGGAATCCGGCACCGTTCGAAGCATCGGGCCATTCAGCGTCTTTTGCGCGCGAAAGGCAGGGCGCCGGTCACGATAGAGCCGGTTTATGAGCGGTGGCGGTCCCTTTTGGAAACTTTACGTTCGTCAGATGACTTTGCGGGAGGAATCAACCGTTTGCTTGAGAACGTCTCGTCCGATCTGGGCACTTCGCGAGCGGTCTTCCAGTTTCTGAACGAATCCGGAGTCTACGAACGGATCGCGCGTTCGAATCATAGTATTCCCGATATGGCAGATGATCTGGAGAGCCACGTGCTCGGTCTGGTTGTCCGGCGAAGTGAGATTGTGCGGCTCGATGTTGCGCGTGATCCGGAGCTGCAAAAAATTTCCGGCACAGGCAAGAATGAAGTCGGTTCTGTGCTGGCTGTTCCGTTGATTTCAGGAGAGCGTGTTTCCGGTGTCTGGTATCTTGAGCGCGGCCAGTCCGCGTCTTGTTTCTCCCAGCGTGAGCAGGAAAAGATCGTATTTGTTCTGACAGCTTTTGCACCGGTTGTGGAGAGCAGTCTTCAGGCTGAGCTTTCCCGCAGGACCTGTCGGTCCACTTCCGTTCCCGGAGGTCTTGAGGACATTGTTGGAGGCAGTAGCCGGATGACGGCACTCTATCGTCAGATCGAGAAGCTTGCGCCGTTAGAAATCTCCGTTCTGATTCAGGGTGAAAGCGGCACTGGAAAAGAATTGATTGCCCGCAGTCTTCATAGAAAGAGCGGACGGGCTTCCGCTCCTTTTCTGGCACTCAACTGCAGCGCCCTTCCCGAAACGTTGATTGAAAGTGAGCTGTTTGGATTCAACAGAGGAGCATTTACAGGCGCAACGGCTGCGAAGCCAGGTTTGATCGAAAGAGCTCATACGGGCACTCTGTTTTTGGATGAAATTGGCGATCTCAGCGGCGCGGCACAGGCAAAACTGCTTCGCGTCCTTCAAGAGCGCGAGATCCAAAGGCTGGGAGACCACATCGTCCGTAAAGTGGATGTCCGTTTTTTGTTTGCGACACACAAAGATTTGAAGAAGCTCCTTCAGGAAGGAGCTTATCGCGAAGACCTGTTCTACAGAATTAGTGTATATTCGTTAAATGTTCCTGCTTTACGCGACCGGCCCGAAGATATTCCGATTCTCGTAAATCATTTAGTAGCAAAGTATAGCCGCAGTTTTAACAAATCCGGAATCACGCTTTCGCCCCATGCAATTCGCGCGCTGTGTGAGTATTTCTGGCCTGGAAACGTCCGCGAGCTGGAGAACGTGATCCAGAGCCTTCTGGTTAACTGCGATTCCGGCGGAACGATCGATCTGAATGATCTTCCTGCTCTGGTTACGGGTGGGAAGCTTCTGCAAAAGATGAGCACCAGAAGTCTGGACAATGCAAAAGAAGAATTCGAGCGCGAATTCGTCACTCAGGCCTTGAACCGGAACAAGTGGAACAAAACCCACACGGCGCGAGAGTTGAAGATGACCCGGCAGGGTCTGGTCAACTTGATCCAACGACTCGGGCTGAAGAAGAAGTAGAGGGCGACCGTAGTGGTCGCCCTCACGGAGGCTCGCTTTCATCAGGGCGACCACAAGGGTCGCCCCTACTACGAACGCAGTATAATAGGCTTGCGTGAACAAGCAAGTCGTCTCCGCAATCCTGCTGCTCTTTTTGTTTTCATGCAAAGAAAGCCCCATTCTGCAGAAGCCTGATTCCATACAGATCTCCGTTCCATATGAAATCGATCTACTGGATCCTCATGCGGAAACCAGACTCGGCAGTTTTGCGTTGCTATTTAATTTTTATGAACCGCTTGTGACGACAGATGCGGGGATGCGATTCCAGCCTGGGCTGGCTGATCGCTGGGAGAATCCAGATGTCTATACATGGGTCTTTCACTTGCGTTCGTCGGTCCGGTTTCACAGCGGGAAACCGATGACATCCGCAGATGTTGTGTATTCCTTCAAACGCTTGATGGAAACTCCCGGGTTGGAGATCGCCACATATCTGATCGATATCTCCGAAGTGCATGCGACCGGACCCCTTACAGTCAGTGTCCGTACTAAGAGCCCATTGCCCATCTTTCTAAACAAGCTCAGCTACGTAGCCATCATTCCTGATGGAATCGCATCCGCATTTTTGGCGAATCACGTGGATGGAACCGGAAAGTACAAGCTGGAGGAATGGAAAAAGGGAGAATGGATCAGGATGACCAGAAACGAAGGCTACTGGAATCATAAACCCGATCTGAAGACAGCGACCTACTATCTCAATCGCGGTCCGGTGCAGGCGGTTCAGGATTTGACTTCAAACAGATGCCAATTTGCACAATACGATTCGAAGAAATTAGAACCGGCTGTTCAGGCTCTTGGGAACTTTCAAATCCTGCATCAGGACAACTATTTTCTCAAATACCTCAGCTATGATGTATCGCGCGATGTGACGCCTTATTGCGCTGCGCGCCCAAATCCATTCAAGAATCCCCTGGTGCGTCAAGCCATCCATAAAGCGCTGGACCGTCAGAAGCTTGTTGCTGACCTGCCGACGTATGCTGTCATTGCTGATCAACCCGTGCCGCCTTTTGTTTTTGGTTTCAATCCGGACATCCCGTCTCCCGCGTACGATCCTGCGGCGGCAAGATCGCTTCTGGAGCGGGCGGGATTTCCGCACGGGTTTGAAGTGACTCTGCATGCGCGTCAAATTCTGCAGGAAACGGGACGATTGATTCAGGAACAACTGCAGAAAATCGGAATCCGCGTGAGCTTGAGAGTTTTGCAGGATGGAGATTTCTTCCGGGTTCTGGACAAGAAGGATTTTACATTCATTTTGACACGTGTTGGCGCGACCGTGGGCGATGCCAGCGATGTCCTCGAACCCCAGCTTCACACTGCCGATTTGTCCCGACGCTATGGAGTTCGGAACTGGGTTGGATACAGCAATCCTGAAGTCGATCGGGCAATTGAAGACAGCACATCGCTTTTAAAAGTTGAAGACCGGCGCGCTGCCTTGCAACAAATCATGACGATCTTGATGAACGATCTTCCCTGGATCCCCCTATACATCGATCAGGATGTATATGCTCTGTCCAACGCATTCTCCTGGCAGCCACGACACGACAGTTACGTGCTGGCCTACGAAGTGAAGGTCCGGTAACGTCGGAGGTTTCCATGGGAACGTTTCTGACCCGCCGGATTGCGATTCTTGTTGTTACGTTATTCTGTGTTTTAACCATCGTGTTTTTGCTGCTCCGGATCATTCCCGGGGACCCGGTAGAAGCGATGTTGGGGGAAGGGGCACAGCCTGTCGATGTTCAGGCCATGAGACGGCAATTACTGCTCGATCAGCCGCTCTGGAAACAGTATTCCCTTTATCTGCAGAATTTTATCCATGGGGATCTCGGGGAGTCATGGAGTTTCAGAACTCCCGTGACTCAAACCTTGATTTCACGGCTGCCCGCGACATTGGAACTTGCCGGCGGAGGGATGGTCGTTGCCGTCCTGCTTGCTGTTCCACTCGGTGTCTTTGCCGCCCGTCGTCCCAATACCGTTTCGGACCGCCTTACTACTTTATTCGCAGTAAGCGGTGCAGCGGTGCCTCATTTCTGGCTTGGACCGCTTCTCGTTCTCTTTTTTTCTATCCAACTTGGCTGGTTGCCGGTTTCCGGACGGGGCACATTTGCGCATCTGGTCTTGCCATCCGTAACTCTGGGAACTGCTCTGGCTGCGATCCTGACGCGCATGCTGAGATCTTCCTTGCTGGAAGAACTCGGTTCCGATTACATCCGCGCGGCGCAAGCCCGGGGCGCCGGTCCGTTCCGCATCTTGTTTCGACACGCTCTTCCCAACGCGCTGCTGCCCGTCCTTACGATTTTCGGGTTGCAGTTCGGCGGATTACTCACGGGAGCGGTGATCACGGAAACCATTTTCTCCTGGCCGGGAATCGGCCGTCTTCTGATCCAGGCGATCTTTTCCCGCGATTATCCGCTGGTTCAGGGCTGCATCCTCGCCTTCGCGTTTTTGTATGCGATCGTAAACCTCGTGGTAGACGTCCTCTATGCCGTCCTTGATCCACGCATCGGTTTGTAACGCCACCTCCGGCCGGCCTGCAGGCTGGAAGCATACGACCCGTAATGCAGGCTAGAAGCCGGCGCTCCATTCTCGCCCCGTCTGGTATAATACAGGTTTATTTTTCAACGGGAGATACGATGATCCGGGCATACAAGGACAAGACACCGCAATTTGACGATACTGTTTTTATCGAGGACAGCGCTCAGGTGATCGGGGATGTGATCATCGGTTCGCACTCGAGTATCTGGTTCAACACGACGGTCCGAGGCGACGTCTTCCATATCCGGATCGGGTCGTATACGAACATTCAGGATAATTCGGTCATTCACGTGACAAAAGGCAAGTTTGCTACGATTCTAGAGGATTACGTCACGGTCGGGCACAGTGTGACGCTCCACGGCTGTCATATTAAGTCGAATAATCTGGTCGGGATCGGCAGCATCGTAATGGACGACGTTGTGGTCGAGGAGAATTGCATCATCGCTGCCGGCGCGTTGATTTCTCCAGGGACAAAGGTTCCGGCGCGCAGCCTGATGATGGGGGTGCCGGCAAAGCGGGTTCGCGATATTACGGACGAGGAAGTAAAGCGGATCCGGCAATATGCGATGAACTATTTTCAATACAAGGAAGAATACAAGAAGCAGTACGGAAGATGATCCAGGCAATCAAAGGAACCCGGGATATCTTTTCTCCCGAGGTGGAAAAATGGCAATTTGCCGAACGTTTGATGCGCAAAATCTGCGCAACCTATGGCTACGAAGAGATTAGAACGCCTTTATTCGAAGCAACCGAGGTGTTTGCACGCGGGATCGGCGAGATCACCGATATTGTGACCAAGCAAATGTATAGCTTTCAGGACGGCAGCGGACAGTCGTTGACACTCAGGCCGGAGGCGACGGCATCGCTTGTCCGGGCATTTGTAGAGCACGGACTCGACAATGAACTGTCCATCACCAAGTGGTACTGCCTGGGGCCGATGTTCCGGTACGAGCGTCCGCAAAAGGGACGTTACCGGCAGTTTCATCAGTGGGATGTGGAGATCCTGGGCACTGAAAATCCGGCCGTGGATGCGGAAGTGATTGAATTGCTCCTGCGTTTCCTGGATTCTGTTCAAGTCAAAGACACGGAGTTGCAGCTGAATTCCGTAGGATGTCCGGTTTGCCGTCCGGGTTACATTGCAGTGTTGCAGCAAGAGCTGCGCAAGAACAAGGATCGCCTTTGCGCAGATTGCCAGATGCGGCTGGAACGCAACCCATTGCGTGTCCTGGATTGTAAGGTGGAAGAGGATCAGCCGATCATCAATACGCTTCCGGCAATCGATGATTACCTTTGTGAAGAATGCAAGACGCATTTTCTGGCCGTTCAACGCCTTTTGGGACTATCCGGAATCTCATATGTTCGAAACAAGAGGCTGGTTCGAGGCCTGGATTACTATACAAAGACTACGTTTGAAGTCGTGGCAGCCGGCTTGGGCGCGCAAAATTCGGTTGCTGGCGGTGGACGATACGACGGATTGGTAGAGGAACTGGGCGGAAAACCGACCAAGGCGATCGGGTTTGCGCTTGGCATGGATCGTTTGATCCTTGCGATGCCCGAATCGGCTTCAGAAATTTCTGGTGTCCGGGTATTGATTGTGGCGATGAGCGACAACTCATTTGACTACGCTTTTCAAAAAGTGCAGATGCCGCTTCGAAAAGCCGAAATCCCATGTGAACTGGATTATCAGAGAAGGAGTTTGAAAGGTGCGATGCGGCTGGCGGATAAACGGAAGGTAGATTGGGTTGTGATTGCCGGCGAGGACGAGGTGAAGGAAGGTAAGGTTACACTCAAGAACATGAAGAGTGGAGAACAGGCCCGATATTCGATTGAAGAAGTTATTGAGAAAGTACGATGAAGCGTGATCTGTTTTGCGGTCTGGTACGTACGGAACATTTAGGGCGAAATTTGAGTCTCGCCGGCTGGGTCTTTCGCCGGCGGGATCTCGGGGCTCTCATTTTTATTGAATTGCGCGACCGTTCCGGAGTGGTGCAAGTGGTGTTCAATCCTCAGGAAAATGAAGAGGCGCATCGCGCAGCAAAAAGCCTGCGTCCGGAGTTCGTAGCCTATGTGGAGGGGCGTGTCGCTGAACGTGCGGCAGGTACTGTGAATACCAGTCTTGCTACCGGCGGTGTGGAAATTCACGCCTCGCGTCTGGTCATTCTCAATGAATCCAAGACGCCGCCGTTTCCGATCGAGGATGACGTGAATGTATCGGATGATCTTCGGTTGAAGTTCCGGTATCTCGACTTGCGCCGTCCGCGCATGCAGCGGAACCTGATCCTGCGGCACAAGGCTGTTCTGGCAGCGCGGAAATTTCTTGATGAACAGGGATTTATTGAAGTAGAAACGCCCATGCTCACCAAGTCTACGCCTGAAGGCGCTCGGGACTATCTTGTACCAAGCCGAGTGAATCCCGGAAAGTTTTACGCTCTACCACAATCGCCGCAACTGTTTAAGCAGTTGCTGATGGTTTCGGGATATGAAAGATATTTTCAGATTGCTCGCTGTTTCCGGGATGAAGATCTGCGCGCAGAACGGCAGCCGGAGTTTACGCAGCTGGATCTGGAAATGTCATTTGTCGAGCGCGATGATGTGATCGCGCTGGTGGAGCCGCTAGTACAGAAGATTTTTGAAGCTGCCGGAGTCCAGGTGTCTCTTCCGATCCGCCGGTTGCAGTATGACGAAGCAATGGATCGATACGGGTCCGACAAGCCGGATCTTCGGATTGGTTGCGAGCTTCGCGATGTGACTGCATGGGGCGCAAAAACAGGGTTCCGCATTTTCCAGCAAACGGAATCGGTGAAGGCGATCGTCGCTCCGGAATGCGGCAAGTATTCACGCAAAGATATCGACAATCTTGAATTAAAGGCGAAGGAATTTGGCGCGGCGGGTCTGATCTGGGTCAAGAAATCGAAAGATGGTTTTCAGTCTTCGATTTTGAAAGCTGTAGGTGAGGAGAAGATCACCGAACTCTGGCAGCAAGTAGGGGCATCGGAGAATGATCTGATCTTGCTGGTTTCGGGAGTGATGGGAGTTGTGAATGCTGCTCTGGGTCAACTTCGTCTTCATCTGGCCCGGCAGGAAAAATGGCTGTCGCGCAGTGATTTCAGTTTTGTCTGGATTACAGATTTTCCGCTCTTTCACTATGATGCTCCAGATGGACGATACGTGTCCGTCAATCATCCGTTTACCGCTCCCATGCCGGAGTGGGTGGATCGAATGGAGAGTCAGCCCGGCGACGCAAAGGCGCAAGCATATGATATCGTTTGCAACGGTTATGAAATAGGGGGCGGGAGTATCCGTATTCATGATGCTGCTGTTCAGGAGAGCGCGTTTCGTGTGCTGAGTCTCTCGCACGATGAAGCGTACGAGAAATTCGGATTCTTGCTGGAAGCTTTGCAATACGGCGCGCCTCCGCATGGAGGAATTGCTCTGGGGATAGACCGGATTATCATGCTGCTTTCGGAGGAAGAATCGATCCGGGAAGTGATCGCTTTTCCGAAGACTTCCAGTGCGCAATGTTTGATGACCGAATCCCCGTCTCCGGTTTCGGAGCGGCAATTGAACGATCTGCACATAAAACTCAAAGACTCATGAACCCGCTCACCGATCCGAGAATCACGCCCGCTTATCTGGAGCATGTCCAGCGGCTTGCGGAAGCCATGGGCCAGGTCATCAAAGGAAAACCGGAAGCGATTCGGATGACGCTCGTCACGCTTCTATCCGGCGGTCATTTGCTGATTGAAGATATTCCCGGGATCGGCAAGACCACTCTTGGACAAACACTGGCAAAATCCATCTCGTGCAGTTTTCACCGCATTCAGTTCACATCCGACTTGATGCCGTCCGATATTACCGGCGTCTCCATCTGGAACGCGAAAGAGCAGGAATTTGTTTTCAAGCCAGGGCCCGTTTTTTCCAACATCGTACTGGCGGATGAAATCAATCGCGCGACGCCAAAAACACAAAGCGCCCTGCTGGAATCGATGAGTGAGTTCCAGGTCTCGGTGGATAACAATACGTACGAGCTCCCAAAACCGTTTATGGTCATCGCTACACAAAATCCATCTGAACATTACGGGACTTATCCTTTGCCGGAATCGCAGATGGACCGCTTCTTCATGCGGATCCGGCTTGGATATCCGGACGAATCGAAGGAACGTGAGATCATCCGGCAGCAGGAATTTGAACACCCGATCAAGCGTGTACAGTCAGTCTTGGAGCGCTCCGAGCTCGTATTGCTTCAGGAACAGGTAAAGAATGTGCTGGTTGAAGAAGAGATTCTGACCTACCTTTTGAAAATTGTGAATGCGACACGCCAATCACCACTGATTTCGGTAGGATGCAGTCCGCGTGGTTCTCTTTATTATTTCCGGGCTGCACAGGCGATGGCATTTCTCAACGACCGGGATTACGTCATCCCTGACGATGTGAAGGGACTTGCGATCCCCTTGCTTGCGCACAGGATCCTGCTAAAATCATCCACGGTATTTCATGAGAACCGCGCCGAAGAAGCCGAGCGCGTGATCAAACAAATTGTGGAGTCGGTACCCGTACCGTTGTAGCGCCAACTCTTAGAGCGGCGGGCGTCCCTGCCCCCTGCGAAAAAGATGGCCACGGAGGGCCATCACTCCACAAAATGCTAGGAGTTAGGATGAATCAAATAGGGGAACAGGAATTCAGAGATGCAGTCATCGCAACCAAGAAAGATGCAAAGCTTGTTGCTGCAGCAAAAAATGAACGGACTAACTCAGCTTCCGGCATGTATGCCGAATTTGCAAAGCTTCCTGTTGAACGGCAGAGGGATATCATTGTTTCGATTTGCAACGATTCATTTGTTGCATCCCAGTGGAAGATTGCATTTCCATTGAACAATTTTCCAGCCGCTTCTCTTCCCGTTGCAGTTGAAGCCGCTGGAAAGGCTCTTTTCTCCACGCGGGATAAAACCTCGGTTCGTGAGACGGTTCGTGCGATCAAACTTTATGAACAGAGCCCTTTCTTCAAACAGATCGGCTCCATTCTGAGTGAGGCCGCGGAAACAACCGGTAATGGACTGGCGAAGGTTGCGTCGATTCTTACAGAACCGGAGATTTTCGGTTTGATCCGAACACTGGATCCTTCCGCTCCTTCATCCGGCCAGATTGTAGCGGCCATCGGTAAGATCGCAACCTATACAAAGGATCTGGAATCAACGGCTGCACTTGCCCGATTCCTATATGCGCGGCGCTTCGCTCCTTATCTGAAAGAGCTTGCTTTCATCATGGAGAATTCGATCTTCCTGGCTCGGGACCGCAACAGCGTGCGCCGGATCGTGGACGGCTTTACAGCCGGCTCAATCGATGTTGTCCTCCAAAAGGAGAACAAGCAGATCGTTTCCGCAATCCGTGATGCCGCGTGGAAGTTGAAGGATTCCGCCGCGATCCAGAAGTATCTCCAAAGTTATTTGTAACGCCGGCCGAGCCCTTTCTCACAAAGACGCAAAGGGTTGAAGGGGTGCAAGAATCCTGTAAACCCTAGCGCGTTACGAAGCTCATCGAGACCGGATACCAGACTTTTACGGGGATTCCCTGCTTTTTAGCGGGTTCAAAGATCCATTCTCTTACGGAGGCGGCGGCAGCCTGATCCAGCAATGAATCGACAGACTGCACTACTTTTACATCGATTACTTTCCCTGTTTCCGAAACCAGGACTTCCATTCTTACGGTGCCTTCCACTTTCTTGTTTTTCAATGCATCCGGATATCTTGCGGAAGACTTCTTCACCGCTTTGGGATCTGTCACATCCGGTCCCCGGCTTACGAGCATTCCCGGTTTCACTTCCGGCTCTTTCGGCTTTTCCTGAACAACAACCGGCTTCGGAATCTCAATCATTTGTGCATTTAGCGTAGCTGTTTGTCCATCTTTCACGCGAACAGTTTCAGCATGGTCCTGGTATCCATCCTTCTTGAGAGTGATGTTGTATTTGCCGGCGTTTGTATTCTCCAGTTTCTTCGGTGTCACTCCGATTACCCGACTGTTCAAAACGATAAAAGCGCCTTCAGGGTTCGATTCAATCACAAGAGTGCCTACCACAGGAGTAGCTGCCTCCAGAACAAAAGGAACCTCCGTTTTTGGATTCGCCTGGGTGAGGTCGATTTCCTGCTCCATATCCTGATAACCCTTCAACTGAAGTTTTAGCGCGTATTTGCCCAGCGGCAATTCGGATAGGGTCAGTGGAGTAACTCCTTTTTCGTCAGCTCCAACGAAAACCTTTGCGCCTGGAGGGGTCGATGTAATGGAGACCTCGCCGGTTACCGGTTTTTCAGGGGTCTGTTCGTTTTTTATTCTGGATTCGGCAAGCTGATGGAGCAATGCAGGATCGGGTCCTGTCGGGTGTGGAGTGGTCCTGTGACCGAACCAGTAGTAAGCGCCTGCGAAAGCAATCGCAATGGCCACTACAATGCCAATCATCGGCAATCGTGATCGCGATGCGGAAGGCATTGTTGCCGGTTGAGAAACAGGCGCCGAAACTGGAGGAGAGGCCGGCGTGGCCACCGGGACTTCGACAGCTGGGGCAACAGCCTGAGGTGCATTAGCAGGAGCTGGAGTGGAAACGGCAACAGAAGCCGCGACCCGTGCCGGCATTGTGATGGGACCGGTAGTTTCAACGTCCTCCTTTTCTTCTGTCGCATTTTTCTCTATCGCAGGCATTGGCGTTATAGGCGGCGATATCAATGCATCGGCAACGGCCACCTGGGACGGCTTACTCTGTTTTTCTTCGGACTCTTGCGACTTCGATGTTATTTTCGGCGCATCATATTCAATTTTGTCGGGCGTCTCTCTCTCTTCGTTTAAGGCTTGTTGTCCTTCTTCCAATTCCTGCCGTAATTGAGAGAGGCGCTCATTCTTCGGAGCCACCTGTATTGCCTGTCTGATCAAATCAGAGGCGTGCGAGAATTCTTTTTTGCCGATGTGTTCCCGGATTTGTTCGCTAATTTTCTCTATCAGGTCTGCGATTTCACGCTTGGCAGTTTCATTGCTTGGATCCCGGCGCATGATCGTGGCAAAAATCTCAATCGCTTTATCCAGTTTTTGTTGCTGAAGGTGTTCCTGGGCCAGAATCAATAATTTCTCAGTGTTGCGGACATTTCCGGGTGTGCTGCGTCGAACCGCGCTGGGCACAGGAGGATACATAGCGGAGAACTCCGCCAATGCATCGGCGACATCCCCCGCATTCTGATACCGGTTCTCCGGCGATTTTTCAATCATCTTATGGACAACTTTGCATAATCCTTCGTCCAGTTCCGGAGCTACTTCTTTGAGTGGATCAGGCGGCTCATTGATATGCTTGAATATCAGCGCAACCGAATTCTCATCATGGTACGGCGGGCGTCCCGCGAGCATTTCGTACATCATGATGCCCAGGCTGTAGATGTCGCTGCGTCCATCCACCTTCTTACCCAACGGAAGTTCGGGTGGCAAATAGTGGGGGGTTCCCATCAAAGTTCCGGTTTTGGTCAGGCCGCCTTCAAATTGAACCCGCGCAACACCAAAGTCCATCAGCACAGGTTTCCCATATTCATCCAGCATCACATTGGCCGGCTTGATATCGCGATGGATGATGTCGTGTTGATGCGCGTAGTCCAGGGCGTCTGCCACCTGACGCATGATGTGAATGACTTCGTTCGGAGAAACCTTCTTTTCTCGTTGCATCTTTTGAGAAAGTGTCTCCCCATCGACATATTTCATGACGAAATAGTGGATGTCATCCGCTTCTCCGACATCGTAGATATCGATGATGTTGGGATGCGATAAGGTTGCTGCGGCTCTTGCCTCGCGTTCGAAGCGGATTACGACTTCAGTCTGGCCGGCAATGGCTGCAAGAAGTATTTTGATGGCTACTTTTCGCCGGAGCTGCGCATGCTCACCCAGATATACTTCACCAAAGCCGCCGACACCGATTTTGCCGAGGATCTTGTATTTTCCACCCAGAGCTCGCTCCAGGTGGGAAATACGTATTGTCGTTTTGGAATCTTCGCTCATGATTATGGAAGGTGAACTAAATATTTGAACATAACTGTTCGCCGATTTCAATTCAAGTGGATCGGGTTAACCACAAAGACACCAAGACACAAATATACCCAAATGAGGATATTCCCCTCTACTTCCTGTCTTTGTGCCTTTGTGGTTCATCCGCTCCTCACGGGATGGGGACGCCGTAGATCGGATGGATACCCAGTTTCGGATCGTTGACCCGGATCTGCTTATTAAACCAGCCGCCGTTTTGCGGGCTGAAAGGCAGATCCTGGCGTGTGAAGATCCAGATGCTGAGCTGATGGTCACCAAGAAGCGTTCCGGTATTCACGGGGACATCGATGCTGATAGTCTGACTTCCTTCCAGAACAAATTCCTGCGCGCCGCTTTCAGTTTCAAAATCCTTCCAGGGTTGCGGCTCGCCGATCTCGCTGAGAAATCCTTCGAGATATCCACTGATTCTTTCATTCGTGCGGTTTCGCAGCGTGCAATGAATTTGAAACGACTGTTGTGGATTGAAGCTTACATACGGAAGAAACGGGTCGGAGAAAGGTAGCGGCTGCACTTCTGAGCCGGGGATCTGGATCGTTGGAGCGATCCGCTTCAAGCTCGGCTCTTTCAGGGTTCCGCTCCAATCAAAACGTACCGGCTGACTGGCGCTCATTCCCGGGTCTGACGGGGCGCATAGCGTGAGACGTGAATTTTCCATGACAGGGAAAATAGCAAAAGGAAATATCTCTTTTAGACCGGCAGCCGAATGGTTTTTCTTCTGCAAGATCGTCTCTTCCAGTTTCAGATTTTTTACCGCCACAGAATAGGAATCCTGTCCGGCTGGAACTTCCATCGAATAATATCCGGGAGGCAGCTGCAAGATCTCTCCCGTTCGGGTGAGAGGATAAGTAACAGTTTCCAGGTTTCCGTCGACTGCATCCAGGAATTTTGGCGCCAGTCTGGATCGCTGTGTAGAAAAAACTTTGATCCGGTAATCCGGAATGAACAATGGGTGGGTGATCAAATCCAGGACCATCGTGCCCTGTTCATTCCCGTCGCGAAACAATTGAAGATAGTAGTCCCGGTACGTTCGAGCAGAAGGTCCTTCCGTAAAATAGCGCATGTATTGACCGCTGGAAACTACGACATATTCAAAGCCACGGTCCCGAAACCAGAAGAAGTCCTTTTTCTCCTGAATCAGTTCTGCAGGGGTAAAGTTTTCGATCTCGAAATATGCGGGATCGAGTTCCACCTGTTGGTACTGCAACACAGCGACCTTAGAACCTCTGGGCAACCGGTTTGTCATCCACAACTCCGCCTTACTGCGATTGTCCAATCTGGAAAATTGATACGCCTGTACCGACGTACGATAGTATGGCCAGTAGAGCAGGAAGCCGATCATCAATACTATGGCGGGCTGGTAGAGGATACTCCCGCGGTTTGGCTGCAGGCGTTTGTGGATTTCATCCAGGCAGATCCCGGCCCAGATCGCGAGGAATGGGTGGAGCGGCAGCAATCCGTGAACTCGTCGGGTATGAAACGAACAGAGCCAAAGAAATACGGTCAATGGATAAACGCCTACGGCCAGGCCGCCTGAACGAAACAGGCTGAGCAGCAACCCCACAGCGGAAACGACCATCAGTGGGACCCAGTAGTTGTACCGGGAAAGGAAATCGATGTAGTAAACGGCGATGTTTTTTCCGTAGTAATCTTCGCCGGCCATGCGAATCTGTTTCATTCGCCCCAGCAGATAGGGCATCGCGTCAGGATTTGCAAGCAGGTAGACGTTTGTCGCTACGAACACAGTTAGGAACAAAAGCAACGCTTGCAAGATCCAGAGAAACGAGGTCTCTTTCCGTTGTTTCCAATACAGGATCATCAGGACAGGAATCAGGGGAAGCCCGATCGTGTACTTCATGGAAAATGCGATACCCGAAAAGAGTCCGAAGAGCAGGTATTGTTTTTGCGATGGAGACTTCAGGAGACGGAATCCGCTCTCAACTGCGAGCAGGACAAAGAAGATGGCCGGGATTTCCGGCCGCAACATGTGACCAAATTCGATATGCTGCGGCGTTCCTGCAAAAACCGCCATTGCAAACAGCGCAGTGCGTTCCGAAAAAAAACGACCCACGCGGTACGTAGCATATACACTGGCCGCCCCAAACGCGGCGCAAACAATCCGTCCCGCAAAAATCAAAGAATCGGCAGGCACCGTAGCAACGTCCCCAAAGCATCCTGTCGCTTTCCCGATCAGACAAAACAATGCGAGAAAGGGGAGGAAGAAATAGTAAGCCAGTCCCGGCAAATCGAATTGATGAGGGTGCAAATCGCCGCGCTGCAGCATCTGAAGAAGGATCTGCAACGTATCGTTTTCTCCATACAGGGTATGAAGAGGCAGACCTGTAGAAAGATCCTTCAAGCGGACAACCGCTCCAAAGATAAGGATTCCCCAGAAGAGAATTCTGGATTTTAGACTTGAAAGCTCAAAGTTGAACATGGATCACAGCGGAAGAAGGATCTCAAACTTTGTGCCTTTGCCGGGTTCCGATTCCAGAATAATGTTGCCCCCGTGTTCGGTGATGATGCGCTGAACAATCGCCAGACCCAACCCTGTTCCCTTTCCCTTTGTTGTAAAGTACGGCGTAAAGATTTGCCGCTGCACCTGTTCATTCATCCCCTGACCGTTATCCTCTACGCTGAATTGGGCCCATTGCCGGTGCTGGTATTCTCGAATGCCTGTGAAAACCTTAATCATACCACCGGCGCTCGGATCAACCGTGTCGATCGCATTTTGAAGCAAGTTGTGTAAAACTTCCGAAATTTGTTCCGCATCGAATGAAACCGGCGGAAGGTTGCCTGGCTCAAACCGGATCTCCACGCTTCCCTGATATAACTGCAAGGATTTTTGGATTATTTCGTTTAAATTGCCTGATTTGAAACTTGGCGCCGGAAGACGCGCAAATCTCGCAAATTCGTCCGCCAGATGACGAAGTTTTTCGACTTCTTCGGCGATACTGTTGCTCGATTCCAGGAAGATCTCCGAAAATTTTTCGGGCGCCTTTTCCATACAAAGCCGGAGATTGGCAATGGACGTCCGAATCGGCGTCAAAGGATTCTTGATCTCATGCGCCAGATGTCGCGCGATCTCCTGCCAGGCTGCGATGCGTTCCGTTTGCAGCAACTTCCTCTGATTTTCTGTAAGCTGCTCTGCCATTCGGTTGAATGCTTCCATCAAAGAGGCAATTTCGCCACTTCCCGTTTCTTCCACTCTTACATCCAGGTCACCTTGAGACATTTGTAGCGCGGCGTCACGCAAATGGGTCAGCGGACGACTGATCCAGAGTGAGAGCAAGTATCCGGTGAATAGACAGACTGCAAAGGTTGCCGCCATCAGAGTGATTGCGTTCCGAATCAGATCCCGTTTTTGTTCCAGTAATTCCCGCTGGGAAACAGAAACTCGGATCAAAACTGCCGGATGTCCGAGGTAATCATCCAGCCGGATGGTCCGGGAAATGGTGGCCGGATCAGATACCGTTTGACTGGAAGCATCCAGAGTGTCCGTGCCTTCTATGATTTCAGTTTGAATGCCGGCCAGTTTCAATCGTTCCAGCCGGGCTTTCACAAAATAGCTCCCGCGAAGAATCAATCCTCGCTGACCGAAACTGACTTTCTTGCGGATCTCCATTCTGGCTGATTCATCCAGCACAATTGCAGGTTGGTCGAACGGGAAATCGCTTCGCGGATCCGTCTTCCCGAATTCCTCGGGGTGAAGGCTTTCGCTGAGCACAACACCGTCCGTGGAGATCACTGAGAAAACATCCAGCGTTGTGCGTTTTCGCAGCTTCTCTGCGAATCGCACTGCTTCTGTATTGAATTTCGGAGGATCGGAAAGAATGGCGGCAAGAACGCTTTCATTTTCGGTGAACAGATTGGAAGATAACTGATCCATTTCATTCCGGAGATTCTCTTCGAGAAGCGCGATTCTTTGTTGTAGAAACGCAGTGTTTTGACGGATCAACACATCGGCTTGCTGCGTGTAGTTCCGGTTGAGCTGGCGATATAGATAGAAGGAAAGAACGGCAACAAAAAGTGTAGTAATCAGAAGCAGAAGGAGTGTAATCTTTACGGGTAGCTTCATCGTTCTAGCCAGCAGTTTGCAAAATCCGGTATGCCGTCAGGACGGATCATTAGATCTCGGATCTCTTTGCGCACTGCAATCCGGCTCGAATGAACGAGTAGCGGTACTACCGCACCGGATGCTTCCAATTCGGGCAGTGCGTCGTACCATGCCTCTTCAGTCCAACCATCACCAAATTGCTCTCGAAGCCATCGATAAAGAAAAAGATCCAGATTGTTTTCGCGAATTGCCTGAAAACGGAAAAGAATCTGAGAAGTTCCGGCCGTCTCTGATTCCGATACGGGTAGTCCAGCATCTTTCCATTGGACCAGAAGCCGTTTCACAAGAAGTCCATATGGGTGATCGGGCGAGAGGGAATGGGAGAACATGACCTGCTTCGAAAATAAGGCTCCTTCGCGGCCGGACGGTCGAGGCAACCGGCTTTCGGCATGACCGTTCAGCCCTGCGCTGATTAGCTCTTCCACATTTGTAGCTGAGACAATCGCGGATACTTGATCGCGGCTCAGATTCATCGTCTTCAAATAGAGAAAGAACTTCGGCCCGCTGACAACCTGGATGTCCGGATCCTTGCTGATCTGGTCAAATCGAGCTTCCGGAATCGGACAAATATCCACGTCGTTCAGTTTGAACGACAGATAAGGATTCACGGGATCGACTTCCACAGGCGTGATCGAATCGAGGAATGGACGTCCTGACGGGCACAGCGTATTCGCTTCATATCCAAACTGCGTCTTTCGAAAAGGCATCAGCGAGCTGGAAAGCGAAGGAATCAGGCACGATGAAGTGAGGATCGTTTGCAGACTCTCTTCCTCCGAGCTTTGGATCAGTAACTTTCCGTCTTTGAATGAAATCGACGTCGGGTGCTCGTGAGTAAAATAGGGATAATCGAGAATCCAGTGACACGGATGAGACGATTCCTGTAGAGCTTCCACCTGTTTGCTGATTTCATTCAAGGTGGCGCCATTGAGTGTGCGCAGATCGATGGTCAGAGATGTTTCATCCAGTTGATATGGAAAGGGCGTCAGCGGTCGAAGAGAATTGTCTGAAACTTCAAAGAGCTGCTGTGTCTCGATGGACTGAAGCAACTCCTCCGGTACGCGCAAGGTCCCGCCGTACTCTTGCTTCAATACTGCAACAGCCGTAGCAGAGATTAAGAAGAATGCTAGCGCACTGGAACAGAGTATTGTGTAGCCCGGCCTCCCCCTTAATAAGGGGGAGGTGTCCCTTGACGAATCCCCATTGCAATTCATTAGAGCCGGCAGGAACCGTTTCCTAAAAAACATCCATCGCTTCAATGGTGATCCCCTTTGAGCCCTTCCATGTGACCAACAATTCCTGGATGCCATCCTGATTGAGGTCTGAAACCGCGAGATCCACGATAGGCCCTTGAGACGGACGCGTGGATTCAAGCATTACGGAGTCATCGCGGACACGAAATTTCATTACGGCATCCGGCTCATCAGAGTGGACCGGTGAGGACGTGTACAGGACTGGAAATGCGCTGCAGAGCGTCGCACCGCACCGGATCGTCGCCGCCACAAGTTTTCCACCGCGGGCAATCTGAATCGAGTAAGCCGTATCAATCACAGCGAGACCGTTTTCCGCGAGCGTTTCAAAATCAAAAAATCGGCCGTCCTGAAGCGTGTACCAATTGAATCCCGGCTCCGGAACCGGAAGCCAGTCCGGCTTTTCCACATATGTTCCCGGTGGCGAATCAAAGTCCTCGGTAAAATAGAGTGGGCTTGTGAGATCCTGATTCAAGATCAGATAGCCTTTTGCGAACTTCAAAATCTTGCCGGAAGGGGCGCGCGATCGAATGGATTGAAAGAATCTTTGCGGAAATAAAATTTCTTTTTTCTCACCGCTTTGCCACTGGAGCACGGCTATCCGATTTTTGAACAGCAAAATCAATCGACAGTTCTGCTGTTGACATGCCGGGAAGACATCGAGTGGCGCTTCCTCCAACTCCGCCAGGATCGAGGGTACCTTCGGATGTTCCGGAGGAACGGTTTTCCCTGGTTCCTGCGGAAGCGTCGGAAGAGGCGGCTGAGGCGACGGTGATTCGGTTTTCGGCGCCTCGGGAGCCGGCTGCTCCGGCAGCTTTTTTTTGCATCCCCCGGCGAAAGCAACCAGACAGAGTATGATTGCTAAAATTTTCATCGCATTATAATACTACGTGGGACTGGACCGCCGGCGCTATAGAGCGCAGGCTTCCAGCCTGCATTATGGAGTCTGCGGGCCTCCGTGCCCGCAGTATGTGTTAGTACGCATTCGGCGGGCAGGGACGCCCGCCGTCTCCTGATGTGTTGAGAATTTTCTATGCGTTACTACAGCACAAATCAAAAAGCTCCTCCGGTGTCATTCCGGCATGCTGTCCTGAAGGGTCTTGCGGAAGATGGTGGGCTATACATGCCGGAACGATTTCCTGCGTTGAACTTTCCTGCAGGCACGCCGTTTCCCGTAATTTGCTTTAAGGTTGCAAAGTCCTTTGTCGAACAGGAAATTCCATCCGGAGTTCTACAGGAGATGATTGAACAGGCCATCAATTTCGATGCTCCTCTCCGGAAATTGTCAGAGGAAATCTACGTACTGGAGTTGTTTCACGGCCCTACTCTCGCGTTCAAAGATTTCGGCGCGCGGGTGATGTCGCGTTTGATGTCTTACTTCGTCCGCGGGCTGAACAGAGAAGTAACTGTACTTGTTGCTACTTCGGGCGACACGGGAAGCGCTGTTGCAAACGGCTTCTTGCGTGTTGAAGGAATCCGGGTAGTTCTTCTTTATCCAGCGGGAAAAGTGAGTCCCATTCAAGAAAAACAGTTGACCACGCTTGGGGAAAACATCGTAGCACTGGAAATCCGCGGCACGTTTGATGACTGTCAGGCGCTGGTGAAGCAGGCGTTTCGGGACCTGGAGCTTCATCGAAGCGTTCAACTTACATCGGCAAATTCGATCAGCATCGCCAGGTTGATTCCCCAGTGTTTTTACTACTGGCACGCGATGTGTCAGCTGGATACGCAGGCCAGCCCCGCGCTGATTTCCGTTCCCAGTGGAAACTTCGGTAATCTGACGGCGGGATTGATGGCAAAAAGCATGGGGCTCCCCGTGACAAGTTTTGTTGCAGCATGCAACAGCAACAGCGTGTTTCCTCAATATCTGGCATCTGGAAAATTTGAGCCGCGCCCATCGGTTCAAACAATCTCAAATGCAATGGATGTCGGGAATCCGAGTAATTTTGACCGAATTCTGGCTCTGTATGATCAGGATGTGCAGCGAATTCGTGCCGATATCTATGCATCGAGTTTCTCAGATGCGGAGACACGTTCCGCGATTCGTGAGATATTCGATCGTTATGGCTACGTTTCCGATCCGCATGGGGCGGTCGGATACTTAGGTGTGAAACGATTTCTTGAAAAGTGTTCCCCGGGAACACGCGGCATCTTCTTGGAAACCGCCCATCCTGGAAAATTTGCGGACATCGTCGAAGAAGTGCTCGGAAGACCGGTTGAAATTCCGGATCGTCTCAAAGAATGTATGAACAAGGAAAAGAAAGCCGTAACGCTATCCAACCGCTATGACGAATTCAGGGAGTTCCTGCTACGTTCGTAGTAGCGATTTGAATCGCTACTTTAGCAGTCAAGATGCCTGCGATCCATAATGCAGGCTGGAAACCTGCGCTCCAAGGAACAAGGTCATCGCGCAGTTAGAAGAACTTGGAAATCAATAGCGTGATCAGAGATCCGACAATAGCCGCGATGGTTGCCAGAATGATTTCATCCTTCCTTGCCTCCCAGAAGCGAGGAGGTGTTCGTCTTGGTGAAATGTAGATGGTCGGATAAACCGTATGTGATCTGACAATTGCCCACCAGGACCACATAAGCCCAACCAGGAAGGTTGTTAGACCGATCGTGATCTTTCTGACGTCATGATCTGCAAGACCGGGAATCAGATACCAGGCGGAGAATCCGACGCACACGCCGGCCAACACACCGCTTTGCAGAAACTTTGTGAGGTTTCGTTTTCTGTGCAGAAGAACATTCTTGATTTTTCCGATGGTTCCTCGTTGCACCGCAGTATCGTCATCGCATTGCAATGTGGCCAGATACGGTTCCAGTTTCAATGAAATATTCGGTTCCGTGATCTCCATAGAAAGGTAATGTGTTTTTTCAAGGCCGGACTCTTTCAATTCTTCCAGGTTCTCGAACGCGTAATCGGCGGTCGATATTCTGACATCGGGATTCACTTCCGAAAAAATCTGATAGATGCTGTCGACATCTTCGATGTACAGAATGAGAGGTGGAAGCCGTTCGCTGAGTGCCTTTTTTAGTTTGAGCATGTTTGCCTGCCTGTGCCGCCGTTTTTTGCTTCTCGCCCGGCACAGGCTCCATGATAACTGATTTTATGATGACTCGTTAGAGCTACGTATCCTACGAATCACTATTACCCAGGCGATTGGGCCGGCGGGGACGCCGGCGTTAAACCGTTTGCTGGAAATGAAGCACTACATAACCATGTGTTACAGTCCACTGGTCCGGCCGGGTGAATCAGGAGGTTTTTTCCGCTTTCGTTTTGCCTTACGCTTCCACCAGGTTGCCGATTCTTTTCTTTGTTTTGTTCGTGTCATCTTTGCGAAATGACGAACCGCCTGTTCGGGTGCAACTTCACGGGCTGTGAAACGCCCTCGCAGGTAGTGCAGATGATCCATGGTAAATAGATAGAGATCCGTTTCCGTATGGCCGGGGAAATCATCGAGGACACGGTGTTTGCGTATGATCTGAATCATCGGTAGATAGACTCTGTCCTGCCAGGACTTCACTGCATCTTCCCAGGAAACGGGAGCGCCTGTCTCGATTCCGCGATAGTAACGATGGACGCTGATGTGATCCAGCAACTGCTCGTATCCCTTTGGGGAGGTGACTATGAAGTCGGTGGGAGTCTCCTGTTGCAGTCCGGTTGTTTCCAGGAAGTCTACGAGCCCGGTTTTCAAAATGACTTCTTCGATCGAAGTTTCCGGTGTAAGCAGGATCGGAGATCGAAATTCTTTCACGTGACCTTCGATCGTTTTCGCGCCCACTGATTTTGCAACCGAAACGCGATGATGGCCGTCTACAACGAAATAGACATCGTTCACGTAGTAGAGCTCAACCGCGGGAAAGCCTTTCGAACCCAATGCAAGCTCCTGAACTTCTTCCCAGCGTTTCCTCAGGGATTCGCCCCTTGGCAAGAACGCGCGATTGAACTCGTGCTCTCTTCCCAGGGAACCCACAATCCGGTCCAGTGGAACTTCTTGAACTCCCCGATCCACGATCTGTTTCAAGCGAAGCCGTTCGCGCACTGCATCAAACGGTAACAAGTCCACCGGCTGTCCTTTCAAGAATCCAATCAGATCTTCCAGAAAGGCAGCCCGTTTTGCTTCGTCGAAAGATTCGATCTCGCTCATGAGGTTTCTGCAAAGTTGCTTCGCGCCGTGATCTGCCTATATATAATAGGTCAACATGAGCAAAACAGATTCACGGGCTCCGGGCCGCATTATCCTTCCACTGATTTCCATATTCCTGATGCTGTCCTGTTCGGTGTTTAGCCGCGAAAGTTTGGAACTGACTCCGCCGCAATCTCCGGGCCGTCAGTGGAAGAATGATTGGACTCATGGCGCGGTGTTTTATGAGATTTTTGTGCGAAGCTTTGCCGATTCGAACGGGGATGGAATCGGTGATCTGAACGGCCTCATTTCAAAACTCGATTATTTGAATGATGGAAAGCCCGAAACCACAACAGATCTGGGAATTGATGCGGTCTGGCTGATGCCGGTATTTCAATCCCCCAGTTACCATGGGTACGATACGACCGATTATCGTCATATCAATCCGGACTATGGAAGCGATGGTGATTTTGACCGCTTTCTGCAGGAAGCGCACAGGCGCGGGATCCGAGTGATCCTGGACTATGTGGTAAACCACACCAGCTCAGAGCATCCCTGGTTCGCAGAGTCCAACTCCTCGCCGAATTCGGCAAGACGAGACTGGTATGTCTGGCGTGCGGATAATCCCGGCTGGACACAGCCGTGGGGCGGTTCGAATCCAACATGGCACTCTTTCAATGGCCAGTTTTTTTACGGGGTGTTCTGGTCCGGAATGCCGGATTTGAACTTTCGCACAAAAGGCGTGCGCAAGGAAATCCTGAAAACCGCAACATTCTGGCTCAAGAAGGGTGTGGATGGTTTTCGCCTGGATGCGACTCGTTATCTGGTGGAAACGGGTTCCGGTCCAGGACAGGCGGATACACCAGAAACGCACGCTTTCTTGAAACAGCTTTCCAAGAAAGTTCGCAAAGTAAAACCCGAAGCCGCGATCGTCGGAGAGAACTGGACCGAGACTCCGGTGATTGCAACATACTTCGGATCCACTTCAACCATTGCCGGGGGAGATGAGCTGCCGATGAACTTCAATTTTCCACTTGCATCCAGCATCGTGGAAGGAGTGAAGGCAGGGAATGCTGCGGGAATTGGGGCAGTTCTAGCGCAGGTAAAGGCGCTGTATCCTGCCGGGGTAAATGATGCGCCATTCCTGACTAATCACGATCAGGTCCGGCTGTCTACACAGCTTCAAAAGGATCCCTCGCGCTTGCATGATGCTGCATCGATTCTACTCACACTTCCAGGAGCCCCGTTTCTGTATTATGGCGAAGAAGTCGGACTTGAAAACGGACCTGCGAGTGGAGATGAAGCAAAACGCACGCCGATGCCGTGGGATTCATCCGGGAAGGGGTTTTCAACCGGAACACCCTGGTTTCCCTTTGCGCCCGGGAAGAATACGGCGAATGTTTTGGATCAGACGAAGGATCCAAAGTCGCTATTGTCTCACTACCGGAATCTGATTCGCGTGCGAAGAGCATCTGTTGCATTGCAGAAAGGCGATCTGCAACTGCTGAGTCCCACCGCCGGGGCATCCCCGTTCCTCGCATTCATTAGAAGTAATCCCGTAGAGAACGTTGTCGTAGTGATCAATCTCAGCAGTTCTTTTGTGGCGGCAGGACCTTATCCAGTACAGGCTGTCCGGCTGGATCAGCTCTTTACGGACGGCGGAGTCCCGAATCCAAACGGAATCTCAGGACAATGGACGTTTCCAATGCCGCCTCATTCGGCCGGCATCTGGCGCCTGCAGTAAGTAGGGGCGACCCTTGTGGTCGCCCGTCTCGAAGAATGTTGATTTCGTGAGGGCGACCACAAGGGTCGCCCCTACCTTTCCAAATACTCCAAAACCACCTGTGAGGCACGAACGGGATAGTAAGGGATTCGCCCCTCTAGTTCTCTTTGTGCCAGTAACAGCATCTCTTTCGCAGCAGCGGGTGCATCTTTTGACAGGATCCGGTTCAATTCTTCACCCTAATTCTGGATACGCCGTTTCAAACCTCCGATGCGGATCCAGATCATCGAGTACATGTTTTTGGGAAGAGGGAACGTGTTTCGCCAGTAACAAAAGTAGATTTCTAAGTCCGCTTGTTTTCACTAAAAAATTTCCACTCAATCGCTCTCCGCGGCGATATCTCCCCGTGCCAACTAACATATTAGTAATAAACTGTCCGACCAGCCACTGATCGTCCGCCGCCGTCTCCGGCTTGCTCAGAGTGATCTCCCGGATCTTCTCCAGGTGCTGCTGAATTCCGCCCCTGTCGATGAGAACGCGGAATCGGTTTATTCTGGCGAGGTATAGTTCTTGTTCATCAAAGACGGCGAATTCCAGAAGGTGTCCGTTTTCGTACAGGACCTTCAATCCGTGAGCGGTTTCCCGAAAAGAGAGGACAATCGGCTGATCTGCAGGCAGCCATCTCAAATCGCTGCGAAATGCTTCCTGTTCTCCGGAGCGGACAATCACGAAAAAATCATGATCCGACCAGATATCAGGCTGATAATCCTGCTGCGCCATGGATCCGAGAGCCACAAGTCCGGTGACGCGGTCATCACTCGTCAAATTTTCTTGAAGTCTTCTTGTGAAGTTTTGATACTCCTGGGAATTCATGAGCTGCGAGTCACGGAGTTCTTATGCAGCCACATTTTCCTGATGCCGCGATGGTCTCTTTTCGCTCACCGGCTGTGATGGTCAATGTCGCGTCGTAATCCGCAAAAGACTGATTTTCAGCCGGGAGTGTTTTTACAACGTAATCCACGAGGATACGGATATCGCCCGCGCCGTATTCTTCCTGAAACTCATATCCCTTTTTCACTTTGAACTTTTTTTCATCCGGCATCGTAGAACGAAGCATGGGGAGGGAGATATTTTCCCCGCCAATGTTCACCCATGCACGCTTTTCGATCTGGACATTCGTCAGAAATATGTAAGGATCATCAGGACGTGCAGCAGCGGCAGTTTTCAAAAAGCATCCGCATCCTTTTAAAAGAGAAGGATTGCTTATGAATCCCAGCAGTTCGGAGTGAGCTTCCTGAACCACGACGGGCGGATCCTTTGGCGTTGGATTTGGAGGCTCTGGGCTTTTGGGAACCTCGGGAGCCGGAGTGGAAACCATAGGCGCTGGTGTGGAAACGACAGATGCTGGTGTAGAAACCACGGACTCCGGTATGACTTGCTTCGCGTGACGGATTTCCAGCGGAACCAAAACTGGCCCTGTTGGACTTTGCCGGATTTCGAAACGCACGCTGCTGATATTGGAGGCCGGAACACGAGAGAAGTCGACTTCAATTGCTGTGCCGCTAAACATCCGGATATTTTGAATGGAACCATCCATCTGGGAATTCATGAGCGCAGGGGAAAGAGTCCCTGCTACCTTGCCGTCCGAAAACACAAACGCCTGATAGCCCAGTGGACGACAGGATGCATTTGCTCCCGACATCGCGGTAATGATGAATGTGCCCCCATCGCTTTGCGGAACACCGAAGGGCATCCATCCGGCGCCAACGAGCGCCTGATCCAGGAGATTCTCGGGAGGGCGAACCTGTGCTTTGCAGCGAATTCCGTAATCGCCGGAAGATGCAGGTGCTTGTGGAACCTTCTCTGATGACTGATTCCAGTTGGATAGGGGTAGGTCCAGCCAGATCTGCGATTCTGCAAACGCGGCGGACAGAATGACCGTGACAGCAATGATGCTGAACAACATTCGGTTCATAAAAGGCACGCTACGGTCCCGGAACAACGCCAGGGAGAACGACCGGGCGATCTTCGTTTACATCGAAATTCCGCAGTACATCTTCTTGCTTCAGGCCGGCAGGGACAATCATATCCACGATCGGAGGGAGCAACTGTACTTCTTTCCGGGATGTTCCCAAACGATCACTCCATCCGCCTTCTCCCACCGAGAGATTCGCCAAGCCCGGTTCGGTCCTGGAAGTTCCAAAATCTGCGAAATCGATATTTTCTTCATAGCTGGATGCTGTGACCACTACGACGTAACTCCAGTTTGCCTGCGCCTTTCCGCGCAAGAAGGAATCAGGCACGAAAAAGGTAATTTTTTTGCTGAACACGCGGATTTGTGTGGGGAAGAAATAATAGCCTTCGAGATCCGTTGCGGTGTCGGCCTTGATGCCCTTCGTATCTTCAGGATCGACGCGGCCCTTCACATCTCTCAATTTGTCTTCGGCGTATCGTTGCAGATATTTTCGAAAAAGTGCTGTTGTTCCCTGAGGCTGCGGCGTCAAACAAATCACCTTCTCCCAGGCATTATCGGGAGCGATCAGCGCGTTTCGGCCGGGAAGAGTGCGGGTGAATCCGGAGCCGGGTTTGCGATCCATATCAATGTAGATATCGATGTTAAACGTGTAGAAACCGTAACGCGCAACTTGCTTTAACTGTCTGCCTCCGGCATCAATGGCACGAACGCCTGGATCCTGAATGACATTTGAAAAAGAAGCTTCGAACAAAGTTCCGTCATCCTCTTCTCTTGCCGACAGCGAAACGAGGTCCAGGTCGCCTGGCCTGATGTCCCCCTGTGTCGGAAGGATGAGAGTGCCGTCTCCATGGTCGTCACCGCGAGGATCATTTAATGTAAAAATCATTTTCTTTTCCGCGAATCCGGGTGCGGCAGCCAGGAGAATCGCAACGCATAAGAGCACGAGATAGGTTTTCACTGTACCTCCAGAATCAGGGGCGCGGCAATCCACCGCGCCCCTGAACGAGTCTATTTTAGAAGAGTATCTTCAGGTAGCCTTTGAATCGAGATTCGCTGAATTCACGCTTTTGGATGCTGTTGAAACCGCCAAAGCGACCGAAGAAACCAAGGGTTCCGGCCGGTTGATGCGTATTCTGCTCCTGTGTCGCGCATTCTGCGGAGTCAGGGGCCAGGCCCTGGCAGACTGCTTGCGGCACAAAGCCACCGCCGAAATCGGGCTCAAAGCTCCCAAAGTTGTGTTCCAGCTGGAATCCTGCTTCCGGCAGTCCAGGTAGTACATACCTACCGATGAACACCAGCTTGTTCTTCGAGTGATGGCCGCCGGCCATTTCATGCAGGTTGTATGCCTGAAACGCGGTGGTGCCGTCAAACAAGTCGACATTGTAGTACTCGTATTGGAAGCGAGCCGTAGAAGTCCGGATGCAGTTGTTTGCCGACTCCAAACTGAATCGTGTTGTAACTCAGATCGCGGTCATCGTCGGTGACGCTGTCAAACGGCTTCAACTGGTATCCGACAGAACCATCGGCACCGGTAACTACATTCGGGTTCCCGTAATAAGTGGTACCTGCAAAGTTGACCTTTGTATTGTCACACGCAATTCCGTTGCCCGGACATGCGCCAGCCTGGAACGGGAGGAACTTTGCATCCGTCATGCGGTTGTCTGTTTCGTCTATGTGTTTGTACTTACCCCAAACTTGAATCCCATTGGCCAAGGAATACTTTGCTTTTGCAACACCGATAAATGTGTCGCGATCGCGGAACGGGGCATATGCATTGCGATAGTTGTGGCCAACTCCCGTGTCTGCTTCCATGGCGGGATACGGAGAGTTCGTAATGCTCAAGGTCTCATCATCCCACAATTGCCAGTTGGTGTTGTATCCGATCCAAGTTACTTCACCGGAGACATCCCAGTTGCCCGATGCGTAAAGTGGTTTTACTGTAAAACCTTTCCAGCCAATTGCGGTTTCGGCAACCGGTTCATCGAAATCCGTGAACTGGTTATCTACATTCAGAGTAGCCATCTGCACGGTTTCCCCGCTCCATCCACCGTAACCGATATTCACTCTGGTAGCCGGGCCGGGTTGTGGTGCGTCTCCGAAACCGCCAAAGACTCCAAAATTGATATTGTTGGGTCCTGGCTGTGCCCATGCCGAGTCAAATCCTTCGGTCAGCAGCACGTCGGCTTCCCTGCGGGCGCCCCACATCGATACATAGTCCCTGCCGATGTTAAAGTATTCAGTCTGGAACGATAGACCGTTTTCCATTGGATCGTTGATGTCTGCATGCACTTTGAAGGAAACATCGTTCCTATCGCCGTGCGGCGCAGCATCGAAACCGCTGATGGCGAATCCGAAATTATCGTTTGTGCCGTTCAAATTCAAATCGGTATTCGGAATCAGAATAGTAGAGTTGTGCTTTCACATCGAATTTCGAATTGGGGTGAATAGCCAGCGACGATGCCGCCTACGAAGTTTGTGAATTTGGACCTGATATCGCGGCCATCGTCCGTAAAGAAATCTGTCGGCTCTACTTCAATGTCGTTGGCGTAATAAATCAGACCACTCAGATCAAACTGCGGAGTTGATTTTGCCCCTGGCCTGAAAACCCCAGGTTCCGTCTTGTGGCTGGAACGCGCCGCCGTTGAACCCGGAGCCGGCCGCGGGTGTGAAACCATTCGCGCTATTGGAGATGCGGATCAGGTCCCAGGTGAACTTGCGCTGATTGGCGCTGCCGGAAAGTTGGATCGCTGAGATGTTGAAACGGTCAATGTAGCGGGATCCGGCCGATCGTCCATGGATCGAAACCACCCAGGGAGTTTTCACCAATCCACAGCTCTATCCAGCCAACTATAGCCTGGAGAAATCGTCATCGATGCATTCCGCAGCTTGATTACCTGATTTGATCTCGGATCGAATTCACTGTTCAGACATGCTGGATCATTCGGATCAAAGACCGTTCCTCCGCAAAAATGGCCATAGCCGCCGGCATTGGTCCAGAAATTCTTGTAAAAACGGCTCTGCATGGACGCTTTAAACTGAATCTTTCTTCCCACCTTGCCGTTCAGGAATAACTCCAGTTGTGTACCTTGTCCTGAGTCTCCCAGACCTTCTCCCGGAATCGCGGCGTAGTTGTACAGCGCGGTTCCGAGACGGTTGGTGCCCCAAAGGAACTTCATGTAAATGTTTCCATCGAACCAGATTTGTGCATGCGCCGGCGCCGCCAGAACTCAGAAAGTACGGCGACCAACCAGCAGCATTCGCAAGATTCTTGAGTATTCTCATAAGACCTCCTCGACTATTTGCTCACCATGTGCAGGGTGGCCATCTTTTTGGACGTACCATCAGGGTTACACTCATAAGCCAGTTGTTCCTTCTGGTCGTCTCCCAGAATGTCCATGACGTGAGGATCACATTCCCCATCATTTCCCCCGCCAAAACGATGCTGACCTTCATACTCATTGACTTTTCTCGTCAGCAAATCTGTGGCCGTGGGGAATCCTTCGTTCGATTGCATGATCACCTGATATCCCCAGGTTGCCGGATCTCCTTCTCCCAGATCCTTCGTAGGAACTGAGCCAAAAATCTTGGAACCCGAACCTCTCGTGCTCTTGGGAATCAGAATCGCGGAAGCCATATCAGCGGCCTTTGGAGTCCACTTCCTGTTTCACACGCGCCGCGGATTGGGGGGAAAGAATGATGCAACGATCCCACGCATCCGCAGGCGCGAACATTACGTTCGTGCCGGGAATGCCTTTGGTAAAGCCGCTCCCTTCTTTGTGATCCGTATCGATGAAGATGAAAACCATTTGAACGGCAAAACCAACCTTCATTCCCCAGGGATCTTGAAGTGATGTAGCGACATTGACTTCAAAATTGGCCTGGTCACCGCTAATTTTCATCTTGAATCCCGTCAGATCAAAGGAACCGGCGGGATATGCTGGTCGGTTGGGTAGGTATAGTTCCCCGGACCGTTATCGTCACCTTGCGGATCCGAGAAAGATACCTCCTGGGCCTTTGCTGCGCACTGCAAACAGAAAACTGCAGAAGACAGCAAGAATAGCAACTAGAAAAACCTTGTACTTCATACCATGTCCTCCAAAAATGAAATTTTGCATTTCTAACCTTTTACTGCTCCGGCCGTTAGACCGGAGACGAGATATTTTTGCAAGATACATGAACAGAGCAACAACCGGAATCGAAACGATGATCGATCCGGCGGCGAAATAACCCCATTGTTGCGAAAAACCGCCGACAAAAAACCGCAATCCGACGGGCGCTGTATACATCACCTCTTTATCCATAAAAGTTGCGGCCAGAATGAATTCATTCCAGCCGGTCATAAATGAAAAAAGGGCAGTCACTGCAACCGCAGGCTTTGCCAGAGGAAGAATAATGCGGAAAAAGATCGTGCCGGCAGATGCGCCGTCCATCATAGCCGATTCCTCCAGTTCCTTCGGAATGGTGTCGAAATAGCCTTTCAGCATCCACACGCAAAACGGAATCGAGGTAGTCGCATATACAAGAACCAGGCCGAGTCCGCGAAGACCCAAGTCCAAGCCATTTCACCAGAATGATGTAGAGCGGAATCAGCATCAGTGTTCCGGGAAACATTTGTGAGATGAGAAAGGACATCAGCCCGATTCGCCGTCCCGGGAAACGGAAAGCGGGAAAACGCGTATGCCGGCAGTGCACGCCAGAAAAACACCAAGGACCGTGGTCGCAGCGGCAACGATGGCGCTGTTGAGAAGCCATCGTGCGAAAGGGCTGATCTTTCATTACCGAAGCGAAATTGCGACATGGAGAACTCCGCAGGCCATGGAACAGATTGCCCGGAGTCGATCCCACAATGCCGTGGATTCGCCGGAGAATCGCGATGGCCAGACTTTGATTTCCGGAAAAAGCGATCGTGAATACCCAGAAAATGGGATACATCGTGACCAATGTAAACAACGATCAGGACAATATGAAGCGGTCAGATGGGAAGCGCGTTCTTCGTGTATCCTTGATTGTTCATCCTGCTATCGCCTCCGTTGCTTTTGTGATGCGATTCTGGAATGATGCCGTACATCAAGAGAATCGCAAAAATGATTGTTGAATATGCAGCCGCATATCCGTATCTGTATTGTTCAAACGCAATCTTGTATGCCTGAGTAATCAAAATTTCAGTGGAGCCCGCAGGTTCTCCTGCGGTGACCAGGTAAATGATGTTGAACATGTTAAAGGTCCAGACAACAGAAAGAATGATGGCCGGGAATCAAAGCGAGGGCTTCAGCGAAGGAAGAGTAATCGAACGAAACTGCTGCCAGCGTGTGGCGCCATCCACGCGTGCCGCTTCATACAGTCCGGCGGGAATCGATTGCAACGCGCCCAGCGAAACAACCATCATGAAAGGAAAACTCAGCCATCCGTTTGTCGCGAGCGCCGTGAGAAATGACGTGGTCGGCTTTTCAAACCAGGAAATCGGCTTGCCGCCAAACATCTGAATCACCTGATTGATGACTCCGAACTGCTGATGAAACATCCCTTTCCAGATGAAAGCGGTGATGTAGTTCGGCATGGCCCATGGGAAAGATCAGCAAGCACGCGATAGATCGGTCGCAGCGCAAGCCCTTTTGTATTCAGGATCAGGGCCAGGATTAATCCGATCGTGACGCCGATGCTGACGTTTGATACAGTCCAGAAGATCGTAAATAGGAACGTCCAGTAAAAATTGGAATAGTTCACCACGAACCCAGCTTGCACTCGCTTGACGAGACGAAATCATCAGGTGAGGATATCCTTGTAGTTTTGCAGTCCGATCCAGATTTCAGTGATCGGTTTATCGGTGTTGTAGAGCGTGGATCCGGTAAATGAGAGTGTGATTCCATACAGGAAAGGGAAGAAGACAAGCACAATCATGCCGATCATGGCGGGAACGGTATATACATAGGCCTGCCGATGCTCGATCACAGTCGCCAACAGCCTGGACGCAAATCCAAATCCGAAAAACGCCATCACGACGAAGGAAACAGCCGCAATTAAAATGGTTGCCCGATTCAGATCACCTGCAATTGTCTTTAACGAGGCACGGATTTTTTCTTCGTTGATTGCGCCCGTATCGGAAATGAGACCGAGCGGTCTGCGAAAAATATCTACATCCCATCGAGAGGGTTGCAGCGGGGGATCGATCCTTACAGAAAGCGCCTGGAGCGCGGCGGAGGCCATTTCGCTTTCCTGCTGCATCTGTTTCGCAGTCCCCGCCGCCATTGCTTTTCTGTCTGATTCCAGCGTTCGGAGGCCGTACCGCCCGTATCCAAACAGAACTCCTACCAATAGAATAGTAGATAGAACGGCAAGCGCTGTTCGGCGCTCTCCGGCCCACGTACTAAGCAGCAGGAACAGCAAAACTGCGGCGGCCACCGCGAGGGACGGAGCGATCCAGCCGGCCGTTGGCAGAGATCCGCGTGCCGGAACTTCTATCTGTGCGTATCCGGTCACCAAACTGTCTTCTTCTATCGGTGTAGAAAGGACGAGTACTCCGGAGGGGCCTGCAGCAATTTCAATTTCTTCTTTCCGCGAAACGCCTTCATCCCGGTTTGTTTGCACAGCCGCGCGCAAATGCTGCCCCTGATCGTATATCGTCTTCTCATCTCGCGATAACCGTCGTGGCGCTGCCTTCGCGCCTGTATCTGCCGGAACTGTGGATGCCTCCAGTCTGGTCCCGCGGACTACACGAATATTTCTAACGTCCGGATGCTTTCGTGCGAATTCCGCAACGGCTGTTGCAATCTCGCCTCCCGAGGCGCCTGCCCGGTGCACAATTTCCGCAAGACTCTGAACCGTGACAATTGCTGTCTGTCTCGCAGCTTCCCGGCTCCCGCTCAACCGGGCCTCTTTCAACAAAAAGTACTCCGTTCCAACTCCAAGAGTCAGACCAAGCACGAGCCCCAGAAGGAAACGCCGGCGAGAAGATCCAAATTGGTTCACTACTTACCTCACTTCTTTCCTCTCAGTCTTGCGATGTCCTGCTCTACCGCTTTTTGCGCGATATCCAACGCCGCTTTTGGCGTCGCCGCCTTTTTTGTGATCGTATTCATTGCAGTGGTTGCGGGAGACCAGACCATCGTCATTTCCGGCAAATTCGGCATCGGAATCGCAACATCCACCTGCTGCCGAAACGCTTTTAAAATCGGATCATTTGCGATTTGAGCATCGGCATAGACATTTTTGTTCGCAGGCGTTTGTCTGCCTTCGATGGCCATGATCTTTGCCGCAGGCATATCCGTCGCGTATTTGATGAACTCGTAGGCCGCTTCCTTGTTCTTGGACGGCGCCGCGATATACAGTCCCTCGACAGTCATCCAGGGACGCATCGGCTTTCCACCGGCTTCATCAACCTTGGGAAGGGGAGCCAATCCGTAATCAATGCTCTTGGCAATTTCACCCAGAAACCATGGACCGGAAAACACCATTCCTGCTTTTCCTTCATTAAATAAAGATGTCACAAGGGCGGTGGACGGCTCTTTTGGCAGAATCTTGTCGACTTCCACCCATCGCATCAACAGCTCCATCGATTTCACGTTTTCGGGAGCATTCAGTATGGGCGTTCGTCCCTTAAAAGCACCGCCTCCGAATCCGTTCATCAACGCAGCGTGATAGTAGAAATCAGCGTAAGAGTAAACCAGGCCAAATCTACCGGTCTTTGCATCGGACAGTTTTTTAGCCAAAGCAACCAGTTCTCCTGTAGTTTTTGGCGGAGCAGGGACCAGCTTCTTGTTATAGATCATCGTGATTTCTTTATAGTTGAACGGCAGACCGTAGATTGTTCCTTGATAGGTCATCGCTTCCATCGTAGTCGGAATAAAGCGGGCTTTTGTATCGTCTTCCACAAAAAAATCAACTGGCTCTACGGTATTGCCGGCTTCGATCCATCCGCCAAGACGGTCCTGCGCATAGATGAATATATCGGGACCTTTCCCGCGCGGAACGGCGGCCGAAATCTTGTCTGCGAAAGCATCGTAAGGAACAGCAAGAGTCGTCACCTTGACTTTTCCTCCTTTCGCAGCGTTGTAGTTGGCGACAACTTTTTCAAACGCAGTTTTTTCTTCCGCGCGATACGCGTGCCACACAACAAGCTCGGTTTGTGAAAAAACCAGAAGCGGACGTAAGAGAAAACTAATCAGGAGAAATGCCCAGACAAAATAGCGTGTCTTCATCCTATCCTCCAATTCACAGCTGTAGCCGGTTACAGAAAACTTACTCGAGTCGTTTTTCTGTTTCGGCATTGAACAAATGCAATGTATCCAGTTCCAGAAGCAAGTCGATCTTGTCTCCCATCTTGGGAATGTGATGGGGCTCGAGCTTTGCAACTAGAAGCTCGTCTCCGGCGCGGGCATGGACGACAACTTCGTAACCTAACGGTTCCACAATTTCAACTTCTGCTGTAATCCTTGCGGTTTCTCCCTTTCCCTCAGCGGAAGCATCCACAACATTCTCAGGCCGGATCCCTGCAACAACGCGCTGCCCGTCCTTGCCGGCGGTGAAATGTTGAAGCGACTGTGGAACGGGCAATGTAAACTTGGGTGTGACCAACTGTTTTCCTCCGCCTTCAATTGTCGCGCGTATCAGGTTCATAGGGGGAGTGCCGATAAACTGGGCTACGAATACATTCGAAGGTTGTTCGTAGAGATCCAATGGCGTGCCGACTTGCTGGACTTTTCCGTCTTTCATGACTGCAATGCGGTTTCCCATGGTCATCGCTTCCACCTGGTCATGGGTAACATACACGGTTGTGGTCTGTAACCTCTGCTGCAGTTTCGTGATTTCTGCCCGCATCTGAACGCGTAACTTGGCATCCAAATTCGAAAGCGGCTCGTCAAACAAAAATACCGATGGTTTTCGCACGATGGCGCGGCCGACGGCAACGCGCTGGCGCTGACCACCGGAGAGCTGTTTGGGTTTGCGATCCAGTAAATGTGTAATGTCCAGAATCTGCGCCGCCTCATTCACCAGCTTGTCGATTTCCGGCCGCGGCATCTTCCGGATTTTCAACCCGAATTCCAGATTCTCCCGGACTGTCATGTGGGGATACAATGCGTAGCTTTGAAACACCATCGCAATGTCCCGACCTTTCGGAGGGAGGTCATTGACCACTTTTCCCGAAATGGAAATCGTTCCGCCCGAAATCTCTTCCAGCCCGGCAATCATCCTTAACGCCGTAGACTTTCCACAACCGGACGGCCCAACAAGAACCATGAACTCCTGGTCCTTGATTTCGAGGTTCATGTTTTCAATAACCGACACCTTACCGTATCGTTTATCGACTTTTTCAAACACTACATTGGCCATTCATTAACTCCCGGAAGCAATATGCATGCCTCCTTTTGTCGCAGAGCTTTTGACAGGCAATTGGACAGGAAAGAATGTCCATCTCGGACAAATTGTCTCACATTGTTGACAATTTGCCAGCAGTCAATTTGTTTCGAGGATCGCGGCCCCCCGCGGGGGAATGGTCAGTTCCAGATTGTCACCCTGTCTTTCCGCGGGCCGTTCATTCCAGGAGTCCTTCACAGATTGTCCTTGCCACTCCTGTGGAAACGGAATATGGATGCTGGATTCTGTGTTTCCGCGGTTGATAGCTACAATCACCAGATCCTTTGATTCCGCATCTTGTTGCGAAAAGACCAGAGTGTCACCTTCTGTATAGAGATTCGTATGGATACCGCGCGATAGGGCTGGATGTGCCTTGCGAATCGCGATCAGGCGCCGGTAATCTGCGCGCAGGTTTTCATCCCGCGGCATCCCCGTTCCCGGCAAAATCTTTTGGTCGCCCCATGGCATATCGCTGCGGTTATCCGGCCAATCACCACCTGCGCGGCCAACTTCTTCTCCGTAGTAGATCATGGGAATCCCGATCGATGTAAATTCCAAAATTGCCGCAAGACGGAACAACTGGGTGTCTCCTTTCAGTTGATACAATCCGCCGGGAACATCGTGCGATGATAGAAAATGAGAGACCAGATACGCGGCGCGAATTTTTTCGCGCATCTTCAGATATCGATCAAATGCGACCGGCCTGCCTCTTCCCTGAATGAATCCAAGCGCGCTTCCTTGAAACGAAAAATCAAACCCCGCATCCATTTCGTCTCCTGAAAACCACGGATCCAGTACCTGCGCGTCTCCACCCCAGACTTCGCCGAGTAGAAAGAAATCCTTTGCGATCAAATTTCGTGTCCGGCTTCGGTGTTCTTTCCAGAAAGGATGATCGACATGTTTTACAGTATCGAGACGAAAGCCATCCAGACCGACTCGCTTTGCGAGCCCAAGATGAGCGTTCCATAGATATTCATCCACTTCAGGCAGCTCTGTCTTGAAATCGGGCAGACCGGCAATGCAGGAAGTGAGATCGTCCTGTCCGCAGGTGCCGCGATCTTCCGTGCGAAACCAGCCTTTTGTTTTGGGATCCGTCAAATAATGGGAATTGTAGCCCGCGTGGTTATACACTACATCGAGAAGCAAACGGATGCCGCGTTTGTGGCATTCCTCCGTCAGCTTTTTCAGGTCTTCTTCCGTGCCAAATCGAGGATCCAACCTGGTAAAATCATCCGCCCAGTAGCCGTGGTAACCCCAGTCCGGAAAGCCCGCTCCCGTGACAAATCCGTCTATATTCTTTACTACCGGGGTGATCCACAACGCCGTTACGCCCAGGTTTGCGATCTGATCGATTTGCTGAATGAGCCCCTTCAGGTCCCCGCCGTGGAATGTTCCTTTTGCAGTCCGGTCTACTTCTACATTATTAGATGCATCGCCGTCTGCAAACCGGTCGACAATTACGAAGTAAAGGACTGAATCCTGCCAGGCCGTAAATTTCGGGGCGGGCTGGGTAACGGAAGGAACTGCAGCCGGCTGTGAAGCAGAGGGGGGAGGCTGCTGTTTTTTCCCGGCACAACCGGGGAGCAAAAGCCACAGACAACAAAGAACCGAAGAAATTACAACCCTAAGAATCCATTGCGCTTCAGATTTCTCCGGCCCAGTCGTTTTGAAACGCTGCTCGAATGCCGCTGATCGTATCATCAGGAAGCTTCCCCTTTTCCACTATCCGGATGTTCTGTTTCAAATGTTCCAGATTACCCGTTCCAACAAGACAACAATCGACTCCGGGAAGATACGCAACAAAACGCAAGAACAACTCTGACGGATCCAAGTTGTTCAAATTCAATTTCATTGTATGCCAGCGTTGCCAATAAGCAAAGGCCGCGGAATCTCCCGTGGGAGGTTCGGAGAAACGCCAGGGAGCATTTGCAAGAGGTCGTTTTGCGATGATTCCGATCCCGCGTTCCTGCGCAATCGCGGCCGCAGGAATGGCGCGCTGGTCGCAAACGCTGATGGATGTCTGCAGACTTCCAAATCTTCCGGAATGCAATGCCCAGTCCAGCGACTCGTTGTCGCCGGAATAGGCTGCCACTCGAATCTTCCCTAACCGGACCCCTTCGGACAACGCTTCGAGATTTTCCTCCTGTCGCAAAACTGGCAGAGGACAGGAATGAAAGTGAACGATGTCGATGAAATCAGTCTGCATCAAGCGTAAAGCATGATCGATCCCGGCGCGAATGCACGCTCCGGTCCAATCCTGGTAACCCGGGATGCCGTACCCGACCTTTGTTGAAAGGATCACTTCGCTCCTGCGGTGGTTTAGATATTTGCCGATGCGTTCTTCCGATTTTCCGTATGAACGCGCGGTATCGATTACATTTACGCCGGCGTCCACAACGGAATCTAGAATGCGCTCCGCATCGGATTCCGGCATGGAAGGATTACCCACTGCGGTGGCGCCAAAACCGATCACGGAAACGAACAGCCCTGTGTTACCGAAAGCCCGTTGCTGCATCAAACCCGGCCATAAATCCGTGTAAGTTTCAGCAGCAGTTGTGCAGCTTCTTTGCTTGCAGCATCCGGAAGCATTCGCCAGCTCCAGTTTCCCTGCGTGCGTGAAGGAAGATTCATTCGCGCTTCGGAACCGAGTCCCAGAATGTCCTGCATTGGAAGGATGGAAAGATTGGCGGTGGAAGCGAGCGCCAGACGAACAAACTCGCTGTGGACGTTATTCTCATCAACCGGATGGCCCAGATAATCTTCCAGCCTGCTGCGATCTTCGATGGTAGCTTCCGTTTCATACCATCCACGGATCGTATTGTTATCATGCGTTCCCGTGTAAACCACACAGTCCGAAGTGTGATTGTGAGGGGCATATGGATTGGTCGGGAGATCCGCGCCGAACGCAAAGACCAGCACTTTCATTCCCGGAAAACCAAAGTGCTTCATGACCTCTTTCACATCCGGAGTGATCAGGCCAAGGTCTTCCACGATCATGGGGAAGTTAGGAATCTCCTGAATGACATGGTTAAAAAAGTCCATTGCAGGCGCCGGAACCCATTTTCCGTTGACCGCCGTTTCTTCTTCCACCGGGATCTCCCAGTAACCCACGAATCCGCGAAAATGATCTACCCGGACTACATCGCAAAGCAAAAGATTGTGCCGGATCCGATCGATCCACCACTTGTAACCAGTGGATTTTAGATATTTCCAGTCATACACCGGGTTTCCCCACCGTTGTCCGGTCGCGCTGAAATAGTCCGGTGGAGCGCCCGCCACAAATAATGGTTGCTTTTCTGCATCGAGCTTGAAGATTTCCGGATTGGCCCACGCATCCGAGCTGTCAATGCTTGGATAAATTGGAATATCGCCGATGATCTTGATCTTGTTGTCGTTGCAGAATTTGCGAAGAGCCGACCATTGTTCAAAAAAGACAAACTGAAAGAACCTGGACATTTCAAGCCGGTTGTTCAGTTTCTCCTTCCATTCTTGAATTGCATCTTCTTTCCTGTCCCGTAATTCTTTTGGCCATTCATCCCAGGCTACTTCCTGGAACTGTTCCTTGAGCGCTGCGAACAAACTGAGATCATCCAGCCAGTAAGCATTCTGTTTACAAAAGGTTTCGTACGCGCTCTTGTCTTCCTGCAAAGCCTGAAAATTTTGAAACGCTTTGCGCAGCAGACCTGATTTGTAGGCAACAACGGCGTGATAGTCCACCGGATCATCGCGAAAATGAGGATGATCCTCCAGGTCCGATGAGGAAAGATAGCCGGCCTGTTGCAGCAGTTCTGGGCTGATCAAGAGCGCGTTTCCTGCGAAGACCGAATAGGAAGTGTACGGTGAATTTCCAAGATACGTGCCGGTCGGATTCAACGGCAGAATCTGCCAGTACTGCTGTCCGGCTTCCGAGAGAAATTCTGCAAAACGGTAGGCGCCTGGACCGAGATCTCCAATTCCATAAGCGGAAGGCAGGGAAGTAATGTGTAACAAAATTCCGCTGCCGCGTTTTTGAGTATGTTGTGTGTTGCTGTCGTTGATCTCCACCGGATACACCCGATTGTTCATCTTACACCATAAAGATTCTAATCACGGAAGGCACGGAAGAGAAGGCGCAAGTTTTCTTATGTTTGTTTCCCGCGTTCCATCATGACGTTCGAAGGCAGTGCTGGATCGAGGACTTTTCGGGCGCTTTCAACTCCTGCAACGGGCAGGGAGCCGGGATCTATCAATCCGAGCTGAACCAGTACAGAAGCTTGATTCCAGTAAATGTGTTCATGGGCAAGCTTGCCTTCTTTGAATCGGACGATGGCGACAAGTGGAATTTCCACGCGTTTTCCTGTCGGCGCAACACCGGGTAACATCCAGTCCATCGGCATCGTATATGTGAACTGAAAAATCATTTCATCCAGAAGTTGATCTTTGCCGATGGTCCTGGAGACGGGAATCAGGCTCGTGTCCGGAGGGATCTGCGGGATAAAACGTTTGGAATAAAACTCCCGCAACTGATCATGCCCAATACCGCCGGTAAGCACCGGGACGTGATTCACGTATGCATCTTCCACCATGGTAGCTAGAGTGTCTTCGGTGTTTCTGGTTTCAAATTCGTATCGGACATGCCACATGACCGCAATCACACCATCCCTGAATGCTTCCATTCGTCCCTTATTCACGTTGACTCTCCCGTTTAACTGTAGACTGACAATCTAAAGATCGGGTCCGCCTTCTCCGTCTTCTTCCTTATGTTCCTCGCGTTCCACTTTCAGAACATGCTTCGTGGCAGGTTCAATCATACTTTGCAGCTCCAACCATGCGCTTCCTGCTGTGCCGGGACTCGCTTTCTTTTTCAGGTAGTAAATCCAACCGCGATCCTCCATCCAGAGGAGGAACTTGTGGCCTGCAAACAATAAGGCTCCAACGCAAAGGACAATGAAAGGCCATTTGAGCCAAGTGGGAGCGAACATGTTCATCTTAGGGATATTTTGATGCGAGTTTCCTGACCGTAGTAGAGTTGCGAAAGGTCGCTTGCATCCCAAACGTCTTTTCCAGCAGCGCGTAGGAAAATCTGGACTCACCAATGTTTGTCCGGCAAAGCCAATAGACTTCCAGGCCATTTACACGGAAATCATCCACGTCTGTGACAAACGAAAGCAGCTTCTGTTTCGATTGGTCATTCGGTCCATCAGCGACAAAGCCAATGTAAAGATTCCAATTCGTGTTCAGATCGGATTCACCGAATGCCCGATATTGAGCAATTCTTGCCAGATCAGATGTGGATCTAATAAAAGTAGCTACTGGATAGCCAAGCTTCTTCTCCAAACATTCTTCGATCTTTTTTGCAAGAGCTTTCGTGTTTGTGGATTTCGAATCAAAAATGACATTGCCGCTTGCGATAAATGTTTCTACTTTGGAGAATCCCATCGATTCAAACAGTTGACGAAGATAATCCATCTTTACTGTGTGGCTTCCCACATTGATGGCCCTCAGGAATGCGATGTATTTCGGCATATAAATCTTCGCGCCTTTGCGTCTTTGCAAGAAATCCTACTGCGAAACGACCCACAGGCAACCGGCGATCGTCACCAGATCCTCCGCCAGTGCTATGTAAATGTCGGGTGTGCCAAGCGCTTTCACGAGCCGTGTCCGTACCTGGTAGCCTCCGAAACAACCAACGAGTGCGCCGACGATGCCAAGCAATGCGCCAAACAGTGCGGACTGGGCTCCACCGGCGGCGATGCACGCGCCGCTGAGTCCGCCCATCACGATGCGCGCAATTAGGCCGGGAGGAGCAGTGCGGCTTGGCGTCTTCGGCAGCTTGTCAGCCACAAGTTCCACGATGGCAAGCAGAGTGAAGATTGCGACGGAAGGAAGTGTGCCAATGAGAGAAAATGGCCGCTCGAGCTTCAGCCAGCCCAGGCGGGTTGCCCATGCAATCATTGCGGGAGGCGTAAGCGAACGTAGTCCCGCAAACAATCCAATGAGAAAGGCCAATAAAAGCGTTATCATATGTTCGTCTCCATCCTACAAAGTTATCATGATTTTCACTTTAGGATTCCGGTTTTTGAATCAGATGATCTTGACTGCGTGAGGCGCGGGATTCGGAACCGGAACTATGACCATTACATGTTCGGCCAACTACTCGTTGCGTACTCGTGTTTGTGGATGCACAATCTGTTCGCAAAGCTATTGCGGCTTTGCTCCGCCCTTGCTCTATCTCTTCCCCAAAAAATCACTCAGAAACGCCAGCCGATTCATCGTCAGCAAGCTTTAAATTTCCAAGGTTCATCGCTGGCTTCGCGCGCTTCGACCCCTCTATCAGTCGGATTCCCACTTCAACCCACACTGCCAAACCCATATCGACACGCTAAGTTCAACCAGGACCTGTGTGGCGGCTTATCCTTCATCCCCTTCAGCTATCTGCTTCCCCAAATTTGCGAGCCTTATCGATCCGATTCTCACTCTTCCGCGCCACACGAAGTCCTATTACGTTAGGCCGCTATTTCTAATTTCCACAGTGTTTTGCTTCCTTTCCATCACTCAGACGAAGAAACCGTGCGGCGTTGTTGTAAAAGATGTCACGCTTTTGCTCCGGTGTCAGGAAGTCCGCCGTGTCGATCGTCTCGATAGCCACTTCGATTGTACGCGGCCAAATCATTTCGTCGGATCCAAAGAGAATTCGTTTTCCGTATCCGGCCTCGACCAAACGCCTCAGGAAACGATAGAATTCCTTTCTTGGCAGGCTCCAGTCGTTGCCCGCGATATCCACGTATAGCTGTGGATGCGTATAAAGCATCGATATCATCTCGTCCACCAAAGGCGACCCAGCATGCATCGCGTAAACTCGAAGACGAGGATGGCGGACTAGCACTTCTTCGAGTAGAAACGGGCTGGTCAGCCGCGCCCGGTATTTGGGACTAAATCGATAAGGGCTTCCGGGTGCCCCCTCTCCCATGTGGATTCCGACCGGAATGTCTAATTCTTCCGCCAAGGCAAGATAGGGTTCCAGTGTTTCGTCAGCCGGGCTCAGTCCGTTGTATTGGTTGCTTATTTCAGCGAACACCGCGAATTTACCTTCTGCGAACAGCTGGCGAAAGGCCGCCGGTGTCCGTTTTTCGTAATCGTCAAACGGGGTGGCCGGAATGATGCACTCAGGCGCTGCCGCTCGCCATTTCGCCACAACCTCGAGCGGTCCAGTGGTCACGGCCCGGATGTTGTAGAGTTTGAGAATGTCGAGCGTCTCCCGAAGGGAGCTGCTCGTCGGTGCTGGGTGCGCTCAGCCGGTTGGCACACGACTTCAACCGTGCAAAATCCAATTTTTCACGTGGATCCCAGCCGGGGAACAGGATTTCCTGATCGTTGGTGCAGACACTTGGTGGCGGTGTCCCGTACATGCTCAACGTATGCGCGTGCAAGTGCATATCGATGATGGGCGGTCTTATCTGTTCGGCATGCAGAGCGCCCGAAACCAGAAGAACAACGATGCCTGCCAGAATTATCACCGTCTGTACCTCTATAACATTCGTATTGGCGGCCTAACGCTCGAGACTAATATGCTGAATATTTGAGATTCAAAAGAGCCTCCTTTTTGTTAGAAAATCGAAGAAACAAAAAGGAGGCTTTACATGAAAGTCAAACACTCAGATTATAAACCTTTGGATTACGATTTGTTCTTCGGTATGGATGTCGACAAGAGGAGCATCACAATTTCGGTTTACAGCCACGACGGATTTGTGAAGACGTTACACACACCCTATGGATCGCAGCTGTGTTGGCTTGCATTCGGAAACGATTCGCCGACAAGGGCGTGATTCTTTGTTATGAGGCAGGACCAACCGGTTTTGGTCTTCACGATGATCTGACTCAAGCAGGTTATCGATGCCTGGTCATCGCAGCGCAGAATCGCCGGGCCGCCGGCGAGCGCGTGAAAACGAACCGGCTTGACAGCCTGAAAATGGCAGAAGAACTGCGGGGAGGCAAACTGGAAGGAATTCACGTTCCAGCCAAGCCCTACCGGTATTTAAGGCATCTGACGCGGTTGCGAGAGATGTTCATCTACCAAATCCGGGCCTGCAAACTTCGGATCAAGGCCACACTTTTGTTAGAAACGATACCGTATCCTCCGGCCCGACCGCGAAACCAATGGTCCCCAAACGTGATGCAACTGCTTCACAAATTGGATTGCCCGCAGGCAATTCGATTTAAACTCGATCATTTGCTGGCCGTTCTGGAAAATTCCAATGAACAAATGAAAATAGTCAGCCGGGAAATTGTTGATTTCTGCAGCCGCCAGCAACCACTGGATGAGTATATGGCGTTGCTTCAAACTGTTCCCGGAATCGGGCCGGTTGTCGCTTCTTATATGTTAGCCCGTATTGGTGATCCTGCTTGGATTGCAAATTGCCGGCAACTGGCCGCATTCTTGGGATTGATTCCAACCGAACACTCCACCGGAGATCGCGTTTGGCGAGGAAACATCACGCGCCTGGGGGATCCGATCCTGCGAAGTAAGCTCATTGAAACCGCATGGACTGCAGTGCGCGATGATGCCGAACTGCGCGCATTTTACCAGCGAATTAAGATGCGGCACCCAGCTTATCTCGCTCCGCGGAAAGCCATTGTTGCGGTAGCTCGCAAACTGAGCGTCCGCATTTTTGTAGTGTTAAAAAACAAAAGACCGTACGAAACAAGGCCCTTGGTTCAACCTTAAATTTGCCTCAGGGGACGACCCGACGGTGAGCAGAACGGCGCAGCCTGCGTTAGTTCGTGCTTCGAGAAAGGGACCCCTGAGGCAAGGATCATTTCCTGGCAGCTGATCACGACGAATATTTTAATCAGTGCGACGGCTTTTGCGCCGTGCCACGAATTTGCAGCAAGTCGAGCAGCCAGGAAAGAGAGCACTACATTACTAATTGTGTAGCAGATCCAGGTTATCCTTTTGCAGCGCTGCGCACTTGCTTTGGCACAAAGAACAGGCCTGCGATCCGTTACATCAGAAGTGTGTCTACTAATCAGCAGGCCTGTTCTTTGCACTTGCCAAAGCTTCGGCTCCGCGCTGCTGGGCAAATTTTCTTTACTTTACCCGCCTTTCGGCGTGCCACGGCTCCCCTGACTCTCTTAGAGGGGAAGCCGTTAAAGTAAGAAAATTTGCAGCTCGATTTGGTGGCACACCGGAGTACCGAGCTTGACATTCACATAGCAGCTCACCGGCAGCACCAAGCTGAACGAGGGCGTGGCGCTTGCAGGCTTTCCCCGGGCACAAACTTATCATAGCAGATAAAGATTTCCCTTTTTACAAGACATTAAACCGAGAGCAAGCAGCATGACCGAGTGAGGCGCAGGTGCTGTCCGGTGCAGTGAGTTGTTCGGGCACGACAGAACTTACAGCATGCAAGATTACGGGCTATAAGCTGAACTGATAAAATTGTATAGATTTCTAAATTTCCATCAAATCTTTGCCCACAACGATTCTGCCTTTAAAGTATTTGCGTACGCCTTCAGCCCACTGATCATCTGTGATTGAAGCATCATCGCCCGGCACAAAGTGCGTGAGTACGACCGTCTTAACATCAGCTTGAGCGGCCACCCTTCCAACGTCCTCTGGCGTAGTATGACTGGCAAGCAGATGCTCGCGAAACCTCGCAGCGTTCGGCACGCGTTTAAGTAGGGCCTCCAGTCCCGGCGAATACATCACTTCGTGAACGAGCACGTCGGCGCCCTTAGCAAAGGTGCCGAGTTCTGGCGCGTAAGCGGTATCGCCCGAGATGACAACAGAACGATCCTTCGAGTCAAAACGAAACGCATACGCCTGCTTGATCATCGGATGACGTACCAAGCACGCTCTTACGGTCACTTCATCATTCTGCAGCACGACACCCGGTTTGTCGAAGTCGTGAGGAAAAATTAGCGTACGCAAATCTGGCCTGCCCTCATCCACAATCCTTGTGTCTATGTCTAAACTCATATAATTGAAAAACGCGTCAGTCATCTTTTTTAATCCGGGCGGACCATAAGTATCCACACGGAAAGACATGCCCGTGACCCAAGCGTTATAGATGAGTGGTCCGTACTCCAGATTGTGATCGGAGTGATGATGGGTAATAAGGATATAACGCAGCTTATTAAGCGGCACACCTGCGGCAACGAGTTGCCGTGAAGTGCCATAGCCGCAATCTACGACATAAGGAGTACCATGAATCAATAGCAACGTTGATGGGTTGTTGCGGCCTTCGCTCCCTACACGTGGGCCTCCTTTCGTGCCGAGTAAGATGAGCCGCATTCCTTTATTTTCTTGACTGAAGCAAAAATGATTCAGAACCCCATAGGAGAATGCAAGATTCGCAGCATTCATCAGAAACTGCCTGCGAGTGTGATACATGATCGAATCCTATCTGCAGAGACCTTCTGCCGCGCCCGAACGCTGGAGACCAGATATGCTGAATGTCTCGAATGCCGAACGCTCGAGCTTGCGGCTCGGCCAAGCAGAATAATGATAGCGGAAAGAACACTCACGGGCAAAAGATGATTGTGACCGGATTGCAAGCGGCTCGACTGAGCGAGGCGCGAATGTGGTCCGGTTGAGCGAATTGTTGGGCTGCCATCATTGCTTGCATTTAACGTGTTCCGAATGTGTAGAACGATCTTGGATAGCATGGATGGCCACATCATAGTCAGCGACTGAGTGGCCCTTCCTCTCTTCGGATTCGCGTACGGCCATGAGATCAGGAAGCGATTTGTCTGTGCCTATGGCCGCTAAAGTCAGAACCGCTATGCGACTTACCATCTCGGGCTCATATAGCAAAGCTCTTACAGTAGGTTCAGCTTGAAAGATGCGTAAGGAATTCACTGCTTTGCACGCTTCGATTTTCACACGATCAAACGCCAGCAGTTATGGCAGCCCAACGTTGGAGCTCAGCGGCCAGCCGCAGCGACCGAGCGGAGCGAGGGCGCGAGGACTGGTCCGCTGCAGCAACTTGTTGGGCGGCATAAGTATAACCGCAGGACAGAACGAGTATTAAACCCAGCGTTTTACTGCCTTGGCTATGTCGCTCGGTAGCTCATTGAAACATATTTTGGCGTGAGGTGCGTGCTCATGCACGACGTTGATTAACTTCTCAAACAGAAGGAAATTGCTGGGATTTGCTCTGACGCCTGCTCCGATCATGACGCAATCCCACTGTTTCTGCTTGAGATGCTGCAGAACAACTGCTTCAGCCGTTTCGCCAAAATCGTGCTTACATGTTTGTGCAGAGTACCCTAGAGCAGCCAATTCGTCCTCAGAGGACTTGATGCCAGATAATACCTTCTCAGCGGTCATGCCTGGTGGATAGCCGGGTTTAGAGAAGTCAATCAGTGTTGGGTCTAAACCTATCACGAGTACGCTTTTCTTGTCTATCATAGACGTCTCCATGTACTACGTATTCTATCATGCACTCGAGGATCCCTGAGAGCATCATACCTTGTGCCGCTCGAACGAGTTGTTCGGCCTCATATGTTGATTACTAGCGCTCATATCGATTTTACACGCTTACCCACAAAGCAACCGTGAACAGGAGCGAGAGAAGGGCAAGGAGTGCGTACCAACTGCGAACGTTGAGGAGCATGAAGATAAATGTTGTTACGAAGACTCCAAGCCAGAGGAGGCGTAACCACTCCGGTGCACCTTCAAGGAATGGATGATAAATCGCCGGAATGACGGTGCCCATGAGGATTACATTTATCGTCAAAAGGACAAGTGCTAATTTCCTCTTTGTCATCATGTTTAGCGAGGCCGAACGCCGGAAATCAGCGGCAACGCCAAGCCGAGCAACGGCATGACGCTTGCAACTTTAGCCAGCATCATCACATGATAGCCGAAAGTCGCCGCCCTTGCACCTGAGTATATGACCAGGATTGCAAGCGGCATAACGTTGCGAGGCACAGGCGTTGTCCGCTGCATTGACTTGTTCGGCAGCATCAGAATCGCTACGGGCAACTAGGTACAGTAGTTTCTTCTACTCTTGATACATTCGAACAACTTTCCAACGGTTTGTTGGTTTGAAAATCAAGAAGATCGTTCTGGAGACTTCTGCTGCTTCCGATAGTCAGATCTGTGACTTGAAAATCGGCGTAAGCAACCTTGCTTCCCTCGGCATTAAATGCATCGTAATGAAGCATCCCTGAAACAGTAAGGTGGCCGCCATTAAAAATGGAAACACTCAACCGGCACCTACAAGTTTCACCGGAGCAGACCTGCTCGAATGTCTCACTAATTGCAAAGCGGCAACTCGGACCGGTCTCCCCAATCTCCCCACCACATGCTGCCAAGATGATAAATCCCAAGTACGCGCCAATTTGAAAATACTTACTACGTTTCCAATGCATCAGCCCATCTCTTATTATGAGAAAACAAGCGGCAACAGATCTCATATAAATGTCCTCCTATATACCGGCCGAGCAAATGATATGCCAAGTATGGAAGGCGAAACGCTCGAATAACGAAATGAACTTACAAAGAGAAATGTATTGTTAGACTATCCAGACGGATAGAGTAGAGCACTCGTCTACAATGTAAATCGAAGCGCCTGGAATGAACCCCGTTTCTGGCACAGGTAGTTAAGCTAGGTCAATAGGATTTTACTCCGTTTTTCTTTTCTTTTTTGGTGTTCCCTTTTTTCTTTCTTTATGAAGGTGATTGTTGCCTTCAAACTGTTGAAATGTTGAAAACTCCTTCTGTTTGCTCAGTTTTTGTGCACTCTTTGGATCCGGAAGTTTCTAACTGGTTAGTAGAATAGAAATGTTCAAATTCGACTGGCGGCCGGTATCCCAGGGCCGAATGCAATCGCTTCTGATTGTAAACATCTTCTAGGAAGTGAGAGATTCGCTGATACGCCTCATTGATCCCCCGATAATCCAAAAGATGGACTTCTTCGTACTTTAAGGTTTTCATGAAGCTTTCCGCCCGGGCGTTGTCGTATGGGTTTCCTTTCCGGCTCATGCTGATCAGGAGGCCACTGGAGGCTAGCAGGTCAACGTATTGTGTGGCCGCATATTGAACACCGCGGTCTGAATGGTGAATTGTTCCTGGTTTCGGCTGTCTGTTCTTGAGCGCCATCTGAAGTGCTCCCAGAGTCAGTTTTGTGTCGATGTAGCGTGAGAGCTGCCAACCAATGCAGCGCCGGCTAAAAGCGTCAAGAATTACCGCCAGGAAAATAAATTCCCTCAGCACCCGGATGTAAGTGATATCAGCTACCCAGAGCTGATCCATGCCGGTCAAACAAAGGTTGTCGGCCAGGTTCGGATAAACCGCCAATTCGTGATCTGAACGCGTTGTCCGAACGAATCGCTTTTTCCGAACGCAAAGCAGATTATCTGCACGCATCAGTTTCAGGACCCGCTTGTGATTGATCGGCACATTCTGTCTCCTCAATTCGGCCGCAATCCGGCGGTAGCCGTAACTTGGCCACTCCAATGCGATTCGGTGAATCTGATCCCGGATTTCAAGATCCTCCTCCAAGGAATCTCTCGACTTTGCCGCCCGGTAGTAACCACTCCTGCTGATGGAAAGCAATTCACACATGCTCTTGACTGACATATCCGCCTCCAACTTCCGGTCGGCTATGATCCGGTAGGCGTGTTTCTGCCACTGTTCTTTCTCGCCTCCTCGAAGCTCAACAATGCCCTTTTTAAAAAAGCATTCTCCATGGTCAACTGCCCGATCATCCTCTCCAGTTCTGCGATCCGGGCCTCAAGCTTGTAGGTGTTGCCATTTCCCGCGAACGACTTTCCACCGTACTCACTGTGCTCTTTTCTCCATTTGCCGATCGTGATCGGGTGAATCTGATGTTCGCGAGCTACCTGCACAATGCTTTTCCCAGATTCCACTTCCGCGATGATTTGAAGCTTGAATTCGCGGCTGAATTGCCGCCTCTTTAATGACATTTTCGGTCACTCCTGTTCAGCTATACTAGCTTAACAGGTTGTGCCACTTCGGGGGTGCAGTCTAGCCCAACGCTGGAGATCAGCGGCAACACCAAGCCGAGCGAAGGCTTGCTGCTTGCAGCCAAACCCGACGAGCACCAAAGAATGATAACCGATTCAACCCTTCTTTTGCGCAAGACTTTGTAGGCGGAACTGCAAGCGGCAATGCCTGAGTAAGGCGCAGGTGTTGTCCGCTGCAACCGTATTATGAAAGGTCGCCCCTCCGGTGATAGCTTTCAGAGAAAACTATCAACCAAAGGAGCAACCATGATCATTAGAAAGTATGTCGCATTCGATGTTCATTTAGCAACCATCGCATTTTGTATTCTTGATGGCGGTGGGAAGATTTTGTGGGAAGGTGTATTTGGCAATAGTGCTGAGACAATCCGGGATTTCCTGAGAGGGATCCGCGGCGAAGTTCATCTGACCTTTGAACAGGGGACACAAGCAGCATGGCTATACGATCTAGTCAGACCGCTGGTATCAAATGTGCTTGTGTGCAACCCCCGGTACAATCGCGTGGTATTGTGTGGAAACAAATCCGATCGAATAGACGCTCGAAAACTAGCAGAACAGCTCCGTCTGAATGCACTTCGACCGGTTTACCAAACAGAATATTCACTGCGACCCCTGAAGCAGCTGGTTCTCGGTTACGAGGCTCTCATCAGGGATTCGGTACGAACCATGACACGAATTCGCTCTTTATTCCAGGGCCGGGGCATCAGCTGTAAGGGCGGAGGACTTTACAATCCGGCTAAACATGACTTCTGGCTGGAAAAAATAACGGAACTGGGTCTTCGTTTTCGATTGCAGATCCTCTTTAGCCAATTGGATTCGCTGATGCCGCTGAGGGAAGAAGGCAAAAAGCAACTTTTGCTCGAAAGCCGAAAATATCCAGCCGTCAAACTGCTGAAGCGAATTCCCTGCCTTGGACCCATCCGTTCAGCTCAGATCGTGGCCGTGGTGGCAACACCACACCGATTTCGCACCAAGCGTCAATACTGGCCTTATTGCGGCCTGGCGGTTGTAAACCGCACTACTTCTGATCATGAAATTGTGAATGGCCGAGTGCAAAAGAGAATTAGAAAAGCTTCCACACGTGGTCTCAATCGCGATTACAGCCGAATTCTCAAACGAGTCTATAAGAGCGCTGCGCTGCAGGGCACAACTCATAAACTGCTGGGACCGATTTATCAATCCCTGCTGCAAAAAGGGCTCAACCCCGCCATGGCTCGATTAACTATTGCCCGGCGATTGTCCTCTACCTCTTTGGCCATCTGGAAAAAAGAAGCAAAGTTTGATCCAAAACTATTCCTGAGTCCGAGTCTTCATTCTAAAAACTGTAAGGAGGAAAAAAGAAAGAAAAAGCTCTCTCTTAATCAAGGAAAGGGAACAGTTCAATAAAGTCTGGAGCCCGTAGTTACCGGATCGGCAACATTCTGGTCCGTAGCAAAAGTCTTTCGAGGGAAGCATCTAAACAAGTCGTGTTCCTGGTGTTTCTGTTTTCCAAGGACCATTGCAGCCCGTATGCCCCCTCGCATAACCAAATGATGCGGTAGGCCTTTGAGTCTCAGATAGACGCGTGGTTAGCTCATAACTCTTTTCGCAGATACTGGGCCAGGTGGTTCTGCCTGCTTTCATCCGGTTGCCGGCTCAGCTCAGAACTGTTCGATTTCCGTCACCCGGGGCTAGTTGTCAGGAAAGCTCCCCCTTTCTGACCCCGCTTGAGGTGTCTTTCTCTTGACAACTCCTTTCATAGACGACTTGTTCGGCGACGGGGTTCAAGGGACAACTGGTCACTCTGTTTGGTCAACCACCTTCATCTGTTCTTCATTCATCCGGCCACCGTGCACTTTGATTTTGGAGAAAGCAGTGTCGATCTCTTGAAGATCCTCAGGCGTCAGCCGGACATTGATGGCTCCCAAGTTCTCGCTCAGATGATCGATGTTGCGTGTGCCGGGAATCGGGACAATGAAGGGCTTTTGCGCGAGCAGCCAAGCCAGTGAGATTTGAGCCGGGGTCGCATTCTTCTTCTGAGCAAACCGTCTAAGGAAATCGACGATCGGCATATTGGCCGCCAGGTTTTCAGGCGAAAAGCGGTCGAAGCCCGATCGCAGGTCCGTTTTCGGGTCGAGCTTCGTGCGGACATCCATCTTCCCGGTGAGGTAACCCATTCCAACCGGCCCCCACGGCACGAAGCCGATTCCCAGCTCCTCACAGGTTGCGAGCACGCCGTTCTTCTCCGGGTCTCTTTCCATCAGCGAGTATTCAGTCTGAACTGCGGTCACAGGTTGAACCGTATGCGCCCGGCGGATCGTTTTGGCACTCGCCTCAGAGAGACCGAAGTGCAACACCTTCCCTTCCTTGATCAGATCCTTCACTGTACCAGCCACCTCTTCGATTGGCACCTTCGGATCGACACGATGCTGGTAGAAGAGATCGATGCGGTCGGTTTTAAGTCGCTTCAACGAGGCTTCAGCCACTTTCTTGATCTGCTCTGGGCGGCTATTGAGTCCACCACCTGAACCTTCAAGGTTAAAACCAAATTTGGTCGCGATACGAACCTTGTCGCGAATAGGCGCCAGCGCTTCGCCGACAAGCTCTTCATTGGTATATGGGCCATAAACTTCGGCGGTGTCGAAGAACGTGACGCCTTTTTCATGGGCGGTTCGGATAACCTTGAGGCCTTGCTCTCTGGGTGCGGGCGGCCCATAGTTGGCGCTAATACTCATACACCCATGGCCCAGTTGCGAGACTTCTAATTGTCCGAGCTTTCGTGTTTTCATTTTGTTGATCTCCTGAGGCTGATCCGATGATGCGGCCCACAAAGCTGGCCCAACGGCCAATCCTGCTCCGAGAAATGCAGTATTAGCCAAAAAGTCACGGCGACTGAGGGCTCGGCGATCTCGAGTGTTCGATCCAGTTGCTTGTATATTTTCTCTCATAGTTGTTTATGGCTCTGAAAGTCGCCTAACGCTCGAGTTCACCGGCCGCGAAGTGCGACGAAGCATGGGCGGGCCGCTTGCTGAACCTTGCGCCTTGCACAAACCATTTTAGCTGATTTTCGCGTTCCGTATGAGAACATTGTGAATCAAATGCAAGCGGCATGACCATGCGAGGCGCACGAGCGGTCCGGTGTAACGAGTTGTTCGGTGGCATTTGCGTTTAACAATTTAGTTATCCAATTCCGTGAAATACTTCGGCCGTAATTACAAAGTCGTTATCGTCGAAGACGAGATTCTCCGAAACTTTCTTGCTATTGCCATTTATCTCAGACGTATAAATGATAGCGAGTTCACGGCGCTCAGGATCCCATACTAGGCGTTCAATATTGAATCTAAGCGTTTCGACTCGACTCAACGCTTTACTCCAATATGCTCGGAGCGCATTTTTGCCTTTGACTGTTGGCATGCCAACCACTGCAAGCGCGGTCGGACTGGTAAAGTTGATATCCTCATGAAAATGCGCGAGTACCTTTTCAAGGTCGCGATTGTTCCAGGCATCCGCCCACTGCATCACGAATGTTTCGATCTCTTCACGATTCATACTCATAATGCCACCGAACGCTGCAGCTAACCAGCCACATTCGCGACGAGCGAGGGCGTGACGCTTGCAGCCTACCCCAGCACAGAACAATGATAGCGGATTAGACATTCTCCGGCAAAGGTGATTGCGAACGTATTGCAAGCGGAATGCCCTGAGCGAGGCGCGGATGTGGTCTGGTTCAGCGACCTGTTCGCTGGCGCATTTCAGTATAGAAGGTTTCCACCAAAATCCGGGATGACGCCGCCTTTTACTAAGGCTGTCCACTCGCGGAGTTTGTCTCCGTGCATCTCCCAAAATTTATTGCAAAGATCGAAATACTGCAAAACCGCTTTCTTTTCGCCGCGCTCGAGCAACTCCTTCGCAAGCACCATATTGGGCCCAAAGCTATTCAACTGAGGAGATCCGGGTGTTTTGCCAGCTTCCAAAAGGTATTGATTTGCTTTTTCAACGTCGCCATTGCGTAACGCTAGGCGACCCAATGTCAAATTGCCTTTATGAATGGCATTGCCGTAATTCCAATCACTTTGATAATTTGCAGCGAGACTCAACACTTCTTCTGCGTGCTTTCTGGCATCCGCACGTGAACCTGCATCAACCTCCAACAAGCATACGTCTGTCAATGCGACCCACCGATCATATTCGTTATGTGCTTGGTTTAGCTCAGCCATCGCTTCTCCAAGCCGGTTCCTGGGATCAAGTTGGTCGGGAAAACCGGACGCTTTCATTGCGATTTCTTCCGTCTTTTTGGTGTAATGACGAATGAAATAGAAAAATACACCGATTGTAACCACTACACCCAAAATGAAACCGCCTAGAACCAGCAGAACAAGTGTGAATCGTTTTGTCGCCATGGTGATCAATGACCAGACACGGACCTTACCAGTGCTTTCTGCGCCAGCGAACGCTTGAGCTGAGCGGCAAACCGCAGCGACCGAGCGAAGCGAGGGCGCGAGGATTTGTCCGCTCGAGCGAATTGTTCGGCCGCTTAGTCATCTACCTGCCCCATATCTCGCCCGAGTGTTTCGAGACAATGATCCATTTGCCATCTACCAGTTTGACATGATATCGGGAACTATTGGTACCGCCGTCCACACCTTGCGAATTAAACCATACGTCTGCTTCTGAATCGGTCGTTATCGTCACACCAAGAAGAACAATAATGGATGTCCATTCGCCGGCTGCAGTTTGTGGGGAAAGATTACCCCATGGGTCCCTTGGCCAACGTTCAAAGCGGCAACGTGAAACCGGCTCAACTGTGCGCTGATTGTTTTTATCCAGGTTTACACGGCTGATCACTTCGGCCGGTGGATCCTCAAGACGACCTATTCCCTTAATAGTAATGGTCCCATGGGGGTCATCAAGCGCCGCGCACATAGGAAGCCCGGGTTTGCCCTGAAGTTCATGAAATAGGAGTACTTGAATGTCAGGTAATACAGGAGTCATTTTTACGCGCATGTCATCCGCATGCGCCTGTAGGGATAAGGCCAGTAACGCGAACAGAATGTATTTATACATGGCGGACGGCAATATGAGCGGCCGAACGCTCGAGCTCAGCCGCAACCCCGAAGCCGAACGAGGGCGTGACGCTTGCAACGTTGCCCGGCGCAAGACAATGATAGTGATAACACGCTTCCTTGCACCAATGTTTGAACGTGATTGCAAGCGGCATGCCCGAGTGAGGCTGAGGGGTTGTCGGCTGGAGCGAGTTGTTAGGCGGCGCTGGGGCTGGAATCCGACGAAATCAGGAGAAGGCTGAGTGGCCAACTGCTTATGTAGCCGCCAAAAATTCCTGTCATACCGGCAGCCAGAACCCAGGTTATCGTGTGATCCAGCAGTGTTGGCGAATCTGGATCGAAGATACCCGCCCTGATTGCAGCGAACATAACAGGAGTGGTAAGTGCCAGTCCCATGCAGAAGCCCAAGATCGCCGCGATTGTCCATACCAATCGTTGTCGCTGAACTCCATGAAAGCTCACCCACGCGGCGAAGCCAAGGACGGTGAAGCCTAAAATCCAATCAGCAGGTGGGCCATAGATCTTCGCTCCACATTGGAACGCTGCGGTAAACACAATGGTGGCAACAATGATTCTTGCTGCGCTAACAGACAGCCAGGGCCCCAGCGCAGCACGTTGTGCCGAGAAAAGGATCAAGCCAACGACAAGGAGACCGAGCGTATGTGCGATGTCCTGTGCAAATGTCAGATCATCCCCATGGGGACCCGTGATGCCATGGCCTATAAGGCTGAAAAGCAGGAAGGCAATGATCAACCCAACAACATTCGCGAACCACCACCGATACCGCAACTTTCTTCGATTGTCTTTAACCGAAGCCGCTATCTCAATCATTAACTCTTCTCCTTTGTTCAAGACTTCCCTTTTTGCGCCGCCTAACGCTTGAGCTCACCCGCACGGACCGCGCCGAGCGAAGGCATGGTGCTTGCTGAGCTTAAGCTGGCACAAGATCATTTTAGCAGAATGGACGACTGCTGGCATAAGGCCTGCAAGCCCAAAGCAAGCGCCATGACTGAGAAAGGCGCGGTTCGTGTCGGGTGCAGCGAATTGTTGGGCGGCGCATGCAGGCCATGTTTCACCGTTCGAAAGTTAAACTGAAGCAGCAGAGGGACGTTTACTCCTGACTTCCTCGCAGTTCTTGCACTCGCAATTGGGATCGTGAAATTTCATGATGAAGATGATCTTGTCCCAGAGAAGCATGGCCCAATAGTTGAAATTGTGGATCGCAGGAAACTTGGCGAACTTGTAATCAAAAACTCCTGGATGCCTACCACGGACAGGGTCGTCTGGTAACCCGAGAATAAATTCTTTTGACGGAACTTGGCCTGGTGGAACAATCTCGAGGCTGTTCGGTGTGTCTTCAGGCAACACCTCACTGAATTGATGGAAATACAGACCACGTATGATCTTCCAAGCCACACGATGAACTCGCTCACCCTGTATTCGCTTCGCTACCATACCGGGAGGTAAGACGAGACCACTCGGTCGAAGCTCGAACTCCTCATAGACCTTTTGAACCAACCCGCGCTTCTTTCCTGAGTAATACTTCTGAAATATCTCATGGAGGAGTGCGTTTCCCGAGTAAGAACCCTTCGCGAATGGCGCCACAGTGTTGACGAAATAATCCTCATCAAATTGGTATGCAAGGTTGCATTGCTTGTGGACAGTGATCGTCAGCAGATTAGGTCTATGCTTTTTTCGAATCACATCAGCATAGAACTGTTGTGGCGGAACATGATCACGGGCAAGAGACGGAATCAACGGTTGGGAGCACAGATAGCACACGGTTGGTTGTTTAGTCATGATTCCTGCGCCGCCCAACGCTGGAATTCAGCGGCAGCGCCGACCGCACCGAGAAAGGGCAGGCCGCTTGCTTGCCACTGACCAGCACAGACCATGATAACCCGCCTAACCTTTGTCCAGCAATAACCTTCTTTTACGATTGCAAGCGGCATGCGCTTGCGAAGGTGCAGGCGCTGTCCGCTGCAATGACTTGTTGGGCGGCGTCTACGTTTCAAAACGTTTTCGGAAGAGTATATCTGGGGTCTTTTGTTCTGGATATTCGCAGGTTTTCTTTTACGGTATCAATAATATCTTCGGCTAATTCCTCTGGCCTAAATTCATCGAGATATCCAAAAGAGATGCTCGCATACCAAGTGCTCTTGTATCTTGGATTTGGATATTCAACGGACATAGCCTTGTAATTTGGTACCATTCCGATAACTTTCGCGGCGGACACCATCTCTCTCACCGCAATCGGCTGACGCGTAGAGCGTTGAACAGCAATTACTAGAGCTTTCGTAAGCAGGTCTTCATATCGTTTGACCTTCTTGGCAATTGTTTTTGGATTATCCCGCTTCGTTATGCGAGGAAGAGCATTCATTGATTTCTAAGCCGCCCAACGCGGGAGTTCACCCGCGCCGAACTGCGCCGATGAAGGCAACCGCTTTGCAGGCTTACCCCAGCACAGACAATGATAGCTGATTTATGGTTTCTTTTTCAAAGAAGAATGTAAGCCGATTGCAAAGCGGATGCCTGAAGAGGTGCAGGAGGCGTCGGGTGCAACGACTTGTTCGGCAGCACTTCACACAAAGCCGAATATCGATCCAGCCAACGCAGTGTCAAAGTACTCTGTGACTTCAACGAACTTTCCGTTACGAAGTCGAATAACCTGACAATATCGATTATTGTAAGGACGCCCATCGATTGTCTCGGCAGTACCGGATGTCAAAGCAATAACATAGTCGTCCTCGCCAAAGAGCTTCTCAATCGAGGAAGAGATTCCTGCTTTGAGTTGGCCAAAGAGAGGGCCAAGCAATTTTTCTAGCAATTCTGTTTTGCCGCGGTATGTTCCCGAAAACTTAGTAGATCCGATGTTTGTCCAGACAATATCATCGGATATCAGATCGAAACAAGTATCGAAGTCGCCACGGTTGCCGGCTTCGTAAAATGATAGGACAATCTGCTTATTTTCTGCGACTCCCACAATTAGCCTCCAGACTCTTGCTGCTGCCGAACGCCCGAGTTCAGCCGCGCAACCGGAGCCGAGCAATGGCGTGCCGGTTGCAGCCAAACCCTCAACACCGAAAATGATAACTGAAGAGACAAGACCGTACAACATTGATTGTTAACGGGTTGCAACCGGCATGACATGGCGAGGCGCAGGATGCGTCGGCTGCAACGAGTGGTTCGGTCGCGATCACAACGAACTTTTTGATTTTCGAGCGAAACTTGATCGCGCTTCAGCTACCCCCTCTTGAATCTCTGAATACAGCTGATCATCGATCCTTCGAGGAGGGGAAATTGGATCGACGAGATTAACTAAGATATGAAGACTCTGATAAAACCACCAAATGTCATCGCGCATAGGAGGTATAGCATGTTGATACGCTAAATACCTCACAATTCTGGTAAGCATGTTGGGGTCCCGACCCCCATCTACGAGATACTTTTCCTTCTCCTTGGCTATTTCGAAGAATTTCTCAGCCAAGTTCTGAATTGGTTCGATTGGGCGAGGGCCTTTCTCCCATAGAACATTGTCCGCTACCTGTAAGCACGCACGTTTCAAGGCTTTCTCATTAAGTCTCTTCTGTTTGGTCATAAATTAATTTTACGCAACCGAACGTCTTTTTCATTCGGTCTTTCTACGCACTGAGTTCTGCTTTCTCAACTATCCAAAGGAGATCACTGGCAACAACAACACGCATGAATGCTGAAAGAAAGTCAATCGAAGTGTCCCTATGTGAAGAAGAATTTCTGTAATAACCGTACGCACCCGCTATGTAATTGGTGAATCCTTCTCGTTCCGCGGCCGGCAAGGTGTAGTCCGTGAGTAGCCCTGTTTGAGGATGGAAGGCGCGCCGCAGAAGCTTGAGCCCAACTTCATCATCCGGAGCGCCGATCTTGCGCCGAACTGTCATCTCAAGGACTTTAAATGCGTCTGTTACCGCGTTATCAAGGGTTGTTTCCTTCTTTAGCAAAGGAAGACACCGCTTTGCTATTTTTGGATGAAGATAAGTTTCGGGGGTTACAGTATATTCGTTAACGACACGTTGAAACTCCTTTTCAGGAAATTGAAAGCCAATCTTTGTCGGATAATAAACCTCATCCTCATTTTCGTCATAGGCGCGCTGATACCGGCGAATATCAATGTGCGTGTAGTCGCACTTTTTGTACTTGACTCGCGTAAATCGTACTGGTTGGTAAGATCCTGGTGAGGCCTCACCAATGGTGTGTTGATACTCAATTTTGGCTTCAACTTCCTTGTTCAATTTGCTCCTCCCACCCAAAGGTTACAAGCGCGACCGAACGCTTGAGCTCACCGGCCGCACCGAAGCCGAAGCGAGGGCGACCCGCTTGCCAAAGCGGTGGCTTCACACAAAACAATGATAACTCATTTTACATACTTGAAAACCAGGTACGGCAAATGGATTGCAAGCGGGACGACGGAGCAAAGGCGCACGTGCGGTCCGGTGCAGCGAATTGTTCGGACTCGCCGTTAATTGTTATTTCCCTGGTAACTTCGCATTAAGGCCGCATACGGGACAAAGAATAAAGAGGTCAGGCGTTGGACGACCGAATTGATGACTCTGCTGAACTCTTAGGAGTGCCCCATCGTTCGGGCAGTCAGCTTGCCCACTGCGAAAATATTGAAGTCTGATCGCGTCTTTTTGATCGTCCATCATTCCATTCGCTGGTGGCTGCTTTCGCTCTACCTTCCTAGGTTGGATCGCCTCTGGTTTGGGTTCCCCGGCGACCCGGACGTAATTGCGACCCAATTGCTTTGCCTCGTACATGGCGCAATCCGCGAGTTTTACCAATTCTGATGTTTCATTAGTATGTTCAGGGGCGGTTGCAATTCCAAAACTTGCCGTGATTCTCAATTGCTTGGAACCGTGCAAGGAAGATTCTATTCCTCGCCTCAATCGCTCAGCAAAAGCTGTTGCTTCTTCTGAAGTTGTGTTTGGCAATAATATTACTATTTCCTCTCCACCATATCGATATGCATTGCCTTTTCTGCCAAGGACGCGTAAAAGGACAGTCGCAATTGATTTAAGAACTTCATCTCCTACTGGATGGCCATGCATGTCATTAACCGATTTGAAGTGATCGATGTCGATCATAACCAGGCTCACGGGTGAGTCAGCGTCAACTCCCTCTGCGAGTAGCTGCCTAAGTTGATCATCGAAAATTCGCCTGCTATGCAGTGGAAGCAAGACATCTAATTCTTCTCGGTTGACAACCGGATCATTAGCCAAGTGCCGCACGTGACCGATGACTTTGAGAAGCTGTTGGTGTCCTGCGTATCTGTGTATCGTCCTACTAGAAAGGTACCCAGCTTCAATCATGTTTCGGTAAATCTCAACAGAACTACGTCGGCCCGGAACGGAAATATTTTGAATCCCCAAGATCTGAGTGATTATCGGCTCACACTCACCATAGAGCATTGCCAATTCCGCGTGTTCCGCAGGCGTCAAGCCGTTGGATGTGTCGCGGCACTTTTCAACTAGACAACGCAGTGCCTCAAGTTTCTTGAGTACCTCAGAATAGTCCATACGTTTGTTACAGCCAGCGGGTCCGAACGCTGGAGTTCAGCGGCAACACCGGAGCCGAAGCGTGGGCGCGCCGCTTGCTAACAGGTCCAGCTATCAAACATGATAGCCGATGGGACTTCCCCTACACAAATGCTTATAAAAACCACTGCAAGCGGCGTGACCATGCGAGGCGCAGGTGTTGTCCGCTGCAACGACTTGTTCGGTGCCTTACGTTTCCTTACTTCCCGCAGATCGAATTTTTTCGTATACTTCTTTGGCGTTTGGAATTAGATCGAAACATGGAACGCCCTGCCCAGTTCCAGGCCACGATGAGTTTCCAAGCAACGAATGTATCGGACTAGTCTGGCCAAATGTGATTGTGCCTGAACGATCGGAACGTTCCGTTACAGAAATGTCTGTTAGAGTTCGAAGATTCAAACTTTTAACAATTCGAGTAGATATTCCAGAAACGATTATGACCCGATCAGATGTCAGACCGTAAAAAGTCTTTCCCCGTTGATACGATTCGAAGAAAAAACGACCGGCAACAAGATAGAGGCCTACTAGGACGAATGGAATCCCCCACAGGCGAAAGAAAAGTGGACTGTCGGATGAAAGAACCCCAGCTTCCCAATAAATAGCAAAACCGCCCCAGAGTAGGCTGAAGGGTATCAACAAAACATCGGAACTGCGAAAGACTATACCCTGGCGAGGTCGGCCAGCCCAGAGTAAACTCTCTTTGGCTGCGAGTTCACGTGTTATTTCCTGTTCCGCTTCCATTTTTAATCTTTTAAGGCACCGAACGCCGGAGTTGAGCCGCAGCAGCCGCGACGAGCAAAGGCGCGCTGCTTGCAGCCTGCCCCAACACAGAAACATGATAACAAGAAAAACCTACTGCGGCAAAAGATGATGTAATCGTTTCTGCAAGCAGTGTGCCTGAGCGAGACGCGGTTGCTGTCGGCTCGAACGACTTGTTAGGCAGCGCCCAAGCTACTTGGACTCCTGTTCGAGACGAAGAAAGCGTACTGCATTGTTATAAAAAATATCTCTCTTTTGCGCCTTCGTCAGGAATGGTGCTTTTTCGATGGTTTCGACTGCTTTTCCGATCTTTTCCGGCCAAACCATTTGGTCTGAACCAAACATCAGTCGCTTCGCGAGGCCAGCCCGGACCAATGCCTCCAGATAGTCGTAAAAGGCTATACGAGGAATCACCCAGGTAATCGTCGAAACATCAGCGTAAAGCTGCGGATACTGGTACATCATTGCGATCATTTCCTGCCGATAGGGGTACCCGGCATTCTCCACAAATAGTCGCAGCCTCGGGTGGCGGACAAGCACGTCCTCCAGAAGCAATGGGCTGCCTGCGGCGGAGCGAAAGCCAGGCATATACGGCCCGATGCCCAAAGTGTGGATGAGAACCGGGAGGTCAAGCTCTTCAGCGAGGGCAAAATAGGGTTCGAGCCTCGGATCATTCGGGGGCACACCATTGAGTTGCGTCCCGATTTCTCCCATTCCGCTAAGACGCCCCGCCGCATACTCCTGTCTGAGCATCTCCGGCTCGGGACGACCCGCTTCTAGAATGAAAGGGGATCCAATGAAACGCCCCGGAGCTGCTGCAATCCATTTCTGGATGATCGACAGATCGACACCGCTAAGAAAACCCCTGACAATGTTGTAGCGGTCCATCGCCTCCAGTGTTTTCTTGAGTGTCTCCGCGTGACCGGCCGTTGCCCGGCCCTCACCGCGACACGGCTCAGGACGGCAGAGAGCTGGTGCCCCGGCAGGTACCTCGTGAAAAAGTCCTGTGTGCATGTGCATATCGATGATCGGCGGTCGCTCCTGGGCCAAGAGGGGCGTGGGGAAATGAATCACACAAATCAAAAAGACGGAAACGACGGTCAAAGTTTTCATCGGAGTCTCCTTGCCTAAGACGTTCAAAGCTGCCTAACGCTGGAGTTCACCCGCCGCAGCCGCAACGAGCGAAGGCATGACGGTTGCAACTCACCCCAGCACAAAACTATGATAGCCGATTAGAGCATTCCCTTCCACTGGTGAATGTGAGCCGATTTGCAACCGGCATGACTGAGTGAGGCGCGGTTGCGGTCGGGTGCAACGACTTGTTGGGTTGCGCTTGAACTCCTTCTCGGTGTCCGCGTGGTTCTTCGCTCTACAGGTCCGGGAGACTCGACTACATACCGGTCAACCGAGCGCTACTGGGACAGGCCGTGCCATTGCAGCGAAGGGTCCGAGAGACGAATGTCTTCCCGCCTAGACCACGGCGTCGATGCGATCTGGAAATCAGCAAGACCCTTAAAGCCGAGCCAGTAGAGCCAGTTCCCGGCCGACCACTGGACCCGAAACGGTCCGCACCGGATGTAGAGGTCACTTTCGTCGCCCCCTTCATGGACCGAAGCGTGAGTGGCAATGACGGTTGCCGCGGTGAAATTGCCGCTTCCCTCAGGCTGATAGTAAGCGTCATATTCGGCACGGTTCGGGTCGCTGCCCCCTCTCATCACGATTGCGCAGGAATCTTTGTCGCCGCCGCGCACCAGAATGAACTTACCTTCGGCCGCCTGGATCGCAGGCTGCCCTTCGGGTTCTTGGAGGTCAGCGCCCGATGCGTGCGAGATCCAGGATTCTCCGGACCTGGACAGTTTTTTCTCACGCAACTTGGGCTTCACCACAAAGCCGTTCATTAGAATGACGACCGTTATATCGCTGTCATATGCAGTCAGTTTTTCGACAACCGGGTACAGCGAGATCACGTAGAACCACTGGTTCTCGGCTGCGCGGGAACCGATCGGCATCAGTTCAATTTGGCCCGGATGAAACTCCTTAAAACGGCTGTAATCCGCCAGCGCTGTCTGTTTGGCGATCGCGATCGCCTTAGGGACCGACAGCGGCGGATCCGTTTTGCCTGGCATCCAGGCCGGTGCATCCTTTAGCGCCGCCGGTTCGATCTTGTACTCGAACATCCGACCGTCCGCTGTTCCGCGGCCCGTCAGATAGATCATGCCTGGGTCTTGGTCCCAAGAATTGAGAACCGAAGAAGGTTCTTTCTGTTGGGCCGAAGCAATGGCCCGAATGCAAAAGCAGCAGATCAAACAGACGATTTCGACCTTCAAGCTCACCTCCGCTGATCCGGGTACTGGGATCATAGTGGTATTGTATGACGAAGCGTTATCACGAATAAGCGCAACCCAACGCTAAGTGAATTTTCGAAAAAACGTTTTTATTTGTTCCAATTCGGGAGTATAATCCGGTCAGGCGGGAAAACAAGTCGTCGAGTCCAGTGATTTGCATAGGACAATGACCGGATTAGACGACTTTTGGAGGAATCCCAATGATTCAATCAGACCGCCTGACCGCTCAAGAATTCCAACACCTGCTCCTAAGACTCCGAAGTTGCATTCGCGTCAAACATTATAGCATCCGTACAGAAGAAGCTTATGTTCACTGGATCAAAAGATTCATAAGATTCCACTACCATCGAAAGCCTGAATTGATTCGTGAACAGGATGTCAACCGCTTCCTCACATTTCTTGCAGTTTCCAGACAACTTTCCGCATCTACGCAAAACCAGGCGACGAGCGCAATCCTCTTCCTGTATCGCGAAGTTCTCAATAAGCCCTTAGACTGGCTCAATTTTGTTCCGCACGCCAAGAAACCACAACGCTTACCAACTGTATTCAGCCGGCAGGAAGTAACTGCCGTGCTTTTACAACTCGAAGGTACAAAATGGCTCATGGCAAGCTTACTCTATGGTTCTGGACTCCGGTTAACCGAATGCATCCGCCTTCGGATTAAGGATGTAGACTTCGATCAAAGACAACTGCTCGTTCGTAATGGAAAAGGAGACAAGGACCGTGTCACGTTGCTGCCTGAATCACTTATAAGCCACCTGCAAAATCACATCCATCGCGTAAGAGTCCTTCATCAAAACGACATCAAAGAGGGTTATGGAGCCGTCCACCTGCCCTATGCACTTCAAAGAAAATACCCACATGCGGACCGCGAATTCTATTGGCAATACCTTTTTCCGTCTTCCAAACGCTGCATGGATCCCCGTTCAAAGATGGTCTGGAGAGATCATGTGGATGAAGCGGTTCTCCAGCGCGCAGTCAAAGAAGCAATCCGCCGGTCGGGAATCACGAAGCCGGGGAGTTGTCACACTCTACGCCACAGTTTTGCAACTCATCTGCTGGAAAACGGCTATGACATCCGAACAATCCAGGAGCTGCTCGGCCACAGGGATGTCAGCACGACCATGATCTATACGCATGTGTCCGCAAAAAGAAGCAACGGCGTGCGTAGCCCCGTCGATCATCTGGAAGACTGAATCAAAAGAGAGAGCCTTTGTCGTTCAGACCGAGCATCGCTTTGCGGACAAGCGGAATCGGCGGACCGCCGTACGATAGAAATGCGTCGTGAAATTCGCGCCATGCCTGTTTGCCGCCGCGGGATGCGCACCAATCATCGCGAAGCTTCAGGATCATCAGTTTCCCCAGTGTGTAATTCAGATAACCGGGATCGAATGTTCCGCGGACGGCTTGCTGACTCGCGTTTCCGGTATCTTTGAATGCCTTTTCCCGAAACATTTTCGCGGATTCCTCCACGGTCATTCCTTTTGTGTGTAATCCGATCGCGGAAAGATACCGCACATCGCGAAGAAGAGCATGGATGATCTGACCGATGTGCACTTCCGGATCCCCTTTTCCAAGACCCGAATCCCACATCATTTCTTCCGTGTAATGTGCCCATCCTTCCACAAAAGCGTATCCGGTAAAGATCTGACCAAACTTAGACTTCGAACGATTCGCATGCAGAAATTGGAGAAAATGCCCCGGCCAGACTTCATGAACAGAGATGGCCAATAACTCCGTCTCCGCGGGAATGTATTCTGCCTGTTGTTCTTTTGTCCAGGAAGGATCCGGCGGCGCTATGTAATATATGGAGGGAAGTCCCTTTTCATAAGGACCCGGGATCTCAATGTAGGCAGCGTTGAAACGTCTGTAAGGCGGAGCTTCCTCCACACCCGCTTCTTCTGTACCCGGAACTGTTACCACTTTGTTGTCAATCACAAACTTCTTGAGCGCTGTCAGTTGTCTGCGCGCGGCGAGAACCGGTCCTTCAGCAGGTTTCTTCGCTTGCACCTTCGCCACACACTGCTCCACAATGCTTCCCGGCGCATAGGACGCGCAAGCTTCCTTCATCATCGCAAGATTCCGTTCCAGATCCTTCCGCCCGATTTCTTCGAGCTGGTTGAGTGGAACATCGACTCCTTCGGTTGCCATCAACATCTTCTGAAACAGCTCCGGACCGAGCGCGTAGTTGTCGTTGGCATCTTTCAACTGCGATTCCAGCCACGATGCAAACCCCTCCATGGCTTTTGCTGCGCTATCGTTTGCCGCGCGAAATTCATCCTGCAGTTTTTTGTCTTCTACTGACGCGAAGATAGCAGGGACGTCGTTGCGGTAATAACGCGCGAGCTCTCCATATACCCTGATACTTACCTGGACATGCGGGCGCGCCAGCGGTGTGCGCAGATTTGTGCGAATCTGTTGGATCGCCTCCGGAATCCGATTTGCATATTCCGTATACGCGCGCATCCTTTGCGGAAGCGGCGCATAGGGACGCGTCAAGTAGGTGCTTGGACTCGTTGCCCCGGAATAAAACATTGGACTGCGATACGGCCCCTGCGCATCTTCAAGCCAGAAAAGATCACGATCAATACGCGCCAGCAAATACTCGCGCTCAAATCGTTTAGGTCCATCCAGTGAAGCCTCGTCAAAAGCAAGAGCGCTCTTCCGGGCCTCTTTCAACCAGGAAACGTGTTTCGCGAGACCCTGACGGCTCCAGTCTGGAAGTTTGCCGTCATATTCATGCCTTCCCGCGTCTACCGCATCGTCCGGTTCGAACCGGAAATGATTCTCGATGAATTCATTTACAAACGCGTCCCATTCCTTGCTTGCGCTACTGGTGTAGGAAAGCCCGGCTGTCAGGACAATCAGACAACACAAAATCAATTTTCTTGTCATGCGCGCTCCTGTGACTTTCCATAGTACCGGGTTCTTGCAAAGACGCAAAGGCAGGAATTTATCACAAAGGCACGAAGGCACAAAAAACGGATTTTATGATTTCTTTTGTGAAGCTTGGTGCCTTCGTGTCTTTGTGGTTGCCTCGAGCTACGTCTGGTACAATGGTGCTCGTGAAAAATATTGCGATTTTGATACTTCTGTTTGCGCTGAACAACACTGCGTTCACTGAGACCAAAACCTACATCGGACAGAGTCGTGACGAATGCGCGCGCACCCGTTTCGTTTGCCCTGAAGGAGAAGAATACTTCTCCGATTCGAAGGGATGCGGATGTGAAAAGAAGACGGCCGCGAATCCCGCGCCTTCCGGACTGCCGATCGATTCCTTGATTGAGAAGGAGTATGCATCGCTCGACGCCTTATATAAGCAACTGCATACAAATCCGGAGCTTTCCTATCACGAGGTAAATACATCTGCGCGAATCGCGGAAGAACTGCGCAAGGCCGGCTTCGAAGTTACTGAAAAACTCGGGGAATATCCGGATCCGAAACTCACGGGCTATGGAATTGTAGCCGTTTTGAAAAACGGCCAGGGGCCGACCGTTCTCGTTCGAACAGATATGGATGCTCTGCCGCTGGAAGAAAAGACGGGCTTGCCTTATGCAAGTAAAGTAAGGACAAAGAACGACGCGGGCGATGATGTCTCCGTGATGCATGCTTGCGGTCATGACCTCCACATGACGGTGTTTGTCGGAACCGCGCGTGTGTTGAGTGCTCTGCGAAGTCAGTGGCATGGAACTTTGGTCATGGTCGGTCAACCGGCGGAAGAGATTGCGCCCGGCGGAGCGGACGCGATGCTGAAAGCAGGACTCTACACAAAGTTTCCAAAGCCGGATTACTGCCTGGCTCTTCACGACGATGCAACGCTTGCAACCGGAAAGATCGGCTGGGTTGAAGGCTACGCAATGGCAAACGCGGACACTGTGGATATCACGATCCGCGGCGCAGGCGGTCATGGGGCGTCTCCCAACACAACCAAAGACCCGATCGTCATCGCATCGGAAGTCGTGGTGGCTCTCCAGACAATTGTGAGCCGCGAAGCTCCGCCAGGTCAATTCGCTGTGGTGACAGTCGGTTCCTTTCATGGAGGAACCAAACACAATATCATTCCCGATGATGCAAAACTGCAATTGACGGTCCGATCGTACACGAACGAAGTTCGCCAGCTGTTGCTTTCGGCCATCGTAAGAATCACAAACGGAATTACGCAGGCCGCAGGTGTTCCAGCCGGACGTGAACCGATCATCGATCTGCATCCGGAAAAAATCGTGCCTGCCGTCTACAATAATCCTGAACTGGTAAAGGCAACGGTATCTGCGCTACAGCAGGCCCTGGGAAGCAACAATGTAATGGAACGCACTCCGATTGGCGCGGCCGAAGATTTCAGCCGGTACAGTCTCGATGATCACAGTGTGCCCTCGTTCCTGTTCTGGCTGGGAGCCGTCGATCCGGCGAAAATTCTAGAAAGCGAGAAAACAAAAACGCCGCTGCCGTCATTGCACTCTCCATTGTTTGCGCCGGTGCCGGAAACGACGATCCGGACAGGTATCAAGGCGATGACCAGCGCTGTATTGAATCTGATGAAACCGTAAAAACGCAAGTCGCAAGCAGGATGCCTGCGGGCCCTAACGCATGCGGGACACCTGCGCTCCAATTTTCCAGCCGAATTTTTTCAGATCGATACGGCCCGAGACGGAAAATAAAATCCCTTCTTGTTCCAGCATCCGGCGCTGGCGCCGCGCGGTAGGCCCGCCCAGGGAAATCTTTCCACGCGCATTGATCACACGTTGCCACGGCACGCCGGTTCCGGCCGGCAGCGCATGCAGCGCATAACCGACAAGCCGAGGCTGTCCGTCCATGCCGGCAACCCGGGCGATCTGCCCATAGGTGGCAACACGCCCTTTGGGGATCCTACGCACCACTTTCCAGATCAGTTCATATCGTGACATGTCTCCGACCATACCACAGAATCTGTTTGACCCGCATCCGAAAATTAGACGATAATAAACGCACTGTGCTAAGGTCGTCTTTCCTTCTGGTTTGTCTGTTCTGCTGCGCCATTTTGTCCGCCAGTACAATGCAGTTCCTGGATCTGGATCAACTGACGAAGTCTGCAAATGTGATTGTAATCGGAACCGTGCTTGGTTCGGAAGCACGCTGGGAAAAACAACACACCGATATCGGAACGATTACAACGGTCGAAGTTTCCACGTACTTGAAATCAGGCCCCACTCAACCACGCGTAATTTATCTCCATCATCCTGGCGGAAACCCGCCGGTTTTTGAAGGGAAACAATGGAGCATGAACGTCGACGGCGTACCTCTATTCAAACAGGGCCAACGCGGAATGTTCTTTCTCCAAAAGAAGGGGCAATTTTTCGAGCTTGTAGGATGGGTCCAGGGATTGTTCGAAATCAGAAACACAGCGAGCGGCCAGGAAATCGTCACCCGAAGCCTGGATGGAGTCGTTTTCGTCAATGAATTGCCCGATTCTATTCCGGCGGAGATGACGCTCAATCAACTTGTGTCCGAAGTAAAGAGAAGGGTCCGGTGAAACGAGTTACTGCCGCCTTATTGATTCTCTTGATGGCAGTTGCCGCAAGTCCTGCATTTGAAGTGAAACCGCTACGGGAAATCGGCGATACTGCTTTCATCCGATGGTCTATCTCTTCGATTCCCGTTCCATTTGTCGTCGACTCCAAAGGATCTGAAGATGCAGGATCCGCAGAAACTACAGACGCGATTGTCCAGGCTTTCTCCGCCTGGCAAAATGTTTCGAAACAGACAATGCGATTTACGTTTTCCGGACAGCGAACGCCTGCAGTTACCAATTGCACCGACCGGATCAACAGCCTTCTCTGGGTAGAGAAGAATTGGCCTCTCTCTTCTGTAGTCCTCGCCGTCACGCGCACAACATTCTTTATCCAGGACCCTCCCGATTTGATCGATGCAGACATCTCCTTTAACGGCGACGACTTCACCTGGAGCGGACCTGGAGATTCACAAAACGTGAGTATCCAATCCGTTGCGCAGCATGAGATCGGTCACATGATCGGTCTGCAGCACAGCCAGATTCGAGGAGCGATCATGCTGCCGGGAGGATCGGACAGCATCGCGCTAGCCAAGGACGATAAAGCGGCGATCCGCTTTTTGTATCCGTCGAGCGTTCCTTCCAAGTTCAAGATTCTGTCTCCCTTAAAGAAAACCATCGTCCTGGAAGGAAATAGCGCTTTGCCCTTGTTGACGTTTCGCTGGACCCTCCCGGCGGGACTTACTAATTTTGTAGTAGAGTTTTCCTCTGCGCAGAATTTCTCGCCGACAAGCCAGGTGATCCGCGTTTCAACGGGCACCGCTAATTTTCTGGAAGAATCCAGCTCCCTGCGGAAGCAGCTTAAGAGCCTGGCAGGCACGCCTAAGAAAATTTTCTGGCATGTCCAGGCCGATTCCTCCTCCGGACGCCAAACAACGAAAACCGCCACTTTCACATTCCAGTAAGATTTCTCGCAAAGACGCCAAGCCACAAAGAGAATTCAACGCGGAGAACGCGGAAAGCGCAGAGGTGTAAGTAAGGAGATAAGGGAGAAGCTGGAGATATGGGGTATTCATTGCAAGTGGGGTTGTGAGTGATGTGGGTGAGCACCTTACCGAGATACGGGAACGGATCAGGGTACCAGGATCTTGTTTTCTGCATCGCTGTCTGGTTGCCGCCACAGGCGGCGGCTGCCCTTGGCGTTTTTTGCAGCTTAGCGGTTTGCCCTGAGTTCCTTTCCGTGCTTTCCGTGCATTAAATTCTTTGAGTCTCAACGCTCTTTATGGTGAAATAGGCAGGCATGCAACCAGGACAAACGATTCTACATTACCGGATCGGCAACAAAATCGGCCAGGGGGGAATGGGACAGGTCTACAAAGCAGAAGATCTGAAACTGAAACGTTCCGTGGCGATCAAGCTATTACCTCCGGGTTCTGCGGAAGACGAGAAAGCGAAACGGCGACTGCTTCAGGAAGCCAGGGCGGCCTCGGGGCTCAATCATCCCAATATTGTAACGATCTATTCGATCGAAGAGACGGAAGGCCTTGATTTCATTGTCATGGAATATGTGGAGGGGGAAACACTCAGATCCCTGATCAATGACCACGCGCTTGACACCGCTCAGCTTCTGGATCTCGGGTCGCAAATCGCCGACGGCCTGGCGGCGGCGCATGCAGCCGGATTGATCCACCGCGACATCAAGCCTTCGAACATATTAGTAACACCGCGCGGGCAGGCCAAAATCCTGGACTTCGGTCTGGCGAAACTTGTCCAGTTCTCGGATGAGCAGCTCAGCTCCGAACAGACGCTCAGCAAATTGACCAAAACCGGCATGATTGTCGGTACCGTTGCGTACATGTCCCCGGAGCAAACACGCGGGGAGAGTCTCGACTCCCGAACTGATATTTTTTCCCTGGGCTGTGTATTGTACGAAGCCGCAACCGGTAAAGTGCCTTTCTCCGGCCCGAGCGTTCTTTCGGTGCTGCACGAAATTGCTGTCACGGACCCGCCTGTCCCCAGCAGTATTTCCAAAGATTCGCCACGAGGCCTGGACAGCATCATCCAGCGGTCGCTGGCAAAGAATCGCGAGCGCCGCTATTCGTCCGCGGCAGAATTGGCTGAGGCTTTACGCGGACTCCGATTTGCAAGCCGATACCAGATCATCCGCGAGATCGGACGCGGCGGCATGGGTGTGGTACATCTCGCGCGTGACCCGCTTCTCGATCGTGAAGTCGCCATCAAGGTCATCACACCCGATCTGCTCAGCACGGAGGCGATCGAACGATTCAAACGGGAAGCGCGTGTGGTCGCAAAAATGGATCACCCTGCGATCGTCGGGATCTATGACATCGGCGAACAGGACAATTCCCTGTTCTTTGTCATGCCATTTGTCGCGGGCTCGAATCTGCGCTCCTTCTTGAATGAAGGCTCCCTCAGTTTGGGCGATGTGATCGATATCGGGATTCAGACGGCCGAAGCTCTCGAATACAGTCACTCGAAAGGAGTAGTACACCGCGATATCAAGCCGGAAAATATTCTGGTGTTCCGGCAGGACGGAGGAGACATCCGTGTCCGAGTCACCGACTTCGGTCTGGCCATGGCATCCACCGAAAGCCGACTCACAAAAACGGGGGCGCTGGTGGGCACCATCTCTTATTTAAGTCCCGAGCAAGTTTCCGAACGCGAAACGGATGGACGATCCGATATCTATTCCCTCGGGACAGTTCTGTACGAATGTTTGGTTGGCAAACCCCCATTCTCAGGCGAGATCCAGTCGGTGTTGTATCGCATCGTGCACGAGAATCCACAATCCCCACGCTCTCTGGGTGTGGAAATCAAAGAAGAAATGGAACAGATTTTGATGAATTGCCTGGAGAAAGATCCATCGCGGCGCCCGCAACACGCGAAGGAACTTGCCGATGCGCTCGCGCGTCACCGTTCCAAGCTTCAGGAAAGCGATCGCATCCAGAGAGTCTCCGTAGTTTTCAAGGCATCCGTCCAGTTTCAGCGTCCCGTCCAATCTCCCTTTGTTGCAAGAGAAAAGGAGTTTTCGGAACTTCAACGAAGGTTGAATGCGGCTATTCAGGGAGAATGCCAGTTTGCAGTGGTCTCGGGAGAAGCAGGAATCGGGAAAAGCCGTTTGCTCAATGAACTGGAGAATCTTGCAAAGGCCCGCAAGATCGGCGTACTTCATGGACGATTTGTGGAACAGGACAAAGCATTTCCTTATCAGGGATTTTGCGAAGCGATCCAGGAGTACTTTCACACGATTAAAAGCACCAGCTCTCCTGCCGACTTTTCCGATCTGGCGGGCGATCTTGTGACGCTGTTTCCGGTGCTGAATGAAATCGATGACATCCGGTCTTCCGCAGTCATTGCAAAGTCTGCTGCGGAACCCCGAAGATTTGATGATCGCACATACATTTTTGAGCTTCTCGCGCGTTCGTTGAGCCGCATTGCCGCGGGCAAGCCTCTTGTATTACTCCTGGAGGATCTGCACGCCGCGGATGTCTCCATCGAAGCCTTACAATACGTGGTCCGGCGACTGGGACCGACGCCCACATTGATTGTTGGAACGTACCGCACCACAGAAGTCGTAAAACGCCATCCACTGCTCCGGATGCTCGACAGTTTTCATGACGATCGCCGCTTTGTAACGATTCGCCTGGAGCCGTTTTTGCTTTCAGAGCATCATGCACTGTTGGAAACCATCCTTGGAGCCAAAGATCTGGAAGCAAAATTTGTGGAAAAACTGTACGAAGCGACCGAAGGGAATCCTTATTTTCTAAAGGAGCTGGTTCGTTCGCTGATCGATTCGGGGCGCATCATCAAAATGGATACCGGTTCGTGGAGTCTTTCCGGAGAAACGTCGATCGTGTGGGAATCGTTGCCGGCTACCATCCAGCAGACGATTGAAAAGCGCGTTGAAGGATTGCCGGAAGAAATCCGCGACACGCTTTCCGTCGCATCGGTCCTGGGAAAGACGTTTGAGTTTCGCGATCTGGAAACACTTGCAGAAGGAAAATCCGATGTAGAAGACGCAGTAGAACGCCTCTTGCGCGATGGGTTCCTTCAAGAAGAGCGAGCGACGGTGGGCGACCAGTTGTCTTTTTCAAGCGGTGTGCTGCGTGATGTTTTGTACGCGGCATTATCGCGACGCAGACGAAGATCGCTGCATCGCAAATATGCGGAACACCTGGAACGAATCAGCGCCGGACAGCTGGAGCGTGTGTATCCACAGCTCGTTCATCATTATTCCAATGCGGATGTTCCGGAAAAAGCGATGGAATACGGGATGAAGCTGGCGCAAAAATCGCTGGATGCTTTCAGCGCGGAAGATGCGGAACGCGCGGTCAGGATGGTGCTGGATCTTTTGAAAGCGGCCGCTGCAGCCGGGACAGCTGAAGTCCAAACGGAAGGAGAGGCAAGGATGTTGCTGGCGAAGGCTCATCGCATGGCAGGCGATGCGGATGCGGCACTGCGCGAGCTCGATCTTGCATGCAAAATGCTGGAGCCGCAAAAGAGGGTACTGGCCATGCTGGAAGCGGCGGAGACAGCATGGGATGCGCGAAAAACAGAAGAGGCAAAACGGTGGGTAGAGCGGGGACTCGATTCCGCCCGAGCCGTTGAAGATTCTGCCGGTCGGGCCAGGCTATTGTCGATCGCTGCAACACTGGCAAATCTCCGCGGCGAATACGAGAAAGCCAAAGAATATTTGCAGGAAGCGGAAACGCTCCAGCCCGCGAAGGAAAAAGAAGAAAAAATACCTGCAGGCGGGACTCTGATAGTCGCCCTTCCCGTAGCAATCCAGCAAATGTTGCCTGTATCCCTGAAGCTGACGGAAGAAACTGAAATTGCAGCCAATGTATTTGAGACTCTTCTCACAACCGATGCTCAGGGAAATTTGATCCCCTGTCTGGCAGAGCACTGGGAAGTCCAAAACGACGGAAAATCATTCTTGTTTACGATTCGAAACAACGTGCGGATGCACAACGGCCGTGATCTGACCGCCGAAGAAGTGCGCGCTTCGTTTCAAACCGCGACGCAACAGGGAGGGGAAAGCCTTCCTCCCGCCTTTGCCGCCATCCGGGAAATGACAACAGTTTCCGGAAATCAAATACGAATGGATCTTCGCGAACCTCTACCGATCTTTCCCGCTCTGCTGGCGGACCACAGTACGGGAATCGCCGCTGATGCCGGGAAAATCGGCACTGGCCCGTTCCGAATTCGATCCTTTGAGCAAAATCATGTGCTTTTGGAACGCAACTCCGATTACTGGGGTGGCTCTCCCCCTTTTCTCGATGCGATTGAATTTCGTGGAGGGTTGAGCGCGTCGGAAATTGCGACCGGCTTTCGATCCGGAAAGTTTGATCTCGGAAGCGATTTGCATCCCGGGGAACTGGAAGAAATTTTGCGAGACCGGCGTTTGCGCGCAAGTCTTGTAGAGGCGCCCAAGAAAAATATCTATTTTGTTCTGTTCCATGATTCCAGTCCGGTTTGTGGAATTCCCGCGGTTCGTCAGGCGCTTTGCGGTATCGTACGGACACAAGATCTTGTGCGTGGGACACTGGGACGGTTTGCGCAGCCGGCAGAGGGAATCTTCCCACCAGGAATTCTAGGACACGATCCCGGTCGCAGACGTTATTCGTTGACGCAAGAAAAGGCGCTCGATCTGATTGAATCATCGGGCATTGCCAGGCCGGTGCAGCTCAAAGCTTCCGTCCATCCGGTTCTTCAAGATCGATATGCTTCGCTGACCGAAGCGCTGTTGAAAATCTGGAATGAGCTGGGGATTCAGGTCACCATCGTGACTCCAACCATGGAATCGTATCTGGAGACGAATGGCAGGAACGAAGGGATTGATCTCATGATAGGAAGATGGATCGCAGATTATGACGATCCGGATAACTTTACGTATTCTCTTTTTCATTCGAAAGCGGGCCGTTTCCGGTACCATTGCTCCGGTGAACTGGATCGTTTGATGGAAGAAGCGCGAGCCGAGAGCCGGCCACAGTTGCGCGAAAGACTGTACCGCAAAATCGAGAATCAGATGATTGAATCGCATTTTTTCCTGCCTTTATTGCATGACATCGATTACCGTGTTGTCAGTCCCAAAGTCCGCGGACTTACGCTGAGAAGCAGTCCGCCTTTCGTGAACTATTCGGCGCTCGGAAAAGAAGAAAAATTGCCGCTTCAGCGAAGAACAGGCGGAGGGATGATCTGTGTGCCGATACAGGAAGCATTCAAGGAGCTGGACCCTTCAACAGTTGCTTCCACATGGCTTGCAGAAGCTCTTCCGAGCGTATTTGAAACGCTCACAGTCGAAGCACCTGGAGCGGGTATTGCGCCGTTGCTTGCATCCGAATTTCGGGCGGAGGAAGGCGGACGGAAATTTCGATTTCGTTTGCGGGAAGATGTCCGATTTCACGATGGGCGCCGGGTTACAGCAAGAGATGTGCGTCATTCTTTTGAGCACCTGTTGCAAAATGAACAGAGCGCCAGCCGCTTCTTGCTTTCTCCGATTCAGGGCGCAAAAGAACTTTTAGGCGGTTTGCGGGGAGAACTGAAAGGTTTTCGTATCTTCTCCGCATTGGAATTTACGATTGAATTGGATCAGCCTGTTTCTTTTTTTCCGGCGCTTCTGGCTTATACGCCTGCAGCCATCGTTCCGGAAGGAGATCACAATTTCAAGGGAACATGGCAAAGCGGTTGTGTCGGAACCGGCCCTTTCCGTGTAGCGCGTTTTGAACCGGGAATACTTCTTGAACTCGAAGCGAATCCGAATTACTGGCGGCAGGGTTATCCGAAGTCTGATGGAATTCTTTTCACGCTGGGAGTCTCGGCGCAGGAAACCTTGTCCGGTTTTCGTTCCGGAAGGTTCTCGATTGCGTCCTTTTTGAAACCGGACGATGTGGAGGCTCTCCGGCATGATTCGCAGTTTGCGCCACAATATCGGGAAGTTCCAATACTCTCCAGTTCCTCTGCTGTTCTTAACATCCATAAAGGACCGCTTGTAGACGAAACCTTAAGACATCTTTTGGTCCAGTCTGTAGATGTGGAAACAATTGTCCGGCGTGTCATGGGGCGTCTGGCGACTCCTGCTACGGGAATCATTCCTCCAGGTTTACTTGGTTACGAATCATCCTCGCGGAGGCCATCCGCACCGGTACAGACAGCGAAAGGAAGACCGGTCGAGTTAACGATGATTGTGAGTCCCGCTTTCAGAGGAGCGTTTTCTCCGATGGTTCCGGAGCTTGTGAAGTCCTGGGAGGCAGCAGGTTTTCAAATCAGCCTTTTGCCTCAAACAGATGAATTACGAAAATCCGCTGGTTGCGACATTTTTCTTTCCGGATGGGTGGGTGATTATCCCGATGCGGATTCCTTTATCCAGGGATTCTTGCATTCAACGGAAGGCTACATGGGAGCCTTCTGCGGCACACCGGAGATCGACCGACTCATCGAAAGAGGACGTACCGAGACAAATCCTGAAAATCGTCACGACATTTATCGTGAAGCTGAGGAAGTGATCGCGCGACGCGCTCTTCTTCTGCCCCTTTTCTATGATCTTACGTACCGTTTTGCAAGACCCGAAGTGGAAGACTTTGAGATGACCTTCTCTACCTCGCAGCCGGTCCCTTACGAAAAACTCTGGATCCGGCGGTGAGTTTGTAGTAGCGACTTCAGTCGCTATAGAAGAGTAGCGAATGAATTCGCTACTACAAGCGAAGGAGGAATTATGAACACAGGAGATCGTTTTATTGAGCTGAGTCACACCATTGAATCCGGCATGATTACATACAAAGGCCTTCCTGCCCCGGTGATTACCGATCATCTCTCGCGTGAAAATTCACGCAAGCATTACAGCGAAGGCACAGAATTCTACATCGGAAAAATCGAAATGGTCGCCAACACCGGAACATACATGGATTCGCCGTTTCATCGATATGCGGAAGGCAAAGACCTTTCCGGACTATCCCTTTCGTCGCTTGCCGATCTGGAAGGAATTGTGGTTCGCGCGCCAGGAAATCAGAGACCTGTGGATCAGGAGCTGTTTCAAGGATTGAACTTGAAACAAAAGGCCGTTCTGATCCACACAGGTTGGGATGTCCACTGGCGCACCGATCAGTATTCGGAGGGGCATCGGTATCTCACGCGGAAGGCTGCCGAATATCTGATCGACTGTGGAGTTTCGCTTGTTGGAATCGACTCTTTCAACATCGATGACACCACCGATGGCACTCGTCCGGCGCATTCCTTATTGTTGGGCGCGGGAATTCCGATCGTAGAGCATCTATGCAATCTGCAATCCTTGCCGGATCACGGCTTCCGCTTTTTTGCCGTGCCTCCGATGGTCAAAGGCTTCGGCACGTTTCCAGTCCGCGCTTTTGCCATCCTCAAAATAGAATGAGTCACAGATAAGCGCCGATTCGGATCTAATTATCTGGGTGGCACGGGCACATTTTACCGGTTGCGCAAAATGCGAAGCAGGCGTGTAGGATAATCAGTGTTGATCCCATCGGCTCCCCAAGCGATCGCGCGTTTGAGAGCAGGTTCTTCGTTAATCGTCCACTCCAGAATCGGTAAATTGCGCTCGCGAGCAGCAGCAATGGATTTCGGAGTGATGACTTCCACAGCGCCGCTTTTCTCCGGGACTTGAAGACAGCTGTAATTAGGTGCCAGGGCTCGCGTCAGGTAAAGCGCATTCAGCCTCAGGAAGACCAATACTTCGTGGACAGTTGCTGACGTTGCTACTTCGGGGCATTCGGAGCGAAACGCATCCATGATTTCCTGTCGAAAGCTGCTGACCAATACGTTCTTCTGCATTCCGTGCTTACGAATCAAAGCGCAAAATCGCCGCGATATGTTACTCGGTTCCGTTGGCTTGATTTCAATTCCGAGACGCTTATCGGGGAACGCTTCAAAAAGCTCTTCCAGTGTTGGGACCGTTACACCTCTACCGCGATAGGGAAACGTCGCGCCGTTGTCTGTGGTGAAACTGTACGCTGCATCCAGTTGTTTGATTTCCGAAAGCATCAGATGACGAACCGCGCCTTTGCCGTTGGTGGTGCGGTCCACCGTGGCATCGTGAATCAATACAAACACGCCGTCTTTGGTAATGTGCATGTCGGTATCGAGCACATCGGCTCCTGACCGCGATGCGTTCTCAAACGCCGGCATCGTATTGCCAGGATATTCCCCCTCACCTCCCTGATGAGCGATAACAAGCGGCTTGTGATCTCCAGGTCTCGGAAAAAACCAGACATGATTCGATGCTGGCCTGCCATTCAAGAGCAAGAAAAAACAAATCACCATTCCAACAAGGAAAGAAAGAATCAGTGTGAACACTATGCGCTTCAAAACCGGGTACGCAGCCATCGGTCTTTTACTGCATTTGAATTGCATCCATGTTTTGCGCGCGTGTACGTAGACGGTACCAGGCGAAGATCATGCCCAGGGAAAGCACAAAGATAATCGAAGAGATTGCGTTGATTTCCGGAGTGATCCCGCGGCGCAAGCGTGACCAGATTTCCAGCGGCAGCGTGTTACTTCGCCCGATCAGGAAAAAGCTGACGGCGATTTCGTCCATGGAAAGTGTAAAAATCAGCAGAGCGGCTGCAATCATGGAAAGTTTGAGATTGGGTAGAGTCACATGCCGCAGTGTCTGCCAGTAAGTGGCGCCGAGATCAAGCGCCGCTTCTTCCTGTGCTCGTTCGAACTTTTGCAGTCCGGCAAAAATCTCCGTGACGGCCACCGAGATCAACGCAGTGCCATGTCCGATCATGATCGTCCACAGACTGAGCTGAATGTCGGCGGCAACAAAAAGCATCAGCAGGGAAAGTCCGGTGATGATGCCGGGGAGAATCAAAGGCAATAGCACAAGCCGTTTGAATGCGGCCTTTCCGGGAAAAGAAGCGCGGTCGAGTGCGAGCGCTGCCGGCGTCCCAAACGCCAGCGCAATGACGACGGCCGCCAGAGCAACGATCACGCTGTTTCCCACAGCGCTCCAGAGCGAGTCGTCTTCCAGCAGCATGCGATACCATGCCAGGGTGAAGTTGTGTGGAGGGAATCCGCCGACACCGTCTCCGTTGAAGGAATACAGAATGAGAACTGCAACGGGCGAGTATAGAAACAAGAATACCGCGATGGAGTAAACCGCCAAC
>CAWJJO010000015.1:0-91487 GCA_963843285.1 uncultured bacterium
ATCAACGATCAGTAATTGCGCTTTTTCCATATTCAATCCAGGACGCCCGTGCTCAGAGGACAGGATAGCCACAGAGTTCACAGAGATCACAGAGAGAACACAGAGAATTTCTTTTTCCTCTTCTCTGAATCCTCTGTGAACTCTGTGGCAAATTTTCTCTCTGTGACCTCCCTGCCTCGACTCTAGGTGACGGATGCCGGCTTACCCAGGGGAAATGTCAGTGTAAACAGGGAACCGTGCGGTTTGAGGTTTGTCACTTCTATGTTGGCGCCAAACTCCAGCAATTTTTGTTTTACAACCGTCAGACCGAGTCCCGTGCCTTTTTGTTTTGTCGTGAAAAAAGGATCAAAGATGCGCGAGATCAGGTCCGGGCGGATTCCCGGCCCGCTATCTGAAATCAGTACCTGTATCAGCGGACCATCCATCTTATATTCTACGCTAATTTCTCCTCCTTCCGGCATTTCTTGCAATGCGTTCAAAAGAAGATTCAAGAAAATGTCCTGAAGTCCAAACGCGCTTCCAAACACAGTCGGAATGATGCCGTTGTAGCGATGGTGAATTTGGACACCCTGGCTTCTGCATTCGTTCTGCAGAATTTTAATTACATGTTCCATGGTAACGACGAGCGAAATATCACTTACATCTCTCGAAGAGGATCTGGCAAACCGCAGGAGCTGATTGACAGAATTATCCAGCCGGTCCACTTCATGGATAATCACGTCTAGATCCTGTTTGAGCGAGGAATCATCGACCTGCTCTTGAAGCGACTGGGTGATGCTTTTGATGGAGCTCAGCGGGTTCTTGATATCGTGTGCAAGCGTCGCCGCCATCTGACCGATCGACGAAAGTTTCTCCTTTTGCGCCACTTCCCGTTCCAGTTTCAATTTCTCTTCCATTAATAGCGCGGAAGCGACACTCATCGCTGTTTGCGCAGCCAGACTCTGCAGCATTTGCATTTCCTGTGTCAGGATCGGACGGCGCGGGGGGCGTGCCTTGAAAGAGAAGATGCCGATCAATTTACCCTTATGCCGGATCGGGATGATAAATCCGGCGCCCAGCTGCTTCATCTCCGAGCGGACCTCTTCGTCCTTGATGTCTTCCAGCCGCAACAGTCTTGAGTTTGCGGTCTCAAATGCTTTTACGATGTGCTCGATTTCGGGGATTCTGGAGAATGTCGTTGCAAGGAGTTGGATACGTCCTTCTAAGGACTCGAAGATTGTCAGTTGAACAGATGTCAAAAACAGGATCTTGGAAACGGTTTTCTGGATGTAGTCTACAAGCTGCTGTAAACCGAAAATACGGTTGATCGTTTGTTCCAGCTCATTGAATAACTGATGATAATAGCCAAACTCACGGAAGAAGACTTGATTGACTTTTTTCTGAAGCCATTTCTTATAGACGGGGAAAGTTACCACAAGAGTCAGGATCGAAATCGCTTCAAACAGTCCAGGCACGACGTCGAAATAGGTGCTGAGATATTGAGTGAGCTGCCGGATCCCGAGAAAGTAGACCCCGAAAATCACGACGGTCAGAGTGATCACAAAGAACGATCGGCGGATTACCAGCTCCAGAAAGTTGTACCTGTAGATGAAATACGCAAGGATCGTGCTGGGCACAATCGAGGCAAGAATGCTGAGTACTTCGAGGTACTTTCGTAACTGTGGAAACTCACGGCCACCCAGGATGTAAGTGAATGTTGTCAACAGGGCTATAAACAGGAACGTGGATCCGATGACGCGATAGAAGTGCCGGAATGGTTCATCTTCCTGAACCTTTGCCAGACGCAAATCGATGATGGCGGAAATCAAAAGGGCAGTTACAAACCAGCCGACATATTGCACGATGTAGTGTGTAAGGGCCTGGATCGGTGTCGCGTTCTGGTTCAGAACGATCTTGTAAAGCGGATAGAAGAACCAGAGCAGGGGAAGATACATCACAAATAACAGGATCTTCTGAGAGGTTTTTCCCGAAGGTGGTTCCTCGCTTTCGCGCAGAAATGCCAGATGGGTATGGACCAGCAGAGCGGGAAATGCCGCCAGTCCGATGAGGGCGATCGTCCTTGCCAGATCCGAAAGAAACGACCACCCGTCGTGAGAGAATCGGCTCAAAACCAGACTTACCAGGTTGCCCGCATGCCAGATTCCGACCGCAATCACCAAAAAAAGAAAGATCTTTTCGCTGGGCCGTTTCTGCGTCCGCACCATAACCAGCGTCGCAATCAAGGTGTGTAGAGCCGTCCCTACGAGATAACCGGCCAATGGAATCAAATGAAGCAACATGTTGAGCTCACGACACTATCTTATCAAAAACTGTGAGGGCTCATCCGAAGAGCAGGAACGAAGCGCCGAAATGCTGTCCGCCCCGCAGGCAAGATGCCTGCGACCCTGAATGCAGACGGGACGCCTGCGCTCCATGAATCAGACCTGGCGGTCTTTTTCGTTCAAAAGCCGGTTAAAGACGTGATAAAAATGCTGAAATTGCTGAAACCCGTCGCGAATTAGACTCTCCAGTTTAGGTAAATCGGCTTTGTTCACGGCGATGTTGGCCCCCTGAAAGAAGGCCGTGCCGGAATCCAGTGTGCGAGTATTGGTCGAGATATTCGCTAGAAATGTAAGACGGCGCGCGGCTGGTTTCATGGCGTTGATTCGCCCGATGATTTTATTCCCGCCGTCTTTGTCATCCGGAAACGCAGAGTCTACGGTAACAATCCTGTAAGATTTGGCTTCGAGTTTCTTCAAACATTCCGCGGCAGTAACGGCGACTTCCACCGCATACCCTAACTTCTTGAGCGTATTTGAAATTGCCATAGAAGTTGCAGGGTCGCTCTCGCAAACAAGGGCCACATTTCCAACACTTTCGCCGGGCCAGGCGGGCAGGGATGTCCGCCCCTCCAGGGTATTGTTTTCAGCATCCGGCTGAAAACTCTGGGCCGGGTGAGTCGATGTGTTTCTTAGCAATTCCAGTATTTCCTGTCGAAGCGCTGCGATTTCACGTTTGACAAAGTCCTGAGATGCGGGAGCAGGCAGCGCCGCAGGTGATTGTTTTGGCGGTTCCGGCGATTCTGCGTCACGTTCGGCTGTAATGAGCTTGCCACAACCCGGGCAGCGAACTTTGAAGACACCTTCCGGCACGCGGGAGTCTTCGATATGGATCTGTTTGTCGCAATGCAGACAGGTGAGATCCATGGATTACTCCATCCACTCTGGTTTTTGCTGAATCGGAACCGTTTTCACCTTTGGTTTTCCTATAGCCCCTGGTCCTGTTCCCGGTTTTTGATCTTCTTCGGAATCCTCCGCATTTTCATCACCATGCAGGAAGGCCTGGGATTGGCCTGCCGAGAAGCCTTTTAGAATCAACGCCAGATTGTTTGGAGTTGTCGCATACGTTAGCGCCGTTTCTTCCGTAATGATTCCGTTTCGAAACATGGTCGCCAGCTCTTTATCGAACGTTTGCATTCCCTCAAGATAGCCGTCGTTCATTGCGTCGAGCAATGACCGGTGTTCTGCTTCCCCTTTTACAATGTATTCCCGGGTCCGCATTGTGGATTTCAGAATTTCAATGGCCGCAGTCCTGCCTCCATTGATCTTGGGGACAAGCCTTTGAGAGATGATGTACTTGAAACACTGCGCAAATCGGATTCGAATCTGTTGCTCTTCTTCTTTTGGAAAGATCCCGATGATGCGGTCGATCGTCTTGGAAGCGTCGATTGTGTGAAGTGTACTGAAGACCAGATGTCCGGTTTCCGCTGCTTCCAACGCAATTTCTGCGGTCTCCAGATCGCGCATTTCGCCCACCAGAATCACTTTTGGTGCCTGACGCAACGCAGCACGAAGCGCAAAGGCAAATGTGGTTGTATCTGATCCGATTTCACGCTGGTTGATCGTAGAAACTCGGTTCGTATGCAAGTATTCAATCGGATCTTCGATCGTGACAATGTGAAAAGCCTGCGTTTCGTTGATTTCATCCAGAATCGCAGCGAGTGTTGTTGATTTCCCACATCCTGTGGGCCCGGTAACCAGAACGATTCCGTTCTTCTCTTTTGCCACCTGATAGAGAACCTCAGGCAGACCCAATTTTGCTATGGAAGGCACACCCTGAGGGATGACCCTCATGGCGATGGCAAACGTCCCTCGCTGCAGGAAGATGTTTACCCGGAAACGGGTGACTCCCGGAATTGCATAAGAGAGATCAGTAGACCCGGTGTGGACAAGTTTTCTCATCACTTCCCGGTCCTGCCCCATGATGGAGAGCGCGATCATTTCAGTTTGAAATGGATTGAGTTTTTCCATCCCTTTCACAGGAACGGGAATCAAGACACCATCCGATTCTATCTGGGGTGGACGGCCGACAGAAAAATTCAGATCCGAGATTTCAGGCTTGTAGCCGAGCATGAATTCCAGAATTCGATTGATTTCCGCAGTATTCATATCTGAATGTGATTCTAACATTGTGGAGCGCAGGCTTCCAGCCTGCATTGTCTGATAGGATATTAGCCAATGGGGGTCTGTAATGGTTAAGAGGAATGTTCGCTTACAAAAAGCGATTGCTGCTGACACGCAGAAACTGATCTTGACGCCTCGGCGGAGAGTTGGGGCTTCTATCAACCATCAGGACGATGCTGAGGCGGCAATGGAAGTTTGCGTGGAATGTGAATTGCCGCAACGTACCTTGCGATCCTACAGTGCGACCGTACTTCATACTCATCGGCGGATCAATGCGATCGTCATCTCCGTTCCGAAGGAGCAGGTGACGCCTTTGACCCGGGCAATGGTACGCAAAGGATTTGGGGTCGAGCTATCCCGCCGCGTGTTTCCGATGTTGAATGATACCGTTCCTGCCCTTGCAGTTCCGAAAATCTGGGATGCCGGATACGGTGGCGGCTCGGTCCGGTGTGCGGTTCTGGACACCGGAATCGATCGGGAGCATCCTGACTTCCTCGAGCGGATTGTTGCGTTCAAGAATTTCAGTACGGAAGGTTCAGCGGACCGGATCGGCCATGGAACTCATGTAGCCGGAATTGTCTGTGGCGCCGGGTCGAAATTTCGTGGAGTTGCTCCTGATGCAAATCTTGTAGTTGGCAAAGTGCTTGGTCAGGATGGCGGAGATGATACGGACGTGATTGCGGGATTGAGCTGGGCTTCCAAACAGGGAGTTCAGGTGATGAATCTAAGTCTCGGAGGCGATGGTGGTCCGGAAGATTCGCTATCCCGCGAGTGTAATGCGCTGGTAAAAGAAGGATTCCTGATTTGTGTCGCAGCCGGCAATTCCGGACCGGGAAGATCGACGATTCATTCTCCCGGCAGCGCGTCAGGCGTCATCACTGTCGGCGCGGTCGATAAAGAAAGGAGTCTGACATTTTATTCTGCGCGCGGACCGATCCCGGGGAAACGATATTTAAAACCCGATCTACTTTCCTATGGTGGTGGTGTGGATCAGGATTCCGCATGTTTCTACAAATCGGGAATCGTCTCTACTCGAAGCAGTGGGATGCGCGCTTCTCTCTGCGACGAACCCCGGTTGTATACACGAATGTCAGGCACTTCTATGGCTACTCCACACGTAACCGGGATTGTCTCTCTCCTCCTGGATGCGGTCCATCGCCACGCGCCGGAATGGGATCAAAAGAAAAAGGCTTCGTTGATCAAGAAAATTCTAAAGGAAAGTTCGGTTCCGCTGAAAGACACAACACTATCCAGATGGGACACAGGTTTAGGACTTCTGGAGCCATCGCGTGCGATGGAACTTCTCCGGAAAAAACTGAGCTCTGTCTAAACTTTTGTAAGCTGTTTATGTAGATTCTCGATGGAAGCTTTGATAAAGGGCGAGAAAATCCGCAGTGTTTCGGCAACAGTAAACGCTTTTGGATCGCGGATTTGAAACAGTGGATGCCCCTCCGGGAAGAAAGATCCGAGCAGCGACAACTTTGACATTGCGTCCGGGTCCAGTTCCACCACCTTTGCCGCCTGCCAGCTTTCCATGCATACAATCCGGTCTGCCTGATTGGCAAGTTCAGCAGTTAAGGGTCTGGCTTTATGCAATCTGAGATCGAATTCAAATTGTTTTGCCACCTCCACAGCGCATTCAAATGCCGACACGTTTGGAACAGCATGAATTCCTGCGGAACCGACCTGAATCGGGTAGTTCCCGCTCTGCAATAGTCTCTTCAGATACCCTTCGGCCAGAGGAGAACGGCACACGTTTGCCGTGCAGATAAATAGTACATTCATCCCCGTGTTCCGAGCGTCTTGATTAGCTCCTGAACAGGTCCGGTTTTCAAAATGTCGTAGTAAAGAACGACTACCATCACACAGATGAGAAATGCAAATCCGATCATGGTCACCCGTTCTTTGATTCTGACGCTGAATTCTCGACGCGTGATTCCTTCCAGCAGCAGAAAAAAGATATGTCCACCATCCAGGGCGGGAATCGGAAGAAGATTGATGATTCCGATGTCGAAGCTAATCGTGCCTATAAAGAGCAAGAAAGTGGACAGACCCGACTTCCGTGTTGCCTGGCTCAATCTGGCAATATCGAAAGGTCCGGATGTCGCCTTCAAAGAGAGCTTGCCCTGGAATAATTTTGAAAGAAAAACGCCGTTCAGATACACCTGTTCTTTGCAAGTCTGAAAACTCTCCCTGACCGCTTGAAGGAATGGAAGTTTTTTTAGCTTGGTAGGCTCCCCGGGGCCAAAACCGAGGACCCATCTTCCTGTTGGATCTTTTACCGGTTGGATCAGAAATGTTTTGGTGACGCGTGAATTCCCTTCAGTTCTTTCTACAACAATCTCAACAGGTTTGCCTTCGCTCTTCTGGACAGCGACGGGCGCCGATTCTACTCCGCGTATGGGAATTCCGTTGATGGACTTGATCAGATCGTTTTCTTTCAGTCCGGCTTTGGTCGCCGGCATATTGGGGGCGACGGCCAAAACGATGACGTCCGTTGCCGGAGTGATACCGATAAAGCCGAGACTATTGGATTCACGTTTATCAACGAGAACATGTTTTTCCAGGATTTCATCGCCTCGCCTGATTTTTACCGCGATCGTTTCCTTTGGATGAAGCACAGTAGCATATGTAACCTGCTCCCAGGTTGGAGTGGGTTTGCCGTTCATTTCCAGAATCAGGTCATCCGGCAGTAATCCTGCTTTTTCCGCTGCTGAACCCGGCTGGACAACCCCGATTTTACTTTCCATATCGACGGACTGGGACACGTAGATCCCTCGATTCAGAGCGATGGAAATCAACAAGATTGCCAGGATCATGTTGAATCCGACACCCATGAACAAAACCAGAAAACGCTGCCAGCGCGGACGATTGTAAAATGAATTCGGGTCGTCGGTAGCTGCTTCCTGGTCTTCCATTCCGTGGATCTTTACGTAGCCGCCGAGAGGGATTGCCGAAACCTTGTAGTCCGTTTCTTTGTAGCGAAACCCGAACAACCTGGGGCCAAATCCGAGTGAGAATGTGGCCACAGGGATGCCGAAAATCTTGGCCATACTGAAATGACCGGATTCGTGTATGAAGATAATGATCCCGATCACTATCAGAAAGGAACCTAATTGCTCAATCATTGCGAAACCCCTGTCTAAATTTTATGCGTACAAACATAATGTGTCCAATATCAAATATCAAATATCAAAAATCAAAAATCAAATAAACATAAATCAATACGTAAATAATCTGTTTCCAAGTCTTTGCACAATACTAGTGTGATTCTGATTTCTAAGACATCCTTTCATTTGAGAGGCGAACCAAGTAACGCGAATTATTTGCTTTTTTGCTTGTGTTTATTTGATATTTGATTTTTGATCTTTGATTTTTTTTCACCCAACCAGATGCGCCACAACTTGGGTAGCCTGTTCCCGGGACCACCGATCCGCTTCGAGAATATCCTCCAGAGAGGGGTTCGTTTGTGTAGCATGCTTTTGCATCGTGGATTCCACAATATTCGGAATAGATGTAAACGGAATTCTCTTCATCAAGAAATTTTCCACAGCAACTTCGTTCGCGGCATTCAGGACCGCCGTCATGCTCCCGCCCAGACGAAGTCCTTCGTAAGCCAGCTGCAAACATGGAAATTTTTTCAAATCGGGTTCAAAGAATTCCAGGGTCCGGATAGTTGTCAGGTTGACGGAAGGAAGATCATTCTCCCACCTTTCCGGATACGTCAGCGCATGCTGAATCGGAAGCCTCATGTCTGCGTTGCCAAGCTGGGCGATGACGGAGCCATCCACAAATTCCACCATAGAGTGGACCACGCTCTGTGGATGAATCACTACGTCCAACTTATCCGGAGGTTCATCGAATAAATAATGCGCTTCGATCATCTCCAGACCCTTGTTCATCAACGTAGCCGAATCAATCGTGATTTTCTTTCCCATCCGCCAGTTCGGGTGTTCCAGCGCTTCCTCGATTGTGATGGAGGAAAAGGTGTTCAGATCGCGGCGAAAAAATGGTCCGCCGGAAGCGGTCAGGATCAGTTTACGAACCGATTCCTTTTTTGCTCCTTCCAGACATTGCCAGATCGCGGAATGTTCACTATCCACAGGGAGTAATCGAGCCCGGCTGCGGGCCGCCTCGTTTGCAATGATTGGGCCGGCGACTACGAGAGCTTCTTTGTTTGCCAGCGCAACATCTTTTCCAATGGATAGCGCCCGCAATGTCGGCAAAAACCCTCTGGCGCCCACAAGCGCCGACAACACTAAATCTGCTTCCGGATGGGCGGCAACTTCGATCAATCCTTCGTCTCCACACACAACCTGAATCCCTTCGCGTTTGAGGTCGCGGGCCAGTTCCCTGGCGAGTGTCCGTTCCGATACGGAAACCAGCTTTGGCCGGAATTCCAATGCCTGTTGTCGCAGCAGATTAATGTTTTGTCCAGCTGCAAGTCCGACCACGGAAAACCGGTCTTTGAAACGACGGACGACATCGAGCGTGTTGACGCCGATAGAACCTGTAGATCCGAGGATTGAAAGCCGCTTCATTTGCTAAAAATGAGATACAAATAATACATTGCGGGCGCCCCAAATAACAAACTGTCGATCCGGTCCAGGATCCCTCCATGCCCCGGCAAAATCTTTCCCGAGTCTTTGATATTCACCGCTCGCTTCAGGATCGATTCGCATAAATCTCCAACCTGCCCGAGAACCCCGATTACAGCGCCAGCGATTGCTCCTTGAACAGGCGTGAGCTGTTGCACGAAGAAATGACAGCAAAGGACTGCCCCGAGGATTCCAAACACAAATCCTGCAATCGCGCCTTCGATTGTTTTTTTAGGACTGACTACCGGCGCCAATTTGTGTTTTCCAACAGCGCGTCCAATGATATACGCGAAGATGTCGTTTGCCCAGATGATTACAAACAGCATCATCAATAGATCCGGTCCGTCTTCCACTTTGCGGATGAGAATCAAATATCCCATCAGCATTCCAACATACAGGACACCAAAGATCGTGAATGCCGAGCCGAAAAAAGACTGTTTTGGATCCCTCCCGGTGAATAGCGCCACACACAAAACGACAACCGCAGTCAGGCCAACATAAGCGGAAAAAAGAGCCGCTACCGCTGCAAACAGGAAACCTGTCAGTCGGAGTGGCAGCGGCACGTTGCCTTCGGTCAGTCCAAAATATTCATGTAATGCGATCAATGTAGCTGCAATTACAAACACGGTAAATACCGACGCCGGAGCGAATTCAATGAGGTAGATCAGAAGAGGAATGCCGGCGGCAGACGTCAGTATGCGCGTCATTCCGCTGCCGTATAACTTACCGTTTTTGTGATTCCTCCGTATCGACGCTCTCGCTTTTGATAATCCACGATGGCTTGATACAGATCTTGTTTTCGGAAATCCGGCCAGAGAACGTCCGTTACCCAGATTTCTGCGTAGGCGATCTGCCACAGCAAGAAATTGCTCACGCGAACTTCACCGCTGGTGCGGATGAGCAAGTCCGGATCCGGAATACCCGAAGTGTAGAGATGCTCGCTGATCGTTTCCTCCGTGATCGATTCCGGATCGCGCCCGTTTTGACTTATTTCACGGCTGATCTTCCGAAAAGCATCCACCAGCTCCGTTCGACCGCCGTAATTCAAAGCGATATTAAACAGAAGTCCCGTATTGTCCCGCGTTTTTTCCATCCCCCAGATCAAGTCTTTGGTGACGGCCGCGGGCATTTCCTGCCAGCGTCCTATGACTGAAAAACGGATGTTGTTCTTCATCAGAGTGCCGATCTCTTTGCGAAGAAATTCGCGAAGAAGTCGCATCAGGGTGTTGATTTCCGCTTGCGGACGCTTCCAGTTTTCAACGGAGAACGCGTACAGGGTCAGTACTTGCAAACCGATCCGGGCAGATGTTTCCACCACTTCCCTGACTGATTTGATTCCTTGACGGTGTCCGCTGACCCGGGGCAGCGAGCGCTTCTTCGCCCAGCGGCCGTTCCCATCCATGATGATTGCGATATGTCTTGGCAACCTGCCAGGATCAATTTGTCTGTGGAGCTCTTCCGCTGCCTGTTGTTCCTTTGTCATTCTTCTCGAGGATGGAACGCCCTGTTACTACAAAAAATATAACACGGATGAAGGATAGAGGATAGATGATGGAGGATAGAGGATGGCGCCATCCTCTATCCTCCATCTTCCATCCTCTCTTCTGAATAGAACACTTTTTCGAGGAATAGTCCGCGGGCCGGCGCCGGAATACCTGTGAGATTCCTGTTGCCGGTTTCCAATGCGCCGGACAAATGCTCCAGAGGCCGTTTCCCGGAACCGATCTCCAACATCGTTCCAACGAGAAGTCTCGCCATTTTTCGAAGGAACCCTGTAGCATGAATTCGTACGAAGAGGAGACCTGGCTGCAGTGTTTCCAGAAATGGAAATTCCGATGTTGGAGTGAATATGTCTACACCGAAAACTGTTCGCCGGGTTGTAACCACATCCGTACCGGTTGCTTGAAACCCTTTAAAGTCATGTTCCCCCTTGATCCGGACCGCACATTCTGAAAGAAGATCCAGATCCAGCGGCTGCGGGAACAGATGAGAAAATCGGGAGGTGAACGGGTCTGAAGTCCGGCCACGGTGAATTCTGTATATATAGATCTTTGATTTCGCGTCGAAACGCGCATGAAAATCGGGATCTGCTGGCTCCAGGGACAAGACGCGGATATCTCCCGGAAGCAAGGTAGTCAGGGCAAGAACCAGTTTATCGGGAGGGAGAGAATGGTTCCAATCGAAGTGCGCGACTTGACCACGGGCGTGCACTCCGCTATCTGTTCTTCCCGCTCCCGTCACATCTACCGGTTTTCTGCAGATTTCTTCCAGCGCATTTTGAATGGCGGACTGAATTGTGGGTTGTCCCTTTTGAATCTGCCAGCCGCAGTACGAAGTTCCGTCATAGGCGATGAGTGCTTTCAGACGCATTCCCTGTTTTATTTGCGGCTGCCTGGTTTGATTACCGGGATTCCCTGTTTACAGAGGGGACAGTCATCCGGCTTGTATTGTGCGAGCGGAAGTTTTAGCAGAGCGCGAAACGGGACACGGAAGTCGAGCGGGGCCAGACTGCGATCTACAATACAGCCTGTACCGCTCAAAATGGCGCCTGACTGTTGAGCGACCGCGATCGTCTCTCTTGTGGATCCGCCGGTGGTAACAACGTCTTCAATTACAATGACCCGTTGCCCCTGTTGAATCTCGAATCCGCGACGCAACCGGAACACTTTTTCTTCTCGTTCACAAAACAAAAAAGGAACACCGAGCGCACGCGCTACCTCATGACCGATGATGATCCCACCAATAGCCGGACTCAAAACCAGGTCCGGCGTTTGGAATCCATCTGCAATTTGATGCCCAAGCGTCTCCGCTATCGAAGGAAACTGCAGGATCCGGGCGCACTGCATATAGTTCGAAGAATGAAGTCCGGAGCTCAGTAGAAAGTGACCTTCCAGATACGCTCCCTTTTCGCGAAACAGATTCAAGAGTTCGTTTGGATTCATAACGTTTGTAGTAGCGGCTTCAGTCGCTACTCTATTTTAGCGAATGAATTCGCTACTACCAACTATAGCGAATGAATTCGCTACTACAAACGCAGGGAAGACACCAGTTGTTCGATCAACAACTGGATCTGATCTTGAAGAACGACGGGATGTTGGAGCGACAGGATGTAGAAATTTGAACCAGACATCGCATAGAAATTGTCCATGGCATAGTTTGAATCAGGATCAAGATCCTCATAATGCGCCAGAAAACCTGTAAAGTGATCTGCGGAGTAGGGATCCAGAACTGAGCGCGAAAATCCGGGAAAAAGTAAAGTCTCCGTTCTTTCGATGGCGTCCATCAAGTCATCTGTAAGTTGAGGACTCACTCTCAAAGCGATGCAGATTCCGAAGCGTTCGTCAGAAGCTTCCAACAAGAGTCGGTTGGATTCGGTGTTTCGTTGTAAGCTCCATTCCTTCGGCAGCTCGATTTGAAATGGAAAAGCAGGCGTCCCGCGAACTAGAATCCAATCGGGAAAAAAAAGATTTTCACCCTCCTCAATTTTGGCTCGCCATTTCCGGTTACCGCATTTTTTCTCTCCGCTCCCCACTTCTGGTAACGGTACCGATCCCGATTTAGCGCTCAGGATCTGGGCAATCGTGCGGATGGAAACAGCTGTGGAATCGTGGCTTAGCCAGCCAACAGTCTTTCCGGCTGCATTGTAAAGCGGAGAAGCATCGACACGCGCGGGCGCCTTGGGAATTGCCAACTGGATGATTTCATAACCCTTTCCTGAATCCAGGAAACCTTTCACGCTGGCGGACGTGCGTTCCCAGCTTTCTCCCTTTCTTGAGTAGAAGTATACCGGATCGCCGGATGCGAGCACGCCGGAACTGGAAAATTCCGGATCGAGTGGAATCTCCTCTTGTGCTTTCAGCACTGCAAGATCGAACAGGTCATTGTAAGAAATCAAGCGATTTGAAGACATCTTTTCGCCGTGGACGTGGACTTCGATCAGTGAAGCCCCTTGAACGCTGTTATAGCTGCTGATGATCGTATTTTCATCGTAGACAAAGCCGAGACCATTCCGCAAAAGGTGGCCGGTTGAATCAAAGGCTTCCACAAGGGCCCGGTTTTCCATGGATGTTTCTTGCGCCGTGCCGCCGGCAACAAAAAGAAAGAACATTAGCAATGCAGGGATGGACCTAACCCTCATATGTACCGTTTCCCAAAAATCCAGGCGATCAAGATGCTGACCACGTACAGACCGATCATCGGAACTGCCAGGATCGTTTGTGTAACCATATCAGGCGTCGGTGTGATAATCGCAGCTACGACAAATGAAAGCAGGACTGCATACTTTAGTTTTGCCAGAAGAAAGTGATGATTGATGATTCCCATCTTGGCTAAAAAGAACGCCAGAATCGGAGTTTCAAAAATCAACCCGATCGATAGAGTCATCTTGCTGAATAGCGAAAAATAATCGTCCACCCGCACTTCCTGTTTGAACTTGCTTCCGACCTCCAGAAAATAGCGACAGGCAAAAGGAAAAACGTAAAAATAACAAAAGAGGCAACCACCCAGAAAAAAGAGCGTGGCGAATAAGATGAACGGCATCGCAAAGCGGCGTTCTTTCTTGAGCAAACCCGGAGAAATGAAGAGCCACAACTGGGTAATCAACAGCGGAGATGTAAGAATCAACGCGCCCAATCCTGAAAGTTTCATGTAGACAAGGAAAGGTTCGGTCAGGGAAATGAAGGAAAGCTTGTCTCCTTTTTCAACGAATTGAAGGAACGGGGCCTGGACAATATCAAAAAGAAATTCTCGAAGAAACCAGCAACCCACAAACCCAACAAATACAGAAGCGATCGAGATGATCAGGCGCTTGCGAAGCTCTTCCAAATGTTCCCAGATCGTCATCCGGCTTTGCTCGGACAGACCATCGTCATTGAAATCAGTGGAAAGTTCGGACTGGGAAAGGGGTGATACGGGATGCACGGCTTACTTGTGCTCTGTTTCTTCGATCTCTTTTTCGATGCTGTTCTTAATTTCGTTCGAAGCGCGCCGAAATTCCGCAAGAGTCTTGCCCAGTGAACGGCCGAGTTCCGGCAGCTTCTTGGGTCCGAAGATCACCAACGCAATAATCAGGATCAAAAGAACTTCCTGGAAACCAAGTGGACCCATATTTGATATTCTATCATTTGGCGGCTCATCGTGCAGGCAAGATGCCTGCGACCCATAATGCAGGCGAGGACGCCTGCGCTCCATGGAGCTTGACGGTAGAGGGGCCGTTCCCTAGAATCTGTAGTACTTCACTATGATCCGCATCGAAGACATCATTGAAAAGGTCGAAAAGTATCAGAAAAATGCTGATACGGATCTGATCCGCCAGGCTTATATCTATTCGGCCCTGGTACATAAAGAACAGCTCCGTCAGTCCGGAGAGCCCTATTTGACCCATCCCCTGGAAGTTGCCTCGATCCTTTGCGACATGAAACTAGATCCCAGTTCCATCGCTGTTGGTCTCCTTCATGATGTTGTGGAGGACAGTACGACATCTGTGGAACAGATCGAAAAGTATTTCGGGAAAGAAATCGCGCATGTTGTGGATGGCGTAACCAAGATCAGCCGGGCGCAGTTCCGTTCCAAAGAAGAGCAGCAAGCTGAAAATTTTCGGAAGATGATTCTCGCGATGGTGGACGACTTACGCGTCATTCTTGTCAAACTGGCCGATCGGCTTCATAACATGCGGACCTTGAAGTTCTTGCCTCAGGATAAACGCTTCAGCATTGCGAAAGAGACGATGGAAATCTATGCGCCGATCGCGTATCGCCTTGGAATGGGAAAGATGCGGAGTGAGCTGCAGGACCTTTCGCTGATGCATCTGGATCCCGAAGGATACAACAGCTTGCAGGCAAGAGTGGAGATCAAGAAGAAACAGGTGGAAGGATTTGCGGAAGACATCCTCAGCATGTTGAGGAAGAAGATGCGCGAGAACCAGATTCAGGCGGACATCCTCTACCGGATCAAAGGGATCTACAGCATTTACGATAAGATGCGGCGCCAGAGGGTCGATCTGGATAAGGTCTATGATTTTGTCGCGTTTCGTGTCATCGCCGGTTCGATCAAGGATTGTTACGCCATCCTCGGCATTATTCATCAGCTCTGGCGCCCGATCCCCACACGCTTTAAGGATTTTATTTCGCTTCCCAAGCCGAATCTGTATCAATCTCTTCACACATCCGTTGTTTCAGAGAAAGGAGTCCAATTTGAAGTTCAGATCCGGACCCAGGAAATGCATCGCGTCGCAGAAGAAGGGATTGCGGCACATTGGAAATACAAAGAAGGCAAAGTAGCGGGCGGCCGCGATGAAGAGGCATTGAGATGGCTGCGCCACTTGCTGGAATGGCACCGCGAAGTTAGCGATAACCGCGATTTCATGAATGCAGTGAAAGTGGAGCTGTATCCGGAAGAGGTCTATGCATTCACCCCAAAGGGGGACATCAAAGAGTTCCCTCGCGGAGCTACTCCGCTGGATTTTGCGTATAGCATCCATACGGATATCGGTCATCAATGTGTCGGCGCCCGGGTGAGCGGAAAGCTGGTTACCCTCCGGTACAAACTGAAAAACGGCGATATTGTGGAGATCCTGACACAGCCGAATCACACTCCGAGCCGCGACTGGCTTGGAATCGTAACGACTTCCCGCGCAAGAAACAAAATCAAGCAATGGTTGAATGCAAACGAACGTCTCAAAGCGATTGAACTCGGAAAGAAGCTGCTGGAGAAACAGATCCGGCGACACAAACTCAATGTGAAAAAAGTGTTGAAAGAAGATCAGCTCATCGCTTTGCTCCCCGAATACGGATGCGCCAAGCTCGAGGACCTTTACAGTTCCATCGGTTACGGAAAACTCTCCACGAAACAGGTTGTCGAAAGGCTGATTCCCGCGCCTGCGGTGCCTGAAGCAGCTGCTCCTCCTTCTCCTGAAGCGCCGGATGAATCCAAGTTTACTACCGCCGTAAAAAAAGCTTTCGGCATGGTCGCGGACGAAACGGTGAAAGTGCACGGTTCTCACGATCTGCTCGTCTATCTGGCAAAATGCTGCAACCCGATCCGGGGCGAACCGATCATCGGGTACATTACTCGTGGAAAGGGGATTTCAGTGCATTCGGCCAGGTGTCCAAATCTAGAAAAATTACTGTTCAATCCGGAACGCCGAATCGATGTGGAATGGAGCGGCAAGGCCGAGGCTCCACAAGAGGTGAAAATCTCGATCTGGACAGAAGATAAGCCCGGTATGCTTGCAGATGTTTCTTCCGCGATTGTGGGAGTAAAGACAAACATTAAGAGCGTGCAGGCACAGACATTTCCGGACAAGCATGGACAGATTGAAATGACGCTGGAAATTTTGGATCTCAGGCACCTGGACCGTGTTGTCGCCGCAATCCGGTCGCTGGAGGGTGTTCTTGAAGTAGAGAGAATCCTGCATTAGAATAGTTCCAGTTGGAACAATTCCCTGTTTTGATTGTCCAACAGTTTGTGGTTTACTCTACCCCAATAACTTTGTAAGGAAGGTGCTCCTATGAAAATCGGACGTCGTGAAGAGGGTTCAATCGTAATCATTGAGCCGAAAGGGAAAATAACGATCGGTGAAGGAGATGTTTTGTTACGGGAGGAAATTACCAGACTCCTCACGGAAGACAAAAAGCTGCTTGTCCTGGATCTGAGCGGAGTTTCTTACATGGATTCGGCCGGGGTAGGTGAGTTGGTTAGCGTTTATACCTCTGTCAAGAATCGTGGTGGAGAACTCAAGTTATCCAACCTTACGAAGAAGATCAAGGATCTGCTTCAGATCACTCAGTTGATGACGATTTTTGATACGTTCGAAGATACGAAAGAAGCCATCGCAAGTTTCTCGAAATAGATCTAGAACCCGCCGGACATAATCCGCCACTGGTAGATCTTGAGATTGATTTCCCGCAGACGATGGGACAGGATTTTGCACAGAATATATAAAAAGTCGTAGCTGCTGGAGACGTCGCGCGAGAGAATATCCGTAAGCAATCCACTCTCAATGGGAAGAACTGTTACGTCCGTATGAGCGCTGGCGTGAGCGGACCGCGGCGCCTGGTTGATCAGCGCCATTTCTCCGAAAAAATCTCCCTTTTCCAGAATGGCCAACGCTTCTTCCCCCACACCCGGAATAAACTTGCTGATCCGGACCTGTCCTTCTAGGATGATGTACAATTCTTCGCCCGTGTCTCCTTCTATAAAAATCGTCTGACCGCTCCGGAAAAACTCTTCGTGACTGAACGTGGCAAGCAGCCGTAAATCCCTGGCCGATAGCCCTTTTTCTTTCAGTACCGCCATCTTCTTTTCCAAATCGACTCGGATCGCCTCTCCGACATTCCCGGCGTTCATCCTGTTCTCCTTGTCGGACGAATTCGCATCCAGAAAAAACGACTTCAATAACTCATTCGTCTCGCGGATCTGGTGGGACAGCGTTCTCCAAAAATGCCAGTAGAACTGGACCGCAAGGGATTTCCTGTTTTGGAGCAGTTCTTCCAGCTTCTCTTTAGATATGGAAAGCAGAACAGAATCTTCATTAGAAATCGCATCGGCCGAGTAGTGCAATGAATCTATAAAATCCATTTCTCCAAAGAATTCACCGGCTCCCAGCCATGCGAGTACCTGTTCTCCAAAGGGTGTGGACTTGAGAATACGGACCGACCCGCTTTGAATAAAGAAAATGCCTTGCGAGAGATCATCCTCCCGGAAAATAACTTCATTCGCCCTTATGGATCGCATCGTAGTGATGCTTGCCGCCGCAATCAGTTCTTCGTTGGAAAGACCATTCATGATCGAGAAGCGCTTGAGCTCATCCACAAGCGCCGGAAGGGAAGGGTCGACCAGAGTACGGACTTCTTCCGTGACTACAACGGACTTTTTGAGGGAAAGCGAATCCGCAAGATCCTGAAATACTTTTTTCCGTTTTTGAAACAGGTCATTGTATGTTTGTGCGTCCGTGCGGTTGAGGTCGGATAGTAATCTTCGGATTTGCGTCTGATAGTAGGATGTTTTGCTACTGTCCGCGGCGCCGGACAATATGTAGGCATCGACAAACGATTCCAGCGCTTCTTCCGGGCGCCCTAATCCGGACAGGATATTCCCGAGATGTTTGTAAATGTCCTCATAAAATGGATCGAGATCGCGTGCTTTCAAAAAAGCGGTCAAGGCGTGTTCCTGATCCCAGGTTTCCAAGTAGATTTTCCCCAGTAGAAAGTGAGTTTTTGAAACGTTTGCAAATCGCGATCGGGAAACTTCCAGAAGCTCCCGAGATTCCTGAATCTTGCCCCGCGAATAGTAGAGTGTCGCCAGACTCAAATACTTCTGTGCCAATAATTCTTCGTCTTTCCCCATATGCGTAATGGGAAGTTTAACACAGCGTGGTAGGGGCGACCCTTGTGGTCGCCCGCAATAGAAAATTGCACTTTCGTCAGGGCGACCACAAGGGTCGCTCCTACCTGCTTTATGTAACCATTTGGTTACATACCTCCTTTCGCATTGCGTTGACGCCACCGGTACAGGATGACTACTATCAAATTGTCATGACAAGACGAATCATTCTCGCATTTTTCTGTTTACTCCTGCTCACCGGTTCGTCGTTTGCGGATCAAGAACGACTGGCCTTCATTTATTATTATGCCTGGTATGGAAACGAAGAATCAGATTCTCAGTGGATCCACTGGCAGGATTACGGCCATCAGCCTCCTGAGGATCTTTCGTCTGCTTACTATCCGAAACTCGGTTCTTACAGCAGCCGCAACATTGCGACTATCGATCAACATATGCGATGGATTGCTGGCGCCAATCTGAATGTTCTGATCTACTCCTGGTGGGGGCGAGACGATCCTACGAATGCAGTCGCAAGATCTGTCCTGGATGCCGCTGCCGATTACAACCTGAAGGTTGCGTTCCTGATTGAGCCGTATGAGGGGCGATCCTCTGCCGGCGTTCTTTCCGATATCGAATACATACATGAACAATACGAAAACCATCCCGCTTTTTTTCGGTTTGCCAGAAAAACGAATTACGGAAAGAGTTCCGCTCGCAGGACGTTTATTTTTTTGTATCAGCCCGATTTTTCCGATGAGGAATTGAGACGGCTGTCGGACGCAGTTCATATCAGCCTGTGCGATTCCATTCTTTTACTCCAATCGACGGATGCCAGTTTGATTGACCGGACACACGCCGATGGAATTTTCGCGTATGAGGCGGTCCAGCCAATCATGGATCTTTATCCCGGGATCACGGAAGCTGTGCGCAGCGAAGACAGCATTTTCATTCCCTGTGTTTCGCCCGGTTTCAATGTAAACAGGACGTTTAGAAACAAATCGTCGTTGTATCGTCCCCGCGCTCATGGAAAGACATATGACAAATGGTGGGAAAGAGCACTTGTTGCGGAACCGGAATTCGTCGCAATTCTCACATTTAACGAATGGCATGAAGGAACGCAGATTGAGCCTGCAATTCGAAATAAGAAATTCGGGAACCGATACCTTTCCTATGAACACGCATACAGGAAAAGAGGCAAGGCGGCGCAGGAAAGTTATCTTCGCAGAACCGCCCGCTGGATCGATCTATTTCAGCAGATTCCATGAACGTTCGAACCATTGCCTGTCAGCAGCCGCTGCATAAACCTCTTTCGGAAGAAACTCTAAAACGGATCCGCGAATACGCTCCCGACTTTGTATGTCTACCGGAACACTATCCGCTCTCAAAACAGATTCAGAATCTGGAACAGGCGGCCTCGAACTATCTGGAGCGCAAGAGCTATCTCGCCGGTGTATCCAAAGAATTCGATGGAGTTCTGATCGGCGGAACTCTGACGGAAAAGACTCCGCAGGGCTACTACAACACGTGCTATGTGTTCGAAGCGGGCCGCGAGGTTGGCTTCTATCGTAAGGTCCACCCAACTTCGGGAGAGCAGGCAAGGGGAGTTTTGCAGGGTACCGAGTTCAAGGTATTTGATGTGAGAAATGTCCGGGCGGGAGTTTTGATTTGCGCCGACATATTGAGTGAGCGTTCGTTTGAGGAGCTTGGATCACTCGGCTGTCAGATCACGTTTGTTCCAACCGCATCCCCGTTCCGCCAGGGAGAGACGATCGAAGAGAAGTTCGAACGCGATCGCTCTATTTTCTTAGATGGAGCGCGTAAGATTCACTGCTCGATCGTCAAGACTTGCGGTGTGGGCACGACATTCGGCCATCCCATCCAGGGTCGCAGTCTCATCGCAACGCCGGAAAGAATTGTAGCCCGCGCTGAGCCGTCCCAGGAGCACGAACCGTTGCTTCTCTTCGCCGAACTGGACGTGTAGGGACATGCACTTGCCGCCTTGTAGGGGCCATGCATTTGCCGTGTGAAGCAGACCGATCGTCAAAGTGGTGTTTCCGGGAAAGCAATTTTTAGATCGTTGAAGTGCATGCAAATGCACGGCCCGTTGTTGCATGGATGATTCGCACTTCGCTAGGCGGGCTGAGCATTTTCTGCAGCCATCACAATCATGCCAAAGCGCGGGAACTGCTCCGCTGAGCATTCGGAACAAAACTTCGTCGGAACATGCTCAGCTCCTACTGGCTGTACAACCGCAACTGCGGGATCACCTGCTTTGCCTGGCTCGGACTGGACCAGGACAGGATCGCGCTTGCCGTGGCATTCTTCTCAAAGTACTCCATCGTGATCGTATACTTTTGCCCGCCTGTCAGCGCAATTGTGCCGGTCCGCTCTCCGGCATTGTTGACCCATGCGTTGATGATCAACTGGCCATTCACATAAAGACGAACACCATCATTCACGTTTGCGTAGAATGTGTATGTTTCTGTGAACTGTGGTTGCACCTGGCCGGCCCAACGAACGCTAAATGTATCGGCAGCAATGCCGGCAGCCGGCGATCCTTTTCCCCAGTTGAAATTCACTGTGGGATCTACGCGAATCAATTTCTGAAGGGTGAAGTTATTGTTATCGAAATAGGTGCCGGTCAATCCGTTTCCGGTTGGCGCATTTGAGCTGAATGTAGCCGTATATGTGGTGTTTGAAGATGGAGTGGAGATTAGATGGCTGATCGCGCCGCTATCCGACCACGAGACAAAGTTATAGGTTGTTGCGCCGACCGTTTGCGGCGAAACCGCTTCGATCGTGCGCTGCATTCCGACGACACCAACAAACGAATAAGGCGCGGTGACGGGTATGCTGTCTAATTTCAACTGCAAGCCGGTTGGGTTGGATGCAAGCGTGATGGTGGCTTTTCGCGGAAAGATTTCACGATACGAAGTGTGAGTCAATCCGCCGGAATCTTTGACTGTAAGATAAATTCTGTACCACTGGTTATCGCTGGTCTCGCCGGTCACCGGAAGTGTAAACGATCCGGTCTTCGATCCGGTTGTAGGCGCGATAAACGGATGGGTGTGCTGATCGTGATGCAGATCGACCTGCCATGTAAATCCACTTGCCGGAATCGTAATATCCTCGGGGTCTGTTCCGGTTCCAGAGTAACTAATCGTTTCACCACCGCTGTAAAACGTTCCAACAACAGGCGTATCGATCGTACCTGTGGGTGCGCCGTTCGGCGTTACGGTGAGAGTAGCATCGTTGCTGGTGGCGTTTCCGAAACTGTTTGTGACCACGCAGCGGAAAAGTGCGCCGCTATCGGACAACTGTGCGTTAGTCTGAGTATAGCTTGAAGAGGTTGCGCCTGAGATACCCACATGGTTTTTTTCCCATTGGTAGCTGAGTGGCGCTGTTCCGGATGCAACGACAGTAAATGTTGCAGATGCACCAACTGAAACAGTCTTGTTGGCCGGATGTGTTGTAATGCTCGGCGCCTCGCTTGCGGTATATGTGATTTTTTGAACGACACCACCGCTGCGGGCGAGATAATAGAGGCTGCCGTCCGGCTGAACTTTCAGATCCACCGGGTTGCCTGAAATGCTGGTAGCAAAACCGGTTGCCGTATTGGTGGATGGATCGAATAGACGGATCCAATTACTGCAATAATCCGCAAAAAAATACTTGCCGGCATAACTTGCTGGAAACTGTGCCGTTGTTGGATTGTAAAATGTACCGCCGGTGATCGCGCATCCCAGTGTGCTGCCGCTACCGTGTCCGTAGGCAAAGAGCGGACAACGGTAAGTGGTGCAGCTTGCGACACCTTCTGCGTTTGGCCATCCGTAATTTGAGCCCACGATGCCGTCGTTAATTTCTTCCCATGTGTTTTGACCAACATCATCGATAAACATGCGCCCCGTGCCTGGTTGAAAGGCAAACATGAATGGATTGCGCAATCCCATTGCCCAGATCGCCTGATTCTTTCCGGATGTTTGCGCTAGAAAAGGATTGTCCGCAGGAATCGTGCCGTCCGAATTCAAACGAAGTATTTTCCCCAGAACATTTGCAAAACTCTGAGCATTGGATCCGGTTGCATTCTCCCCGACGGCCGCATACAGCTTGCCGTCCGGTCCAAAATGGATTGCGCCGCCATTGTGATTTGTAGCTCCACTCAAATTATCCAGATTCAGAATTATTACTTCGCTTCCTGCTACCGCCACGTTTCCATTCGCGGTAAAGCGGCTGATGCGATTGTGGATCGCAGGAGTTGTTGCCGTGTAGTAGATATACACGAAATGATTGGTTGCGAAATTTGGATCAAAAGTAACACCGAGTAGTCCTCGTTCCCCGGAGGAATTGACGGTAACCGTCAAGAAGGGCGTAGCCAGTAGTGAGCCGCCGCTAATTACGCGCAGGTTTCCACCCTGTTCACACACGAAAATTCGGCCATCAGGAGCAAACTCCATCGCCGTAGGACTCGAAAGACCCGAGACGATTGTGGTTTCCGCAAACCCGTTTGGGAGGACTGAAGCATTTGCTGCGGGGCAGATCAATAGAAGCAGAAGAAATATAGAAAAAGAAAGAAACCTTGGATGGTTTGAAATCATCTCTATACCTCCCAGAGTCCGAAATTATCGACTATTGTACACCATCTGGCGGCTTTCAGTGCGTTTTGAGCAGCTCGTATCCTTCGGAGCGGGCAACATAAGTCGCAGCCGTGAGATCTCCGACGACATTCAGAGTCGTGCGGCACATATCCAGGATGCGATCCAGACCAAGAACGATTGCAATCAAGGATGGATTGATTCCGATCTGGGTCAATACCACGATAATAAAAGGAATCGAGCCGGAAGGAACGCCGGCCGTTCCGATTCCTCCCAGAATGGCGAGATAAGCTACAAGAATCTGCGTGCCCACCGAAAGATCGATACCGGAAAGTTGTGCCAGAAACAGAACAGTCACGCCTTCATAAAGCGCCGTGCCATTTTGATTTGCAGTTGCGCCGATCGTCAACACAAAACTGTTAATCTCACGCGGGACACCGAGATTTGTTTCGGAAACTCGCAATGCTGTCGGTAACGTTGCATTCGATGAAGACGTGGAAAAAGCCGTGAGCATGACCGTTTTTACGCGTCGGAAGAACTCCAGTGGCGGGATACGGGAAAGAACGGAAACAGAAATGGAATAAATCACAAACATATGAATTGCCAATCCGGCAAGGACCGTAAAGAAAAACCACGCGAGCGCCTGCAATAGATCCATTCCAAAACGGGCAATGTTGTTAAACAGAAGGCACGCCACGGCAAAGGGCGCAATTTTCATGATCATGTCGATGATCTTGGTAGACGCGTGAAATAGACCGTCGAGGGCCCCGAGCAAAGGCGCCGAAACATCGGATCTGGTCAGAGTGATCGCCAGGCCGAGGATGACGCTAAAAGCCATCAAGTGCAGCATGTTCGGTGTCTCGCTTGCGACTGCGGCAACCGGGTTGGAAGGAATGAGTGTCTTCACGACTGTCATCATCGGCGAATCGTTATCGCCTGTTTTTCGCACTTTCTCCATCTGTTTGGATGCCTCGACGCCGTAGGTTTGTTCCAGCGCGGCTGCGGTCGCTGCATCGACTCTCTTTCCGGGTTTTACCAGATTCACGGCTCCGATCCCGATCAGTACGGAGATTGCCGAAATCACAAGTGTATATACGAACGTTTTCAAACCGATGCGCCCTAGCTTTCTGATGTCGCCGATTCCGGCAACGCCGATTACAAGTGAAGAAAAAACCAGAGGGATGACGCTCATCAGAAGCAACCGCAAGAAAAGATGTCCGATCGGTTCTGTAACGTGTCTTATAATCCAGGCAACACGGGGATCATTCCCACCCACAATAGAATTTACCAGGACGCCTGCAACGACTCCGGCAAATAGTCCGAGAAGGATTCGTCTGTGAAGCGGCAATCCACGCGGTTTGTCCGGTGTGGAATCTTTCAGATCTGTGGTAGCTTCGCGCTCAAAAGCATTCGCGTCTATACCGTTCACATCTTTGGTTACAGGTCCTGAATTCTCCATGTGCTCCACGATTTCATACTTTAAGGGGCGGGTCGTCGCGTTGTGCCTCCAAACTGGCGGCTAGCTAGACTTCTCAGGTGCCGCCGTTGTATCCGATCGTGACCCGTCCCTCTTCAACTATCACGGGAACTTCACGCACTCCACCGGAAAACTCGAGCATACGCTTGAGCTGGGAAGGATCTCGGATCACATTGATGTATTCAAACTTCTTTCCTTGTCGCGCGTAATCCTGGCGAGCCTCGCTTGTGTATGGGCAGCTATCTTTTCCAAAAATCAAAGTGACATCAGACATTCTAGTGATCAAACCCCGGACGTTGAAACGTCTTGTGACCGGGAAATTCCCGATCCACATCTTCAATCAGTTCATAGATCATGTTTAATAAAGGCATGATGTCGGCATGCATCGGCTTGTTCTGTTCGTAGACTTTTGTGAGCGCATCAAGCGAGCGGAGAAGACCAAGGTATGCCACTTTTGCGCTACCGTCCGAGTCGTTGGGATATCCTTCGATCGCAGATTTTCTTTTTCTTCCGCCGAGTGCGCGATCCAATTTGACCGCGATTTGCATGTGATACCAGGAGAGCACTTCAAAACAATCCTGTAGATGGGCCATTCGCGAAGGATCGGCGCCGTTGCTTTCCTCTTCGTGAAGATAACTGCTCAGCGGATCCAGAAAGTGGTGGCAATCCATTGCAAATTTATGCGCTTTGATATGAAGCGGGCTTCCGGACAGGTTGATTCGTTCAGGCAGGACAATCGGCTCTTCCGCTTCGTCGACTTCGATCTCCTTGTTCTCGATCAACTGACGGCACATATCCATCGCTTCTTTCAGATTTTCTTCCACGTCCTGCAATACAAGTTCGAGATCGTCGGGGTCTTCTCCCTTAGACAGGTGTTCGCCGCGCTGTCTGGATTCCTGAAAATAAAGAAGACAACGTGAGGTCATCGGACAGCGTTCGCACCAGCGATCGCAAGAATCTGAAAATTCCCGAAATAAAATCAGCTTCCGGATCGATTTTGGCGCCCATCTCTATTTCAAACCTTCGAAGATTGCTTTTGCTTTCGCAAGAATCTCAAGCGTTTCCGCTTTTTCCTGTCCGGTATTGTAACCTTGATGCAAATCCGCCTCTTTTGCAACCTGGTCGATCCACTCCATGAAGTACGCGGCATCTTCTTGAAGACCGGGCCGGTTTTTCTCCGACGGTCACATAAATCGGACTCGTTGTGGCATAGCATACTTATCCAGCACCGGATATTCGCTCTTTTCGCTCCACGCCCGAAGAACAAACCAGCCGCTTCTTTCCACCGGGAGCAGACCGGTTACATCGGCTGTTGTATGTCCTGCCTTCAAATCCAGTTGCTTCACAACGATTCCGTTAAACACAATTTCGAGATGATCCACGGGCACGATGGACCGCAAAAACGCGTCAAATGAAAGTTGATGTTTTCCGGCCGGAAGAATTATTTCCCCCCCGATTTCTTTTCCATTGATCGTGAGGCCAACCAGCGGACCGTTTGTCGCGAAACTTTTTCCCTGTCGCAATGCATCCAGGAACCGCCCGCGATCCAGCGGAGCCGCCGCTTGGACATATACGCGATTCATTCCTACGGGGCCGCGCAGCGAAGCATAATTTACCATCGCATCTGTCCCCGCGCCCGCAGGCAGCCGGAAACCGCAATTCAACAACCGGTACCAGACGCCGGCCGTGGTGATGTGATCGCTGAAAGCAACAACTTCGAGATAATCCGCTTTGCCGAGGGCCACGTCTACAGGTAGCGCGCGCGAAATTTTCCTTCCAGATTTCCGGTCCCGGATCAAACGGATGGACGTATCCAACCAGCGCATTCTGAGCGTGCGCCAGATCTGCTACTACGCTATTCGTTGGGTACAAACTCGCAGCGGCAGTGTTCGGATAGTTGGCATAATCAGGAATCAGAATATTTTCGGTTAAACCCAGAAGACCCAGATGCCCCCAGAAGCTTGTGTGAAATTCCTGGCTTTGCAATACCATGGTTTTCCCATCCGCCGAATCATCCGGTTTTCCGGTAAAGTACGCGATGTCTGGAATCCGCTGTTCCTTGTTCACAATCAGGCTGTTGACTACATCCAGATCCTCTGCCGAGGCCTGTTCCATCAAATGCTCGGGCGTGTTCCGGTATGTGCCGCCGTAATTCATGTGGACATGAAGATCGGCACTGATCCAGTCGCGCCACGAAGCCGGCATGGAAATCTTCCGAAGGCGGACTTGAACTGTCTCTTTCTTGTTTTCGCCGAGCGTAATTTCGCGATGAACAAATTCGTTTTCAAATCCTTTGAGGACATCGATCGTGACTTTTCCTGCAGGAACGGCGATCCAAGACTCGCCGGCAGAGTGGAAATAGTGTGCTTCGACGGAGCGCTCCGTTCGATCAAAGCTGTCATCTGCGTGCATCATGGCAGAAGAATAAGCCCGTCGGTCTTCATCTGTAATTGAGACACGCGCGGAAGCGGGTTTCCCTTCAGAATCCAAGATTACAAGATGAATGGTTCCCATAGGACGCAGATACTTTCTTTCTGAGACATCGATCTGTCTCAAATGACCGCCCATCGCGTCCTGGATCCAGAGTGATGTGTCCCCATTTCTATTTGAGATGTAAGCGATTTTCTTGCCGTCATGCGACCAACGCGGAGCTGTATTATCAAAGTCCCCATACGTCAGGGGGAATGGATCGCCTCCTTCGGATGTCATGATCCAGATCTGATTCCACTGCCGCCCCAGATACGAGCTGTAAACCACACGCTTTCCATCGGGTGACCAATCCGGACGCGCTTTCCAGTTCGTTTCTTCGTACCGGATTTCTCTGGCCTCCGCTCCCGCTTGCGCTTTCATGCGCCAGAATCCACCCGTTCCATGAATGTGGCCCCGGTTGGAAACAAGAATGATTTCACTGCTATCAGGCGACCAGGTCGGATTGATCTCATGATCGAACGGGCTGTAATAATAGCGGGATAAATCGCTCTTTTGCTCCTGGATGAGCTGTGTGGCATTGGTGAGTTTTCCATCCGTGAAATCAGCCTTGAAAACATGGAAGTGTTTTGTGTCGGTAGTGGATACGAATGCGATTCTTTTTCCGTCCGGTGACCACTTCGGTTCCACATTGACCGCCCCACCGGAAGTCAGCGGCTGTACCAGACCGGTTGCGATTTCCAGGAGCTGCAATTCCACGGCGTCGCGATCGTAACGCGCAAAAACGATCCACTTTCCATCTGGGGACCAATCAGGCTGGTAATCGTAACCCGGGCCCGCGGTCAGTTGCACGGCTGTTCTGGAGTCCAACGCCTGGCGCCATAAGGAGCCTGCCATCGAATAGACGAGTTCGGTTGAATCAGGCGACCAGGATGCGGAGCTTGGACCGCTCGTTAGTTGCGGAAGATACATCTCACGGTAGTAGTAATGGTGAGGCAGATCGATCTGTTTGAGTACTTTTTCCCGCTCAGCGAGCAGCGGAAAGGCGCAGACCAAAATCAGAATCGTAGCGAGTCGTAGAGCACGCATTCCGGCATAATACATCGGTTAGGAATTTACCACAAAGGCACAAAGACACGAAGTCGAAGAGAAAAGATTCAACCACGGAGCGCACAGAGTTCACTGAGAAGAAGTGGCAGCCGCCGGTCCTTCGGACTTTCAAAAAATATTGCAAAACAAAAAGCAAACCCAACAGCGAAGGAACAAAGTAGTAAATACGCTTTTTGTTTTTGCAGTATTTGTTTTGAAAGTCCGCCTACGGCGCCCGGCGCACTTTGCGGCCTTAGAGGTTTATCGCTTCCACAGGAGTCTTTTTGTGAACCGTTTACCGCTTCAAAGCCTCATTCCAGTTCTTGGTGCCTTCGTGCCTTTGTGGTGAAAATCCGATCCGAGCTATTTAATTGAGATCAGTTCAAGTTCGAAGATCAATACTGAATTTGGAGCGATGACGCCCTCGTATCCTTTCTCGCCATAAGCGAGATCCGACGGAATAAACAGTTGCCATTTGGCGCCTGTCTGCATTAACTGTAAAGCTTCGGTCCATCCCGCGATCACTTTGCTTACCGGGAATTCGGCCGGCTCCCCACGAGTGTAAGAGCTATCGAACTCAGTGCCATCAATCAGCGTGCCTTTATAATTTGTAACGACCGTATCTGTGGCTTTTGGCTTTGCGCCGGTTCCAGGAGTGATTACCTTGTACTGCAAACCGCTCGGAAGCGTGACGATGCCTTCTTTTTTCGCGTTTTCTGCCAGAAATGCAACGCCTTCGGATTTGTTCTGTTCACTCACTGCCGCCCTGGCTGCATCGGTCTTGGCAGTCATTTCCTTTTGAAAGGTGGTGAGAACGTCTTTGATTTCTTCTTCAGTAAGCAAAGGTTTCGTTCCCGTCAGGGCATCCTTGAGCCCGCGGGCGAGAAGATCAGGATTGATGTCGATTTTCTGAGCTTTCAAATTGGCTCCGATGTTCAATCCGATGCTGTAACTGACCTTTTCTTTCTGATCTTTTAGCGCAGGTTCTTCCGCTTTTGCCTGAACTGCAAGGATGATAGAACACACAAGTGCGATCCAAAAAAACTTCATGTAAATCTCCTATTCTTGAAAAAGCGATGCAGCTAAGGATAAGGCAGGCGCGTTAACTGCGCAAGAGAATTTCCTGAGAAGCCCGGACGCCCGATTCAATCGCGCCATTCATGGAAGCGCGGAACGGAGAGGTATGCTCCCCGGCGAAATGGACGCGTCCTTCGGGCGCTTTTGCCAGATCCAGATAGTTGAGATCCTGCCCGACACCGGTAAAAGAGTAACTACCCTTCAGCCATGGATCCTGGTTCCAATACTTACTGGCGCCGCCTTCCCAGAATTGCGGAGCTTCCGCCCAGACTTTTGTGACCTCCTGGCGAGCGATGTTCAATCGATCCGATTCTGCCAGTTCACCCAGCTTTTCTGCGTCTTCCGCGGAGGTAAAAGACATCAGGATTCCACGCGGACCCGGTTGATCGATCGACATGTGATAAATTCGGCGTAATCGCGTATCCGTAAACACCCGCTGCCCGGGACTTCCCGGCTCATCCCAGAACCTGCGCCGGAACTGCATCGCAATTTTCATCCCGTGACCGTAGGACAACGTCCGGATGCATTTCATTTTGCCGGCAGAAAACTCCGGCACTATTTCAATTTCGCGCAGCACTGAAAATGGAATCGCAATGACCAGATTTGGCGAACGAATCGATCGCATTTGTCCTTCTTCTTCAAACCAGACTTCCACGCTGTTCTGATCGTGAGCAATCTTTCGCACAGGGCGATCATACAGGATTTCCGCGGACAGCGACTTCGCAAATGCTTTTGGCAATTGATCGTTTCCACCAAAGATTCTTCCTTCATCCTGCAGCTCGCTGAATGCGCTTTGTTGGAGGTGACTGCGAAGCATGGAAAGAGCAGACATCTGTTCCGGTCGCGCGGTTTCTTCCGTCGCATTCAGGTAGGTATAGAGAGTCAAAATATCTTTGGGAGCTCCTTCGCGCGTTAAAAGCTCCGCAACCGAGAGATTGTCCAATTTCAAGATTTCCGGAGGGAGCTTTTCCGGATCCTTCACCATCGTAACGAGTCGTTTTGTATATTCCGTTTCCTGACCGAACAACATTCCCGGTTTTGCGCCTTCGAAAGGAAGCTGTTCTTTGTTCTTCTTGAACGAATCCATCTGAAATGATTTCCCGCGAACAAAAATTGCATCATACAGTTTTGCGGTGAGGACCTTAAGGTCGAATTGCTTGCAGTACCGGTGCATGAACTCGTCTTTAGCATCGACGTATTCGGCGCCCATTTCCGCGTACAAGCCATCCGCAAACGGATCTCTCGCGGTAAACACACGCCCTCCGGGACGGGAACGGGCCTCCAGCACAGTGACTTCGAATCCTGCCTTCTTCAACTCGTAGGCGGATGAAAGACCGGCCAGTCCCGCGCCCAGAATCAGTACTTTCCGTGATGTTTCAGAATTTGCGATCAGGCGGCTTCCGGAAGCGGCAAGAAGAAGCGTTGCGCCGGCGCTTTGCAGAAACTCACGCCGACTAAAATCTCTTGTTGTTTTTCCCACAGTGTTTGGATTCTATCATTACTTGTAGGGGCCGTGCATTTGCCAGCCGATCCGTAGTCGTCACAAAGTGATGATAGGTCGAGAAGCAATTTCTTGGGCCACAAAGTGCGAGCAAATGCACAGCCCGGCACGGCAGTGTCATGATTTTGAATTTCGTATGACGGGCTGAGCAGTTTTTCCCCCAATAGAAACCGAAAGCCGTTGCAAGAGGATACCGATTTCGGCTGACTCAGAACTGCGGTGGAAAATGCTCAGCCCCTACAAGAACGAACGTTACAAGTCTTTGCCGCAAAATTAACAGGGACCCATCTGGGAGAAATGGGTCCCTGGTGTGGGGACTGCATCGCTAGGAGGGATGCTCTTTCGGAGATTCGAATGAATTCTCCTTGTTCCAGGACTGAAGCAACTGCCGTGCCATCCGCTACCACGTCCAGTTGTTAGCTCAGTGAAAAGAAGGCGTGTGGAATTTGTCCACATCATTATGAGTACAATTACCACAGTGGCGGGTAACATGCTCGCGCTACAATAATTAGAACATGCGATGGTATTCGCGACTCGGGTTAAAATGGAAGTTTTTCCTGTTTACTTCGGTGATTGTGATCGCCATTTGCGCGGGTTTGTTCTTTTTTATTGAACGGATTTTGCGCGGCTATCTGCAATCTGAAATGCAACAGCAGGCCGGCGCCATTGCAGGATCTCTCCAGGATCAGCTTTCCAACTTTTTTGATCCGGCAAAAGTTCAGAATTCCGCAGAGCGCCTGCTTTCCGAGAGTCCGGAAATTTCACGAATCACGGTCTTCCGTCGAGTCGGCAGTTTGATGACTCCGTTTATCGCGGCAGAATCCACCAGTCTCCCGAATAATACCCAGTTGTACACAACAGCTTTGAGCAGGAGAACGCCGTTTCGCTTTGAGTTTCAATATAAAGAAAAGGAATACTGGGAATTTGCATATCCGATTCTCAGCGGAGGAACTGTCGTTGGATTGACGGCTGTCACCCTGAATTTTTCGCAATATAAAGGCCTCATTTCGGCTGTAAGGGCAGGAACTTTGCTTGTCCTGCTTGTTGGATTAATTGTCATGCTGCTCACAATGAATATCTATTTGGAGTTGACAATCCGGCGTCCGCTGGCGGAGATTGTTTCTGCGATGAACGAAGTCAAGCAATCCCGTTTTGATACGCGGGTCAAGCCGCGCGGCGCAGATGAAATCGGAATGCTGGCGGAAGATTTTAATACGATGGCTGCTGCTCTGGGCGAAGCACAATCTGAAATCATGCGCCAAAACAGGATGCTGGAAAAGCGCGTGGAAGACGCCGTCGCAGAGCTCCGCGCCCGCAATCTGGAGCTATTTCAGGCTCAGGACGAGCTGCGACGCGCGAGCCGTCTTGCTACCGCGGGACAGGTCGCAGCGATGTTGGCGCACGATCTGGGCTCACCACTGAGCTCGATTTCCGGTCATTTGCAATTGATGCTTGAAAATCCGAACCAAACCCCGAAAGAACGGGAGCGTGTCCGGTTGCTTCTTTCCCAGGTAGAACGTCTCTCCGACACCATCCGGAACTTTCTTTCCAACGTTTCCGGATTGGAAAGCCGTTTTCAGGATTGTGATCTCAACGCGTTGCTGCAGCATGTCATCGAGCTGACTCGTCCGCTGCTGACAGGACACAAAATCGAAACATTTTTGGAGATGGATTCACGTCTTCCTCATATCAAAGCTGACTCCAATCAGCTCCAACAGCTCTTTCTCAATTTGTTCAGCAACGCAATGGATGCCATGAAAGAAGGAGGGACCCTGAGGGTCAGGACAAGATATCTTCCGGAAACGCAAACCGCCGAAGTACGGGTCTCCGATTCAGGACAGGGAATGACCCCCGACCATCTGAAAAATCTATTTCGCCCGTTCTTTTCAACGAAGGAGTTTGGAAAGGGAACGGGACTGGGATTGGCAATCTGCAAAGAAATCGTGAAGGCGCACGGAGGACAAATCAAAGCGGAGAGCAAGCAAGGACAAGGGGCGGAATTTACAATTCTGTTCCCGATTGCAAATATTCCAATCGAAAAGGAAACCTATGAAAAAGCCGAATCTGTTAATCGTGGATGACGATCCCGTTACCGCGGACATGACACTGCAAGCTCTGAAAAATGAAGACTGCACGATTACCGTTGTGCACGGCGGAGTCGCCGCGATGGCGGAAGGACGCAGGCAGCGGTTTGATCTAATATTGAGCGATCTGCGCATGCCCGATGCAGACGGCATGGAAGTACTGGAATGGTTCCGGAAAGAGCAACCCGAAGCGATGATCATTTTGATGACCGCGTTTGGCTCCAGCAGCTCCGCCATTGAAGCGATCCAGGGCGGCGCTTACGACTATATTAGTAAGCCATTCAAGATCGATGAGCTCCGGGCGATGGTGCGAAAGGCGCTTGCCAACCGGGCCGTTCGAAAAGCTTCGTTTGAGGAAACGGAAATCGATGAATTTGAGACGATTATCGGGCGCAGCAAGAGCATGATTGAAGTGTATAAGATGATTGGACGCGTCGCCGATTCGGATGCGGTGGTCCTGATTCTGGGGGAAACCGGTAGCGGCAAAGAGCTAGTTGCGCGCGCTCTTCATGACAAGAGTGTGCGCCGCAAACGTCCTTTTCTGGCGGTCAATTGCAGCGCGTTTACCGAAACGCTTCTGGAAGCCGAGCTGTTCGGTCATGAAAAAGGCGCATTTACCGGAGCGATTGCTTCTCGCCCGGGAATCTTCGAAGCGGCGGAAGGCGGCACATGTTATCTGGATGAGATTTCCGAAACTTCTCCCGCTATGCAGGCAAGATTGTTACGCGTACTTCAAAACAAAGAAATCAAACGTGTGGGCAGCAATCAGGTCATTCCTGTCAATACGAGAATTGTGACATCCTCCAACAAAGACTTAAAGCAGCTTGTAGAAAAAGGGGAGTTTCGTCAGGATCTGTATTACCGGCTGAACGGGATCACGATTCCGGTTCCACCATTGCGGGAGCGGCGGGAGGATTTGCCGGACTTGATCCAGTATTTTCTGCGAAAGTTTTCACCTCCCGACCGAAAGATCAGTCTTTCGCACGAGGCGTATCAAGCGTTGCTCCAATATGACTGGCCCGGCAATATTCGTGAGCTGGAACACGTGATTCAGCGCGCAGCCACTCTGGCGCCGCTCGGTACGATTCTGGTGGAACATTTGAACCTGGGAAGTCCGATCCAGTCAGTTTCAGCACAATTTGATTTCGATGAACAAATCCCGCTGGAGGAGCTGGAAAAACGGTACATTCGTTACGTCTATCTGAAGACTTCGCGGAATAAAGTAAAGACCGCGGAGATTCTGGGTATCGACCGAAAGACGCTTTATAACAAGCTGGCAAAATACGGCATTGACCATACGGATTAGGATTTCACGCAAAGACGCAGAGAAAGGGTTCGGACTAAGAAAAGGAACCACAGATGAACACAGATGAACACCGATGGGAAGTTGTTAAAATCTGTGTTCATCTGTGGTTATCTGTGGTTTCAATCCTTCTCAAACCATGAAATTCTTGGGGGGGTTTTCCATCTCCAGGATTTCACGGCTGATGCGGAACGGTTCAATGCCGGATTCGGTTTTGCCGTCGATCGCCATCTCACTCAAAATCTTGCCGATCACGGAAGCGAATTTGAACGCATGACCTGCCCCGATCGTTACAAAGCAGTTTGGAAAATCGGGAAGGGAATCGATTACGAAATCGCGGTCCGGCGTCAGAGTATACAAACATGATTTCGTATAGAGAATCGGACCATGAGCGGCCGGAAGATACTGCTTTACGAAATCTTCTACCCGTTGTTGCGCTTCCAGATCCGGTTCGAACGTCCGCGTTTCAGGTGTAACTTCCTTGCCGCCGCAATCCTGTCCCACCTTGATCCCTGCCTCGCCGTAAACCGGAAAGCCGTAAAAACTTGGCTCGTCCATCCAGATCCATACCGGAAATCGCTCTGGCGCAAATTCCGCCGGATCCGGGGTCGCAAAATACGTGACCTGTTCTTGCGTGACGGTGAGCGGGCGCTTCATGCCGAAATTTGCAAGAAGCCGGTTGGACCACGGCCCACCTGCTATGATCAGTTTGCGGCAACGATATGTGGAAGTGTTTGTCATCACTTCAAAACCGCCGCCTGTCGGATGAATCGAATGGACCGGGGTTCGTTCTAATAATGTAGCGCCATGGACGCGCGCCATCCGCTGGTGGGCCACATTGCACTTTGCCGCCGGCGCGATTCCTCCGTCCGCCTGATAGATGCCGTGTACTCCGTCGTCAATTTGAAATTGCGGGTAACGATGTCTGATCTCCGCTGCATCCAATGGTTCAAACGGCACACTACACGCAGCGAGGCTTTCTTCATAATCAGACATCGGGATGGCAGGGTTGGCAGGCCAAAGATCCAGCCCACCCGTTTTGACAATCAGTGGTTCCGCGGCGTCCTTTTCCAGTTCGCTCCACGCACTGTAGGCTCGCTTTGCAAGTTCGACATAAAACGGAGTGTGATAAGAAAGCCGGATGATCCGGGAGTGGTCCTGTGATTCGCCGCGGACGTGCCCCAGCTCAAATTGCTCGATGCCGAGAACTTCACTTCCCGCGCGTCGCGAAAGCCAGTATGCGGCTCCGCTTCCAAGGCCGCCCAATCCAATGACGATGTACTCAAACGAAGTCTTCATAGAAGTGATATTTTGATATTTCTAGTCCTTCTGCTCGTAGTACTCATAGGCCGACATCGGTTTGCCCGATTTTGATTTCCAGTTTCTCTCTTCCGACGGAAGCTTACCGAGAACGCGCGCCATTTCACGAACGTGAATCGTGACGGACCCGCAGCAGGAGCCGATAAAATTGATCCCCAACTCTCGAGCTTTGGCGGCGTAATCACCCATTTCCTTACGAGTGAGCTGAAGCGGATCGAGCGCAAGTGGAAACTCCGGAAGCGAAGTGAAATCCGGTTTGTCCAGTGGAGTCCGATAAGCAGCCGGCTGACAGGCGATGTAGCCGGAAACCGCATCACGCATTTCTTTGACCAGCGGCAACGTGTGTTCCGGATTCCGCAAGCAATTGATTCCTACAATTTCCGCGCCGGCATCGATCAGGCGTTTGGCGCATTCCGCGGGAGTGTAACCTTCATATGTATGGGGATCGGCTTCGTAGGACATCGTTACCATCGCAACCAGTCCGGCCTTCTTGATTCTTTCCGTTGCGAGCAACGCTTCGCCAAGCCATGTAAAAGTTTCTGCGATTCCAAAGTCGATTCCCTCTTTCATTTGCACTTCGAGCTGGCGGTCAAACAAAGCGCGCACACGATCCGCCGACTTTGGATCTTTTGGATCATACGCCCAGGTCAGACTGAGATTCCCTGCGACCAGCGCATCCCCTTGCTTTGCGATGTCGCGGGCGATTTGGACCGCGGCGCGATTGATGTCGTCGACTCTCCCTTCCATTCCAACGGTCGCAAGCTTGTCTTCGCTTGCATAAAAGGTGAGCGCTTGAAGCACCTCCGCTCCTGCTCGTAGAAACTCGCGATGCAGCTCTGCCAGCGCTTCCGGATGGGTCAGGCTTACTTCGGGCGTAAATGGTCCCGCCTGCACGTAACCGCGCTTTTCAAGTTCCAGCAAATATCCGCCGTCACCAAGAACGGGACCCGCGGCCAGACGCTCCAAAATAGACATCTTCATGCAACGCTCCTTTTAGGTGTTTTTTATTATACGACTTCCGCGCTCTCCGCGAGAAAAGGATTCACCACAAAGACACAAAGATCACAAAGAGATTATTGATTCCTTTCTTTGTGGCCTTTGTGCCTTTGTGGTGAATTCCTTATTCCATGGCGCGGAGATATTCGCGGTCGAATGCAGCAAGCAAACTTTCCAGATCTGCATACGGTCCGGGCTGATAGGCGCGCGAGCTGATTCCCTGCTGGGAAAGCTCGCTGACATGCCAGTCTTCCCGGTTCGTGATGTCCCAGAATTCCACGGCAGGCATCGCGCTGAAATCCGGTTTCGCCATCGCATCCGGATGAAAGAACCATTCGCAGGTTACACGGCTGTGATCCGGCGATTGCGGTTCCACGCGATGCACCATCACATAATCGGGATGCAACGTCAGGAACATGGAAGGAAACAGCGTGTAGTAATGAACTAGCTTTCGGTTGTCTCCGCAAAGCGATTCGATCGGAACGGCGCAGGCGCGGCCGTCCACAGTCATACTTTCCGTATCTCCGCCAAGCTGCATCGGACCGCCAAGAAATGCGCCCTCATCCAGATGATTGGTGCTGCTTTTGTACGGTGTCAGACTTGCCAGTAGCGGGTGCACCGTAGGGCAGTGGTAGCATTCCGAATAATTCTGGAAAATCAATTTCCAGTTCGCGTGAATGTCATACACGATCTGGTGCGCCAGCTGGAGATGTTCCATTTGCCATTCAGTGAAACGGTAGAGAATCGGCGCAAATGTTTCCGAAAAGGACTCCGGATTCGCGGAAAGATTTACAAAGATCAGGCCTTCCCAAACAGTCGTGGGAACATAGTGCAGCGGGTATTCCGCCATTTGAAAGCTCTGAACGCCGGACATGTTTGGAGCCCCGATCAATCTTCCATCCAGCGAATAGGTCCATGCATGATAGGGACACTGGATCCTACCGGAAAACCTGCCGGTAGTTTCGGTGCAGAGCCGCGTCCCGCGATGGCGGCACAAGTTGTAGAAGGCATGCACCTGTCCCTGCGCATCGCGCGTCACAAGAATATTTTCGCCGCATACTTCGCGCAGAAAATAGCTGCCGGCTTCGGGGACTTGCGAAACATGGCCCACGCAAATCCACTTACGCGCAAAGACCTTCTCCCTTTCTTCCTGAAACACTTCTTGCGACGTGTAATATTTTGCAGGCAGGGTCTTTTGCCCTTGCGCAGTCCGCTTTGCCGTTGATTCCATGTGGAAACAATAACAGCACCTGCTCGCGATGTCAAGGATTTTGAAACTGTGTTTCACAATGTGAAACAGAGTTATGGAGCGCAGGCGTCCCGCCCATTATGGACCGCAGGCCTCCGGCCTGCTCCTAACCAAAACAGTGCTACTGTATTGATCGAATGGATGCGATGAAATCCTCCAACCGCTGGGTCGCGCTCATCATTCTGTCCATGGGCGGCGGAAGCATCTACATTCTGCCTTATCTCAGCTCGTATCTTTACATTCCGATGAAAGACGCGATGCATCTGAGCAATACGCAAATTGGATTGATGACAAGCGCCATGGGCTTTGCCGCCATGATTTTCTACTGGCCCGGCGGATGGATCGCAGACCGCTTCTCTCCACGAGTCTTGCTTACCCTCTCTTTTTTTATCAACGGATTGCTTGGTTTATGGCTGGCAGCATTTCCTCCCTTTCCGGTGCTGATGACGATCCAGCTTCTGATGGGTGTGTTTCTCACATTGACGTACTGGTCGGCACTTGTGAAAGCTACGCGTCAGCTTGCCACCGCCGCAGAGCAAGGGAGATTTTTCGGCTTTTTGGAAGGTGGAAGGAATCTGACGGCCGGAATTATGATTGCCGCAGGTCTGGCCCTCTTTGCAAAGCTTGGGAGTAGCGCCATCGGACTACGTTGGACCATCATTCTGCTTTCTGTGGAATTGTTTGTCATGGGGACACTCACCTGGATCTTCATCCGGAATCCGGAGCGCGCGGAGCGCCAGGAAGTTTCAGAACCTGCACTTCGGGAAATGATTGTCCGCGTAGTAAAGATCAAAGCGGTCTGGATGGTCATGGCGATCATTCTGTGCGCGTATGTTACATCCACCGGCATCACATATATCACTCCGTATGCCACCGATGTTTACAAACAAAGTGTAGTTTTTGGTGGAATGCTATACACGATCATGCAATGGACCTCTGTGTTCGCTTCCCCCGCGGCGGGATTCCTTGCGGACCGGTTCACGACTTCGAAAACTACATTGTGGCTCCTGGTGATCCTGGGTCTTTGTCTGTTTCTCTTTGTTTGGATCCAGGGTGGGCCTTCACTCTTCTACTTGCTGCTGATCAATTCCATCGCCATCGGTGCTGCGATCTATGCTCTACGCGGGATCTACTATGCGCTACTGGAGGAAGGGAACATTCCTGTTTTGCTGACCGGATCTGCGACAGGTTTGATTTCTTTGGTCGCCTACACACCCGATGTCTTCATTCCGATCGTGGCCGGTCATCTTCTTGATCGATATCACATCGGTGGTCTGGGGTACAGATACTTTTTCCTGGTGCTTGGTCTCTTTACAATTGCCGGCGGCGTATTAACCATCGTGTTTCGAAGATCTATTTCATCTGGCAGGCAAGATGTCTGCGGTCCATAATGCAGGCGGGACGCCTGCGCTCCATATGCCTGCGGTCCATGGTACACTCATCCCAATAGCGATTCGTTGGGGCGAATCACAAGGAGGCTAAGGATGAATGGCATTGGCAAATTTGTCGCTTTCTTCTCGCAGTAGTGATGTTTGTCGGCTGCGGCGATATTCTGAAACTGTCGAAAATTTTGTATGAAGAATGTTTGGGTCCTGCTGATGAAGGGGAAGAAATACGTACCGTTTACAAATTTGATCAGAACTTCTTTATGCCGCCCGGTTGACGGGATATTCTCTGGCGTGGTAGGCTTCAAATTGTGAAACTTTGGTTCACATTATGAAACTACGGAAAAAGACGAAACCTGTAACCGGCACGCAGGCAGTCCAACGCGCGGTATCGATTCTCAAATCATTCCAGGAGGAGAAGGCGTCGCGCACATTGATGGAAATTGCGCGCGAGCTTGGATTGAACAAGACCACGGCATACCGTCTGTTGACGGCTCTGGAAATCGAAGGACTCGTTGCGCGCGATCCTGTATCTGACGCCTACACACTTGGTCCCGAACTGATCATTTTGGGCGGAATGTCGCTCCGTTCCAGCAATCTCCGTTCTTCGAGCCGCACCGATCTGAAGAAACTTGCCGGCGCCACCGGGGAAACCACAAGTCTGGAAGTACTGTCCGGAACGGATGTGTTGATCATCGATGAAATCGCAGGAGAACATCTGATGGGAGGCACACAGTCCATCGGCACACGCTGGCCGGCATACGCGACATCAACCGGGAAAGCGATTCTGGCGCATCGATCCGGTGAAGAAGTGGATGCGATCTTGAAAAAACCGCTTCCCCAGCTTACAAAAAAGACGATTACCGATCCTGATGTTCTGCGAAAAGAATTGATCGTGATCCGGCAGCGTGGGTTCGCAGTTGCCGATGAACAGATGGAACTGGGCTATGTGGCGGTCGGTTCACCGGTTTTTAATCATGACGGCGAAGTGACTGCCGCGATCAGTGTGGGCGGGCCTACGATCCGCCTTACCCGGGAACGGATTGTCCAGACCGGTGCGTTGGTCAGCGCAACTGCAGACAGGATTTCCAAACGTCTGGGTTACCGCCCGTAGGGACGCACGGCGTGCGCCCTCAGGAGACCGAATGAAGCCCGAATCGATCATCTTTCTGATTGATTGCCCTGATCGAAAAGGTCTTGTCTCGCTGATCAGCACTTTTTTTTATCAGCGCGGATTCAACATCCTTCACTGTCAGCAATACACGGATGTAAAACTGAACCACTATTTCATGCGGCTGAAACTGGATCTCAAAGATCTCGCTTCTTCCAGAAAAACGCTCGAAAGCGAATTTGAGGAATTTGCAGAATCGTTGAATGTACGCTGGTCGGTCCACTACACCGACCATATGGAAAAGGTGGCGATCCTGGTAACCAGGGCATCCCATTGTTTGTACGACTTGCTTTTGCGCTGGCAGGAAGGGGAGCTTCATTGCGAGATCCCCATCATTATCAGCAACCATCCCGATCTGGAATCGGTGGCGGATAAATTCCGGATTGCATATCACTGTTTGCCGGTGACCAGAGAATCAAAAGTAGCGCAGGAACTCGAGATTCGTAAACTTTTGAAACAACATCATGTCGATCTTGCTGTTTTGGCCAGATACATGCAGATCCTTTCCGCTGAATTTGTGGAAGAATGGGACGGCAAAATCATCAACATTCATCACGCCTTCTTGCCCGCGTTCCAGGGGGCCAACCCTTACTTACAAGCGTATGAGCGCGGCGTCAAGATGATCGGCGCGACCGCGCATTATGCTACGGTGGATCTGGATGAAGGGCCGATCATTGAACAGGATGTGGAACGCGTTACCCATGAGGATACTGCGGAAGACATGGTCCGGATCGGAAAGGATGTGGAACGTGTGGTGCTGGCGCGCGCAGTGAAAGCGCACCTGGAGCACCGGATCATCGTTTACGGACGCCGCGTGATCGTATTCACTACGGGTGTCTGAGGTAACCACGAAGACACTAAGACACGAAGGTGCACAAAGACTCTTGAATGAATTATTTGGATAGCGATACTCCCCCCTTTATGAAGGGGGGAGTTAGTGGGGGTTGGAAAGATGTTCGACAACCCCTCCCGGCCTCCCCTTGATCAGGGGAGGTGACGCTAGCCGAACTTCTCTTACTAGTTCGTCTTTTGCTCTTCCAATTCGATCTTCTTGGCGAAATTCTTTGAATCTGCCGTGATCGAAATCTTCTCGCCTTCCTTCAGGTCCATAGTCTTCACGCTCTTTCCATTGGTGAGATATTGGGTCTTGCTGCTGAAATGGAAAGTTTTCGTATCCGAGCCCACCTGCACGGTCAATGTGTGGGTGGCTGAGTCGATCTTTTGAATCGTTCCTTCCGTCTTCGGCATCGATTTTGTGCTTGCGTTTGCAAACGATGCTACTAGAAGAACAGTGAAGGCGATAAGTGTGAGTTTCTTGAACATTGGGTTTCCTCCTTTGATTGCAATCAGGGCATCCGCCTCGCGGCGAATGCCCTGTATGGATAAATGGGATTAATGAAGATCCAGAGTGATCAAGAATGTGTTGCCTCCGCGATCGATGGCCAGTAAAAGCGAGTCTTTTTCGCCTCCGGTGGCTGCCTGAAATTCATTTACGGAGGTGATTTCCTTGCGGTTGACTTCAAAGATCACATCGCCTCGCTGCAATCCTGCTTCGTCAGCAAGAGAGCCGGGCTTTACTCGTGTGATCACTACGCCGTGATCCTGATCCGTGCCGAGTTCACGCGCAATCCGAGGTGTCAGATCCTGCATTTCCAATCCAAGAGATTGTTCCTGCTCGCGCATTCCGGCAGACGGCTGATCGTCTTTCATTTCCGTCAGTCTCACGGTAAACCTTTTTTCTTCGCCGTTCCGGATCACGCCCAGATCGACTTTGGATCCCGGTTTCATCGATGAAACCAGGTTCCGCAGCTCTGTGTTGTCCCGCACCGCTTGTCCGTTTACTGAGGTGATAATGTCATACGGTTTCAAGCCGGCTTCTTCCGCAGGTGAATCCTTTTGCACGTCGCTCACGATCGCCCCATGACGATCTCCGGCCTTCAACGATTTTTGCAAACCGGGGGAGAGATCTTGAATCGAGACGCCAAGATATCCACGGGTGACGTGCCCCGATGTTTTGAGCTGGGTCACCACGTTCTGCACGATGTTGATCGGGATTGCAAAACCGACACCCGCATTGGATCCGTTCGAGCTGTAGATTGCTGTATTGATGCCGATCAGATTTCCGTCCAGATCCACCAGCGCGCCTCCACTGTTACCCGGATTGATGGCTGCATCGGTTTGCAGGAAATTCTCGTAATCTGCGATTCCTACATTGGAACGGCCTTTTGCGGAGATAATACCGGCCGTGACTGTCTGTTGCAGTGCTTCTCCAAACGGGGACCCGATGGCAAGCACCCATTCCCCGACTTGAATTGCATTGTAGTCGCCAAATCGAATTGGATTCAGGTTCTGCGCCTCTACTTTGATCAGGGCAAGATCGCTCTTTGGATCTTTTCCGATGATCTTTGCGGATACCTTCCGTCCGTCCGGAAGCGTTACCTGCAGTTTTGTTGAATTGTCCACCACGTGGTTGTTTGTAATGATGTAGCCGTCCGAGCTGATGACAACTCCGGATCCAAGTGTTTTTTGGATCTGTTCTCTTTGACGCGGCGTGAAGCCGAAGAAGTTGCCAAAGTTATCATCTCCAAAGAACTGACGGAACGCGTCATCTCCAAGACTGTTCTGCAGTTTCTCTTCATTTACGATCATGACAATCGATGGTGTGACTTTTTGTGAGACTTCCACAAACGCCAGGCTCATTTGCTTTGCTGCATTGAGTGAAGACAAAGCCGGTTTTTGCAGGGTCTCCGATGGGGCTGTAGCGGCCGGCGGAGTTCCCGCCTGTCCGGCAGCCGTAGAATGTTGGATCGGGCTCCAGGCTATCAACAATGCAATGGCAACCGCACCCAGCAGTCCATAAAAAATTCTTCTCATATATTAACCCTCCTTGGTTTCGCTTCTTGACGTCGCAACAGACGTGCCATTGCAAACATTCAATGATTTCAGTAACTTACAGCTATCACCCTCATGGCGCTGTGGTGTTTCGCAACACCTTCGTGATGAGGTTTGGAACAGAGATGGCGACACTGGCACAGACGCGAAATGCGCTCGGAATCGAGCTTACGGATTTGCACATCCATCTTGGCGGAGCTGTAGCGCCGCACACCCTGTGGAGTCTGGCGCATCAGCAGGGATTTAAGCTGCCCGTAGATAACTACTGGGAATTTGTGGAATTCATCACAATTGATCCCGCGAAAATCCATTCGCTGGACGACTATCTGAACTACTTTCACTGGACTGAAAAGATCCAGAGCTCACCGGAGGCGGTAGAACGTTCTGTCTACGAAATTATTAGTAAGGAATTTCGCAGTTCCAACGTCACACAACTGGAGCTGCGCTTCAATCCGATGAAGCGAAACCGGGGCGGAGAACAAGATCTGGACCACATCATCCATGCGGCATTGCGAGGATTGGACCGCGTTGTGCTCGATTACCGGGTGCGGGCGGGTTTGATTTTTTGTCTGGCGCGCGAGTTTCCTTACGAGCTGAACCGCATCATCACCGAGAAAGCTGCGCATTACCGCGCGCGCGGTGTTGTCGGCATTGATCTGGCCGGTTCCGAATCGCAAGGCGCGGATCTGAAGAAGCGAGCTGCGGAATATGCAGATCTGTTTTCCTACGCCCGCAAAGCGGGATTGGGAATCACGGCGCATGTAGGAGAAACGCCGGATAGCCCACCGTCCGATGTGATTGAAATGCTGGAGATCGCAAAGCCGAATCGCATCGGTCACGGTATTCAGGCCGCGTTCAGTGAGGAAGCGTTGCGTCTTTTGCGGGAGCGAAACATCTGTCTGGAAATCTGTCCTACATCCAATCTGCAAACACACGCGGTTTCCGGCACTACGCAACTTGGCGAAGTACTCAGAACGTTTACCGAAGCGCGTGTGCCGTTTACAATCAACACGGATAATCCGTATCTGTCCCACACCAATCTGAGATACGAAATCGATCTGCTGCTCAGTCACAATTTGATGTCAGGCGAAGAACTCATGCTTTGCTTTCAGCGCGCCCGGCAGTTCAGCTTTATCCCGTGACCCTACAATGGTAGGGGCTGAGCATTTTCCACCGTTGTGTGGTTCCGGCTGAAAATGGCAATGGTCTTTCTCAGTGAAAGAACTATTGTTCATAGTTGAAAATGCTCAGCCCGTCGGCGAAATGCGAGATCCTATCACAGCCGTGCCGGGCTGTGCATTTGCGTACACTCTGTGTTTCCAAATTACTTTAGTGAAGAGATAACGTTAGTGACTTTCGCGGTCAGCCTCGCAAATGCACAGCCCCTACAAGGATTTCAGCGCTTCTAAAAATCGAAGGTTTTCGTCGTGCGTTCCGAGCGTCACACGGATGCCATGTTTCACGAGTCGCGTGCGGATGCTGTGTTGCGCGAGCTCCTCGCAAGTTGTCTCCGGGTTGGAGGCCAATAGGAGTATGAAGTTGGTGATCGAGGGAACAAACGGAATACCCATTCGGTCTAACTCGGTTTCCATAAATTTCCGTTCCCGCTCGTGTTTTTCTTTGACTGCGCGAATATGATCCGGATCCTCCAGCGCCGCGAGCGCCGCGGCCTGCGCGACGGAATTGATGTTGTATTGAGAGCGAATGCGATCCAGATGCTGAATGATTTCCTTGCTTGCAACGCCATAACCGATGCGCAATCCGGCCAATCCGTAAATTTTGGAAAAAGTCCGAAGGAGGATCACGCCATGAGGAAGATCATTCGAGTCTTCCGTAAACTCAAAGTATGCCTGATCGAGCACAGTTACGATATGTGACGGGAGATCTTTCAAAAACGTCTGTATCTCCCGTTGGGGGAGATGAGTTCCGGTAGGGTTGTTTGGATTTGCTATATAGATGAGACGAGTGTTTTCATCGATCGCCAGACGAATCGCTTCCAAATCAAATTTCCAATTCCGTAAGGGAATCTCCCTGCATTTTGCGCCCGTCCATTCCGTCGCCGGACGAAACAACACAAATGTGGAATCTGCGGTCACGCTGTTTTGTCCGGGATGCAGATACGCCCGGGTGATGAGCTCGATCAGCTCGGAAGAACCGTTTCCAAAGATGAACTGATCGGCCGCTACACCAAACCGATCCGACAGTGCATTGCGCAGCTGAGGGTTGTTGTCATCCGGATACAGGTTGATTTCGCTCAGCGTATCAGCCGCGGCCCGGACAGCCAGTGGTGAAGGGCCGTAACAGCTTTCGTTGGCATCCATCCTGAGAATGCGTGGCATCACTTCTTTGTGTTCCGCTTTGTGGTCTTAGCGGTCTTTGCGGTTGCCTGCTTCCCCCAGGCCAGAAATAACCGGATTTCATGCGGTCTCAAGTAGCGATACTGGCCCGCTTTCAATCCCGGGTCGCGCAAAGGACCGATCGCAATTCGTGTCAGCCGGATCACCGGATGACCGATCGATTCGAACATTCTTCGAATCTGATTTTGTTTTCCTTCGCGGATGGAAATCTCGATCCAAGGATTTTTCTGATGTCGTGTGATTCGGATAGCCGCGGGAAGGGTTCGCCGTCCATCCAGTACGATTCCTTTGCGAAGACGTTGCAGTTTTGCCTCTTCCGGCGCTCCCTTCACCTTTGCAAGATAGACTTTTTCGATCGCGCGGGAAGGATGCTCGATGCTTTGTGCCAGATCGCCGTCGTTTGTAAGGATCAGCAGGCCTTCGGTGTGATAATCAAGCCGTCCGACCGGGTACAGCCTTACCGGGATATCGTCCACCAGACGGGTGACAGTCGGACGCCCTTCAGGATCACGCAGCGAGGTGATGAAGCCGTCCGGTTTGTACAGCAAGACTGCGATGCGCGGTTGTTGCGGCTCGATCCGGCGACCGTCAATTGCGATCTGATCTTTTTGCGGATCCGCTTTCGATCCCAGCTCGGTGATGACTTTCCCGTTCACGGTCACGTGACCTGATCGGATCAGCTCTTCCGCTTTCCTGCGTGACGTGACGCCGGCCTGAGAGATCAATTTTTGTAAACGACTCAGCATGGGGATTTACTCCCGATAGTCTGGAGTGGCGGGCGTCCCTGCCCGCCATTTTCAGGCGGCCACGGAGGGCCGCTTCTCCAAAATGCGAAAATCCTACTCTTCCAGTTCGGGTTCAGCCGGGACCTCTTCCGGAGTTTCTGCCGGTTCGAGTTCCATTTCCGCCGGTTCGGTAGGATTAAAAATTTCCGGTGAAAGTTTTTCGCCGATCAATTCTTCAAACTCTTCCAGCTGCGGCATTTCCGAAAGATCTTTCAATCCAAAGTGCACCAGAAACTCACGGGTTGTGCCATACAAAAATGGACGTCCTACAACACGTTTGCGCCCAAGCACCTTGATGAAGTTGCTTTCCAGCAGGGTCTTGACCGCGCCCGCAGCATTGCAGGAGCGGATCTCCGATATTTCGGGAAGTGTAATCGGCTGTTTGTAAGCAATCACGGCAAGCGTTTCCAGAGCGGAGCGCGAAAGGCGAATCACAAGCGGTTTGGAAAACAATGCCTGGATCTGAGAATGCCAGCGCGGATTGCTTTGCATTTGATAACCGCCGGCAATTTCGCGCAAAACAAATCCTGCCTGGCGGGAATCATAATCCACCTGCATTTCACTCAGAGCTCCTCTCAGATCCTCTTTTGATGCTTCAGAAATTACAGAAGTGAAGTGATCCAGATTGAGCGGTTCTGTGGCCGTAAATAAGAGGGCTTCCAACAACGATTTCAATTCTATTCTTTCCATAACGGGTCATTGTATCAAAGCGGGGATTTGATGTGCAACGCAGCCGGCCTATATTAGGAGTATGGACGGCGGAACTTACTTCGAAACTTTGATGTTAAAAACCGATGAGGAAGTAAATCTGGCCGAGGCAGCGCTGCAGATCGCTGCTCTGGAAAACCACGAACTCAATATCAAAACATATCTGGATTTGCTGGATGTCTGGCGGGAAACGATCCGAAACGAATACGGAAGTCAAACGATACGAGAACAGGTGAAGGGGATCAACGAATTTCTGTTTCAACATCTGCATTTTTGCGGGAATATTGAGAATTATTACGATCCGAAGAACAGTTTTTTGAATGACGTAATCGACCGCAAGACCGGAATTCCGATTACTCTGTCCGTGTTATATCTCGAGATGGCCTGGGCTCTCGGGCTTCTAGCGTCCGGTATTGGCTTCCCAGGACACTTTCTGGTCCGGATTCTTTCCGACGGCCAATCTCTGTATGTCGACCCATTCCACGCCGGACGTACGATGACAGTCGCAGAATGCCGCGATTTTTGGGAAGACCTCTCGGAGGGAGAAGTTGCGTTTCAAGAAAGTTTCTTAACGACAGTTACCAGGCGACAGATTCTCACCCGGATGTTACGAAATCTGAAAGGAATCTATCTGGAATCGAAGAACTACAGGAAGTTGATACCCGTCTTGGATATCCTTGTGATCCTTTCTCCCGAGCTACCCGAGGAAATTCGCGACCGTGGGATTATCCATTATCAACGCAAGGCGTTCAGGCTGGCTCAGCGGGATTTTGAATCGTTCCTTTCTCAAGCGCCGGACGCAGAAGATGCGGATGTGATCCGCCAACACCTCGAAGTGCTTCGGGACTACGCAGCAAAACTGAACTGATCGACAATTGGGTTATAATTTTCTCGCCCATGGATTTCAAAGTACCCCTGAAGCAAAACTTTAAGATCGGCGAAGTTTGCGAAATGATGGAGGTAGCCACTCATACACTCCGCTACTGGGAGATGGAGTTTGAAGAACTTCGTCCCGAGAAAAATCCGATGGGTCAGCGGGTGTATACCCCCAGAGATATTGAAATGATCCATGTGATCAAGAGACTTTTGTATGAAGAAGGTTATACGATCGAAGGCGCGAGAAAACAATTGAAACGGGAGATTGCAAAACTGGATGGCGGACCTTCGATCGATACAAAAGACATCCGCGAGCATCTGGGGAAACTCCGCGCCGAACTCCGGCAAATCTTGACTTTGTTGGATCGGAATGTTAAATAACTGATGGACTTTTTTCGTAGTCGGGACGTAGCGCAGCCTGGTAGCGCACATGCTTGGGGTGCATGTGGTCGGAGGTTCAAATCCTCTCGTCCCGACCATTCTTTTAAGTCTAAAGTCCAAGGTCCAACGTCCAAGGTCAAGTAGGTTGAGACTTTGGACTTTAGACTTTGGACTTTGTGATGTCGGGGCGTAGCGCAGCCTGGTAGCGCACTTGGTTCGGGACCAAGGGGCCGGAGGTTCAAATCCTCTCGCCCCGACCATTTTTAGAAAGTCCAAAGTCCAATGTCCAACGTCAATTTGGCTCGGGCTTTGGACCTTAGACTTTAGACTTTGGACTTTGGACTCAATGGTCGCGCGCAGGTACTATGTTTCGGGGGATGTCCAGGGTGTCGGGTTCCGCTATTATGTGCTTCGCGAAGTCCAGCGAATTGGAGACATTCGCGGTTATGTCCGGAATTTACGTGATGGACGAGTCGAGGTTTTTGCCGAAGCCGAAGAAAAGCAGATTCAGGATCTGGAAACGGCTCTGCGGAAAGGACCTCGCAGCGGACATGTGGACCGGTTGGACGTGATTCCGGAATCCACGGGGAATACCTTCCCCGATTTTCGTATTACTTTCTGAGTTTCAGGAGGATGTGTGGATCTGAAAGCATGGATCAGGGACGTTCCTGATTTTCCAAAAGAAGGAATCATATTTAAGGACATTACTACTCTATTAAAGGAACGGGAAGTATTTAAGAACGTAATCGATCTCATGGCTGAAAGGTATAGTGCCCGGAAGATAGACCGGATTGTCGCCATTGAGTCGCGTGGTTTCATCTTCGGATCAGCGCTCGCATACCAACTCGGCGTCGGATTCGTTCCCGTCCGCAAGCCGAAAAAACTTCCTTCCAAAACCGAAAGGGAAGAATATGCGCTCGAATACGGCACGGATGTACTTGAGATTCATGTGGATGCCGTGCAACCGGGCGAACAGGTTTTGATTGTAGACGATCTTCTTGCAACCGGCGGTACCGCGGCAGCGTCTGTCCGTCTTGTCGAAAAGTTGAAAGCAGATGTTGCGGGTCTTGTTTTCTTGATTGAGCTCACGTTTCTAAACGGACGGGATAAGCTGAAAGGATACGATATCAACACTCTGATCCAGTATTAATATTGTGGGGGCGACCCTTGTGGTCGCCCGCTTCGAAAGGTTTTTGACTTTGTGAGGGCGACCACAAGGGTCGCCCCTACAATCTAACGATGAACTGGAAACTGACCCCTATCGGCTTCATCCGCAGTTCCTACACAGGCCGCGAACAGATTCCCAAAGGTCTTGGCGCGGAGCATAAGGCTGAAGGTGTTCTGGAAATTTTGCCGGAGTTTGTTGCGGGACTGCAGGACATCGAAGGCTTTTCCCATTTGTTCATCATCTGGATATTCGACAAATCTGAAGAAGTGCATCTCGTCGGCACCCCTCCCTCCGACGACCGTCCGCACGGAGTCTTTGCCACTCGCTCGCCATATCGCCCCAATCCAATCGGACTGACCGTAGTGGAGCTGGTCCGGCGTGAGGGAAACAATCTTCATCTGCGCGGGATCGATATGTTGGACGGCACACCTGTAGTGGACATCAAGCCATATCTTTCGAGTGTGGCGCCCGAACAATTGAAACGCGGCTGGCTCGCGGAAGCCGAACAGCGCGGGAGGAAGTCTTAACGCCAGGCAGTTTTATCGCGACGAGCTAGAGTTATCCACCAATTCTTTTGCGCGCTCTGTCGCTTTCACGACGGCTTTGATCAAAGTTACCCGCAGCTTCCCTTCTTCCAACTCCAACAATCCGTCGATGGTGCATCCTGCCGGAGTAGTTACCATATCTTTTAATAAGGCAGGATGGGCTTTCGATTCGAGCACCATCTTTGCAGCGCCATACATGGTTTGAGCAGCAAGCAACGTCGATATGTCTCGTGGAATTCCGATTTTCACACCTGCCTCTGCCAGCGATTCAACGACAACATACATGTAAGCCGGACCACTTCCCGATAGTCCGGTCACTCCATCCATGAGTGCTTCCTCCAGGAATACAGTCTTTCCTACACATTGAAAGATTGCTTCGGCTGTCTTCAGATGCTCCGGCGTTGCATACAGTCCTCCGCAAAGAACTGTCATTCCGGCGTTCAACACACAAGGTGTATTCGGCATAGCCCTCACAATCGGGACATTGTTCTGTAAACGTTCCTGAATGAATGACGTTGTTACTGAAGCAGCAACGGTAATGATGAGCTGCTGCGGCTGGATTACACCGGCAATCTCCCGGACTACTTGATCCATGTTTTGCGGTTTTACCGCTAGAAGGATCACATCACGACCCTGGACAAGCTCCACATTGTTTTGCGTAACAGTGATTCCTAGACGCTGCGCAACTCGATCGTTGGAGCCTTCGTGTTTGACGCTTCCTGCAATGTCGCTGCGCAACAAGGCGCCCTGTGACAGAAGACCGGTCACAAGCGCTTCACCGATTTTGCCAACTCCGATGACAGCTAGTTTTTTGCCTTGTAACATAATTTCCTCACTTTTCTTGATCTGCGGGCCAGAAGCTGTGAAAAAATCGAAGCAAGACGCATGTTTGCGGTTTGTAACGCTGGCCTCCGGCCGGCTCCTCGTCGAGCTCTGCCGGCGAGACGCCGGCGCTACAAACCGTAAATCAGCCTCGTGCCGATTTTTTCACAGCTTGAGAGGCCTGCGACCCCTAATGCAGGCGGGACGCCTGCGCTCGAAGACGCCTGTGCTCCAATAACTAATAGCTTAGAAGGTACAGATCCGCTTGACCGCCGGGTTTGGCGAACACAACAGTGGACAGGTCACGTGAGAAGTCGTACGCATTTCCGTTGAAAGACAGCGGGAAGGTGAATGGAAGCCGGACTGCCACCTTCGGTTCCCCGGTTAGTTTCCCGTCGCTCCACGGCGCGCTGTAGATCAGGATGTCCCCTTTGCCTGCAACTGCGTAAAGTATGGATTTGCCGTCAATTGAAAACCGGGAAACGAAAGTTTCTACACCCGGCAGCACGGGGATCAGCTTCTTTTGCGTAAAATCGACCAAATAGATTCCGGTATTGTCTCCCGAAAGGTTGATACCCAGCAAATACTTCCCGTCGGTGGAAACATCTGATCCCATGCAGATGCCGTCCATGATCTTTTTCGCCTGCAGACTGTCGATGTCTGCTTCCCACAGATCTGCTCCGGCGCCATGAACGGCGGCAATGTAAATCGACCGATTATCCCGGGACCAGAATGCATTGATCACCTGAGGAATCTTCGGCTGCACGGAACGCAACCCGCGACCGTCTGCTCCGGAAATGTAGACCTCGGAAACGCCCTGGTTGGTCCGGCTCATAAATGCAATTCTGGAACTGTCCGTGGACCAGTCTCCTGTTGAGGGCTGTCCGCCGGCGATCTTGACCGGATCGCTACCGTCAATATAGGAAACCCATAATTCCTGTTCCGTGGAAGTAAGCTTTACAAACATCATTCGTTTTTTATCCGGAGAGATAATCGGTTGCGAAGCCGGTTCGGGAAAGACGTCCCGCGTTGTTCCTGATTTCACATCGTAGGCTGCGAGCGAACCTCCGAGACGCCCGTTCACGTAATAGATTCCTCTTCCCGTTGGATCCGGCATCGGTTGTTGATCCGGGCCTGTGCCGGATGTAATTTGAGTGATCGCGTTGGACTCAAGATCAAATTTCCACAGATTGGTAATGCCATTGACAGTGCGGGAAAAGACAATCGATTTGTCCGGGTGCAGCCAGGCAGGCCTGCCTGGCGCGTCAGGAATTTCGCCGATCTTCGTAAGTGTGTTGTCGCTCAGGTGAAGTTCTAAGATCGTGGCTGTAGTGGAAGACCGAGGATCTCCCGCTGTGAGTAGCGCTTTGTTTCCATCCGGGTACCACAGAAGCCGTCCCGGAAAGAGTTGGAGTTTCTCCAGACTAACGACCTCCTGTTCCTGTAGTCCGGTGGTATCGGATCGGAAGATAGAACGGGAACCGGCTTTCATGTAGTAAATGTATTTCCCATCCGGTGACGCAGCGGCGCGAAGTCCCGAGACCAATCTTCGGGGCTTTCCGCCCAATGTGGGAACGGCCCATTCTTCATCGCGTCCCATGTTGCGGCGGTAATAGATTTCGGTGCCGTCCTTCGAAAAATCATCTACTGCCTTTGCTCCTTCATCGTTCGTCAGTTGCAGCGGCTCACCGCCGGATGTCAGCATCACGAACACCTGCGGTACGTTTTCCACAAATGAATTGAATGCAACGGAATGACCATCCGGTGAAAGCACCGCGTTGGTCATCGATTTATTCCAGTGACTGATCTGGACAACTTTGGTAGGCAACTTCTCTTCCTGCGGCCGGAGATAGCGATAGGTCAGCACAGCACCACCAAGGATCACAACGGCAGCAGTCAGAATCCAGACCAAACGCGAAGACTTCTTTGCTACAGGTGCGGTGATTGACGCCGGGGAGGAAACGCTTTCCGTGACAGCCGCCGGTCTTACCGTGCTTACCATTGCGGATTTGCCGGAGCTGATATCACGGCGCAATCGTTTCAGGTCGGTGCGCATTTCTGCGGCCGTCTGATAACGCATGTCGCGATCTTTTTCCATCGACTTGTGAATGATCTCTTCCAGTTGAGCCGGCAGCTCCGGATTGTAACGCAACGCTGAAACCGGCATCTTGTGCAAGATGGCGTCGAAGATGACAGCGGAAGTGCTGCCGGAGAACGCTTGCTTGCCGGTCATCATTTCGTAGAGCACTGCCCCGAAAGAAAAAAGATCTGTGCGCGGATCGAGCTCTTCGCCTTTTGCCTGTTCGGGTGACATATAAGCTACTGTCCCGACTGCCATGCCGGGACTGGTCAATGATGGATCCGGGTTTGCAGCGGTTTGCAGCGCAGATGCCCCTGCGACTTCGCCTGTGCGATGCAGCTCCGGCATCAGCTTGGCCAGTCCGAAATCCATGATCTTTGCCTGACCGCGTGCAGTCACGAAAATATTAGCCGGTTTGATGTCGCGGTGAATGATCCCTTTTGAATGCGCCGCATCCAGCGCGTCTGCAATTTGAATCGCAAGTTCCAGCACCTGTTCGCCTTCCAGCGGCTTTCCTTCAATTCGATGCTTGAGGGTCTGTCCTTCCAGCAGCTCCATAACGAGAAAATGAACGGACGCTTCTTCTCCTTCGGGAACTCCCGCATCCACATCGTAGATGGTGCAGATGTTTGGATGATTGAGCGCAGACGCTGCGCGTGCTTCTCGCTGAAACCGTTCTAATGCCAGACGATCCTTCGATAGATCTTCGGGTAGGAATTTCAGCGCAGTGCCGCGGCCGAGACGAGTGTCTTCCGCCTTGTACACCACGCCCATTCCACCCCCGCCCAGCTTGTCCGTAATTCGATAATGCGAAATAGTCTTGCCGATCATGCGCTATATTCTAACCGCAATTCACATTTTTATAACCCGGAGACGCGGGGCCTCCGTGCCCCGCAGACAGTGGCGAGAATTTTGGAGACGCGGGGCCTCCGTGCCCGCAGAAAGTGTAGGGGCGCTTATGGCGGGCAGGGACGCCCGCCATCTCCAAGTAAATTACTGGGACGCCGGCCATCTCCAAACAAACTACAGGCTCGCCCGCCGCCCCAAATCCGCAACTGGCTTCCCGTATGTCATGGCGATGCAGTGAAGCGAACCGCCAAACGGGATCAGCGGATCAGCAACAATGGGGATGATGGCAACGTCCGGAAGCGCTCGCCGAAATCCACGCAAAGCTTCCGCTTCTTCGTTCGCAATCGTTCGTCGCAGATCATTTGGAAATTTTGGATTCCGATACACCGGTACAAGCATGGCAGTGTTGACACGAAGCGCATTTGTAAACGTTGCCCAGATTCTTCTGCCTGCGATCGAATAGGGCTGAGGCATTGGAATTCGAATTACGGTGTATCCGGAGTCGCGCAGTTTTCGCGAGTTGCTGTTTAAAATCGCAGAATTGATTGCGTCATCGGACGGATTGTAGTTTCCAATCACAATCGTGCTTGCGGAAACCACGCTCATGAACATATCCACGTGACCGGTCGGCTCTCCCGATAATTCTTGCAGCAGGATCGTTCGACGGCATTCATAGGGCCCGTGGTTCAATTTGCGGATCGATTTCACCCGGAACGGCGACAAGACTTACATCAGGATGGGATTGTAATGAATAGAGTAGTAGAAAAGCGAAACAGCAAATCCAGAAAAACTTTGCAGAAGCGCGCATTTGATTTCTGCAACTGATCGGATTTTTACTCTATTTGATCTTTCGGAAAAGTGCAAATGTTACGGGTATGGCAGAATCAAAGAATCAGGAAGTCTGCATCAACGGCGTAAAGAAACTATGATCTGATGTAGAAGATCGGGTTTGCTAGCATCCCGTTCCAGGATGGGGTATTTGTGACCATCATGATAGTCGACACGAAGGACGCTGTAAAAATCTCCGTTCTCTAGAAGAAATTCCAATGGATCACGCGAATTCTTCGAATCGCGGACGGCTTCTTTGATTTGCGTATCTGACCAGTGCCTTCCATTGACACCCAGAATCTTCATGCCTGGAGTGATGCCGGCCTTCGCAGCCGGCGTGCCGGGCACTACATCCACAACAGCTCCTGTTTCGTCCAGATAGAGTCCTACTGAAAAGCGTAAATCGATTCTCTTCGCGGCCTTTTGTATGGAAGTGTGGTACGGCGTTGCAGCGTCCACGTACTTGAGATGCCATCCACCCTGCTCCACTCCCCCAAGAGGTGCGCGAAAAGTCACCTCATCGATCCGGGAAGAAAAGAATTGTTTCCAATCGTAAGGAAGAATCTGATTCAGCGTGTTTTCAAGATCTTCACGGGTGAATGATTTGACCTCAGCCGGACCGTTTTTCCCACCAAAAAAATTACTGCAGAAATCATCGAGCGATGCCTTCCCGCCGCTCTTTTGCCGGAGTATGGTGTCTACTTCCATCCAGATCAGGACACCTTCCTCGTAATAGTCGAGTGCCCGCCGCCACGTTTCCCATTCGGATGAGGCGTCCACGAGTGCTTGGACGCCTACAGTCGTATCGGCCAACGGTTTCCAGGAGCGTCCCGGCCGCTGATCCAAACCGGCGCCCATCCATGCTGTTGCATCGAGAAACTCTTGCTCACTGAGAAGTCCGCTGCGCACAGCCAGAACATAGCCAAGGTAGTTCGTCAATCCCTCGTAGACCCAGAGCAAGTCGCTGTGGATCGCTTCCTGGTAATTGCTCGTATTGAGTCCTGCGGGGCGGCGGTACTTTCCGTTCCAGGAATGGACCATTTCGTGAGGCAATGTATCCGCCCAGTATCGATAAGGATCGGTATCAATGAACATGCGCTCCGGCGGCCGATTGTCGCTGCTCTCATGATGCTCTACGGCGCCGCCTTTGATCGGATCGCTCAACGTCACCAGGAAGTGATACTGTGTGAAATGTCTTGCGCCGAATAACGCAAGCTCTTCCGGCAAGAGATTGCGAAATCCCGTAATGGTCTCAGGCTTCATCTGCAGCGCCGCTTCGCTATCGGCAGCCAGGTGCATGATATAGGGAATGTCGGATCCTGGATTTAGATCGATGGTCCGGAAGTGAATGCCGGCAACGACCGGTGAATCGATTAATGTGTACAGGGACACGGGTGCAAATTCGACGCCTGTTTCCGTTTGCCTTACCGCTTTCAAGGCGGTTCCGTATTTCCATCCTTCGGGAAAACGCAGCACCGGGATATACATCAGATCCTCAATCTTCGGTCCTTCGGGATAAAGCAGCAGCGATGTCCAACTGATCATTGCCGAGTACTGACTGGCAGCCGAAGGATGATGACTTCCCTGGCGATCAGTCGGTACCACAAAATCCAGCGCTACTTCCAGCTCCGACGCGCCCTTCGGGACCGTACAATGAAACGCAAACATGTCCAATGGATCGCGATTCCAGGGAATCGCCTTTCCGTCCGCTTTCATTCTGAGACCCGTAAGATCGGAGATTTGCCCGGTGGGCGCATGAGTTCCAGGAAACCACTTCGGATAAAACAGGGTGACTGGACCTTCTTTGGCTGGAAAGATCATGGTTGAATGAAAAATCCTTCCAGGTGCGGCGGAGGCGTCGACTTCCAGCCGCACCGCCTGGGCGAACAGATTCTCGCACAACAATAGAAACAGACAGGTTATGAAAACAAAATAAATGCGTTTCAAAGTCCACCTCGCAATCGTTGCTATGTGAATTGAATTCTAGCAGAACTCTGGGATTGCAAACGAATCCGCTAACCGCTGCGTAATGTCCTAATCGTTTGTTGTCGGGGATTTCCCCTCCTTATGAAGAAGGGGAGTGAGGAGAGGTTGGAAGACAACCCCCACTCTCATCTCCCCTTAATAAGGGGGAGAAACGACCAACACAAACTTAGGACAGTACCAACCGCTGGTGGCGTGGCACTACTTTCCGAGATTTTTGAGTGGTTCGATTTCGTTTTGTGAAACGGGATCGACTCCTTCCTGAACACCGGTCAACAGAAGCCGGGCACGATTCGCGGAGGGATGATTCCCTTCAGTGTCCAACTCCACTGCTTGTTTCAAACGCTGCAGAGCTTCTTGAAGGCGTTCTGTTTTCACGAGTGCGGCATGGTCATTCCGCAAACTCTCGTCACATCCTCTCCCCATGAGGTCCGCCAGTTTCTGCGCGAACATGAGCGGGTTATATTCAAAGCTCTGTTTGGTACCGATCAGGTTTGGCGTCCGACTCAAGAGCTGACTGAGGAGCTGGTGACGAAGCTGGATCATGTTGCCCTCTGTCCTGTTGTGTTCCAGGAGTACATTCCAGCCGGCGAGGATTATCGTGTTGTGCTCATTGATGAATTCGTTCAGGCGGTAGCGTTTGACACAATGAATTCTCAGTATCCACTCGATGTGAGCATGGATCCTGCAACCCGATGCCGGGCAGACGTCATTCCCGCTTCTCTAGTATCCGCGCTTCGAGAGTTCATGAGCCGATGCGGGCTGCGTTATGGCGCGTTTGATCTGAGGCGAAAGCCTGATGGGGAATTTGTTTTTCTGGAGATCAATCCTGCCGGTCAATTCCTCTACCTCGATCTCCGCGCAAAGACCAACGTGTCTAAAGCAATGGCGAATGTGCTCTCCTGCAAGAATCCACGGATCGAAATTCCCGAAGAGCCTTCAGAGACAGCTAGCATCAACTATGATCTGGATCGACCGTTTCTTCTCTGTACTCCTAAATGGGAAAGCAATAGCTGAGTTGGCCATCAACCTAAACCTTTGGGACAATACCAGTGAATTCGCTCCTACGAGCTTTGGCCGCAGTACAATACCTGCAGATGATTTACACGATCGGGCATTCGATCCGCACTGAAAAAGATTTTCTGGCATTGTTGCAACAGCATTCGATCGATCTGCTAATCGATATCAGAACGATTCCACATTCTCGAAGAAATCCACAGTTCAACTCGGAAAATCTGGAAAAGTCACTTCGCAACGCCGGCATCGGCTACTTGCACTTACTGGAATTAGGAGGTCTGCGAAAACCATCTCCTCTCAGTAAGAATACCGGCTGGGAGAATCCGGGATTTCGGGGTTATGCAGATCATATGTCCTCCGAAGAATTTGAGCGGGGCATCGAACGTGTAATCGATCTCGGCTCCAAACAGAACATTGTATTGATGTGCGCGGAAGCCTTCTACGGCAAATGCCATCGTATGGTTTTGTCGGATGCTCTGGTAATACGGAACGTAATAGTGCTGCATATCCTGGATGAAAAGCAGATCCACTCTCACGCCCTGACTTCGTTTGCTCACGTGGAAGGGAAGAAGCTCACGTATCCCCCGGAACAGGCGTCACTGGATTTATGAGCAGATTTAACTTCTATGAAGATGACAAGTACGCGCAAGCGTATTCGAAACTGGAATTCCCGGGAACGTACTATCTTGCCTATCGGGACTTGCCTGATATCATTACCAATCACGTAGAAGGATCCAGAGCTATCGATTTTGGTTGTGGAGCGGGCCGCTCGACCCGATTTTTACAGAAGCTGGGGTTCGATGTGACCGGCGTCGACATATCTGAAGAAATGATTCAGAAGGCGAAAGCGAAAGATCCCAGGGGAGATTACCGGCTCATAGCAGACGGGGATTTCGTTCAATTTGAATCAGAGTCGTATGATCTGGTGCTGTCCGCATTTACGTTCGATAATGTGCCGTACATGAACACGAAGGTACAACTTTTCACCGGCCTAAGCCGGCTTCTGAATCCGAAAGGACGAATGGTCAATCTCGTTTCCTCTCCCGAAATCTACATCCATGAATGGGAGTCGTTTTCCACCAGGGATTTTCCGGAAAACTGGAATGCCAAGAGCGGTGATGAAGTGAGGATTGTGAATCGCGCAATTGAAGATTCAAGGCCGGTCGTAGATATTCTCATGTCCGATGATGCGTACAGAGATGTGTATAGAAGATGCGGCATCGAAGTTGTTGAATCCTACAAGCCACTCGCGAAGCAAGAGGAGCCTTTTCAATGGGTGAATGAAACCAGGATCGCGCCCTGGGTCATTTATGTCCTTAAATCCAGTCCGCCTGGCAGGCGGGACGCCTGCGACCCATAATGCAAGCGGGACGCCTGCGCTCCATTAATAAACGGGTTTTACACCAGGCTCTTTTTCGCTTGCGGATTCACCATGGATCACCGGGCCCGAGCGGATGAGGTTCGAGCGAAGTCTTTGTCCAAGAATTTCTTCGGCCAGGATTCCGGCATTGATCAGCTTTTGCAAATCGATTCCTGTTGCGGCTCCCATTTCGTGCAAAACGCCGATCAAATCCTCGGTACAGGTGTTGCCTGTAAATCCGGCTGAGTATTTCGCGGCGCCCGTTGCCGGTTGTCCTCCGATGGCGCCGATGGAACAGTCTACATAGCGGACGCCTAGCTCCAGCATCGCAATCGAATTCACAATTCCTGTACCCCGCGTATCGTGAAAATGCGCGATAAACTCTGTGCCCGGAAACATCGACATCAGTTGGCCAACGCGTTCCCGAATGAGTTTGGGATTTGCCACTCCTGTTGTGTCTCCCAACATAATCGTTTGTGCGCCTTCCTCGTGATAAAACCGGATGATCTTTGCGACGTCGGCAAGTTGAATGTCGCCTTTCACGGGGCAACCGTATACTGTGCCTGCGCAACCAATCACTCGAATGCCAAGGTTGTGCGCGCGCTTCATAATGGCAGCATGCTCCGCCATTGCTTCCGCGTGTGACATCCGGAAATTGAGCTGATTGTGTTTTTCACTGGAGGAAATCATCAGAATGATTTCGCTCGCGCCGTAGCCTTCTTTCTGGCAGGTTTCCAAACGGTCGAACCCCTTTGCGTTCGGAATGAGCACAACGTACGAAACATCCGGACGCCGATCGATGGCTTTCAAAACATCCACCGCGTCTGCAAACTGAGGAAGCAGTTTCGGATGGGAAAAAGAGGTGACTTCTAATTTCTTGAAGCCTGCATTCACAACACGATGAATCATTTCCACTTTTTGTTCTGTTGGTACCAGGACCGGCATGGACTGCAATCCATCGCGTGCCCAACATTCACAAGCTATGATTTTTTCTTGAAACGGCATAACGTCCTTCCTTACCGGGCGGTCAAATTCTTCCGCGCGGCCTCAACCGTGAATACGTGAACTCCGAACAGGACCGCTACTGCGCAAAGATCCCCTTCCAGCAGGAACTCAATCCCGAACGGATGATTGCGCGCATCCCAAATCAATTGTTCGATTTGATGAGGTTGCGGGCGGAATATTTCGAACCTCGTCTTCTCAGGTAAGCTGTCGTTCATGGAATCTCCTCTGGTTCGACGTGGAGTAACTGCCAAATCCTTGCCAGGAGCGGCAATCGTTAGCGTATGCTCGGAAGGTCTTATCCCCGGGTATGATTCCTATGTCATTGCTGTCAGAGAAATGACATTTTGTCTTTTGAGGGGCGGGCAGGGACGCCCGCCACTCCAAACCGGAGTGAACTGTCCAAATTCTAGGGTAGACTCAATTGCTTGCGAATGTCGCTTTGAACTGCTTCGGGCGACTGTGTGCCGTCCACTCTGATGACGAGTTCCTTCTTGCTGAAGAGATCGATAATCGGCGCGGTTTTTTCGTGGTAATCCTGTAGACGCGCCCGGATGGAAGCCTCGTTGTCATCTACGCGCCGGATCAGTTTTCCGCCGCATACATCGCAAACATTCGATTTGACCGGACGGTGGTAGATCAGGTTGTAATCGAGTCCGCACTGCGAACAGAGCAGCCTGCTGAGAATTCTTTCGAGCACGATCGCATCGGGAACATCGATCAAAATAACTGCGTCGATGTCATAGCTTTCGAGAAAGAATTCAGCCTGCTTGCGGTTGCGCGGAAAACCGTCCAGAATGAATCCGTAATTCCAATCGTGTTCATCCAGGCGGCGGCGCACGACTTCCGCTACAACTTCATCCGAAACCAACTGTCCTTCGGCAATCAGTCGCTTGACGCTTGCGCCGAGCTTTGTGCGACTCTGGATATTCCAGCGAAAGATGTCACCAACGCTGATATGCACAAGGTCAAGATACTCCTTAAGCAATCTTGCCTGGGTGCCTTTTCCGCATCCTTGAACTCCCATGATGATGTATTTGTGCATGAAGGTGTTCCTCTCTCAAACAGAGAATAGCATTAACAGAAGAATCTGAGGTAGCTTTCAGCGCTTGGTAGTGTGTCAGACCTGGCTCCTGCGGGCTGGAAGCGGCTGGAAGCCCGCGCTCCTGCTAGCCACGAATCCCTTGAGCTACTCTGCGGGAAGTCATAGAATCGGGCAAGACGGAGGGCGTATGTTTGAGTCGGCGGATCTGGACCACGTGATTCGTAAGGAAGAATACAAGCGCGAGGAACCAAAACTTCGCGAGGCGCTGCTCAATGCGCAGTTCGATCTTGGGGCGCAGAAGAAATTCTCTGTTCTCATCATCATCGGTGGTGTGGATGGCGCGGGCAAGGGGGAGACGGTCAATCTGCTGAACGAGTGGATGGATCCGAGGCACATCGTAACCTATGCGTTCGGGCCACCCACGGACGAAGAAGCCGCCCGCCCGCCGATGTGGCGGTTCTGGCGCGCACTGCCGCCGAAGGGCAAGATCGGAGTGTTCTTCGGCTCCTGGTACACCGTACCGATTGTTAGCCGCGTACTCGGAAACTACAAAGACAGCGATCTGCAGAAAAGTCTCGATGAAATCTTCCGCCACGAAAAAATGCTGGTCGATGAGGGAGTATTGTTGCTGAAGTTCTGGTTTCATCTGTCCAAGGACCAACAGCGCAAGCGTTTGAAAGCGCTTGAAGCCGATCCCAAGACAAGGTGGCGCGTGACCGAGGAAGACTGGCGGCGCTTCAAGGTGTACGACAAGTTTCGCGAGGTTTCTGAGCATTCGTTGCGCGAGACCAGCACGGCCGGCGCGCCGTGGATCGTTGTTTCCGGCGCGGACCACCGCTTCCGCAGTCTGACCACGGGCCGCATTCTGCTCGAACAAATCAGCAAGCGTGTCTCCCTCGGCGTAGGGAAGGACCGAACCGTGGAAGCTGCTCCTCCCATGCCGCAGCTGGACAATCTCAAGCTGCTACGCTCCCTGAACATGAGGCAGCGGTTGGAAAAGAAACGCTACGACAAACAGCTGGAAAAATATCAAGGGGAGCTGAATTCACTCACGCGCTCAAAGCAGGTGCGCAAGCGCTCCATCATCTTGATCTTCGAGGGTTGGGATGCCGCCGGCAAAGGTTCTGCGATCCGCCGCATCACTGGCGCTCTGGACGCTCGCCAGTACCGCATCGTCCCGATCGCGGCGCCCACCGAAGAAGAACGCGCACAACCCTATCTGTGGCGCTTCTGGCGTCACCTTCCAAGCAGGGGAGGGATCACCATCTTTGACCGCTCGTGGTACGGACGCGTGCTCGTGGAACGCGTAGAAGGATTTTGCTCGCAAGTTGACTGGATGCGCGCCTATTCGGAGATCAACGATTTCGAAGAACAACTCGTTGACAACGGCGCGAAGCTATTCAAGTTCTGGCTGCACATCACGAAAGACGAGCAACTGCGTCGTTTCAAGGAACGCCAGAAGACATCCTTCAAGCGATTCAAGATTACGGAGGAAGATTGGCGCAACCGCAAGAAGTGGCCCGACTATGAGGCTGCGGTGTGTGACATGATCGATCGCACATCCACTGAGATCGCGCCCTGGACGATCATTGAAGCGCAGAATAAGCAGTTCGCCCGCATTAAGCTGCTGAAGACTATCGTCGACCGGCTCGGCAAACACCTGTAGAGATCGATTGGAGCGCAGCCTGCCGGTGCTATGGAGCGCGGGCGTCCCGCCTGCATTATGGGTCGCAGGCCTCCGGCCTGCACCGGAGTTTCGTTCGTTCCCCAAAATCCTCTGGCCGTTTTATAATTACCATGTTGTGTCTCCGACAGATTTGATTGCAGAAGCGCTAAGCACCTGGCGCGTGAACAACAACACAAATCTATTGTTGCTGGATTCAATTTCCAAAAAAGGCTTGCTGTTGGAGCCCGGCGGTCCCAGAGCGCGGAACATAGCGCAAATATTTGCCCATCTGCATCATGCTCGCATCGGCTGGGTTCGGTGGCAAGAACCTTCCGCTGTCGCGCATCTGACTCGATTTCAAAAAAAGACAGTGCCTTCGCGAGCGGAATTGAAACGCGCCCTGAAGGACTCCGCTCAAATGGTGGAAGCATTCATGCAACGGGCTTTTTCAGGACAGGCCAGAATCAAATGGTTTCGGAAACAACCCGTGCGTTTTATGACGTACCTCATCATGCATGAAGCTCATCATCGCGGTCAGATTGCCTATGTACTGAAAATCTCAGGCATGAGACTGCCTACGGAAGTGGCAGGCCGTCTATGGGCCATTTGGTCCTGGGGCAAAGAATAATCCGGCCGAATAGTATTCTTGTATGGAGAAATCAACATGAATCAAGACACAATACTTCGTTCACATCTAAAAAGGATACTGGATTGGGAAGATGCTCACGTTGGATTCGACAACGCGATCAAGGGAATTCCACCGAAACTTCGAGGCGTGAAACCGCAGGGTCTTCCGTACTCACCATGGCAAATCCTGGAACACATCCGGATCTGTCAGTATGACATTCTCGACTTTTGCCGGAACCCTGAATACAAAGAGCGACGAATGGAAGAGTACTGGCCAAAGACAGCGGCGCCTCCAACAACGAAGGCCTGGAACGAAAGCATCGCCGCTTTTCGAAAGGACCGCGACGCTCTCAAGAAGCTTGCTTCCGATCCTCGCATCGATCTGTTTGTCGAGATTCCGCATGGAACAGGACAAACATATCTACGGGAACTGCTGGTTGTGTCTGACCACAATGCGTATCACATTGCCGACATCGTCGCGCAACGCAGGATCCTCGGCATCTGGAAATAACGATGTGCCGGCGGCACTATTGCGGTTGGTAACGCCAGCTTCTCGCTGGCACAGCTCGAGCTGAAATAGCCGGCATGGACGCCGGCGGTACAAACCGGTTTCCGAGTCAGTCTGCCAGGTAGCCGAATTTGCCGGCATTAAAGTCTTCGATCGCTTCGTTGATTTCATCAGCGGTGTTCATAACGAATGGACCGTAATGTACCAGCGGTTCCTCGATCGGTTCGCCGCTCAGGAACAGAACGATCGATTCCGACAACGAGCGGATTTGAACCTCATCACCATCGTTATGAAACAGAATGAACTCGCCCGCGGAGACTTCCGATGATTCGTTGGCCTGGACTTTTCCCTGTAATACCAGAACAGCAGTGTTGTAATCTCCAGGCGTAGCGAGTCGCACTTCAGCGCCCGGCTTGAGTCGCAGATCCAGCATGTGCGCGGAAGTAAATGTGGAAGCCGCGCCGCCTGTCTCTTCGTATGCGCCGGAGATCACTCGAATTCGGCCCTGTTCTCCCGGGAGCAAGACCTCCGGAATCGTGTCTATTGTGAGTCCCTGATATTTTGGCGATGCCATCTTGTGCTGCCTGGGCAGATTCACCCAGATTTGAATCATGTGCATGACACCACCGGCGCGAGCAAATTCTTCTTCATGGTATTCGTTGTGAAGGATTCCACCCCCGGCCGTCATCCATTGCACTTCATCCGGCTGAATGACTCCACCATTTCCGGCGCTATCGTGATGTGCGATCGCTCCTTGATAGGCAATCGTGACGGTTTCGAAACCCCGGTGAGGATGCGTCCCGACACCACGCTTCCGGACTGTCGGCGTATAGTTGCGTGGCTTATGATAATCCAGTAAGAAAAAGGGGCTCATTCGCTTTTCGAAGTCGGTGGCTGAGGGAAAATAGTTGCTCACATGAAAACCATTTCCAACCCAGTACTCCGGCGATCCCAGGAAGACTCGTTCAATCGTTCGTTTCATAGATGTTTCTCCTTGTATTTTGATATCAAAATAATACACAAAAAAAATCAGCCTCGGTGAACGGCGGTCCCAAGCTTCTTGCAGATCCTCCGCAGTTCTTTCTGTTCCTGATTAGTCAGGGATCTAAATTGCTTTGTGATTGTCTTCGCGTGTTGCGGAAACAATTCCGCAATGAGCTTATGACCTTTCCCGGTCAGCGCCACACGGACGAATCGTTTATCAGCTGCGCTTCTTTCTCGCATCGCAAGGCCCCGTTTCTCCAGGCCGGCGACCACTGCCGTAATGCTGCCGCAACTGCGCAGTAGCTTGTCCGCCAGCTCCCCCTGGTTCATCGGGCCCAGATGCAAAAGCACTTCGAGAGCTCCAAACTGACTCAACGTAAGTCGTTTGCGTCCCAGCTCTCTACGCAGGCAATCGGCCATCGCGTCAGACGCTCGCATAAAGTTGATAAATGCATTCAAGGCCAAAACCTCTGCTTCGCTTCCTCGATAATGTGTCGGCATATTTTGATATCAAAATAATATACTGTTTCCGCACCATGGAGTCAAGTTAACCGGGAGGCCGATGCTGTTGAGAAATGCAAGGGAGCGCGGACTTCCAGTCGCCCAGATTTTATTGGTCCTTGATAATCGGCTGGCTGGAAGCCCGCGCTCCAGATAGGAGCATCCTCTTCCTGCATTTTTCAAAAGCATCGGCCCCTTGTACACATAGTTGAATACAGTCACAATGAACATAGATCAAATCAGGAGGTTAGAGAACATGCTGGGCAAACAAATAGGAGAAGAGAAAGGCAAGATTAGTGGAAGAAGAGTTTTACGCAATGATGATTTGACTGTGAGGATAGAGACTTCACAGGTTGGAACAGGCCAGATCCTGGGAGTAAAGTACACCACGATGGGAACTTACACGTCCGCAATGAGAAATAGTGGAACTCTGTTTGGCGAGGGTCAGGGAATGCTGATGGCCGAAAGCGGTGAATCGGCAACCTGGTTCGGACAGGGTGTTGGAACCTTAAAAAAGAAAGGGGGTGTGAGCTTTCGAGGGGCCGTTTACTTTCATACGTCTTCCAAGAAATGGTCTGCGCTCAACACCGTGGCCGTTGTGTATGAATATGAGGTTGATGCAGAAGGAAACTACACTACTCAGATGTGGGAATGGAAATAACGTAGTTTACGAGGACGGCTTCGATGATTTCCCACTGCCGTTACCATTTGCAGAGCCTGCGTCAATGGTTCAATCCTTTGCCTCGCAGCGCGAAACCATAAACGGGATGATATTTAACCACGAGGTTAACTATTAGGATTTCTCACCCCGCCGTTCAGTGTAGCCATTCACCTTCTGCGGGCGCGAAGATCGGCGCCTCCAATTGGGCACTCCGCGTTGCGGCCATAACGGCCTGGCACTCACGAAACATCGTTCGGCCTTGGGCGACATCTCAAGGCTGTTTCCCTGGAATGGAAGCCCATCAAATGCGCGACGAGGCGATTGACGCGACGACGCGTGAGAATGCCTAGCGAACTTCAAAGGTCAGGGATTTTTCGGACAATACGTTCTGCGTTCCACCGAGGCGGCCGTTAGTAGTAACGGTGTATTGCCCCGGGGTTGTTCCGTCACCCGTATGAATTTCAAACAAAAACAATCCGTTTAATCCCCCATGGTTCCCGTCAAATACCTGCCATATATTCGGGACAACGAAGTAGTCTGAACCGGAAGGGCCGTCAATTCTGAAATTTTCCGGAACGAAATTGTAACCAGGAGTTAAACGGGAAGCGTCATATTCCGCAATCACCCATACGATTTCGCCGCGGTTGAAAGTGTTTTGCAGCTGATAGCTGCCGCTTCCAGCGGGAAGAACGGCTGTTTTCAAACCGAGAAAATCTAACTGTCCGGTTTGTCCCGGATTATTTCCCGTGATGCCGTGTTTTGCGAATGCCTTCTGAATCGCCGCCGTATTGGCGCTTGAATGCAGGGCGCCGTCCGCGGCGATCATCGCATCACGCACATCAAAAAAGTCAGGATTTGCCGGCAGCAGGTGAAAGGATTCGAACAACAATTGCTGAGCGGGAATGGCTCCGATCTGTTTTTGAAGATCCCACCAGGATCCGCCCAGGATCAGCCCGGTATGGTGCGGCTCGGCTAAATGGAAGGTCTTGTCGATTACGCTCTTTGGAAAACGATTTTTATTATTGAGTTTGCGTCCGAAGTATTGATGCGTATCGCGCGAGCTAAAACCAAAATCGAAAAGTTTGGGATTTCCCGAAAGTGCCGCAGCCGAAATATCACCAACGGCTTCGTGGAGGCTAAGCGGATAAACGCTTTCGGTTGAGTCCAAAAATTCCGGACGAAGCTTGTCCAGCACTGCGTGACCGTATTCGTGATATACGATCTCTGCATCGAGCGCGGCATTTTCGAACTGGTCGCCGGCTCCAAAGCCGAGAAAGCCGGTCTTTCGAAATTTGCGGTTGCGTGAGTACAACGAATTATCCAGACCCGGTCCTCCATCCGTTCCGGCAACATTCACAAAAATCGGCAATCTCCGGTCCAGACCTCTGAAGCCCACAGATCGCCAGCGATCGTGAACCGCATTGATGTGGAAGTAACCCATCGCTTCTTCTACCTTCGGATCATTTTCGGCGTAATTGTAGACGCGACTCTCTTCCTTCGCGCGGGTATAATCCGAAAGGTGAAGCGGGGAAGCCACATCGAACGCCGTATTTGCGTTATAAACCCGAACGAATTTTCCGGAGAGTGTGCGGCTACTGTCCATATTCGGAAGGGTTTGGATTACGCGGTTGGGAGTGGTGGCCGGATTTTCAGTCCAAACGTTGCCCTGTCCTTCAAAATTGAAAAAGGTCTTGATGGCTCGTTGAATGATGCGTGGATTTTGCGCATCGACAAGCAGTATCCAGGAGCCGAAGGCAACATTTTCGCTATCGATGCTGATTTGCCAGACGAGTTTCGGTTTTGAATCGGATGGCAGAATGCGCAATCCGTCGTTGTAAATCAGGTTTCCATTTCCGAACCGACGGGCCGTTGACACAGCGAACTGTGCATCGAGCGGATATTCCATCTTACCGTGCAATGCGACCATTGTGCTGCTTCGGGCAATGATGCGACCGGATGAATCTGTAGAAACACGCGCGTACGACCCGAAGACGGGTATGCCTCCGTACATCTGCTGATACTGAACGTGCTTGCCGATTGCGCTTTGTTCCACAGTCAACAGCTTCCACTGGTCTTTGTCTTCCGCGGAATCCAACAGGAAAGGAATGAGAAGGAACAGCAACAAAAGAATTTTCTTCATGGCTCTATTTCTTTAACTTCCGGATTTCAACGATCGCAGCATACGGATCCTGATCGAACGTAGTTCCGGGATCACCCGGGCTGTTGCCTTTGCGGATGTCGGTCCAGAAGACGTAAGCCCTCCCCAGCGAATCGACCGATACGCCATTGTAGTCGCCAATAAAAATCGAATTGCAATCGGGAAATGCAAAAATATTGCCTTTTAACGGATCAGAGTCCCTGGAGCTGATTTTGTACGGAACGCTCCAGGAATTGCCATGATCCAGCGAGCCGACGGCCGTTACGTGATACGCCGACTTTTTTTCGCCGAAATGATCGAGATATCCGACCGCGACACGGCCCCCTGCTGCTCCGATTCGCGGCAAGAACTGATCGTCCGAATGATTGTCGATCGTCACGGGAGTTGTCCAGGAGACGCCTGCGTCATCCGAACGGATGTATGCGAGGTCCGCGTCATTGCCGTTCCAATTCGGCCAGACGATATGCAGAGTCGTGCCATCTACGGCAAGTGATGGAAAACTGTTGGTGAAAAACTTCCCCCACGGCACCGGACTGCGAATCGGGTCGACGATAGCGATCGTTTTCGGTTTTGAAAAGCGTTTTCCCTGCGTGCGTGCATAATCGATGACAAAACTATCGTTTCTGAAACTCAGCCAGACGGCGTGCGCGACACCGTTGGCATCGACAACGATGAACGAGCCCTGGTTGTCTTCGCCGCGGCTGATTCTTCGCGGTTTGGTCCAGTGCTGCCCACCATCTGTTGTCTTTGTATAAACGATGGAGGCGAAAGGATGTCCCTGTATGAATTGCGTCCAGGTTACGTAAGCCACATCCGGATTGTTCGGATCCGCCGCAATCCACAGTTTGTCATTGACAAGAATTCCGGAAGCGCTGGGCGGATGCTTCGTTTGAAAAGCAGACGTTGTTTTCCACGTGTCTCCTCCATCCGTCGACCGGCTGATCAGGATACCGGTTCCGCTGTCCTCGCGGTCGACGCCGAGAGTGGCGTACCAGAAAACATTGTGAGCGCTTGCTGAAATCGAAGGATCTGAGGCGTCTTCGAAATCGCCCGGAGCGGCCGGATTCCAGCGAACGACACCTGGTAAGAAGTCTTGCTTCCAGGTTTTACCGCCATCTTTTGTATGAAAGACACCGCCGCTTCCGTCATATTTCTGCACCGTCTCGTTGATGAAGCGATAATCGTTTGCGCCCATTACGACGTTGTCCGGATCTTCCGGGTTTACTGCTCCGGTGACTTCATTTTGTGGCGTCTCTTTTCCCGGTGTGCAGGTGCCGATATCTGCGCCGTTTACATTGGCTTGCAATACCCCATCTGCGTTTCCGATGGCATTCATATTTACTGTCCGCAGGCTTTTTGAAACCAATTCAATGTCGTCCTGAATTTTCGCTTTCGGCAGGTTGCGGCCGGTCCTAGGTTCCAGCAGGCGAGGGGAATCATTATCCAGAGAGAAACGGTCGTTTGTTTCAGAGTACGTGTAGTTGGCGATTGACGTTCCAAAAGCAAATAAAAAGAGCGGAATCAGAGCATGTTTTAGCATTTGTACCGCCTGAAGCGAAAGTTCACCCTACATATATGAGGCGGTTTCCAGGAACAATCCTTCGTATCGCCCATTATCTATGCATAAGCAGAGAGCGGGCGGGCGAAATGCTCGCAAAGTTCGTACCTACTTCCTATTCGTCTTTATTCAGCCGTATCGCCGCTGGGGCCATAAATTGACGGCACTTTCCCGCCCATGGGACGAATATAAGTTGAAAGCTGCCCGCGATGATGAATCAAATCCAGCAACATGCCCCAGGCCATCCAACCTCTCGTTGTTTCCCAGTGGACGGACTCGCCTGCCACCATTTTCGAGGGGGAGTCCCAGTCTTCTTCCGTCATTTTTGCGGCGAGATTCTTCATTTCCTCAAGCGATTGTTTGAAGATGCTCCAACACTCCGCGACGCTTTTCCCTTTCGGCTCTTCCACTTTGAAGAAATCGGCGATCCCGGATTTCATAAACATCGGACACATCATAGTTTCCGACACCATGCTCGTCACAAGCTCCATTGCAGACTTGCTGCGTTCGTGCGGACGCCAGCCTAGCTTGTCGGCCGGAAGCGCCTGAAAGACGCGGTCAAACCTGGGCAACTCTGCGTCGATATTTTGAACAAAAAATTCACGATTGTTCATGGATCTTCCTCCTTCGTTAAATTGAAAACTGAATCAGTCATAAGAATAAACGGAATACGGTTTTTTGCCACACTTTTTCAGCGCCCCTGAGACTCAGAGGAATGGCTATTGTAATATTTTTGAAAATGGTCATTGTCGCAATCCCATTGTTATCTATATGATTCCTGCATGTCAGCGGAACCGGAATCATATAGTGATTGCCCGGTCGTGGAACTCAGACAATACACCCTGCATCCGGGACAGCGCGATGTATTGATCGACCTCTTCGATCGGGAATTTATTGAGACCCAGGAATCCACAGGGATTCGGGTGTTAGGTCAGTTTCGCGATCTGGATGATGAGAATCGGTTTGTGTGGCTTAGAGGATTTGCAGACATGCAGGCGCGCGCAAAGGCTTTAAAGGAGTTCTATGGAGGGTCTGCCTGGAAAGCGCACAGGGAAGCGGCGAATGCCACAATGATTGATTCTGATAATGTTTTTCTCTTACGACCGGCTCGGAAGATGTCCGGGTTTACACTCAAAAAAAGCGAACGTCCTCCGCGCGACGCAACCGAAGCGGCCAGGGGGCTTGTTGTAGCAACGATCTATGGTCTGGGTGCAACCGGCGAAATAGAATTTGTCGAGTTTTTTGAAAGCACACTCAAACCGGTGTTGACCGATTCCGGCGCCTCGATCCGGGGATATTTCGTAACGGAGAGCAGCGAGAATACCTTTCCTGCATTACCGGTTCGAGAGGGCGAACAGATTTTCGCCTGGTTTTCAGGCTTTCAGAATCAACATGCTTACGAGCAGTTTCTCGCAGCTGCTGACCATCGGTTGCGGGCGGAAATTTCGGATGCGCTGAAGCCTCTTCTCCAGAAGCCTCCACAGGTTTTGAGGTTATCACCTACCAATCGATCGCTGCTGCGGGCATAAAGGATCTGTCCCTGCTATACCCCCGTCATGTTTAAGAAGGAAACCATCCCGGTGATGATATCCTGGGCCTGGGTACTATCGAGATCGCTCCCATCAGCAAAGAAGCCATTCTGAGGCAGTGAAATAGTAACTTGTGCATGTGTTTTTTTATTTTCAATTGTTGCAGTGTAGTTCTCGCCGACGAGCGCGATTTGACCTTTGATTTTCCAAATGTGGTGCATGCATCCTCCTCTTTGATTTGGTTAGAACAAGTTTACACTAATTCAGAACAGAAAAGTTATAAGCCCATCTGTCGCAGTAATTGTTGAAAACGGGCATCCTGGCGAAGCGAATCGAATCTTGGCTCTACCTTGATGAAAGTGATCGCGTCGGAGCGCTCTGCATAACCCTTTTGCAGCCATTGGATCGCTTGATCGCGATCTCCCAGACCCGTGTAAACCAGAGCAATGTAGACAGGTGAAATGGATTCCGGCTTTTGCCGGGTCTTTAGATCGTCGAGTATTTTTTTTGCATCATTTTGTCTGCCTGAAATGGCGTAAAAATAAGCCAGATCGGCCTGACAATCTACGGCTCCCTCAGAAAGCTTGACAGCCGTTTGCAATTCTTCCATCGCCTTTTCGCGGATTCCCTTTTGTCCATACACTTGCCCCAAGCTTGAGTGGGTAAAAACAAAGTTGGGTTGCAGTTCGAGCGTTTTCTGAAGCTGCTCAATTGCTGGATCATACTGCCGCGCCGCATAAAGATGCACTCCCAACGTCACATTGATCATGACCGAGAGAGGGTCCAGGTTTTCCGCTGTTTTCAGCTCTGAAACTCCTTCGTTTTGTCTGTTTGTAATCTGCAGCAGATTCGCATACCAGTGGTGCGCGGTGGAATAACCAGGCTTCAATTCAATCGCGCGTTTGAATTCATTCTCCGCATTGGACCACTGCCAGTTGTGGAAGTAAATGTAGGCAAGCGAGGTATGAGCTTCCGGAAGCTCTTCGTCAATTTCCAGAGCTTTAGTAGCCGCGCCTTGCGCTCTCCGTAAAGCCTCGTCTTGAGCCAATACCCCGTAGTTGCCCAGGAGCGCGTAACTATCCGCCAGACCTGCATATGCCAGAGCGTACGTCGGATCTTTTTCAATCGCCTGCTCGAAATATTCGATTCCGTCTTTCAGCCCCTGGGGCGTTCGTTTGTTCCAACTGTAACGTCCTTTCAAATAAAGGTGATACGCTTCGGTATTTTCCTGGTGAGACCTGGTAAAGCGTTGCTCCTGATCCCTGGAAAGGCGGACCCGCAATTTTTGAATAATTTTTTTTGAAATGTCCTCTTGCAAAGGCAGCATTTGTGCAAAGCTGCCGGCATAATCTTCTCCCCAGATTCGGGAACCGTCTGTGACGTTTACGAGTTCTGTTCGTATGACGACTTGATTGTCTCTTTGTTCGAGAATGCCGGTAAGAACCGTGTCCACTTTCAGTTCGCGACCGATTTTTGCCGGATCCGCTTCGTGTCCTTTAAAGCGAAACACTGTGCTGCGAGCCATCACCCGCAATCCTGGGATTTGCGCGAGGTCATTGATGATGCTCTCCGTGATTCCATCGCTCAGGTATTCCGAGTTTGGGTTGCCCTTCGCATCGTAGAAAGGAAGAACAGCAATCGATCGGATGGATTCGGAGCGGTGGATGAATAAATACAGAATGGACGCGAAGACCACTGAAATGAGGATTCCCGATATCCACAGCGAGAGTCTCGATGGACGTTGATCCAGTGTGGAAGACAACCCGGCGGTTTCCTTTGTCAGAATTGTGCGCAACTCGAAAGCAACATCATGCGCCGACTGCGCGCGCTCATGGGGATTCTTTTCAAGACAATGATGCACCAGACGCTGCAAATCAGGTGGAATCCGTAATCCTGTGTCAGCCAGATCGGGTGGTTCCTCCTTCAAAACAGCGGCGACTGTCTCAAAAATCGTTTCGCGTCTAAATGGAGTACGCCTCATAAGCATTTCATACAGGATGCAGCCTAACGAAAAAAGATCGCTGCGGCCGTCTACCTCGCCGCCGCGAATCTGTTCGGGCGACATGTACCCGACGGTGCCCAATATTTTTTCGTCTGTTTCATGAGATTCAGTCGATACGGAGCTTTCTGTCACTGGTTCTGGTTGTTTGATTGCGGCAAGTCCGAAATCCAAAATTTTCACATGACCGTCTGAAGTGATGAAAATATTCTCAGGTTTCAAATCCCTGTGGATCACTCCCTTCGAGTGAGCAGCGGCAAGTCCTTCCGCAATTGCAATTCCAATTTCGATCGTTTTTCGCCACTGAAGCGGCGATTTGACGATTCGGTTCCTTAGAGTTTCTCCTTCCAGAAGCTCCGAAGCAATGAAATACACTTCCTTGTCTCGATCAAAATCGTGAATGGCGAGTATGTTGGGATGGGATAAGGATGCGACCGCCTTTGCTTCACGCTCAAACCGCAGGATCGCTTCCGGTTCATTCAGGAGCTTTTCGGCCAAAACCTTAATCGCAACATCGCGATCAAGCCGTACGTCGTGCGCTCGATAAACCTCGCCCATTCCGCCGGCTCCGATCTTGGAGATAATTTTGTAGGGTCCTAAGCGAGTTCCTTCCAGCAACATCAGCTTCGTTTTGATTCTGCCTCGAATGCATGCGGAAGGCAACCAACGCCGGGTACATCATCTGCAGCGATTTCAGCAAAGATTGCGCGCGATCTCTAGGCGACCCCCGGATTTCCTGTGATGATTTCGGATCATTATCTAGATCGTGTTCAGCACTGCATCCATGTTCTATAGATCACACAATAGTCAGGACGGTTATTGCACCATCAGACCATTCAGCAAGATAATATCCGCGTCGCCTTCCCCCACAGCCGCGTAAATAAATGGCCCCTCCTTTGACGAGGAAACTCTGCATGCTTCAGGAGATTGCATATTCGACGTAGTGGACTACGGACTCTAAGTCGTCTGGGTCTGCTCCGGGAGAGCTCGATTTCTGCACGACAAAACCGGCTGTGACGAAGGTGTCAGCCCGGCGATCGTGCGGATGAGTCGTAAAGAAATCTCCCCAGCGCTCCGCCCCCACAGTACTTTTCGCGAATGTATAGTTGATGAATTTGCTGGCAGATGTAATCGGCATCTCAACGAAACCTGTGGAGAAATTCGAAAAGTGCCTCTCACCTCCACCCCAGCCGCACGACATCGCGATGTGAGGCGTCGGCGTAGCGCCAAGCCAAACGCCGGCGCCTGTAATCGACGCATACCCCCACGCGAGATTCCGGTGCCATATGTCACGGTGGCTTGTACACACCCACTTTTCACCGTCTTTTTTTAGCATCACCAAACGAATAAACGGATGCGGGTGCTTTTCGTCGCGGCCGCAAGTCCAGGCGAAGACCAGATCACCCTGTAAAGTCGAGGCGCCGGTCATCCGGCCATTCAACATTGCCATCCAGTTCTTGCCATCTGGAGTAAGCGAAGCGTAATCCACATCATTCCACGTGGGCACGTGTACCGTTTGCGATGTGATGTTGTTTTTTGATTCGGACCAACTAAAGAGGGTCAGCTCAGAAGTCGACTTATGAGTGGCATAGTGAGCAACATGTACTGAATTCTGGGCAAGAGCCATATATGACTTACCCGGATGAATGATGTATTGAAAACCAAGCTGTTTGGATTGAATCAACCATAGATCTGCAAGCGCCACGCGAATGATAACGCTTCCGGAGGCCCACCCAACGGGTGAACTATCGCGTCGTAGGATGGTCGTATCCGGCGTCGCCACCACATTACTCGAAATGTATAAATACCCCGTGCTGACAGAAAGATGCGGATAATCGAAAGCTAGATTGAGCAGGCCGAAATCGGCACCTTCGATTTGGAAGGTCATCCATACCGGATTGCCTGCTGCGGCCTGGCTAAGATCAAGGATCGCAAATTCCAAGGACGTGGCTGGCTTCCCGTAGAAGAAATCAAGCCCGATCATTGCGAAACGTTGAACCGGAGCCATCCAGAGAACGGACTGATCACCGCATAGTTTGTCCAAGGAAGGATAAAGATCCTTCGGCGCGTAGTAAAAAGAATTCCAGGATGCGCCGGCGTCACTCGATTGATTGTAATCAAGCTCTACTGTGCACAGAACAACGTCTCCGCCTTTTGCCGCTGAAGGTTCGATGTTGTGCGGATATGCATAGGGTGGCAATTGCGAGTGCTGATTGATAACGATATTAGCCACGTTTCTTACCCTTCTGATGCGGTAGGTCCTTCGGATCAGTAGTACTTTGTTCTTCAGTCTCCCATCGCGGGCCTTCGGGCAGTGGAGGGACCTTCAAAGGTGGCGCTACCCCTGGTTTCCGTTTTTCCGGCCGCTTTGGCATTCCGCCCGACGGCTGCAAAGGAGCTGACTTCGCTGATGCACTGATCTCTCCGTCTTGCACAACAAGGATGTCATCAGTAACCGAGCGTCGCTGTCTGATAAGCATGTAGGTAAGGAATCCTGCCGTTAAAATAACCAGAAGTCTTCGCATTCTTTTGTCCAGAGATCCATCTTACTTAAAGCTATAGATCCGTGAATTAATTTACCAGACCATCACACTCTGGTCTCAGGATTAATCACGTGGAATGCTTTGCGAGTAAGTTCTGAAATCGCGGATTTGAACGGAGGGGATCAAACTGCGGATCCATCTTTAGCATTTCGGCCGAGAATCCCGAAGTACCTGGAGGGATGGAGAATAAATATTCAATCTGATCGAGTGCAGCATCTTGTTCTCCTACCATCGTATAAATGATTGCCAGGTTCAAGACTATCGCTGGCCCCTCCACGGCATCTTTCGTAACCGGAAGAAGTTCTACTGCCCGCTTTCCTTCACGAATCGCGGCTTCTTCGAGTCCGAGGCCCGCATATACGATTCCAAGTGAACTATGAGCTGCAGAATTGTCTGGATCCTGCTTCAATCTCCTTTCTAGAACTCTCCGCGCCGATTCAAATGCAACGCGTGCACGCTCGGGTTGATTCGTCAGCCGGTAAACTACGCCGCTCCAATAATCTACTCCTTGTTCTCCCATTCGAATGTCCAGCTCCGGTGGTAGATTCGAAATATGCTTTAGTGCAGCTTCGTAATTTCTTCCATATAGCTCGCTGTAGAAATTACCCAATACGAATTCAACACCTTCCTTAACAGGCATTTGATTCAGAGTTTCCGTGGCCATCTTCCTGTCTCCCTTCCACAGTAAATAACTCATCGCTTTGCTCAAGTAAGGGGCCGGTTGGTCCGGGGCAAGAAGAATCGCCCGGTTAAACCAGTTGATCGCCTCCTCATATCGTCCCGAATAAACACAGGTCACACCGAGGTCAAATACCACATGGAATTCGTTCGGACTCAAAGCAATTGCGTCCTTCAGTCTCTTCAGAGCCTCCTGGAAATCGCCCTGTCTTCGCCGGATGGCAGCGATCCCTTCTAATGCAGGGACATTGCTTGGCATGTTCTTCTGTACAATTCCGAATTCCTGCAGTGCCTCGCTGAAATTCCTGAGTCCTAAGTAATAGTAAAATGCGAGCGCCAGGTGCGCTTCCGGTAAATCAGGTTGGAGTTGGAATGCGCGGTCAACAGATTGTTTTGCTTTACTGAGCCATTCTTGCGATGCATCATAGCCAAAAAAATACATCTTTGAATACACTTGCGATAGTCCGGCATAAGCAGGAGCAAATGTTGAGTCAAGTTCAATGCTTTTCTGAAACAAGTTCAGCGCAACATTGAGACTCTTCGGATCAAGGTCTAAACGGGTCGAATACTCCATCGCTCGCAAATATGCCTGATATGCTCCCGGATTTACTGTACGTGACGTTGTCAAATGCGCTTGGTCCCGTGGGGTAAGTTGGATTCGGATTTCCCGTGCCACCGATAAGGCGACTTCATTTTGCAGCACAAGAATATCTTTGAGGTTGTGTTCGTAACTTTCTGCCCACAGATGCCGGTCGCTGCGCGCGTCGATTAATTGCACGGTGATACGCACTCGATCGCCTGCGGGGAGTACCGAACCCTCGATCACTCCATCAACATCCAATTCCTTTGCGATCTCCTTTACCGGCTTCTTTACATTTTTGTATCCCATCACTGATGTTCGGGAAATGACCCGCAGCGATTCGATGCGTGCCAGCTTTGCAATGAGTTCCTCCGTCATTCCATCAGCAAAATATTCCTGTTGGGGATCCGGCGAAAGGTTTCGCAGCGGGAGAACTGCCAATGATTCCATCGGCTTTAAGTCACGTGCTAAGCCCAAGCTCTTCCGAAGCCTTCCGACATTCAAGCCGACAAGCAATGCCAAAGTCACAACCGCAAAGAGTGAGAGCCACACAGCCATTCGTTTGGCTGGGATCTGTTTTATTTGCCTGGCTGCAATGGATGCCGAGACTTCTGAATCATGCAGAAGTGCCTTCAAAGCGAGCGCCAGATCATGTGCTGACTGAAGGCGTTGGTGCAGGTTCTTATTCAGGCAGTGTTGGATCAAGCGATCTAATTCGGGTGGGACATTTTTGTTTCGATCGGTAAGAGGCGGAGGCGTTTCGTTCAGGATTGATGAAATAACATCAGGAGTTGTATTACCTGAAAAGGAGCGTTGCCCGCCAACCGTTTCATACAGTATGCAGCCGAAAGAAAAAATGTCGGTTCGCCCATCCAATTTTTCGCCACGAATCTGTTCAGGGGACATATAAGGAAGAGTGCCCATCACGATACCGGGTTCTATATGATGTGAAATGGTGGGCACCTCCTTTACACTCTCTTCTGTGGACTCCGGATTTAGTTGCGCAAGACCAAAATCGAGAATCTTCACCCGGCCATCGGATGTCAGCAAAATATTTTCCGGCTTCAAGTCGCGGTGAGTCACTCCTTTTGAATGCGCCGCTGCGAGACCATCAGCAACGGCTACGCCGATTTCTACTGCCTTCTGCCAGCGAAGTGGCGATTTAGCAATTGCCTCCCTTAGAGTTTCGCCTTGGAGTAACTCTGTTACCGCGTAAGGAATTCCGCTATCAATTCCAAAATCGTGGATCTCTAAGATATTCGGATGCGAGAGCGTTGCTACGGCTTTTGCTTCGCGTTCAAGGCGCATTCGGGCTTCGGTCTCGGTGAGCAACCGTTCCGGTAGAACTTTGATTGCCACATCGCGATCGAGAGTTGTATCCCGCGCACGATATACTTCTCCCATTCCTCCTTTACCCAATGGGGCAAGAATTTTGTATCGGCCAAGTTGAGTTCCTTCGGCTAATGGCATGGCTTACCTGCGGGATGATTGCCCAAACGGACACGGGAAAGCTACCAGAGAATTGTATCGCGAACAAGGGAGCGAATTCTATGTTATAAGCCTCAGCTGTTTGGTTCAGGTGGCCGAAAGATGTCAAAAATGTATTTTACGTTTCGATAGAGGAGGCGTAACACTTTTGGTAACGTTCCTTTCCTCGACTGACTTTAACTATCTCCACACATGCATTGTTTCCATGAACTAATCACGTGGAATGTTTTGCGAGCAAGGTTCGAAACCGCGGATGCGAACGGAGAGGGTCAAACTGCGGATCAATCTTTAGTCTTGCGGCTGAAAAGGCTGACACACCGGGAGGGATGGAGAATAAATATTCAATCTGGTCGAGGGCAGCGTCTTGTTCTCCCACCATCGTATAAATGGTCGCAAGATCCAAGACGTGAGTTGGCCCCCAAACGGCATCTTCCGAAACGGGAAGCAGTTCTACTGCCCGCTTTCCTTCACGAATCGCGGCTTCTTTGAGTCCGAGGCCCGCGTATACGATCCCAAGTGAACTATGAGCAAAAGAATTTTCTGGGTACTGCTTCGAACTCTTTTCTAACGATCTCCGCGCCGATTCAAATGCATCGCGCGAAGGCCTCGGCTGATTCATCCACCGGTAAACAACGCCTCTCCATTGATCGGCTCCCCACCGTCCCATTCGAATGTCCTGCTCCGATGGAAGATTTGAAAGATATTTTAGTGCAGCTTCGTAATTTCTTTCAGTAAGTTCGATAATGAAATTACCAAACACAAAATCAATACCTTCCTTAACAGGCATTTGGTTCAGTATTTCCCTGGCCGCCTTCTTGTCTCCCTTCCCTAGCAAATAACCCATCGCTTCGGTAAAGTAAGGGGTGGGTTTATCCGGTGCAAGAAGGATCGCACGGTTAAACCAGTTGATCGCCTCTTCATATCGCCCCATAAAAAGACAGGTCTCACCCAGCCCAAATACCACTTTGGGGTCGTTCGGGCTCAAACTCACTGCCTCCTTCAAGCTCTGCAGTGCCCCCCGGAAATCGCCCTGTCTTCGCCGTATAAACGCAATCCCTTGAAGAGCTGGCGTATTGCTTGGCATGTTCTTCTTTACAATTTCGAATTCTTTGAGCGCCTCGCCAAAATTCCTGAGTCCGTAGTAATAGTAAAATGCGAGCGCCAGACGCGCTTCAGGTAAATCAGATTGGAGTTCGAATGCGCGGTCGACGGATTTCTTTGCGTTACTGAGCCGTTCTTTTGATGCATCATAGCCAAAAAAATACATCGTCGAATGCACTCGCGACATTCCTGCATAAGCAGGAGCAAAGGTTGGGTCAAGTTCAATGCTTTTCTGAAACAAGTTCTCCGCAACATTAAGATTCTTCGAATCAAACCGGGTCGAATATTCCATCGCTCGCAGAAATGCCTGATATGCTTCCGGACGTACTCTACGTGACGTTGTCAAATGCGCTTGAGCCTGGGGCGTTAGTTTGATTCGGATTTCACGCGCCACCGATAAGGCTACTTCATTTTGCAGCGCAAGAATGTCTTTGAGGTCGTGTTCGTAACTCTCTGCCCACAAATGCCGGTCGCTGTGGGCCTCGATCAATTGCACCGTGATACGCACTCGATCACCTGCAGGAAGTACGGAACCTTCGATCACTCCGTCAACATCCAGCTCTCTGGCGATCTCCTTTAATGATTTCTTCGTGTTTTTATATCCCATAACTGACGTCCGGGAAATTACGCGCAGTGATTGGATTCCTGCAAGCTTTGCAATTAATTCTTCTGTCATCCCATCCGCAAAATATTCCTGTTGCTGATCCTGCGAGAGATTTCGAAGAGGCAGAACCGCTAATGATTCCATTGGTTTCAGGTCTGGTACTATGCCCAAGCTCTCCCGAAGCCTTCCGACATTCAAGCTGACAAGCACTGCCAAGGTCACAACCACAAAAAGTGAGAGCCACAGAGCTATTCGTTTGGCTGGGCTGTGTCTGATTTGCCTGGTTGCAATGGATGCTGAGACTTCGGAATCATGCAGTAGAGCCTTCAAACTGAGCGCCAGATCGTGCGCTGACTGAAGGCGTTGGTTCAGGTTCTTATTCAGGCATTGTTGGATTAATCGATCTAATTCGGGTGGGACATTTTTGTTTCGATCGGTAAGAGGCGGAGGCGTTTCGTTCAGGATTGATGAAATAACATCAGGAGTTGTATTACCTGAAAAGGAGCGTTGCCCGCCAACCGTTTCATACAGTATGCAGCCGAAAGAAAAAATGTCGGTTCGCCCATCCAATTTTTCGCCACGAATCTGTTCAGGGGACATATAAGGAAGAGTGCCCATCACGATACCGGGTTCTATATGATGTGAAATGGTGGGCACCTCCTTTACACTCTCTTCTGTGGACTCCGAATTTAGTTGCGCAAGACCAAAATCGAGAATCTTCACCCGGCCATCGGATGTCAGCAAAATATTTTCCGGCTTCAAGTCGCGGTGAGTCACTCCTTTTGAATGCGCCGCTGCGAGACCATCAGCAACGGCTACGCCGATTTCTACTGCCTTCTGCCAGCGAAGTGGCGATTTAGCAATTGCCTCCCTTAGAGTTTCGCCTTGGAGTAACTCTGTTACCGCGTAAGGAATTCCGCTATCAATTCCAAAATCGTGGATCTCTAAGATATTCGGATGCGAGAGCGTTGCTACGGCTTTTGCTTCGCGTTCAAGGCGCATTCGGGCTTCGGTCTCGGTGAGCAACCGTTCCGGTAGAACTTTGATTGCCACATCGCGATCGAGAGTTGTATCCCGCGCACGATATACTTCTCCCATTCCTCCTTTACCCAATGGGGCAAGAATTTTGTATCGGCCAAGTTGAGTTCCTTCGGCTAATGGCATGGCTTACCTGCGGGATGATTGCCCAAACGGACAAGCGAAAGCTACAAGAGAATTGTATCTCGAATCAGGAAGCGAATTCTATTTTATAAGCTTGCGTAATTCTCAGCGAGCAGTGGCCCAAACGAAATTAAGGTTTTGCTAACATTGACTCTTCCAAGTCAAACCGGTAGATTCGTAATTCACTGAAATAAACGCGACGACGCAATAGATGCGATGACGCGACAGACGCACATGGCCCTGTAGCTCAGATGGATAGAGCAGCGGTTTCCTAACACGCTGGCCGTTTTTGCCTCTCCTCGGAAATTTCTTCACTCCAATGACTTACGGCTTTTGTGACCAACAAGGCTTGCTATGATTTGCCACCGTTTGCTACCGGTTTTGGTCACAATTTTGGCAACAGTTTTTCTTCCTTCATCAAAGAAATTGGATAGAAAATCTGTCTGTTTTTGAAATTTCCTTATTTCCATTATATTGGAAAGATGGATAAATCGGAACTACAAAATGCCGTAACTCAGCTCGGTGCCCTCGCCCAGGAGACGCGTTTGGAAGCCTTTCTTTTGCTGGTAAAGGCTGGGCCTTCCGGAATCATGCAAGGGGAACTCGCAAGTCGTTTGAACGTCCCACCTCAGACCCTTTCATTTCATTTAAAGGAACTTACTTCGGCAGGACTGATTCAACGACGCCGCCAGGGAACAGCGATTTATTATTCGGTTCGTTTTGAAGAGACGCGAAGTTTGTCCAACTTCCTTTCTTAGAATTGCTGTATGGATCGAAAAAAGGAGAAACGGAAATGAGCCGAGTTGCTTTTCACATAGCAAACAGAATGCGCTCGGTTACTATCAACGAATTTAGAAGTACTCCCATCGTTGGTGATATGCCTGTTCGTCAACCGGGAGCGGGACAGGTTCTTGTCCGAATGGCGGCTGCACCAATCAATCCCTCCGACCTTGCGTTCATAAAAGGTGGATACGGAAATCCGAAAGATTTTCCACTCATTCCTGGTTTTGAAGGGAGCGGCACTGTCGTTGCTGCAGGGTCAGGATTATATCCACGCTATTTACTTGGCAAGCGCGTGGCTTGTGCAACGAGTGCTGCTTTTGGAGGTACCTGGGCAGAATACGTGCTGACTTCTGCGTCTTCCTGCGTTTCTCTGCCTCGCGGCCTTTCATTTGAACAAGGAGCAACTGCCATCGTGAATCCCATGACAGCTCTTGCCTTTTTCGAAATGGCGAAACAAGAAAGGCACAGTGCAATCGTAAACACGGCTGCTGCTGGCGCGCTGGGACGAATGATTTTGAAGCTTGGCTTGCGTCAAAAACTTCCAGTGGTTCACATTGTCCGGAGGGCGGAACAGGTCGATTTGATACGTTCCCTTGGTGGTCAACATGTTTTGAATTCAACGGATCCGGATTTTGAAGATCGTTTCCACATTTTGACAAAACGATTGAAGGCCACTCTGTTGCTGGACGCAGTGGGAGGAGAACTGACAGGACAGTTGATCAAAGCTTCGCCATTTGGAAGCAATGTGGTTTCCTATGGTTTTCTCTCCGCTGAACCTCCGAAAATCGATACACGATTGTTGGCGAAAGAAGACAAACGAGTGATCGGATTTTATCTTCCGAATTGGTTGAAAAGACAACATCCCTTCACGAATCTAAGATTAATCAGAAAAGTCCGAAAGCTTTTGGCATCGGATTTATCCTCAACGGTTTACAAAAGTTTTCCGCTTACCGAGATCAGTCAGGCGTTAGATGCCTTGAATGAACCGGCTACAGCTGGAAAAGTATTGCTTACAATGCTTTAACGTTTTAGTGACCGGGATCGCTACAAGGCCTCCAAGAGTCGGAGCGAGCAGTTTGACTCAATTAGTTTGAAAGTCTATCCGTCTCGGGCCTATTTGTTTGAGCATAGATAGAACCAGTAATTTTGAGTTTTTCGCATGGATTAAAGCGGCCAATCAAGACACTTTGGGACCATAATTCCATAGAGTCAGCGAATCATTATCTTTAATCAACAGGCCTGAACTTATCGGAACCGGATGGGCCCACGTGGAGGTTTTCGAAACATTGTAGGTTCTTATAGCTTCAAAGTTTCTCGCGTTAGGAGAAACAATTTGAAGTTCTCCATCATCCTTCAAGATCACAATCGATTTATCATCTGCGATGAGAGCAGCATTTTCTGCAATTTTGCCGGTAGAGGTCCACAGGATGGATCCTGATTTTGCATCAATAGCAAAAAACTGTCCCTGTCTTCTGTGAGACATTCCGATGACTTTTCCATCTATGTATATAGGCGAGCTCATATACATTGAGATTTCGTCAATATCCCAAACCTTCTGGGTGCTCCAAACATTGCCTTGCTTTTGAACACGAACAGCAAAAGTCCCCGTATCAAGGCTAGAGAATATCAGCACATCACCCGCAACCAGAGGAGTCACAATATTCTGATCGCATGGGGTTACAAATGGAATAGACCAAACCGCCACGGTGATCATGGGCGCAGGGATCAGCATTCTTGTCGCGCTTTCGGCTAGGATTTTCGGTTTACGACTAAAGCGTGCCCAATGATTTTCGCGTCTTGTATCCCAATCAGGCAACGCTCCGAAATCAGACGGTGCGTCGCGCAATGGGCACAGAAATTTTACTGATAAAATAGATGCTTTTGGGGCTCCGACTTAGAAAAAAACTTGAGTTACTTCCAGCGCTCAATTGATCCTTTTCTGAATGCGCGAATTCCTTTGATATTCTATCGGCATTACCGTTCTTTGGAACATCCTATCCTGCGGTTTACGCGCCGAAAATTTCGTGGTCATGCAGATTAGAAAGGATCCTGTAATCATCGTGGGAATGCATCATTCCGGCACCGGTCTTCTGACCAGGATCATTGCTCTGGGAGGCCTGTTTATTATTCGAGACATGGGCCATTCTGAAACAAAATTGTTTACGATCCGGCTCAACGATACCTTGTTAATGCGTGGTCAATGGTACAAGAATCCGATCCTGTCAGTGGCTGAAGTTCTTGCATTAAAGCCGCTCTTCACGGAATTTCTATCAAAGGAACTGGAGCCATACTTTAAAGCAAACGGTTATTCGGCCGCCAGAAGATGGGGGTTCAAGGACCCACGTGCGTGTGTGCTCTTGCCGCTTTATCTGGATTCCTTCCCGGAGGCCACCGTCGTTCACATATTACGTGATCCACGAAATGTGGCTGCATCCCTCGCCGGGCAGCATAAGAAGGGGCTTGGCGTTGTGCAGGATCTGGAATTTTGGAAGACGCTTCGAACTCAACATGTAGAACGCGTTCGAAGTTGTGAAAAGGAAATTCCGGGACGTTATTATGAAATGGAATACGAACAGTTGTGCAGAGAACCGATGTCGATCATCAGTAGATTGTTTACTTTTTTGGGACTTGAACTGAATCAAGTAGTGGAGGCTTTTGCGAAAAAGAAAATAAGGCCTCCAAAGTTTTACTTCTAACGCTTCTTGAATCTGGCGCTACAAAATTACATCTTTTACAAACGTTCTTGGTGCCGGTGAGAACTATGTCGCCCATTTATATCAGCGCATTAAGATCGGGGGGTACCGAGATCTGGTCTGCGGATGCAGACAATTTGCAAGCCCATAAGCTTCTGATGGGCTCAGCAACCGATGTATCGCCGTACCGAAAATATCTTATCAGCGTGCGTCCCCGCAGGCGCGAAAGCAGGAATCTATGCAGTTTCGCTTTCCGACAAACAGGTGCTGCCGCTGCGTCCCGGAATGGAAACTTTTACCGCGAGATTCTCCAAAAACGGAAAATCGGTTTATTATGCAGTGGACGAAAAGAGAGAGATCTTGATTTACAGCGTTGCCTGGAGTGACGGCAAACTTACCGGAGAGCCGAAAGTAGCTGTCCGGCTTCCTTTTAGCTTTCAACTGAATTTCAGGGGAAATGCTTATGATATTTGCCGCGATCTATCGACTGTAGTGTACGGGCGGAGTGAAAATTGTGAGAAAATAGGAGTTGAGCTGATCGAAAAGAGTGCTCGAAGCGCGACTTGAAAAAGGCAATTTCCTATGGTGTTTGGTATAAAACTTATGACATCGTGCGTAAAATCGGCAGGGAAGAATTCGGAACAATTACAGGAATAAAGCAAACTGTTCTCCTGAAATATTTGAAAGCCATCCGATTGTTAAATCGAACCAACAACACCATTCTGAAAAAGGATCTTATGGTTTACTTATACCAGAGCAGAATCTTAATCTCGGCATGGAATTCTTTATGCATCTGTCCAGATCGTATTTAATCGAAGGAAGAGCGGTTCTGGTGTTCGATAAGGTGCTTTCAGTGCACTCTCTCCGGAATTTGAATAAGGAATTACATCTGAGTCATTATCAACGTAACCGTTATGCCAGGGATCGTGCTTACATGGAATTCCACTGTCTTCTATCGAAGAAATTTTTGAGCAAATACGGCTTACACCAAGAAATCTCTTCGTTACTGAAGACATATTTTCCTAACTTCCAGCTGAAGCTTGAAAGGATATCGGCTAAGGCAAATTTGTTTGGCGATGCGACCTTTCCTCACACGGACGGCGATAACAGTTTAGTTACTGCTCTTCTATACTGTAACGAAAACTGGAACGCGGATTGGGGTGGAGAAACTGTTTTTTTCTATCGTTCACTCGATGCGGCCCTTGCTATTTCCGTTCAGCCTTCAAGACTAATCTTGTTTGAAGGTAAGATTCCGCATAGGACAGGCGTACCTCAAAAGAATTTTCTTGGATCCAGAATCGGGTTACAGGTACGATTTACAGGAAAGCAGTTGGCAAGGAAAAACGGTAAGCTTATGGAGCTTGAGAAGCAAGGACGAATCATTCATCTGTAGAACTGCCGACCTTAAGAACTTGGACTTGATTTTTTTCAAGCAGTCTTTCCTCTTGAATGTCTGTAGATCTTTCCCGCAAAGGATAATAGCTCCGTAAAAAGCGGCTTCGGTAGAACATTCCGATGTATTCTTACCTCTTTCGCGGCTGCATGAGATCTCTGATGAAGCGCGATGGATTTTGAATGAGCCTGCTATAAAGTCCTTTCTCTATCCTGGCGTGCGAAGTTTGCGGGATCCTGTAACGAAGGTAGCCGGAGCGGAGCACCCGCGAGTTAGGCACGCGTGAGCCGCAGGAATGGTGGTAGAACAGGTTATGATATATGGCCGCAAAAAGCGGATGAGGGTTATAAACGTTGCTTCGCAAAAGCGGGAAACACTTTCCCAGGGGAATGGCCGTCCCAGGGTCCCAGGCTCCAAAGCCCAGGAGATTCTTGGTCGTTTTTGGCTTGAAGTCAATTGCCGGGTCATGGATACCCTCGCCTTTGATGAAAAATGCGCAGGGGTGCGGAAACAAATCCAGATTCTCAGTGCGTATGGGGGCCGCCATCTTCCATCCTCCGACTTCCATTTGGGATGTCAGCATGTTTATCCACCCCCTGGTGACCGGGAAACAATCGCTGTCTAATATAAGATAGTAGCGGTAGGGGTGTTTCCTGAAATAGGATAATATTTTATTCAGGGCGTTCGCATGGGGATTGCGATTTCCTTCCCATTGTGCGGTCGAATATCCAATGACCTTCACTTCTGAGAACAGACCGGGATCAGCATTGTTGAGGTAAGCTACATAATCGAAAGAGTCAGTCGTCATTTTCAGAAACCGACACTGTAGCTTCAACCAGACCTTGTTTCTCACAGTCGGACCGAAAACGCTGCCCACCAGGAGCGGTTTCATGCCTTTAAGTGACCCCGGATGTCATTCGATGTTGTAGAATACCCCTATCTTCGCGGGGAGTTTAACGGCAGAAGCGCCTCTTGTCAATACCCTGTACTCGTTCGGTACATATAAGACAAGCAGGGGGTTAATTTTTCTTTCTTTTTCGGTGTTCCATGCCGAAGCGTTGCGGCACGATGCAGGATTTGCCGTCAGGTATCGCGAAACACCGCAATTCTCCACTTATTACCTTGTCTTTTAACACGCGTGAGGGTTTACTCTCCGATGAAAAGCTATGACATCAAGTCGACCGAGAAAGAAGAAGACTGCTGTCGAGATACTAAATGAAGTGAACATAATCGACACATAGATGAATTTGAGCTCAGGTCGTTACTATTTTTTAATTTAGGAATAGGATCCAGTTCCATTGAAAAATGAAAATGGGGACTTAGCAAAAAATAGTGTAATATCATAGCAAGCTCTTTTTTAACAGTTTTGGTCACATTTTGAACTTTCCAAAAATGTGCGTCTCTAAGTTATTGATAATCAAGGCCCTGTAGCTCAGATGGATAGAGCAGCGGTTTCCTAATACGGTGGCCATTTTCGCTGCTCCTCGGAATTCTCACCATCCCAAAGACTTACGGATTTCGTGACCAATACCACGTGCTACGTTTTGCCATGGTCTGCTACGGGTTTTGGTCACAGTTTTGGCAACATGCTCGAAGGGTTTTCAGAAGGATCTTGCGAGCCATCATTTGGATTTCTTCCAATGCTTCGGGCATTCGTTCCGGTGTCTGGTTCTGCCCAGTCTTCTAACTGTATTCCCCAATCGATGATCTGAACGCAATCTTTGAGTTTTCTTTTGCCAAATTCTTTACAATGTCCAAATTAAACAGCGCAAACATAAGAGCCAGAGTTTTTGTAGATTCTGAACAACCTGCGATATAGTTTTAATCATCGCAATGGACCGCATCTTGATCGGTGAAACAGTTTCCCATTACCGCATTCTTAAGAAACTCGGTGGTGGCGGCATGGGTGTAGTGTATGAGGCAGAGGATTTGGAGCTCGGCCGTCATGTAGCCCTGAAATTCATTCCAGATGAACTTGTCGAAAGTCCCGAAGCTCTGGAAAGATTTAAGCGGGAAGCCCAGTCTGCTTCCGCACTAAACCATCCAAACATCTGCACGATTCATGAGATAGGCCGACATGAAGGTCGTCCGTTCATCGTGATGGAGATGATGGAAGGACAGACATTGAAGTACCGCATCGGTGGAAAACCGATGGTAATGGAACAGGTGCTGGAATTAGGAGCGCAGATTGTCGATGCTCTGGATGTAGCTCACTCCAAAGGAATCATCCATCGTGACATCAAGCCGGCAAATATCTTTGTTACCAATCGCGGCCAGGCCAAGATTCTGGACTTCGGTCTCGCTAAGCTCGCGGCACTACCACACACTATTGAAACGCCAGAGGTTTCTACCTTTCAGACGGAAGCACCCGAATCTCTTACCAACCCGGGTATGACGGTTGGAACGATTGCCTACATGTCGCCCGAGCAAGCTCGTGGTGAGGAGCTCGATACGCGCACGGATCTTTTCTCCTTTGGTGCCGTGCTCTACGAAATGGCGACGGGCCGTCAGGCATTTTCCGGAAATACGACTGCGGTTATTTTTGAATCTCTTCTCACCAAAGCTCAAGCTTCACCGATGCGTTTGAACCCTGAGCTGCCGCAGGAGCTGGATAGGATAATCAACAAGACGCTGGAGAAAGACCGTGACATCCGATATCAAAGCGCAGCAGAACTGCGAGCGGATTTGAAGCGGCTGAGACGTGACATCGATTCAGGCCGATCTGCCGTCAGCCCAATTGCGCAGGGTACAGTCAGCGGAGATTCATCAACTGCTCTCATCAAAAAACCATTCTCTGTCTCCCGCAATTGGCGATTCGCTTTGGTGGGTCTGGGGATTGCACTCATTGCTGCCGGCTTTGGAATCTACCTGAGAAGTAGTCGCGGCCAGACCATCCGGTCTCTTGCTGTCTTGCCTTTCATCAATGAGAATTCCGATCCCAAAATGGAATACCTCAGTGACGGCATTACCGAAAGCACAATCAATGCCCTCTCTCAACTCCCCCAGCTGCGGGTGATGGCACGCGGCACGGTATTCACGTATAAAGGCAAGCAAGTTGATCCACGAAAAGTCGGACGAGACTTGAACGTAGACGCTGTGGTTACAGGCAGCATCAATCGGCAGGCGGATATGTTGGTCATTCATGCAGATCTGGTAAAGGTGTCGGATGGTACCCAGCTTTGGGGTGAACAGTACAATCGCAAACTTTCCGATATTCTTGCAGTGCAATCGGATATTTCCAAAGAGATCTCCGGCCAATTGCGCTTAAAGTTAACCGGAGAACAGGATAATCGCTTGACCAAACATTATACGGAGAATCCTGAAGCCTATCAGTTGTATCTTCAGGGGCGCTATTATTGGAATAAGCGTAGTCCTGACGGGATGAAAAAATCCGTCGAATATTTTCAACAAGCAACCGAAAAGGATCCAAACTACGCTCTGGCGTACACTGGATTATCAGACGGCTATGCAACGCTTGCTTTTTACAACTTTGTTCCGCCTCAGGAAGCATACCGAAAAGCAAAGGAAACCGCGCTGAAAGCGATAGAGCTGGACGATACTCTCGCCGAAGCTCATACTTCGCTGGCTTCCATCAAGGAAGATGTGGACTGGGATTGGCAAGGCGCGGAAAAGGAATACAAGCGTGCGATCGAACTGAACCCGAACTACGCGACAGCACACCACTGGTATTCGATCTATTTATCTAAATGTGGACGATGGGAGGAAGCCATTTCACAAATAAAAAAGGCTCAGGAACTGGATCCTTTCTCCCTTGTAATAAATAACAATGTTGCAGGGCGCCTTCTTGAGGCCGGCAGAGATGACGAGGGGATGGAACAATGTCGGAAAACAATCGAGCTAGATCCGAACTATTGGCAGGGCCATGATTTCTTGGGCAACGCTTACAGAAATAAAAAGATGTACGAAAAGGCTATACCCGAGTATCAGAAGTCTTTGGATCTGACCGGAGATCGAAAAGGGTATCTGGCGAAAGTGGGGTTTGTCTATGCCGCGTGGGGAAAGCGGGACGATGCGGAAAAGACGCTAAACGAGCTGATGCAACTTTCCAAGAAGGAATATGTGCCTGGTACCGAAATTGCAGCAATCTATGCAGGGCTAGGAGAAAAGGATCAGGCGTTTCGGTGGCTCGAAACTGCATACCAATCGCACGGCAGGGAGATTCTCTATATCAAGTCCGACCGAAAATTTGACAATCTTCGCTCAGACCCTCGTTATGCGGATCTCCTTCATCGCATCGGACTTCAGTAAGCTTATTGCCTCGCATTGGTCATCGCAAAGTCGTACCCTTACAAGAGCAGAGATTGATCACTTCAAAATATTCCACATGAGCCGATCCTGTCGTTTGCTACGGCAGGTGATTTCTCAAACTGGAATCCCATGTTCACGCATTGAATGCCTCGGGAACTTTTCGTGTGGTCCTTACGAGAAATTTTCTTCGCGCGGCAAGTAAAAATCGTTATCATCATAATCATAGCGAGGCGAAAATGATCACAATTGGGAATACTCCGTTAGTGAAACTGCAACAAATTAACGAACCGGGCTGCGCCGAAATTTTCGTGAAGTATGAAGGCACCAATCCAACCGGAAGCATGAAAGATCGAATGGCACTTTCGATGATTGAAGGAGCCGAAAAGAGGGGCCAATTGAAACTCGGTGGAACCGTCGTTGAATATACGGGTGGTAGCACCGGCAGTTCGCTAGCAATGGTCTGCGCCGCGAAAGAATACAAGGCGCATTTCGTTTCATCCGATGCTTTTGCGGAAGAAAAGCTTCAGAACATGCGCGCGTTTGGAGCGAAACTGGATATCATTCCTAGCGAGAATATGAAGATCACAGCAAAGTTGATCGAATCGATCATCGCAAGAGCGAGAGAACTCAGCAAAGCGCCCAATGCTTTCTGGACCGATCAGTTCAACAACGTGGACAACCGAAATGCGTATCACAAAATGGCGCACGAAATCATAGATGTGATGGGAAAGGACATCGATGAATTCATCATGGGATCCGGAACAGGCGGATGCTTTTCGGGAAATGCAGAAGTGCTCAAGCTAGAAATTCCAAGGATCCGTTGCATTATCCTTGAACCATCGGGTGTGCGGGCGCTTTCAGGCGTAGGGACGCATTCCCTTCTCCTGGTAATGAAAGTAAAGCCTGCCTAGCGAGCCGCATCAAACAAGTCGGAATCGAAGAAAAACAAAAAGGTATTTTAAGTTTCGAGAGATAATGCGTACTATAATTAAAATTGGCTTTTTTCAATCAGCTTTTGGTCACAGTTTTGGCAACAAGTCCAAATTTCTGAAAACTGATGGTCAGTAAATTATTGAGAATAAAGGCCCTGTAGCTCAGATGGATAGAGCAGCGGTTTCCTAAACCGTGTGTCGGCGGTTCGACTCCGTCCAGGGCCACTTTTATTTTCAATAACTTACGGCGTTGACTTGAAAATCCGTGAGTCACCGTTGACCTATTTTCCCAAGACTCACGGTTTCTAAAACCGCGTAGAAACGTTTGACGTCCTAAATGC
>CAWJJO010000016.1:0-136412 GCA_963843285.1 uncultured bacterium
CGGCGGCAGCCGTGTCGAACAAAGGCTTGGCGCTTGCAACCGTTCCCGAGCACATGACTATAATAGCTGATAATCCTTTCCATTGCGCCGTAGAATTCTTACCGGATTGCAAGCGACAAGACTGAGTGAGGCACGGGTGCCGTCCGCTGGAACGAGTTGTTCGGCGGCCTGATGTTTTTACGATCTTTTCGTTAGATGTACAGCAATGATATCTTCCCAAAGAGAATACTTGGTCACAGGATGTGGAGCATTTGGAAAGGTTTCAATTATGAAATTCTCATCCGTTGTGACGGTGTTAATACGCGCCTCATCTTCAATTCGGCACCTGATGGCGTCAGGAAATATGATGTCTAAGACGTAACCTTTTGGAGCAAGCAATCTCTCTTCATGGCGCCATCCATTCTTGTTGAACAGCTCCTTCCAAAATTGAGCTCTTATATTTCACCGTCCTATCGAGTTAACATAAAAACATAGACACGTGGAGGCAAGCCGCCGAACGCGATTATACTGCAAGGTGGCGTAAAGGACTGCCTGAAGTCGTGTTTTACGCCATGTTGGCGTATTTGGCGGCTTTAAGCCGTGTTTTACGGCGGGTCGGCGCATAATAAGGCTATCGCCGGTAGTATGGAATTGTGGCTAGACCACGATGCCGGCTTTGCGCAGGTCCTTCAAAATCAAAGATTCCAGTGGGGTGGATGTAGATATGCTATGAAAGTCGGCGCCGGCGCCGTGGGCGGTGGTTCGGACTTCGTTCTGGAACGCCGCTAGACGCGCGAGGTAGCGTTTCAATGTTTGCGGATTGATGGAAACTTCTGTATGACCGGTTGTTTCCGAATCGACCAGCTTCAAATCGCCGCGTAGAACAGGATGCAGCTCTTCGTCCGTTAGGATTTGAAGACAATGGATTTCATTGCCCGTTGCGGCGAGCAGCTTGAGTCCCCCGAAGCCATCGGAAGAGTAGAAATCGGACAGCATGAAGTAGATGCCGCGGGGAAGCCGCGCGAGCGCAATTTTCTTCAGCGCTGAAGTCAGACGCGTTTCTCCTGATGCGGATTGCTCTGCAAGCTGTTGGATCATCGGAAAGTACTGTTTTAGCGATGAAAGCGAATATTGTTCGAACCGCGTGTCGCGCACCAGAAGAATACGGGGACGGTCGTAGTGCCGCAGACACAAATAGGATAGCGCGGCTGCAATCGACATCGCATACTCGAACTTTGAAGGAGAGCCAAAGCCCATCGACAGGCTGGCATCGACAATGAAGTAAACCGGTTTCGTTTGTTCTTCAAGAAAAAGCTTGAGAAAAAGTCTTTCCGTGCGGGCGTAAACGTTCCAATCGATACTGCGAATATCATCACCCTGGAAGTATTCGCGATAATCGGAAAACTCTACGCTTGAGCCCTTCTTCAATCCCGTTTTCTCCCCGCGTTCTTGAGCTCGGATCCGGCGCCGTGATGGAATTTGGATTCGATCGATCATAGTCAACAAGGAGCTGGTTACCAATAGCATAACAAGGATGAGGGATGAAGGATGAAGGATGAGGATTTCATGATTTCGAGCTTTTGGAGGATTGTCGGGCTTTTGTTGAAGTTACAATACTAACAAAGATTGCGATTAATTCGTTGCATTCCTCCACAAGAGCCTTAAATTTTTCTTCCGGGGTTATTTGAGAATGGATTAATAATTCCATCCAGTAATTGGATTCATCCAGCTCTTGAAGAGCTCCTTCCATCTTGCTGATGAAATCAGCATTCGATTTGGCCCGGTGAGCCTCACGGTACTGCGCGCCTGGTGATGTTCCGGCTTTGAGTAATTGTCTACCAATTACTTGAGCTTCGATAGTTTTTGGCAGTGACTTGTATAGCCTGATGATCCGGAGGGCGAACTCACGCGTGCGAACACGCAGATCTTGCGTCGGCTTCCTCTTTTCATCCTTCATCCTTCCGCCCTCATCCTTTATGCTTCATCCTTTCCAGGAGCTGCGTAATCAAACGATCCGTTGAGACACCTTCCGCCTGGCCTTCGATATTCAGGATCAGACGGTGACGAAGAGAGGGAAGCGCTGCAACGGTCACATCTTCCACGGATGCGTTATAGCGGCCTTCGCGCAGGGCGCGGATTTTGGAGCTCAGGATTAGCGCCTGAGCTCCGCGTGGGCTGGAACCGTAGCGTACATATTGACGGATGAATTCAGGAGCTTCGTCATGGCCGGGATGGGTATTCAATACAATTCGCGCGGCAAACTGCAAAACCGGTTCGGCGACAGGGACCTGCAAAATGAGCTGCATCATCGCGCGGATCGTCTCACGGTTTGCAACGGGCCGAAGACGGATCACTTCTTCTGTAGTAGTTCGGTTGAGAATGCTCAGCAATTCATTTTCGGCGGGGAAGGGGACGAGCACTTTGTAGAGAAAGCGGTCCAATTGCGCTTCCGGAAGCGGATAAGTTCCTTCCATTTCAATCGGATTTTCAGTTGCCAGAACGCAGAACGGTTCTTCCAGCTTGTGGTGATGCCCCGCCGCGGTCACGCTCCGTTCCTGCATCGCCTCGAGAAGTGCAGATTGCGTCTTGGGTGTTGCGCGGTTGATTTCATCGGCCAGAAGAACGTGGGTGAACACCGGACCTTTCTGAAAACGGAACGCCTTTTGTCCGGCTCCGGTTTCTTCAATGATGTTGGTGCCAAGAATATCGGCCGGCATCAAGTCCGGCGTAAACTGAATTCGCGAAAATGTCAGATCCAGCGATTCGGCCAGACTTTTTACCAGCAAGGTCTTACCAAGGCCGGGCACACCTTCCAGTAGAACGTGACCTCCAAGAAGCAGCGCGCTGATCACCGGCTCCACGACACTGTCCAACCCGACAATTCGTTTCTGAATTTCGTTCTTGATTGCATCAAAGGTCTGGCGAAATAGCAGGGCTTTTTCTTCAATCATGTTTTTCAATGCTCTCAAAATACTGATTCACGATCTTTCTATAGGATGCAGGCACTCTCTCTTTTTCCATTTGCGATTCCCCCGCATCCTGAGACGCAGCTTCCAGGGTAATGTTGTTGCTTTCCTTGCCGGAATCCAGGCCAAACGATCGAATTTTTGTATATCCAGGATTCCCTGTGTCATTCCACCGGTTATCCAGATAGATCGGATCGCTGCCTGCTTTTTCGCGTTGCCCTTTGTATGATTGTTCGTATTCCGCATTTGTGCGATCTTCCATGGAATCTCCCGGCTGCTTTTTCTTTGTATCAAAACTTTGCGGACCAACATCCAGATTCGTCGTCCCGGGACCATCTTCGACGCCGGATTTTCCGCGTTCGAGATCCCGTTTATTTATGCGACTGTCGGTAACGTAAGCCTTCTTTCCGGAAGCGATCTTGTCCTTCGCATTTTCCAGTGAACGCTGCAGCTCGGCGAGCGTCTTTTCTGATTGCGCTTTTTCCGCATCATATTTCTGGAGTGCCTTCTTCATTTGATCGAGCTCTTTTTGCGACAATTGCTGTTGTTTTCCTGATCCATCGACTTCCTTCCCGCCTTGAAAATCTTTTCCCACGGACTTCTGAAACTCTTTGGCCATTTCAACAATCCGCTCGGCATCCGCAGCATCCGTGGCGTCTGTTCCCAGGGGAGTACCGGACAGGTCCTTCTTCAGCTTCTCAGCCAGCGATTTTCCCAAATTCTGCTTTGCTGCTTCCGATTTTTCCTGAAGGGCATTGAGCCGCTTCAACGCTTCGACCGGATCGGTCTGCGGTTTTTGCAGCTCTTTTGCCGTCTTCCGGGATTCAGCAAACAGTTTCGTGAGCTCCGGAATATTCCCCTTTTCCAGTTTTGCGATCTGTTGAGACAGTTCCTTCGCTTGTTGCCGGATCTGTTTCTGCTGTTCTTTTTGAGCGATCACTTTTTGAGGCACAGGCAGATAAGGAAGAAGGGAGAATCCAAGAAGGGCGAAGAGTAAAAACATCGCGGGTGCAGCGACGCCGCGTTGCAATTGCGCCGCGCGCCATGTGGAGATCTCCGCAATCCTGGTTTCCGTTTCACCGGCAAGGGCAGCCAAAAACGGATGGGCGGAATTGCGAAGCTCGACATAAGTTGTAAGTCGATCCTGCAGGTGGTACGTATCGTCTAAGCGATGCGCCATCCCGGGTCTGTCTTCATGCAGATCGAATACTGCGCGGCATGCAAGAAAGAGAATCACCGCAGCCAGAACAAGAAAAATCGCAACAGGATGATGGAAGAGGTATTTCCCTTCGATCTGAATCGAAAGCTTCCATGCTGTCCAACCACCGGCAATGGCAATCGCAAATTGCAGCGCTATTGCAGCGGACCGCCATTTGCGGACTGAAGAAAGTAGCCGTTCAACCTTTTGCGATTGCATGAGCAGGTTCCGTTCTCCGCTTGTACTGCAGGCGCGCGATGATGAAATACAGAGCGCAACCACCATACAGAATCGACAGCACTGGCGGATTCAGATAAAAATCAAAAATAGTTTTTGCGGCGCCGGAGGTTTGGCGGAATGACGCAACCAGAGTGCACAGCAGCGCGGTCAATAGATAGGTAACAAAAAGTGTTCTGGCGCGCGCTCCGGATTGCCGCAACGCGGCGAAGATCAGGATCCAGGGCAAAATCCAGGTCATCAGCTTCTTGAAATACAAAAATGAAAGATTCCACGGCGCCGCCATGCAAATTGTGAGGTTGATCGAAAGAGTGAGTAACAGGACCACAAGAAACAGGATCCCTGTTGGCGAATAGTTGATCCACAGCTTGCCCGGGTGGAGTGATTCCAGAACCGGCTGCCGTTCGAAGTGAATGCGATCCCGGTCGTTTAACGTTCCCAGACAAAAGAACGGAAGCGTGACAATCACGATAAACATGACCACCTGGTAAAAATCCAGAAGATTGTTTGCAGTGAAAGGCGAGTAGGACCGGGCGCAAAGACATCCGATTGCAATGTACAGGTTCACAAAAACCAGTCCGAGCAAACGCGCCCATGGATTTCGTTCCAGCTTGCGGCTATCCAGCGCGTTCCGCCCCCACACAAGCAGAAGCAAGATCAGCATGGAATAAAATAAAAGATACACAGGCCAGACCGGAAACAGCACCCCCGCAAGCTTGAGCGAAGTGGGCTGGAAAATCTGCTGCCAGGTCACGAGCCAGGGCGAAAGTACGGCAAACCCTAGCTGCGCGGGTTGGCGAAAGGCAGTTCCCCCGATAAAACCAAAGAGAATCGAAATCGCGGCTCCGACTGCGAGCGCCAGAATGATGCTGATAATGGTTCGGTTCGCAATGACGGAAATGCAGATCGCGCCAAGGGTCATCGCCGAAAGAAACAGCAAAAGATAGAAAAAACTCAGGAAAACATCGGAATAGGTAAGGCCTCCCATAAAAAACAAAGTGGAAATCACTGGAAGCGAAGAGAGAAGAATCAGTAAAACGATCACCATCGCATGAAAAAATTTCCCAAGCACAAGCGCGGTATAGGACAATGGAGTCAATTCGAGCAGCTCATACGTCGATTTTTCCCGTTCTGTGGTGAAGCTGGACGCGCCCAGTACGAGCGCGATCAGTCCCAGCAGGATCGAGATCGTGATGATGAAGGAAAACAGTGTGATCCTTGCATTTCCAGCGAGCGTCAAAGGATTGAACCCGGTTCCGGTGCTACTTCCCACGGCAATCAACGCGACAGTGGCGAGAATCGCAATATAAGCGGGAACAAGAAAGAAGATTTTGCGCGAACGGACTTCTTCCCGAAGCTCCTTGATCAACAGCGGATTCTCCTGCAGAAACTTCACGAAACTTCTCCCTTGGTAATGCGCATAAACAAGTCTTCCAGGTTCTGGCTGACCGGCTGAAAGGAGGTGATCCGAAAACCTGCACTCACAAGACTGGAAAGCAGAGCGGCTGCATCTTCCGCATTCTGAGTGGCGCCAAACTGCAAATATCCGTCTGTTTGCTCTACTTGCGTGATTCCGTTCGCGCGCAAAAAGGCTTCGATTTGAGATAGAGGATCGATTGCTGTCAGGCGATAAGGTTTTGAAAGTGTGATTCCCGATTCGATTTCTGAAATCAATCCCGAAACAACCAGACGCCCTTTTTCGATGATCCCGATCGAGGTACAGAAATCCGAAAGCTCTGAAAGTATGTGAGATGAAATCAGAATCGTCTTTTTCATTTTTTTCAGTTCTTTCAACAATTCGCGGATTTCCACACGGGCGCGCGGATCCAGACCCGATGCAGGTTCATCCAGAAGAAGAATGGCCGGATCGTGCAACAGTGTCTTTGCCAGGCACAGACGCTGCTTCATTCCGCGGGAAAGGGCTTCCACCACATCGTATTTTTTTGCAGTCAAATCGGTGAGCTCCAGCACATCATCGATCAAGCCGCCGCGCTTTTGTGGGGGAATCCGGTAAGCGGCTCCAAAAAAATCGAGATATTCCCAGACAGCCAGATCCGGGTAGACGCCGAACGAATCGGGCATGTATCCGATTTTGCTTCGTACGACACGCGGTTCCTCTTCAGGATTGATTCCGGCGATGCGAATCGAGCCGCTCGTGGGGACCAGCAGGGTGGCCAGCATTTTGATCGTAGTCGTCTTTCCGGCGCCGTTGGGGCCGATGAAACCAAAGATTTCGCCTTCCCCGATGTTCAAGCTCAGGTTGTCGACCGCCTTCAGATCGCCGTACATTTTGGTGACTTCCCGCAATTCAATCATCGCGTTACACCTTCCACTCCGGGCGCCGGTATCCATCCATGCACCGGCCCAGCATCCTTCGTTCCCACATAGACAGCGACGTATTTTGTACATACTGTCGGACGGGTTGTTCCATTGATAACAATTTCGCCTTTGGTGTTATCAATTCGGCCAAAGAAGAAATGCGGATCTGCATAGGAGAGATTGTAAAGATCAAGCAGATCCCGCAGCTGCGACTCGGAAAAGGGAACAGGTGAAGAGCTGTTGAGTCGCAGTGAAAAGGTTCGCGTAGTGTCCGCCGGGATGAGGCCCAGTTGAACGGCATGTTGCATGTCATAAAGGAAGAAGCAGTCCTGCAGCGGTTGGTTGCTGAGATTGGTAACCTGTCCGCGAATCTCATCACCTTGCGCCTGGATCCTGACATCGATTTCAATCGACGGCGGTCCGGAAGCAATCCCGTCGAATGTTCGGAAAGTCCAGTTTTTCAGTGTTTCGCCGACCAATTTTCGCGGGAGATCTTCAGAGAACTGGTATGGTTCCGGTTGATAGGTGAAGGACTCGAGCGCGAATTTTCGCAAAAAACTGTTTTCAGGAACCGCTTGAAACTCAAATGTTCCTGAATTGACTGCCGCCATTCCGTATACCTGATATGTGGTTTGCATCTGAAGGGGCGGAAATATCTCCTGCACAACCGCCTGAGTGATCCGTGTTTCGGCGGAATGACGAAATCTGCTGTAACCGAACGATACCGCGGAAAAAATCAGAATGATTGCGGGGAAAGTGATCCAAAGGAGTGAATTCTTCTTCAATACTTTGAGGGCAAGAAACTGGAATGGACCGATTGCGCAAAGATAAATAAAGAAAAAGAGTGAGAACCATTTTACATCCGGTAATCGCAAGCCCGGCACGTCATACAGGAATTTTTGGATGCGCGCGTTTTCCTCCAACCGTTTCCGGAAGGGTTTCGCAAATGCCGGCGGACTGGCCGATGATATATGGATCAGATCATTCCAGAAGTTTGCAAAGACAATGCTCAGGTTTTCAGGAAGGCGGCTGTAGTCGAAACTGAAATAGATGATGTTTCCTTTGAAGAATGGAGACGATGTAATGAGACTGGAGCCGTCCGCCGCGACAACCAGTTGTCTATCACAAAGTCGAGTCGATAGGGTTTGCATGGGAATGGCAAATGCAGGGAACTCTTCCGAAGAACGGGATGCCCATTTACTGATCAGAAAACTGCCGTTTGAGACGCGATTTAAATCGGGAGAGATCCCGGGAATATTTTCACGCAGCAACGGATCCTGAAGCACCGCAGCCGTGGTAGCAGCGGAGAAGATGAGAATGTTGCCGGATGCTGCATACTGCAGGATGGCGTTCCAGAGCTGTGGCCGCAGCTGGGCAGGCGAAAGGGACCCGATCGCGATCGCATCCGCGGAAGAGTATGCGATCCATTCCGAGGGAAGCGCTCCACTTTTCATGTACGCGACAAACGTCTTGCCACCCCAGGGATTCTGCTGACCGTTCAAGAACTGGTGGCTGTAGGTGTCATCGGAAAGCACCAGCACCAGATTGTCCTGATAGTTCAACGCCCGCACATCGAGACGCTGTTGATTTACGATCCGCCCGTTTGCATTCAGAATCCGCACTGAAAGCTGCTCGAAATAGCTGGAATGGTAATAGATGATCTCCACCCTTTTTTGTGAGCCCCCCGCAAGGTCCAGCGACTTGCGAAAAATCGTATCGCCCTTCAGCAGCTCCAATGTGCCCTGAAAATCATTTCCGTCGTTTCGCAATTCCAGAACAACCGGGGCCCATCGTTCCGGGCGGACGTAACCATCCAAACCGACGGTTGCCGATTCGATGCGGATCAACGCCGCGCAGGTCGAGGAGAGAGCCAGCGCAATCACCAGAGAGGAAAACACAATGAACGTTCGGATCATCTTGGTTTGTCCGGCTCGCCCAGTTGCCGGCCCTTTTCCTTGATGTATTGAACGACGAGATCGAGCTCACGATCTGAGATCTTTGCCGGCGGCATCGTACCATCCGGCTTTTGAGAGCGCGGATCCAGCGTGTAGGCGCGGAAGTATGCTTCGTCTTTCTTGCTGAAGATGTCCGTCAAATCGGGACCTTTTGTTCCCCCATCCCCATTCAGTTTGTGACACTTCATGCATTCCCCTTCGTAAACGGCTTGCCCGGACGGGTATTCGGGGCGTTTGCAGGCCACGAGACTGGCCATCAAGAGAAGGACGATCCAACGGTACATTCGTTCTTTGCCACAGAAATTGTACCATTCCGGAACGTTCGTAGTCTGCGGGCTTCCGTGCCCGCAACAAGTGGATGATCACCCATACCGGCGGGTACGCAATGCAGGCTGGAAGGCCTGCGACCCGTAATGCATGCGGGACACCTGCGCTCCATAGGGTGGTGACACCGCGCTCCAGTCACCGTGTTGTGCTATCCTTGATTCATGTCGTGGAAAAGTGGAGGAATGTTGCTGGCCGCGGGTATTCTGTGTGCTGTCTCGCTAATTCTCGGAATCATGATCGGAAGCAACATGACGTCAGCAAGTGCCCCGAAAACAGAGACCACGCCGGATCTATTAGCGTTTTCCAATTCTTTTGCCGAAATTGCCGAGCGTGTGAATCCATCGGTGGTGAACATCACCTGTACAGAAAAAGATTCCGTTGTTCTGGATGAGCCCGTGATCAACGATGAATATGATCCTCATCATCATTTCGGTTTTGGTTCCGGTGTGATCATTGAATCGGACGGTTATATTCTGACCAGCAATCATGTGATTGAATCCGCTACCAAGATCGATGTGAAGCTCTCGGACAATCAAAAATATCAGGCGAAAGTTGTGGGTCAAGACGACGAAACAGATCTGGCATTAATCCGGGTGGAGCCAAAGGAACCGCTTCACGCAGCCGTGCTTGGTGATTCCGATGGCGTTCGTCCGGGCCAGTGGGTTATGGCGATCGGAAATCCATTTGTGTACGATCACACAGTAACTGTTGGTGTCATCAGCGCGTTGCATCGAAAACTGGGAACGACGATTTATGACAATTTTATTCAGACCGATGCGGCGATCAATTTTGGAAATTCCGGCGGACCGCTTCTGAATATTAAAGGAGAAGTGATTGGAATCAACACGTTGATCAGCTCGCAGGGGACCGGGATCGGATTTTCCATTCCCATTAATACTGCAAAAGAAATTATTCCTGAGCTGAAAGAAAAAGGGAAAATAAGCCGCGGATTCTTAGGACTTGTGCCGCAGGATGTAACCCCGGAGCTTGAGAAATCTCTGGAGCTTCCGCAAAGCGATGGAGTCCTCGTGGCGTCCATCCAAACCGGCAGTCCGGCCGATAAAGCGGGTCTGCGGCGGTACGATTTAATTCTGGAATTGAACGGTCGGAAACTCGATTCAGAAGATCAATTCCGAAGACTGATTGCCGACACAGCTCCGGGAAAGAAATTGTTGTTGAAGGTTCTCCGAGATAAAAAACTGATTGTCATTGAAGCTCAGGTAATCGAACGTCCATCCGCTCCCGTTCCAGAAAAAACACCTCCGGAATAATCGCGTTCTCATTGACTTCCTGCTCCCCTACCGCTTATATTCTAAGTGTCCTGTTTAGGGGACGCTTTATGCCAAAGCCCAAAATTCTCGTCATTGATGACCAGGTCGACATACAGGAAGCGTTGAAAATGATCCTGGAATATGAAGGCTATCGCTATCTCTCCGCGTTAACCGGTGAAGAAGGGCTGGACACGATTGAGGAAGAGAGACCGGACGTAATTTTTCTTGATATCAAGATGCCTCGCATGGATGGTCATGAAGTATTTGAAACCTTGCGCAAGCGCGGTCTGGTTTCGCCCGTGATCATGATTTCAGGTCACGCAAGTGTGAGTACAGCAGTCGATTTTATCAAACGCGGGGGGTTCGATTTTCTTGAGAAGCCGCTGGAACGTGAGAAATTGCTTGTTGTCGTTCGGAATGCGATCGAAAAGAAGCGGCTTACGGAAGAATATCGGGAACTCAAACTGCAATATGAAGAAAAGTTCCGCATGGTTGGGGACAGCGATACGATGAAAAAGTTACGGGAGGCGATCCTGCGTGCGGCTCCCAGCAATTCTACGGTATTGATTCGCGGTGAGAGCGGAACGGGAAAAGAGCTGATTGCGCGTGCGATTTTCAAAAACAGCTCCCGCTCAGATAAACCGTTTATTAAGGTCAATTGTGCCGCGATTCCGGAAGAACTGATCGAAAGCGAGTTGTTCGGCCATGAAAAAGGCTCTTTTACTGGAGCAGTGGACAAGAAGATCGGAAAGTTTGAACAGGCAGATGGCGGAACCATCTTTCTGGATGAAGTCGGTGACATGAGTCACCGTACGCAGGCAAAAGTGTTGCGCGTTCTGGAACAGGGAGAACTGGAAAAGGTCGGAGGCTCCAAACTGGTAGTAGTGAACGTGCGGGTCATTGCCGCTACGAATAAGCCTCTGGAAGAGGAAATTGAAGAAGGAAGATTTCGCACGGATTTGTTTTTCCGCTTGAACGTGATTCCATTGTATGCTCCGCCTTTACGGGAACGGAAGTCGGATATTCCGGTTCTGGTAAAATATCTGGCTGAGAATTACTGCGCAGAGAATAATTTTCCGCTAAAGACATTCTCTCCGGAGGTTCTGGATCATTTTCAAGCCATGACGTGGAAGGGGAACATCCGTGAACTGCGGAATGTTGTAGAGCGGCTGATTTTGATGAGTCCGGGCAATGAAATCACTACCCGGGACGTGGAATCCATTCTCCCCGGTTCGATCGGCGTGGGACAGAAGGAGATGGATCTTTCGCTGTCGCAGTTGGAAACTCTGAAAGATTTCAAGGAAACGGCGGAAAAATTGTTCTTGCTGGAGAAGTTAAAGCAAAATAATTGGAATATTGCTCAAACGGCGAAGAGGATCAGGACGCCGAGAAGTAATTTATATAAGAAGCTCGAACAGTACCATATCGCGATTAAGAAAGAAGGAATCGTTTAAAAGCTAACTTTCTAATGCACTTTAACATTTGGTTGCGAAGTGTTTCGTTTCGGGAAAGCGGTTTGTAGCGCCGGCGTCCCCGCCGGCAAAGCACTGTGCATCGTCGAGTCCTGCCGGCGAGACGCCGGCGTTACAAACCGGATCACGATCAACACATTCGGAAGGTTTCAAGTCGCTTTTGAACCTTGTGTTACATTGCAATAGTTTTGCTGGAGCCGGTGAGATGATCGCTTCCGCTGAAAAGCGGGAGAGGAAAGTCCGAACTCCACAGGGCAGTGTGGTTCCTAACGGGAACCGGGAGTAATCTCAGGGAAAGTGCCACAGAAAAAATACCGCTTGCTCCATAATACGGAGCGAGTAAGGGTGAAATGGTGCGGTAAGAGCGCACCGCTTCTCTGGTGACAGCGAAGGCATGGCAAACCCCACACGGAGCAAGATCAAATATGGTAACTTTGAAGTGGCCCGCTTCATATCCCGTTTCGGCGGGATGGGTTACCGGGTAGATCGCTTGACGTATCCGGTGACGGATTACGCAGATGAATGATCATTGTCTATCTTGAACGGATGGAAACAGGATTCGGCTTATGACCCGTGCTCCGGCAATATTATTTGGGGGATACGGCCACTAATGGCACTCAAGGCAAGTTCGCAGCTTTTGGTTGCGGTACGGCTGCTAAGTACGAATGAGCACTTCGCAGCGCGTCTCAACCTTTTCCTGGATTCTGGAAAGATCTGTTTGTATTGCCGCGGTCCGCAAATCGTTCTTGTGGAATTGGGTGATCTTTTTCCCGCATCCTGGCTGAGCAAGATGACGATGAGCGACGTGGCGATGAAACTTCGCACATCGGCCAACTCGGATGAAAAAATTCAGGCATTCAGGGCGATCACCGAGAAACAGGAACTAAAAAGAATTTTCAGTGAAGTGGTTCAAAAACATCTTACGCAATTTTTTGTCGCCGAGTTAAGAAAATGCGAGCTCAAGCCCGATCACATCGGTCTTGCGCCGTTTGTATTGACTATTGCAGACGTCCTTTACAGTTGCGCGCGTCCATTTCTGAAGAACCTGAATCTGGATGATTTGATTTCTGAAGGGGAAATCCTGTTTCATCTTGCTCCAGATTATCTCGAAAAATCCACGCGTGTGAAGATTAGCCTTCAGGAAGGATACCTTTTGTCGCGCCTGGAACAAGGTCATACATTGAATGAGATTCTTTCTACTGTGCCGGGAAATGAGGAAGACACCAAAAAGAGTCTTGGTCTTTTGTGGGCTTTCGGTGTGATTGATTCCCCACATTTGAACCAATTGCTTCCCAAGCTCCAAACTACCAAGGAGGCTGAGGCCAAGTTCTCCGGGGTGGCGCCTGAAAAGAAAGAAGACCCATTCCGCGATCAAACGGACATGATTGAACAGACCTACCAATCGCTGGGGAGAAAAGATTACTACACATTGCTTTCGCTCCAGCCAAGGGCGGAAGTAACCGATATCAAGTCAGCATATTACAAACTGGCCAGAAAATTTCACCCCGACCGGTTTTACGGTTTGGATGATCCGATCCTGAAAGAAAAAGTGGATGTCATTTTTTCCGCCATTAACGTGGCCTACGAAACTCTGAAACATCCGAAGTCGCGCCAGCTATATGATAACGCTTCGATGGAAGACCGGCGGATTGCTACCGTTACAATCGAATCGGAAGTTTCTGATATCAAGAAGGGCGCAGCCGGCAAAGTAGCTGAAGATTATTTCCGAAGCGCACAAAAAGCGTTATCGGCACGTAAGTATTTTGAAGCCGTCCAGTTCTTGAGATCTGCGACACAAATCGCTCCGGAGAATGCAAGATACTGGCGACAGCTTGGTATTTCTCTTTCGAAAAATGAACAGTGGCGAAAGGAAGCCGAGGACAGCTTCAATCGCGCGGTGGAATTGGAACCGCACGACCCGGAGAATCACCTCTATCTGGCATTTCTTTACAAGAATTCAGGTCTCAGATTGCGCGCAAGAAAATGTTTTATGACCGTTTTGGATCTCGATCCGAAGAACGAAGTGGCGGTGGTTCAGCTCAAGGCGTTGGACGAAGAAGATAAGGAACAAGCGCAGAAGAAAGGGATTCGGGGAATCTTTAAAAGAAATAAAGAGTAAGAACCAAATATCAAATAAACATACGTTTTGAAGTCGGCGGGCGTCCCTGCCCGCCGTACCGTGATTCATCACTTGTTGCGGGCGCTGAGGCCCGCGACTCCACAACGCGAGAGCTTATGTCTATTTGATATTTGATTTCTTATTTTTGATATTTTATTCCTCTACATTCACCAGTTCTTTTCGCCACCGCGCTTCCAATTCCGGTAACGATTCGCCGTACGTAGCCTGAAACGCCTCATTCATATCTGATCCTTTCCCCAGATTTTCGAGCAATTCGTTGAGTTGATATGCGAGGTAATGGTTGATCAGAAACTCTGTAAACGAAAGCGACTGCGCATAGAGAATCGCCGCCATGGTTGAATTTGCGCCTGTAAACCCGCCCTCAAGATCCGCTACGGAGGGAAGTTGCTTTCGCATGATCAATTGTGACAGCGCTTCCATTCCATCCGGACCGAGCGTCTTTCCTTCGGAATTCTGTGCAAGACCTTCCTGCAGCCATGCCGGACAATTCTCCGATGTTTTAAATCGTACAAAGGAATGTGTGAGCTCATGGATCAGAACTTCGCGAAGTTCGTTGGTGATCGTCTCGATCCCCTTCATCGGCAGCTTGATCTTGCCGTCGTTGACCCCGCCCGCCCAGTACGGCATATCGGTTACACGAAAGAATTGCTGCCTTGGATAGAGCACGACAATGAACGGAGTCGATGGATAAGCCTCGAATCGGCTTCCGAGTTGCTGATAGGTCTCTTCCAAAAAATTGGAAATTTCATTTACCAGCAGGGCGTCGACTGCGCCTCCATCGTACCGGATCAGAAAGTGGCGCGTGGACGAGTTCTCATATTCACTGGAGGCAGTGCTTTCCTTTTTTAACCGGTCGAGTTTAGTCTGAATCTCCGGATTCGGTTGAATCGAATAAGATTTTCGCCAGTACTCCTGCGCTTGGGACAGGTCTTCCTTGCGCCATGCGATTTCTCCGAGATAATTCAGGGCTTCGGTATCATCCGGTTTTGTCTTTAAGACTTCGTTGAAATAGAATTCCGCATTCCAGTCATCCTGAAGCACGAAATAGATCTCTGCAAGATTCAGCGCGCTCTTGCGGTTTGGTGACAGTTTGTAAGCTTTTTTGAAGTACTCCAGTGCGCCGGAGAAATCCTTTTTCTGGACTGATTCCAGACCTTTGCCGGTGTACGAATCGGAGAGTTCTTTCTTTGCGGCGGGATCGGTCCGGGCTTTCTTTTCAAGATCTGCTGTTTCTCCTTGCGAAACAGAACCGCCTTCCATTTGCTGCGTTTGCAATGAAACTGGAATCTCCGGCTCTTCTTTTTTCACCCCCGCTGTTTTTTCAATGGAAGCGACCATCGATTTCGGCATCCCGACAATGCCTTTCCCAATTTTGTATTTGATTTCTTTTCCTTCTTGCCATGCAGAATCGCATTCGATCTGCTTCCCGTTCTTCAGATGAACGATATCCGCTTCCAGCAACGATGCGCCGAAACAGCAGAGAAAGATCGCCGCAGCAACTAAGCGGTTTGTAACACCCGCCTCCGGCGGGCAGAGCTTGAGCTCAAGAGCCCGCGAGACGCGGGCGCTACAAAACGCCATCACGCTCTCCACTTTCATATCTATTTCCAAATCTTGCGCACGGAGACAGCCTGCGCTGGTGAAGCCTGCTGCAGGAAAACCTGGGGCAGGCTTCTCGTGGCGGACTGTGCCTCTTGTTCGGTTCCGTACAAGCCGTACAAAATCCGATAACAGGATTGTCCCTGATAGTGAAGCGGCAGAATCAGAAACCTGCGCACATCCGGTACTGTCTGCATCGCCTCCAGCACTGTTTTTTCCTGGCAGGCGATCATCAACTGGATAGTAAATTTTGATTTCTCATTCGCGATTTCCTGTTTCCAGGCAAAGGCCGCCTGACGAGTCCTTCCGGACTGCAAAAGAGTCAAAGCTGCCGACGCATCCGGTTCGGCCACGGCAGTATCATCGGAGATTTTGGCGTTCGTATTCCCATCTGTTTCGATTCCCACAACTCCCTTTATGTTAGCGGATTCAACTTCTGGTTCGGTGGAAGTTTGCTCAACCGGAATGGTTGCCGCCGGTTGAACGGCAGTTTTCACTTGCGGCTGAATGTTTTGAGGTTTTCCAGCCAACCAGTGATATGCGGCTGATGCAGCAGCGAGAACAAGCAATGCGAATAAAGCAGTGGTTCGCCAGGAGAGCCAGCGGGATCTCACATCCTGGACAATTTCTTCGTCCTCAGCCGGAAAGCCTCCCGAAAAAAGAATGCGAGGGGGCTCCCGATCCACTGTCTCCGGTTCGATTTTTTCGACCGGCTCAACGGGATTGGCTGATTCTACGAGAGGCGGTTCCACGTGTTCCTGAACCGATATTGGTTCATTCATCTTTTCGGGAAATAGGGCCGGTTGTAGTTCCTCAGAACGCGTTGCCTCTACAGGCTCTTTATGCAAATCCTCTACTGCAGGAATCTGCATCACCTCTCCCAAAGAAACGTCTTCATTGGGAGGCACTGCAAGATCGGAAAGCTCCGTCAAGGCCTCATCACGAGCTTCGGATTCCACTTCAATGGGTGGTTTCGGCTCTTCGAGATCCATTTGTAGTGGAGCGCGTTTCGCAAGTCCTAGAAGCTGAAGGGCTACGGCGATTTTGCAGACTTCAAACGTATCGATACCTGCCAGATGCGCAATTCCATCCAGGGTTCGCTTCCCGTCGAGCCGAGAGACAACGGTATCGGCGCTCAGTCCGTAACGCGAGTACTTTTCATGGAAATCCTGCGATAGTGTGTAAATCGCCTCCGGAGATTCAATGTGTTGAAGAATCCACCGGCGATCCTGGCATTTCATGAGCCCTTCAAAAATTACCTGCGGCACGCCAAGGTTTAGCTTGATGATTTCCTTCGGGAGGGAGCCTTCGAGAATCTGATAATTTCCTTCCGCCAGAAAAAGCAGATGATGTATGATTCCTTCAACTTGCGCTTTGGCGCCCCAGAGCAGATCGCGAGGACTCAAGTAACCCAGTTCGACCAGAGTTTTACCCAGCGAGACATTTGGCTTGAGTCGCGCCTGCGCATCTTCTACTTGTTCCGGCGTAAGTTTCCCGGCCAACCGGAGTACTTCAGTGAGTCGATCCGACTTTTCATTCGAGGACGCGAAAGCGATTGTGCCCTCTAGAAAATAGACGACTTTGACAAACGTCCCAGGCTCCACGCGGAGCATTCCGGTTAACTTGGATTCGGCAGCGTCTTTGAGCAGTTCGATGAAGCTGACTGCCGTCAACGATCCGCGGGTGGGCGACTGCATGGTTCGCTAGCTACTTTTCTGGGACATCTGTTTCAGCGCGCGTTTTGCAATATTGCGATCATCGGATGCCAGGAATTTCGTATCTAGAGCCTTCTCATACAGGCTTCTTGCGGCTGCAACCTGCTTTCGCGCTTCAGAAACCTGACCAAGACGGACATAAACACTCGCAAGAAGCCATCGTGGTTCCGAGGGCCGGCGACCCAAAATCTGGTTCAGTAAATCGGCAGCCTCCTTGTAGGAGCCTTTCGAGTAGTTCATTTCCGCCATAGCCAGCAAAGTCTGGTCGTTGTTGGGATACTGTTCCATGACTTTCTGAAACGCAATTTCTGCTTCCGCAAATCTGCCGGCAGCACTGAGACGTCTTCCTTCCAGATTTGCGCGGAAAATCAACGCAGGCGTCTGGTTGTAATCCAGGTGAAGAAGTTTTTCTGCCTGAGCATGGTAATCGCGATAGTCGGGATAGGAGAGCACCTGACGGTAAGCATCTAACGCTTCTTTCCTCATCCCGATCGTGTCGTAGATGGTTCCTAATTCCAGATACGTCCGTGGAACAATCCAGGAGGGAGCTTTGGGTTTGTCTGCAAGGAGCTTGTGAATTTCTGCAATGCCTCGATCCGGATCGAGTTGCCTGCTGTAGCAACGCGCCAGCTTGAGCCACGCTTGATTTCTAACTTCCTCCGTGTAATTTGTAACCGATTGGTTACACTTCTCCAGAATCTCCACATAAATATCTGCGCCCTCGTAGTAGTCGTTAATTTCATCGGAATAGAGCGTTCCCATCCAGTAATGAAACCAGGCATTATCGGGATGTTTCTTGTGATACATTTCGACAATCCTCAGCGCTTCGAACGGCTCTTCTTCGAAATCGGCGTAGAAACGGGCAAGGATCAACTGGGATTCGTCGCCGAAGTAGATTGACTTTTGGCCCGCCTCTTCCAAGAGGGAGAGCCCTTTGTCACGACTGCCTCCGGGAAGGAAAAGCAGCGCTTTCAATACCTTTGCGAAGCCGGGAAGGGTAGACGCAAAATAATGGTAGACCCCCAGATTGTAAAACGTGTCATACTGCTTGGGAGAAATCTTCAATACCTCTTCCAGATAATATTTTCCCTTCGCGGCATCCCGACCCGCGGAGAAATAGCTACCGTGAAGTCCCTTTACACGCGAGCGCAGACTGTACGCATTTCCGAGATAAAACAACGCCTGGGGATCCCGCTTATTCCTGTCCAGAAGAGCCTCGGACGTTTTGATGGTCTCCTTGAGGTAGTTGTCGAAATTGGTTTCAAACTCGCTACTCTTTGCGTCCTTGTCATAGATGTAGGCGCGGAAGATTTTCCACCAGTATCCATTCGCGATAAAGAACGAGACGGCAGGATTATTCGGGCGGCTCTTTCCGATTTGCCGGATCAGATCGATTCCTTCGTCAAATCTGGAATCGAGAAAAAGCGCATTGGCTTGAATGATGACCGCGTCCAGTTCCTGGTCCGTGTGGATGGGATCTGCTCGCAGCGAAAGAGAGAACGCGAAACCTGCTGTCAGTAGTATAAAAAAGACGCGGAAATTCATGAGAATAAAGGCGAAAGACCTGTAATTATAAATCTCAAATCCGAATGGGTCAACGAAAAAACGTGAGCGTTACTGCAACAAGAACTGGATCAGCTTGGATTCGTCGATCGTAAGCTGTTGCCGCTTGTAGTCAATCAGACCTTCACGCTTAAACCGGCCGATGAGCGCATTGACTGCCGGACGATCCGTGGACAGGAGTCTCGCCAGCTCTTCCTGGGAAAGTGTGAGGCTGGTGCGGCTTTTTCCGTTCTTGTCTCCGTTTTTCTTTCCAAGCTTCAAAAGCAATTTCGCGAAACGCTGCGATTCATGATTCGACGAAAGCACTTCCAATTGTTCCTTGGCCTGAGAAAGCCTTCGACAAAAGAAACTGAGGAAGTAGCCAACAACTTCTGGTTTGCTGTAAAGCAATTCGAAAAACATCCGCGCCTTGATAGAAGCAACAATCGTTTCTTCAAACGCGATCGCCTGGTCTTTTCGGCGGCCATTCTCACACAGACAAAGCTCGCCGAAAAATCCCCCCTGGCGAATCATCTCGACCGTTTTCTCCTTCCCGTCGAGGCTGATCACGGAAACCCGTACCCGTCCCTTCTGGATCCAGAAAAGTTCATTTGCCGGATCACCCATGAGATAGATGATCTGATTTCGTTTGATTCTCTTTGTGAAGAAGGCATATTCGAAGCTCAACGCCTGATCCATGATGAAACCGGTTAGCGCTTCGCACTGTTCATGTGTCCAGGATTTCATTTTGTTGATACTCCCCCGAAAGGAATGCTTTTCGGCTTGGAATTGCTGAAAAAAGCCACTCAGTATAACCTGTTTTCTCGTCGGATGTCAATTTTTTGACCCACGGACCGGTAGCGGGAGTGCGGAGTTCCAACCCGCCGATCTTGTTTCTGCCAGGATTTGCGGTTACTGAAGTGGGCTCAGAGCTGTGACGCCGGCACTCGTCAAGGTGCTGCGTACCCAGAGCCCTCAGCCGCTCTCGAGTGTCCTCGTCGAGCTGGGGTTTGCTCCAAGATCCACAACGAATTGCTCCGACAGCTCCCGGCTTCGATGAATCATCTTCTCATATTCGTGTGTAAAATAGCCGAATAAGTGACTCATTTTGTGCCGCTAAATTCGTGTGTTCCTCAGGGTCATCTCAAGCTCGGCGGTTGTAGAAGCATGTGTGGTTACACCAGGACCCGCTGGGAACAAAAGAGCAAGCAGGTAAACGCGAAGATGAGCAAATTTCAAATCAGCTTCCCTCGTTCAATTCAAGAACAAATGGGATCAAATATGCGGCGACTTTCCGATGCCCTGACTCGTTCCAGTGCCCATCCAATCTGAACCTGTCTTTGGCCAGGAAATTCTTACCTTGTAAATCCAAAAATGGGATCTTTGCAGCCCGCAATGTTCTCTTCACGGGTTGGTAGTAACTTATGCCCGCACTTCCGGGAGGGATGATCACAACCCCAAACCTGATTCCATTGGAATCGCAAAGTTTTTTGAAACCCTTTAGAGCGTCTAGAGTCGGTTTGATGACCTTTTTGGGATCTTGTTTTGCTATCGTTTCGAACGTGTCATGGATTCTCGCCGTTCTCCTTTCGTTCAATTTTCCATCCAGGAATAGCAAGATGTATAGATGAGTTCGCAAGAAATCAAATGGACGCCAGCGGAACCAGCGGTCTTTTGGCAAGCGGTAACCGTACCTTACTTCAACATTTCTGTAATCGTGAAGGAAATCTCCCTCAATATCATTCCCCAGAAACAAGAATAGGACAACGGCGTGAGGATGGTATTGCCGGATCAACTGGCTCCCGAGTCTGGTCTCCTGTTCCGGACAATATCCAGTCTGTCCGGCATTGATAACGCCAATCCCGGACGCATTCAAAGGTCCGTGAATGAGGTGAGCAAAAGTTGAATTTTCTTCAACTCCGAGCCCGAATGCAAACGAATCCCCTAGAATTAGCAGTTTCGATAGATATCTAGTTTGGGAGTCCAAATCTGACTGTCTCAGGCCCTGATTCGTTATTTTGACAGGACAATCAAAAATGCCACGGCGATAGCAACGGCCTACATATCCCGGAGTGTGATAAAACCCTACCAGTTCTGACTGTTCGAAGGCGCCAGGCCCCCAGTAGTTCCAGTTGACTTCTTCCCTTGTAAAAGCCACTCTCAGAATCACTTCCGTGATTGCCAGACAGGCAAGAACGGCAAATAGAGCAAGGAACGCCCAGAAGGAGAATCTTTTCTTGGTGCGGGTTAGCATGGAATCATACTCTCATGGATTGCATGAAACTCTTGTCACCACAGTGGTTCATATTATAATTTCTTCACCTTATTGCTGCCGCTTTTCTGAAGGTGAGTGTGAATAAAACAGTAATTTACTTTCAGATGACAAATTCCGGGACTGGCTGGAAAATCGGCAATATTACAGTGGAGTGACGAACTTCACAGCGGCGGTTCTTTCTATTCAAGGATTAAGTCGAGCGTATAATAGGACCGGTGATCAAGCTCGGATTTGTCTTTGTCTTTCTTCTCCTCGTCGTAGTAAGCGGTAGTCACGGATATTTCCTCCAGGCTATTTGTTCTCTGACCTTGCTCGTTCTGTTTCTTCTGACCGCTTTCCCCATCTCACAAATTCTTGCTCCTAGCGGTCTGCCTGCGCTCGTATTTGCGTTCCCCGTGGGGTACATCGCACACTCTATCCTTCTGGCTATTGTGGCCCGGACGTTTGGAGTGAATCCTACCGCCATGATCGCTTACATGCTTGTCGTAGCCGGGCTTGTCCTGATTTTCCGAAAGCGGTTTCGTTTTAACGAAGCTCCGCAGGTTGCCGATTTACGGATCCTGCTTTGTTGGTTGGTGGCTGCGGCCGCAACGATCGCGTTGCCGCTTTTACAAGTCGGGAGGGTAATCGAGTGCGGGCATGTATTTCGAGCTTACTTCAACGCAGACTATTTCAAACACCTGGGAATCACCGCAACGCTCGCTCAATCAGGTGTGCCTCCTGCCAATCCTTACCTGTCAGGGAATACGCTTCATTACTACTGGGGGTTCTATGTAATCGTTGCATACTGGATGAAGTTATTCCCATCGTTTCCACTCGAATACCTGATGATTCAGTTTACGATGGTAGGTGCGTTCATCTTTGTAAGTTCTTTGTTTGTGGCCCTGCGGGCGTTTGTTCAATCCCGAAAGACCCTTGTATCCATCCTGCCATTGCTCCTCATGGGCGGAAGTTACGAGGGGACATACCTTTTGTTCAAGTGCATCCGGTCGGGAACCTCCTGGCGGGCATTTACTCATTACAACATCGACGCCCTTACCAGATGGGATTGGGGCACTCCGCAGGTCGACACTCTGTACCGCGCGATGCTTTACGCTCCGCAGCATCTCCTTGCGCTTACGGTTGTCTTGCTCTCCCTGTTTTTGTGGAAGCGGAAGCTATCTGCGACAGGTTTTTTCATCCTGTATGGATTAATTTTTTCTACGCTTGGTTTCGGTGCTGTGATTGGCGCCGTGTTCATCGCTCTTTCCGGCCTGTTTTTGCTGATGGACTTTGTTCGCAGCCCAAAAGAAAAACTTCAAGAAGTTCTGATCGCCGGAATGGTGGGTCTGTTCTTTCTGGGTCTTTATTTATTTGTGTTTGACATGTTTCGTCTGCAGGGAGGTGCTTTCCGGTTTGGCCTGGTCGGCCTGCTATGGGTACACCTTCCCGGATACTTGGTCTTGAATTGGGGCGCTATTCTGATCCTGGGACTGGCGGGTTTTGCCCGGCGATTCCCCAATATTCCATGGGCTCGAATGGGGATCATGCTGATGATCTCACTCCTTTGTATGCATTACGTAAAAGACACCGTCGGGGGATCGGAAGTGACCTTAAAACTGGGTTACCTCAGCATGATCTGTCTTTTGTTTCCAGCAGCCGCTTTCCTGGATCATCATTTTTCCCGCCCGGGAGCAGCAGTACACAAAATCCTTGGTTTGTTCTTCTTGCTTCTTCTGCTCGGCGTGGTTACCTGGGGGATGGATGTTTACAACACACAGGATATCCACAACAAAGAATTCACGACCTGTATTTCGAAAGATGATTACGAGGTGCTTCGCTGGATGCAGACGAATCTGAAGCCTGACGCCGTCGTGCAGGACTATGATCTCGAAGGCGAAAAAGTTCGGATTTCGCTGATTCCCGCATTTGGATGGCACCGTGTATATCTGGGGGACGAATTCCACGCAAAGGCTTTCCAGGTGTCCGGTGACGAAGTCACACGCCGTCAGAGAATTGTGATGCGGTTGTTTCACGAAAGATCAGCCGGCAATGTTCACTGGGCTGCCGGATTTCTCGGCATCCAATATCTTCTGGTCGGTTCCGGCGATCTCGCCCCCAAGATCTCCGATCTGCTGACGGAGCCATATTTCTCGCTGGCGTTTCAACGCGGGAATGCTTCGTTGTTTCGGGTGATGGATGTGAAAAACCCTGAGATTCTACCTGGGAATCTGGAGATCATGTTCACCGCAGGCGACGGCACGCCTTTACTTACAGCTGAATTTGATGACAATTTTTACAATCCTGACGTTGCCCCGGTTGTTTCCCGATGGATGGGTTCCGACGGCACCATTACTTTTCGAGCCGGTCAACGAGTCGAAGGAATCTTGCAAATGACGGTGGTACCGCTCGGGCGAAAACGTCATGTCGAGTTCTACATGAACGGAAATCCGATCCGCAGTAAGGAATTAGACTCTAATGGATTTTCCTTTCAGCTTCCGGTTGTTTTCAACCAGGGGGATAATGAATTGCTGATCCGCTGTCCTGAAGGTCCAGAGGTGGCTGACAAATACATTCACAACGGGGATCGCCGCCGGTTGAGTCTTCGCATTCGGGCGTTGAAATTTCAATAGGAGCGCAGGCGTTTCGCCTGCCTCGAAGACTATATTTCCAGCAAACGGGCGACTGTTTTTGGCCAGGTGATGTCGTTTGCGAATTCGTATCCTGCGTTTCCCATTGTTTCGGCCACTGAAGTGGTCTCAAAGAGTAGCTCCAATCGCGTCGCAAGCTCTGACGGTTCCGGACGGATTACGTAGCCGTTCACTCCATTCTGCACGAGTTCGGTTGGGCCACCGCTGTCTGTGGCCGTAATCACAGGCTTTCGGGACCGGAATGCCTCCAGTGTAACAAGACCATAATCTTCATTCACCGGCGCGTAGTACACGGCCCGGCTAGCCGCGTAAAGATTCACCATCTGGTCTTCGGTTACGTGACCAAGCATTTCGATACGTTTTTCCAGATTGTGCTGTCGAATCAATGCCATGATTTTTTCTTTTTCCGATCCATCTCCAACCACAACTGCGCGCCCGGTAGCCGTTTGTGCGAGTCCTTCGATCAACAGCGGAATCCGCTTTAGGGGACTCAATCTGGAAGGGGAAAGGATAAAGTCGCCGTATCCATCGGTCCTGTATGGACGCTGAGGGGGAGGCGGATAAAGGACCTGGCTTTGAATGTCACCCCATTGAAGTAGTGATTTCTGGACGGTCTTTGATTGGACAAGAACCCGGCGCACATTTTTTCGAAGATAATGTCTGTCGGCACAATGGATCAGCCTTCTGCGCACAGATTCTTTGATCTTGCCTTTCCAGCTCAATTGCCGGGTCCATTGAGGCCACAAGTCATAGTATTCGCGCATCCTGTGATTGAGCCAGCACGTATGTTGAGGATGTTTCAGGGCGTATGATGGATATCGGAGGGAAATCAACCGGTCGACGGCCTCTGCCGTACCCGTCAATTCCACGTCGATGAGTCGCGTCGCAAGGTATGCTGAAAATTGCCGGCCAAAACGATTTTGAGGAGTTGTCAGGATTTCCGCCTCGTGGCCGGATTCCCGTAAAGCGTTTACCAATGCCCGCGCAATTACCCGGTGACCCCCTTCCACAAAAGGGACATCAGAAGTGGCAACCAGGATCTTCACAAGACGGAACGTCTATTTGCCGGGCTTCTTGTTTTCCGCTGGTTTTGCACCACCCTCCGCGCTCGCGCTTGCTGTGATTCGCACGAGGCGGTTCGGGAAGTTGACATTGTCCAGGGACTTGGGAGCAGCAATCATGATGATATTCCTGGGCGACAGATACACATACAGACCTGCAGAGCCGGCCTGTTCCCATGTAATGGGAACGGAACGCGCCGGACCGCTCAGGATCACATTCTTCCCCTGAATCTTGTACTTGGCCAGTAAGTCCTTTAGAAGAATTGCGTTGACCTCATCTTTGCCGATCTTGATCTTGTTGGTAGCAAGAGTAGGATAGTCTTCCATCGGGACACTCACAACAAGTGTTTTTTCGTTGTAGAGTTCCAGCGGTTTTGGCGGCGCCTGCTGTCTTTTCTTCCCGCCCGGTGCTGGTTTTACGGGTTGCTGCTTGCCTGGCGGGGGAGTGGATTCAGCAGAACTTTTTTCTTCCGATTTCTTACAACCGGCAACAGTCAGAATAGCAAAAATACATGCAAATACCAGAATTTTTCTCATTTTTTGTAAGACCTCTTTTGGTTTTCAACATTCGCCGGGCGGTGGCGGGAAAACGTTTGATCATAGCTTACGAGTTCTTAAATGTCAAAAATAGATACGCGCGTCAAGTGCGAGACTTGATTCTCTCGCTGCCGAGGCCAGAAATGGGTTGATCTCGATTTCACGAATGGTATCGAAATCAACGCAGAGTTGGGAAAGACGCTGAAGCATCTCGGCCAGAAAGTCCAGATCTACGGATGGTTCCCCGCGCACACCTCTGAGCAGTGGAAATCCACGAATCGATTCAACCATGTTGCGCGCATCCTGAGGAGTAATTGGAATGACGCGAAACGTAGTGTCCTTCATGCTTTCCACATAGATTCCACCCATCCCGAACATCAGCAACGGGCCAAATACAGGATCGCTGCTCATTCCTAAAATAACTTCTTTGCCGCCGCGTACCATCGGTTGCACCAGGACTCCGCGCCATTCCGAATCGAGGCCGCGTTCCTGAACGCGGTCGTAAATTTTCGCGAATGCGCCCCGTACTTCCGAATCAGTTCGGAGATCCAGGATGACTCCGCCGAAGTCCGATTTGTGCTGTAGATGAGCCAGATGAACCTTTAAGACGACCGGATATCCGAGTTCGTTTGCGCGCGCGACTGCTTCATTTTCGCTCCTAGCCATCAGCAGGGGAGCCGAAGGAATCCCGTAAGCATGAAGAAGCCTCTGCATTTCGACAGGCGAAAGCGTCTCTCTACCATCGTTGCGCGCACTCAACAAAATTTGGTCCGCGTTTTCTTTTTGCACTGGATACGCGACCGGTTCCTGATGGACGTCGCTGCGAACACGCGCGTAGCGGCACATCCCGTGCAAAGCCCTCGCTGCAGATTCCGGAAATGCATAAAGAGGGATCAGTTTGTGAGATGTTTCCCGGATCGTTTGCAAAATGTGTTCAACTCCCATAAAGCATCCGAGAACCGGTTTGTGATAACCCGCGGCGATTTGGGATGCCGAAACCGCGACTTGAACGGGATCAATCATAATCGGAGGAACGTTGATCAGGAGCACCGATCCCACACCAGAATCGCGCAGCAGTGCATCCAACGCGCGTTTATAATGATCTGGTGTTGCGCCTGCCAGCAGATCCAGTGGATTGTTCGGATTGGTTTCTGCAGGGAGGATTTGACGAAGAGCTTCACGAGTCTTTTCTTCAAAATCGGCCAGCTCCAATCCCAAACTGACACACGCGTCGGTAGCCATGATTCCGGGTCCGCCCGCGTTTGTTAAGATCGCGACCCGGTTGTTTTCCGGCAAAGGCTGGCTGGAAAGAGCGACAGCGTAATCAAACAGCTCATCGATTGTGCTTGCCCTCAGTACACCGCACTGCTCCAGAATCGCGTCCGTCGCTACATCCTGGTTCGCCATCGCGCCTGTATGAGAGGATGCCGCGCGCGCTCCTGCCAGGGTACGGCCGGACTTGACGGCAAGAATTGGCTTCCGTTGAGTCAGACGTTTTGTGATTTGTGTAAATTTTCGGGGATTACCAAAGTTCTCCAGATACAACAGAACCATCTCCGTTTCCGGATCGTTTTCCCAGTATTCCATCAGATCGTTCGAAGAGAGGTTGGTTTTGTTTCCGATGCTTGCAAACATGGAGAATCCCAGATTGCGCTCCCGGCTCAACGATAGAATCGTGACTCCCAGCGCGCCGCTTTGTGAGATGAATCCGATTTTTCCGCGTACCGGAAGTTCTGGAGCAAATGTTGCGTCCAGTCTGACATCAGAATTCGTGTTAATGACCCCCATGCAGTTTGGTCCTACCATTCGGATTCCATACAAGCCGAGCTTCTCCGCCAATAGCTTCTCCAGCCGCGCGCCTTCCTCGTTTACTTCCTTGAATCCCGCCGTAATCATGACGATCCCCTGAACACCTTTCCGTCCGCAATCATCGAGAACGGAGAAGACATGTTCCCGCGGGACTACGATGATTGCCAGATCAACCTGATCGGGTATGTCTGTGATCTTTGCATAGCATTTCATGCTGTGGACGTAACCGGCGTTCGGGTTCACCGGAAACAGTTTTCCTTGGAACTCGTATCTTATGATGTTGTGGACAATCTCCCAGCCGATCTTGCCCGGGTGTTGGGATGCGCCGATTACTGCAACCGAATGTGGTCTGAAAATAGCATCAAGTTGGTGCATAATGATCTGGATATTCCAAAATCCGAAATCCGAAATCTAAAATCCGAATTGAAATGAGCCGACTTTTCAAAATTTATCTGGGGATGATAGCCGCCTGGCTCCTCCTTGTCCTGATCGGCGGGGAATGGTCCGAATCACTCCGAATGCTCCTCCGGGTAAGTGTCTTCATCCTCACTTGTTACTATGCATTCCGTTTGACCCGAAAGCTTCTGCAGAAATTCTTGTGGCGGATCCGCAGAAAACTCATTCTATCCTATATTTTCATCGGATTCGTCCCTTACGTGCTGCTCTTTATTCTCGTTGGCCTCGGTTTCTTCATCTTTATGGGCCAGGCCACTTCTGAAATGTTCCAATCGAATCTGGACAGCTATATCCTTCAGACTAGAATCGAGAGCCAGAAACTGCTTCATTTGACGGAAATCGCGGACGGCACGCCGGCTTTGGAACGCTGGACCGAAGAACTGACGCCCGAGGACGCAAAATGGCTGGATCTTGCCGAAATTACTCTAACCGATTCGAAAGGACGTACTCAATTACAAGGAGAGTCATCCAGCGAGTTGCCCCAATGGGTGCACGAGCGTAATTTTTCCGGACTTGTACTGCGCGATTCCCTTCCCTGGATTGCCGCAGTACATCACGATCCCGGGAAAAAGCGTTCGATTCAAATGCTTGTGCCGGTCAGTGCCTCTCTGCTCGAAGCGATTAAGAACCGGACGAATGCGGACATTCATTTCTTGCCATTCTCTGCTTCACAAAGCGCGGAAAATGAGTTGAAGGAAACGCTGGCCACTACCAAGAAACAACCTGTATGGCCCGTGTGGTGGGACATTCCGGTCTGGTGGCTCAGTCTGCCGGACCAGTACGATTGGTCCACGGGAACCAAGGTTAGTTTGTTTCAATTGGACAAGGACAAAAAGGGTGAATCCGAACACTCGAAGTCGTTGGTCGTAATTGACGATGACGGAGACGTAACTTCGAACAAGAAAGAAGGCGATGACCTTCGTTTGGGAGCATTCTGGGTCAGCACGAATCTTTCCCGCGTTTACAATCATATTTTTGCGCGCAGCACTGCCTTGCAGAAATTTGTCTATGGCCTAATGCTTGGTGTCGCGATCTTCTTTCTGATCATTGAGCTTTTCTCCGTGATTTTCGGTTTGCTCCTTGCCCGATCCATAACTACATCCGTACACAATCTTTTCGAAGGCACCGAAAGGATCAAGAAAGGAGACTTCAATTACAAGATCAAGGTTCACGCGCACGATCAGCTCGGTGAGCTTGCGATTTCTTTTAACAGCATGACGGAAAGCGTTCAGAAACTGCTGGTTGATAGTTCGGAAAAAGAGCGGCTTGCCGAATCTCTTCGAATTGCGCGCCAGATGCAGCAAAACCTGCTGCCGCGCGCAATTACGTCCGTCGGCGGGATTCAGATTGCGACTCTGAATTTGCCCGCTCAAGAAGTGTGCGGAGATTATTACGACATCATTCGGAAAAGCGATCATGAGATGGCGATCGTCGTTGCCGATGTTTCCGGAAAGGGGCCGAGTGCGGCGTTGTACATGGCCGAGCTAAAAGGGGTCGTGCTTTCCGTCAGCAGTCGGGTGGTTCTCCCCCGAGAAGTGTTGATCGAAACAAATGGGATTCTTGGCCCAACCCTTGATTCCCGTAACTTTATTACGATGACGTATGCAATGATCAATGAATCCCTCGGCACCATGAAACTCAGCCGCGCCGGACACAATCCCGTTCTCCATTATGGCGCTGTTCGTGGTGAGGTCCATGTGCTTCAGCCGGGTGGAATCGGACTCGGCATGGGCAAGAACGGAGCTTTCGATAGGACGCTTGAGGAAGTGGAGCGTAAACTGGACCCCGGAGATATTCTGGCGTTCTATACCGATGGATTGACGGAAGCTATGGACGAGTTCAATCATTTGTACGGGCTACCAAGACTCTCCTCTATCGTAGTCCAAAACAAAGATAAATCTACGGAAGAAATCAAGAACGCTATCCTCGCAGATTTGAACGGGTTCCTCAACCGTCACGAGCCTCAGGATGATGTGACTCTCGTCCTTCTCAAAATGCCGTAATTGGTAACTTCGGAGCGGCGGGCGTCCCTGCCAGCACTGTGAAGAACGATCAGCGTTCCTGCCGGTACTTTATGATATTCTTTTCACGTGAAAGAAGATCCGAAAAAGAAAGATATCAAAGTTGAGGACAAACGTCATTTTGACAAAGAAGGTAACGTAGTTTCTCAGGAGGAAGAGGCTGCCGGCTCTAAAGAAGATCTTTCCGCAGAGGCGCCTTCTGAATCTCCGGAAAAGCTGGACTTCGTTTCCATCCTCTTTACATACGTTCATACCGCGCTGATTTATCTCGGTGATCTGCCTGATCCCTCCGGAGCCGCCGTACCGGAGAACCTTCCTGGCGCCCAGCAAATGATTGACATCCTGGAACTGATGCAGCAAAAGACAAAAGGCAACTTGACCGAAAACGAAGGGAAATATCTCGAAAGCGCTTTGTTCGATCTCCGCATGCGCTATCTTCAAAAGTCGAAGATCATAAAATGAGGTTGTTGGTCCTTTCATTCGTTCTTCTCTTGCAACAAAACCTGCTTGCCCAGGATGTGCTCGTCATCCATGAAGAGAAGAAACCTCGCGCTGCGGAATCGACATCAGGCTCCCTGACCGAAGAAGATATGGCGCGTCTCTCTCAAGAGGGATTCAAGCTCTTTTACGAGAAGTGGCGTGATTTTGAAACTGCATTCAAAGATGGAGATCCTGAAAAAGAAGAACGGGCTTTGAAGCAAATTCTTGCCTTGCGCTCGCAGTACTCGCTCCCAAAGATTACTGAATTTGCGGTTGGTTTGATTCAGCACGGTAAAGAAGAACTGATCAGGAAAAGGCCGGACGCTGCATTACATCTGTTTGAGACTGCCGCAAAATTGGATCCCTCGCTACCGTATGCATACTACTCCGAGGCGAAAGTCCATTTGACAAAAGGAATCCGTGGGATCGGACCCGCAGCGGCAGCCTGTCTGGATGGTTTTTTGGCGCCTCTGCATACGCCATCAGGGCGAGCATATTTCTATTCGAAGTATGTCCTCGTCCTCTGGGTTACACTCCTTGCACTCGGGTTTTGTTATGCTCTGATCCTATTCGTGAAATACAATCACCTCTTTCGTCACGAAGTGGTCGAATTCTTTAGCTCCTTGCGCCCTCAGTGGACGAACTTTCTCGCGTGGGGGCTTCTGTTCTTACCGCTGTTTTTTTTGCTTGGCCCCTTCTGGCTTGCGCCCTACTGGATGATGATTCTCTGGTCGCATGCCCGGCTCTCGGAAAAGACACTTTCATTCCTGTTTTTTCTGCTGATTGCTGCCGGTTTTCCCGGATATCGCTGGGTAGTGGAGAGTTCGCGCGTCAGCTCGGATCCATCCATTGCCAGCTACATTTCAGTCTTTTCCGAAGGCGCCACTCTGAAATCGATTTCAGATTTTGAAAAATATGCCGAGCAAAATCAAAAGGATTCCGATGCTTCCATCATGCTTGCAAGCCTGTACAAGACCGACCGTCGTTTGACGGCGGCTACCGAGGTGCTTCAGAAACATCTGGCCAATTATCCGGAGGATGCTCGCGGGTATAATAACCTGGCGGTCATACTCTATTTGCAGGGAGAAACGGACACTCCGCTGCGCCTGGCTCAGAAGGCAGCCGATCTGGATTCGCGCGATCCGATTTATCCATACAATCTTTCCAAGCTGCAAAGGGCAAAATTCAATTTTGGTGAAGCACAGCGTTTTTTGGACATAGCAAAAAGCCTGGATCCCGTGATGGTTCAAACGCTGGAAGCTTCGCCGCAGGAAAGACTGGTTGAAGCCATTCCCACGGAGGAAATGATCTGGAAAAAATTCAAGAAAGAAAATCCTCAACAAGCATCTCTGATCCAGAATCCGTTCAGCTTGCTTGCAATCGGATTTCTGGGAGCTGCGATTCTTATCGGTTCCAGGTCTCGGAAGAATTCAGCCCGAGAATGCGTGAAATGCGGCAAAGCCTTCTGCAGGAAATGTCAACCAGCCAACAACAAAGATTACCCTTTTTGCGTTCAGTGCCTGCATATATTTGTTCGGAAGGACGGCGTTTCCTCATTGTCGAAACAGGATAAAATGCAGGAAATTGAGCAACATGCCAGAAGACAAGGATTGTTCTTGCGTCTTTCTTCGCTAATCATGCCTGGCGCAGGCAGCATTTACAGAGATCAGACGCTTTCCGGAGTGCTGCTGTTGTTATTCTGGCTGCTTCCGCTTGCGCTTCTTGTTTTTAACTGGAAGTTTGCGAATATTTCATATCTGGAACCCGCTGAAGGAATCAAAATCCTCACACCATTCTTGATATTCGTCCTCGCGCTTGTCTATCTTCTGGCCAACGTTCCACAGCTTCTGAAATCAAAGTCCTGATTTCTCGCGTCGGAATCAACTTTTTCCGCTCGTCGAATGATCGCGGTGCGCCGTTACAATTTGCTATAATGGATTTGCTCGCGGAAAAATCTCTAAGACCATGGCTCTGGAAGGGACTCTCGAAGATTTCAGCCTTGCTGATATTTTCCAATTGATTGGAATTCAGCGAAAGACCGGAATCTTGACTCTCAAGAATACTAAAGAAACCGTTACTGTTACGTTCCACGACGGCATGGTGATCGGCGCGGATACAAGTCCCAGGAAACTGGAAGACCGGATCGGAAAGGTCCTTGTAAAGACCGGTCTGATTACACAGGACCAGCTGAAGGATGCGCTGGAGCATCAGCAAAAGACCCTGCAAAAGGTCGGCTTTATCCTGGTCGACCAAAACTACATCTCGCGAGACCAGCTGAAGGAAGCTCTCAGAATTCAAGTCACGCAGATGATCTATCGTTTGTTCCGCTGGAATTCCGGGGAATACTACTTTGATCAGAAATCCCGAGTGGATCCGAACTCGGATGAAAGCATCCCTCCGATGAGTGCGGAGAGTATCTTGATGGAAGGGATCCACATGATCGATGAATGGCCTGTGATTCAGAAAAAGATCCCGCACTTCGACGTCATTTTTCGGCCGCTAATTCCGGCGGACGATTCGACATCGCCCGATACAGGCGCGAACGGATCCGAAAGAACGCGATTGAGTAAAGATGAGGAAATGGTATTCCGTCTTGTGGATGGCAAGAATTCAGTGGCGGACATCATCGACAGCAATAAGCTGGGTGAGTTTCATACCTGCAAAGCATTGTATGAGTTGCTGGAACACAAATACATCGAGCCTCATATTACCGGACCTCGCGCCTTTCGTCCCCCCTCCGTTGATGCCCCCGCAAAAGAAGTGGCCCCGCCCGAACCGAAACAGGGGAAGGCCATTTTGGTTGCTCTCGGTTTTATTGTGGCTGTTTTGTTTCTTGTGAATCTTCGCGATCCTGTGAAGCTCGGCTGGCTGGATTTTTTCCGGAAGGGAGATGAATCGATTCTTACCGCAAACGCAGATGCAACGCGTTTGCAGCTTGTGGATGCAGCGATCCTGATGTTTTACGAGGTGAACGGACGACTGCCTGAAAAGCTAGAAGATCTTGTGAATGCACGCTATCTTGCGGCCGAGAATATTGTCGATACGCGCTCCAGAACTTATGTCTATTCTCCTGATGGTTCCAGCTATACCTTGAGGGGTTTTGCAGCGGATGGAGAAGGTGAATCACAGATACGTTTTCACAGGACCTTGACTCAAGAGTCGAGGTCTCCGCAAAAAGCAAAGCAACCAGCTCCGGCGGAACATCTGGAAAACTGAAGTCCTTACGGATCATTCCTGGTGAATATGGAAATCACATTCTTGGGAAGTGGCACTTCTATGGGTGTGCCGACAGTTGGATGCCAATGCGGCGTTTGCACTTCCATGAATCCTAAAAACAAGCGGACCAGACCATCGCTTCTGGTCAAGGTCCATGGGGTGAGCCTGGTGATCGATACAGCGATCGATTTTCGCGCACAGGCGATTCGCGAAGAGTTGACCCGAGTGGATGCAGTCCTTTACACCCATGCACACGCGGACCATATTTTGGGACTCGATGATTTGCGTCCGTTTAATTTCCGGCAAAAGATGCACATCCCTTGTTTTGGAAATGACTCGACCCTGGAAAGCATATGCGATACATTCAAGTATGTATTTACCCAACCTCAACCGGGCGGGTCGATTCCCCGAATCGAGCCAAGAGTAGTCCGGGATCGCTTCGAATTTCAGGGGGTTTCGATTCAGCCATTGCCGATTCTTCACGGAAGAATGCCGATTTTCGGATATCGAATTGGAAACCTCAGCTATATTACCGACTGCAGCGAAATTCCACCGGATACTTATGACCTTTTGCGTGGTACTTCAGTCCTGATCCTCGGTGTGTTGCGCTACGATCCGCATCCCACCCATTTAAATCTGGACGCCGCGCTGAGAATCATCGAAAAAGTGCAGCCGGATCGAGCCTATTTTACGCACATCAGTCATGATTTTGATCATGACAGGACAAACGGGGAATTGCCGGAACACATCCGACTTTCCTACGATGGAATGAAGTTTGATATGGAAGAACCATGAGAGTGCATCAGGGATTCGACTCCTGGCCATATTCCAAAGGACAGGTCGTTGCTTCGCTTGGAAACTATGACGGCGTCCATGTGGGCCATCAAGCGATTTTGAAGAGAGTTGTGGCTGTGGCACGTGAATTGTCCATCCCATCTGTGGCGGTCACCTTCGATCCGGTTCCGCGGAAGGTTCTGGCGCCACAGTCAGCTCCGCCTTTGATCCAAACGCTGGAGCAACGGTTGCGCAAGCTGGAATCGCTGAATGTGGATCATACGATCGTTGTGGCATTTAATCATCAATTCGCGAAGAATAGCCCTGAAGATTTCGTTCACAATCTACTCGTGAATACTCTTGGAATCCGCTGTTTTGTCGTTGGTGAGCATTTCTCTTTCGGTCATCAAAAGCGGGGAAACATCGGATTGCTTCGCGAGATGGGACGGCATTACAATTTCTCTGTCGAAGCAATCCCGGAAGTCCGGGCCGGAGAGCGCCGCGTCTCGTCAACTCTCGTGCGTGAATGCATTCGTTCGGGAGATATGGAGGCGGCAAACACGTATCTGGGATCACCGTTTTCGCTTGCCGGTACCGTTGTAGAAGGGGAGAAACTCGGAGCACGTCTGGGGATTCCAACAGCAAACCTCAGCCCCGAAAACGAGATCCAACCCGCAAACGGAGTCTACGTTACGCGCACGATTGTCGAGTCACAACTCTATGGATCAGTTACAAATGTCGGGATCCGGCCGACGGTGGGGGGAAAGAAGTGGACCGTAGAATCGCATTTGCTTCAGTTCTCAGGCGATCTTTATGGGAAGAAAATCGAGCTTCAGTTCCTGAAGCGAATCAGAGAAGAAATTCGTTTTGCCTCGGTGGACGATCTAAAATCACAGATTCATAAGGATATCGAATCCGCCCGCCACTACTTCGGAGCTTAAGGCTTTCACCGCAGAGGCGCAAAGTGCGCAGAGTTAGGAAAAGAAAAAATCGGAATTTATCCGTGATCTTCTGAGATTTTCTTAATATTCCCGCTCTTCCTAACTCGGCGTTCTCTGCGCCTCTGCGGTGAATTCCTACTGGGCTTTCTTCCAGAGAGATTCCCAGTAAGCCTTCGCTTTGTCAACTTCCATCTGCTTCTTCAGCATTTGGGGCTGTCTGGCTTCGAAAAACTCGCAAAAGTTCGCTTTCTCTTTATCAGGGACCCAGTCGGCTGACGGTTCGGAACATTTGTTAGGGGAGAACTCGTCATAATATAGACAGTTCAGACAGGAGTGGAGGGCCGTGGAGCAATATGGGCATAGTTCATGATGTCGCAACGGAGAAACGGCAGAAACCTCCTTGTGACACCTATGGCATCGAAACATCGTTGACCCTGGGGCTATTATAACAGGCCTGGTTGCCAGCACAAGCAGGTGGAACCCTGAAACCGGTTGGAAGTGAATATAATGTTAGGTGTCCGGATTTTGACTGAGGTATCCAGTATGACAGATCTCAAAATTGAAGTTCGTTCGAAAGGAGGCGTTGCCGTAGTCGAACCGATCGGATATATCAACGCGCATACCGCAAAGGATTTTGAAACAGCCATCCAAAGATTGATGGATCAGAATCAGAACAATATCGTGATCAATTGCCGGAAGCTTGCTTATATTGCCAGTGCAGGATTGGGCGCCATCATGGGATACATCGACGCGATCCGTGAAAACAAAGGGGATATCCGGATGTGCCAGATGAACGAAACGGTTTTTAACATCTTTGATGTGTTGGGTTTTACTCAGTTGTATTCAATTTTTGATTCCGAAGAGAAGGCGATTGGCAGTTTTTCTGAGGCCTCGTTGTAGAGAAAGAGATGGAAAAGAATCACACCGGCGAAATCGTTGAGATCAAGATCCCGAGCAGGACCAAGCACCTGCACGCGATGGGTCTGCTGACGAAGACGCTTGCTGAATCCATGGGATTCGCGGTTCGTGAATCAGAAAAAGCTGCGCTTGCCGTTGAGGAAGCTCTTACGAACGTAATCGAACACGCGTACCATGGGAAATCCAATCGCAAGATGCATGTGATTTATGAAATGAAAGGAGAGTGCTTTCGGGTCAGGATTCTGCACGGTGGAGATCAAAGCGCAGATTCGACAGACGCTCCAGCGGACGATTTCTCGCACTTCTACAAGCAAAAGAAAAAAGGCGGTTTGGGTGTATTGATCATGAAACGGTGCATGGACGAAGTTACATACAAAACCGGTCCTCACCAGTCAGAATGTTGTATGATTAAATACTTGAAGAAGTAGTCTGTAGCGCCGGCCTCCGGCCGGCCAAGGTCCAACGTCTGATGCCGGCGGGACGCCGGCGTTACAAACCGATATGACACCCTCCTCCTCCGATTACAGGAACATCATCAATTCGTTTAAGGCGAAACGTCTGACTGATCCTGAAATCGAAAAGCGCCTGTCCAACCTGATGTTGTTTTTCGATTTTTCCGCCAGCTTGAATCAGATTTCGGGTGTCGAGGAAATCGCGCATCTGGTTGTATTGACTCTGCTGGGACATACCGCTTCTCGCCGTTCTGTTTTTCTTCTCCACACGGAATCCGGATTTGAGATCGTGGCGGCGAAAGGATACCGCTCCAAAATGTCGCCGCTCAACTGGAAGTGCTCCCTGAATCCTCCGTTCGCAGAATACTACTGTCAGGAGGATGGGGACGATTGGAGAGATCTGATGGAATTGATGCAATTGCAGGCCGTAATCCCCGTCCACCATGGCAATCGCCTTCTAGCCGTGGTGGGGCTTGGTGAAAAGACAGGCGGACATTCTTATTCACAGGAGGAATTGCAGACGGCCGCGACTCTTGTCCAGATGTGCGCAGGCGCACTGGCAAATGCGCGTACCAATCAGACGCTGCATTCACTCAACAGGCAGCTGAACCTGAAAATCTATCAACGGAATACACTGTTTGAGCTCAGCAAAGATTTCAACGCGGTGTGGGACACGGAAACTATTTTTCGGATTTTGGGCAGCTCCCTGATCGGACAACTCTTGATTTCGCGGTGTTCAGTGCTTTCCATTTCCTCCGAAGGCTTCCAGCTCAAGTTTCAAAGAGGATTCAAGCTCGAACAGAACACGATTGAAGCTCTTCGTGAAATACCGGTGCAGATACTTTTTACGGATGCTACCAATCCAACTTATGTCGAAGAGATGCCCGCGGGAATCTTGCGCGACCTTCTCACCGCAATGGGCGTTCATCTGATTGTTCCTATGAGCCTCAATGACGAAATTCGTGGCGTGATTCTCCTCGGCGTAAAGAGAAACAAGAATCCGTTTGAGCAAGAGGATTTTGATTTCATCGCCACGCTGGCAAACCTTGCGCTGGTGTCCGAGGAGAATGCTCGAATGCAGCAGGCTATGATTGAAAAGCAGCGGATGGAACGTGAATTGGCGATCGCGCGTGATATTCAAGTAGGATTGCTTCCTCACGCCTCACCCGAAATCGACGGATACGAAATCGCTTCAGTGTTTCATCCTTGCTATTCCGTTGCCGGAGATTATTTCGATTTTGTTCCGATCTCTACGCGGAAGGTTGGAATCGCCATAGGGGACGTTTCAGGAAAAAGCACACCGGCTGCCCTGATCATGGCAAGTTTGCAGGCTTCCCTGCGAACGATTGCTGCGATGGAAGTCGTGGACCCGGTTCTCACGATTGAAAAAATCAATCAACTCCTTTGCAAGAGTCAGTCGTCGAACAAATACGTGACGTTCTTTTACGGGATTTTGAATCACGAAACCCACCGGCTTTCTTATGTGAATGCGGGCCACTGTTATCCGCTCGTGGTCAAGACGAACGGGAACGTGGACCGTCTGGACATCGGAGGGACGGTACTTGGCTTCTTCAAAGATGCTGCATATCGTACCGCCACCTACCAACTTGATCCAGGGGATACAATGATCCTCTATACGGATGGAGTTTCAGAAATGATTGATGAACGCGAGGAGGAGTTCGGCGTAGAAAGAATTATCCATGTGTTGAAAGAAAATACAGGATCGTCCGTAAATTTGATCAAGGATGCCCTGGTCTCCGCTTTGCAAGAACACAGACGCGAGCAACCGCAGGGTGATGACACCACCTTTATTCTCCTGAAACGTTTGTAAGGCCTCCATTTTCAAAATTCAAAACTCTATGAAAAAACTGAAGAAGAATCCCTACTCCAGAGCCATAGGACAGCAGTTTGAGCAGCTCGTTGATCTCATGTTCACACTTCGATCCGAAGATGGTTGTCCCTGGGATCGCGCTCAGTCGCTAAAAGACCTGCGACAATATTTGCTGGAAGAGACCTATGAACTGTTGCAGGCTTTGGACCACGAAAACACAGTCGACATGAAAGAAGAGACGGGCGACCTGTTGTTTCAGGTCGTATTTCTTTGCCAGATGATGCAGGAACGTGGATCTTTCACTTTATTAGAGGTGATCGGGCAACTGGTCCACAAGATGATTTCGCGTCATCCACACGTGTTTGGAGACGAGGAAGCGAAGACGCCGGAAGGCGCACTGGCCAATTGGGAATCCATGAAACAAAAGCAGCTTACGGAGCAGGGAAGAAGGCGTTCTATGTTACAGGGAGTACCGCTTCATTTGCCGGCCCTTCTGCAGGCAAACCTGATTTCATCTAAAGTCTCCCGTGTCGGTTTTGACTGGAGAACAGAAGCCGATGTCTGGAGGAAATTTGACGAGGAATCCCGTGAATTCCGCCGTGCCAGATCGAGAAAAGAGAAACGGGAAGAACTTGGCGACTTGCTTTTTACTCTGGTAAATGTTGCCCGCAAGAACAAGATCAATCCCGAGGATGCATTGCGGGAAGCCAACACCAAGTTCCGGAAACGGTTTGAACTTCTTGAACAAGAAGTGCAACGAAGGGGCAAGCAAATGGAACAGCTTTCACTCAAGGAATTGGATTCAATCTGGAAGAAAATCAAAAATCAAAAATCAAAGATCAAATAGACATACATCAATAAACAAAAAACCACTTCAGGCAACTTTGCCATTCTTTGCTTATTCAGTTATGTTTATTTGATTTTTGATATTTGATCTTTGATTTTTTATGAAGTTTTTGGTTTTCATTAAGCAGGTTCCTGATTCTTCGGACATTCATTTCGATCCGGAAAAGAAGACGATCGTTCGTGAGGGAGTGAAGAACACGATCAATCCATACGATCGGCGCGCGATCAGTGAATCGATCCGATATCGAAACCAGCACGGCGGGGAAGTCATTGTCGCAACCATGGGACCACCCCAGGCCCGGGAGGCACTCCAGGAAAGCTTGATCATGGGAGCGGATCGCACATTCCACATCCAGGATGCCAGACTGGCTGCAAGCGATTCCCTGGCTACAGCGCGAGTTCTGGCGGCTGTGGCGCGCAAGATCGGATTTGATGTGATCCTTTGCGGGCAGCATAGCACCGATTCCGAAACCGGGCAGGTCCCTCCGGAATTGGGTGAATTGCTAGGTATCCCTTGCGCGGTCTCAGTACGCAAAATCGAATATATGGACCGCGCTTTGCGCGTGACGTGTGAAACAGATGAAGGGATCGAGGTGTTGGAGCTTCCTGTCCCATGCGTACTTTCGGCCGCAGAGCGCCTGATCAAACCGATCAAAGTGAAAGATGTTCCGCTTTCGGAAGCTCCTCTGGAGAAGATTGAGACGTGGACGTTGGAGGATGTGCAAGTCGAATCTCAGGCAGTTGGACTTTCCGGTTCCCCCACGTGGGTTTCGGGCATTGCGGAACAGAAGATCAAGCGGAATCCGGAAATCATCGATGGTTCCGACACAAAGGCTGCCGCGGAACGAATCCTTCAGTTGATACGCACAAAATCGCTGAAGAACGAAGTGCCCGTTGTTCCGGATAGCAAAGGGGCTCACGATCGGCACTTCTGGTGTTTGATTGAAACCGCGGAAGACCGAATTCGCCCCGTGTCTCTGGAGATTCTTTCGACAGCCGCCAGTCTGGCAGAAATGCACGGAGGCGTGGTTTCTGCCGTTTTGATCGGTTCGCCGGTTGGCAGGGAAGACCTATTGCTGTTGAGTTCCTATGGCGCGGATAGAATCATTCAGGGAACGGCAACATTGCCTCACCCGGATGAAGTCGTTGCGCTCCTCTGCGACAGAATCTCCGCGTTGAAACCATTTTGTGTTTTGATTCCTGCAACCTCAAACGGAAAACTGATTGCGCCACGATTCGCGGGACGGCTTGGGCTGGGTTTGACGGGTGATTGTGTCGGATTGGAAATGAACACGAACGGGGAGCTGATTCAGTGGAAACCTGCGTTTGGCGGAACGATTATCGCAAGCATACACAGCCGCACAATGCCGCAACTCGCAACGATCCGCCCTGGTGCGCTTCCATCCTTCCGTCCCCGGTCTTCGAAAAAAATTCCGATCATTGCGTGGACCTTTCCGTTTCCGATCTCAAAGAGTTTTCGAGTCCTTTCACGTGAATTGGATTCCGGCAAAGATGCTGCCGGAATGAACCAGGCGGAAGTTGTTGTTTGTGCGGGCATGGGTCTGGGTCAGGATCGAATACCCCTCGTGTTCCGTTTGGCGGAACGATTGGGAGGCGCTGCCGGCGCGACAAGAAAGGTAGTTGACAGCGGTTGGATGCCCAGACAATATCAGATCGGTCTAACAGGCAAGTTTATTTCCCCGGAAGTGTATCTCGGTGTGGGTGTCAGCGGCAGATTCAATCATACGATCGGCATTCAGAAGGCCAACAAAATCATTGCCGTCAACAGTGACCCCAACGCCGAAATATTCAAGGTATGTGATCTTGGAATTATTGGAGATTGCGCATCGATCGTGTCTGCGATGATTCAGATTCTGGAGGAATAAATGGCTTTGTTTGCCCCCAATATTTCGAAGCTCAAAGAGAAACGCGATTGGGATGGATTGAGAAAGGCGTTGGAATACAAAAAAGTGGAAGTCCGAAAGGAAGCCGTGGAAGCCTTTAAGGAACTGGGAACTCCGGAATCGATTCCAGGGCTAATGATTGCTTTGAAAGATGAGAATGCGGGAGTGCGTGTTTATGCTGTACAAGGTCTTGCTAAACTGAAAAACCCGCAGGTTGAAGAAGCCCTTCTTCTTGCGTCAAAAGATCCGAACTGGGAAGTGAGGAAAGAGGCGCTCACCGCCCTGGTAAAAAGCGCAAAGACCATAGAACCGATGTTGGAAGCGATCTGGTTTGACAGCGCTGAGCTAAGAGAAATTGCTGCCGTCCGGCTCGGGGAATTGGGCGGTCCGGCAGCTCTGGATGCCCTGCTTCCGGCGCTCAAGGATGAGGAAGAATTGGTGCGCCTGCGAGCTGTCAACGCGCTGGGCAAGCTTGGGGATATTCGCGCGGTGGATGCGTTAACAGAAGCAGCACAAGACCCTGATCCAAAAGTCGCGAATGCCGTGAAGCAAGCGCTCGCCCAGCTTCAAGCAAAGCAGAATCCGTAGGAAGGGGATAACCACGAAGGCACAAAGGCACGAAGAGTTTTTGGGTTGGACTATTTCCTTTCGTGTCTTTGTGCCTTTGTGCCTTTGTGGTTAATTCCTTCTTATCTGCTTTCCAACTCAGACAGGTAGCGTTCCGCTTCGATGGCTGCAGCGCATCCCGTGCCGGCTGCCGTCACCGCCTGCCGGTAGATGTGATCCTGCGCATCTCCGGCCGCATATACCCCTTCGATGTTTGTGTGTTGTCGTTCGTTTGTAACGATGTAACCATTTTCATCCAGCGTTAGCTGGCCGCGGAAAAGCTGAGTATTCGGATCATGTCCGATCGCCACAAATACGCCACCAATCGGACGCGTTAGCTCCTCTTGATTCTTTAGATTCCGGATGCGCACACCGCTTACCGATTTCTGATCGTTTCCGAGCACTTCGGTAACGGCGCTGTTCCAGATGAATTCAATCTTTGGATTCTTGAAAGCGCGTTCTTGCATGATCTTGCTGGCGCGCAACGAATCCCGCCGGTGCACTACATACACACGGCTTGCGTAGCGGGTCAGGAAAATGGATTCCTCCATGGATGTATCGCCACCGCCAACTACAGCAAGTTCCTGGTTCTTGAAAAAAGCGCCATCGCAGGTTGCGCAGTAGGAGAGTCCATAACCGGAATATTTCTGCTCTCCCGGAACGCCGAGTTTGCGCGGAGAAGCTCCTGTACAGATGATCAAGGTCTGCGTTTCATACTCGGCTTCCGCAGTTTTCACGAGAATTGGTTTTCGCTTGAGATCCACTTCCGTCGCGCGATCGTAAACAATTCTCGTCCCGAAACGCTCTGCCTGCTCTTTCATCATCTGCATTAGTTTTGGTCCAAGAATTCCATGCGGAAATCCGGGGTAATTTTCTACATCTGTGGTCATGGCAAGCTGGCCGCCCAGCTCGATTCCTGCCAGCATGAGAGGATTCAAATTTGCCCGCGAAGTATATACGCCGGCTGTGTAACCTGCACAGCCGGATCCAAGTATGATGACTTTTTCCATAGTTTGCTCCAAACGATAAGAATAACACGAGGTTGTAGGGGCTGTGCATTGGCCATGCGAAAGCCGCACGATCACGTGCAGGCTCATCTCATGGGAAACAATTTACGATCACAAGGTGCGCGACAATGCACAGCCCAGCACGGCAGTGGCAGGACCTCACATTTCCTGTTACGGGCTCAGCATTTTCAACTGCGAACAAAGTCGTGTACAGAGGAGGACCATCCCCATTGCGGTCGGAACGACACAAGCCATGGAAAATGCTAAGCCCCTACGCCTAAAAAACCGAATAACGAAAAAGCCGCTCCCTGACCAGGGAGCGGCTTTTGCAAGACTTCGAAAAACTACTTGGCCATTGCCCAGTCTTTTACCACAATCACGTTGGCGCCGGCTGATTCATGTTTGGTCCCGTTCACAGTAATCGTGTGACCTACATGAGCTGCCAGTTTTTCGTTCAAGGCTGTGTGATCGGAATTGATCAATAGATAGGTGGTTCCATCTACCAGCAACCCGACCGGAAGACCGGCCTTTACGCACTTGGCTCCGCATTCCATGTGATCGGCGCCTTTGGACCCATGGGTTGAGTAGCAAGCCACATCAATGACTTCGCCTGTCCATGATCCAGCTGCGCCTTCCGCGGCTCTCAGCAGGCTAACACCCGCAACAAACAGAGCAACGACGGCAAATATTGCTACATACTTCTTTGTCATTTACGAACCTCCATTTTTACAATTACAAGTATATGAGCTGACCGGTTTGTCTTCAACCGTACACTCATAGATACGTATTCACTGGTTTAGTTGGATTCTAATTGTGAAATCTTTCCAGATGCCGGTTATTTGACTTTTTTCAGGCGCGCCGGGGCACGGTTTTCCCCTGCACGGGCTGACGGACGCTTTGTCTGTGCGACGCTTTTTTGCAGGGCTTCCATCAAGTCCACTACTTTGGGCTTTGCCTTGGGCGTAATCACCGTCAGCTTTCGTCCCTTCATTTTTGCTTCCAACATTTCTTCTGTTTTCTCGACATAGTCGTCCTTGTACTTATCAGGGTCGAAAGATTCGCTTAGATTCTCGATCAGCTGTCTCGCCAGATCGATTTCCTTCGGACGCATTTCGAGGTCGTCACTCACCCGGTTTTCATTTTCCCGGATTTCGTCCGCATAGAGCATAAAATGCATCACCAGACCGTCCATCGCGGGGCGGATGAGCGCCAGATACTCATGATTGCGCATCACCAGCTTTCCAAGCGCGGCCTTGTTGGTCTCCTTCATTGCAGTAGTTAACAATGCAAAAGTCTTTTCGCTGCCTTTGTCCGGACCGATATAGTACGTTTTCTCGAAGTAGATCGGATCTACTTCGCTGACATCGATGAACTGGGCAATCTCCATCAGGGAGCTGGATTCCGGCTTGACGCTGTTGAGATCCTCATCTTCTACTAGAACATACTGGTCCTTTTCGTACTGATAACCTTTGACAAGATCCGATCGCTCGACGACCTTTTCGCACGTCGGACACCAGTTTTGAAGATTGATGCGTCCTTTGCATTCGCGGTGAAGCAGATTGAAAGAAACGTTATGCGAAGTTGTAGCACTGAAGAGCTTTACGGGTATCGAAACCAACCCGAATGTTACGGTACCTGTCCAGACTGCTGTAGCCACAAAAACCCTCCAAGTTTTAAATTACGGGCAAACCAACATGATAATAATATGACAACCGTCATATCACAGGCAAGGGTGCGTGTAGTTCTTACAATACTCGCTCTAAAATCTCATTAGAAACCAGCATTCCCCGCAGAGTCAGACGCAAGTACCTTCCCCGGAGTTCCAGGAGGCCGGCCTCCAAAAAGTCTTTCGCGCCGTCGGGGAAAAGCGAAATCGCCGAAACACCGTACGTCTGCTCGAATTCTGTTAAGTCGATTCCCTCCCGTTTGCGCAAACCGAAGATCAGGGCGTTCCGGATTCGCGTCTCCCGATCCTCGACCGTTTTCGTTTCGACCGGATTATGACCGCGTTCCATTGCGTCCACGTAAAGTGCGACATCACGCAAATTCGTAATCCTTGTGGACTCGAGATACGAGGAAGCTCCCGCGCCATACGCGTAATAGGGAGCATCCGACCAGTATTTCAAATTGTGTCGTGATTCATATCCGGGAAGCGCAAAGTTTGATACTTCATAATGGCGATAGCCTGCCTTTTGCAGAATTTGAATTGCACGCGTGAAGACATGCAACTGATCCTCTTCCGCCATCACCTGCGCGACACCCGCCGTGATCTGCCTGGAGAGCGCGGTCCTTTCATGTGTTTCCAGAAGATAAATGGAAAAATGCTCCGGGCGATGCCGGATCAACAACTCCAGTCCCCCCAGAAAGCCTTGAACTGTTTGCCGCGGATATCCAGCAATCAAATCCACGTTGATGTTCGTGAAACCAGAATTTCTTGCCAGCTGAAAGGCCTCCAGCGGGTCTTCCGCGGAATGTTGCCGCATCATTGCGCGCAAAACGGGCTCTTCCAGCGATTGCACTCCGATACTGAGACGCGTGATTCCGATCTCTTTCCACGTCTGCAAAATTTCCGGCGTGATGTCGTCCGGATTCGCCTCCAGAGTCACTTCTGTGCCGTGCTCCAGCGAAAATTTCCGTTTGATTTTCAGGATCGTTTCGGGTGGTGTCATCGAAGGTGTGCCGCCGCCAAAGTAAAGAGTGTCCGCGGAAAGCGTTACCGGATGGAGATCGATTTCATCGCACAACGCTTTGTAGTACCGCTGTGAAAGCGACAGTCGTGTAGTTAGGGGAAAGTCACAATATGTACAGTGGACCTTACAAAAAGGAAGGTGTACATAGATTCCCGGGTTCACGGATTACCTGAGCTCCGGGCGGGCCGCCAGGGTTTGGACTTCGGCGATGATTCTTTTTTGTAGCCGCTCCAATGATTTGGAAACTCGCGCAGAAACGCTTCCGCCATATTCACGCTCCCACCGTTCCAGAAAGCCGACCGTAAAATAACCGAGCGGCACGATGCATATCGCAAAGAGAATCGCGGCACCGGCGCCCAGGAAATGGCGGATGGCAGCTCCCTCAAGGAAATAAAAGAGAGGGAACACGAATAACGAGTAGACAACCTTGAACGTTGCCTGGTCTGATTCGTCGCTTCTGGTGAGGCGAATCAGAACATCGATCATCTTGTAGGGAACGTAGTTCAAGATGCATCCGGGCAGGGCAAGAATCCAGCCGGAAATGCCGGCCATCAGAGAGAGTCCGGATCGTTGCTGCGATTTACGCAGCGCATCTTCTACGCCGAATGTATCGGAAAGCCGTTGATATCGGCCCAGCAGCAGGCGAAGTCGATCAATCTCTTTCGGGCAGGACTGACGCAAACGGGCCAGGCCTTGTTCAAAAACTTTCAATCGCGAAAAGCGATCAGGGCCGAAATCCTCCGCTTCGTTTTGTCCGTAAAGACGCTCCAGCAGTACCATTAATTCCTTATCTCTGTACGTTTCCGCCTGAAGCACGTGACGTTGAAGGGTAGAGGCGATCTCCGCCGTCAGCTCTCGAACGGCCTCTTTGCGATTGGTCGCATACATCGACTCGAAGCGTTCCGTGTCTAGAGGCGCGGCGATCGATACTAATACCGTAGTCCGAAATGTGTATCCTCGCTCATAATTCAGCCCAACCGGGATAATTGCGGGTTGCATCCCTTTCTCGCGTGCAAGAAAGAAGAGCCGGGCAGGGCCGGTTCGCAGCGGAGCCATGTAGGCCTGCGCCAGCGATCTACCTTCCGGAAAAATCACCAGTGACGCCCGTTGTGCCAGAGCATCTACACAGGCGGAGAAAAAAGCTGTGTAATCCACATCCCCGCTTGCTTCAAATCGCCGTTCCACCGGAATGGCTCCTGCGGATCGTAAAATACTTCCGAAGCCTGGAATCTTGAACAATGGAGCTTTTGCGACGAATCGAAGCTGGATGGACGATGGAAGACAGTACAAAAGCATCGGGTCCAGCAATCCATTGGGATGATTTGGTGTGAAAATCACAGGCCTGTCTTTCGGAAGATGCTCCCTTCCTACCAGAGTTACATCACGGAAGAATGTCGTGACAATGATCCGCGCCAGCTTCCGCACCATACACGCCTATTGTATCGGATTCACCGCAGAGGCGCAGAGAACGCAGAGGCAGGAAGAAGGAAAAAAATCTTATTCTTATCTCCGCGAACTCTGCGTCTCTGCGGTGAATTCCTTTTATTCGTAGTGCAAAGCGAGGATAGGGTCCTGGCGGGCGGCTTTGCGCGCGGGGTACAGACCAAAGAACAACCCGACCGCGGAGGACACACTGATCGCCGCTATCACGGCGCCGGCTGAGACCTGTGCCGGTAGCGGAGAGACTGCCTTTACCAGCATTGCAACCAGAGTGCCGACACCGATTCCAAGCACTCCCCCTATGCCGCACAGAATGACCGCCTCGATCAGGAATTGCCACAGAATGTCGCGGCTTCGGGCGCCAAGCGCTTTCCTCAAACCGATTTCGCGCGTTCGTTCCTTGACCGAAACCAGCATGATGTTCATCACCCCGACTCCGCCCACCATCAGTCCGATCGAAGAAATCACTACCATGACCAGATAAATTGCCCCGGTAATCTGATTGTAGGTTTCGATCATGTTGTCCGGTGTCAGGATCCCGAAGTCATTGGGTTGATCTGATCGTAAACCGCGCCGTCTGCGCAACACGGTGGTTCCCTGATCGATAGCAGCGGATACCAGATCGGGAGACTTTGGAATGGTCGCGATGTTGACTCCATTTTCGCGATAGATGTCGGGGAATAGTTTGAAGTACGTGGTAATCGGAATCGTCACATAGGTATCATTGCTTCCGCCCCCGAAGCTGGTTCCTTTCTTTTCGAATTTTCCGATCACGCGAAACTTGTGGCCGTTTGCCAGAATCATCTTATCGATCGGGTCTACTCCGCCGGGAAACAGAGCCCGCACAATATCGTCACCGATGACGACAACAAACGTAGCGTGTTCCACATCGGCTTCTGTAATAAAGCGGCCTGAATCAACAAATGTGTTGTTGCATTCATCAAAGGTTGGTTCCACACCTGCAAATGCAAGTCCTGTAGTTTCCTGATCGCGGTACTTCATCGTCACGTCAAAGTTATACGCCTCGGGAGAAACAGACAGAATTGCCGGCGCCAGCTCACGGATGGCCAATGCGTCTTCGTAATACAGCGGCTTGCGCATCCGGACCTCCTGCGAAGGACGACCGAAATTGACCGGCTCATTTTTTTGAAACTGTATCAAGTGCGGCCCCATGGATTGAAGCTGTGTGACCATGCTGGAGTTCAATCCCTGGATGATCGCGACCATGCCAATGACCGTCATGACGCCGATCACAATGCCAAGAATCGTAAGAAACGAACGAAGTTTGTTTGTGCGAAGCGAGGCAAATGCCTGGTGCAACGCTTCCCAAATTGCGGAAAGATGTCGAGTCATTCCGTTCTCAAGGCAACAATCGGGTCGAGTTTTGCTGCTTTCATGGCCGGCCACATGCCCGATACGAGTCCAACGGAAGAAGCAAGCAACATCGCCATGATCACCGGGCCTCCTTCCAGACTGGAAGGCATGGGACTGAGTGTGGAAACCAGTTTGGCCGCAGCTGCCCCCAACAGGATGCCGATGACTCCCCCGGTTGCCGCCAGTATCACCGATTCCAAAAGGAACTGGCGGCGGATATCACGCGGCCGCGCCCCCATCGCCTTGCGGAGCCCGATTTCCGGAGTTCGCTCTACAACCGAAACGAGCATGATGTTCATAATGACGATTCCGCCTACCACAAGCGCGATGGACGCGATGCCGATCATGGCCGCAAACGCGCCTGCCGAAAACGATCGCCACAACTGGATCAGGTTGTCAGTGGTCATAATTGCAAAACCGTCATCGTCTCCCGTACGCCTGTGATGACGACCGCGCAACACAACGCGCGCCTGATCCTGCGCCTCATTCATCTTGCTTGCGTCTTCCACTTTGACCAGAATAAAAACTGGTTCACGCCTGCCAAACACTTTCTGAAACGCGGTGATCGGGATTTCCACCACAGTGTCCTGGTTCTCGTGAAACACCTGTCCATATTTTTTCAATACACCGACAATCCGGAAATGACGCCCATTGATGTTCACCGTCTTTCCAACAGGATCCAAATTTGGAAACAGGTTTTTGGCAATTTCATATCCGATCACAGCGGAGGGAGCGCTATGTTGCACTTCGGATTCCGTCAGATACCGGCCGTTTACAATCTCGCGGTTTGCGATTGAGGTGTAATTAGCAGTGACGCCAAGAACGCGCGGGTCTTCGATCGATTCGCGCCCCGCCGACACAGTCACAAAAGTGTCGTTCATAAAAGAAGGCATCATGGATACCCCGCCTGTCTCCGTGCAGAGCAGGCAGCTTCCCTGTACTGCTTGCAGATCATCGGTCGTAAGATTCTTGCGGCGCATTGCTGCCAGCCATTCTTCCTGGCTTGTAATGATTCCAAACCGGGTGATGCGGAAGGTATTGCTTCCCGCTTGCGTGATCGCGCTGATTACATACCGGTTCATTCCTTTCACGATGGAGACGACCGTGATCACCGTGGTAACGCCGATGATGACACCGAGTAGGGTGAGAAAGGTGCGCAGTTTGTTTGCGCGAAAGGAATGAAAAACAAGGCTGAAAGTCTCCAAAAAGTTCATGATGCTGCCACCGTCTTTTCGTTGATCTGGTCGCTCTCGATCAAGCCGTCTCGCAGATGGATGACCCGGCGCGCATGTGCAGCGACATCCGATTCGTGAGTGACCAGAATAATGGTGTTTCCTGCTTTGTGAAGTCTGTCAAATAGCGCCAGGATTTCCTGGCCGGTCGCCGTATCCAGATTTCCTGTCGGCTCATCCGCCAGCAGAATCGATGGATGGTTGATCAATGCGCGCGCGATCGCCACACGTTGTCGTTGTCCGCCGGAAAGCTGGTTGGGACGATGACTCATTCGATCAGTTAGATCCACCGCAGCAAGCGCTTCCTTCGCGCGGGCCATGCGCAGCTCGCGATCTGCACTGGAATAGACAAGCGGAAGCTGCACGTTTTCCAGGGCTGTATAGCGCGGCAGTAGATGAAAGGATTGGAACACGAAGCCGACTTCTTCATTCCGAACCCGCGCAAGCTCATCTTCCGTCATGGAGCTGACTGCCCTGTCGTTCAACCAGTACTCGCCCGAAGAAGGCGTATCCAGACAACCGATCAAGTTCATCAGGGTGGATTTGCCGGAGCCGGACGGTCCCATGATCGCAACGTAATCGCCTTTCTGGATTTCCAGATTTACGCCCTTGAGGGCCTTTACCTCTTCGGCGCCCATTTGATAGGCTTTAATCAGATCTTTTGTCCGGATGATCACGACCGCTTCATTTCCTTCTTTTTGTCTTCTTCCTTTTGGATCTTGATTCCATCTCCGTCTTTCAATTCACGCAACGTCTGATAAGTTCCCGAAACGATTTCTTCACTCTCCTTCAATCCGGACGTGACTTCAATATCCATTTCTCCCATCGCCCCTGTTTTCACAGGTTTGAAAACGGCCTTTCCGCCTACCATGGCAAATACACCCTCTTTCTCCCGTTCCTCTTTGGGGAGTTCTTTTGCTTTTTCTCCTTTGCTCATATCCCGGATGACTAAAGCCTGAATCGGAACGGTCAGACAACTCTCCCGGACGGCGGTTACGATCTCACCGTCGGCAGTCAGACCCGGACGAAGCGTGACTTCAGGGTTGTGGATTGTAATGGTTACTTTGAAATCGGTGGCTTCCTGATTTGTTCCGGTTCCTTTCACAATCGGACTGTTTCCGATTTCTGTGACTTCACCGTTAAACTTCTTGCCGGGAAATGCGTCCACCGTTACCGTCGCTTTTTGACCGAGCTGAAGAGCGCCGATATCTGTTTCATCTACTTCCAGCTCCGCTTCCATGATGGAAAGATCGGCGATCGTCAGGAGTACGGTTCCGGGATTGTTCATCGTTCCAATCACAGCGGTTTCGCCTTCTTCCACGGCCCGGCGTACCACGATTCCGCTCATCGGCGCAGTGACGTGCGTCTTATTTAGATCGTCCTGCGCGCGCGCGACATTCGCGATCGCCTGTTCGATTTGATGTTGAGCCGCCTGTACGCGCGTTTTCTGTACGTCATACTCAGTTTTGCTCCGCTCATATTCGTCCTGCGAGATGAGGCCTGACTTCTCCTCCCACATCTTCGCCTTACGTCGATATGTCTGATCCGTTTGCTTCAGGCTCGCTTGCGCCGATTCCAGATCCGAGCGTGCTCCACTGACCGCTGCCTTTGCATTCGCAAACGCCGCCTCATAGGGTGCTGGATCGATTTGCAGCAAGAAATCGCCCTCACTGACACGATCTCCCTCTTCGATCGGCAGCTTGATGATCTTTCCGGGGATGCTGGCGCTGATATCTACGTCTTTCTTCGGTTGAATCTTACCGGATGCATTTACCTTTGAGATCAACCGCTGCCGCTTGACTTTGTCCACCTGCACTTCCGTCAATTTCTGACGGTTTTTGGAAAAATAGGCGGCGGCGGACACTAGAACCAGCAGAACCAGGATCAAGGAAATCCAGAGCTTTTTTCTTTTCTGAAAGATAGACATATGGCGTACGACTCCCCATTACAAAACGTTCATTCCCCGGCAAAAGTTCCGGGACTAACTCTAGGACCTGGAGTTGCAGCCTCCGTGCCTGCAACAAGTGAATGCAACATCAGGGCGGGCAGGGACCCCCGCCCATTCCAAATGGGAATCATAGCACTGCCGGACTCTTGAATCTATCATTCGATAACTGTATAATTAGATAGATATCGAAATAAGGATTTTCATGAATTCCGTATTCAAGGCACTGGCGGATCCGGCGAGAAGGGAAATCCTGCGGCTTCTCGGCCGCGGGGAGACATCGGCCGGAGAGCTGGCCGAACACTTTGACATCACAAAGCCGACCATGTCGCATCACTTCTCGGTCCTGAAGGACGCCGATCTGATCGCAAGCAGGAGAGAGGGGACCACGATTTTCTATTCTCTGAATACAACCGTTGTCCAGGATGTCTTCACCTGGGCGATGGATCTGATGGAGCGGTCGAAGAAGAATAAGAGGAGGCAACCATGAAGCGTCATTACTTCCTGGCTTCCATAGTTCTGACGGTAGCTGTTCTTGCGGTTTCGCTGGGGCTGTATCCGCAGCTCCCGAATCGGATCCCGACGCACTGGAATCTTCAAGGGAAAGTCGATGACTACAGTGGAAGGGGAACGATCTTCTTGATGCCCGGCATACTCCTGTTGATGGTCGGGCTCTTCCGTATTTTGCCATGGCTTTCGCCAAAACAATTCAGTGTGGACTCTTTCCGCAATACGTATGAGTTCGTCATGTTTCTGGTGATTGTGCTTCTGGCCTACGATCATGTTCTGATGCTCTGGGCTGCGCTCAGTGGCTCGCTGGATATCAATCGCTCCTTGTTGGGAGGTTTGTTTCTATTCTTAGCGATGCTGGGGAATGTCCTGGGCCGGGTGCGGCGTAACTTTTGGATCGGGGTGCGTACACCGTGGACCCTCGCGAGTGAACGCGTTTGGAATGATACTCACCGGGTCGCCGGGAAACTCTTTGTGCTGGCGGGAATCCTCGGGTTTGCCGCAACGATGGCGGGCGCGTCTCCGATCGTTGCCATTGTTCTCATCTGCGCTGCGGCCATCATTGCAGTCACGTATTCGCTTGTCGATTACAAACGACTCGAACGCCGCGGCCAGGTGTAGGCGCTGGGGATTTCACCACAAAGGCACAAAGACACGAAGGGGGAAAGGATTCAGTTTCTCGCAAAGACGCAATGGCGCAAAGATTGCGACAGCCGCCGCCCGTTCGGGATCTCTGAAAAAATATTGCAAAATAAAAAGCATTTTGCCCGTTTCCTTCGTTGGAGAGCTAATCTGTTTTTATTTTGCAATATTTTTTCAGAGAGAAGCGCCTTCGGCGCTGCGGCGGCTGCCGAGCATGCATCATTCCCATATCCCTTCATCTCTATATCTTCCTTTTTACTCTTCCGGGTTCCGCGCTCTCCGCGTTAAATTCTTCGTGTCTTCGTGCCTTTGTGGTGAAATTCTTTTCACAACATCAGTAGCACACATCCTGCGGCGGAAAGGATCGAGATCCAGGAAAGAAAGTCATTTCGGCCTACGAGGGACATCAGATAGAGGACACTCAATACTGCGAACAAACCGAGGATGATTCGGGTGCGAAACAGAGCAATTCTTTTTGTAAGCGAATCCGGCTGAAACAACCGGGCTGTCTGGATTTCCATGCGCCAGTTCAAAGGCCGTAAGTGCAGCAAACGGCTCGCAAACAGCGAGATCTCCTCGGGATTGTGCAACTGCTCCGAAGCCAGCATCGCGTAGGATAATGTTTCGGCATCGGAAAATCCGATCTGATGTAGATTGTCTCCGAGTGCTCGAATTTCCTCCCATTGTTTGTGGTTCCAAAACTCCACGCAGCGATCGTGCCATGCTCCGGGCTGCCCCCGCATCAAGGAGTCCAGTGAAAGAGTCAGCAACAACACAAACGGCAGCAGGAGCGCAAGGCTGTTCAGTTCTCTTCGTGTCTTGCTCATTGCCAGAGTCTTTCGACACGCTCACAGATCTGTTTCAGCTCACCATATGTGAGGGTTGCCGTTTTGGTTTGCGAATAGGCGGTTGATTCCAATTTGCGAAAGGCGCGTTCAAAATTCAACCATTCCGTCTGGGGCAGATGTCCGCGCAGAGTGTCGATTAAGGATACGGCCGCACCGTCATTGGCGGCAATTTCCTCCATGATTTGTTGATACAGTGTGTGGGCCGCTCTGCGCGAAATTTGCAAGCCCGGATTTTTGCGATGAAACAGGCGCCGGAGTCGCAGGATTCTCTTGGGTTGTTTTGGCCTGAACAGGACAACCAGGGCGGTGATTGCCGATACGAAAAGGATTCCAAATGCAATTTCCACAGTGTGGTCCCGCAGCTGAGGAACTGGCACGGGACGAGGAGGTGGTAGGCCGGGCGGGGTAAATTTCAAGGAGAGGGCGGGAATCGTCAGGGTGGAGTAGTGGCGGGAATCGGGATCAAACTGCCGAATCTTGAGAGGAGCTAGTATTATGGATGTAGTACGATTCAACGGCGTGATTTCCACTTCGGTTGTTTTCCGGCTTCTCAGGTTTTCGCCGCGGATCGAAGCGGTGGTATTGCTGGACAGTAGCTTTGCGCTCAGGTGAGGACCTTCCGGTTCCGGAAAATCGAACGTGGTGAGCTGCCCTTCCCCTTCCAGAGTCCAGCGGACTATCTTGGACTGCGGGGAGTCCTGCGTAATGGCGGTTCGTGCGACAAAGTCTCCCACCACGTCTGCATCTCCGGCGGGAAGAACCTGCATTTGCAAGCCGTTCGAGCTACGGTCCACATCCAGTTTCAGATCCGCCGCTTCAAACGCGCCGGAAGGCACGCGAACTTTTAATTGACACCGCACCGGTGGGATTTTGAGACGCCCGTCTTCGAGCGGAAAGATCAGAAACTTCTGAAGATCGTAACTTGCGTACTTTGTCTTTTCGTATTGTCTCCATTCCGCTTTTGGCTGCGTAGTGAATGGGAAGTCATATTTCAAAAAGCCCGGAAACTCAGCCTCTTCCTGAAAGCGCAAATTTTCCACCGGAAGCTGGGACAACAGCCGCAATGTCACAGTTACACCCTCGCCACGATAAGGCTTCTGCTTGGACGCTTCCATCAGAATTAGAATCTTATTTCCAATCTCAGCCGAGGAACGAACCAGCGGTGTTGTGACAGTGGGTTTTGGCGGCGTTGCTTCCGCCTGCTTTTGCGCAGGTTTTTGAATCGGTTTTGGCGCTGGTTTTTGCGGGCGGGGTCCCTCGACTGTGATAAAGAGGGTATTCGACCTGTACAGTTTGCCGTTTGCCGGCGCGGTGGCAGGTCCGAGTTTGAATTCGCCCCCCTGGCCGGCGGTCAGATTGTAGGTAAGGATCCACTTCACTGTTTTCCCGCGCGGAACCTGCAATAGATTCTTCCCAATTCCTTTGAGCTCAAATTGGTCCAGACCATCGATCGTAACTTCTGGAGCATTTTCCGCAGGAGCGCCATAAATCTCCAGCGTCAAAATGAAGTCATCCTGCCAGGAAAGCTTCGAGGACTCGACGCTCAGAGTCATCAGCAAGCCGTCTGCAAACACCGGACCAGACAGCAGAAGGAATACGAGCGCCATTATGGACGCGCGCGGCATCCGTACTGCTCTTACAGTCTGTTTACCAGGCGAATGTATTGTTGTTCGCATTGATTGAATTGGTGAGCTGGATTTGCTCTTTTTCCTGTTGATCAAAATAACGAAGCAGCGCTCTTGTTTCCTGAGGCAGGTTCTGAGGCGCCGGTTGGGGCACAGGTTTTGGCGGAGGATTATCCGGATGCTGCTTTCGTTTTAGCGCAACTTCCCAGTTCCAGCGCGCGATTTGATTTCCGACATTACGCTGTAAAGCTTGCCTGTAATATTTAATGGCTTGATCAAAATCCTGTTGCCGCATGTAAATGTTTCCAATCGCAATCTCCACTTCTTCCGATGCCCCCGATTGCTGCAGCTTTTTCAGCGCTTCCAAAGCCTGATCAGATCGACCGTGCGCCGCATCCTGGAGCGCCTTTTGGAAACTTTCTTCCGGTGTCATCGAAACCGAGGTCATCAGGAGCAGAACTGTTGCGAATGTTGCGGCCACTGTCCCTCGATGAAACCGCAGATGAGGCAGGATTTGATACAAAAAAAGAAACATCCCTGCCAGGATAAAAAACGGCGTTTGTCTGTACTCAGGAATCTCTTGACCACGGGTGATGATTTCTTTCACATTTCCCGCCACGGTACCTGCCAAATTTTCGAAGAGCACATTGTTGAGATCGTAGGAATGGTCGGGTGAAAGCGACCGCAACGCGTCCGGGCGCACCGTGCTGACCGCGCCGGGATGCGGCTTTTTCAAGTCGTATTCAGGTACTGCACTCGTTTCTCCTCCCGAGGTAAACGTGAATAGTGAAAAATGTTTCTGTTCTTTGATCCAGCTTTGAAACGTTCCTGTCGAATCAAAGAATTCGCCGTCACTGAAAAGAAGCGCCAGTGTTTGCTTTGGATTCAAGGCGGAAGGATGGATCATATCTGCAAGCGCTTGCTGGAGGGGAGCCACCTGTGTTCCCGGTTTCGAAGTCATGTTCGGCGAAATGGAATCCAGAAAGAGAAACAGGGCATTCAGATCCGATGTAGACGGACATCCGATCCGGGCGTCGCCGGCAAAGTAAATGAGTGCGGCCTGGCTCCCGCTGAATTGCGGAAGCAGGCTCCGGACAAAACTGCGTACCTGGTCGATCCTTCGCTGCCCCGCTTTCACCGGACAAAACATGCTTTGTGAGACATCTACCAGAAGGATTACATCGACGCCCTTCACGACCCGCGTTTCGGGTATGGTGCTCCAGTAGGGATTCGCGAGCGCCACGATGAGAAATCCCAGCGAGGCGAGCAGCATCGGAAAACGCGCATTTTCCCGGGCCGAAACGCTTCGTTTGGAGTGAATCCACCAGAATAGCGCCAGCGGCAGAAATGCGAGCAGAAGCCAGGGGAATTGAAAGTTCATGGTAATCGTACTATATATGTAGTAAGTAGAGTATAGCAGAGCGCCAGCAACAGAGCCGGGACGGCAAAGCGGGTTGCGCGATCCTGGATGGTTCGTGCCTCGACAACTCTCGGTTCGGAGGCTTCCAGCGTATTGATCTGTTCAAATAAAAGCTGCAGGGATTTCGGGTCCGTCGCCCGGAAGTATTTTCCCCCGGAGCGGCCGGCAATCTCACGCAACAAATCTTCATCGATATCCACGGTTTCATAACGGTAACTTTTCTTGCCGTTCGGCATGGCAACTGGAAAGGGGACTTTGCCGTTGCTGCCGACGCCGATGCTATAGATTTTGATTTTCTGACTCACGGCGAGCGACAAAGCGTCGCGGGGATGAATCTCGCCTGCGTTGCTGCGACCGTCGGTGATCAGAAGCAGAATTCGATCACCCTTGGAAGAGGATTGCTGGGTGAGACGATTGATTCCGCTCATGATGGCGGATCCGATCGCTGTTCCTTCGGGCAGGTCTCCCATTCGCAAAGTCTCTACGGTGCGGATCAATGGTTCGTGTTCCAGAGTCAGCGGGCATCGAGTGATGCTTTTCCCCGCAAACACAGTAAGGCCGATCCGGTCCGAGGGGCGTCCGCGGATAAAGTCACGCAGTAGATCCTTGGCGACTTCAAGCCTGTTGAGCGGTTGAAAATCCTCGGCGGCCATGGAGCCGGACACATCGAGGGCCACCAGAATGTCGATTCCGGAAGGAAGAGTCTCCCGGCTCGTATCCACCTGTTGCGGGCCCGATAGAGCAACCAGAATGAATACCGAAGCGAGGATCGGCAGCAGCCGCATGCGTCGGAGAATTTGCGTGCGCCAGGTTTCCCGCGCGCCGACAAACCCTGCAGTCGGTAGATTCATCGAATTACTTCTAATTTTGTAGTATAGAAACGCTTCGATCGCCAGATAAAACGGCAGCAGCCAGAAGATCCATGGGCGCAGAAAGGTCATCGTTTGCTCCGCCTTTCCACGAGTTCTAACGCCGCCGATACCGCCGTTGAGATCGCCGGCTCCGGACGAAACGCCTTCTCTCCGTCGTATCTCATTTTTTCCATGATCCTCAAAGCCTCTGCAACCCGGATCAGACGCCCGTCCGATCCTGCAGCTTCGCCCAGTTGTTGCGCAGTGAATGCCTCCGCGGAGAAGCCCCACAGTAGCTCAGATCGCAGTTGTCTCCACAAGGAGAAGGGAAGATGCTTCTTTTGCATTTCATTCAAGGATTTCCGCAGCTCGCGCAACAAAACCTGCCTGGGCGATCTCGCGCGATATCGAAGCCATAGAAGCGCGATCAATCCGGTGAAGACCGCGATACTTGCCAGATACAAAGCGGTTTTGTGCCTGTCCTTGAGTCGTATGAAACTGGGAGCAGTGGCATCCCGGATCTCGAGTGAGGCGCCGCTGATGTTTTCGACCAGGATGGGTTTTCCGTTCAACACGATACTCTGTCCTTTTCGATCCAGGATCAGAACAGAAGGAGTCCCGCCGACATTCAAGTTTTCGGGGATGATTTTCAGTTTGTACGTCGACGCAATTCCACCCTCTTCTTGTGCGATTTTCCGGTCCTCAATTTCAATGCGGGCGCCGTTGCATGGCTGTATCTGAAGCGAATATGATTCCCATAACGGATATTGAATCTTGATGATCCAGAAAAGCGGCTGGCCAAGAAGGACCGGATGATCCGGAAAGAATTGACGAACTTGCGGCTCAGCGAAGGAAATGCTTCGTAGTACTATATATGACAGAAAACAAAGAAGAGTTGCTTTTGTAACCGGCACAAGCGTATTATAAAGTATTTCTGGAGGCGCTTTCATGAAAAGAAAAATTACTTCCCTGATTGTTTTGCTGATCCTTGGAGCAACTGCTTACGCCAGCGCGGAAGTAGAACTTCGAATCCTGCCTAAATCATGGAACATCAACGGAAAAGGCAAAGGTAGAGTCAAAGCTGAGATTCTAAACGTAGATGGAAAGACCTTTGAGGCGTCGAACATCCTGATGAACGGAGTCGAAGCCCTGAAGGTAAAAGCGAGTGCTCATAAGGTAAAGGCTTTCTTCAGGAAAAGCGATGTCCTCGACACACTGGGTGAAGTCGAAGCCGGACAGGTTGTAAGTATTTCCGTCAGTTTTGGCGCCGGTGAAAATGCCGCTACGATGACGGATCAAGTGGAACTTGTTGCCAAGAAGAAAAAGAACGGAAATTCCAACAACGGTCACGGCCATTAGATCTTAGGATTTCACCGCAGAGACGCGGAGAACGCTGAGTTAAGAAAAGATAATACAAATCCACCAAATAGAATCTATAGAGACGTTCCCGTGAATTCCGTGCCAATTAAATTCCTTCCTCTGCGTACTTTGCGCCTCTGCGGTGAATCCTCCTAGATCGCCTGCTGGAGCGGGCCGCGAGAAGTTTGGCGCCGTCTCAAGAATTCAATCAGCTGTAGTTCTACGTCCGGTCCGGACGACAATGAGAGCAAATCCGTACTCGAACGTTGAAACGCTTTGATTACGAGCTTCTTTTGCTGGTGGAAAAACTCACGGTACGCGTCTCGCGTGTACCTGTCATAACCATCCATCAGATACCGCCGTCCCGTTTCCGGATCGACTCCATCGATGACGACCGAGTGGCGCAGATTCGCTTCCAGAGGGTCGTAAAGGTGAACTCCTACCACCTCATGCTTCTTCGACAAAGCGAGAAGAGGAATCTCGAAATTCCTGTCCAGAAAATCTGAGATTAGAAAAAGAATGGTGTGTTTCTTCAGCACACGTCTTAAAAACCCCAGGGCTAGAGAGATCGATGTCTTCCGGATGTATGATTTTTGTTGCAGCAATCGATGAAGAATATGTTCCGGTTGCCTGATGTTTCGTGCGGGAGGAAGAAAAAATTCGACTCGATCCGAAAACCCGAGACAACCGATCCGGTCATCCAGATAATCGGCAAGTGTTGTGAGAACAGCGACGAGCTGCGACAACGCTTCCATTTTGATTTCCATGGAAGAGCTCAAATCGATGACCAGCATCACGGAAAGATCCCGTTCTTCGATAAACGTCTTTACATACGGCGTGCCGCGCCGTGCTGTTGTATTCCAGTCGATGCGGCGGATATCGTCACCCGGCACATACTCTCGTAAGGTCGCGAATTCGATTCCGCGTCCGTGGAATAACGTCCGGAAGCTGCCTTCACCGAATATATGGATCAGACGTCTGGACGTCAGTCTGAGTCTTCGGATCCGCTGCTCCAATTCTTCTGCTTTCATGATCGAATTAACCACAAAGGCACGAAGCAGCACGAAGCTTAACCTTTTTTCTTCGTGAGTCTCTGTGTCTTCGTGTCTTTGTGGTTACCTCGTTCTCACGGGATGGGAACCTTCGAAAGGATTTGATGGATCAGATCCTCCGTTGCCACATTCTCCGCATCGGCTTCGTAGCTGCGGAGAATGCGGTGACGCAATATATCCGGCGCCACCATCTTGATGTCATCTGGAATCACGTACGCGCGCTGTTGCAAAAACGCATGCGCTTTGGCTGCCATCGTCCAGAAGATGGAGGCTCTGGGTGAAACACCGTACTGAATGAAACGGCCGATATCGAGATTGTACTCTTTTGGGCTTCGCGTCGCAGTGACAAGCTGGACGATATAGTTCTTCAGAGAATCATCGATGAAAATGGATTGAGCAAGATTGCGAAGCTCTAGCACATCCTTCCGATCCAGCACCGGTTTCACTTCGTACTGTTCGTTTCCCGTCATGCGATCCAGAATAATTTTTTCTTCGTCTTTTGTGGGATAAGAAATTTTTACTTTCATCATGAAACGATCAATCTGGGCTTCCGGAAGCGGATAGGTTCCTTCCTGTTCGATCGGATTTTGAGTCGCGAAGACAAGAAATGGCTCTTCGAGCAAATAACTCTCTTCTCCGATGGTAACCTGTCGTTCTTGCATTGCTTCCAACAAAGCGCTTTGGACTTTTGCCGGAGCGCGGTTGATTTCGTCCGCCAGAAGAATGTTACAAAATACCGGGCCTTTTTTGACGATAAAGCTGCCGTCTTTCGGATTAAAGACTAGTGTTCCCGTGAGATCCGATGGGAGCAAATCCGGCGTAAATTGGATCCTTTTGAAATCGGCCTGAATCGCCTGGGCAAGCGACTTCACAGCCAGCGTTTTTGCAAGTCCGGGGAGGCCTTCGACTAAAAGGTGTCCGTTGGCCAACAAACTGATGACCAGGCGTTGCATCAGGTATCGCTGGCCCACGATGATGCCTCGAAATTCATTCTGCAACGCAGTCAGCAGCGAAGTCTTTTCTTGAATTTCTTTCTGCAATTCTTCCGGAAGCATGGACGGATTATAGCAGATGTTTTGCGTCGTCGAGTCGTCGAGTCTTCACGTCATCGCGTGTGCTGTAATTTTTCAAAAGACCTTGAAAGTTCATTTATCAGGAAGTTATCCTTCGGCTTTGTAGTCAGCAGTTTACTGATCGCAGCAATCGCATTTCTGTGCGAATATTTCAACTACTTTGGCTGGTTTGCAACTTTCACGGGAAGGATCTTCTTCCTGGGTGTTTTCTCCGTCCTGTTTGGGCTGCTGTTCGGCTATTCGTTCGGGCTCTACATCACACGCAATATCAAAAATCTGATGAACGCAACCTCGGTAATCAGCAAGGGCGATTTGCGTCACAAGATTGAAGTCATGAGTGACGATGAGCTGGGGATTCTGACGCGGACGTTCAACAGTATGGTGGATAGTCTTGTAGAAATGGTCAAAGAAGTTAGAACGGTCTCCGATACGATTCACGACTCCGCGTTGGACCTGTCCTCTACTTCGGAACAGATGAATGCGACCACACAGGATATTTCGGTGACGGTGGAGAGTATTGCCGGTGGAACCAAGTGGCAAACGGATATGGGCGATTACCAACTGCCGGAATCGTTTCCGGTTTTTGTTACAGAACATCACAATCGCAGGATTGCCTGGGTGGTAGACGAATTGATCGCCGAAAAGGACATTCTGATGAAGCCACTGGGAGAACCCTTGAGCCATCTGGGCTGTTACAACGGCGCATCCGTGTTAGGTAAAGGCGACGTCGTGCCGCTGCTGGATCTGGAGAATCTCTACCGCGAATTGTTTGTGTAAACACGAATCGCTCTTGCAGGCAGGATGGGCCTGCGACCCATAATGCAAGCTGGAAGCCTGCGCTCCATTGAGGTAGAGTAAACATTATGGATGACACGGGTCAGGGAATTTGTGAAGTTTGCCACGGAACCGGCTGGGAAAGTCGTACAAGAAGGGAATCTTTCGCGCCAAACGGTGTAGTTGCGCAAGAATCAACGCGGGGGACCGCTTCTTTACATCCGCCAAGATTCCGCCGCGGTATGCTTCCTCGGAATTTGAGAACTACAGTCAACAGTCCTTTAACCAGGCGAAAGTGAAGAGCATCCTTCAGAACTATGTCACCGACTATCCGCTTCTGGATGACGAAATGTTCAGGGAAAGCAGTCTTTTGCTTGCAGGTGGAGTAGGGCGTGGCAAGACGCATCTTGCGGTTGCGGTTTTGAAAGGTCTGCTGAACAAGGGCGTGCCCTGTCTTTTCGTCGATTTTCATGAGCTGCTTTCGGAAATCCGGAACAGCTACGATCCGTTGTCGCAGGCATCGGAATTCCAGATCTTGCGTCCACTGTTGAATGTCGAAGTTTTGCTGCTGGACGATCTGGGATCGCAGACGGATGTCGGAATGGGTCCAGGATACTGTGTTTCATGTAATTAATTTGCGTTACAGTCAAAAAAAGACTGTGATTGTGACCACAAATCTCGGAATGGAACCGACGAAAAAATCAACTTCAGATGAGACCCTTCAGGATCGCCTGGGATATCGCGTGATCTCCAGGCTTTACGAGATGTGCACATTTCTGGAGCTGGATGGCCCCGATTACCGTAAGGATGTGCGCAAGGCAGGCGACGACTTTAATCGCAGACGCAACGAGGAATAGAAATCCGTAGTGTAAAATAAGTTAACACGCGTATGCTTCGAATCTCTGTTTTATGCGCAAAGCGCATTTACAATCTGGATGTTGATTGACGCCATCCAGCGCGGAATGGGATATTTCTGGTTGGCAATCATTTTCTTTTTCCCTCCTGTCGGTCCCTGGATGTATTTCTTCATGGTGAAGATCCGCGATTTTGATACATCCTGGGCGAATCGCGCTCTGGGCGCGGGACTCCCAAATGGCTCGCGAAACTTTTGGGTCAGGGTCCGTCGTCGATGAATTGCGGTATCGTCACCGCCTCAACCCGTGCCTTGAGAATAAAGTACAACTCGCCAAACGGCTCTATGATGAGAAGGAGTATGCGGAAGCTTCGAGTCTGTTTCAGGAAGCGCTGCAAATGGATCGTGAGGATAAAGAAGCATTGTTCGGATCGGGGCTCTGCAAGTCGAAGTTAGGCCAGTTCTCGGAGTCGATGGAGATTCTCAACCGGGTCGTTCAGATGGACCGGCGATTTCATGATTATGCGGCTCTCGAGGAATTAGCGCGAGTCTGTTGGATGAGCGGTCAAAAGGAAGAGACGATCACGATGCTGAAGGATCTCGGGAGAACAAATCCAAATCTCAAGAACGCCACGCTTCTAGCAAATTACCTGATGCAGCTGCAAAGAAAAGACGAAGCGCGTCATGTACTGCAGACTGCTCTGGAGGATTACAAGAACGCTCCGAAGTATGTGAAGCGCAACGGTTGGAGGTGGTCTGACGAAGCGCGCCAGATGCTCAAAAGCATGTAGGGGCTGAGCATTTTCCGACGCACTGCTGTTCCGGCTGATATGGCGAACATCTCATTTGCATGCTTTGTTGTTCGCGGTTGAAAACGCTCAGCCCGTCTGCGAACCGTGAGATCTTGCTAGTTCCGGGGGCGAGCTGTGCATTTGCGTACACTTGAATGATCCAAAATTGCTTTCCCGGAAACATAAACTGTGATGATCGGCCTGCTTCACGCGGCAAATGCATAGCCCCTACAAGGTGGCAAATGCTCGGCCCCTACTGCTGTTGCTGCTGTGGGACTGAGCGCAACTGATCGATAAGTCCTTTGATTTTGTGGACCTGCGTATTGCGGCCAAGGTCTTCGGCCAGTTGCAGGGCATGCAGGTAGATTTGCAACAGCTTCACGCGCTCTCCTTCAGACTGTAATATCCGCGCGCGCATCAGGTCTACTTCAAGAGCCAGAACGCGATCCGCAATCTTTTCCGCGATCAAGCCTGCAGCATCCACATAGTCGTGGGCTGTCATCAGATCCCCCTGTCGCAGGAATAATTCACAGCGGACGAGCATTCCATGGATGAGCAAAGTCGGGTTGTTTGACTTTCCGAGCGCCCGAATCGCCTGTTCTACTTGCTGGCGGGCTTCCGGAAAACGCTTTTGCAACATCAACGCCCGCGTAACCTGAATCTGTGCCAGGGGAAAATGCAGCTCCGGCGAATTTTGAAGCAACTTATCGTAATAGGTTCCATAAGTCCGGATCGCCGTATCCGGTTGTTCCGCCTCGATCAGCCACCGGAGTTTCAGAGGTATGATGGACGCCAGAATCTTTTCCTCGCCGATTTCCGTAGCGAGATTCATACTTCGTTCGGAGTACTCCAGCGCGTCTCCTACTTCCATCGGTTCAGCGAGAATTTCGCGAAGACACGCTACTTCGCCGCCCAGATCTCCCGCGTCATGAAAGAGCTGAAGGCTTTCTTTGAGCAGCGGAAGAACGGTCGCATACGCGTTCTGTTTCTTGAGCGCCAGCGCCAGTTGGAACTTTGCCTGCGCCACTCCTTTATTCCACCCGAGTTTCTTGAAGGACTCCGCAGCTCGTTGATAGTAATCGATTGCTGTATTCCATTCGTTCCGTCTCTTGGATATTTCGGCAAGCCCCATACACGTTGCAGCAATTCCTCCCGGGTGTTCGTGCGCGGCGTAGAGTTTTTGCGCGCGTTTGTAGTGGTACCAGGCCTGTTCATATTTCTCTTGCATGAATTCAATCCACGCAAGACGTTGCCATCCGAGTCCCAACCTTCCTTCCTTTTCGCAAATCTCGTAAAATACATTTGCGGCTTCCTCTACATGGTCGGCTCTTACGAGCGCTTCTCCCCAGTACACGAGATACTCAATCACCTCCGGAAATTGATTGTGTAACTCGTGATAAACTTCCGCCGCCTGTTCCTGCTTAGACATGAGAGCAAGGCCCTGTGCTTTGAGAAAAGAGACCAGGGTCAGGGGAAGCGAGCTCATGTGATGCATCGCAGTTTGCGCCGATTCTCTTGCTTGCTTGGTCAGCCCGCGATCCTGCAACACGCGCGCGAGATACAGATGGGCCGGTGCAAAGGATGGCTCGTGTTTCAGCGAAAGTTGCAAGGCACGATCCGCTTCCAGGAACTTTCCTTCCCGGCAGGCGCGGGTCCCGATGGAATACTGTTGCAGCAGTGAAACATTTCCGTGGAAAAGCTGCTCCAGCGACATTCCCTTGACCTCTTTGACATCCAGTCTTGTTCGAATCTTCTGCGCCATGAGCGAAATCAAATGGAAGGGGATGGTTCCTTCCACGGTGCCTTCTTCCACTATTTCGAAAGTGGTAGAAATCCTCATTTCAAATCGGATCTGATTTCCGGTTACAGAACCCAGGATGATGTAATCCGTCCGCGAAAGTTCAAAAAACCGTTGCAGAGTCGAAGGCGTCCATTTCGAATCCTCGCGATGAATGTTCCGGCACATGCGGTTTGTTTGATCGCCGGACAGCACGTACAGCTCGAGACTCTGAGAAAGTTCCAGCGAAAGCATTTCCTGTATCGCGTCACCCATCCAATCTTTTTCAGGATCATCCACACTGAAAGGAATCACTGCGAGGTGGAATTTCTTGATGAACAGCTCCTTCGTCTGTGGAATGGTCGCAGAGGTCAGGACTGCTTCCAGCATCTTCACCAGCTCCATTACATCGGAATACCGTTGATCCGGATCTTTTGCGGCGCCTTTTTGTAGAAGCGGATCCAGTAACTTCGGTAGATTCGGATTGTGAGCCGTGATCTCCGGAAAAGGATCGTAAATGACCTGTTTGATGGTGGCCAGCGGATGACTTCCCTTAAATGGCACTTCACCGGTCAGGATGTGATAAATGAGAACGGTAAGAGAGTAGATGTCTGCACGTGGATCTACAGGTTTTCCCTGCGCCTGTTCGGGCGCCATATATTCGGGTGTTCCCAGAATCGTTCCCTCGCCTGTCGGCCCCGTGCTGGTCACCATCTTGGCCATGCCGAAATCGCTCAGGTACACCCATTCATTTTCATCAATCAGGATATTGTCGGGCTTGATATCGCGATGAACGATGTTTCGTCTGTGCGCATGCGCCAGCGCTTGAGCGATCGGCTCCAGGATTCGGATGGCTCGATCCGGGGACATTCCATGCGGGCCGATGTGCGAGTACAGGGAGCTACCCTCCACAAGTTTCATGACCAGATAAGCGGTATCACCTTCAAAAGCAAAATCATAAACCGGCAAAATATGCGGATGTTCCAAACGCGCTACGATCTGGGCTTCTTTCTTGAAACGAGTAACGAAATTGCTGTCGGCAGAGAATCTGGATGCGAGTACTTTGATTGCTACATGCCGGTCTAGAGCAGGGTGGTAGGCTTTGAAGACGGTCCCCATGCCGCCTTTGCTAATCTGCTCTTCGATCTGATAAGCCCCAAGCTGCTCGATCATGGCACTCCGAGAAGGAATTGTACCACGCACAGCGTCTGGAGCGCCGGCGTCCCTGCCCGCCGATTCGAAATCAACCACTTTCTGCGGGCGCGGAGGCCCGCTGGCTCCAGTTATGGAGAGATGGTCATTAATTCAGGTAGCTGGCGAGGGTTTCGGATCTGCGATTCTGGCGCAGCTTCTCCAGCGCGCGGGCTTCGATCTGACGGATCCGTTCGCGCGAGAGGTGCATCTGATCCCCGATCTCTTTGAGCGTTTGAGAGACGCCCTGATCGAGTCCGAATCGCAGCCGTAATACCATCCGCTCATTTGGATCCAGCCGGTCCAACGCTTCCGAGACATGTTCTTTCAGGAATTGCAAGGTGACGCCTTCTTCCAGAGTCGGCCCGGAAGCCAGCAAATCTCCCAGTACCAGTTCGCCTTCTTCGTGAATCGGCTGATTCAGCGAAGTAGCATCTCCTGCCAGCTCCAGCATCGAAGCAAGTTCTTCGATCGTGATTCCCACCTCTTCCGCAATTTCGTGGAGGGTTGGTTTTCTCCTCAGCTCATTTGTCTTTTTGGCAATTGTGTTTCCCACCCGGTAAAGGGTGTTGGAAATCTTGGCAGGCAACCGCATCGGATGCCCCAAATTTGTGATCGCATGAAGAATCGACTGGCGGATCCACCAGACAGCATAGGATGTAAACCGCACGTTTCGGGAGGGATCAAATCGTTTGGCGGCTTCAATCAGTCCGAGATTCCCTTCATTGATCAGATCAAGAAAGGAGAGTTTGTACCCGCGGTACTTTTTGGAGATCTTAATCACAAAGCGGAGATTTGATTCCACCAATTTTTGCAGCGCTTCCCGATCACCTTTCTGGATCCTGCGTCCTAACTCTCTTTCTTCCTGAACTGTCAGGAGCGGAATACTCGAAATCTCTTTTAAATACAATCGCATTTCGCGATTGGATTGTTGTTTAGATAGATCACCCTTTTTTTGACTTAACATATCATCTCTCTATGATTAGAACGTTTCAGAAGTGATCAGGACTTATTGTGACTTCTGTTTTGGTCTGCCAGTAACTGTGAAAAACGCATGAGGTTGGCCGGGGGAGATTTCACCAAACCTCGTTCCTGTTTTTCCTGAGGCATATCTTTTTCCAGCTCAGTTTTTAGATATACAACCAGCTCATTCATTTGCTGTCGCATCTCCGCCATTTTTTCACGAAGCGTCAGGATGATGTCCACACCCGCCAGATTCACACCCATATCCCGGCTGAGATTTAAGATCAGCTCCAGACGTTCCAGGTCCTTCTCTGAATAAAGCCGTGTATTTCCCTGAGATCGCCCCGGCTTCAAAAGTCCTTCCCGTTCGTAGAGGCGCAGAGTCTGCTGGTGTATGTTAAACATCTTGGCCACCACTCCGATCGCGTAAAAGGTCTCCTCTTTTTTTCTCATTGCCGGTACCTCAAAAGCTCTTCACGTGGATTCACAGGATTCAGTTTTTCCAGTTCACGTAAAATTTCTTTGCTGCGTTCATCCCGGATTGGAGGAACAACGATTTTCACTTCTACAAGTTGATCTCCCCGCGATCCGCCGCGCAAGGAAGGAACCCCTTTTTCGCGCAGACGAAACACCTGTCCCGACTGCGTTCCGGGAGGGATCCTCATATTTGCGGATCCGTCCACAGTCGGGACTTCGATCTTTGTTCCCAGCGCCGCTTCGCTGATGGTCACAGGAACATTGATGCGGACGTTATCTCCTTCGCGCAGGAAAACCGGATGCGGCGCTACATTCACCATTAAGAATAGATCGCCATCCGGTCCGCCTGCAATTCCGCCGTTTCCTTTCCCTGCAACGCGGACCTTCGATCCGCTTTCTACACCCGGCGGGATCGTCACGCGGATGCTTTCCGATTTGCGGACCATTCCGCGTCCCCCGCAGGCGGAGCAGGGTGGGCGCACCGTTCCGCGTCCGTTGCAAGCGGAACAGAGCGATGAAAATTTCATGTATCCGCGGGAACGGTTGATCTGCCCGGTCCCTTTGCACACCGCACATTCTTTTGCCGATGCGCCGGGTGTAAATCCGGATCCCGAACAGATGGAACAGGCAACATTGCGATCAATGTGAATTTCCGGCGCGATGCCGCGAATGGCATCCATGAAGCTGATGTTAATAGGGTACAGGATTTCCTGTCCACGTTCCGGCATCGTCGCTTCTTCGGCCTCGCTGCTGGCGCGTTTTCCGGCGCCACCCCGAAATGCGCCAAACAAATCGGAAAAGATATCTCCAAACGAGCTTCCGCCGGCGTTTGAAAAATCAAATCCTTCAAAGTCGAACGGCACACCCGAGCCTCGCGGAGGAGGAGTCTGTCCCTCTCCAAACACGGCGCCATACTGATCATATTGCGCGCGTTTTTTCGGATCGGAAAGAACAGCATACGCGGTCGAGATCTTCTTGAACTGATCTTCTGCTTTCTTATTTCCCGGGTTAACATCGGGATGATATTTCCGCGCCAGCTTCTTATATGCTTTCTTGATCTCTTCCTTCGATGCGTCTTTGCTCACATTGAGGATTTGATAGAGATCCTCTTTCACCATACCGCCCTCATCCTGCTAATAATCTCTGGGTTCGTAGTCGCGAATTCATTCGCGATGAGTAGCGACTAAAGTCGCTACTACAAACGGACCTTATTTGCCCTTGTTGACGTCTTCGTATTCTGCGTCAATCACTTCATCTCCAGCCCCGCCACCAGGAGTGGGCGGCGTCTGCTCTTGAGGACCGGCGGTCGGACCTGTCCCCGAAGCACTGTGCTTGTAAAGCACTTCCGCCAGCTTGTGAGATGCGCTCGTTAGCTCTTCCAGTTTGGATTCGATCTCTGCGCGGTCTCCCGATTCGACAGCCTTTTTGCAAGCTTCGATCGCGGTCTCAATGTTCTTTGCTTCCGCTTCAGGCAGCTTGTCCTTATTTTCTTTGAGCAGTTTTTCCGTATTGTAAATCATCGAGTCTGCCCGGTTTCGCACTTCGATCTCTTCCTTCTTCTTCCGGTCGTCATCCGCATGGGATTCTGCTTCTTTCACCATCTTGTCCACATCGTCTTTGCTCAAACCGGAAGAGGATGTGATTGTGATCCTTTGCTCCTTACTGGTGCCCAGGTCCTTCGCGGACACATTCACGATCCCGTTTGCATCGATATCGAACGTGACTTCCACTTGCGGTACGCCGCGCGGCGCAGGCGGAATTCCGACTAGATTAAAGCGGCCCAGAGTTCGATTATCGTAGGCCATTTCACGTTCTCCCTGTAGGACATGAATCTCTACTTCGGTCTGATTGTCGCCTGCAGTTGTAAAAATCTCGCTCTTTCTTGTTGGAATTGTGGTGTTGCGGGGAATCAACTTCGTGGATACATGCCCCAGCGTTTCAATTCCAAGTGAGAGAGGTGTAACGTCCAGCAACAGGATGTCTTTCACTTCACCGGAAAGCACGCCTGCCTGGACTGCCGCGCCCACGGCCACTACCTCATCGGGGTTGACGCCGCGATGCGGTTCTCTTCCAAACAGTTCTTTCACGATCTGCTGCACACGCGGGATGCGTGTGGATCCGCCTACCAGAATCACTTCGTCGATGTTGGAGGCCTTGACGCCCGAGTCCGAAATAGCCTGTTTGCATGGGCCGACACTGCGCTGCAGGATGTCTTCCATCAAACTTTCCAGCTTCGCGCGCGTCAGTTTCATCAAAAGGTGCTTTGGACCGGAAGCATCGGCGGTAACAAACGGAAGATTGATTTCCGTTTCCAGTGTTGTGGAGAGCTCCATCTTTGCTTTTTCGGCCGCTTCCTTCAAACGTTGCAAAGCCATCCGGTCTTTGCTCAGATCGATTCCCTGATCCTTTTTGTACTCTTCAATGATCCAATCGATGATTCTTTGATCGATATTGTCCCCGCCGAGATGGGTGTCGCCGTTTGTGGATTTCACTTCGACCACACCTTCGCCCACTTCCAGGATAGAGATATCGAAGGTTCCGCCACCGAAATCATAAACGGCAATCGTTTGATCCTTCTTCTTATCCAGACCGTATGCGAGCGCCGCGGCTGTCGGTTCGTTTACGATACGCATGACTTCCAGTCCTGCGATCTGTCCGGCATCTTTTGTCGCCTGTCTTTGACTATCGTTAAAGTAGGCAGGAACAGTAATGACGGCTTTTGTGACTTTCGATCCGAGATATGCCTCTGCAGCCTCTTTCAGATAACGCAGAATCTGCGCCGAGATTTCCGGTGGTGTGTTTTCCTTTCCAAGGATTTCGACACGCGCGTCTCCATTGGACGCTTCGATCACCTTGTACGGCACCATCTTGATCTCATCCGGGACTTCCTTGTACCGCCTTCCCATAAACCGTTTGATCGAATAAACGGTATTTTCCGGATTCGTGATCGCCTGCCGTTTCGCAACCTGGCCTACGAGACGGTCTCCCGACTTCGTAAAGGCCACAACCGAAGGGGTCGTTCTGCCCCCCTCCGGATTTGGGATCACAACCGGCTGATCCCCTTCCATTACAGCAACAACCGAATTGGTTGTACCTAAATCTATTCCAATAATCTTGCTCATGGTTAAAACTCGCCCTCCGATTTTGAAAAATTTCTAAGGTGAATAATAGGATCTTAGTGTAGTGTTGTCAAGTAAGATTGATATGTATCATATAAGTAAATCATGTTAAGCCTATGTATTTGAACGGTTTGTAACGCCGGCATCTCGCCAGCAGATCTCGAATAGGCACTTTGATTTGGCCGGCGGGGATGCCGGCGTTACAAAACCATTTGCGGGATCTAAACAACTTGTATGACAGCCCCTTTGAGGTAATGGGATTCCGGGAAGTTGAGCAGGATGGGGTGATCGGGAGGCTGGGAGAGAATTTCGTGCAGGATGAAGGCGCGCCCGGAACTGGCTGCGGCACTTCGAAGCATGTCGACGAAAATCTCGGGCGTAACCGCTTGTGAGCAAGAGAAGGTGAAGAGCACGCCGTCTTTGTTGAGCAGCTTCATGGCATGGAGATTGATGTCCAGATAGCCGCGCAGAGCCTGGTCCAGATGGCGTTTGGATTTGCAGAACGCCGGCGGATCCAGAACAATCACATCGTAGCGTTCCGGTCCGGAGTATTGTTTCCGGAGGTAGTCGAACACATCGTCTGCTATAGTTATAATACTATATCCATTCAATTCCGCGTTTTGTCGGGCGGACGCGAGTGCCTCTCCCGAGCTGTCTACGGCGGTGATCCGTTTCATGCCGGCGCGGGCAGCGTATACCGCCCAGGAACCGGTATAGCAAAAGGCGTCCAGCATTGCGTCTCCACGCGCAAAGTGGGCAAGACGGCGGCGGTTCTGTTGCTGGTCCAGAAAAAATCCCGTCTTCTGTCCCTTCTCGTAGTGGACGAGAAACTTCATACCATCGACGTCCAGAATTTCATGATCCAGGGGGTTTCCATGCACCCATTCCACCTGAAGCGGAAGTCCTTCGAGTTGGCGGTACGATGAATCGTTGCGAAGCAGGATCCGTTCGGGATGAATCGTTTCTATCAGAGCGGCTACAATTCGATCCCGGAATGCTTCCATCCCTGCGGTCAGGATCTGAGCCACGAGAGTCCCGTAGTAGCGGTCTACGATTAGACCGGGAAGCGCATCCGATTCGCTGTATACAAGCCGGTGAAGGGGCGCCCAATCCTGCCCCCTTCGCTGACAAGAAATCCGGATTTGTTCTTCCAGATCAAACGTGGAATGCGTGGATAAAATCCGGACGGCTATGAGTGTATTCGGGTTGTAATATCCGATGCCAAGAAAATGCTCGGCCGGGTCTTTGATCTCTACAAGTGTGCCCGCCGGCACATCCGGTTTAAATTCGATCTCGTTGGAAAAGATCCAAGGATGTTTTCCTTTGATGCGTTTCTTTGCGCGATGAGTGATGATTACCGTGGGACGCATCGTTGTTTCAGGACGTTTTGTTTGTAGGGGCTGTGCATTTGCCAATCAGAAACTGCGAAATCACACAGTCGAAGTTCTCCGAAAGCAATTTATGATCACAAAGTCCGCGCAAATGCGCAGCCCCTACTTATACGCCGGGATGCCGGTGATCCATTCACCCAGGATCAGGGTATGGATATTGTGCGTGCCTTCGTAGGTGAAGACGGATTCCAGATTGCACATATGGCGGCCGCACTGATATTCATCCGTAATTCCGCTGGCGCCAAGAATATCGCGCGCGGTCCGCGCAATCTGCAGCGCATGATACACATTGTTTCGCTTTGCGAGTGAAACCTGCTGCGGTATTACCTTTCCCGCATCCTTCAATCGCCCGAGCTGAAGACAGAGCGTTTGCCCTTTGGTGATTTCAGTCAACATATCGGCCAGCTTCTCCTGAATCAACTGGAAGGACGCGATCGGCTTGTCAAACTGAATGCGCGTCTTTGCGTACGTCACTGCTTCGTCATAACAGGCCATGGCTGCGCCCAGCGCGCCCCACGCGATCCCGTACCGCGCCTGATTCAAGCAACTGAGCGGGGATTGCAGCCCTTTGCTCGCCGGCAAAATGTTTTCCGCAGGAATCCGGCAATCTTCGAGAATTAATTCGGATGTGACGGAAGCGCGCAGCGAAAATTTTCCTTTCTGATCGTGTGTGGTAAATCCTTTCGTTCCTTTCTCTACCAGAAATCCGCGGATTCCTTCTTCCGTTCTTGCCCACACAACGGCAACATCCGCGATTCCTCCGTTCGTGATCCACCGCTTGGTCCCGTTGATCACCCAATCATTTCCATCTTTCACAGCTTTTGTCAGCATGCCAGCAGGATTGGATCCGAAATCCGGCTCCGTCAACCCGAAACAACCGATTTTTGTCCCTGCCGCCATTTCCGGAAGCCACTTCTCTTTCTGTTCCTCCGATCCGTAACTGTAGATCGGATACATCACCAGCGATCCCTGAACGGAGGCGAAGCTGCGAAGCCCGCTGTCGCCGCGTTCGAGCTCTTGCATAATCAGTCCGTACGCCACATTGTTCAGTCCGGCGCAACCGTAACCTTTCAGACTGGCGCCCAGAATTCCCAGCTCTGCGATCTGCGGCACAAGCTCCATGGGAAATGTCGCTTCGCGGTTGTGTTTTTCAATGATGGGGATGACTTTACTGGAAACAAATGCGCGGACTGTATCGCGCACCAAGATCTCTTCTTCGCTGAGAAGGGAATCCAGATTGTAGAAGTCCAGGCCTGCAAACATGCTACTGATTCTTCCAGACCGGTTTTCGTTTTTCGATGAAAGCGCGCACTCCTTCCTTGGGATCTTCCAGGGCAAGCAGCTCGTTCAGGTAGATCGCTTCTACGGAAGGGATGGAGATCTCCAGGGATGCGCCGCGCGATTCGGTGATCGCCTTTTTTGCCATTTGCAAAACCGGCGCGGAGAATTGCATCAATTTGCCCACCATCAATCCGGCTTGTTCCTGCAGCTTATCATCGGCGACGCACCGGTTGATGAGTCCGTACTCAGCCGCTTCTTTTGCAGAAATCAGTTCGCCGGTGAAGATCAGCTCCGCAGCGCGTTTTGGCGGGATGCAGCGTTGCAGAATATTGCAGGCAAATGCGGGGAAGAGTCCCATGCGAATTTCAGGAAGCCCGAACTTGGACGATTCGGAGGCGATGGCGAGATCGGAAAAGATGACCAGCTCAAATCCGGCGCCAAGCGCCATTCCCTGTACAACCGAAAGCACCGGAATATTTACGTTCTGCAGTTGCTCGTACATCCGGCCGAGGGACTCAATCAGCTGGTACGAACGGTCGTCCACAATATCTTCGGGTGAAATTCCGCCACAAAAGTTTTTTCCGGCAGCAAGAAAGACCAGGACTTTGAGATCGGTGCGATAGAGCAGTGATGCAACCGCCCCGTTGATCTCTTCGACCATTTCGACGTTGAAGGCATTCATTGGGGGGCGGTTCAGAATAATCTGGAACATCCCGTCCTTTTCCTTGCACACGACGTGTTTGGGAGCACTCACAGTATCTGTTGTGTATTCATCCATAGTTTCACCTTATGAAACTCGGTTTCACATTATGAAACCGTTTCAAATGCGACGGAGAGGCCGAGCCCGCCGCTGATGCAGAGGGTTGCAAGTCCTCGCAGCTTCTTCCCATTGCTTCGTTTCTTCATCTCATGAAGCAGGGTAGTTGTAATCCGCGCTCCCGTGCAACCGATCGGATGGCCGAGCGCGATGGCTCCGCCGTTTACGTTGAGCAGCGAGCGGTCGAATTTCATCAGCCTTTCGCATGCGATCACCTGCGCTGCAAATGCTTCGTTCAGCTCGATCAAGGCGAAATCTGAAAGCGCCATTTTGATCTGATCGAGTAGTTTTTGAGTTGCGGGTACGGGACCGATTCCCATGATATCGGGAGGCACTCCGGCTTTTGCATATCCCAGAATGCGCGCCATCGGTTTGAGCGGGTACGTTTCCAGAAAGCGCTCGCTCACCAGCAGCAGGGCAGCAGCTCCATCCGTGATTCCGGAAGAATTTCCCGCGGTGACCGTTCCTGTTTCGCTAAAGACCGGCGGTAGTTTTGCGAGCGATTCCAGAGTCGTATCCGGACGCGGATGTTCATCGGCATCCATTAATTTTGTTTCCTTTTTGATCTTTGCCGGAACCGGGACGATTTCGTCTTTGAATCGTCCTTCTTTGATGGCGCGTCCCGCTTTTTGCTGTGTTTCCACCGCGAATTGATCCTGTTCCGTTCTGCTGATCTCATGGATTTGCGCAAGCTTTTCCGCAGTTTCTCCCATCAACATATTGCTGAGAGGATCGTGAAATCCATCGCGGTACATTGCATCGATCAACTGTCCGTGTCCGAGCCTGTATCCGTCAAATCTTGCCTGATCGAGAAGATAAGGAACGCGGCTCATGCTTTCGAACCCGCCCACAAGCACGCAATCCGCCTGCCCCAGCTGGATCGATTGAGTTCCCAGGATCAGCGCCTTCAGCCCCGAACCGCAAGCTTTATTTACGGTAAACGCGGGTATGCTGTCGGGAAGGCCCGATCGATGGGACGTTTGCCTTGCTGGATTTGGTCCGCAGCCCGCAGGACGAGCATGACCAAAAATCGCTTCGTCAATCTGATCCACTTGCACGCCCGTCTCTTGCAGAAGCGCCTTCGTGACCGTGACTCCGAGGTCTACTCCCGTAAGATCTTTGAAAACGCCGCCAAAACGTCCGATTGGCGTTCGTTTCGCGCTCAAAACATAGACATCCATTATTTCAACATCACTCCAATTTCGGCCCCTCTTCCAACCCCAAGCGCTTTTGCCGCCGATCCCTGATTCTGCACAATCTCCAGGAAATCGGCGCTCCCGAATAATGCCATCAGCTCGCTCTTCTTCCCTTCGGAATAGAATTCCTTCAGCCCTGGAATCTCCTGTTTTGCAATCAAAGCCTTAAATGAATCGCCCGGTACTTTTTCTCTCGCCGTCGCGTAGTCATCGCGAGAGATATTTGTGATCAGATTTCCAAAACGATCGACGTGTATCACGGTGCCTTTCAATAAACTCTCTCCAACCATTTTGGCTTTTGGAAGAGGAACCTTTACGTATTCCTCAACCGTTTCACCGAAATTCATCATATCGATTCCTTTGGCAAGCCAGGCTGCGGCTGGGGCAAAAATATCCCTTCCATGGAAGGTCTTGCTCACGTTTTGCAGGATATAATGTTCGGCCGTAATTTCCACCACGCTGGACACAGTTTCAACTTCATAGATAAAGGACAGAACCCCGTTGTCCGGCGCGATAAAGTAGTAGTTGTCCGTGGCAACCAGGATCGCCTTACGGCTGGATCCGACGGTCGGATCAACCACCACCACATGGATCGTCCGGGTCGGAAAATAGGAATAGCAACAGCGCAAAAGGAATCCTGCCTCGAGCACATCATGAGCCGCCACATCGTGGGAAATATCCACGATGTTGATCTGAGGGTTGATGTTGTACATCACCCCTTTCATGCTCGCTACAAAATGATCCTCTGTTCCGAAATCCGTCAACAAAGTAATTGTGGGGGTGCGTGTTACGACCATATATCAAGAATCAAAAATCAAATATCAAATAAACATAACATAATAAGCAAAAAACACCACTAATCCGGAGCCTGCGGGCCTCCGTGCCCGCAGAATCGATCGCAACAACTTGACGGCAGGCACGGAGGCCTGCCGCTCCATACTTGCGGCTTATTTGATTTTTGATTTTTGATATTTGATATTGTAAGAGTGATCATTTCATTTGAAGCCAGAAAGAAAGGGCTTCCTGTATTTGTAATTCCAGCGACTTGTCTCGTTTTTGCTCTTCTTTTTGAAAGCAGGTGGCAGTATTGTCTCGGAATCGTGCTGGCGCTGATCCTATTTCTTGGCAGTTATGGATCGGGAAAGAGGCTTTCTTTCCTTTTTTTCAAGACAGCGGATCAGACACTTTTTTTTCCACTCGGGATCGGTAGCGTGCTTGCCGTTTTGTTTCTTGTCGCGCAGTTTGCTGTCTCACCGATCGTTTTGTATTGCATCTGGGGAGCGCTCGCGATCATTGGTTTCTTTGAACTTCCTGTACTCAATTACAGGATCGGCCGGTCCTATTTCTGGGCTGCTCCGTTCGTGCTTCTTGGAATCTGGCAGGCACTGACCCCGGAAACTCACACCGCGACTCTGGAAAATTCTCTTGGGCTTGCTCATCGGTATCTGGTTGCGGGGAAATGGACCGTCTTTCCGGATTCTGTCTTCTCGGCATTTCCACCGTTTGGCCGGACGTTGACGCTTTTCTTTTCAGGAATGAAAAGCGATTCAGGTGTACGGCTGTTTTGCGTGGTCCTCTTTTTTCAGATCGTCTGTGTTCTGGTGGGTTTGTTGCGCTGGCTGATCACCGAGCCGGTAATTGGCGGGGGAAATGGCAGGGATCATGAACAGCAAGTCGATCTCCTGTACATGTCAAAAACGGAATTGATGGCGATTCCGATGTTGATGCTTCCGGCGGCCTGGCTTTCCATTCGCCTCGGCCCCGCTGATCTTCTTGCCTCGCTTTTTTTCTGCGCCGGCATCGCGACGGTGGTAAAAGAATTTCCCGCGCTCACTTCACGATACCGGGTGACCGCGGCGCTGCTGTTTGCGTTTGCGCTCTGGACGAAGTATGCGGTGTTCCTGTATGTAGCGTTCCTGCCTGTCTTGTGGCTATCCCTCTGCAGCTGGAGAATGTCCCGCGAGAATTGGAAACAGATCGGAGCTTTGATGCTATTGATTTGTCTTTTCTGGTCGCCCTTTCTGGTTCGCAATGCTCTGACCTTCGGAGATCCACTGTATCCCGCGCTGGATGGCATCTTGCAGGATCCGAACTGGAGTCCTTCTCAATCGCAAATGCTTGAAAGCGAGGTGTTCACAGGCCGTGCGTCGGGATTCGCGACACTTGTGATCACTCCATTTCTACTTTTGTTTCAGCCGGCTCAATATGGATTTGCTGGCGGCACCGGCGTGGTGATTCTCCTTTCATTGGTCCTGTACTTTTTTTCCCGAAAGATGCGTTCCGTGAATCAGATTCTCATTTACGTCGTTGTCTGTTACGCGGTGTGGCTCTTCACCTTTCATGATTTTGTCCAGTTTTTGCCCGCCGCATTTCTTATTTTCCTCACAAGTTATTTTGGATTTCGCCATCTTGCGATCCGTTGGCCAAACTATCTGGCCGCAGCCTGGGGCGCTTGCGCAGTAGTCAGCATTCTGAGTCTTGCAGCTGCAACACCTCCCGCAAACTGGATTTTGCCGGGTGAGTCTGCGGAGTCGTATCTTTCCAGACGGCTTGATGATTACCGGTTTGCAGAGCGTCTGAAAGGCGTGGAAACGTCGGGTAAGGTCTGGTTGTTGGGTGAAACAAGAACAGCGTATTTCAGGATCCCGCTGATTTTTTCATCTCCATACAATTCAGATCCGGTGTTGACTGATCTGAAAAAAATTACAAGCGCGGAGCAGATCGATTCTTACTGCAGACAAAAAGGAATTCGATTCGTCTTGTTCAACCCGCGGCAATTTGCCAGGCGGTACGGCCCTCAGGGCATCGTGAAACTCTCAGGTGAGGAGATCGGCATTTTGCAGGATTTCCTCTCTCGCCACACGAAGTTGATTCAAGTATCGGGAGAGGTGACTCTGTTTGAAGTGAAGCAGGACAACTGGTAGATCTCCGTATATTTGGGGCAGCGGGCCATCAGTGCCCGGAGTAGGTGTTTTAGTCCACCTGGCGGGCAGGGACGCCCGCCGTCTCCAACACAATGGTAGTTGCGTTTGTCCCCGCATTTGTCATAAGATTTCCAGTCCGCTAAGTAAACTTACCAATATTTTAGGAGGAGTGAACCTTGAAAATGAAACTGATTGCAGCCCTTGCTGTGTTTGCAATGTGTTTATCCATCGCTGTGGTCTTTGCCGACGAAATGTCCGCAAAAGACAAGGCGATGCAAGATGAAATGATGAAGAAGTGGATGGCCTATGCCACGCCCGGTGATCCTCAGAAAACGATGGCAGGAATGGTCGGAACATGGGATACTGAAGTGAAAAGTTTCGCCCCACCTTCGGAATCGAAAGGAACTTCGACATTCACATCGATTATGGACGGCCGTTACATCCAGGAAACTGCGGAAGGCAATCTCATGGGAATGCCGTTTCATGGAATGGGAACATATGGATATGACAATGCCATGAAGAAATACGTTGCCAGCTGGGTGGATAACATGGGTACTGGCATCATGACAAGCTGGGGAACCAGTGACGATGCCGGCAAGACGATCAACTGGAGCGGTAAAGCGACTGACCCCATGACGGGTACGGAACAAAGCTACAGAAGTGTCATGCATATGATGACTGCCGACCAGTACCATTTTGAGATGTATGGCCCTGGTATGGATGGAAAAGAAATGAAGATGATGGAGATCACCTATACTCGCAGAAAATAGCTTGATTTCTCAGGGCGGGTCCTGGCACCCGCCCTTCATTTTTTTTGCCTCACAAATTAGAGGAACCCACCCGAGCCATACACTAACCCGAATCCCGCACTTTGCCCCCCAGTTCGCACCGGCTGCAGGACGTTTCGCTGTTATCGCAGAAGTCATAGAAGAAGTGATGCAACGCCTGCTGGCGATGTGCCGTCCCGATCCATTTTCTGGCGCGTTTGCGATCTCCAAACAGACGGTGTTCCATCAGCCGGGTGATGCTATTTTCGCAGAGCCGGGGATGGGTCCGGTACAGGAGATGCAGCAGTTCTTCCAGCCGCCGGTCGCCCTGGAGCTCCGCATGCGCCAGCAATGGAGGTAGTACTACATTGATAGTAATGATGCGGCTTCGTTCCCGGCCGATGAGCCGCTTCGGCGCCGTGAATCTGCGTTTTTCAAACTGGTAATGATACGACCAGTAGATATGCAACGGTTTCGCAAACAACTCTTGCCATTTCAGGAGGGCGGCGCGCAAAGCTCTCGGGGTCCAGTGATCCTGAGAAAGAGCGCAGAGGTCGGCCAGGGGTTTCAGGAGCAGTGGAAGAATCTGCGCTCCATGGTAATGAAAGAAGGCGGCAACCGCGGTCAACCGCCGGGCGGGGAAGTTGGCCGGTCTGGTGCTCGAAGGATACCAGCAGAATCCGGTCAATTCGCGTTGACTAAAGCGCTCTTTCACGCGTCCCCAGAAGTGAAACAGTTCTTCCACATAGTGACCTGTTTCCGGATCGGACGGCTGCATCCGGACCTGTGCCAAGTCGCCTAGAAGGCCGGCGGTCCCCAGGAGCGTTGCCGCCATCGAATCGATGCCGCGCCGTCCGGGAAGATCTTGCGCCGCCAGTTCTGCAATCGGCACCCGTCTGGCGAGCTCACGAAAAGCGTACCGTGACTGCTTGTATCCCATCCCCTCCATCATTCCTTCGAAGAACGCTTGCTGAAACCCGGATGTACTGATTTCCTCCAGGAATCTGTCCTTCTTGCGGCGCATCCGGACATCTCCGGCTGAGTCCAGAATCTTTGCAACCGCATCGTCCTCCTGTTCTTCCAGGAATCTTCTGCAAAGCCGGACATTGCTGTCGATGCCAAAGGGAAATCGGTGAATGGGAACGCGCTGCTGAAGAAGGCGCAGCTCCTGAACCAGATGGTCCTTCATTTCCAGTTCGGGAACCTGATCCCCGTTGCGTTTAAAGCAGGGCCGGCCATCACTGTGTAGTACTACATGGATAGCAACACGATCATATCTGGGGTCTTCATGGTGCCGGTGCCGGTACCAATCCCCGCTGAAGAGGTGGATTTCCACATCCCCGCAGACGCGTTCCCCATTGAGGAACAGCTCGGCATTCCGGAAGTCCGGGCCTGCCTCCAGGTTCCACCATCCGGGTGAGGAGATGGCCAGCGTTTTTCCGTTGATCTCGAGCGTTCTACGGAAAAGCTGTTCGGACCAGATGCAATGGAGCAGGCGCTCCAGCACTTTTTGTCTTTCAGGATATTTTTCACGGGATTCACACAGCAGATATTCTTCCATCGTATTGCCTCCTTTTTCGCGACGACGCGACTACGCGATAGAGGCAAATGATGGAAGAGGTCAGTGGATCTGTAATCGTTTGAACGCCGGTGGACTTCCACAGCTTTCAAACCATTCGATCCCTTCGCAGACCATATCGAGCTTGAGCCAGTATTGACCCGGCGCTTCCGGGGCTCTTGCTTGAAAATCGAGCGCCGTTTTTTCTCCCGCTGACAACGGCCGCGGCAGTAGCACGCGGGCGAAATCGCGATTCAATAGACGCCGTTGTTCATCTAACAGCTGCACTCCCAGTGTAACATGGCGGCGATTTTTCATCGAGATGTTTTTCCAGATTGCGCCGCCCACGTTTTCGACTTCTGCGCTTCCACGAAAAAGTTCTCCTGCCCGGGCTTTCCAGAATATCCCTTTCGGCTGGATTGCAGCACGGAGTGTTTTGTGAGCCATGGCGTTGCCCAATGCGCTCCAGATTTCGTGTTTGATTTGTTCGTGTTCAGGGCTTCCGGGAACAAAGCGTTCTGAGGCGGAATTTTCCGGATGATCCGTAATTTCCCAGCACAGCTTGTCTACACCCATTTCCGCTGCAAGTCGACGGGCCAGGTTCATCTCTTCATCGCTGTCGTTCCAGCGAAAGAGAATGTATCGCCAGTTGATAAACGGCGTTTCGCTGTTCCTCTCACGTCTGATTTCAACCAGGCGCTTCATGATCCGGCTCACTTTGTTGAAATCGCCACCTCTGCGGTAGCGAACATACGTATCCTGTGTGGCTCCATCAACGGAGAACGTAATTTCATCAATCCCCGATTCGACCAGACCACGGAGTTTGTCCTCCGTATTGAGCAGAAGGCCATTCGTGCTTGTAAACAGATAGATCTGGGGAAAGCGGGATTTTGCGTAGGCGATCATGTCAATCGCTTTTGGATGGATAAAGCTTTCTCCGTAGTTAAAAAAATCGATGCGGTGCAGCTCCGGACCGAGCTCATCGATCACTTTTGTGTATGTTTCCCACGCAAGCAAGCGGGCGCTTCTTGTAAAGTGGATCCCGTTTTCATGGTTGCAACAGGCTTCAAAGCAAGAAAGGTTACAAGAGATGCATGGCTCCACAAATAGACGCCGGGGCAAACGGGGAAGGATCGTTTCCTGCGGAACCCGTATGCCGGCATCGACGACCTGCATCAGATTGCAATGGGAACAGAGGACAGGATCATTCTTTTGCAGACCGCTGCGGATTGCCCGAAACACAGGACCGTTCCAGATTTCACGCATGGTGAGTACGGCTGCATTCCCTGCCGGCCGCTTCTTGAAAGGATCCGCGCAACCGCAAACGATTGTGCCATCGGACATCAGAACGGCGGTTTCCCACGGCCAGGCGCAATAGAATCGCTGATCCGGTCGCAGTGTCAGGGGCGCCGGTTCGGTTGTTCCGATCATTTCGCAACCCGTACGCCGGGCAACAGATCCATGTGATCCAGCAACTCACCGGCAGTAATAAATTCGTATCCTCTCTGCCGGAACGTCTCGATCACTTCCGGTAGCCATTGATCCAGGCGATCTCCCGATTCACGTTGACTGCCCAGGTGCATCAGCAGAATCGCTCCATTGGCCTGTTCCGGTTCGTTCTGACCGAAACTGAGGAGCCTCTCTTTGATCAACATAGCCGGGAAATAGCCGGGTGTGTTCGCATTCGGAACCCAGTCCAGGCTGTCCATATTCTGACGATTCTTGGGATTGGCAGTCCAGGCTACATGTGTGTAGCCGATTTCCGATGCCCACCGGCGAATTTCGAGATTGTGCTCGCCATAGGGCGCCCGCCATAGCGGAGTCATTCGGGCTCCGGTCGTCCGGGTAAAAATCTCTTCCGTTCTTCGAAGCTGATCCTGAATATTTTCACGCGTCATGTCCGGAGCAGTCTTCTGGTGCGCATCCTGCGCATAGGTAGTCAGGTGGCTGTGACTGAACGTATGATTCCCGACTTCGTGTTCGGCGGCGACCCGGCGGGTCAGATCGGGAAATTTCTGAATGAACTCTCCCGTTAAGAATATAGTACTACGGATATGATAGCGCCGCAGGGTGGCCAGGATACTTTCACAGGAATTGGATTCCGACCCGCCGTCAAACGTCAGCACCAGTTCCTTCCGGGTCAGGTTGCCGCGGGAAATATTATCCGATGAGTTCTGGAAGAATTTCCAATCTGCCGCATCGGAAGAGAGGGAATCCTGGAAGAATACCATGATGGCAGGGGAGGAATTGGAAGAGCCGGCATCCGTATAAAACCTGGCTTGCAGAACGTTTGCATGTTTTGTCAGCAACACTTGAGGGAAGTGAAAGCTGGAATCGCGAGCGACGGTGCTTTCGACAAGGGTTCCATTGAGATACATGGCTACCACGGCGTTCTGAGGCGCTTTCCCTTCCACTGCGATTGTTTGGGAGGCGCTCTTCATGCCGTTGAGCGGTCTCGAAATCGCAATCGTTTCCTGTTCGGGCGGCTCAACATGGACGGGTAAGGAAGGGGCCATCTGGGTGAGATTTGCTGTGCTCTTTTCATCTCCACCGCTGTAGAAGGCGTCGGCCAGCAAGGCAAAGTAGACGAGTACCCCGACGAGGACCAGGGCGCTCGCGTACATAGCGTAGCGGGCATAGGGTCTGGAAGCTGCTGCGGCGCGTTCACGCAGATAATTCTTATGACACGGCTCTCCGCAAAACAGATGATGATCCAGTTTTACCTGGCATCCGGGGCAAATCGGGCGCGAGCAGGAGAAACACTTCCGCTTTGCAAGACTTGTTGGGTGCCGGTAACAAAATCGCGTTTCAGCCATAATGGAATATCAAAAATTAAAAATCAAATAAACAACCCGGATCTGGAGTTGCGGGCGTCCCTGCCCGCTGCGGCGGCCACGGAGGGCCGCCCCTCCAAACAAGTGCATAAACATAATACAATAAGTAAAAATGGTTTCAGATGCCTCAAACTGAGTACGAGCGGCTTCGGTACGCAATGGTGAAATACCAGATCGAGGCCAGAGGTATCACGGATTCGAGGGTGTTGGACGCGTTTCGTCGGGTGGAACGCCATCAATTTGTGCCTCCCGATCTGGCTTCGCAGGCTTACGCGGATACTCCGCTACCCGTTGGAGCGGGTCAGACCATTTCTCAGCCATACATTGTTGCTTTGATGACGGAACTTGCCGGAATCGAAAAAGAATTCAAAGTTCTGGAGGTGGGAACCGGTTGCGGATATCAGACGGCGATTCTATCTCTACTCGCCGGTGAGGTGTATTCCGTTGAAATTGTGGAGACTCTGGGAAATCAGGCGAAGGGTCGCCTTGCGACGCTAGGCTACTCGAATGCGCAGATTCGAATCGGTGACGGGTATCAGGGATGGCCGGAGGTAGGGCCATTTGATGCCATCGTGGTTACTGCCGCGCCGGATCACATTCCGCAACCTCTGGTGAAACAGTTGAAAACAGGTCGCAGGATGGTCATTCCTGTAGGCGACTACTATCAAGAACTGGAAGTGATTACAAAAACAGAGCACGGGATCCACCGTGAAAAAGTGATTCCGGTCCGTTTCGTTCCTATGACCGGAAAAGCCGAAACGCGATCCTAACGGCTTTACTGATCCTGGCTGGCGAAAATCAACTGAATTTGATCCTTCGTTGCGTTTGCCGGAAGGCTCGCCTCCACCTTGATCACCTGTCCGGGCTTCAACGCTTTGATCAGGACAAGAGGACCACGAACACCCGGATACATGAATGCAATGCTCGGAATTTCCGTGCTCCCGTTGTTTCCGATTCGCGCCACAAAATAGCTTCGCTCTCCCACCGTTTTCAGAGATGATTCAATCATTTTGAATGGAGCCGTAGGGGAAACTTTTGAAAGCATGCTCATCTGGTTTCGGGCTTCGGTCATCGCATACAACTTTTCATCGGACGGTGCGACATTTTCGGCCAGTCTTTCCAGCTCTCTGTTGTGCGCTTGTGCTGCATCACTCCAGGATGATTCGCCCCAGGACGAATCCCAGGTGTAATACTCTTCGAGCAACAGACGCTCGAAATTTACACTTAAGCTATTCTTTTTGTGAAAGAGCAGGTTGGGTCCTTGAGGCTCAACATTCCTGCCGCTTTCCTGGTAAAGCGTCAACCAGACGCGGGCAATGTCGTTGACGGCTTCACTGTAAAGAAGCGTCGAAACCTCTTTAGAATTTTCAAGTCGCCAACGCCATTCACTTCGAGCTTGAAGATATTCGCGGATATTTGCAATCGGTTTGGGGTATCCATCATACAAAACAACGATATTGTTGTTTTTTGTAAAAGCCGCATCCGGTGTAGTGGTTTGTTTCAGAATGCTCTCCGGAGACCAGAGGTCGCCGATGTAGTGTGCCATGTAGCAAAGCTGTTTACTGATATCGGAATCCGATCCGCTTTTCGATTTCATCCGGACTACGGCAATGATTTTGTCGATCCGATCCAATGCGCCGCCTTCTGGTGGATTTGTCGGAATGTAATAGTGATTCTGCCAGTCCCTGAGCAATTCATCGGGGTCTTTGATCCCGGCTTCCACGAATTTCTGATGCTCCAGAAAAGCTTTCTGCAAGTCAGCCGGCATCAACGCAACCGCATCGCGGGTCATTTGGAGATGCGTGTTGACATGCCATGCAAACAACACGGAGGGCAAGAGTGAGAAGAAAAGAACACACGCAGCACGCTTCATGGAAACACCCCCTGTCGCCATTTCCATTCTATCTCATTCCTCTTTCGGGAATCAAAGTCCACGATCCTCGTTCAGTTTGACGATGCCGGGCTACTCCGTTACAATCCAATTTACGGGTCTTTCCCGTGGGAGGTAAAGGCAACCATGCAAGGGAGCCTCTCCACACTCAACGTCGCCGAATTGCTCCTGGAGATTTATCTTTCGGGGTTAACAGGAATTCTCCGTCTCTATCAGAGCGATATCAAGAAAGGAATCTATTTCAAAGAGGGGGCAATCGTTTTTGCGCACTCCAATCTGAAGAGTGAACGACTTGGCGAAACTCTCCTTCGACTGGGGAAAATTACCGATGACGAATTCCGGGTGGCCTCCGTTGATGTAGTGGAAAGAGGCAAACGGTTGGGGAAAACTCTTTGCGAAAAGGGTTTTCTGTCGGAAGTGGAAGTGCATGCCGGCGTCAGCTATCAAATGCAACAGATTATTTATTCTGTTTTTAACTGGGACCGCGGTGAATATGAATTTGTCGAACGCGAGCGTCCGGTTTTTGAAGACATCATGGTGGACGTTTCCACAGCGAACGTTTTGATTGGTGGGATCCGCCACATTTCGAACATGACTGTGCTTCAGCGAGTAATCGGGAATGATGATGAGCGTGTCGTGGATCGCAACATGGGAATTCTCAGGATTCCCAGAACCGATCTAGATTATGGCGAGGAGACAATTCTGGCATGCGTTGCCGAGAATTCCACAGTTTCCAGGTTGAGATCGTTATCTCGCCTGGGGGCTCTTGAATTCGGACGCGCTCTTTACAGTTTGCTTCTTTCCGGGTTAGTGAATTTCCGTATGGCGACCGGACAAGAACAGGCCAGTCCGGACGTTCAGGAAAAACCGTCTGCTTATGCGACGCGGCCGATTCCGCCACAATCTCCCGTTCCTGAAAGAGAGCGGTTGAAAACTTTTTCTGAAGCGGAAATGCGCACCATGATTTTGGAAACTGCAGCAAGATTTCGGGATGGCGCAGATGAAGAAGTTTTGAGTGTTTTGCCCGATTGCACTATTGCGGAGATTGAGCGCGCCCAGTCCAAACTGACGGTCATTTTCCAGCCTCTTCTTCAATCCGAGGAGAAGTATCGGGACCTGAAGACGCAATTGGAGTTCATTTCGCAAAGGATCGCTCTCGCTTCGGAGAAGTTGAAACAAAAATCCGCGGAGCGATTACCTCTTTCGGAGACAGCTCTGCCTTCAGTTGCAGCCGAAGTACACTATCAAACACGCGAAATGACGCGCGAACCGGATCCTATGGCCCGGTCCGCTGAGGAGCCTACCCTTGCGCAGATGGAGGAGCGTCTTGCAAAGACGCCGGACAATGTTCCACTTTTGCGGAAGTTCGGCAAGAGATTGCAACAGTCGGGCAAATCGGTAGAAGGAGAAAAACAGCTGCTGCATGCTCTTGAGCTCGAACCGCAAAGCGTGGAGAATCATCTGTCCTTGGCAGATTTCTATCAGACTGCGGGTTTGAAACTAAAGGCTTTCAAGCACCTGAACATTGTGCTGCAGCTGGAGCCGGATAACGCTCAGGCACTGCAGATGCTGAGTCTGAAGAAAGACCGGAAACCGCTGTTTGAAATCTCACTCGATCGTAAAGAAGAACTCTAACTTGATTTGGAGTGGCGGCCGTCCCTGTCGGCAGGACGTGATAGGAACACTTTTTGCGGGCACGGAGGCCCGCGGACTCCAGAAGAGGGGAGGCCCCTCGCTCCAGGTTCTGGAAGCTCAAGCCAGCTGAGACACGGTTGGAAACTCGATGGAGGGGGAAGCGAAATAGTACCCCTGACCCAGCTGAACTCCCAAAGAGCGGAGAGTTTCGTATTCTGCCCTTTCTTCAATTCCCTCCGCGATTACCGACGCGTGGATCTTTGACGAGAGAGAAACGAGGGTCTCTAGAAGGCCGATTTTGATCAGGTTTTCGTTGATGTTCCGTACCAGTGAGATGTCAAACTTCAAATAATCGGGCTCCAGTTCAGCAATGGCCTGTAGAGAGCTGTAGCCTGCTCCCATGTCATCAATCGCGATCTTGAATCCATGCCCCCGGAACTGGCGAAGAATCTTTTTGAAACTTTCCCATTCTTGAATGGCAACTCTTTCGGTAATTTCCAGCACAATCGAATCCGGTCTAATTCCCAGCTCTGCCACATATTCGGAAAGTTGTGCAGCTGTAAAATTCACATCTTGAAGCGCTTTAGCGGAAGAATTCAAGAATAGCTGACGGTCCAGACTGAGGGCATGAGCAGTGCGCAAGGCATTTCTACGGCAGAGACGTTCGAGATCGAGAAGCATATTCGTACTTTCCGCAAAAGAGAACAAGAGTTCGGTTCCTGCAAATCCGCTGTCTTCCGGCCCCCGGCTCAGGGCTTCATAACCGAGCACATCGAGGGTCTCAAGATAGACGATCGGTTGAAACAGGATGACGATTGAATTCTGACTGATGATTCGCTGCAGTGCGATATGGTGCCGGATGTTCTCGTTTTCAATTTCCTGACCGCTGACTTCCCTGGCTCGCGCGATCGCCCGCTGGATCAACCGTTCTACGCGGGTTGTAGGGTCCCGCAAGATGGTCGAATAGCCGGTATGAAACGTAAGATTTGAAAACCACCTCTGGCTGCTGAACCGGTCCATTTTTTTTCGAATTAGATTCCGGATTCTTTCGTTTGCCAGATCGAGAACCGCTTCGCTCCAGATCTTGCCTGCGGGCGGATTCAAGAAAAGAGTAAACTCGTCTCCCCGAATATGAGAGATGGTGATCAGATCTTTTTCGCTGAAGATTTCGTTTCTACTTTCTATCAGGATTTGAGAAAATTCCTTGATGACTTCATCGTAGAGTTGCCAGCCGTAAGTGGTTTCGAAATTTTTCTGTTTGCCCAGGTCGATCAGCAACAGTCCGATGCCGCCATGTTCTTCGGCCATTTTACGCACATCATCCAGGACAATGGGAAGTGTAGGAAGACCGGTATTCTTGTCGAAAAGATTACTTTTGTACTTCAGCCATTCGGCACGAAGGATGAAGTAGTCTGTTTTCGGATCGCCCGCCATCTGATGTCTTTCCGTTACAGGTGGAGACGACAAAGCCGCCGCATGGATCAGCGTTTCACCTGGGCCAAAATAATCTGTAACTTATCCAGTAGATCCTTGGTCGCAAACGGTTTGCAAATATAGTCGATTGCGCCTTCCTGCAAACCCTGGATCTTATCCTTCATTTCAGTTCTGGCTGTCAGCATGGCTACAGGAATATGCGCTACCTCCTCATCGGCTTTCAGCAGCTTGAGAACTTCCCATCCATCCATCTCGGGCATCATGACATCGAGAAGGATCAACTCAGGACGATGCATCTGTGCCGCGGCGAGTGCGTCTCTTCCCGAGCTTGCCTTAATGACAGAATAGCCTTGCTCTTCCAGAATCAATTCAAGAAAGTCCAGGATGTCCTCTTCGTCATCAACAAGCAGGATCTTCTGTTTTTCCATGAAGGAACCACCTGTGCATCGGATTATAACATAGCGATTCGTGGGGGGGGCGCATGGTATGCGCCCTTCAAGATAGTGAATTGGAACGCACGCCGTGCGCCCTACTTTGCATTCTGAACGACTTTGCGGATTTCAGTGATCAGTTCTTTGATTTCGAACGGTTTGGTTACGTAGTTTTTGATCCCCATCCTGTACCCTCGCTGGACATCAGCTTCCGAGACGGCTGCGCTCAGAACCACCACAGGAATCGAGGCGGTGCCTTCCGCCCGTTGCAATTGTTCCATGACATCCCACCCTGTAACTTCCGGCATCATGATATCCAGCAGGATGAGATCGGGCGTGTGTGTCGCCGCTTTCAGAATTGCGTCTTTCCCATTGCTTGCTTCTACAGTCTGAAAACCTTCGGCCGTCAGCCGTTCACGAAGCAATTGAACCGTATCTTCCTCATCGTCTACTATCAAAATCGTTTTTGGCCGGCCGGTCTTATCCAGAATTCGCTGAAGAGTGGACTTCAACAGGGAATGTCCCACCGGTTTTACCAGATAATCGGCAGCTCCGAGATTCATCCCCTTCAATTTTTCTTTAATTACCGAAAGGATCAACACCGGAATTCCGGAAGTCTCGGGGTTTGCTTTCAGTGTTTCCAGAAGATTGAAGCCATCTTGATCCGGAAGCAGAACATCCAGAATCAGGGCATCCGGAAGAAGCTCGCGCGCGAGCAATAGTCCGCGTCCGGCCGTTTCGGCTGTGGCCACACGAAACCCTTCATCCTCCAGATACATTTTCAGCAATCGTAAAATGTCCGCATCGTCATCGATGATTTCGATGAGATAACGGTCCCCGTTTTCTTTTCTTAAGATGATTTCCTCTCCTTCCGGCTGCACTTCTTTCAAGGCAGGCAAGATCACGGTGAAGGTGGTTCCTTCTCCAATCTTGCTTTCCACAAAGATTCTGCCCTTATGGGCGTCCACGATGGATTTTGCGATTGCAAGACCGAGTCCCATCCCTCCATATTTTCGTTTGCTGGAAGCATCGACCTGATAAAAGCGATCGAAGATTCGAGGCAACGCGGTTTCGGGAATTCCAACACCGGTGTCGGTAACAAAAATCTGGACCCAGCTGGCATTGCCTTCGTCCAGTGTTTCCGCGCGCACAATAATCTTGCCACCGGAATCGGTAAACTTAATTGCATTAATCGTAAGATTTTCCAGTACTTGATAGATCTTTTCCTTGTCTCCCACAACCAGAGGAAGATCGTCCGGCATGTCGATCTGAAAGTGCAGATTTCTTCTTTCCAGTTCGGAGCCGAGATTTACGACAACCTGTTTAGAAAGTAATTTTAGGTTGAACGGTTTGACAGTCAGGACCATCTTGTCCGAGTCCATCAGCGAATAATCCAGCAAGGCATTGATGAGCTTGGAAAGGCGATCCAGATTTTTTTGCACGACCATAAGCCCTTTTTGCTGCTTCTGGGAAACCGGGCCGAGTTTCCCTTCCAGGATGTATTCCGTATAGCCCTTGATGGAAGTCAGAGGTGTGCGAAGTTCATGGGATACATTTGCGAGGAGGTCCGACTTTACGCGATCCAACTCTTTGAGTTCCTCATTCAACCGGGCCAGCTTTTCGTTGCTGTCTTCGAGATCGCGGATATTCTTCTGAATCGTCGATGTCATCAGGTTGAATGTTTTCGTCAGGACTTTAACTTCGTTGTCTCCCTTGCCGCCGAACGTATCTTCGGTGCTTGCCGTGGTCATTTTTCTGGCTTGTTCGGTTAGCTGCTCTAGCGGCTCAGTGATTTTGCCTGTAAAAATCCAGGCAAGGAAGCTGGTAAAGATCATACTGAGAAGTGTCAACCCCCCCACCTGATAGATCATCATCCGGATCTGGGGATCAAGCGCCCGGTAGGAGAAATGCATGATGACCGATAGCTTGTGGCGTCCCCATTCTTCAATATATGGAGACACAATCTCAAGATTCTTGCGTTCGTCCGACCCGTACTTATATCGCTGGCTGATTTCCAGGCGGCGTACTGCATCAAGATGGTAAGCGTCCGTAATCAGCGGAAGTTGCTCATCGGTGCGCGGAATAAAATGGCTCTTTTTGAGATTATCGGAATCAAACAGAATGCGTCCGTTTACATCGACAATTCGGATCTTCGTGATGTCCGGTTCTGAGGATAGTAGATTGCTGATCAGTTCGCGGAACTTGAAATAACCCGAATAGAAGTAGGTATCGTATCCGTCGCAGATCGGCTTTACGGCCAGACGGGCGAAGGAAAATGCCCGATGTTCGATGTCGTTTTGAAATTCTTTGTATTTGAAATAAATCAGGAGGACAGCATTAAAAAGAAGGATAGCGGCAATAAAAAAGCTGAAGATGAGTGCATAACGAACTTTGAGGCTTTGCCAGCGGGTCTGGATCACTGATGCTACCTCTCCGGAGACAACATTCCGGTCGTTCTCAAGGTCCCGTCGCTATCATACCCCAAATAGCCGGCAGGAAACTACTGCTTCAGAGTATGTAGTTCCACCAATCTGATTTCCGATGTACACAAAAAAATCCCGGTCCGTCGAAACAGACCGGGTTTTTGCAGTGTATATGATGTGAGAGCGTTAGAACCAGAAGGATACTCCTGCTGAGAACATGGTTGCGGACAGATCCAGCGGTTCAAATAAAGGATCAAACGAAGCCACGTCAAGATCCCCTTGTGCGTCCCAGTATTTCGCTTCAGCCGTGATTGTAGCCGAACGGGATACGGGAATTTGGATTCCGCCTTCCACATGCCAGCCAAAATCGGTCCCGTCAGAAAAGGCGCTGCCGGTAATTGCTGATGGATTTGTGTTGCGGTTGATGATGAAGTCGCCGACTTCTTCATACCGCCAGTAATAGGCTCCAATGCCTCCTCCCACGTACGGAATGACAGGTGCTTCTCTTCCGGCCGGAAGGAAACGAATTCCCGCTTCCAGCGGTATGATCTCCAGATCAATGTTGCGTACAACCGGGCTTCCGTTTGGAAATTCAAAATCCCGATCCTCGACATTGGTATCGCTCCTGTAGTAGGTGAAACCGAAGGCGAGATTTACATAGTTTCCCATAAAATGATCGTAACCAACGTAGACGCCAAAGTCGTTCAGGTCATTGACCTCGAATGTGGTTTCCAGCTCATTTTGACTGAAAACGTCGCTATCCCCTTTCGGGAGCACGTAACCCCCCAGGACAGTAATCGAGTCTGAATACGCGGGAAGACTTACCACTACTAAGAACAAGACGGAAAGAATGAATCTCTTCATATTAGAAGTGCCTCCTAAAGTCGTTATCTCCAAAAGAAAAGGAAGCAAATGCCATACCAGATGCCGCGTCGAGACTGGAAAGCGAAAAAAAGACTGAAAATGGAAGTGGTTTGGGGTCAGATGTCCACGTTTCGCTTCACTGTCTTGCGAACCAGCCAATCAGCCAGTCTCGGGGAGGTGGCATGAATGATGTTTTGCAGTCTGCCCATTCGTTGAGTAATGATCTCGATTGCAGGTTTTCTGATTGCCTGGACCACCGCTCCGGCGACCTGGGCTGGACTTTGCAACGGACCATAATATCGAATTTTCCGGTTTTTTGGATTTTCGATTACATCGAAGAATTCCGTTTCCGTTGCGCCTGGAAAAATCAAGGTTGTCAAGATTCCCGTGCCGCTCAATTCCATTCGAAGCGATTCCATCAGCCCGATCTGTGCAAATTTTGCAGCACAGTATGCGGACTTGAACGCTGCGCCCCTCCGGCCGGACATTGAGGAGATCGTAATGATCTGGCCCCCTCCCTGTTTCCGCAGAATCGGCAGAACGTTACTAATACAGTAGAACGTTCCCAGGAAGTTGGTTCTCCAGATCCGCTCCATTTGTTCTGCGGTGGTTTCTTCTACGGTTGCGTACAGGCCGGCTCCCGCGTTGTTCACCAGAACATCGATTCGTCCGAACTTCTCCAAAGACTTTTCTGCAAATTCGCGAACATCCGGTTCCTGTGTAATGTCGGCCCGGATGGCAAGTCCCACTCCGCCTTCCTGTTCGATTCGGCCGACCAGATCCCGAAGACGCTCCAACCGGCGGGCGACCACGACGACGTTTGCGCCAAGTCGCCCCAATTGCAGAGCCGTTTCGGCTCCGATCCCCGCTGAAGCGCCCGTGACAACAACAACTTTGTTCTTGAAATCCATGGTACAACAATATCAAAAATCAAATATCAAAAATCAAATAAACATAAGTAAATCAGTAAATCATCAGGAATGTTGACCGGAACTCCAGCCAAGCCCGATCTCCTTTGGGTTTATTTGTTTATGGTTTTATGTTTATTTGATTTTTGATATTTGATTTTTGATATTCTAGTAACCGTGGAAATTGTTCAGATTCTACTTTTACTTCTTCTGGGAGCAGTTCTCGCTGTTGTGATCTACGTTCTCAAACTGGTACAGCAGGCGCGAATCGATGTCCAAACTCAGGTTTCGCAGCTGCAACAGAATGTCTCGCAACGATTTGACTCCAATGTCCAAACCGTTGCAGGTCACCTGGGGATTATCACGGGGCAGATCACCAATACTACAAATGTAGTATCGCAGGTGGAAGGAAAACTGGGGCAGGTACAGGAAGCCAGCCGCCAGATCTTTGAGCTGGCCCGGCAAGTTGCCGCGCTTCAGGACATTTTGCAGTCGCCTAAAATGCGCGGCGGCCTTGGTGAATTCTTCCTCGCGGATTTGCTCGGTCAGGTTCTCCCCTCGAGTGGCTTTCAATCCCAGTTCAGGTTTGCTTCCGGAACCATCGTAGATGCCGCCTTGTTTATCGGGCAAAAAATTCTATGCGTAGATTCCAAGTTTCCTCTGGAAAACTTCAGACGCATGCTTCAGACGGAACTGGATACCGAACGCAAGGCGGCCAGAAAACAGTTTCTTACCGATGTAAAAAAACATGTGGATGATATCGCAAAAAAGTATATCGTTCCCGAAGAAGATACATTTGATTTCGCTCTCATGTATATTCCTGCAGAAAATGTCTATTACGAGCTTGTGGTGAAAGAGGAAACTAATTTGTACGAATACTGTATGACCAAGAAAGTGATCCCGGTTTCGCCCAATACTTTCTATGCGTATTTACAGGTGATCACCATGGGTTTGCGCGGTTTCCAAATTTCTGAACAGGCGAAGATCATTCTAGCGCAGTTACAACAGATGGAAGAAGATCTCAGTCAGTTTGAGTCAGACTTTTTGAAGATCGGTTTACACTTGCGGAACCTTCAGGCGAGTTTTGAAAAGTCAGAATCGCGTCTTGCGAAGATGAAAGACAAAATCGTCTCGATGGGGCGGGACACGGAAAAACCGGTGTAGGGGCGACCTTTATGGTCGCCCGCACAGAAATCGCAATTTCTCAGATGGGCGACCACAAGGGTCGCCCCTACCCTACTGGCAGCTTACCGTAAAATCACACACCAGCCACTCTCCGTTTTCGCGAACCATGGTGAAGAAGTGTGTGCAAACACTGGACTGGGGCGTGCCGTCGTTCAGCGTAAAGTCAAATTGGGCGGTGACGTCCGCGGTTGCAGATAGATGATCTGAACGAATCGAAACGCCGATTGCGTCGATGATGTGGTTGTCCGTAGATTGTACCTGTGTTTTCTGCTGTTCGATAATGTTGATTTCATGTTCGCGGCCCAGGCAATTAAAGCTCCATCCATCTACAATGGCTTCTGCTGAAAGTGTTTCCAGTTGCGAGAATCGGAAGAAGAACCGGGTCAGAACACTCTGAATTTCCTGCACGGCCGCAAGATCGTCAAATGGTTTTACCTTGACTTTCTTTTGCCCGACATTCTTGAACCCTTCGTCGTCTGTAAGCTGTAGCGTTACAACAAAATCTCCGGAGCTCGAATACAAATGATCGATCGTTGCGCCCTTCCCGGTTTGTCCATCTCCAAAGTCCCACCGATATTCGACAATCGTTCCGTCATCGCTGCTGGCTGAGGCATCGCAATGAACAATATTATCTTCTTCAATGGTTGCCGGCGTTAGGACAAATGCCACAGTCGGCGCGGTCCCATCTCTGACTTCAACATTTTTGACATCCGTGCTGGTTGCGCCGTCGTTATCGCGCACAGTCAACGTGACTTGAAATGTGCCGGTTGAAGCGAACGTGTGCGTTTCTTCCGGTCCATGGGCCTTTGTATCATCACCAAACTCCCACTTGTAGCTGTCCAATTCGCCATCCGGGTCATCTGATGCCAGACCACTGAACCGGAATAAAGTGTTCTTTGCGCCAAAGGATGGCGAAATCGCAATTTTTGCGGTAGGCGCCCGGTTTGAATCGACCGTCAATGCGCCTGCGAATGTCGCAGTCCCTCCCGCAGTTGTGACCGTGATTGTACGCGCGCCTGTGGAAGCGTTGTTTGCGACGTCGAATTGTATTTCGACTTCCAGGGAATTCACTCCAGTAACCTGTGTCACATTGATGCCGTCACCAAAGCTCACAGAAACACTGCCGTTCAAATTCGTACCATGAATCGTCCCGACCACGTCTTTCTGACCGCGACTAACATTGCCGGGTGAAAACGAGCTAACCGTTGGAGTTTGGATGACCGGTCCAGTGCTGTTGTCATTGTTGCAACCGGTCCAGCCAAACAAACAAATTGCTAGAAATGCAGCCAGAATACACTTGCGCATGATCTGTCGACTCCTCTCGTGGTTTGGGAAGTCGTGAATTATAACACAGGCAAAAAAGGTCAACAATCGTTATTCGCCCAAGCCGCCTAACCCGGGAGATACTACATATTGTGGTGTGCTCTCGTCGAGACAAAAGTTCTTGTGGATTTTCTTGTTTTTAGGTATACTGCAATCCGTTGACAATGCATTGCACAATCCATTGGACAATCCATTGGGCAAGCGGTTGACAACGCCTTGCCTGGAAGGAACAAGGCAAAATAACAAAAAGGAGATAGAACATTCCCCCCATGGTAACCCTATTTAAGAGACCCAACATTCAAAGTGCATGGCCCGATAATGCTTTGGAGATTCTCCGCATGCGCTACTTGATGAAAGATGAAAACGGCGATGTGATCGAATCAGCGGATGACCGCTGTTGGAGCGTTGCAGTTGAAATCGGCAAGGCGGAGCTTTCCTGGAAAAGCAGGGAAGAAACAGAAGAGATTATCGGTCAGTTTTTCAAAATGATGGTAGAGCGCAAGTTCATTCCAAATTCCCCTACGATGATGAACGCGGGGAAAGGAAATAACTTGCAGTATTCTGCCTGTTATGTATTACCGGTTGAGGACAGCATTGCGGGAATTTTTGAGTCAGTGAAGAATGCCGCAATCATCCACAAATCGGGTGGTGGAACCGGTTTTTCATTTTCGCGGATCCGGCCCCGGGACGATATGGTTTCCACTACAAAAGGAGTTGCATCCGGACCTGTTTCGTTTATGAAGGTGTTTGATGCTGCCACGGAATCGTTAAAGCAAGGGGGAACGAGACGTGGCGCAAATATGGGGATTCTGAGAGTGGACCATCCGGATATCCTGGAGTTTATTGATTGCAAGCTTTCGGGGGAAGTGAGCAATTTCAATATCTCGGTGGCGATTACGGATGAGTTCATGGGCGCCCTGGAACGAAACGAAACATACGGGTTGATTTCGCCAAAAACGGGAAAGGAAAGCGGGCGGCTGAATGCGCGGGAAGTTGTGCAGAAAATTGTGCAGGCGGCGTGGCAGACGGGCGATCCCGGACTCGTGTTTATTGACAGGATCAATAGCGGGCACTCGAACCCGATTCCCGCATGCGGTCCTGTTGAATCTACAAATCCTTGTGGCGAACAACCTCTGTATCCGTATGAATCGTGCAATCTGGGTTCGATCAACCTGGGTCTACTGATCAAAGACGGCGCGCTCGATTTTGCTGAATTGGACCGCATTACGCGCCTTTCTGTGCGTTTTTTGGATGATGTCATTGAACGGAATCCGTTTCCGCTCAAACAGATTGATGACATTGTAAAGAACAACCGGCGGATCGGTTTGGGTGTGATGGGTTGGGCCGATCTTCTATTCCAGCAGCGCATTCCGTATCAATCGGAAGAAGCACTGCAGCTGGCAGAGAAGATCATGCAGTTCATTGAAGAAGTTTCACACGATGAATCGCGTGCGCTGGCCGAGGAACGGAGCACGTTTCCGCGCTGGTCGGAATCGATCTATAAAGACAAGTATCCGCTGCGCAATTCCACAGTCACAACGATTGCGCCTACCGGAACCATCAGCATCATCGCCGGTTGTTCCAGCGGAATTGAGCCGATCTTCGGTTTGTATTTCAAGCACAGACTTGGCTTTGAGTTTTTCAATCCCTTCTTTGAAGCAGTCATGCGCGAAGAGGGATACTGGTCCGAATCGTTGAAAGAACATGTGCGTAAGCATGGAACCATTGGAGAGACGAACCTTCCCGATGAATTGAAGAATCTCTTTCGGACCGCACATGAAATTCCGCCGGAATGGCATGTGCGGATGCAGGCTGCGTTTCAGAAATTTACAGATAACGCAGTTTCTAAAACGATCAATCTGCCGAATGAAGCAAAACCGGAAGATGTGGGAGATGCGTATCTGCTGGCATGGAAAACGGGATGCCTGGGGATTACTGTGTATCGGGACGGCTGCAAACCGATGCAGGTTTTGACGCACGGCGCAAAGGCTCCAGATTTGGCTTCGGAGTCGTCGGTCATGACCATGAAGGGACGACCCGACATTTTGCTGGGCCGCACGATCAAGATTGAATCGCCACACGGCACCGTATATACGACTGTAAACGAAAATGGAAGCGGCGAGGCGTTTGAGATCTTTGTGAACGTTGGAAAAGCAGGTTCTGATGTGGCTGCTGATGCGGAAGCGCTGGGACGCAGTCTTTCGCTGATGCTGCGAATGCCTTCTCCATTGACATCCGAGCAGCGTGTGGATTTGATCATTCGTCATCTGCAGGGGATCGGTGGATCCCGGGATGTCGGTTTTGGATCCAAACGTGTTCGTTCTGTGCCGGATGCGATTGCCCGCGCGCTGCATAAGTATCTGGAATCCAAACAGGAGATGCCCAAAGGCCAGCCTGTTCCCGATTCAGAGGCAGTGGCGACGGGAAACCTTTGCATGGAATGCGGCAGCCCCACGGTCAAGCAGGAAGGGTGCGAAAAGTGCCATGCCTGCGGCTGGTCCAACTGCTAATATTGTAAAAGTGGGGCAGTGTCTGGTGCACTGCTCCGCTTTATTTTGAACCACGAAGGGCACGAAGAACACGAAGAAAATTAGCTTGCCTTCGTGCTCTTCGTGTTCTTCGTGGTTTAAAATAGATCCCGCCTATGTCTGACGAATTTACACCCGAAGAAATCGCAGTCCTTTCGCGCTACGTTACAAATCCTACGGGCGATACTTTTTGCGTGAATATTCCCGGCCTGGCTGGACCGATCTATGCCCGGTACAGCCGCGCGGTGACCGGTTTGCGCCGGACACTTCTCAAGGAGTTTCTCAAAGACGGAGAACTGAATGTCAGCCGGACACAGGAGCTGATCGAACGGATCCTCAATGAATACGGGGATGACAGTGTTGGAGAGCTCGAAGGAGCGCATCTTGCATTGGAACAGATTTCCAATATTGCTACAAAAATAGTGGAAGATTGCCGGATCGGCGGATCGCCCATCGAACAATCCACACGTTACGTTTTTTACTACCAAAAAGATGCCGCAGGTTCATACAGGTATTATCGCGGGAAAGAAATTCTAGACTCACCGGTAGGGGATCCGTATGTTCATGCACTGGATTCGATTTTTGATACATATGCTTCCTGTGTGGAACCTCTGACCGCACATTTCCGGAGTCTGAAACCGCTGGAAGAAGCGGAATACGATATTCGCGGCGCGGGGCGCCCGGAAAAATATTCGGCGATGGATTCTGAAGTGCTCCAGAAGCAGTTTCGGATCACATATAACTTTGATCTGAAAACCAAGGCATGTGACGTTTTGCGTTGCCTGCTTCCAGCAGCCACTCTCACCAATGTCGGGCTGTTCGGAAACGGCAGATTCTATCAGGGACTGCTGACAAAACTTTATAGCAGCAATCTTCCGGAATGCGCGAAACGCGGTCGGGATGCCCATGACGAGCTGAACAAAATCATTCCCAAGTTTGTAAAACGCGCACAGATCGATGACTATCAAGTGGAACGGGAGAGAAACATGCGCCGGCTGACTTCCCATCTGCCGGGGGGCACCGTTCCGGAACGAGAGGAAGATTGTGCGCTGCTTCCCATGCCGAAAGATCCTTCCGCGCTTCTGGAGCATACGATCGCTGCCTGTCTCTATCCTTATGCGAAGCTTCCATTCCGCCAGATACTGAGCATAGTACGACAATTATCGCAGGAAAAACGAAAAGAGATACTTGCGACTTATGCCGGCGAGCGGAAGACCCGGCGCAACCGGCCGGGACGGGCGTTCGAACAGGGCTATCCGCTCCTGTTTGATGTGCAGGCAGATTTTGGGGCGTATCGCGATCTGCAGCGCCATCGCATGCTGAGCCAGGAGCGCCAGCTGCTTCATCCGGGACTCGGATACGCAATGCCGGAAGAATTGGAAGCGATCGGGATGAAGGAAAAAGCGGAAGAATGCTTTTATCGTTCGGCAGACCTCCATTCTGCAATGTCGCGCGAGCTGAACGCGGAGCTTGCGCAATATGCGGTCCTGTTCGGTTACAAGATCCGTTGGATGATGGGCATGAACTTCCGCGAAGCGATGCACTTGATCGAGCTCCGGACGACTCCGCAAGGACACCCGAGCTATCGACGCGTTTGCCAGCAGATGATGCGCGCGTTGCAGGCGGAACATCCGGAACTTGCATCGACGATCCGGTTTGCCGATTTCAACACGTACTACTGGTCCCGCGGTGAATCGGAAGCGAAGCAGAGGCGCAAGGAACGCGAGATCGACGATAAATATAGGTAGGGGCGACCGTTGTGGTCGCCCATCTCGGAGAATCGCGATTTCGTGAGGGCGACCACAAGGTCGCCCTTATCATATATCAAGGATTCTCGCTTGTTTGCGTTTGATCCACAGCAGGCGCGAGCTTTTTCAAAGTCACGTTGAAAGTGTTCGTCACCGACTGTTTGATTTCGGACTGCTTCCATTGTGTCTGATAGCCTTCCAATCCGAAACAGATGTTGTATATTCCGGGACGAACGGCAACAAATTTGTATTGACCGTTTGAACCGCTACCGGCCGATTGACTGCCTTTCTTCTTTGCCTGTTCTTCGCAATTTGCCGGCGCTTGCTCATCTTTTGAATCCGAAGGTTTCAGCGTCAGCACAATTTTGGCGCCCTTCAGCGGTGCTCCGCTTTCATCGGTAATTTTTCCTTCTACGACCCCGACATACATCGAAATCGCGAATGATGCGGCAGCCGGTATGAGAAACAGCGCGACGGCGCCCAATCCGATTCTTTTCATGGAATCTCCACACTTTCTAAATAGCCGGGAACCCGCACATTCCAGCCAAATTGTTCGCGGATTTTTTTCGCAAGCTCCGTGCTTGCAGTCTCTTCACCATGCACCAGAAAAACAGACTTGGGCGTTTGCCGGAATCTTCCCAGCCATTGCAACAATTCTTCATAGTCTGCGTGACAGGAGAGCGCATCCATATATTCAATGTGCGCGCGTACCTTGTAGAACTGACCGTGAATCTTAATCTCCGGCGTTCCTTCCACCAGGAACCGTCCTTTCGTCCCTTCGGCTTGGAACCCGATAAACAGAACTGTATTTCTGTGGTCCTCGATTCTTCGCTTCAGATGGTGGAGGATCCTGCCGCCCGTCGCCATACCGCTGGAAGATACAATGATCGAAGGAAAGGTGTTCTTGTTCAGGGTCATTGATTGCTCTACCGTCTCCAGGGCATGAATAGGCGGATACAGAAACGGAGTCGCATCGCGGCGGGTCAGCGACTCTAATTCTGTAGAGGCATCCAACGGATACCGGTCATAGATCGGAAGGGCATGGATGGCCATCGGGCTGTCCATATAGACCGGAAGATCAGGCACTTCCTTCTTTTCGTTCAATTGTCTGAGCAGGAACAGCAATTCCTGTGTTCTTCCGATCGCGAACGCGGGAACAAGCAGCGTGCCGCCGGACGCAGCCGTTCGACGGATGATTTCTTTCAGCTTTTCGCGGACATCGATTCTCTGGTGAAGCCGGTTCCCATAGGTCGATTCCAGAACGATGCAATCTGCGGCCGGAATCTCATCCGGTTTTTTTGTGATGAACTGCCGAGGTCTTCCCAGGTCACCCGAAAACAGAACGGCTTCTTTTTGAGTCACAATCTGAATCATCGCTGAACCAAGGATGTGGCCGGCGCGGAGGAACGTAAAAGAAAGATTGCGCGTCAGAAGATGCTTGGAATAAAAATCGATCGGGCGCAGAAGTGAGAGAACGTCACGGGCATCCTGCTCCGTATATAAAGGAAGAGCCGGATCATGGCGCGTATATCTTTTCTTGTTTGCGTAGTTCGCGTCTTCTTCTTGCAAATGACCGGAATCGGGAAGCATCAACCCGAGCAGTTCAGCCGTCGCAGGAGTGCAATAAACCGGACTATGGAACCCCAGCTTCCTGAATCGAGGAAGAAAACCGGTATGATCGATATGCGCATGCGTTAGAATGACGCAATCGATCGACGCGGGATTCACCGGAAACTCGCTCCAGTTGCGTTCTTTCCACTCGCGTGGCCCCTGGAACAGGCCGCAGTCCACCATGGCCTTGATTCCATCTTCTTCGATCAGAAAACGGGATCCCGTTACGGTCCTGGTTGCTCCGAAAAAATGGATTCTCATCGCGATTAACAGGAACGCATAAAAACAAACAGCGTAAAAAAAATAATGACCGCGAGAAGCGCTGCAAAAAAACATCCGAGCAACTGCCCGCCCGGTTTTTCTGCCTGTTCCTCTTCCTGCGGCTGTTCCGTCATCGCCAAAATGATATCATGAACAACGGAGCCAATATGGACAGCTCAACACGCTGGAAGGAACTTACCAGGGGCCTCGAATACACCGAATCTTTCGAGTGTCCGAAATGCCATATGGGAGTGCTTCATTACACGACGATCGAACCGTATCCCGAAGGATTAGATGAACAAGGTCGAAAAAACTATCGCAGGATGACGATCGATCAATGCGGTACCTGTAAGACAAAGTTCATCCGGCCGTATGATTAGTCCAAGGTCCGTTATGGGAAAAGAAAAAAAGAAAATCGACTTTTTGAAAGATTTCAAGAAAATCAACAAAAAACCAGTGCCGGTAAAGAAGAAACCGCGTAAGGGCTGAGCATTTTCCGACCGTAAGGTTTCCGATTGCAACCGCGATGGCCTCCCTCCACGTACGATTTCTATCTGCAGCTGAAAATGCTCAGCCTGCTCCCTGGCAAATGCACAGCCCCTACGTTATAATGGGCGACGATGAAGGGATCGGTAGCTTCGATTGTCCTCGTCCTGTTTCTTGCGCTCCCGGTGTTTTGCGCGGACAATGAAGTCCTCCTGCTCAATGCCGATTTTGAAGATGCGGATTTGAGCGGTTGGCGGATTGGTGGAGACCTGTGCGTCGCCCCTTCGTTTTGCGGAGGACAACCATCCGGCCGGTACTGGGTTGCGTTCAGCACCAACAGCGCCAAAGGTGATCCGATCACGATGTGCGGTGCTTCCTCCGTGGAAGGAATGGAGACAATCCTCCGTTCTCCAAGTTTTCCGTTGCCCTTTAAACCGGGACGAATCCGTGTGGACTTCACCGTAAAGTTTCTAACCAATGAAAATACAGCCTCCGATCTGGGAACCGACACCTTTCTGGTGCGCCTGCTGACAAAGGCAGGTCCTGTGGTGATTGCAGCGATCGATGACTCCGGCGCTGCGCCAGAATCGAAAAATATGGTGATTCAGGGCGATTCGTCTTTTCATGAAAGCGCCTGCAATCCTACCTGGAAATATGAAACCGGTCTGCTACATATATCGTACTTTCGCGCATTTCACGAACCGTTCCTTTCCGGGATGGCTGCCGGTCCGATGGCTCTGGAATTTTCGTTGAGTAATCATTTCGATCAGGATTTCGATTCTGCCGTCGTTCTGGACGATATCCGGCTCCGGGTGTACCGGTGAAGGATCGAAATTCCGCAACACAGTTCATGAGGTGAGAACGTATGAAAAAGTACCTGTGGCTACTCTTATTCTTAATTCCGGTTTCTGGCTTTGCGCAGGAAGCGGTTTATCCCTGGCAGCTTTCCATGTTCGGAGGAGGCGCGATGCTATGCGACGAGGCAGGCTGTTTTGGGCCAAGCGGATATACATTTGGCGCATCTTTCGGAAGACACTTTACGGATCGTTGGAGTTTTGAGCTCGACGGTGCATATGCGCGGACCACGGAGACTCTGGCGCCCCGCTTCGATACTCTCACCGGAAGATTGTTTGTTCCGGAATTGCAAAGGAGCCGGATCTGGGGAGGCGGAACATTTCTGGCAAGTATTGCGCATTTCGGATCTTCTTCGGATTTTTTCGTTGCGCTCGGAATCGTTGGCGCGTATGAGCAGCAGGTCGAAAAGACACCGGAAGGTATCTTTCATGCGCCTACCAAGAACATCGGGATTAAGGGTGGAGTATCCGGTGGCGCCGGCATGAATCTGTGGTTTTCAAAAAGCTGGGGCGTCCGCCCGGAGATCCGTTTTTACGGCTGTGCTAGCCCGCTGTCCGGGCTCCGCTACACAGCAGGTCTGATCAAGAAATTCTAGCCGGATGATGAAGGGAAGAGTTGCTCAGGAACTTCTGAAGAGCAACCTTCTCCGGAACAACCCGCTCCACGATCCGGTGGACCGGATTTTGCCCGTCTATCTACCGCCATCGTATGATACTTGTAGTACGGAATATCCGTGTGTGATCTGTCTCGCGGGGTTTACCGGGAGCGGCCGGAGCTGGTTTAATTTTCAGGCGTGGATCCCCAGCATTGATGAGCGAATGGATCGTCTGATCGCTAACGGAATGCCGGAAATGATCCTTGTCTTTCCCGATTGTTTTACGCGTTACGGAGGCAGCCAGTATCTGGATTCCATTGCTGTTGGCGCCTACCGGTCGTATCTCATCGAAGAGATCATTCCATTCGTGGAGCAGCGATACCGTGTAAAACGGGACCGCCGCTTTCGAGGTGTGATGGGAAAATCAAGCGGAGGTTACGGGGCGATCCGCATCGCGATGGATCATCCTCAATTGTTTTCTGCAACGGCCTGCCATTCCGGAGATATGTATTTTGAATATGCCTACACGCAGGAATTCCCGTCGGCACAGCGGAAGCTTGAGAAGGCGGGTGGATTGTCACGGTTTTTGGAACGGTTTGATGAACTGCCAAAAGCAGGAAAGGACGATCACGCTGTTCTCGATCTGATTGCAATGTCCGCTTGTTATTCTCCCAACCCGGATGCTGTACCACATCGATTTGACTTGCCCTTTGAGGAATGGAGTGGAAGGATTCGCGAGGATGTCTGGGCGCGCTGGAAAAAACATGATCCTTTGGAAATCGTCAAACAGAAAGGAGAAAGTCTGAGGGAATTTGGTCTTGTTTATGTCGATTGCGGACGACGCGATGAATTTGCTCTCAACCTGGGGGCCAGGATGTTTTGCGCCGAGCTAGCCGGACAGGGGATCGCCCATCAATACGAAGAATTTGATGATGGGCACTTCAATATTCAGTACCGTTACGATGTCTCGCTCCGCAAAATGGCGGAATACTTCCAGAGATCGGGGTAACCAAGGCACAAAGTCACGAAGGTGCACGAATAGAGAATTCCTAAATCCCTCGTGCTTTTTTGTGTCTTCGTGTCTTTGTGGTTAATTTTTCAAACACCGATTTTGATGTCGTTGCCTTCCACTTGAACCTGGTAGGTGCTGATTTTCATGGCCGCGTTGTGTTCGCAGGCTCCTGTGATCACGTTAAAACGAAAGCCATGCCACGGGCAGGTAATGATATTGCCTTCCATTTCGCCTTCGCCAACCGGACCGCCGCGGTGCGGGCGAACATTCTGAAATGCATAATAGTTTCCGTTCAAATTCCAGACGGCGACGGAATTCCCGTTTACATCTACAATTTTTGACGATCCCGATCCAATTTCATCAGTGCCTGCGACACGTACAAAATCAGCCATGACTCCTCCTCAATGTTTCTCGATCCCCTGTTCCGCCGTGCGATGCATGCTGCTGTAGTGTAGCGCGTCTCGCCATAATCTCAGCAGCTGAGATGGCGCCGGATCCATAAATGGAAAGAGCTTATGGTACCATCCGCGCAACTGGTTTTCAATGAAAAATCCGTCTTCCGGATTTAGAAAGAACACCCGATCTGCAAGACGTTGCAGGATCCACAAGTCAGAGGTAAATAGCACTAATGTAAATCCCAGCTTTCGTTTCGCTCGCTTTACCAGACCCGCAAACTGCTGCGCGACTGACGGCGGAAGATCGGCGGTTGGATCGCAAAGGATCACCATCTTGGGCCGGTACGCAATGGCGCGGCTCAGTCTGACTTTCATTCGCTGGGCCGGTGTTGCATCGCTCATCATTTTCGCAAGATCCGTGATTGTAAGCTGCACGAGGTTAGAAAGCTTGAGCACTTCGCTGCTGAGTCTGTGCTCATCCAGCGATCCGTTGCGGGCGCGATAAAGTGTTGCGATGTTTTCCCCGATCGAGGAAGACTCCTGAAATAAGGGAAGCGTGTTGTAGATTCCGATATTCTGGATCAACCTGAACCAGACATTCTCATCGGTGATTTCCCGGCTATTTGTTCCCAAAACCGATACTGAGCCCTTGTCCGGCAAGAATGTTCCGGTCATTTGTTTAACCATGCCTTCCACGTAATCGCCTGGAAGGCCGTAAAATGAGGCGCTTTCCCGTTCGTAAATCTTCAGGCTTTCCACGCACAGAACCTTGTTCCGGTGAATCCGCTTCACAGCATTGTGGAATTGAATTGCAGTCCGCATTCATCTAATACAAGAGCCAGAACAGTCCAAGAAGCGGACAGGTTGATCTTGCGATCAGCTTCCGCAACAGTCTGTTTTATATCCGCAATGTTCGCACCAGTATACAGCTCTCATCCGGAACATCGGCTCACAGCAGCGGTCGCACAAAACTTCGTCTTTTTTTCCCGGTGGGATTGTCTGTTCTTTTCTGGATTCCGTCTTGTTTGGATTAACCCCTGCCCCAGCCATCGTGCGCTCTTGTTCTAAGTGTAACGTACTGGTCAAGTAATCCGCCTTCTCATATAGTAAGAAGTTGGAAATCAATATGGAAGAAGGATTCCGGCTGACAAGATTAGCCAAATCGGGTGGTTGAGCGGGAAAGTTAAGTCCGGTGGACTTACGAACAATCCTGAAGCATCTGAAAGCGGAACAGAACCTCGATCCGAACCTCCTGGTCGGACTTGAGACTTCCGATGATGCCGGTGTGTACAAAATTTCTCCTGAAATGGCGCTGGTGCAGACCGTGGATTTCATCACGCCCGCGTGTGATGATCCATTTCTCTTTGGTCAAATCGCAGCAGCCAATTCGTTGAGCGATGTGTACGCGATGGGGGGACGTCCGCTTACGGCCATGAATCTGTGCTGCTTTCCGCAGGAAGATGTCGACCCCACGATCTTTTCGGATATTCTCCGCGGCGGCTTGAGCAAGATTCGGGAATCAGGGGCTGTGCTTGCAGGGGGGCACACAGTAAAGGATCAGGAACTGAAATACGGTCTTTCTGTGACGGGTCTGGTTCATCCGGACCGGATCTTGCGCAACAGCAGCTCAAAATCGGGAGACAAGCTCGTACTCACCAAAAAGATTGGAACCGGCGTGATCATTACCGGCGCAAAGAACGATATCATCACAGCAACGGTTGCTGAAGAAGCGTTCCAGAATATGGCAACGTTGAACAAAACTGCCTGTGAAGTAATGATCGAAGCCGGCGTTCATGCTTGCACCGATGTTTCCGGATTTGGTCTGGCGGGACATCTTTGCGAGATGGCACTCGGGAGCGGAATGCGGATCAACCTGAATCTGCTCGCAGTTCCTGTGTATCCGGTCAGCATCGAATTGTTCGGCCGCGGGTTACGAACCGGTGTGACTCTATCAAATAAGCAGGCATCCGCGGCATGCGTGCAGCTTCAACAGGAGTTTCCAAAGGAAAAAGAAATGATCCTCTATGATCCTCAGACCTCAGGGCCGCTGGTTATTTCTGTTTCGCCTGAGAAGGCAGATTCTCTGGTTGCAGAATTGAAGAAGCGTGGAGTTAGGGATGCAGCAATCATAGGGGATGTTGAAGCGTCATCAACGTCTGGACTTTTCGTCCGCGACTCTCTATAATTTTTTCCGGAACGTTCTCTTCTCTTCGGGAAAATCAGAACCATGCCGTTTTTGGACAAGGAGAGTCTGTAAAGTGAAAGACCTGGTTGCTCTTGCCTTGATGGCGCTGATAACTGGTGGCCTTGCCGTGGCGATTGTATGGCTCACAAGTATCCTGGGTCCGAAAAGCCACAGCCCGATCAAAGATGAGCCTTTCGAAACGGGAATGCCCACGTTCAAGATTGTGCATTCTCAGATCCCGGTCAAATTCTATCTGGTGGCTCTCCTCTTTGTTGTGTTTGATGTTGAATTGACGTTCCTTTTTCCGTGGGCGGTCGTCTTTCGCGAATTGGGATGGGTCGCCTTTGCCAGCATGTCCATCTTCCTGGCTCTTCTGTTTGTGACCCTCGTCTATGCGTGGAAGAAGGGGGTATTATCATGGAAGTAGATAAGGTTCTTGCAGGCGACACATTCTTTACAACAAGGCTGAATGACGTCATCGGTTGGGCGCGCAAGTTTTCCATCTTTTCTTATCCGTTTGTGACCGCGTGTTGCGGGATGGAATACATGTCCGTCAGCGCCGGACACTACGATATTGATCGTTTTGGCGCCGGGTTGCCGCGATTTTCGCCGCGCCAGTGCGATCTGCTTATGGTGGTTGGAACGGTCAGTCAAAAGATTGCGCCCGTCCTTGTGCGCATCCATGAGCAAATGTGTAACCCCAAATGGACTGTTGCCTTTGGAGTTTGCACCTGCACCGGCGGATTTTATGATGATTATTCCACTGTTCAGGGCATCGATACGATCATCCCGGTGGACATGTACATTCCCGGATGCCCGCCCCGGCCGGAAACTGTTCTAGATGGCCTGATCAAACTGCAGAGAAAGATCCAGCGTCAGAAGCAGGCGGTATAATCCATACCCATGGAAACCACCAATCTGATCCAGACCATCCGAGAAAAAGTCTCTACGGATGTCCTCGGCTATCACTCCTATCTTGGCGATGATACGGTTGTGATCCGCAAAGAAAGCCTGCTCACCATCATGAAAATGTTGAAGGAGCAATTTCAGCTTTCCACATTAACCGATCTAACCGCCGTGGATTTTCTAGCGCAGCATCCCCGTTTTGAAGTCGTTTATCATCTGCATTCTATTGAAAAAAATGTGCGCCTTCGTGTAAAAGTCCCGGTTGCGGATGGGGAAGAAGTAGACTCCCTGACTCCGCTTTGGCCGATCGCAAACTGGCTGGAACGGGAAGTCTGGGACATGTTTGGATCCGTTTCACCAATCATCCTGATTTGCGCCGCATTCTAATGTACGATGAATTTGTGGGCCATCCACTTCGAAAAGACTACCCGATTAACAAACGGCAACCGAGAGTAAAACCGCGAAATGAGCGAAACTAAGACGGAAGACCAAATCGTATCGGACGCCCCGGGCAGCATGATGCTGAACATGGGGCCGTCGCACCCGGCCATGCATGGCGTCGTCCGTATTATCTTGAATCTAGAAGGGGAGTTGATCAAGAAGGCGGAGATGGAAATTGGATATTTGCACAGAGCCTTTGAGAAACATGCGGAAAGCGTCACCTATACGCAGGTGATTCCGTGGACCGACCGTTTGAATTACGTTTCGCCTCTGATCAATAACTTTGGCTACGCCATGTGTGTTGAAAAATTGCTTGGCGTTCAAATTACAGATCGGTGCAAATACATTCGTGTGATCATGAGCGAGATCTCGCGCGTGGTGGATCACCTCACCTGCATAGGCGCATCGGCGATGGAGCTTGGCGCATTCACAGTTTTTCTTTACATGATGAAAGCGCGCGAATATCTGTACGAATTGATTGAAGACGTTACCGGCGCCAGAATCACGATCAGCTATGTGCGCATCGGCGGTGTGAAAGCGGACCTCCCGGAAGGATTCAGAGAGCGTTGCATCGTCGCATTTCAGAAGGTTCGCGACGTATTGAAAGATTGTGATGGATTGTTGACAAAGAATCGCATTTTTACGGATCGCATGCAGGGGATCGGCGGTATCTCGAAGGAAGATGCGCTTGCCTATTCTTTTACGGGTCCGATGCTGCGCGCCTGCGGTGTCCCTTATGATGTGCGTCGCGCAGAGCCCTATTTCGTCTATGAGGATCTGGACTTCGAGATTCCGGTCGGCGAAAACGGCGACAATCTGGATCGCTATCTGGTGCGTATGGAAGAAATGGAACAGAGCATGCGGATTGTGGAGCAGGCGCTCGAAAAAATTCCGGGCGGCGCAATCAGCGTAGATATGGAAGGAAATGAGATTCCTCCGGCTGTCACGGTTGATGAAGCGAAAATGGGCCGAGTGAAAGACCTGCTGGATGTCCAGGTGGATGTGTCTCCAAATCTCGAAGGCCAGGAAAAGAGCGTCTACTATGGCGTGAACCCGGATGTAAAGTCCGTTGTGATTCCACCCAAGCAGCAATCGTATACCAACATTGAAGGGCTCATGAATCATTTCAAGCTTGTGATGTACGGACACGGAATCCGCCCGCCAAAGGGAGAAGCGTATGTCTGTGTGGAGGGCGGCAACGGGGAGCTCGGGTTCTACATTGTGAGTGACGGAAGCGACATTCCATATCGTGTTCGCGTCCGGCCACCCTGCTTTAACTTTGTTGCTGCGTTTCCGAAGATGATTGAAGGACTGATGATTGCGGATGTGATTCCCACGTTTGGTTCCATCAATATGATCGCAGGGGAACTGGACCACTGATATGCCGACGTTGAAAATTGACGGACGTGAAGTAACAGTCGAAAAAGGGCGGACGATCATTCAGGCCTGCGAGCAGCTTGGAATTGAAGTTCCGCGGTACTGCTACCATCCCGGACTGCGTGTTGTCGGTTCCTGCCGCATGTGTATGGTGGAAGTCGAAAAGATGCCGAAGCTGATGATCGCATGCAATACGACTGCGACAGATGACATGGTGGTTTCCACTCAGACGACGAAAGTCAAAGAAGCACGCAGGTCCGTTCTGGAATTTCTACTGCTCAATCATCCCCTGGATTGTCCCGTGTGTGATCGAGCCGGTGAGTGTGAGCTGCAGAACTATTACATGAAGTTTGGCCTTCACAACAGCCGCCTCCATGAAAACAAAATGAAGCGCAAAAAAGCGTTTCCGATCGGTCCGCATGTCATCCTGGATCAGGAGCGCTGTGTACTCTGTTCCCGCTGTATTCGATTTACCGATGAAATTTCCAAATCGCATGAATTGGGAATCTTTAACAAGGGTACCTGGTCTGAGGTGAATGTCTTTCCAGGACACCAGCTGGAGAACAAATATTCCGGAAATGTGGTGGACATCTGCCCTGTGGGCGCGCTACTGGACCGCGATTTCCGTTACCAGATGAGTGTCTGGTATCTGAAAGACAGCTTTTCGGTATGTCCCGGTTGTTCGACAGGCTGCAATATCCGGATTCAATACAATTTGACCCGCTCGTACAAAATTCCCGGGCGCCGCGTTTTGCGGCTGAAGCCGAGATTCAACGAACAGGTCAATCGTTACTGGATGTGTGATGAAGGACGCTACAACTACAAATGGATCGATGCAGACCGGATTGAAGAGCCTCTGGTTCACCAGGAAGATGGATGGAAACCGGTGGGGTGGGGCGAAATCCTGAAGCACCTTGCGGAGCAAATCAAGCAGACGATGGAACAGCACGGGCCCGCTTCGGTGGGGATCATTCCGTCTCCGCAAATGACGAACGAAGAGTTATATCTGGTGCGGAAGATTTTCTATGATCATTTGAAGATTCCATTGCTGCATTTTTCGATTCCGTCAAAGCCGAACGCGACGCAGGACAATTTTCTGATCAAGAAAGATAAGAATCCCAACACGTTGGGCGCAGAGTTGATTCTTCCCGAACAAAAAGGATTGCCTGTGGAGGCCGTTCTGGAAGCGGCAAAAGCCGGCATGTTGAAGCTCCTCTACATTTTTCATTCGAACCTGGTAGAAGAATTCGGGCAACCGCGTGTCGGCGAAGCCCTGGACCAGGTCGATACGGTCGTTTATCATGGAACAAACAGGTCGGCAATTCTGGACTTTTCGACGTTTGTTGTCCCCGCAGCGACATACGCAGAAAAGGATGGGACGTTTACAAATTTCCAGGGACGTGTCCAACGAATTTTCCCCGCGTTGTCTCCGCTCGCCGAGTCGCGCCCCACACTGGAGATCTTGCGCGATCTTGGGACAGCTCTTGGTGTGGGAATCCCATCTGCCGCCTCCGCGGAAGTATTCAGGGAACTGGGCTCGAAAATCCCGGCGTTTGGCGAAATGAATTATGACACCATCGGATTGTCCGGTCAGTTGATCAAACAGACTCCCGAACCGGCAGTGGCGGCTGATTGATGAGCCTGGTGTGGATATCTCTGATCAAAATCGGAATTACCTTGTTCTGGGTGTTGAATCTTGCTGCGGTGCTGACCTGGGTCGAACGGAAACAGAGCGCGGTCATGCAGGATCGGATCGGGGCGAACCGTGCCAACATTGGGCCGTTCCGCATGATCGGACTTTTCCAGATCCTGGCCGACTCGCTCAAGATGCTGCTCAAAGAGGATTGGGTGCCGCCCGGCGGGAACAAGTTTCTCCATACGATCGCCCCGATGATCTCCTTCTTTTTTGCCATGATGGCATTCGCAGTCATTCCGATTGGAAACTATATTCAGATCGGTAGCGCACATATTCCTCTCTACATCTTTGGATCGAATGTCGCCATTCTCTTCGTCTTTGCGATGCTTTCACTGGAGATCTACGGCGTTGTGTTTGCGGGTTATTCCTCAAACAACAACTACGCGATGCTTGGCGCATTAAGAGGAAGCGCGCAAATGTTCTCCTACGAAATCACGTTTGGCGCAACCTTGATCGGTCTGTTTATGATTTTCGGAACTCTCAATCTTCAGGAACTCGTGATTAGGCAGAAAGGGTTGGCATTTGGCTTTCTGCCACGGTGGGGAGTGTTCGTGCAGCCGCTCGGCTTTATTCTTTTTTGCGCAGCGGGCCTGGCAGAAACCAAGCGCGCTCCGTTTGATTTGCCGGAAGGAGAATCGGAAATTGTCGGCTATTTTACAGAGTACAGCGGTCTTAAATGGGGTGTGTTTATGCTGGTCGATTTCGTCGAGACCATCCTGATCGCGGCCCTGGTAACGGTTCTCTTTCTCGGAGGCTGGCAGGTCCCGTTTCTATTCCAGGATGGTTTCCACTGGGGATCAGACATTCTCACAATTTCGCCGGTCTGGGTTACGATCCTCCAGGTACTCATTTTCTTCGTGAAGATGAGTATCTTTATCTGGACCTTTATGTTGATTCGCTGGACGCTTCCACGGTTTCGCTATGATCAGTTGATGAGACTCGGATGGAACATCATGTTGCCTCTTTCGTTGTTGAACATATTTATCACCGGATTTATCGTGTTGTTAAGGGATACCTATCGTGGCTAAAGAACTAAAGGTAAAAGTAATGAAAGTGCCTTCTCTGCAGAAGAGGAGTTTTTTGGAAGACGCATATCTTCCCGAGATCATGAAGGGGCTCCGCATTACCGCAAAGCATTTCTGGGTGAACATGTGGATCCACCTGCGGCACAAGATCGGTCTCAAGACAAAGAATCGAGGCTCAATTACCTATCAATATCCGGAAGAACGGCGTCCGCTTTCGCCACGGGTTCGCACCCTGCATCGTCTGGTAAAACGTGAAGATGGCAGTCCGCGTTGTGTTGCCTGCATGATGTGCGAGACCATCTGTCCTGCAAAATGTATTTATATTGTGGGTGCGGATCACCCCGATCCGAATATTGAGAAACATCCCGTCCGGTTTGATATCGATCTCGGTGTGTGTGTTTTTTGCGGACTCTGCGTGGAAGCATGTCCCGAAGATGCCATCCGGATGGATACCGGGATTCTGGAGTTTTCATCTGAAAGTCGCGAAGGAATGATCTACCATATGAAGGATCTTCTGAGGTAGGACTTGAAAAATCAAATATCAAATATCAAAAATCAAATAAACATAAATTCATAAGCAAAGAACTGTTATCGCTTGCTGGTTATTTTACTTGTTTGATTATGTTTATTTGATTTTTGATTTTTGATATGGATATGACAAGGCCTCGATTACCCGAATGGATCAAGGCTCGCTTTCCAGGCGGAGACGGCTATCACCGTCTGAAAGGGATCATGCGCGATCTCAAGCTCAATACGGTTTGCGAGGACGCGCATTGCCCGAACATCGGTGAATGCTGGAACCGCGGGACTGCCACCTTTATGATCCTGGGTGATATTTGCACGCGCGGTTGCCGCTATTGTGCCGTAGCAAAAGGGAAGCCGGAAGGTCTGGATCTGGAGGAGCCGGTCCGCGTTGCGGAAGCGGTCCGCCAAATGAACCTTCGGCATGTCGTAATCACATCCGTCGATCGCGATGATCTTGCAGACGGTGGCGCCGGCATCTTTGCCCAAACGATCCGGCAGATCCGTAAACACGTTCCGGCCTGCGCTATTGAAGTGCTGATTCCGGATTTCAAAGGCGATCCGGATGCGCTTCGAACTGTAATGGAAGCAGCGCCTGATATTCTCAATCACAACACCGAAACTGTGCCGCGACTGTATCCAACCATCCGGCTCGGTGGAAAATATCAGACTACTCTGGAACTTCTGCGCTGCGCAAGTGAGTGGTATCCATCCTCGATTACAAAAACCGGAATCATGCTTGGACTCGGCGAGATGGATCATGAAATTGAAGAAGTCATTCGCGATCTTGTTTCGATTGGTGTAAACATTCTCACGCTGGGCCAGTATTTGCAACCTACAAAAAAGCACGCGCCGGTCGCAAAGTTTTATCACCCCGATGAGTTTCGCTTCTGGAAAGAGAAAGGCGAGTTGATGGGGATCGGACATGTCGAATCCGGCCCGCTGGTTCGCAGTTCCTACCACGCCGAAGAACAACTGGAACTCCTGCAAGTCCACTAACGTTATTTATATCAGGAGGATTTGCCATGGCGCTTGTTCGTTCGAAGAGTGACCGGATGATCGCCGGTGTGTGCGGGGGACTTGCGAAGAGCCTGGGTTGGGATCCGACAATAGTGCGGATTCTGTATGTTCTGGTTTCGATTCTTTCTGCAGCTTTTCCCGGGACGATTGTATATATCATCCTGTGGATCGTCATGCCCGAAGAAGTATAATTAAGCACGGAAACACGGAATACACGGAAGGGAAAATTGAAAATCCCTAAAATTCTGTGTATTCCGTGGTTAAATCCTATGCTACCAACAAGAGAAGAGGCGTTAGAAATTCTGCACGAACATACGCAATCGGAGAGTCTCCGCAAGCACGGGTACTCTGTAGAAGCAGTGATGCGCGCCTATGGCGAGAAACATGGAGAGAACCCGGAGCTATTTGCGCTGGTTGGTTTGCTTCACGATTTTGATTATGAGCTGTACCCAAATGCGCCCGATCATCCGCTGAAAGGCTCCGAAATTTTGCGTTCCAGAAATTTTCCGGAAGAAATCGTTTACGCGATTCAGTGTCATGCGGATTATCTCGGGTTAGAGCGGAAAGCACTTGTGGATAAGGCGATCTTCGCACTGGATGAGCTCACCGGATTCATTGTTGCGTGTACACTTGTGAAGCCCAGCAAGAGTTTGTCGGAAATCGAACCGAAATCAGTTCGAAAGAAACTGAAGGACAAGGCTTTCGCGCGGAGCGTATTGCGCGAGGATATTTACAAAGGAGCCGAACAACTCGGCGCGAATCTGGATGATCTGATTCTTTTTGTTGCCGACGCTTTGAAGCCGGTGGCAACGCAAATCGGCTTGAATCCATAAGGAGTCACACAATGGCACAAAGTCATCAATCAAAATAGATTCCTTCTATTCGTGTCTTCGTGCCTTTGTGGTTACGCTTCCTAAAAATCTAAAATGGTACCTTTTTCAACTCTTGCAACTTTATTTAGTCTCGGTTTCTTCTCCGGATTGAACGTGTATGCGGTTGTGTTTGTCTCCGGACTTGCGATCCGCTATCACTGGCTGAGTCTCACTCCGTCGCTCCAGTCTTTGGATTTTCTGGCCCATCCAGGTGTCATTATTACCGCGGGGGTGCTTTACGCCGTCGAGTTCGTAGCAGACAAGATTCCGTGGGTGGACAATGTGTGGGATGCGATCCATACGGTTGTGCGTCCGCTCGCGGCGGTCTTTCTTGCGTTGCACGTGCTCGGGGATCAGAGTCCCGCCTTGAAAACGATCGCGGCACTGATTTGTGGGACTCTCGCCCTAACGTCTCACGCAGCAAAAGCGGGAACTCGGATCTCCACAAATCTGGTTTCTCCCGCCGAACCGTTCAGCAATATCGGATTAAGCCTGGCAGAGGACGCTGTCGTGATTGTGGCGCTCTACTTTGTGTATGAGCACCCCTATATTGCCATGGGAATCGTGCTCGGATTTGTTGCTCTGATCGTCTGGTTCGCCCCAAAGCTGATCCGGGCAATCCGGTCTATTTTCCGTCGGAAAAATCCTGCTCCAGCCCCTTGACATCCGGGTGCCAAACCGGTAAATTAGTGATATTGGAGTGGAGTAGTCCAACTTCAACAGGACCTACGACATGGAAATCACACACGCCACACTGGATGCTGTCTATGCGTTGATCTATTTCTACTTGCAGCCAAGCGGGCAAGTTGTTGACTTGCATAAGCTTTCGGAAGCTCTGGATGTCCCGCAAAGCTATATGTCTAAGGTGTTGCAGCAACTCCAGAGAAGCGGATATCTTGTGTCGCAGATGGGTTCAAAGGGTGGCTACCGCCTGACAAAGAACGTTGAGCAGACGACGATGAGAGATGTTGTGCTGGCAATGCAGGGGGAGACAATGCTTCAAGAGTGTCTTTCGGACCATTTCACCTGCGGGCGGTTTAAGAAGTGTTCGGTCTTGCGTCATGTAAAGGAAATTCAACAGACTGTAAACCGGATGTTGGACCAGATGACCATCGGTCAGCTTGCAACTGAGATGGAGTTCAACGAACGGAGAGTAGTAACTCCGCCGGTCAGCCTGGGAGTGCAGTAGGACATGGCAATTTTAGATATTGTTTATTACGGTGATCCCCGGCTGGAAACTCTTTCCAAACCGGAGCCGGAAGTGACCCCTGAAGTGCGGCACTTCGTAAAAGACATGTTCGAAACGATGTATTTTACAAACGGCGTTGGACTTTCAGCGCCCCAGGTGGGCGTGAACAAGCGGGTTCTGGTGATCGATGTCAGCGGCGGCAGCGATCGCGGCAAACAGGTAGTGATGATCAATCCGGTGATTATCAAAGAAGATGGGGAACAAAAAGGGCCCGAAGGGTGCTTGAGTTTCCCCGGGTTGTTTGCCGATGTAAAGCGTCCGAATATTGTGCGCGTGAAAAGTCTCAATCTGGATGGACAGGAGATTGAGATAGAAGGCTCCGGCTTGCTGGCTCGCGCCATGCATCATGAAATCGATCATCTGGATGGAATTCTATTTACAGAACGGATGAAGAAATCGGACCGCGAAGCCATCATCAAGAAAATGAAGAAGATGTCTCTTCCAATCAGGGAAAAGACTCTTGTTTAAGGGGAAGAAATCATGAAACTGCCGATTTTTATGGATAATCACTCCACAACTCCAGTGGATCCGCGGGTGTTGGAAGAAATGCTTCCGTACTTTACGGAAGATTTTGGAAATGCTGCCAGCCGCAATCATGCGTTCGGCTGGAAGGCCGAAGAAGGCGTCGAGAGAGGACGCTCCCGGATTGCAGCCCTGATTCATGCAGATCCCAAAGAGATTGTGTTTACAAGCGGGGCAACAGAATCCAACAATCTCGCGCTCAAGGGCGTAGCGGAGATGTATGCGGAGAAGGGCGACCATATCATCACTTGCGTGACCGAACACAAAGCGGTGCTGGACACGTGCAAGCGTTTGGAGAAGCTCGGGAAGCGCGTGACGTATCTGCCGGTGGATCAATACGGGCAGATTGATTTGGACGAACTTCGCGATTCGATCACCGAAAAGACGATTCTTGTTTCGATCATGTATGCGAATAATGAAGTCGGTACGCTGCAAAAGATCAAGGAGATTGCGAAGATTGCAAAAGAGAAGGGCATCCTGGTGCACAGCGATGCCGTTCAGGCAGTCGGCAAAATTCCAGTTGATGTGAATGATTTGAACGTGGATCTGATGTCCCTGACGGCGCACAAACTGTACGGCCCCAAGGGCGTTGGCGCGCTGTATGTGCGAAAGAAGGGCCCACGCGTTCGGCTGGTTGCGCAAATGGATGGTGGTGGTCATGAACGCGGAATGCGATCCGGCACGTTGAATGTTCCCGGAATTGTCGGATTTGGAAAGGCATGCGAAATCGCGGGTGAAGTCATGCCGGAAGAAATGAGACGCCTTGCGGGCCTTCGGGATGAGCTTCGTCACGCCATCGAGAGTAATCTGGAAGAAGTTTTCTTGAACGGTCACCCTACAGAGCGGTTGCCCAACAATCTGAACATCAGTTTCGCGTATGTGGAAGGGGAATCGCTGTTGATGGGGTTGGACGATATCGCCGTCTCATCCGGTTCGGCATGCACGTCTGCAACGCTGGAACCTTCGTATGTTTTGAAGGCGCTCGGAGTGGGAGAAGATCTGGCTCACACTTCGATCCGCTTCGGCTTGGGGAGATTTAATACCAAAGAAGAAGTGGATTACGTGATTCAGAAAGTGATCAATAATGTCAATCGCCTCAGAGAAATGTCCCCTCTGTACGAAATGGCGAAAGAAGGAATTGACCTGAAAAAGGTCTCGTGGGGACGGGAATAATAAAAAAGGATGAGTGCAGAAGGATGAAGGATGAACGGAGGCCTTCTGCATTCTGAGTTTGGAGGAACAAATGGCTTATACAGATAAAGTTGTCGATCATTACAAAAATCCGCGAAATGTGGGAAGCATGGATAAGAGCGACCCGATGGTAGGAACCGGGATCGTGGGAGCTCCGGAATGCGGCGACGTGATGAAGCTGCAGATCCGGATCAACGATCAGAGCGGAGTCATTGAAGACGCGAAGTTTAAGACTTTCGGTTGCGGTAGCGCGATCGCCAGTTCCAGCCTGGTTACCGAATGGGTAAAGGGGAAAACAGTGGACGAAGCGTTGAAAATCAAGAACACCGAAATTGTGGAAGAGCTGAATCTTCCGCCGATCAAGATCCATTGTTCGGTTCTTGCTGAAGACGCGATCAAAGCCGCAATTGCGGATTACAAGAAAAAGAAAGACTGAGGAACAACGCACATGGCACTGGATATTGGCATTTCTGAGACGGCTGCCACTCAGATCAAGCATTTGATCGATGCGAAGAATCTGACTGGCTTCGGCCTGCGGATGGGCGTCAAAGGCGGCGGATGCTCCGGACTGACATACGATATCAGTTTTGAAAACGAGACAAAGACCGGAGACAAGATTGCGGACGTCAACGGCGTCAAAGTATTTATCGACTTCAAGAGCTATTTATATCTGAGAGGCACCACACTGGAATTTTCCACAGACCCTCTGAACGGCGGATTTTCGTTCCAAAACCCCAACGCAAAGAAATCGTGCGGGTGCGGTACTTCTTTTTCCGTTTAAGCCATTTGAATTCTTTGGGGGCGGTGCAGCAGCCGCTCTTGCAAGCTTTAACTTCCTATGAATCAGACAGAGATTGTTTCAAAGATTGTGTGCCCGCACTGCGGAAGGGAGTCTATTCCTGCCGATTTCTGTTCGGAATGCGGCCGGATTCTCCCTGTTTCTGAAGCGCAGTCACATTATCAGGTTCTCGGTTATGACCAGGAGACTTTGAGCGTGGATCTTTCCGATCTGGAAAAGCGCTTATTTACGCTCAGCAAGAAATTTCATCCGGACCGTTTTGCAAGCCGGTCTTCATTGGAGCAGCAGTTTTCACACGACCGGTCTTCGGCGATCAACAATGCGTACCGCATTCTCAAGGATCCGATCACGCGCGCGAAATACATTGTAGAAAAAGAGCTTGGCTCGATCGAAGAAAAGTCCGCGAAAGTCCCGATCGAGATGGCGGATTTCTTTTTTGAGATTGACGATATTCTGGACACGATCCGGGAATGTGATGGTAAGCCGGACGCTTCTGCGGTTCAGGAAGTACAAAACGCGGAACGGGATCTGAATGCAAAAGGGAAGGGACTGGAAGCGGACCTTCAGCAGCAGTTTGCAAAATACGATCAATCGCACGACCGGCAGATCGTAGAGAAAATGAAAGAAATCTTATCGGAGCGTTCGTATATCAAGTCCTTCCTTCGTCAGATCGATTCAACCCTGAATGGCGAGGAAGAGAAGAATTAACCACGGAGAGCACGAAGCACACGGAGTAAGGGCATTGTCTTCCTCCGTGCCCTCCGTGTTCTCCGTGGTGAAATAAGGAGTCATAGTATGGGATTGGAAATTGGAATCGGATCGGCCACGAAAGAGAAGCCGCTGGCCGTGGGAATCGACCTTGGAACAACTAATAGTTTAGTAGCATACGTCCAGAATGACGTGCCCACCGTGATTCCGGGTCCGGATGGAAAGAGTCTGGTGCCTTCGGTTGTATCCTTTCAGCCGGACAATCTGTTTACCGGCGCAGCCGCGAAAAAGTATCAATTGACGGATGCAAAGCACACTGTCTATTCGGTAAAACGGTTGATGGGAAAGGGAATGGACGACATTCGTCCCGAACTTTCCTTGCTGCCCTATGAGATCCAGGGTCACGGCAAAGAAATTGTTAAAATCCGGATTAACAATCGTGAATACACACCTCCGGAAATTTCCGCTTTGATTCTCAAGGAGCTCAAGTTTATTGCGGAAAAGGAATTGAAACGAAGCATTGTACAGACAGTCATCACAGTACCTGCATACTTCAACGATGCCCAGCGGCAGGCAACCAAGGATGCCGGCAAGCTTGCCGGTCTTGAGGTGTTGCGAATTCTGAACGAGCCGACTGCTGCCGCTCTTGCTTACGGGCTGGACAAAATCAAAGAGGGAACGATTGCGGTCTACGATTTTGGCGGCGGTACCTTCGATATTTCCATCTTAAAAGTCAAAGACGGTATTTTCCAGGTACTCGCGACCAACGGCGACACTCATCTGGGTGGGGATGACATTGATGTCCGCGTGTCCCATTTTCTGATGGACATGATCCGAAAATTCGGCTGGGAAGGTGAATTTGACGCGAACACAACTCAGGTGATTCTCGACGCGGCGGAGAAAGCAAAACTGGAACTTTCAAGCACCCAAGAGACGTTGGTCCGTTTCCCGCTTGGTAAGCGGAATTTCGAATTTCCATTGAAGCGTTCTGATCTTGAAGCGCTGACAGGCGATATCGTGGAGCGCACAATCCGTCCGTGCCGCGCAGCGCTGCGCGATGCAGGTATGGAGCCGGAAAGCATCGACGAAGTCGTTCTGGTTGGCGGAAGCACTCGCATGCCGCTTGTCCGGCAGAAGGTTCAGGAGTTATTCCGCCGAACTCCAAAGTGTGATCTGAACCCGGATGAAGTCGTGGCGCTCGGCGCTGCAATCCAGGCGGATATTCTGGCGGGCACTTCTACACAGGAAGTTCTACTACTTGATATCACACCTCTCTCTCTTGGAATTGAGACCTACGGCGGCGGGATGGCCAAGCTGATTGAGCGCAATTCCACAATTCCGACATCCGCCTCTGAATACTTTACAACTTTCGTCGATGGACAGACTTCGATCGATGTCCATGTATTGCAGGGCGACCGCGAACTGGCAAAGGATAACCGGAGTCTTGCCCGCTTCGCCCTGAAAGGAATCGATCCGATGCCTGCAGGCCTGCCGCGTATTGAGGTAACGTTCATGATCGATGCCAACGGAATTCTCAATGTAACTGCTCGCGATATGCGAACCGGCAAACTGCAGTCCATTGAAGTCAAGCCAACCTATGGTTTGACCGATGAGGAAGTCGAGAAGATGCTTCTGGATTCGATGGAATCCGCTGAATCAGATTTCTCCGCGCGAATGATGATTGATGCCCGGAATGACGCCGATATCGTGCTGCGCGCGACCGACAAAGCAATGAAGCGTGCAGATGAGTTCCTGACCGGTGAAGAAAAGAATGCAATTCTTCAGGCAAAAAAGGATTTGCTGGACGCCTATAAGGGAGAGGACCATTCTGTGGTTCGTGAAAAAATTGAACGGCTCGATGCGGCGACACAAAAACTCGCTCAGGGGATCATGGACAGAACGATTGCCGACGCTCTTCGAAATAAGAGTCTGAACGAGCTGGAAGAAGAAGCGGAGAAAACTACCCACAAGTAGAGCTATAATAAATGGGAATGCCAATGAAATTCACCTGGAGAGATGCGGAAGAGATCGCGATTCAATTGTCGGAAAAACACCCGGACATGAATCCCCTTTCTTTACGCTTTACCGATCTACACAGGATGGTAACCGAGCTCCCTGACTTTCAGGATGATCCAAAGGCATCCAACGAAGGAATTCTTGAGGCGATCCAGATGGCCTGGTTAGATGAGAAAGAATGAACCGCAAAGACCTAGATGTTAATTGATAAGTTCGGTAGACATGCGACAGATCTTCGGATCAGCGTAACCGATCGCTGCAACTATCGCTGTGTTTATTGCATGCCTGCCTCGGTCGAATGGCTTCCCAAACCTCAGATCCTTACGTTTGAAGAGATCGAATCCCTTACACGCATCTTCATCGACGAAGGCGTTACGCAGCTTCGCATCACAGGCGGCGAACCCCTTGTGCGCCGCGACCTCAATCGCCTGATCGAACGTCTTGCTGCTCTGGATGGCATCATTGATATCTCATTGACAACGAACGGCTACTTTTTGAAACAGCAGGCGCAAGCGCTCAAGGATGCCGGAATTTCTCGCATCAATATTAGCCTCGACTCACTTCGGCCGGACCGGTTTGCCGAGATTACCCGGACGGATTCGTTTCCACGTGTAATCGAAGGGATCGAAGAAGCACAAAAGGTTGGATTCGACCCGATTAAAATCAATTGTGTCGCGATTCGAGGATTCAACGATGACGAGATCGTGGACTTTCTGAAATGGGGAGCGGAGAACCACCTCCAGATCCGGTTCATTGAATTCATGCCGCTGGACGGCGATCATCATTGGAAGCGTGAAAATGTGATGACCAAAAGGGAAATTCTGGAGAAGGCGCGCCAGTTTGTTCCCGTAAACGAGATTGTGGCGAGTGACCCTGCGCCTGCGACGAAGTTCTCTTACGCGGCAACTGAGTTTGGTGTGATCCCTTCAGTTTCTGAGCCATTTTGTGCGAGCTGTTCCCGCATCCGCATTACGGCTGATGGAAAGTTTCGTACCTGCTTGTTTGCGATCGAAGAGACGGACTTACGCGGACCTCTGCGTTCGGGGGCTTCCACCAAAGATCTGGCGTCTCTACTTCGTGACGCGGTAGCGCATAAATGGGCAGGTCATAAAATCAACGATCCTGATTTTGAACAACCCGAGCGGGCGATGTACGCCATCGGAGGATGAAAGGAATTCACCGCAGAGGCGCGGAGAACGCAGAGAGAATTCTAATTCTCATTCCTGCCTCTGCGACCTCTGTGTCTCTGCGGTGAATTCAGAGAGGTGATGTAGATGTCGACACAACTTACGAAAGCAAAAGAAGGAATCATTACGGAAGAAATGCGGATGGTGGCGGAGGATGAAGCGCTCGATCCGGAATTTGTGCGCGCGGGCGTAGAAAAGGGCGAGATCGTCATCCCCAAGAACATCAACCATCATTTTCGTCCGCGTGGAATCGGAAAGGGTCTGTGCACCAAAGTGAATGCCAATATCGGCCATTCCGCGGATCATCAGGATGAAGACGAAGAACTGGGAAAGCTTCAGGTCTGCGTGGAAACGCTTGCGGATGCCGTCATGGATTTGAGCACAGGGGATGATCTGGACAGAATGCGGATGAAGATGGTATCTCATTCGCCTTTGATGCTGGGGACTGTTCCTATTTATGCGGTAGCCCGTGGCCAGAGCATTATCAAATGGACAGCCGATGAGCTGTTTGCAGAAATTGAAAAACAGGGACAGCAGGGAGTGGATTACATCACGGTTCATTGTGGCGTTACCCGTGAATCGATTTCCCGGCTCGAGGATTGTCCACGCGTGGAAGGAATCGTCAGCCGCGGGGGATCCATTCATGCTCACTGGATCCGGTTCAACGATCGAGAGAATCCATTGTACGAGCACTTTGACCGACTTCTGGAAATCTGTTTGAAATACGACATGACCCTGAGTCTGGGTGACGGATTGCGACCGGGCGCGATCGAAGACGCTACGGATCGCCCTCAATTGCAGGAACTGATCATTATCGGCCAGCTGCAGCGCCGCGCGCATGAAGCCGGCGTGCAGGCGATGATTGAGGGTCCGGGGCATGTGCCGCTGGATCAGATTGTGACAAACATGCATCTGGAAAAACGGCTCTGCAATGGCGCGCCGTTTTACGTGCTGGGACCGTTACCGATCGATATTGGCGCCGGTTTTGATCACATTACTGGCGCGATCGGAGGCGCCGTCGCAGCAGCAGCCGGCGCCGACATGCTTTGCTACGTAACACCGGCCGAGCATTTGCGTCTGCCTACAATTGACGATGTGCGCGAAGGGATCATCGCGTTTAAGATCGGCGCCGCTTGTGGAGATGTTTCCAAGGGAGTTAAAGGAGCGCGCGAACGTAATTTCGAAATGTCCCGCGCTCGAAAACTTCTGGATTGGGAAACCATGTATCGTCTTGGAATTTACGGCGAGAAGGCGCGGCAAATGCGGAAAGAAAGCGAAGATTATGATTCTGCAGTTTGCACCATGTGCGGCAGTTTGTGTGCAGTAAATATTGATAATGCCACAATCCGGCAGACCGGACGCAAGGAAATGCTGCAGATCGGTACGATCATCAGTTAGCTCGAGTAGGAACAGAAATGATGGGGGCCTGTAGCGATGATTTCTCCCCCTTATGAAGGGGGAGATTAACAGGGGTTGGAAGACAACCTCCCCCCTAACCCCATCCTTAATAAGGAGGGGGGTCTCACAAAGCAGATACGAAAGGTGCAATTCTGAAGGTTTTTCGGGGAAGTATAGAGCGCGAGATCATCCTGGAATTTGAAAATCTGAAGGAGTTTGAAGACTTCTTCATACAAGCGGAAAGGGAAGGTTCCTTTCTGTTGCAGACTTCGCTGCCTGCAGATCCACTGATTGTTGCGCGTGTTTGCGGCAGTCTTCGCAGCCGCAAGATCAGACCACTGAGAATTACGCGCGAAGACCATGGCTTTAGAATTCAAATGTTCCTGAAGAAAGTTCCGCCACCACCGGAGCGGCAACCTGAATCCTCTCCGGACTTGCTGGCGAGATTGAAATCCGATGGATCCCTCCCTCCTGCGGAGGACAAGCCGAGAACGCTGGCGGAGAAACTGCGCGCGATGCCGGTGACTGAGCGGGCAGCTCTCGCAATGAAAGCCGATTTGCAGGAACGCCGGATTTTGATGCAAGAAGCCAATCCCAAGATCCACGAATTCCTGCTTCGAAACCCGCGCTTGACGGAAAGTGAAATCGCTTTCATGGCCCGAAATCCCGGTTCACCGATTCAAACAATTTTAACGATTCTGCAACATCGGGATTGGATGATTAAGGATCCCATCCGTCAAGGAATTCTTACAAACCCGAAAACACCTCCAGCCACTGTGCTCGATATGATTCCCGGAGCATCTGCGGGGGACCTAATCAAGATGTATCACGCGCGCATGCTCCGGGAGGATGTGCGCGTTTCAGTTCAACGCGAAATGAAAAAACGCGGTATCCGCGTAAAAAAGGATGCGCAATAACTGGTCAGAAAGCGTCCGGGCAGATTTTCCGGCGCTGCATCAGACTGTTTACGGAAAACCGCTGATCTATTTTGATAATGCCGCGACCGCATTGAAGCCGCAAAGCGTGATCGATGCCCTGCATCGCTACGATTCCCTGGGAACCGCGAATGTCCACAGGGGAATCTATTATCTGAGTGAGAAGGCCACGGACGCATTTGAAGCTGCGCGGGAAACAGTACGGTCTTTCTTGAATGCTTCAGACAGGCAGGAAATTATTTTCGTGAGAGGGACTACCGAAGCGATCAACCTCGTTGCCGAGAGCTACGGGCGCACTTTTCTCGGCGAAAGAGACGAAATTATCATCAGCGAGATCGAGCACCATTCGAACATAGTTCCGTGGCAGATGCTTTGTGAGCGGATCGGCGCGACGCTCAGAATCATCCCCGTGAACGAAAAAGGCGAGCTGATTCTTGATGAATATGAGAGATTGCTGAACGCCAGAACGAAACTGGTTTCCGTTGGGCATGTGTCCAACGCAATCGGCACAGTAAATCAGATCAAGAAGATCATTGCGGCGGCCCATGAGTTTGGAGCAGTCGTTGTTGTGGATGGAGCGCAGGCGGTTCCGCACATGTCCGTGGATGTAAGAGACCTGGATTGTGAATTCTATGCGTTTTCCGGTCACAAACTGTTTGGTCCAACCGGAATCGGCGTGCTGTACGGCAAGTCTGCTCTTCTGGAAAAAATGCCGCCCTATCAAGGTGGGGGAGAGATGATTCGATCCGTCACCTTTGAGAGGACGACCTACAATACATTGCCTTTTAAGTTCGAGGCAGGAACACCTGCAATTGCAGGCGCGATCGGGCTTGGCGCTGCCATTGGCTATGTCGGCGCCGTTGGATTCAATGAGATTGCCCCGTACGAGCAGAATCTAATCGCATACGCGACAGAAAGAATTTCGGATGTACCCGGAATACGAGTGATCGGGAACGCCTCAGAAAAAGCAGCGATTCTTTCATTTGTAATGGAGGGCGTGCATCCACACGACATCGGTACAATTCTGGATCAGGAAGGAATTGCCATTCGCGCAGGTCATCACTGCGCAATGCCCGCCATGCAGCGGTTTGGCGTACCGGCAACGGCCCGCGCATCGTTTGCCTTCTATAATACAAAGACAGAAATCGATTCCTTCATCACTGCCCTTCAAAGGGTGGAGCGCATTTTTCACTGATGTCCGATTTGAATCAACTCTATCAACAGGTGATCTTGGACCACAATAGGAATCCAAGAAACTTCTACAAACCGGAAGGATCAAACAGAACAGCGGAAGGATACAATCCCGTGTGCGGCGATCGGATCGTCGTTCATGTTCTCGTGGCCGGAGGAATCATCCACGAAATTGGTTTTCAGGGTTCAGGATGCGCGATCTCAAAGGCTTCCGCATCGCTGATGACCGAAGCGGTGAAGGGAAAGACCGGTGAAGAAACACAAACGACCTATGAACTCCTACAACACATGTTAGAGTGTGCGGATACGGGGCAGGAAGAGTTAGGTGATCTGAGCCCTCTGAAGGGTGTTCGCCAGTTCCCTGTGCGCATCAAATGTGCTCTGCTCCCGTGGCAGACACTGATTACCGCACTGGATGAGAAAGCGAACTCCGTTTCCACCTAGCGACTTTTTAAGCGCACCACAGATAAACACAGATAAAAAAGCCCAAGGCGAATTCCTTCGACATATCCGTGTTCATCGGTGTTCATCTGTGGATTCTCCTTTATTGCTGAACCTCCAGGAGAGTTCGGACGCTTTGGGCAAATTTTTGAAACTGCTGCTTCATAATCGATTCGACCAAACTCCTGCCGAACTGCAATGCTCGCCCCGCGATGTCCAGCTCTGTCTGCACTGCGACTTCCGTCCCTCCCTCCGAAGTCGGAGAAAGCTGGCTGAACATAGATCCTTTGATCCATCCTCCTCCTTCACGTCCTTCTCCTGACATCCGGACACGGCGCTCCTTTTCGTCTAGTTCTGTCATCTGTACCTTCCCCTGAAAGCTCATGGAGACCGGCCCGATCTTTACCGTCATGACACCTAGAAAAGTCCGTTCATCCTGGATCTCCGTCAGCTTTACACCCGGAAGGCACTGAACAACCTGATTCGGATCGATCAGAAACGACCAAACTCGCTCTACCGGCGCTTTTACTTCAAATTTGTCCTCAATTCGAAATGCCATCGATGTATTCTGTTTCCATTAAAACATTTAACGTCAGGACAATTCTACATTATTATATAAGTGTTCGCAGGGAAGATTGTGGATCAACCGGAGATCGGCCGCATCCAGCAAATGCTGGAAACGCATGGTTACATAGCAGACAAAACTATTTCTACGGCCGTTTATCTAGCCATTACCTTGCAAAAGCCTCTTTTGGTGGAAGGACCGTCCGGGGTTGGAAAAACCGAAATTGCCAAGGTCATGGCAAAAGTCCTCGATGCCACGTTGATTCGGCTTCAGTGCTATGAGGGAATCGACGCAAATCAGGCTCTTTACGAATGGAACTATCAGCGACAGCTTCTCCATCTCAAACTAGAGGAACGCAGTGAGAAGCCGATCAAAGAAAAAGAAGCCGCCATCTTCGGCGAAGAGTTTTTACTCAAGCGGCCACTTTTGCAGGCGCTGACCAGCGACCGTACGCCTGTTCTGTTGATCGACGAAGTGGATCGTTCCGACGAAGCTTTTGAGAGTTTTCTACTTGAAATTCTTTCTGACTGGCAGATTTCGATTCCTGAAATTGGGACCATCTCCGCGACTCGCATTCCTCATGTTGTGGCAACGAGCAACCGGACGCGTGAGTTGTCCGATGCTCTACGCCGCCGGTGTCTGTATCTATGGATTGATTATCCGGCCTTTGAGAAAGAGCTGGCCATCGTTCGCAATAAGGTTCCCGGGATTGATGAACGGCTTGCATCGGAAATTTGTTTTTTTATACAAAACATCCGCAAGAAAAAGCTCGTCAAACTGCCTGGTGTTTCGGAAACTCTCGATTGGGCCGAAGCATTGGTCGCCCTTCATAAGTTGCACCTTGATGAAGTCACCGTAAATGAGACGCTGGGTCTTCTATTCAAGTCGCAAGAAGACGCCATGAAAATAAAAACGCAGTTTGCGCGCGAGATTTTGCAGAGCATCGCGAATGAATCCAACTTGCAGCAAGCCACAGGGAGCAGTCCGTCACATGATTGACCGGCCGATTCATGCTGAGCTCAGCGCGAACATAGTTGCTTTTTGCCGGTTGTTGAGAAGTCACGAATTCCTGCTCGGACCTGCTGAAGAATCGGATGCCCTTCGCGCTCTTGCTATGATCGGAATTGCGGATCAGGAAGTGTTCCGTCTGGCTTTGAGAATGGTGCTTACCGGGAATCGCGGGGAACAGGAGGTTTTTGACAATCTCTACGACTTTTTCTGGGGCAGGAAAATGCAAAGGCCGATGTCTAAGGTCGAGCAGGAGACCGACTGGGTAACCAAGGAGCTCGCCTCTCAGACCCGACAGAATCAGAAAGAGGAGCGCGGACTTTTGTCGTGGAATGCTGAACCTGAAACGGAAGGTGAGGAGGCTCTACCTGGTTATAGCCCGATGGAGGTTCTGAAGCGAAAGGATTTTCGTAACTTCACCGAAGAGGACGTGGCTGAGGCGATGCGTCTCCTCAGAAACATTGCTCGGCTTCTTGGCGCCAGGCTGAGCAGGCGTTTTCGGATGGACCGGACTCATCAACAACTTGATTTTCGGCGAACCATGCGTCGCAGCCTTCGCAATGGCGGCGAAGTGATCGATCTTGCGTTTCGTTCGCGTGCCTTTCGCCCCGCAAAGATTGTTTTGCTGTGCGATGTGAGCGGTTCGATGGAAACTTATGCCCGTTTCTGGATTACGTTTCTCTTTGCCCTGCAACGGGTATTCCGGCACATTGAGACCTTTGCGTTCAGCACATCGCTCCATCGAATCACCCATCTTTTGAAGGGGGAAAATCTCAGCGACGCCTTGAAGGAAATTTCCACTTCGGTTTCAGATTGGTCGGGAGGCACACGAATTGGAAAATGTCTGCGAACGTTTTTGGAAGATCATGCGCCGACGTTGCTGAACAGGGACACCGTAGTCATGATCTTGAGTGACGGATGGGACATCGGAGAGGTTGAGCTTCTTGAGGATTGCATGAGACAGATTCACAGGAAGGCAAACGGGTTGATCTGGCTCAATCCGTTGCTGGGTAACCGGGACTATGAGCCGTCGTGCCAGGGTATGAACGCTGCCCTTCCTTACATTGGCCTCTTTCTTCCCGCGCATAATCTCGAGAGTCTGGAAGACTTGTCTCATCATTTGGGCTCGCGTAAGAAGAGAAAACATTTTATGAGAGGAGTGAGTTGAAAGAGTTACTGGACATTCTTTCTGCTGTTGAAAAGGCGAGGAAAGCAGGTCAATCCGCAGCCCTGGTTACGATCGTAAAGGCGAAGGGCTCGACATACAGACGCCCTGGTGCGCGGATGCTGATGACGAAAGAAGGAGAGATGGTGGGATCGATCAGCGGCGGTTGTCTTGAGGGCGATGTTTTTGAACACGCAAAGAAGGTAATGGATTCCGGTCAGCCGGTTCTTGTTCACTATGACACATCTTCAGATGATGATCTGGTTTGGGGATTGGGGCTTGGATGTAGCGGTGTGGTGCATTTATTGATTGAGTCGTTCAATCAGGTTCAAGGTGATCTTTCATTTCTTGCAGAGTGTGTGCGTACGGAGCGTTCCGGAGTTCTCGCGACAGTTTTTCGTGTGGAAGGCAACCCACGTGCTCAAGTAGGTTCACGACTGAGCTTGCGTGAGGATGGTAGTTCCAATACCCGAATCGAAAGCAGCGAACTCGCGGATGCAGTGCTGCGAGATGCCCGTGAGGCGCTTCGCGACGGTCGATCGAGAGTTCAAGACTACAGGTTGTCCAGTGGAACTGCCGAAGTATTTATTGAATCGATTCAGCCAGCAATTTCTCTATTATTATTTGGCGCGGGACATGATACGATCCCGGTCGTCCGGTTTGCGAAAGAACTGGGTTGGAATGTTACAGTCGTTGATAGTCGCCCCGCATTTGCTTCGGCAAAGCGGTTTCCGCAAGCCGACAAAGTAATTCTTTCCAATGCCGAGGACATTCAAAAGAATATGAAGATGGATCACCGCAGCGTTGGGATCATCATGACCCACAATTATTCGCATGATGCAGATATCCTGCGCGCTCTTCTGCAATCTCCGATACGGTATCTCGGCGTTCTTGGCCCCAGAAAGAGAACGGATATGCTGCTTGCCGATCTCGCCAAACAAGGGGTGACACCGTCCGAAGAACAGGTTGCCAGGCTGTACAGTCCTGCCGGCATAGATCTGGGGGCCGAATCACCCGAAGAGATCGCGCTTGCCATAGTTGGTGAAATTCAGGCGGTACTTGCAGGCCGTACCGCAGGTTTGTTGCGGAATCGCAAGGGCCCAATCCACGACCGCGCCACTTAAAGGCGACGAGATTTACCGCAGAGACGCAGAGTTAGGAAGGAAAGTCCGTGGTTCCCCGAGTTCGTTGACAGGGCGGTTTGTTGCGTTTAATCTAGATTTGTCAATACTTTCTCAACTTCCTTCAAGTTTGTGTTCTTCAACTTTCGTGCTCCGGGAGGACAACGATGATACCGGGCGAATTCGAATACTTTTCCCCACAAACCTTAGACGAGGCAGTTTCACTTCTATCGAAATATAGCGATGCAAAGATTCTTTCGGGTGGTCAAAGCCTCATTCCGCTCATGAAACTCAGGTTTGCATCTCCAAGTTTCATCATCGACATCAACCGTATTCCTGACCTTGCTCATATCCGTGAGCAAGACGGGTGGCTTCGGATCGGTGCGCTCGTTCGTGAGTCAGATCTGGAAAACTCGGATCTTGTACGATCCAAGTATCCGATTCTAACGGATACCTGTGCAGTGATTGCGGATCCGCTTGTCAGGAACATGGCTACGATCTGTGGAAACGTCGCACATGGCGATCCGGCGAACGATCATCCTGCCACCATGCTTGCTACGGGCGCCGTGTTTGTGGCACGAGGGCCGAAAGGCGAACGGACGATTCCTGCGTCTTCCTTCTTCACAGGGTTGTTCGAAACCGCGCTTGAGCGGGACGAGATCCTGATTGAAGTTCGAGTGCCTGTTCCTGCTGCGCGCAGCGGAGGCGCGTACGTCAAGCTGGAACGAAAAGTAGGAGACTTTGCAATTGCGGCAACGGCGGCACAGGTTGTTCTGGACGGTGAGGGAAACTGCAAGCAAGCAGGAATCGGTCTGACCAATGCGGCTCTGACTCCCATCAAGGCCGTAAGAGCGGAGCAATTCCTGCAGGGAAAACGTCTGGATGAAAACACAATCAAGGAAGCAGCGAAGATAGCGGCCGATGATTCGGAGCCGAGAACTGATTTTCGCGGCTCGGAAGCATACAGACGCGACCTGATTCGCGTTCTAACCGCGCGCGCGCTACGTCGGGCCGTCGAGCGCGCAACAGGAGGGAAGTAGCATGTCTACCCAGCAAATTCAGCTAAAGGTGAATGGGGCAGAGCGCACCGCACAGGTTGAGCCCCGTCTTCTGTTAGTGCACTTGATCCGCGAAGTCCTGGGAATGACAGGCACTCACATCGGCTGCGATACCACCCACTGCGGCGCCTGCACAGTCCTTCTGGATGGCAAGCCTGTGAAGTCGTGCACCATTTTTGCAGTGCAGGCAAACGGTCGTGAAGTCATGACGGTGGAAGGGTTGGAACAGAATGGCAATTTTCATCCGATCCAGGAAGGTTTCCGGCAAGAACATGGTTTACAGTGCGGCTTTTGTACTCCCGGCATGCTTATGACCGGATACGCGCTGCTAAGAGAAAATGGCAACCCGACGGAGTTGGATATTCGAAAAGCTATTTCGGGCAATCTGTGCCGGTGCACCGGATATGTGAATATCGTCAAATCCATGCAACACGCTGCTGCCAAGATGCGTGAAGGAGGTCAATGATGGAACCGCGAACAACTCCAGAAGTCGGTGGAATGGGGCATTCCGTAAAGCGCAAGGAAGACCTTCGTTTTCTTCGTGGAAAAGGGAACTATGTGGATGATATCAAGCTGCCTGAAATGATCTACCTGGATATGGTTCGCTCCCCACTTCCTCATGCAATAATCAAGAACATCGACGCCTCAAAAGCTCTGGCAATTCCAGGTGTGTTAGCTGTGGTGACCGGCAAGGATTTGGCGGCGCACAAACTTGCCTGGATGCCCACTTTGATGAGCGATACGCAAATGGTTCTGCCCATTGAAAAAGTGATGTTTCAAGGACAGGAAGTCGCAGGTGTTCTGGCAACCGATCGTTACATCGCCGCGGATGGTGTTGCCGCAGTAGAAGTAGATTACGAGCCGCTTCCGGTCGTGGTGGATCCGTTCAAGGCTTTGGAGCCGGGTGCTCCCGTATTACGTACAGACAAGCCGGGCAAGACTGACAATCATATCTGGCATTGGGAGACAGGTGACAAAGCAGCAACGGATAAAGCCTTTGCGGAGGCCGATGTCACAGTATCCGAAAAGATCTACTTGCCCCGAATTCATGTTTCATCGATTGAAACATGCGGGTGCGTCGCGCAATTCGACAGGATCTATGGAAAACTAACTGTGTGGATGACGACCCAGGCTCCGCACGTCATTCGAACTGCGTTTGCGATCGTGACCGGTATACCAGAAGACAAGATTCACATCATTTCTCCTGACATCGGTGGCGGTTTTGGCGGCAAAGTGCCGATCTATCCGGGATATGTCGTTGCATCAGCCGCAGCCATCCTGACCGGCAAGCCTGTGAAATGGATTGAAGACCGGATGGAGAATCTGATGTCAGATTCTTTCGCGCGCGATTACCACATGACCGCTGAGATTGCTGCGAAAAAAGACGGGACAATGACCGCGCTTCGCATCAAGACGCTTGCGGATCACGGTTATACGGATGCGGCGGCCAATCCTTCGAAATTTCCGGCTGGACTTTTTCACATTTGCACCGGTTCCTACGATTTCAAAGCCGCTCATGTGGAAGTCGATGCAGCTTATACAAACAAGCCTCCAGGTGGAATCGCGTATCGTTGCTCTTTTCGTGTAACTGAGGCGGTCCATGCGATTGAACGGATGGCCGACATTATGGCTCATCAAATCGGTATGGATCCAGCAGATTTCCGGAAAAAGAACTTCATCAAATCGGAAAGTTTTCCATACAAATCAGCGCTTGGCTGGGAGTACGACAGTGGAAACTACAATGGAGCCCTGGACCTGGCAATGAAGAGGATTGGTTATCAGGACCTGCGCAAGGAACAAGCTGAGAAACGGAAAAAAGGGGAGTTGATGGGAATCGGCATTTCCAGTTTCACCGAAATTGTTGGCGCCGGGCCTTCAAAACATTTCGACATTCTCGGCTTGAAGATGTTTGACTCAGCGGAAATACGGATTCATCCCACCGGTAAAGCGATCGCGCGCTTCGGCACGAAGTCACAGGGACAGGGACATGAAACAACATACGCTCAAATCATCGCCGAAGAGCTTGGAATTCCGGTAAACGACATTACTGTGGAAGAAGGAGACACCGATACTTGTCCCTACGGTCTTGGCACATATGCAAGCCGTTCCACGCCAGTGGGGGGCGCCGCTTGCGCGGTGGCTTCCCGAAAAATCCGCGAGAAAGCGAAGAAGATTGCTGCGTATCTATTAGAAGCACGTGAAGAGGATCTCGAATGGCAGCCCGGGAAGTTCTCGGTGAAGGGCTCTCCGGATCGCGCCAAGACGATACAGGAGATTGCATTTGCGGCCTACACAAACCATCCACCCGGAATGGAAGGCGGGTTGGAGGCTGTGGATTACTATGATCCGCCGAATCTTACATATCCTTTTGGCAGCTACATCTGCGTTGTGGATATTGATAAGGGAACCGGAGAAGTGAAGGTTCGTCGTTTTGTCGCGGTGGACGATTGTGGAAACATTATCAATCCAATGATCGTAGAAGGACAGGTGCACGGCGGTTTAACGATGGGATTTGCTCCTGCGTTGATGGAAGAGATCCAGTACGATCCGGACGGCAACATCATTGGGGGAAGCTTCATGGAATATTTGCTTCCCACTTCGATGGAGACTCCAAACTGGGAAACCGATAAGACTTGTACTCCGTCGCCACATCATCCACTCGGGGCAAAGGGCGTCGGAGAATCTGCGACAGTCGGCGCGCCCCCTGCGATCGTAAACGCTGTCGTGGATGCCATGTGGCACCTGGGCGTTCGTCATATTGATATTCCCATTACACCGTTCAAGGTCTGGAAACTTCTACGCGAAAAAGGTGTGACGGAGTAGATTTGGCGCGTCGTCGCGCACACGCTAAATACTTAACCGATCGGTTAAATATTGCGCCTGGTGATTGAAATGACATGGGGTAATGTCCTGGAAGAAGCAGTTCAGCTTCGCGCGAAGGGTGAACCGTTCGTGCTGGCTACCGTTGTGGCCTATCGGCGGCCGCAATCGGCGAAGCCGGGATCCAGGGCGATCATCCATCAGGACGGCTCGATTACAGGTTGGGTTGGTGGAGGGTGTGTCCAGCCAATTGTCCTGCGTGAAGCAAAAAAGGCGCTGCAATCCGGGAAGCCTAGTCTCATTGTGATTAGTCCCGATAGCGTGAAGAAGGACTGGCAGGGGGTGCAGGAATATCTCATGACCTGTCAGGGAGGTGGGTCGTTGCAGATCTATTTGGAACCTGTTTTGGCAAGGCCGGAATTGTTGATTCTGGGTCATTCTCCTGTAGCACAGGCGCTGTCACACCTAGGGAAAATGCTGGATTTCAACGTGTGTGTTGCGGGACCGGCCGTCGCGCGAGCTGCGTTCCCCGATCCTGACACACTGCTGACCGATTTTGACCAGGTTAAGAATCGCATTGGCCCACGGAGTTATGTGATTGTTGCGACCATGGGAGACGGGGATGAAGATGCGCTTTCCGCGGCTGCGGGAGGCGATGCTGCGTATGTAGGGTTTGTTGCGAGCAGGGAAAAATCGAAGTCCATCTTTCAGTATCTGCGCGACAAAGGAGTGCCGGAAGCCTACCTGAAGATAATAAAGTGTCCTGCGGGCCTCGATCTGGGCGCCGAAACACTTCCGGAAATTGCTTTCAGTATTATGGCTGAGATTCTCCAGCTGAGGAGGAAGCAAACGACAGCACGAAATGAAAAACCTGTCACGGAAGTCCCGGTCTTCCAAGAGCCAGAAACAGCCACGGATCCCATTTGTGGTATGAAGGTGGATGTTGCAAATGCCAAACACATTGCAACACACGAGGGGAAGCAATATTACTTCTGCTGCCGGCGGTGCAAGGAGACGTTCGAAAGTACTCCAGTCCAGTACGCCAGGTAGCCCGCCAACGTTTCCATGAGAAAAAAGGTTTCCGGACTGATCCTTGCAGCCGGCGCTTCCAGCCGTTTAGGACAACCCAAACAACTGCTTTCGTTTAAGGGAACCACTCTGCTGGGCTGGGTCGTTCAGCAACTTGATTCATGTGAGGCCCTGGATGAAGTCGTGGTTGTCTTAGGCACTGCGGCTGAGGAAGTACGCAAACAAGTGAAATTCGGGAACGCAAAAGTTGTTGAAAATCCGGCGATTGGCCAGGGATGCTCCGCATCGTATCGTGTTGGCATCGCGGCATGTAATCCGGAAACGGATGCGATTGTGGTGTTGTTGGGCGATCAACCCGGCGTGGATCCGCGAATTGTCGAAGAAGTTGTTTCCGTCTGGCGCCGGGAAGGCGGGAAGATCGTGTTGGCCTCCTACCGCGGACGGAGAGGGCATCCAATGGTCTTTTCGAAAGAGTTGTTCGATCAAATGGTCGTTCTCCATGGCGACAAGGCTGTCTGGAAACTCGTGGACCAGCATCCCGAATGGGTGAGAGAAGTTCAGATCGGCCGGCTTGGGCGGAAGGAGTGGCGATGAGCGCTTGGGTGTTGGGGTACGGGTTGGCTCTTGTGGGAGGGTTGGCGATGACGACGTATGCCTATGAACCTGATATCAGGAGTTCCCCGTGGGACCAAGCGGAGATTCCGGGCGCGCCTGGAGAACATGCGGCCCGGGCAGATCCGCGACGCGGCGGGCAAGGGCGCCGTCTGCCTGCTGCCGCTGGGGGTGATCGAGGCCGAGTCGCCGGATCAGCCGGTCGGCATTGACGCGGCGCGGTACGACGAGGCCATCGAGGCCGTGGCGAAGGAAGAAGGCCGTCATCGCCCCTCCGATATGGTTCTGCTCCCTACGGGGTACCCCCAGCGGCCCGGATCAAGGGACCGTGCACGTTCCCGCTGACGCCTACTCGCGTTATATCGAGGAAACGCTCATCACACTCGGCGAACTGGGCTTCCAGAAAATCCAGGTGGTGATCCTGCAACGCCCCGCAGGGGCCGACTCCTCGCTGCGAAAGGCCGTGGACTTTGCGACGGAGCAATGACGAGTCCAGCAGCTACATAAACA